>NZ_CP094997.1:2751250-4126875 GCF_022869785.1 Dyadobacter chenwenxiniae | reverse complement strand
ACACCATTCACGGGCCAAGTTTCAAGCAGGAAATTCCGGAGATTAAGGACATTGTGAGAGCCCAGAGCAACACATTTGTCACCAGAAAAGGAAATGAGCTGCTGAGCGAAGAAGTGCTTTTTGCCGATAATAATTTCTTCACCGTTTTTTCGATGCCGCTCGTTGCGGGGGATCCCAAAACAGTGCTTGCCAGCGTCAATTCCATTGTGCTGACAGAAGAGGTTGCAGAGAAATATTTTAATACAAAGGATGCCGTCGGGAAAACGATTGAGCTGAAAATCGGTGATAACTTCGAGAAGCTGGTCGTGTCGGGAGTTGCCAAGAAGTGTCCGCAAAATTCCTCCATCCAATTCGGTGCTGTAATCCCTTTTGAATTGCAGGTTACAAGAGGCTGGACAGATAAGGAGTGGTTGGGTTTTTACATGAACACCTTTGTTTTACTACATGAAAAGGCAGATTACAGAACGGTCATTCCAAAATTAAACCAGGTATTCAAGACCAAGTCAGCAGAGGAAATCAGCAAGATCAAAGATTTCGACCAGAAGATCAGTTTCAGCCTGCAGCCTTTCCTGGATATTCATTTGGATAGCGAGACAAGCGATTTACGGAATGGACTTGGTCGCGGCAGCAGTCCAATTTATTCATACATTCTTTCCGGCATAGCGATCTTTATACTGCTCATTGCCTGTATCAATTTTGTGAACTTAACCGTCGCCCGATCGTTAAAGCGCGCGAAGGAAATTGGCATTCGCAAGGTGGTGGGAAGTCAGCGTAAACAATTAATGTATCAGTTTCTTGGTGAGTCTTTCCTGCTGTCGTTTATCGCTTTCTCCTTCGCCATCATTTTAACGCTCGCCGTTTTGCCTACTTTCAATGAGTTGGCCAATAAGCAATTGGCGCTTTCTTATCTGCTGGATATGAAGCTCGTGTCCGGATATTTCGCCTTATTCTTCATTACAGGACTGGTTGCCGGCTTCTATCCTGCATTAGTGCTTTCGGGTTTCAGTCCTGCGCAAACATTGTACAACCGCACCAAACTGACGCAGAAAAATTACCTGACGAAAGGCCTGGTTGTCTTCCAATTTTCATTGTCGGTTTGTCTGGTTATCGGCACCATCGTCATCTATTCTCAATTCGAATATTTGACTAACAAAAACCTGGGTTATAACGATAAAAACCTGATGAGTTTTAGCCTGGGGCGCGGAATGTCAGGGGAACAATATCTGGATGTTGTCAAAGAAGAATTGCAGACCATTGCGGGAATTGAAAAAGTGGGTGCTTTCAATGGCAACTATAATGGCACACTTGGTGATATTGAGACAGGTAAAATAGATTTTGGATACATCGGAGTCGATGATGACTTCCTGAAAACCCTCGAAATTCCGATAGTAAAAGGCCGTAATTTCTCCAAAAGTTTCCCATCCGACCCAATGCAATCGGTTGTGGTGAATGAAGCGTTTGTGAAGCGTGCAGGCTGGGAAAATCCGGTCGGTAAGGTCATCAATTTTGAATGGAAAAACCAGAAAATGACCGTTATAGGCGTGGTGAAAAATTACCATTATGCATCGCTGAAAGACACAATAAAACCTTTGCTGATGACGCAGGACCCGAATTATGGAAAGAGCACATTGTTTTTAAAGTTAGCGAGTGGAAACACGGTAGAAACAGTAAAAACGGTTGAAAAAATATTCCGCAAATACGTGCCGTTCATGCCGTTCGAGTATCAGTTTGAAGACGCAAAAAATCGGAAGCGTTACGAATCCGAGGCGAAATGGAAACAAATGATCACGCTGGCAGCCATGTTATCCATTTTTGTTTCCTGCATCGGCTTGTTCGGCCTGGCCACCTTTAATGCTGAGACACGGGTTAAGGAAATTGGCATTCGAAAAGTGCTGGGAGCCTCCGCAGCCAGTATTGCAGCATTGTTATCCTCCGATTTTATCAAACTCGTATGGATTGCGATTGTCGTAGCGTTACCGTTTTCCTATTATGCAGTGGACATCTGGTTGCAGGATTTCCCTTATCGCATATCCATTTCATGGTGGTACTTTGCAGTTGCAGCCTTGCTGGCGATGAGCGTAGCCATTCTGACAGTCGGATACCAAAGTCTGAAAACAGCTATGCTGGATCCAGTCCAATCATTGAGAAGTGAATAAATCCCTAAAACCGAAATGCAATGCTTCGAAACCAGATTAAGATCGCTTTAAGAAACCTGCGGAGTGCCGGCTTATTCACCACTTTGAATGTTGCCGGACTTACCGGAGGAATGGTGGCGGCCGTTTTCATCCTGCTATGGGTGCAGAATGAGCTGAGCTTTGATAATTTTCATGCGAAGTCAGAGCGGATCAGCCGGATCGTTACGCATTTAAAAGTAAGCAAAGAGGAAACCTGGCATTGGTCCAACACACCGCTTTTGCTGGCCGAAGAAACGAAGGTTATTCCCGAAATCGAAGCGGTAAGCCGTGTTAATGCTGCTTCTAACCTCCCTGTCCGCATTGGTGACCGGAAGATCATTGGCGAAAATGCAGTGTATGTGGATACAAACTGGTTCAGCCTGTTTGACTATCAGTTTGTGGATGGTTCGGCCGCGCAGTTTCGCTCGGCTATCCGAAATGTTGCTATCACAGAAGCCAAAGCGCAGCAATTGTTCGGGCGCCCGAATGTGGCCGGAACGATTATTCGGATCGATACGCTCGACTACACGATTGCGGCAGTTTATAAAAATAACCCGCCAAATTCCAGCTTTCAATATGATTATATTTTGCCGCTGGGTGCTTATCTGGCCAATCCGAAGACTTATGAAGGTGATAAGAGCTGGAACCAGTTTAACTATCAGACATTCATTCTGCTCAGGCACGACGCCGACCGCAAAAAGGTTGCTGCCAAACTGACCGCACTGATTTCCAAGTTTAAAAAAGACGACAAAGGAAATCCTTCGTCAGATATCGTGCTGGAAGCGGAGCCTTTGGCAAACATGCATTTCAACACAGAAATCCAGGGTTCAGACAAGAGTAAGGGCGATAGGAAGACGATCTACATTTTCTTTGGCATGGCCCTGGTTATTTTGCTGGTGGCGTGCATCAATTACGTCAACATTACAACCGCAAGAGCCAGTGTCAGATCGAAAGAAGTGGGGGTGAAAAAGTTGCTCGGCGCAAAACATTCGCATCTTTTTGCACAATTTATGACAGAATCTGTGCTGACTTGCCTGATGGCTTTTGGGTTGGCACTGGTGCTGATTTATTCGTTAATGCCGGTATTTAATGATGTTACAGAGAAAAGTTTTGCGCTTTCATTTTCGAACAAGCCGCTTTGGTTTGTGCTGCTGGGAACCACTGTTTCCGCAATCCTGCTGACAGGCATTTACCCTTCGCTTTTGCTATCTTCTTTTAGACCGTTTGAAATTCTCCGCGGAAGTAACGTTCTGGGTTCTTCGAATGCGGGTTTCAGGAAAGGGCTGGTTGTTTTGCAATTTACGGTTACCGTGGTTTTTCTCATTTCGGCGCTGGTCGTGTTTCAGCAAATGAAATTTATTCGGGAAAAAGAGCTGGGTTATGACCGGGCGCACGCATTTGGTTTGAGGTTGCCATGGGCGATGAAGAACAAAATACAGCCAGCCACTTTCAAAGAGCAGCTTTTGCGTGAGTCGAGTATTGCGGATGTGACCATTTCGAGTCAGAGTATTGTGCAGATCAATAGCAGCACCACAGGATCGTATGATTGGGATGGTCGGCCAAAGGATTTCAATCCAGTTGTTTCCCAAATGGCAGTCGAGTCCAATTTTCAATCAATGTTTGGGTTAAAAATAGCCGAAGGTCGCTGGTTCGATGATAAAAGGTTAACCGACAAGCAGAATGTGGTGCTCAACGAAACGGCAGTTAAAAAGTTAATGCTTAAAAAGCCGGTTGTCGGCAAACGGTTTAATTTTCAGGGTAAAAAGGGTGTAGTGATAGGGGTTGTGAAAGATTTTCATTACAAAAGCCTGCGTGAAAAGATCGAACCGCTAGTGTTGTTCAATGACTTGTCGTGGAGCTTTGGAATTTATGTAAAAGCGCAGCCGGGCAGAGATGCCGAAGCGATTCGGGCTACGCAAAAAGTTTGGGAAGAAATGATTCCCAATTATCCATTGGAATACAATTTCCTGGACGAAACTTATGATAAGCTTTATAAAAACGAGGCCAAAACAGCCACATTGTTCAATACATTCACGACCATAGCCGTGCTTATTTCAAGCCTGGGATTGTTTGGCCTAGCTACATTCACGGCTGAGCGGCGGATGAAGGAAATCGGGATCAGAAAAGTGTTGGGCGCTTCCGTAACCGCCATTGTTTCACTGCTTTCGAAAGATTTTTTAATATTGGTTTTAATCTCAATTGTTGTGGCTTCACCGGTCGGCTATTATTTTATGGACAAATGGCTGCGTGGATTTGAATACAAAATTGATCTAAAATGGTGGCTTTTCGCAATGGCTGGCTCAACGGCAATCGTCATTGCACTGGTCACAATTAGTTTTCAAAGCATTAAAGCTGCACTTACGAACCCGGTAAAGTCATTGAAAACGGAATAATTAATGATAGTCGGCTTGACTGCGCTGGCTTTAACATCGATCAGCGTGATGCAAAATGTTTAGGCAAATCTTGGAATATTGGTTATTTTTGAGAACACAAGAATGCAGATCTTATGAATTTAGACCGAATAACTTTTGATCCGAAAATGATGGGGGGCAAGCCCTGCCTACGCGGAATGCGGGTTACAGTAGGAACCTTAGTGGGCCTTGTGGCTTCTGGCAGCACATTTGAAGATATCTTGAAAGCGTATCCATACATTGAAATCGAGGATATTAAACAAGCCTTATCCTATGCCGCCTGGCGCTCTGAGGAAATTGAAATGCCGTTTTTAGCCGCATGAAGATTTTAATTGACATGAATTTGTCGCCCTTATGGGTTGATTTTTTTGCTGGTAAGCACATTCATTCAGCTCACTGGTCATCAATAGGGAGAGCAACGGATCTGGACGAAATTATCTTCGAATATGCACGGATGAACAAATACATGGGCGTGACCCGCAAACTAGGATAACGACCAGTCCAATACCGAACAAAAGTGTCCGAAACTGGACACTTTTGTTGTTTTAAACTAAATCTAAGAAACTGTTAATCAATAGCTTAATATCCGTTCCGTTGCGGTGGTATAATTATTCATTAGGTAGAAATATCTATTTAGCTATGGAAAATAAAATATCCTCTTCAACCCAATGATATCGCTGGATTTGACGGATATCAACATTAATAAGAAAGTTTAGCCATGATTAAAAACTATCTCAAAATTGCATGGCGGAATGTGCTTAAAAATAAGCTCTTTTCCGCCATTAATGTGTTCGGACTGTCAGTGGGCATGACTTGCTGCATGTTGTTGCTGCTTTACATTCAAAGCGAAATTTCCTTTGACCAACACCACGAACACATTAACGACCTCTATCTTCTCCGTAGCGAGAATGTCCAGTCCAATGGTGAGAAAATGGATAACCCGCGGGGCCCGGCACCCTATGCACAAGCTGTAAAAATGGAGTTTCCGGAAGTGGTCCAGGTCACGAGGCTTTGGCAAAATTTTTTGGAAGACAAGTCGCTTTTTACTGTAAATCAACCCGGGCAAGGCGAAAAATCATTTTATGAAACGAAGGGGATCCATGCGGATTCCACGTTTTTTGATGTTTTCACCTATGAATTTGTGGAAGGCGACCCTAAAACGTCACTAAATGATGCCCACTCGGTGGTACTTTCAGAGGCAGTTGCGCGGAAGATTTTCGGAAGTGGACCGGCGCTCGATAAAACAATCCGGATTGGTGGGAAAACAGGAAAAAATGAAAATTTTCGGGTGACAGGTGTTTTCAAAAGTCAGGGCGATAGGTCGCACATTGATGCCAATTACTTCGTCTCGCTGCAAGTGGGTTGGGTAGGCGATTATTTGAGACAGCCAGATCTGGATTTTACCAATAACAATATGTTTTACCATTATCTGCGTCTTAAACCAGGCACGAGCGCAGAAAAATTCAGCCAGAAACTTCCTTCATTTATTGAAAAATATGCCCGCAAGGATTTAAAAATCGCAGGTTATGATAAAAAGCTTGCATTGCTGCCGGTGAAGGATATTCACCTTTTTAGCAAAATCGATAAAATTGTAACCCCCACAACCAGTACGACTTATCTCTACGTACTTGCCTCCATTGCCATATTTACATTACTCATTGCATGCATCAATTTTATGAACCTCGCCACAGCGCGCTCAGCGAAACGTGCGGCGGAAGTGGGCATGAGAAAAGTAATGGGCGCGGGGAAAAGCGGTCTGATCGGTCAGTTTTTGGGCGAATCAATGGTGCTGACATTCCTGGCACTGATCATTGCAGCTGCGTTTGTAATTTTGTTTCTTCCAATCTTTAATCAGCTTTCCGATAAAACATTATCGCTAACAGAATTGTTGATGCCGGAGATCATTGCCTCGTTTGTTGTTCTGGCATTCATTACCGGTTTACTGGCTGGCAGTTACCCTGCTTTTTATCTTTCCGTTTTCAATCCGCTGGATGTAATCAAAGGCAAATTTGTCAATTCGGTGTCGGCCACTGCATTACGAAGAGGGTTAGTTGTATTTCAATTCGTGATCTCGATCGGTTTGGTTGTGGCGACCATGGTGATTCAAGGTCAGATCAAATTCATGCAGGAGCAACCATTGGGTTTTGCCAAAGAGCAGCAAATCGTAATTCCCTTCCGCAGTGAGGAATCCAGGAAAGCGTATACTGCCCTCCGTAATGAGTTGCTGGAGAATAATCAGATTACTGCGGCATCGGGAACCAGCTTTTACCCAGGCATTCTGAACCCAAGCGATATGTCAGTTTTTTTGCCGGGGCAAAGTGTGAAAGAAGATCGGCTAATAAAAACCAACTGGGTTGCGCCGGATTTTATGCAAACGATGGGTTTCCAAATGGCCGCCGGACGCATGTTTTCCGCTGCATTTCCTGGTGATACCAATAATAAAATAGTTGTCAACCAGGCAACGTTACGGAAATTCGCCATTCCTCTGGAAAAGGCTGTTGGGCAGCATCTTGACTTCAATATGGGTGAAAATGGCATTGGGTCGCTTGAAATTGTGGGCGTGGTGAAAGATTTTCATTACCAGGATCTGCATAAAGCCATTGAACCGTATGCTTTTTTCCTGAGCGCGAATTCAAATCATAATTACATCATTGCCCACGTCAATACGAAGGACGTCAGCCAGGTGCTTCCCTTCATGGAATCCAAATGGAAGTCGGTGGTTCCGGGCGAGCCGTTTTCTTATACATTCCTGGATCAGGATTTCCAAAGTAATTATGCAGCCGATGCGCGTACGGCAAGAATTGTGAATTCATTTACCATCATTTCCATTTTGATTTCGTGCCTTGGTTTGTTCGGTTTGGCGGCTTTTGCGGCGCAGCAGCGGATAAAGGAAATTGGTGTCAGGAAGGTTTTAGGTGCTTCCATTAGCAGCATTGTAGGTTTGCTTTCAGGTGATTTTATCAAATTGGTGATCATTTCCATGCTGATCGCAACTCCGCTCACGTGGTATATTATGAATCAATGGTTACAGGATTTTGCCTATAAAATCAGCATTCAATGGTGGATGTTTGCAGCGGCCGGCGCGTTGGCAGTTATTATTGCCATGATCACGGTCAGCACGCAGGCGATTAAGGCGGCCATTACAAATCCTGTGAAGTCATTGAAAAGCGAGTAGGGCTTTGGCTTTCAGCTGTCGGCCGTCAGCCTTCGGCTTTTTTTTCTTAAATGTTAAAATGTCAAATATACATAATGCTGATTGCTGAAGGCCGACTGCCGAAAGCCAACAACCAAACACTATGTTCAGAAACTACATCAAAATCGCAATGCGTAACCTTTGGAAAAGCAAAGGTTACGCGTTTATTAATATTACAGGGTTGTCTGTTGCGTTCTGTATCAGCGCTTTTCTTTTTTTGACAGCCTATTTTCAGTTGTCGTTTGATAATTTTCATAAAGACAAAGAGCGCATTTATCAAACCTACTTTTTTTCCAATGATCCGGAGAAGGCACAAGCGTCCAGCTCGATGCCATTTCCTTTAACTCCTGCCTTGAAGGCGGAATTTCCTGAAATAGAAAGCATTACAAGGGTGGTGAACGGAAGTGATGTTTTGGAATATAAAGGAAAATATTTCGACAAGCAGGTCATGTTCGCAGATCCTGATTTCTTGAAAATTTTTACTTTCCCGCTCATAAAAGGCACTACTGAAACAGCATTACAAGATCTCAGCAGCATTGTTATCAGCGAAAACATGGCGAAAGCGATCTTCGGGAAAGAAGATCCGATGGGCAAATCACTGCAAGTTGGCCTGGATGCCAATCGCAAAGAATATGTGGTTACCGGCGTGCTGAAAGATTTTCCTGAAAATTCGTCCATCAAATACGACGCATTCGTAAGGACCGAAAATGCGGGCGGATATCAGCAGTCCAAGGAGCAATGGGATGCGCATTCTCACCGTGTTTATTTAAAATTAACCCCAAATGCAGATCAAGTTGCTTTTGAACAAAGGCTGAAACCATTTGCACAAAAATATTTTGCAGAGAGCATTACCAGTCTGAAAAGGAAAGGTGCGAAGCCGGACGAAAGAGGAGATATTTTCGCCATTAGAATTGAGAAGCTGTCTAACCTGCATTTCAATTCGAAGGTTTCAGGTGGCGGCGCAGCCCCGATTGCGCTGATATATGCCTTGATGGGGATCGGATGCTTTATCCTCTTAATTGCCTGCATTAATTTTATCAACCTCAATGTTGCCAGATCTTTCATTCGTGCACGGGAAGTAGGCGTCCGCAAATCGCTGGGTGCATTGAAAAATCAGCTATTTTTTCAGATCTGGGGTGAAGCCGCTGTGATCTGTTTCCTGGGTTTTTTAACGGGCATTATACTGGCAGTTCTGCTGCTTCCAAGCTTTAACGCTACTTTTCAAAGCAAGCTGAGCCTGAAATATATGTTTGAGCCGGATAAAATTGCGCTGTTATTCGGGCTTTTTATCCTGGTAACATTGATCGCAGGCGGCTATCCGGCATGGCAAATGTCCAAATTCAATGCTGTGGAGGTGCTGAAAGGGAAAGTTACATTGAAGAAGCCGGGCGTACTTCGCAACTCATTGATTATAGCGCAATTTACATTGTCGAGTTTGTTGATATGCAGCACTGTAATCGCAGTTCAGCAGGTTGATCATTTGCGGACGCAGCCGTTGGGATTTGATAAAGAGCAGGTGATCAGCATTCCGGTTGGTAGCAAGGTTAACGGAAACAAAGTGCTGCGAAGGCTGCGTAACGAGTTGGAGGGCGATCCTAATGTGCTCGCTATCAGTGGAAGCGAGGTTAACCTGGGTGTCGGCAGGGACCGAAGCACCTCCCGGAGCGTGATTGGGTTTACTTATAAAGAAAAGGATATTACAACCGATTGGCTTTCTATTGATTATGATTATCTCAAAGCATTGAATATAAAGTTGCTGGATGGTCGTGAATTCAACCCGGCGTTTCCGAGCGATTCGCTGGACCGCGTGATTATCACGGAAAGCATGGCCAAAATGATCCAGGAAAAAGATCCTGTCGGAAAATATTTCCAGACGGATACGGCAGGTGTTAAATATCAGATCATCGGCATGGTTCCTGACTTTCATTTGTATTCTTCCAAAAATGAGAAAAAACCGATTACCATGCATTTGGGAGGCTCGGGATCAGTCAATTACGTTTTTGTCAGGGTGACGCCGCAAAGCCTGCGGATCGCTATGGATAAGTTGAAAAGTGTCTGGAAGGAAGTTGCGCCGGAAACCGAGTTCACGGGATCATTTGTGGATGAAAACACCAATTCATGGTATCGCGAAGAAGGTCATTTATCCAGTGTTTTCAGTCTCGCTTCGGGCATCGCAATCATTCTTTCATGCCTTGGCCTGTTTGCCGTCGCCTTGATCGTGATGGAGCAGCGTACCAAAGAAATTGGCGTACGGAAGGTGCTAGGAGCCAGCATTCCGAGCCTTGTATTCGTGTTGTCAAAAGATTTTATCAAACTCGTACTGATAGCGATCGTCATCGCCACACCATTGTCCTGGTTTTTTATGCAAAAATGGCTCGACAATTACGCTTACCGCATCGAAATTAACCCCATAATCTTCATTCTGGTAGGAATCAGCGCCATCCTGGTCGCCCTGGCAACAGTAGGCTTCCAAAGCATCAAAGCCGCGCTGATGAACCCAGTGGAGTCATTAAAGAGCGAGTAGCGCTATTTACGGTATAAGAATTGCTTATAGGAATTTAATTTAGGCAGGTTTATCTTTGTTCATTAAATTCCTAAGCGCTTTTTGTTATGAATGATGTAGCTAGTAAAATGGGGATTATGATTAAGCGTCCGGCAACCATGAGTGCTTTGGAGCTTATCGAATGGAAGAAAAAATCTCTGGAAAGAGCCCGTGAATATCTTTTCTCGATAGGACAACCATTGGTGTATTACCGAAAAGATGGCACGCCTGTTGCTGAATACTCCGATGGGCGAATTGAAAAGCTCTAATGAATATCTATTTTATTTTTATTGCGGGGCCGCCGGGAATAGGAAAAAGTACTTATGGACGCGAACTAGTACCCCATCATATTCCCATCATCGATCACGATTTAGCTGCTTATCAATACAAAAAGAAAGGATTTGCAGATTATTCCCAGACAGCCTCTGTCAAAGTGAATCAATTTATTGCGCAAAGTTTGGCTAACAATACGGATTTTGCCTTGGAGCTCAATCTGGGGTACCAGTCTCACTATGATTATCTCCTGACACTTTCTTTACCGAAATATAAAAATCGTGCATTCCATCTTATTCTGTTTTTCACAGATGACGTCAATTTATGCATGATCAGAGCAAAGGCTCGGTTTGAGAACGGAGGGCATTTGGTTAGTAATGAGGTGATAGAAGAGATGTACAAAAACACGATACCGCTTTTAAAAGATCACCTCGGTTTATTCAAGTCGATTTCATTTGTTTCAATAACAGGATCAGAAGTCGAAGAAGTAACGGTGCATAATATTCCTCTTTGGTTAATAAACAACGATTTAGTAAAGTATTTAAAAGCCTGATCATTCCTTTACGGCTGTTTTTTCGATTGTTCAAACCCGTACAAAAGTGTTCAAAAGCGGACATGAAGCATTATATAAATTGATATAATCAACTGGTTATCAGTGTGCATTAGCGCTGGTATAAGAATTAGTGCTCTTTTCAAACATTCTCCCACAGAAAAGCACTGACCGGCCATGATCAAAAATTATCTTACTACTTCTTTCAGGAATTTAAGACGCAACTGGAATTTTACTTTGATCAACATTACCGGGCTTACTTTGGGGCTGGCTTGTTGTTTGCTGATCTTTTTTACGGTTCGCTATGAGCTTAGCTTTGATCAGCATCATAAAAACGTAGATCGCGTTTTCCGGATACTGAAACACACAAAAGGGGAGGTTGATAAAGGTTATAACACGGGAATGCCGCTTCCGGCGCTGGCGGCGCTGCGTAATGACTTCCCTGAAATCCGGAACCAGGTATCGTGCACATACGCACTGCGCGGCGCATTGATCACAATCGGAGACGGACCCAATCGCAAAAAGCATTCTGAGCAAAATAATGCAGTGTCGTTCATCGATCCGGAATATTTCAAACTCTTTGAGTACAAATGGTTAAAAGGCTCGGCAGCCAGTTCCTTAAATAACCCTGGGGCCGTGGTGCTTTCTGAAACTCAGGCAAAAAAGTATTTTGGCAATACAAACCCGATGGGCAAAACGATCCGGGTGGAAAACCACAGGAATTTTGTCGTTACCGGCATTATTCAGGACCCGCCTGCGACTACGAACTTCCCTTTTACAACCATGCTCTCATTCGCCTCTCTGAAAGACTACGGTTCATTTACGAACTGGGACGACTGGCAGAGCACTTATGGCGGCGGCCAAATGTACATGATGTTGCCTGAAAATGTGAGCGAAGAAAAAATGGAACAACAACTGGTTTCATTTGTCAAAAAATACAGGGAGCCAAAGGATGCCGCGGTTGAGGAATACATTTTACAACCCGTTAATGACATACATTTTGATACAAAAACCTCTAACTACACCGGCCGAACAATCAGTAAGGGAATGATCTGGGCAATGGTGCTGGTTGGAATGTTTATTTTGATCACGGCCTGCGTGAACTTCATCAACCTCGCTACTGCACAAGCCCTGCGTCGTGCGCGTGAAGTGGGCGTGAGAAAAGTATTGGGCAGTACGAGAGGCCAGTTGTTGAGGCAGTATTTTTCAGAGACTGCGGTAATTACTGTCTTATCCGTCATCCTTGCTTTGATCGTCGCGCAGGTTGTTTTGCCTGGCGTTGCCAACATCCTGAACATTAAGGCAGAGGGGGTTATTTTCGTAGCAGACATTTCCGTAATGGCTTTTCTGGTGGTGCTGACAGTGATTACGACCATACTTGCGGGCTTTTATCCGGCCATGGTGGTATCGGGTTACCAGCCTATTCTTGCTTTGAAAGGAAAAATGCGAACGGCAGGAAGCGGGCAGGCGAATCTGCGTTCCGGGCTGATCGTTCTGCAATTCACAATTTCGCAAATCGTTCTCATCGGAACATTGATCGCTTACAGCCAGATGAAGTATTTCCGCACGCTTGATCTCGGTTTTCAGAAAGATGAGATCATAAGTATGCAAATCCCCGCCCAGGACCCGGGTGTTTTGGAAGGACTGTATGCCAAGCTGGTTAATGAGCCGGGCATCAAATCCATGAGTTTCAGCGCATTCACACCTATGTCGAGAAGCAATTGGCAAACCGGATTTAAATATGAGAATGATGCTGAATTTCTTGATTATGAAGTGGTTATGCGTCCTGCTGATACGGCTTATGTAAAAACATATGGGTTGAAAATAGTGGCCGGGCGGATGTATTTGCCCGCTGACACCATGCGGGAATTTGTTGTAAATGAAGCCTTTGTGAAAAAATTAGGCTTCAAGAGCCCTGCTGACGCCATCGGAAAGCGGCTGACCATCGGCGGATCGGAATATAAGCTGCCGATTGTGGGTGTGGTGAAAAACTTTAATACATATAGTCTGCACCGTGAAATCATCCCCTGTGTCCTCACCACCCAACGCAGCAATTATGGCACATTGGGCATTAAGCTGTCCGAAAACGCGGATGCGAAGCAAATTGAAAGAATTGAAAAAGTCTGGTCAGCCACATTCCCTGACTATTTATTCAGCTACACCTTCCTCGATGAGACGCTTAACAGCTTCTATGAAAAGGAATCCAAATTGTTTGATCTCTTCAAAATTTTGACAGGAATTGCCATCTTTATAGGCTGCCTGGGATTGTATGGCGTTGTCGCTTTCATGGCCGAGTCGCGTACGAAGGAAATGGGCATTCGCAAGGCAATCGGTGCTTCGGCGTTTAATATTTTCAGTCTGTTTTCAATCGACTTTATCAAACTGGTTGTGATCGCGCTGGTCATTGCCTCGCCTGTCGCGTGGTATGTGATGAAGGGATGGTTGCAGGATTTTACTTATCAGGTGAAAATAAGTGCCTGGTTATATGTGGTTGCGGGCGTCGGGGCAGTCATTATTGCTTTAATCACAATAAGTTTTCAGAGTGTTAAAGCAGCTTTAGTGAATCCAGTGACATCTTTAAGGAGCGAATAAATTTTTTAACCTAATCCGCGTAACCCGATGATCACGAATTATTCTGTAATCGCATTCCGAAACCTCCTTAAAAATAAGGTCTATTCGTTCATTAACATTGCCGGATTGGCCGTAGGAATTGCGGTTGCCATGCTGATTGGCCTTTGGGTTTGGGACGAGCTTTCTTTTAATAAATATCACAAAAACTACGACAGGCTCACGCAGGCTTACATCAGCCAGACTTTCAATGGGCAGACCGGCAGCGGAAGGGCAGTGTCACTTCCGTCCGTAATGGAAATGGCGAATAAATATTCCGCTGATTTCAAGAACACGTCCATGGCGTCCTGGAATTTCGGGCATTTGCTGGCGAATGGCGATAAAAAGATTAACAAACGGGGAATGTGGGCGCAACCGGCATTTCCGGAAATGCTTTCCTTAAAAATGTTGAAGGGGGATTTGAAAACGGCATTGAAAGATCCCGGGTCCATAGTCATTTCCGAGAGCGTTGCCAAAGCACTTTTTGGCAATGAAGATCCTTTGAACAAAACGGTTAAGCTGGACATTAAAAAGAACGTGAAAGTGACCGGCGTTTACGAAGACATTCCGTTCAATTCGGAGTTTAATGAACTGAATCTTCTTTTGACCTGGAACGATTATCTGCTTTCAGAAAACTGGGTTAAGGAATCGCAGACGCAATGGGGGAACCATTCATTCCAATTTTATGCGCAGGTGGCCGACAATGCGGATATCGAAAAGGTTTCTTTAAAAATAAGGGATGTGGAAATACCGCACGCGTCATCGAAAACGGAGAAGCCGCAATATTTCCTGCATCCCATGAGCAGGTGGCACTTATATTCGGACTTTAAAAATGGTAAAAATGTAGGCGGAGGCATTCAGTTCGTATGGCTCTTTAGCATTATCGGCGTTTTTGTGCTGTTACTGGCTTGTATCAATTTCATGAACCTCAGCACAGCGCGTTCCGAAAAGCGGGCAAAAGAGGTGGGGATCAGAAAAGCCATCGGATCATTGCGCAGCCAGCTGGTCTTTCAATTTTTGAGTGAGTCTTTTTTGGTTGTTTCGTTGGCATTGGTGCTTGCATTGCTCATCGTTTTGGTGGCCTTGCCTTCTTTCAATGACCTGTCAGGCAAGCACGTGCGCTTCCCGTGGCAATACATTCAATTCTGGCTGATGCTGATTACTTTCTCCATCTTTACCGGCTTGATATCGGGAAGTTATCCGGCATTTTATCTGTCGTCTTTCAACCCGCTTTCTGTTTTGAAAGGGACATTCAAAGTGGGCAAATGGTCGGCAGTTCCGCGTAAGGTGATGGTTGTAATGCAATTTACGGTCTCCATTACATTGATTATCGGAACCATTATCGTTTTTCAGCAAATTCAGCATGCCAAGAATCGCCCTGTGGGTTATGACAGGCAGGGACTGCTTCAGATTGACATTTCGCCAAATTTATATGGCAAATATTACCCGTTGCGAGACGACCTGCTCAAATCCGGGGCCGTGTACGAAATGAGCGAATCGTCCAGCCCTACAACCGGGATTTATTCCAATCAGATCGGTTTTGAATGGGAGGGGATGGAGGCGGGCGCAACGCCATTGTTTGGAACCATTGCATGTACGCACGATTTTGGTAAAACAATAGGCTGGAAAATCATTGACGGACGTGACTTTTCAAGAGAATATTCGACAGATACTGCCGGTTTTATATTGAACGAGTCGGCCGTTAAGCTCACCGGGTTGAAGGACATTGTTGGCAAAACCATTCGCTATAATGGCAAACCACGTCAGGTTGTGGGTGTTATCAAAGATATGGTGATGCAATCGCCCTATGAGCCTGCTGTTCCTACCATCTTTTTAATGGATTACGAATGGGCAAATCTGATCAATATCAAACTTTTGCCAGGCGCACCGGTTGAAAAATCATTGAAAAAAGTTGAAGCTATTTTTAAGAAACATGATCCTGATTCACCGTTTGAATTCAAGTTTGCAGACGAAGAATACGAGGCCAAGTTTAGGGCTGAGGAAAGAATAGGAAAGCTGGCAAGGGTTTTTGCTGTATTGGCGGTTTTTATTTCCTGCTTAGGATTATTCGGACTTGCCGCCTACACAGCCGAGCAAAGAACGAAGGAGATCGGAATCAGAAAGGCACTTGGGGCCAGTGTTGCGCAAATGTGGGCGATGCTTTCGAAAGAATTTGTCTTTCTCGTGATCGTTTCCTGCGCGATCGCGTCACCGATCGCCTTGTATTTTTTGAGCGACTGGCTGAAAAAATACGAATATCACATTGAACTAAGCTGGGTTGTATTCGCCGTCTCCGCCGTAACCGCGATCCTAATCACATTAATTACCGTAAGTTTCCAAGCCATTAAAGCCGCGTTGATGAATCCTGTGAAGTCGCTGAGGAGTGAATGAGATATTTACCATACCAGGGCAACATTGTCCTGGTATAACTTGAATTTTGGATCAGAGGTTATTATTGAGAAATTCTCCACGACTGCCGTAACAATGATTATCCTGTCAAACGGATCGCGGTGCTCGTCAAAAAAATGGAGATCCTGATATGCAATGATGTGAGATTCCAAAATGCCAATGGATCTGATTTGAATAGATGCAGATCTTGACATTATGTCCGAAAGTGAGCTGGGCAATATGAGTTTGCCCAAGGTGACTTTTATTGAAATTTCCAACCAACTCGCATTACTGACGAAAATTTCATTTTCGAGGTCTTCAATGATTGATTTTGCTGGATGCGAGAGTTTGGGATTATTTTCTAAAAACCATATTAATGAGTGTGTGTCAAGCAAATATTTCATTTACATATATTCTTTTAGATCATCCAATGGGTCATCAAAGTCATCTGACATTTTAAATTTACCTGCTACAACGCCAGCTCTGCGCTTTTTTAAAGGCTTGGGAGTTTCATCGATGAATGTTACAATTACTTCCATACGCGTATTCACAGGCGGTTTTTCCGTCAATGTGATTTGTCCGTTTTCGAATATCCCTTTTACTGTCGTTAGCATTGGAGAGGTTGTCAGTTGCTAATCAAATATAACTGTTTAGCACGTTTTTGTAACCAGGTTATTAAAAAACCTCATTCATCGGCGATAAATGGCAGATCATCTAGCAACTAGATCAGTTGGCAGATTGGCTTTTTGGTCGATTAAACGTTTGTTGAAAAAGGGCCTCTAACCTACATAAACAAACAATTTAAACATTGAAACCATGAAAAAGACCATCTTAGCAATCGCAACCATAATTACATTAACAGTAGGAAACAGCTTCGCGCAACGTTACCGCCACGAAGCTCCGGCCATCAACAACTCACGCGGAGACAACGCTGTTGAAGAATACAATATCAACAAGCTGGACGAGATTGTGAAGCTGTCGCGGAAGCAGGAAAACAAGATCAAAAAGATCGAAAACCACTACGACCAGCTGATGTCGAACAGAAGATACAGCAGTTTTCAAAATACACAGAAACTGGAAAGATCAAAACAAAAAGACATCCTGGAAATTCTGACTCCGGCACAGCGCCAGCGTCTGTTTGCTTACCAAAACAGTTTCAACAAAGGACGTTACAACCGCAGGGGATAATGTGATTTGAACATTTTAGACTTGCCAAGCCTGAGCGGCCATGCTCTCAGATCTTGGCAAGTCTTTTTGTTTTTAAACGAATGAAATAATCAAAAAGCATAAGTGAAGCTAACCCAATGATAGCGAAGGAATAAAGCTCGGGAAGCTTATTCATTTTGTCGGAAATAAGATAGGCTGGCCGGGCGACGCTATCGATGGCGCTTATGATCTGTGATGGTTGATCCGATTGGCTGCCAGGAATAAATAAGCAGGCCAGCAATGCCAATGTGATGCAGGCCGCAATCCACAGCCAAGTTTTTCTTGATATAACGGGCTTATAAGCAATAACTTTGGGAGCAGGTTGCAGCTTTAATAACAAGTTATTCGTGAATGCTGCGGAAGGTTGCTCCGGCTGCATCTTTTTTAGCAGTGTTTTTAGGGCTAGCTCTTCAATGGCCGCCGCATGCTGCATTTCTATCGCTACATTGTTAACCACTCGCTGGGTAAAGTCCGCCTCCGGAATTTCGGGCGTGACTGTTTTCAACAGTTTCCTGAACGCTTCTTCGTTATTATTTTCCTTTTCCATGCTCCGCTTATAACAAGAATTGTAGTTCTTTTCCTAAAATCTTCCTGGCCCTGAACAACTTAACCTTAATGTTTGCTGCCGATAAGCCCGTAATTTCCTCAATTTCGTCAATCGAATTTTCATTCATATAATATAACGTGATCAACAGCGACTCTATTTTGGGCAGTTTTTCAATGGCTTCTTTTACGAATTTTTCGCGTTCTGCAACTTGCAAATGGTCAATTTCCGGCGTTGCGTGGTCGTACTCGTAATGGTCCGTCAGTTCATCGTTCAGCGAGGAAAATTGCAGCTTATTCTTCTGCAATTTAGAAACCGAGGTCCGGTAAACAATCGTGTAAAGCCAGGTTGAGAATTTTGAATTTCCCTGAAAAGCATTGATCTGTAAATACGCCTTTACAAAACTTTCCTGCGCCGCATCTTCTGCATCTTCAGCATTGCCCAAAATCTTGACAGCAATCGTGTAAGCCATATTTTTATACTTATCCACAAGAAAAGTGAAAGAAGTCAGTTCTCCTTTTTTAACATTGTCAATATGAATCTGGTCTCCCTGATTTTTCATGCATTCGGATTACTCATCTGCTTATAAGACTGGTGATATGGAGCTCTGGTTACAGATTTCAGCTTAATTTTTTTGTTAAAAAATTTTTCAAAAAGCTGTAACCAACGCCATTCTTTTGCTGTCCAATGGGGGTAAACGTTTTAATCAGCACAATCATGAACGGAGTCATTATATCCCTTGGCGCATTTGCAGGAATTTTTGGAATAATCTACGTCTTTTTCGTAACACGCCACCGCGAACGTATAGCCCTTATCGAAAAAGGCGCGGACGCATCTATTTTTAGTGATAAGAGCTTCATTAGCTACCCTACATTGAAATTTGGAATGCTGTTCGTTGGAGTGGGATTGGGGATCTTAACAGGTAATTTTCTTGACAACCAATACGATTTCAGTAAAGGAGTGGCCTATCTGTCCATGACTTTCCTCCTTGGCGGCGTGAGCCTGATCCTCAATTTCATCATCGAAAGAAAGATGGTGAGTCAGGGTCAAAAATAATTTAACATAGTACCTTGCATCGCAAAGTACCTTTCTATACATTTGTTGCGTTGTCAGGCTTATACTGCCTTTTAGTGTAGCCCGCAACGAAATTCTGAGTGCAAGCATTCCCGGAAAATTCGAAAAGAGTGAAAACTCTTACCGGAATTCTTATGCCTTTAAAATCTATTAGCCCATAAAATTTATTAGCCATGAAAACATTACTCCTATTCATTCTTACTGCCCTGATCTCGGGGCTCGTCTGCCTGCAGTCCGAAACATTTGGCCAGGGTTTGCCCTCTGGGGAGGGCAAAATTTCCGGAGCTGTCGCAGATTCTTCGAGTAAAAAGCCACTGGATTTTGTGACCGTTAACCTGATGATCGGAACAACCGCCGTGAAAGCTGATTTTACTAAAACAGACGGGTCATTTTCTTTTCAAAAATTGAAGCCTGCGAAATATTCAGTGGTCATCGTTGGCGTGGGTTATAAAACAAAAACCATCGCAGCAGACCTTTCCGACAGCACCAAAACCACAGCTGATCTCGGCACTATCGGCATTAGTCCCAGCGTTGTCGGGCTCAAAGAGGTGACGGTTACGGCATTGAAACCAATTGTTAAACAGGAAGTTGACCGCATTACTTACGATTTGCAGGCCGATCCCGAAAGTAAAGTGTACAGCGTTCTGGAAATGATGCGCAAAGTGCCCTTTCTGTCTGTGGACGGTGATGAAAACATTTACCTTAAAGGCAACGCCGATTTTAAAATCCTGATCAACGGAAAGCCATCCAGCATGGTTGAACGCAGTTATAAGGAAGTTTTGCGCAGCATGCCTGCTTCATCCATCGAGCGTATAGAAGTGATCACAACGCCTCCGGCGAAATACGATGCCGAAGGTCTGGCGGGCATCATCAACATCATTACCAATAAAAAAGTAGACAACGGATACAACGGCACATTGAATGTCAGTGAACGTTTTCGCGTGGGCGGCCCGGGTTTCGGCGGAACATTGTCTGCTAAGCTGGGCAAATTTGGCATGACGGCACTGGCGGGCGGAAGTCAGTTTAATACGCCCTTGACGCGCACCCGTATTGGCCGCACGGCATTGGGAGCCGAACCGTCCGAATTGTTTCAGGAGAATTTTTCAAAATCAGGCAATAGAAACGGTTACATTGGTTATGAGCTTAGTTATGAAGTGGATAGTCTGAATCTGCTGAGCGCACAGGTGAATTTCAATGGCAGCAGATCCGACGGTTCGGGTAACCAGACTTCGGTTATTGATGTAAACGACGAAATTATAGAAGGTTACCGCGTCAGAAATTACAATGACGGCCACGGCAATGGAATGGATGGCGCATTGAATTATCAAAGAGGCTTTAAAGCCGACAAAAACAGACTGCTGACATTCTCTTACCGGTATTACGGTTTTAATAATAATCAAAAGACCAATTTGGCTATTTCGGAGCGGATTAACTACGACACGCCGGATTACCGCCAGATCAACGACCAAAGCTTTTCAGAGCAGACTTTTCAGGTTGATTATGTGTATCCGATCAAAAAGCTGAGCATTGAAGCTGGTTTGAAGGGCATTCTGCGCGACAACAAAAGTGATTTTCAGTACAGCACTTACGATGCTGAAAGCAAGACATTTGTGATTAATACCGGCATGAGCAACAAGTTTAACAACACCCAAAATGTGTTTGGCGCTTACAACACCTATCAGTATAATTTCAAGAGCTGGGGCTTGAAGGCCGGAGCCAGAATTGAGCAAACTGTGATTAATGCCGACTTCATTTCAACCGATTCGGAAGTGAAACAAAACTATTTTAATGTGATCCCCTCGGTTTCGGTCAGCAGGAAATTTAAAGATGATGTTGGCCTGAATTTCGGCTACACACAACGCATCCAGCGGCCCGGGATTTATCAGCTTAACCCGTTCATTGACCGCACCAACCCAAGTTTCGAAAGGACGGGAAATCCCGATCTGCGCCCTGCGTTTGTGCATGATCTGCAATTGGGTTATAGCAAATCAAAGAAAGGATCAATCAACTTCGGTGTGGGTTTCACACAATTCAAAGATTTGATTTTTGCCGTCGCCGTTTACAATCCGGAAACCGAAATCACCCGCACCTCATTCGGGAACACGGGAAAGGCCAGGCTCATCAGTGGAAATTTGAACATGAACTATCCGATTACCAAAAAATGGAATTTCAGCGCGAACCTCCGCATCGCGCACGGAAAAGTGACCGGTTTGGTTAACGGCGCAACGATCACCAACAGCGGAATCATGTATCAGCTGTCCGCTTCCACCGGCTACAAGCTTGAAAAAGACTGGCGCATCAGTGCGAACCTGGTGAGTATGGGGCCGAGCGTGAACTTGCAAGGCACTTCCAATTCCATGATCAGTCCTTCTTTCAGCATCAATAAAGACATTATCAAGGACAAGCTCTCGTTTTCGGCGGCAGCCAATAACCCTTTCACAAAATTCAGGAAATACCACACCGAAACGTCAGGACCCAATTTTACTTCCTTTAATGACAGAAGAGATTACTTCCGCTATTTCAATGTCAGCCTCAATTACAAATTCGGCCGTTTGAAAGAAACCATTAAGAAAAACAAGCGTAGCATCAGAAACGACGACGTTCAGAACTGATGTGGCTGGATGAGACTTCCTGATTCTCCCATACTTGCGAAGTCCGGTGCATCTCATAGCCGAACAATCTTGTTCGTTATCGGACAATCATCATCGTTTCAAATTGCTGATAATCAGTAATTTGAAACGATGGCATAAATTTGTTGTTTCACAAGCAAGAGCGCCCATCGTTCAAAACACCAGGAACCCCAATAGCCATGTTTCAAAACTATCTTAAAATTGCCGTCAGAAACTTGCTGAAACACAAGACATTCAGCTTTATCAATATTTCGGGCGTTGCCATTGGCCTTGCTTGCTTTTTGCTATTGTCCCTTTATGTCAAAGATGAGCTGAGTTACGACCGCTTTCACGCAAATGCCGAGCGGATATATCGTTTAAACCGAACATTCCTTTCCAAAGATGGAACAGAATCCCTGCGTTTGGGGCATGCGGCGCCGCCTTTTGGGCCGTTGGTGAAACAGGATTTTCCGGAGGTGGAGCAGGTTGTGCGTTTGCTGGAAATGGGCGGGCTGATTGAGCATGGTGAGCAGATTTACAATGAAAGTGACGTTTTTGCAGCAGAGGCCAATATTTTCAAAGTATTTTCATTCAAAGTGACGCAGGGAAATCCGGACAAAGCGCTGGAAAATCCTTTCTCCATCATGTTTTCAAAAAAGATGGCGGAAAAATATTTTGGCAAAGAAAATCCGGTCGGTAAGATCGTCAGATTGGAAAATGCGTTCGATTGCACGGTAACGGGTGTTTACGAATCGCTGCCATCGCAGTCCCATTTCCATCCCGAAGCATTGATTTCTTTCTCAACATTAAACGACGACCGCGTTTACGGAGCGGAAGGACTAAGGTCAAACTGGGGCAATAATTCGTTTTCTACATTTTTGCTTTTGCCCAAAAATTACGATCCGCAAAAGCTGGTAAAAGCATTCCCGGCATTCCAGAACCGGCATATTGATCCGAAAGCATCAACCTATTCAGTCCTGAATCTTACGAAGCTGACGGACATTCATTTGCATTCACATTTGGATTCCGAAATGGAGGCGAATGGTGATATTCAATATGTTTACCTGTTTTCGGCCATCGCGATTTTCATATTGGTTATTGCGTGCATTAACTACATGAACCTTGCCACTGCACGCTCGGCCACCCGGGCAAAAGAGGTGGGCATGCGGAAAGTAATCGGCGCAGTAAGGCATCAGTTGATCCGTCAGTTTCTCAGCGAATCTATTCTTTTGGTATCCGTTTCGCTGTTTTTTGCTATTGTAATTGTTGTGCTGTGTCTTCCGTTTTTAAATGACTTCACCCAAAAACAGCTTTCGTTCAATGCGCTGATGGACCCGGTATTCCTGAGCATTGTGTTGGGCATTACTTTATTTACCGGAATTATTGCCGGAAGTTATCCGGCTTTTTTCATGACATCATTTCAGCCGTTAAGTGTATTTAAAGGCCGGATTGCATCTGCCTTGAAAAACGGGAAACTGCGTCAGGGGCTCGTGGTGACCCAATTTGCGATCGCGGTCGTGCTCATCATTTGCACCGCGGTAGTTTATAATCAAATGAAATTCGTGAAGAATTATAAGCTGGGTTATTCCAAAGATCAGATCGTACTGCTGCGTACCGGAAGCGATTCGCTGATCAATTACGAGAGTATTAAGCAGCAATTGAAGGCAAACAGCAACATTGTGGAAGCGGGACGCTCCTCGCGGATCCCATCAGGGCGCTTGCTGGATTCGTGGGAAGCCTACGTGATGAAGGGCGATTCCATGGCGCCTGCCGATATTGGCGTTAAATCGTTGTCTATAGACGAAGATTTCATCCCGGCATACCAGATAGAAATGGCTGCGGGGAGGAATTTTTCAAGGGCTTTTTCAACGGATAAAACGAGTGGCTTTATTTTAAACGAAACCGCAGTCAGACAGCTTGGCTGGAAAAACCCTGCTGATGCAGTTGGTGCCCGTTTTGGTTATGGCGAAATCCGCGGTCAGATTGTGGGCGTTACAAAAGATTACCATTTTGAATCCCTGCACCAGAAAGTAGCGCCGATTGCTATGTTTGCCCAAACAGACAGGCTAGGGTGGATGTCGGTGCATATTTCTGGCGGTAATATCAAAGACGCTTTGGCACATATGGAGTCCGTTTGGCAAAAGCAATTTCCGCAACGTCCTTTCGAATACGAGTTTCTGGATCAGAAATTCGGAGTTTTGTATGCCACAGAACAAACCCAGCAGCTGCTATTTGGTATATTTTCAGGTATAGCAATCTTCATTTCCTGCATGGGTTTACTCGGTTTGTCGATTTTCATGGCCGAGATCCGGACGAAAGAAATTGGTGTGCGGAAAGTGCTTGGTGCATCCATTGCGAGTCTGGTTATCCTGTTATCCAATGATTTTCTTAAATTGGTGCTCATTGCCATTGTAATCGCCTCACCCATTGCGTGGTATGCCATGAATACCTGGTTGCAGGACTTTGCTTATCATACAAACATTCATTGGGGCGTATTCGCATTCGCTGCCTTCACTTCCGTTGCAATCGCCTTATTTACCATCAGTTTCCAAAGCATTAAAGCTGCTTTGATGAACCCAGTCAATTCACTCAAAAGTGAGTAAAATTCAAACCATAATTTGTATAACACATGCTGAAAAACTATCTTAAAATTGCTGTTAGAAATCTCTGGAAATACAAGACCAATTCTATTGTAAGCATTATAGGGCTTTCACTAGGGATTGGTTGTTTCCTTTTGCTGGCCACTTATGTCCTTCACGAAATCCGTTACGACCGCTTCCAGGTCAATGGCGACCACATTGTAAGGGTTAATTTGTTCTACCAAGCCGGCGACAGCGAGCCTGTCAATGTTGCCATTACAGCGACTGGCGTGGCGCCTGTGTTCGCAAGGGAATTTGAGGAAATTAAGCATGCAGTAAGGTTGTATCCATTGAGCGGGGACGCGGCAGTGGCAGTACAATATGGCGACAAGCTATTTAATGAGAAAAAGGTGCTTTTTGCTGATTCCACATATTTCAGTGTCTTTCCTACCCACTTCATTGAAGGGGACGCGAACACAGCATTGTCTCAACCTAATTCCGTCGTAATCGACGAGACAACTGCCCAGAAATATTTTGGCAATGAAAGCGCAATCGGCAAGTCAGTTACCATGAACGAAAAACTAACCTTGCAGGTAACGGGTGTAATGACTGACATTCCTTCCTATTCTCACATTAAACCCAATTGGCTGGCCAGTTACAGCACATTACCGCGTTCCAAATCGGAGGCATTTGATTCGGCAAATGATTATACGTATTTGCTTTTGAAGCCAAACGCAAACGTAGAAACATTGCAGGCGAAAGTGGATCAGTTTGCAATCAAAAACCTGAATAATCCACAAGATCCTTCGTCCAAATTAAGGCTCAAACTGGAAGCATTTAATCGCATTCATCTTTATTCCAATGTTTCCAATGGGCTGGAAGCATCGGGTAATTACAAATACATTTACATTTTATCCGGTGTTGCGCTGCTAATCTTGGTAATCGCTTGCATTAATTTTATCAATCTCGTTACTGCCCGTTCGGCGGTAAGAGCGCGGGAAGTGGGTGTGCGTAAAGTGATGGGCGCTGGCCGAGCGGAGGTTTTTCGCCAATATTTATTTGAATGCGGGCTTATTACAATCGCCGCCATTGTGATTGGCTTGCTTATTTCTTTTTTAGGCTTTCCAGTGATCAGCAATCTCACAGGCAGCGCATTAGGATTGAATATCTGGCCATCTTTTTCGGTTGTTTTGCTTTTGGTCGCATTGGCAATTGTGGTAACATTGCTTTCGGGGCTTTATCCTGCGGCGGTGCTTTCGGGATTTGAGCCGGTGAAGGTTTTGAAGGGAAAAGTGCTTGCTACGAACAGTGGAAGTGGTTTACGCAGTTCGCTGGTGGTTTTTCAGTTTACGATTTCAATTCTTTTCATCGTGGGAACAATCATAGCCAACCAGCAGCTTCATTTTATTCAAAACAAAAATCTTGGAATAAACCCTTCGCAAATTGTGGTGATGGACGTTGGTTCGGGTATTTCGGAAAGTAAGCTTGCGGCTATGAAAAGCGAGTTGCTCACTTATCCCGTCATGAAATCGGTCACGGCTTCTTACGATTCGCCGGTTAATGTGCAGGGTGGTTACACAATTACGGCAAATGACAAGCCGCAGGGTTTTCAGTTGAACATTACGGCCATTCCAGTGGAAAAGGACTTTGTGCCAACATTGGGCATGCAACTCATTGCCGGACAAAATTTTAATAACACCGACATTCTCCGGGCCAACACCGATTCCGCCGAATTGCGGCATTATGCTTTCATTTTGAATGAATCCGCAGTAAAAGCGATGGGCTGGACGCCTGGAAATGCCATTGGGAAACTGGTCAATCTGAATGGCCGGAGAGGGGAAGTGAAGGCTGTGGCCAAAGATTTCCATTTCAGGTCGTTGCATGAGAAAATTGGCCCAATCGCCATTATGCCTGAATACAATTATTTTGGAAAAGTTATGGTGAAAGTGGCTGGCGATGAAACGACTCAGGCAATTGATCTGCTGCGGAAAAACTGGAAAGCAAACTTCCCGATGCGACCATTTGGATATCATTTTCTGGATCAGGAATTTGATCAAATGTATAAAGCCGAATCGCGTGTTTCAACCATTTTAGGGCTATTTTCAGCAGTCACGATTTTCATTTCCTGTCTCGGATTATTCGCATTGATCGCCTTCATTTCGGAACAGCGTACAAAGGAGATCGGCGTTAGAAAGGTGCTTGGTGCGTCGGTTGCCAGCATTGTGGTGCTGCTTTCAAAAGACTTTGTAAAACTGATGCTCATTGCCATCATCATTGCCACGCCAGCAGCATGGTATGCCATGAGTTTATGGCTTGCAGATTTCGCTTACCAGATCAAGATTAGTCCCTGGACTTTTGTTTTCACCGGTTTGGGAGCCATAGCCATTGCATTGATTACGGTAAGTTTCCAAAGCATCAAAGCCGCATTAATGAACCCGGTTAAGTCATTGAAAAGTGAATAAAGCCTAAGCCTATGCTTCAAAACTATCTCAAAATTGCCCTGAGGAATCTTGCCAGGAACAAGACTTATTCCCTGATCAACATTTTCGGGCTGGCATCCGGAATGGCCGTTTCTGTGCTGATCCTGATGTTTGTAATGCATGAGTTTAGTTATGACAAATTCCATAAGAACCACGAACGCATTTACCGCATCCTGGCGCGGGTAAAAATGGGCGAAATGGATATGCAGTTCGATTCGTTTTCAACAAAGCTCGGGTCGGTTTTAAAGGAATAT
Organism: Dyadobacter chenwenxiniae; assembly: GCF_022869785.1. Taxonomy (NCBI): domain Bacteria; kingdom Pseudomonadati; phylum Bacteroidota; class Cytophagia; order Cytophagales; family Spirosomataceae; genus Dyadobacter; species Dyadobacter chenwenxiniae. The sequence continues at coordinate 4,099,991 of NZ_CP094997.1, read as the reverse complement.
AATCCGCAGGTGAGGGATTATGCGCGGGTTAAGACGATTGTGGATAAGGTGGTTATCAAAAATCCGGAAAAGCCATCCGAAGTATTTTTTGAGAAGAATGTAATGTTCGCTGATCCTTCTTTCCTCCGTATTTTTACATTTAAACTCAAAGAAGGAAACCCGAAAGCAGTGCTGGAGAATCCCTTCGACGTCGTTATCTCGGAGCGTGCAGCTGAAAAATATTTTGGTAAAAGTGACCCTGTCGGCAAAACGCTGATCTACGAAGGGAACCATCCCTTGCGCGTTACAGGCGTCGCCGAAAATCCGCCATCTAATTCCACTTTCAATTTCGATTTTATAATCTCGTCACTGACATTTCCTGCGCTCAGCGCCCATAATAAAGATGCCTGGGATAATGCCGGTGCATTCAACATTTACCTGCTGCTGGACTCAGAGCAGTCGGTCGCGGCGGTGGAGAGGAATATAAAAAGGGAAGGAATGCGAACCGGCGCATTTGATAATCAGGCTACTTACACGCTGGAAGGCTTCGCCAGCACGCATTTAGGTAATAATTTCCATGATTCCGGCAACTCAAAGCTGATTTCCATATTTGCAGGCGTTGCTTTGCTGATCCTGTCGCTGGCGCTTTTCAATTATATGAGCCTTACCACCGCTCGTGCTACATTGCGGGCAAAAGAAGTTGGCGTTCGCAAGGTGATAGGCGCGGGTAGGAGCGGCCTTGTTCGCCAGTTTTATACCGAATCGGTCCTTCTTTGTGTGCTGGCATTTTTGTTCGCCTTCATCTTTGTGTTTCTCTTGCAGCAGCCTTTTTACGACTTGCTTAACCTGCAAATTGATGCCTCTTTTCTCATATCTCCCTCATTTTTAGCTTTTCTTGTCGTGTTATTACTGCTTTCTGCTTTAATCGCGGGAAGTTACCCGGCTCTGATTTTGTCAGGATTTGCCCCGTTGGATGTATTAAAAGGAAGGCTTGGCGGAAACCACAGCGGTGCTATATTACGAAAGTTTTTTATGGTCTTCCAATTTACGGTCTCCATAGCGCTTATCATTTGCAGTTTGGTTGTAAAAAACCAGCTGACATTTATGCAAAACAAAAAGTTGGGCCTATACAAAGATCAGATACTGAGCATTCCGCTTTCAGCGACGGTTGCAAAAAGTTACTTTCCGTTGCGTGATGAAATAAAACAACAGGCGGGCGTTCAAAATGTAACGGTTACCAATTCAGGGCTTTTTAAGGGTTATAACATGTGGTTTGTTAAGAACTTCACCACAAAAATTGATGTCGGCCTGGCTAATATGGTCACCGATAATCAGTTTGTGAAAACCCTTGGACTGAAATGGAAAACGGAGCCGGCCAATGGCGTCTTGAAAAACCGCAATCACGTGTTGCTGAATGAAACTGCTATTAAAGAGCTAGGCATTAAGGGTAATCCGATAGGCCAGTTGCTGGGCGAAAAGGATGAAATCGCTGGCATTGTGCAGGATTTTCATTTCACTTCTGTCCAGAGCAGCATGAAGGCAATGGAATTGATCATCGTAAGCGATACCACGAATATTCTCAACTTTCCCGGATCAAACGGAGTGCTTTACGCGCGTCTGAACCCTGATGCCGACATTCAGGAGAAGGTCGCCATTATTGGGAAGATCTTCAAAAAGTACGATCGCGAGAAGCCATTCGAATATTATTTCCTGGATGATGCTTTCAATGAGACATTCAAGACAGAGATCCGTATGTCCGCAATGTTCTCCGTTTTTACCGGCTTGGCGATTTTTATTGCTTGTATGGGGCTTTTTGGTCTGGTCACTTTCACTGCCGAAACGCGCACCAAGGAGATAGGCATTCGCAAAGTGCTGGGCGCTTCCGTTTCAGCAATAGTCGCTTTGCTATCAAAGGACTTTATACAACTTGTTGTAATAGCGATTGTGCTGGCCGTGCCTGTTGCCTACTATTTTATGGACAAATGGTTGCAGGATTTTACTTACAAAATTCAGATGCCTATCTGGATATTCGTAGCTGCTGGCAGCCTTTCCATTGCTATTGCATTGATTACCATAAGTTTCCAGAGTGTGAGAGCCGCATTAATGAATCCCGTTGAATCGTTAAAGAATGAATGAGCAGGCCTTAGCATAACGACCTAAATTTATGCTTAAAAATCATCTCAAAATTGCGTTGCGGACGGTTATACGTTATCGCAATTACACCGTCCTGAATGTGCTGGGCCTGTCCGTAGGCGTGGCTGCGTGCCTGCTGCTGTATGTGGTTTATACATATGAGTCGGGGTTTGATAAATTTCACTCGAAAGCGGACCGCATTTACCGGATCGTAAGGCAGAACGACTATCCCACCGGACAAACAGATTATACACCCGGAAGCCCGCTTCCTTATTATGCAGCTTTGAAGGTGGATATGCCACAGATAGGCACAATCGTGCCTGTTTGGGGAACCTTGGAACCGCAGGTGACAATTTTGGGAAAAGATGCGAATAACCAGACTTCCAAAAAGAAATTTTACGAAGACAATGATGGGTTACTCACTGTCCCTGAGTTTTTTGACCTCTTCGATTTTCCGTTTTTGATTGGTTCCAGAACCGTTTTGAAAGATCCCAATGTCATTGTCCTTTCGCAGCGACGGGCTGAAAAATATTTCGGCAAATGGCAGGAAGCAATGGGGCAATATGTGAAGATTAATAACAAAACGGTCATGAAAGTGGGTGGAATCATCGCAAACCCGCCGCTTAACACCGACTTCCCGATTGACATTGTTGTGTCCTATGAATCGAAAAGGCAGCAGCCGCTGGCATTTGGCTTTGGCGGGTTCGAAAGCTGGGGCGGCACGAGCAGCAATGATCAACTATTTGTGCTTCTGCCAGAAAACGTGGCGCCAGCGAGCATTAACAAGCTTTTTGTAAAGTTTGTCGCCAAACATTACAACAAAAAGGAAAATGCGCAGATCAAACAATTTTTAGCTCCGCTGGCCGATCAGCATCACGACAAACGTTTCATCAATTATGCCGATCACATCATAGACCGAAATGTGCTTTGGACGCTTGTTGTGATTGGTGTGCTGATCATTGCGATGGCTTGTATTAATTTCATCAATTTGGCCACCGTCCAATCTGCACGTCGCTCTAGGGAAGTGGGTGTTCGCAAGGTGCTCGGCAGCGGGCGGGCCGAGCTCATGCGTCAATTTTTAAGTGAAACCGTGCTTATCGTCGGATTCGCAGTGTTGTTGGGCGTCATCATTGCCATGCTTTGCATGCCGTTACTAGGCAAAATTTCGCGTGTTCCGGTTGATCTGCCTGTCATCCAAAACCCTGAAATGTGGCTTTTCGTCATTGGTCTGGCGCTCATTGTCAGTTTTATAGCAGGGTTTTATCCCGCAGTGGTCATGTCCGGGTTTAAACCCATCGAAGCCATCAAAAGTAAGATTGCTAACCGCTCGCTTGGCGGCGTGTCATTGCAAAAAACGCTCATTATCGTGCAGTTTGGCATTTCACAAATCCTGGTCGTAGGCACCATTGTGACCATTGCACAAATGAACTACATTGGCAACCTGGATCTTGGCTTTGTGAAGGAAGGCGTTTATAATGTGAATCTTGACGATGCTTATAAAAGCCGTTTTGAAGCGTTTCGCAACGAACTCGAGCAAAGCCCGGACATTTCTTCGGTGAGCTTTTCATCCGACGTTCCGTCGTCGGATAATAATTGGTCTGGAAATTTTGCATTTGGGAATAGGGGCAAAGACGAAGATTTTCAGGTGTTCAATAAATTTGCCGACCAAGACTATTTCCAAACTTACGGGTTTGAATTTGTCGCGGGAGGGCCTTACCAGGCCGGTGACTCTGTCGGGTCGTGCGTTGTGAATGAAACTTTCCTGGCAAAGGTCGGAATTAAAAATCCGCAGGAAGGCATTGGCAAAAACCTTCGCATGGGTGGGGGAGAATGGCAGCCTATTGTTGGCGTTGTGAAGGATTTTAAGGCCAATTCTGCGCGGGACGCGGCAAAACCCATCGTTATCATGCCTATGCCGCAGTATTACTGGATGGCCGGAGTTAAAATAAAAACCCAGAATGTGTCCAAAGCAGTTGCTTCAATCGAGAAAATTTACAGTCAAGTATTTCCGGAAGTAGCTTTGCAAGGTAAATTTTTTGATCAAAGCATCGAAGAGTTTTACAATCAGGAACGGCAATTAAGCCTGCTATACCAGATTTTCGCGGGACTTTCCATCTTTATCGCGTGCCTTGGACTATTTGGGCTTGCCACGTTTATGGCGCAACAGCGAATGAAAGAAATTGGCGTGCGTAAAGTTCTGGGCGCTTCTGTTTCAAGCATCGTCGGATTGCTTTCCCGTGACTTTCTGATGCTCGTTTTTATCGCCATCCTGTTAGCATCACCGGTTGCCTGGTATTTCATGGACAAATGGTTGCAGGACTTTGAATATAAGATCCACATGAGCTGGTGGATGTTTGCGGTCAGCGCTGTTCTGGCCATTCTCATCGCATTTACCACGGTTAGTTTTCAGAGCATTAAGGCCGCATTGATGAACCCCGTTAAGTCGCTGAGGAGTGACTAACGTATGTCGCTAACCGTTTAGTAGTTTTGGGGTGTTTTGTTTGACAATATGAATAAATTTTTGTAACATTTGTTGAAGAATGGTCATATTTAGCTACCTCAAAACTACTATTCATATGCGCCGTACACTCTATTATTCCCTGGTTTTTGTTTTAATGCTTTTCGCGCAAGCCTGCGTGGATCACGAGCTGCCTGGAACCCCGCCTCAATTGGAAACATTGAAATGGAGCTCAGGCAATGGTTGGAAATGTAGTTATACCCTTAACTTGGACATCAAGGATGTAGGAACAAAGGCTGTGAAAGAGTATGGCATTGTTTATACCACAATCGGAGTCGGGAATCCACGTGTAGGCAATCCCGTTGTTGAAAGTGATTCCAAAGAAGTTTTTCCTATGCCATTTTTACCGGGACCTAAAAGCAAGCTTTCTGGTGATATTTGTGGTCCTAACGTATATTATCGTGCTTATGCTATTATGGAAGACAATTCGGTCGTCTACGGGAACGAAATAGCATTTAATTATAACTGAGCCGGATTCTAATGTCCAGATAAAAAATCAGCTGTTCGATTTCGGACAGCTGATTTTTTGTTTCGTTTAGTAAGTAACTGATAAATAGTTACTTAAAATTGTTTCCAAGGGTGGCACATATGTTTTGGGAACCCGCTGAGCGCTCTGCCAGCGTAAACTGACAATCCTTCGAACCAAAGCTATGTTTAGGAATTATTTCAAAATTGCCATCCGTAATTTGTGGAAACACAAAGTGTTCTCTTTCATTAATATCATGGGTCTGACCGTCGGTATGTCGGCATGCTTTCTGATATTTCTTTATGTGAATTTCGAGCTGAGTTATGATGCGTTTAATACCAAAGCCGACCGTATTTACAGGCTGGTAACAGACATTAAGACGCCCTCTGAAACCATTAATGCAGGCATTACGTCCTGGGCTTTTGCACCGAGCATAAAAAGCGATTTTCCCGAAGTAGAAGCTTTCACGCGCGTGAGCGGCGGGAGTTTTCTGGTAAGGAAGGGAGATATTAAATTTCAGGAGGAAAAAACGGTTTTTGCGGATTCGACCCTATTTCAGGTTTTTGATTTTAAACTCATTAAAGGAGATCCCAAGACAGCATTAAAGGATCAGTTAAGCATTGTCTTTACAGAAAAAGCGGCAAAAAAATATTTCGGAGACGCAGATCCGGTGGGGCAGACATTGCTGCTTTCCGGCGAAGGTTTGCCTGCAAAAGTGACTGGCGTCATGAAAGACATTCCCGAAAATTCGCAGATCAAGGGTGATATGTTTGTGTCGATGACCACAATGACCCAACGTTTCAACAAAGGACTGGACGATCAATGGGGTAATTTCGGCGCCACAACCTATTTGTTGCTGGCGCCAGGAACGGCCAAGGCTGCACTCGAAAACAAGTTTCCGGCATTTCTGGAACGGCGCGCCGGCAAGACGATGAAAGAATCGCAAATGTATTACAAGCTCTTTTTAGAGCCGCTCCGGGATGTTTACTTAAAGTCAACAAGGGACGTGGCGGAATCCGGAAGCATGAACAATGTGTATGTGTTCTCGGTTGTAGCCATATTTATTTTGCTGATCGCGTGCATTAATTTCGTTAATCTCACCACGGCGCGCTCGGTAGAGCGTGCGAAGGAAGTGGGGATTCGCAAGGTTGTTGGCGCACCGAAAATGCTCGTCGCCAGACAGTTTATCAGCGAGTCTATTCTGTTATGTTTGATTGCCTTTGTATTTGCCGTCGTGCTTTCAACTGCATTGATTCCGCTGTTCAATAACCTTTCGGGGAAAGTGATCAGCACCGGGATTTTAGATAACCTGCCTTTTGTAGCCGGAATGTTCCTCGCTGCCATTCTTATCGGTATTCTGGCCGGGATTTATCCGGCATTGGTGCTGTCTTCATTTGAACCGGTTGTGGTTTTAAAAGGGCGTTTTACGACGAGTGTGAAGGGGATTTTGTTAAGAAAATCATTGGTAACCATTCAATTTGCCATCTCCATTGCACTCATTATCGCAACCATCGTGGTGTACATTCAGATGGATTTCATGCGCAACCGCGACCTTGGGTTCAGCAAGGATCAGATGATGATTGTGAATTCCCAGGGAGATCCGAAAAAAGACGCATTCAAGCAATCGCTCGCGGATATCACCGGTGTAAAATCAACCGCCGCGTCTTCCAGCGTGCCGGGCAGTGGAAACCCGGGCGCTTATTCCGAAATTGAAAACAAGAGCGGCGATTTACAGATCGCAAACCTGGATTTATACTTTGTTGATTTTGATTATATTCCTCAATTTGGCCTTAAAATGGCTGCCGGACGTCCATTTTCGCGAGATTTCGGAACGGATACAACGCAAGCGATGGTCATGAACGAGGCGGCAGTGAAGCTGTTTGGTTACAGTTCCCCTGAGGAAGCAATCGGCCGCAGGTTCAAGCAATGGGGGAGAGAGGGTAAAATTGTTGGCGTTGTCAAAGATTTCCACTTCCGTTCATTACAGGAAAGGATCAAACCGCTGACTATGCGTATCGAGCCGGGCGGCAGCGAGCTGGTTTCCATCAAAATTGACGGCGGAAACATCAAAGAAGCGGTCGCGGCTGTGGAACAGAAATGGAAGACAATCATGCCAAACCGGCCATTCAGTTACTATTTTATGGACGAGTTTTTTGACCGGCAATACAGAAGCGAAGAACGTTTTGAAAAGCTATTCTTCAACTTTGCTATCCTGGCAATTTTCATCTCCTGCCTGGGACTTCTTGGCCTGGCTTCATACAGCACGATGCAGCGCACAAAGGAAATTGGTGTGCGAAAAGTGATGGGCGCTTCTACGGGCAGCATTGTTGGCTTATTATCGAAGGATTTCCTTAAACTGGTGCTCATTGCATTTGTAATTGCCTCACCCATTGCATACTATGGAATGTATCGCTGGCTGGAAAACTTTGCCTATAAAACCGACATTTACTGGTGGATATTCGCAATAGCAGCCTTTTTGTCAGCCGCAATCGCATTTGCAACGGTGAGTTTTCAAAGCATCAGGGCAGCGTTGATGAATCCGGTCAAAAGTTTGAGGAGTGAGTGAGTGAGTGAATGAGTGAATGAGTGAATGAGTGAATGAGTGAATGAATGAATGAATGATTAGAAATAAATAGAAGGCTGATGGCCGACCGCTGACTGCCGAAGTAAATTCAATTGCAATGCTTCAAAATTATTTCCAAATCGCTTTGCGTAACTTGTTGAAAAACAAAATGTACTCGGCTATCAACATGACCGGTTTGGGCATTGGCATGGCGGGGGCGATTATTATTTTTCAGCTGGTTTCTTATCATTTGGGGGTTGACAGACATCATGCAAATGCAGATAAAATTTTCCGCATGGTGGTGGATCTGCACCTGGAAGATGGCTCCGTGGAGCATGAGCGGGGCTCTGCGTTTCCTTTGCATACCACGCTCAGGAAAGAGTTTGCCAATGTTGCGCACGCAGCTTATCTGGCTGATCGTGAGCTGACAGTCAGCATTGAGCAGCGAAATAATTCCAAGAAGTTTTTCGAAAAATCATCGGCAGCTTTTACGGATTCTGAATTCTTTAAAATATTTGATTATCAATTTGTTGCTGGCAATGCGGCTGTATTGAATTTGCCCAATCAGGCCGTTATTACGGAGCGCTATGCGCAAAAATATTTTGGAAATGCCAATCCGATGGGTCATTTGATCCGACTTAATAATGCTGAGAATGTGACGGTTGCTGGTGTGATTAAGGATTTCCCTGAACAAACAGATTTCAAAAAGGATGTTTTCGTCTCGCTTCCAACATTAAAAAAGTTGGTTCCTGAATATGGTTATGAAGACTGGGGCTGGATTGATAGCAACCGCGAAACATTTGTAAGCCTGCGTTCGGCGGAGGATAGAGATGCGTTGGAAAAACAAATGATCGGCTTTGCGAAGAAAATCCATGGCGCCGACAACAATGTGTTCCATTATCATTTACAACCACTTTCGGACGTTCATTTCAACCTAAGTTATGGGGGCAAAATCAAGTATTACACCATTGTCATGCTGGCAACGGTTGGTTTGCTGCTGATACTCATTGCCTGTTTTAATTTTATCAACATTTCAACGGCGCAATCCTTTAAAAGAAGTAAGGAAGTAGGGATCAGGAAGGTGCTTGGTGTTTCACAGTTGCAGGTTTTCTGGCTTTTCATTCATGAAGCCGCTTTGTTTACCTTCATATCATTTGTTTTCTCCATTGTTCTTTCCAAAATATTGATTCCAATGCTGAGTAACTGGCTGGAAATCAATTTGGAAATTAATCTTTTTGCCGATTTCAGTCTGCTCGCATTCAGCGTTTTGCTATTGTTTTTCGTGGTTTGCGTGGCGGGCATTTATCCTGCTTTGGTGATTTCCAATTTAAATCCTGTTCGGGCGATCAAAGGCCTGGCGGCGACCGATGAACGGGGCTCTTTCTCGGTTAGAAAAGGTCTCGTAGTGGCGCAGTTCAGCATTTCATTTGTTTTGATTGCCGTTTCGATGGTGATCATTCTGCAATCCAGATACTTGAAAAATAAGGATTTGGGCTTAAATAAAGACCTGATCCTGCATGTAGGATTGCCGGACACGGAAACGGCGAAAATTGCGGCACTTACCAATGAAATTCCAAGAATTAAGGAGGTTGCCAGCATTTCGTTTTTCAGGAATCCACCATCTTCACAGGCTGGAAATGGCGGCAGCATTAAATTTGAAAATCGCGACTGGGAAAAATTTGTGACCAGATCGAGGGTTGCGGATAATCATTACATAGCGACTTATGGATTGAAACTCATCGCCGGGCGCAACCCCAGTCAGTCGGATACGCTCAGCGAGCTCCTGGTTAACAATAAGTTGGTCAAGGCATTGGGATTGAAATCGCCTGAGGAAGCGCTGAATAAGCGTTTGGTGATTGGTGATATGGATAACAAAACAGGCGTCATCGTCGGTGTTCTGTCCGACTTCAATAATGCGGATCTCTATTCCGGTATAGAACCAACAGTTATTTATGCTTCCAAAAGACATTACCGAAGCGCCGGAATCAAGCTGGAAAATCTCAGCGCTTCAACGATCCCGGACATTATGAATGTCTGGCAGAAACAGTTTCCGGAATATGTGTTCCAGTATAGTTTTTACGACGAGGAAATAGCCGGATTCTACAAAAGGGAAGAGCTGGCCTCCAACCTGACGTCCATGTTCGCGCTTTTATCCGTATTTCTTTCTTGTCTTGGCTTGTTCGGCCTGGCATTATTTTCCATTGAACAGCGCACGAAAGAAATTGGCATTCGCAAGGTTTTAGGAGCGTCCGTTGCCAGTATAACTGCTTTATTATCAACCGATTTCTTGCGACTGGTTATTGTAGCGATCATTATAGCAAGCCCCGTTTCCTATTATTTTATGAACAAATGGTTGCAGGATTTTGCATACAGGATCGACATTGAATGGTGGATTTTTGCCATTTCTGCGGTGCTGGCCGTCCTGATCGCCTTTCTTACCGTTGGTTACCAATCTGTTAAAGCCGCGCTTGCTAATCCTGTGCAAACGTTGCGATAAGAAGTAAGTTAATAACCTATAAACAGGCTGCCATGATCAAGAATTATTTCAAAATCGCCTGGCGTAACTTATTGAAGGAGCGTGAGTTTACAGTGCTGAACCTGATCGGGCTTTCCACCGGACTCGCCTGCACATTGCTGATCTATTTGTGGGTTAACGACGAGCTCCACGTTGATAAATACAACGAGAAGGACGACCGCATGTATCAGATCATGGCGAACCACAAGAGTGAGGAAGGCCTTGAAACGATCCATCACACGGCCGGCCCGCTAGCCGCTTCCCTGGCTGCTGAGTTTCCTGAGGTGGAAAATGCGGTGACAGTGCTGCCGGCTTCCTGGTTTTCCGACAAAGGGACTGTGACATTTAATGATACGCACCTTAAAACGGGTGGGCAGTTTGTAGGAAAAGATTATTTCAATGTATTCACTTGCCCGGTTGTTGATGGTGATCCGAAAAGTATTTTCAGAGATAATCAAACCATTGGGATTTCACATGCATTAGCGCTGAAACTGTTCCGCTCGACGGACAATGTTGTTGGCAAAAGCATTAAATGGGAACACGGCGAATTCGGTGGAATTTATAATATCGGCCTTGTTTTCGAGGGGAATCCAGTGAATGCAATCGAGCATTTCGATGTCCTGTTCAACTTTGATCTTTATGTAGCGAAGCGCCCCGGCATGAAATCCTGGTCCAACAGCGACCCCAGCACTTACGTCATTTTGAAGCAAGGCGCAGATAATGATCAGTTTAATGCTAAGATCAAGAAGTTTCTCGCTACAAAAGACAAGAACATTGATATTACTTTGCTGGCGGTAAAGTTTTCGGATAAATATCTGCACGGGCATTTTGAAAACGGCGTTCAGGCAGGTGGACGGATTACGTATGTGCGGCTTTTTTCGGTCATTGCATTATTTATCCTCATTATCGCGTGCATCAACTTCATGAATTTGTCCACGGCCAAAGCATCCGGACGAATGAAGGAAGTTGGGATCAAGAAGGCAATTGGTGCCATGCGGAGATCGTTGGTTGTACAATATCTGGGCGAGTCGGTGATGATGGCATTTCTGGCATTGATTGTTGCTATCGCGCTGGTTTTTATCCTGCTGCCACAGTTTAATCAGATTACAGGAAAGAACATTGCCTTTGTTTTTGATATAAAAATGATTGCCTCTGCGCTGATCATTACATTGGTAACCGGCCTCATTGCAGGCAGTTACCCAGCTTTTTATCTGTCGGGCTTCAATACCATTTCGGTTCTGAAAGGCGCATTCAAAACCTCCGTGAGTGAGCTTTGGTTAAGGAAAGGTTTGGTTGTATTTCAATTTACGATCTCGGTTATTTTTATCGTTTCTGTGCTCGTTGTTTACCGGCAGATCCAATTTATTCAGAGCAAAAATCTGGGTTATAGTCGGGATAACATTATCCATTTTGAGATCCCGATGAGCATGGATTCTGCGAGTTTGAAAAAATCCGAAGCGTTTGTCAGCCAACTCAAAGAATTGCCGGGCGTAAGCAATGTATCCAGTTATTACCACGACCTGACAGGAAGCCACGGTGCTGTTTCAGACTTTCAATGGCCGGGAAAACAGCCAGGTAAGAACATTGATTTCGCCAACCTGGAAGTGGGCTATAACTTCATTGAAACAACGGGAATGGAGCTAATAGCGGGGCGAAGTTTCTCCCAGAGTGACAATTCCCGCAATGAGATCGTCTTCAATGAGGCGGCTATTAAGAGCATGGAGCTTAAAGATCCAATCGGTAAAACGGTGAAATTCTGGGATCAGCAGCGGCAAATTGTGGGCGTTGTAAAAGATTTCAATTTTGAGTCACTATACGAAAAAGTGAAACCGTGCTTTTTCCAGACTTACCCGGTAATGCCCAACATTATGGTGAAGATCCAGGCCGGAACCGAAACGCAGACCATTGCCAGAATCAATCAGACATTTGCGGATTTCCACAAAGGCAATGTGTTCGAATATCAGTTTTTGGATGAGAATTACAATGCATTATATGCTTCTGAGCAGCGCATTGGCATTTTATCGCAGTTTTTTGCCGCACTTGCGATCCTCATTTCATGCCTCGGTCTGTTCGGACTTGCGGCTTTCACGGCGCAGCGCCGCCAGAAAGAGATCGGGATCAGGAAAGTGGTGGGCGCGACCATTCAGGACGTTGCAATGTTACTTTCCGTCGATTTTCTCAAACTTATTGTAATTGCGATGGTCATTGCCTTTCCGCTCATCGGCTGGGCCATGAACCGCTGGTTGCAAGAGTTCGCTTACCATGCGGAAATCGACATTAATGTGTTTCTTGTTTCTGCGATCTCGATCTGCACATTAGCATTGGTAACGGTTGGTTACCAGGCCATTAAGGCAGCGGTAATGGATCCGGTAAAGAGTTTGAAAAGCGAATAAAACAACAAACTTATGATACAAAATTATTTGAAAATCGCCTGGCGGAGCCTATTAAAAAATAAGGTTTATAGTGCGATCAATGTGTTCGGGTTGGCCATTGGCATCACCACTTGCATGCTCATTACGTTGTACGTAATGGACGAGATCAGCTACGACAAGCATCAAGTGCACGGTGAGCGGATTTATCGGGTTGCGTCGCAGGTGCAAGGCGAAAAATGGGTGGCAGCACCCGGGCCAATGGCAGCGGGTTTGAAGCGTGATTTTCCCGAAGTGGAGCAGGTAACGAGGTTGCTCAGGATGCCGGGCATTGACAAGTTCCTGTTAAAAAACGAAACGGGCGAGAAGCAGTTTTACGAGACAAACGGCTATTACGTCGACTCAACCTTTTTCCAGATTTTTACTTATGATTTTAAATACGGCGATCAGAAAACGGCTTTGAATCAGCCTAATTCGATCATTATCACGGAGGAAATTGCCAGTAAGCTGTTTGGTAATGTCAATCCGGTCGATAAGATCATTAAGGTTAACCTTCCATTTGCGGTGGGTTCGTATACAGTCAAAGGTGTGCTTCGGAATAATGATCATAAATCGCACATTCCAGCCAATATGCTGCTGTCCATGAACAACAGTGATGTGGGGCAATGGGCAAAAGGGCAGACAAACTGGGCGACAAACAACATTTTCCACACTTATTTGAAGCTGAACGCAGACAACAATGCAGATGCTGTGGAGGGAAAGCTGGATGCATTTTTGAAAAGAAACGGCGCTGCGGATTTGAATGTGATGCAGTTCTCCAAAAAGCTGTTTCTCCAACCATTAAGGGACATTTATCTTTACTCAAACTTCGATTTTGAAATTGCACCCAACGGGAACGTCAAATATCTCTACATTTTCAGTTCGGTGGCCGCATTTCTTTTACTGATCGCCTGCATTAACTTCATGAATCTGAGCACGGCCAGAAGTGAAAAGCGGGCAAAGGAAGTAGGCGTAAAAAAAGTGGTTGGGGCGGCCAAAAGTTCTCTGGTAGGGCAATTCTTGTGGGAATCTTTACTACTGAGCACATTGGCTTTGCTGATCTCGCTGCCGTTTCTGGAATTGCTTTTGCCAACATTCAACCAGCTGACCGGTAAGAATTTATATCTGCTGCAGCATCCCGAAATTTTGGGCTATTTATTCGCATTGACCATTGTAACCGGCTTGCTGGCAGGTTTTTACCCGGCTTTTTACCTCTCTTCTTTTTCCCCGATCGCTACATTAAAAGGACGTTTTAAAAGTAATAACTCTGCTGTTTTTGTGCGCAAAGGACTTGTTGTTTTTCAATTTACGGTGTCCATCGTCCTGATCCTGGGTGCAATGCTGATCAGCCAGCAAATGGAATATCTGAGTAATCAAAATCTTGGTTTTAATAAAGGTCAAAAAGTGATTTTGCCGTTGCAAACAACAGAAGCAGGCAAAAATTACAAGGCTTTTAAAAACGAACTTGCCAACATTCCGCAGGTAAAAGCTTCTGCTGTGGGCTCCACTTATCCCGGCATTGAGAATGTGTTGGACATGCTTTTTTATGCGGAAGGCAAAACAATGAAAGAGAATGTGGACGTGAGTTTCGCCAACATTGACAATGATTACATCAAAACGCTGGGCATTAAGTTGCTGCAAGGCAGGGGCTTTTCCAATGCATTCAGCGCCGATTCCAATGCGCTGGTCTTGAATGAAGTTGCCGTTAAAAAGCTTGGCTATAATATTGGTAATGCCGTAGGGAAAAAGATATATTCCGATTTTCACGACCGGAAAATAACCATGACCATTATTGGCGTCGTTAAGGATTATCATTTCGAATCGTTGCAGCATGAGATAAAACCGCTTGCGTTAACAGTTTCACCGTTTTTTAGCTCAACAAACACCTATCTCATCGTGGATGTGCACGGAGGCAATTACGGCGCGTTGATGGGAAAAATAGGCGATGCGTGGAAAAAAGTAAATCCGGGTTCACCATTCGAATATTCCTTCCTGGACAGTGACTTTCAAAAAAACTACGAAAAAGAAGAAAGGACATCCAGGCTTATCAGATATTTCTCTTTGATCGGCATCGTCATCGCTTGCCTCGGGTTATTTGGTTTGGCCACATTCACCGCCGAACAGCGCACCAGGGAAATTGGCATCCGAAAAGTTTTAGGCGCTTCGGTGCTGGGTATAACGGGACTGCTCTCGGCGGATTTCTTGAAATTGGTTTTCATTTCCATTGTAATCGCTACGCCGATTTCCAGTTGGGCGATGAATAAATGGCTGGAAAATTTCGCTTTTAAGACCGTCGTTTCCTGGCAAATCTTCGTTGTCGCGGGCATAGCGGCCATTTTGGTTGCATTTGTTACCATTAGTTTTCAAAGTATCAAAGCCGCATTGACTGATCCCGTAAAAACATTGAAAAGTGAATAAAAATAAAAAGCCATGCTAAGAAATTATCTCAAAATCGCACTTAGGAACCTGCTCAAAAGCAAAGGTTACTCGGCCATTAACATTGGTGGATTGGCCATCGGAATGGCTGTCGCAATGCTTGCCGGACTTTGGATCTACGACGAATTATCATTCAATAAAAACCATAAAAACTACGATCACATCGGGATGATCGTAGTGGATCAGGTGTTTGGAGGGGAATTACAAACGTCAAAATCGGTTCCTTATCCATTTGTTCAGGAGCTAAAAACCAATTATAGCGACAACTTCAAATACATTGTGCCATCCACCCACACCAGTGACGGCATTTTGACAGTGGGCGAGAAGAAACTGAACAGAAAAGGCCAGTTTATTGCCGCCGAAGGACCCGAAATGCTGTCCCTGGAAATGCGTCGCGGCTCTTGGGCCAGCTTGCAGGATCAGCAGTCCATCATGCTATCTTCGTCCGCTGCGAAGGCGCTCTTTGGGAAAGTGGATCCCATGAACAAGGTGGTATCGGTCAATTCGGATATGCTTTTGAAAGTTGCAGGCATTTACGCGGATTTCCCCAAAAACTCGCAGTTTTACGATGTTCATTTTCTTGGAAGTTGGGATTATTTTATTGCTAACAATCGCTATATGCGTGAAAAGCAATGGGATAACCATGCACTAAACCTATATGTGGAAGTCAAACCAGGGGTGGAATTTGCGAAAGCTTCAGCGGCAATCAAAGATTCGGAATTGAATGTGATCCGGCACCTGGATAACATGAAAAATGAGGCTGCTACAAATCCGCAAATGTGGGTGCACCCCATGAGCGACTGGCACCTTTATTCCAATTTCAAGAATGGACAAGTGGACTCCGGGCCGGTGCAATATGTGTGGCTCGTGGGCGTAATCGGCTTTTTCGTTCTATTATTGGCCTGCATTAACTTCATGAACCTGAGCACGGCCCGATCCGAAAAGCGGGCCAAAGAAGTAGGCATTCGCAAGGCGATCGGGTCGTTGCGTTTGCAGTTGATAGGCCAGTTTTTTTCAGAATCATTTCTGGTTGTATTGCTGTCTTTTGCTATCGCCATGATCCTCTTAAATTTGTCATTGCCCTGGTTTAATGATCTGTCCGCCAAGGAAATGATCGTGCATACAACCAATTCGTATTTCTGGCTGGTGAGCATTGCGTTTATCCTCATTACGGGATTCCTGGCTGGAAGCTATCCCGCATTGTATCTGACGTCTTTTCAGCCCGTGAAAGTCTTGAAGGGCAGCATTATGCATGTCGGGCGTTTTGCTTCGTTGCCCCGTAAAGTGCTGGTTGTAATGCAGTTCACGGTTTCAATTGCATTAGTGATTTGTACGATCATCATTTATAGCCAGGTGAATTTTGCCAAAAA
The DNA here is from genome assembly GCF_022869785.1 of Dyadobacter chenwenxiniae. Classification (NCBI taxonomy): domain Bacteria; kingdom Pseudomonadati; phylum Bacteroidota; class Cytophagia; order Cytophagales; family Spirosomataceae; genus Dyadobacter; species Dyadobacter chenwenxiniae. The sequence goes on along the minus strand of NZ_CP094997.1, from coordinate 4,083,603 downwards.
TCGTCCGGTAGGCTATTCGCGTGACGGCTTGCTGATGATAGAAATGAAGTCGGATGATTTTTATAAAAAGTCGGAGCTGATCAGTGCTGAGTTAAAGCGGACGGGCGTAGTCGGGGAAGTTGCTTTGTCCCAAAGTCCGGTTACGGATGTGTGGTCACAAAACGGCGGTTTTAGCTGGAAAGGCATGACGATGGAAAATCCGCCTGGTTTCAGCACGCTGACCGTCTCGCCGGAATATGCAAATGTGGTGCAATGGAAATTTGTTGCAGGCCGAAATTTTTCGGGAAATCTGGCCTCCGATTCTGCCGGATTTGTTATTAATGAAACAGCCGCAAAGTTGCTGGGTTTCAAGCAGCCAGTTGGGGAAACATTGAGCTGGCAAAGCCATTGGATGACGAATGATGTCAAGAAGGATTTCAGGATTTTGGGTGTGGTGAAAGATATGGTCATGGAATCGCCGTTCCAAAAAGTAGCACCGAGCGTTTTCTTTTTGTTTGGAGAGCCCAACTGGATCAATATCCGGCTTAACGATGGTGTCAACGCCAGTGCTGCATTGCCTAAAATAGAAGCAGTGTTTAGGAAGCTTACGCCGACTGTGCCCTTTGAATACAAATTTGCCGATCAGGAATATGATGCAAAGTTCCGTTCCGAAGAGCGGATGGGTAAGCTGGCTGGTTTCTTTGCCTCGCTAGCCATTTTTATTTCCTGCCTCGGACTTTTCGGGCTTGCCTCATTCGTAGCCGAACAACGGACAAAAGAAATAGGCATCCGCAAAGTTCTGGGTGCTTCCGTTCGTAATCTATGGCAAATGTTATCTCAGGATTTTATACAGCTTGTGGTCATTGCCGCCATAATCGCGACACCGATCGCCTGGTATGCCATGCAGGAATGGCTGGTGAAATACGCTTACCGGACTGAAATTTCCGGGTGGATATTTGCCGGAACAGGCCTGGGTGCGCTCATTGTCACATTGTTAACTGTAAGTTATCAAGCCATCCGCGCAGCAATGCTGGATCCCGTGAAAACATTGAAAAGCGAGTAAGTCGGGCAGTCGGCGATCAGCAGGCAACTATCGATGCCAACCGCTGATCGCCGACTGCCGTTTAATAATATTGAAATAATTTATAGGTAGGAAATCTTTGTATAATCGTCTTTATCTTGCGGGGAAATCCTTCATTAAAGTGCGTTATGCATAGGTTTAGACTGATTTTTTACACCACTATTTGCCTGTCTATATTCCGATGTCTGTGCGTCAATGCGCAAACAGGAGATGTATTGCCCTTAGGCTTAAAAGCTGGACTGGAAGCCGGTGCATACATTTCGTCCCCCGAAACAACCCCCTTCTGGCTGCGCACCAACCAATTTGGCATTGTGCCCAAGACCGGCCCTGCCGGACAAATTCAAGGTTCGGTCCGAAGAGATTACGTTTTTTTTGACAGCCTTTCTAATCGCCCGCAAAAGATGGATTGGGGATTTGCAGTGAATCCGGTCCTTACGTATAATGATCAGGATCAGTTCAAAGTCCTCCTGCCCGAAGCACATGTGAAGGCAAGGTTCAAAATGCTTGAAATTTATGCAGGGAGAAGGCGGGAGGTGATGGGTTTGGGGGATACAACATTGTCTTCCGGCTTTTATGCAGGTTCCGGAAATTCGCTTCCTATCCCGAAAGTGCAGATTGGAACGATAACCTTTGTTCCGTTGAAATTTACACGCAATTTTCTGGCTGTGCATGCGGGTTTCGCGCATGGATGGTTTGATGCAGATTATATCAAGGGCGTCAGGCTTCATCAGAAATTTCTTTATTTCAGGCTCGGGAAGGTTAAATCCAAAAGCAAATTTTACTTTGGGTTGAACCACAATGTGCTTTGGGCTGGACATTCCGAAGAGTTGAAAAATCACCCGGAACTGGCATTGAATGGTGAATTGCCGTCCTCCTGGAAGTTTTATCCCAATGTCGTGCTGGCCTACACATCCAAAGACTGGTTTACCAAAAACGGTTACGGGTCATTTGACAGTTACCGGCTGGGGAATCATTTAGGAAGCTATGACTTTGCCTTCGAAACGAAGCTTGGTGACAACCAATTGTTCATTTATCACCAGCATCCTTTTGAAGACGTTTCGAGCATGATTTTTAAGAATGTACCCGATGGCTTATTCGGCATTAATTTGAAAACGGGTGTATTGCCCAATGCGGGCTTTGCTGTCACGCGCCTGACGCTGGAATTCCTGACAACCAAAGACCAGTCGGGCTCCTCCTTTTACATTCCCGGAAGCACTTACCAGGGCGCCGATAACTATTTTAACCATTCTCAATATTCAAAAGGCTGGTCGTATTTCGATCGCACCGTCGGCACGCCGTTTATTGTGCCTGGTAAGGATATGGATCAGTCCAATCCGACCAGTCGGCGCTATTTTCCCGGAAACCGTGTCAATGTCTGGTACGCGGGCGTGCAGGGAAGTTTGGGGAATACGCTTGCATTGACATTAAAGATTTCTTACAGCCGTAATTTTGGGATGCCGGGCGATGCGTTTAATCCTGTTCGTGGCCAGTTATCTTCTTATCTGGCCGGCGAATATGTATTTCCTCATTTAAAAAAGACCGCTTTAATAGCAAAATTAGGACTGGATAACGGAGATCTTTTTGTGAATAGTGCAGGCGCATATTTTGGTATCAAAAGGACCTGGTAGCAACAAAATCCTGAGTTGTTCACAGCCGAACAGGGTTGTCCGATTTCGGACAACCCTGTTCGTTTTTTGGCGGATAAGACATTGATAATTAGCTTATTGATGATATTGGCACAAATTTGTTGCTGACCACTTATCTTATTCCTGTCATACCATGCTCAAAAATTACCTGAAAATTGCTTTTCGCAATATCTGGAAGAATAAAGTCTTTTCCGGGATCAACATTATAGGCCTTGCGATAGGAATGGCCGCCTGCATTCTCATTATGGTTTTCGTTTTTTATGAAAACAGTTTTGATACAGTCCACTCCAAAAATATTTACCGGCTCGATGAAGTCCAGAAGTTCAAAGGCATGGTGGCACCTCAAAAAGTGGCCCTTTCCATGTTTCCCATGGGCCCGACGCTTAAAAATGAATTTCCCGAAATAAAGAATTTCGTACGCATTAAAAAGTTTGATAACGTCGCAATGCTGTATCAGGAGAAAAAATCGGAGTTGACGAGTGCGCTTTGGGTCGATGCAAATTTTTTGGAAATGTTTGATTATAAGCTTATTGATGGCCAAAAGGGGAATGTGCTGAAAGAACCTAATTCAGCGGTTCTTTCGGAAAAAAGCGCTGCTAGCATTTTTGGAAATCAAAATCCGATCGGCAAGTCCATCATTCATTACGGCGAAGACACGCTTACATTCAAAGTAACCGGTGTGATGAAAAACGTTCCGGCCAATTCGCACTTGCAGTTCGAAGCATTGTTTTCGTTCAGCACGATCATCAAGCCAAATTATATGGATAACTGGGGAGGGAACTGGCTGGTTACTTACCTGGAACTCGCTTCGGGCGCCGATATAGCCGCGCTGGAAAAGAAATTTCCCGCTTACCTGGGCAGGCACATGAGCAAAGAAAACGCCAGTTATTATGAGCTTTTCCTGCAACCGCTCGCCGATGTGCATGGAAAGTCCACCGAGATCACTCACGATTATATCAATTACCAGAAGTTTGATCGCAGTTACACGTACATATTTTCCGTGATCGGCATTATTGTGCTGGTCATCGCCTGCGTTAATTTTATGAATTTATCGACGGCCCGTTCAACTGGCCGGGCGAAGGAAGTGGGTATCCGGAAATCGATTGGTGCACAGCGGTTTCAGCTGGCCGGTCAGTTTATAGGCGAGTCTGTTCTGCTGGCTTTTATGGCTTTGGTGCTGGCAATCCTGATGGTGAAGCTGTTGGTTCCTGTCGTGAGTAATTTCAGTCAGCGTGCACTTGACTTCGCCTTTTTTACCAATCCTTCGCTACTATTCGGCATCTTGTTCGGGACCGTTGTGATAGGCATATTTTCGGGATTGTATCCGGCTGTCTTTCTGTCGTCGTTTCAGCCGATCCTGGTTTTGAAAGGCACATTAAAGACCGGAAAAGCCAGTTTCCGCAATTGGCTGGTCATCGCGCAGTTTTCAAGTGCCGTTTTCCTGATCATAGCCACAGGCTTTGCGGTCAAGCAATTGCGCTATATGGAACAAAAAGATCCTGGTTTTGATAAAGAACAGGTTGTAATCATTCCACTCGACTCGAAATCCGGCCCTAAATACCAGGCGCTTAAACAAGAATTGCTGTCCAGCTCATTTGTGTCAGGCGTCACAGGCTCTCAGCAACGCCTGGGCAATAACCTGCATCAGACCGGCGTCACTTTTCATGGCGAAGGCCCGCAGAAAGAGATTGCCTCTTCCCAAGTGGTTGTGGACCCCGATTATTTGTCTTTGTATAAAATTAAGATCATTGCCGGCAGGAATTTCCGCGAAGATGCCGCGGACAACGCAAAAGCCTACATTGTAAATGAATCGCTGGCGAAAGAACTTTTGAAAGACCAGCCCACATTGACCCTGCAAACATTAATAGGGAAGCATTTTGGTTTCTCAGGCATGGATTCCGCGGGCGTGATCGTGGGTGTTGCAAAGGATTTCAATTTCAACTCCTTGCATCATAAAATAGAAACGCTTTGTCTTTTTAATCAAAAGGATTGGGGTTATGAGGAAATGTCGGTGCGGATCAAAGGCAAGGATGCGAAGCAGGCCATTGCAGGCATTCAATCTGTATGGAACAACATTGTGCCCGAGCAGGATTTTAAATATTCATTCCTGGACGATCACTTTGCAACATTGTACAAGGCTGACAGTCAGGTAAGTGAGATTGTAGGCATTCTTGCTGGGCTGGCAATTTTCGTATCTTGTCTCGGCCTGTTCGGGCTTGCTTCGTATTCGGCCGAGCGTCGCGTCAAGGAAATTGGCGTACGCAAAGTCATGGGAGCATCCGTTGCCGGCATTGTTGCGCTGCTTTCCAAAGACTTTTTAAAGCTCGTCGTCGCTTCCATTCTCATTGCCACGCCCGTTGCCTGGTGGGCGGTGAGCACCTGGCTTAAAGATTTTGCGTACAGGATCGACATTGAATGGTGGATTTTCGCGCTGGCCGGTGCGCTTTCTGTGGTGGTTGCGCTGCTTACCATCAGCTTTCAGAGCATTAAGGCGGCATTGACAAACCCCGTAAAGTCATTACGAAGTGAGTAACTCAGATTTTTATTGCTAAACACCTCAGCTATGTTGCATCTCTAATCTATAACAATCATGAGCCATATTGCCATCCCAATCCCACCGCTTCAAGGAAAGCAGGAGATTAAAGTTGAAGTAACAATCAATGGTATCAAGCAAAACTTGTTTTACCGCGTTGAACTTTTTTATTGGGAAGACTGCTCAAATCCGGTCGCGCACCGTGCTGACTGCATAAGCGAAATGCTTTCGCATCACGATCCGGAATGGACGGTTTATTACATAGGCGCGCCCAATGACGATTTTGTGCCAATCACTTTTGTGAAAAAAGAGAGCCGGAACCTGCTCAGGGAGGCGGTTGCTTAGGTTTGAAATAAAACATCTTATCCCTTTCGAAATCTTTATTTGCATCAATGTTGCATTATTGAATCTTGCGGTTCTATATTTGCATCAATGTTGCATTTAAAGATTTTTTTATGAAAAAGAATTTATTCAAAACACTTTTAACCCTTGGTCTGGTTTTCGCGCTCGCTTCCTGTGATAAGGACGATGATAACCCGGTTGATCCAGTCGCGCAAAGCGAATTCAAGTTCATCCGCATTCTCGTGAACGACGAGGTTAGCAGGGAAATTTCATTAGTAGATCCTGTTAAGCTTACGGTTGAAAAATTCGAAGCACAGTTTCCGAAATCTGCATTGTACGGCACGCAAGCGGGTCGTTTTGGTGCGTTGGTGAATGGTGCCAACAATCACGTGCAACTTTTTGACACCGGTTTCGAAGGGCACGGTGATCATGTCGACGTAAAAGGGACGCCCAAATTTGGTGCACTAACGGGCACGGGAAATAAGCCGACGCATTTTAAAAGCAAAGGCGACGAGATTATCACTTTCAATGATGGGGACGGGACGCTGGCCATTGCCAAGGAAGCGGATTTCCACACGCCGGGTGCTAAAATGACGATCATTAAAACCGGAAATGTTGCGCACCACGGCGCCATGACCAAGTTTGACAATGGCACTTATGCCGTTACAGAAAAAGATGGTTCCGTGGCCGGCACATTACCCGAGCGTGTGAAGATCATTGACGCTTCGGGCAAGACACTTTTCGCGTCCACGCTTCAGACAAAGGGCATTCATGGCAATGCCACCAATGGCTCGGTTTCGTTATTTGGCTCTTCCAGCGGAATTCTGGTCGTGGAACCCAGCGGCAAACAGAGGTTAATCGCGCATCCGGCCGACTTTGGGGATGCCTGGTTCGGATCTATTCTGGAAGCAAAAGGCGCAGGGAAATTCATCGGATACACCGCTGCAAAAGGTGCATATTTAATTGATGTTGCTGCAAACACTGTGACGCCAATTCTCGCCAGCACAGACATTATGCAGGCCAAAGTGGATTATGCAGGAAATAATCTGGTCATCCTGCTGCACAGCGGCGAATTGCAGATTTTTGATTTAAAGACAAATTCGGTAAAGAAAACCGGATCCGTAATCCCGGCCACGGTGAAAGAAGAGACGCAAAAGCCTCAACTGGAAGCAACTACGCGCTTTGTTTACCTTACGCAACCCAAAAGCGGAGAGTTGCTGCGGATAAATGCGGACGATCTGTCGAAGGTCGAAAAAATCAGAGTTTCAGCCACGCCTTATCGTTTGAGCGTGCTGGGTATTGAGTCAGACGAAAGCCATTAGCCATGATAAACCTTTCGGGTTGTAATGATCCGGAAGGTTTTTAAAACCAAAATTTCTCAGATTCCGGCAGCGGCTTCCAGTTGTTTTTTGGCTCGAAATGATTCCAGATAATGGCAGAGAGCTTGCGGATGAGCGCATAGCCTTCGTTGCTTTTTTGCCACGCCTGGTCCTGTTGATTTTTTGTTGCCACACAAAACACATAATCCCCGTGCGGCGCATGAATGACAAGCACTTCTGACTTGGCCTGGTTAACGGCCCCGCTTTTCGCAGCGATCCTGATGCTGGGCGGAATTTGCGAAATGGCCTCTCCATCCCAAAACTGCATTCCCAAATAGCGGTACATACGCTCGCTTGCCGCCGGGCTGATTGCGTTACCATTGCGGATCATGGCAACAAGTTCGGCCATTTCCCGGGGCGTGGTTTGTCCCCAGCCATATTTAGCCTGGTTTTCTTTCCGCCCCGGCGTGCGCGAGTTGACGCGTATGTTGGCAAATCCGTTGCTTTCCAGCCACTGGTTAATGGTTGCGCCGCCGCCTGCCATTGCCTGGAGCCACAAACTGCCGGTATTATCACTCAGCGAAATCATCAGATGTACAATTTTCGGCAATGCGATCCGCGTGCTATCCTTAAATGATCCCACAATGCCATTGTCGTATTTCAAAGAGTCGCGATAGATCAGTTCCTGAGTGAATGCGACTTCGCCACGATTGATTTTATCAAAGATCCCACACAATATCGGCACCTTCACCATGCTGGCCGTTGGGAAAATGGAGTCTGCGTTGACTTCGGCAATGCGGTTTGTTTTCAGGTTGCGCACATAGATCCCTGCTTCCCCATGAAACCCGGCCATCGCAGCCTCGAGCTTTTTGACGAGCTTATGGTCCACTGATATTTTGCCAACAGCGGAGGGCTGGGCTCTGGCGAATAATACAGAAAACAGAAGGAGTGAAAGCAGATATTTTCTCATTATTTATTCTTCTTTTCTTTTGGATCTACAAATTGAAGATAACCCCAGTATTCCGGGTAATGCATGTTTATGATGCCTTGCGGGGACCATACCCAGTTATATTCGGGCAGGACTTTGCCGGTATCAACGTTTCTTTTTCTCGTGTATTTTCCGTCTTCGGACACTTCGTGCTGCCAGTTCACCCTGGAAAAGTTGATCCGCCACTCCGAGCCGTTGGCTGGAATAATGGCAGGCACATGCTCATTGGTGAGCGATGCGAACGGGATGGCTATTTCCAAAGTCCAGCGCTTGTCCGTGTCTTTGGCATTATTGACCGTTCCTTCAATACTTACCGCCGATTTAAGGTCCTTAATGTCCCATTTCAATTGTGCGCGGCCACCTTTTTTGTACGTTTTAGGCAAGAAAAGGTCAAATGTGTTGTTGATGGCATTTACTTCCAGCTCATAATAATTTTCTCCATCCCCATCGGGATCAATGAACACTTCAAAATCGTTTTCAAGATAAACGATCTGGTCCTTCTTCTCCTGATAGGCCCAGATATGTTCTTCTTCAATCACTGCGGCAATGTATAAATATGCATCGTCCCACAACATTTTGGCTTTTGTATGCTGGTAGGGAAGCGGTTTTTTGTTTCCTTCTATGTCTACGAACTGCGCAGTCCAGGGCGCTTTTTTCCAGGATCGCTCATCCAGGTTGCCGTCGATTTTGATTGGGCCAGCAGTTTTTGGACTAATGTATTTTTTGGGTGAATCCGTTTGGCCAAATCCTGTTGTAAGCGTGACGAGGTTAGCAAAAAGGAGTAACGATGTAAGGTTTAGGAAATTTATTTTCACTTGTATTGTTTGTCAGTAGCCAGCAAATCACTGGCTTTCATTGGATTACTTAATATTTTTTCAAATGCTTTCCAGCGTTTTCCGGAATCCTGGCCAGCCGTTCCTTCAATGTAATTTTTCACCAGGTCTTGTCCGTAATTGTAATTGATGACATAGCTTCTGTATTTTTTGATAAATCTGAGATAATCCGTAGCGCCTTTTTCAGTCAGCAGGCAATAGTCTGTAAGCCAGCGTAATGCTTCTTTGTCAGTCATGGATTTATTAACAAGGCCTCTTGCCACTTCATTCCTTGCATAATTGAGCGCTGACCCGATTTTAAGCGCTTCAAAATAAAGATGCGCACCCGTTGTATCTATACCCGCGAGGGGCATGAGAACCTGTTTGCAGTATTGCTCCTGAGAGTCGCCGGGGAACGCAATGGAAATGCCATAATTGGCGCTTCCTTCCGCAATCAGCGACTGGGGACTAAAAAGCGGATACAGTGAAATTTCCAGAGCGCCCTTATCGTGATAAATGTTTTTTTCCAAAAGCGCATTGAAAACATGATGGCCCGGATAACCTTCGTGGCAAGCCAGATCAATGGCCCTTTGGATGAAAATAGGCTGACTGATGTTGATCTGGATCAGGCTTTGGTAATTGCCTTTATACCAGTTATATCCCGACCAAGGCTTGTCTGTCACATATTCCAGCTTGAAATTTTCACCGGGAGGCAGTTTGTAATGTTGCAAAGTACGCTTTCTGGCTTCCGCAATCGCAACCCGGAAAACGGTGTCAATCTTATCCTTGGGAAGCAAAAACCGCGAGGCGATTTTTTGAAAACGGTCGGGGAGGGGACCCTTACCCGGCAACATGCTATCCATTCTCGCGATCAGGTCCTGGAAATGTTTTTCATCATAAACAGGCGCAACAGCATCGAATAATTCTTTCGATTCTGTATCAAATGCGGCACTTTCGCCGGAAAAAATCCTGATCCTCCGCTCGAATGCGGTTAACTGCGATCCGAGCCAATCCGCCCGGGAGCGAATGGTGTCATTGGTTGAAGCAGCACGCAGCCCGGCAACTTGTTTTTTTAAACCGGAAACTCTCAGGATCAGGCTGTCTTTCGGAAAATCGGATGTGTCATTCAAAGCGGCAGGACGGAGTGAATCCGGGCCATAATAAGCGTCTACGAAGTCGGGATCATATTGTCCGATGCTCAGCCCCAGTGCCACATATTCCTGGCCGATTTGTTTTAGCTTTTCCTCATCGACGGAAGACTGTTTTCTAGACGAACAGGCGATGACCGTACACACCGAAATGCATGCAAGGATGTTTTTAAGGGTCATTCGAATAAGCAGTTAAATGAAACACCAATTCCCACATTGGGTGTAAATTACACACATTGATTGTAATCGGAAGTGGAATAATATTAATAATATCACAAAATCAAGCTATGGATCCCGTAACGACGAACCCAGATAATATTAAATATATGGCTGCCAGGTATACCTACACAGAACAAGAGCTGACTTCTCTTCTGAAATCCAACGATCGTGCTGCCTTTGAATATTTGTATGATCACTATTCTTCGGCCTTGTACGGGATCATTGTGAAGATCGTAAAAGACGAGGAGCGCGCCTGTGATGCGATGCAGGATACATTTCTTAAAATCTGGAAAAACATTGGCAGCTATAATGCCGAGAAAGGGACATTGTTCACATGGATTTTAAATATTGCCCGCAACACGGCTATCGACAAGTTGCGTGTAGAGGTTAAAAAAGAAAAGGTTGTCAAGCTTGAATCGGTGCGTGATGGGGATCTTTCTCCTGCAACCATATTTAATCCGCTTCCTGCAACGATTGATCTGCGGTCGATCGTGGAGCGCCTGCTTCCCGAACGCAAATTGCTGATCGAAATGGTGTACTTCCAGGGTTACACGCATGAAGAAGTTTCGGAGCGGCTGAGTTTGCCGTTGGGGACTGTTAAATCCCGGATTCGTAAGGCGTTGCAGGAACTACGTCAAGTATTTGAGGTGGATACACCCGAAGCTATTTTCGCCTGATGCCCCAATCCATATTGTTTCTATCTCTCTCCTTCATTTTTATATCCCTACTTCCCGATTTGGTGGATTACTTTTGGAGGTTTGGGCCAAAAGCGCACATTTGAAAGTCTGCCGGCATTTTTCCGACGTCCTCCATGTGTTAGACGAATGGATCAAAGGTCACGCGGGTTTTGCACAGGCTCCATAATCTCCCAATTAGCAGTCTGCTTTTTTTACGGCCCATCGTGCGCTCCTCCATTCGTAATTAACGGGTGAAGGCTTTTCTTTTATAATATGTTGCTAACTTTCCGGCTCATAATGTTGAATCAGTGATCGGGGACATTCATTTCAGTAAGCAGGATTTTGGCGATGATTTTAGCTGGGGAGTGGCCACAGCCGCTTATCAGATTGAGGGCGCGGTGGACGAGGATGGCAGAGGGCCATGCGTTTGGGATAAGTTCGCCAAGATCAAAGGGAAAATCAAAAACGGCGATAATGCGCACATTGCCTGCGATTTTTACCATCAATATGAGAGCGACATCGAGCTTGTCCGGACCCTTGGATTCAAGGAATTCCGGTTTTCCATTTCCTGGTCGCGCATTTTGCCGCATGGGTTTGGCGAAATTAACGAGGCGGGCATCGCATTTTATAATCGGGTGATCCACAAATGCCTGTCTCTGAACATTATTCCCTGGATCACGCTTTATCACTGGGACTTGCCACAAGCGCTGGAAGATCTGGGCGGGTGGAAAAGCAGAAAAATTCTGGAATGGTTTGAATCCTATGCCACTATTTGTGCAAAAGCATTTGGCGACCGGGTGAAAAAGTGGATTGTATTGAACGAACCCATGGCCGTTGCGGGGCTCGGTTACACCACCGGGCTGCACGCCCCGGGGAAAAAAAGTATTGCGAATTTCCTTCCGGTTGTGCACCATCTGGCTCTATGCCAGTCCATTGGCGGCCAGGTGATCCGGGACAATGTCGCAGGGGCTTATATTGGAACGGCCATTTCCTGCTCCTATGTGCATGCGGCAAGCCAGAACCTGAAGGACCTGCGTGCTGCAAAGCGTGCTGATGCGCTGATGAACCGCCTGTTTATCGAACCTGCGTTGGGTTTAGGTTATCCCATCGATGCTTTTGGGTTTTTAGGCAACATTAAAAGATATATGCACGCCGGGGATGCCGAACGGCTTCGTTTTGACTTCGATTTCATTGGGATACAGAATTATTTCAGTGTTGTCGTGAAGCATTCCTATTTTGCTCCGGTGGTTTGGCTGAAAGAAGTGCCCGCAAGACTGAGGAATGTCCCGGTAACGGCCATGGGCTGGGAAATCAGCAGTGATGGCATGTATGATATCCTTAAACAATTTGATGCTTATAAAGGCATCAAAGAAATCATCGTTTCAGAAAACGGTGCAGCATTTCAGGATAATATTGATGGAGATGAAGTTCGGGATATCGATCGCAAAATTTTTTATCAGAACTATTTAAATGCGATCCTGAAAGCAAAAAAGGATGGCGTCAATGTGAAAGGCTATCTGGCCTGGACGCTCGTGGATAATTTTGAATGGGCAGAAGGTTATGATGCCCGGTTCGGACTGGTTTACGTAGATTTTCATAACCAGAAGCGCATGATCAAGGATTCAGGTAAATGGTTTGCATCTTTCCTGAAAGCCTGAAACGCTGCGGGTAAATGTGGTTGATTTATAAATTCAGAATATTTTTTGCTTCTTTTTCGGAGTAATAAGGCCCAAGCTCGGCCTCGTCGATGATTTCCTGAACTTGTTCTTCCGAAGCGGACACAGGCTTACTGCTTGCGGCATCATTGTGATTTTCAAAAAAGTTGATCATTCCTTTTTGTTTCAGGTTTTCAAGGATTTTGGTGATCAGTTCCTCTTCTGATTCATTCATTACTTCAACGTGAAAGGTTTTCATAGTTTTACTTTTTGTAATTAATATATTATTCCAAAAATCATACCGCCGGTGCAACCTCTCCACCGATTTTGTCATCATTCCCCAAAACCTAATCATATTAGACATGACAAAGAGAAACCTACTATTAATAATGCTTTCATTGTTCACTGTCGGCGCTGTTTCGGCCCAGAGTGATCATGATAAACCTTATGTGACCAAAAACTTCAACAGCGCCAATCTCAAAGAGCTAGCCGTTGAAACTTCTGGCGGGTCTATTACGGTGAACGGTGGGCAGAGCAGCGGATTTCAGGTAGATATGTATGTCAGGCCTAACAATTGGAATGGGAAGGATAATTTAAGCAAAGAAGAAATTGAGGACCGCCTGGAAGACTACGACATTTTGATCGGCACAGAGGGAAACCGGGTGGTTGCGACTGCAAAACGCAAAAACAATGTGAAATGGAATGATAAGCGCAACATTTCCATCGGCTTCAAAGTATCAGCTCCGAGAAACATTGCGACAAATCTTAAAACCAGCGGCGGGAGCATTCACATTGCATCGCTGAGCGGTGAGCAAAATTTTACTACCAGCGGCGGAAGCCTGAAAGTGTCCGATCTGGACGGTGTGATCCGTGGCAGAACTTCGGGAGGCAGCATTGATGTTAGCAATTGTAAAAAGGACATTGAACTGCACACCAGCGGCGGAAGCATCAAGGCGACCGAGCTGACCGGCAAAATTGAGCTCAAAACTTCGGGAGGCAGCATTATGTTGAACAGCCTGGAAGGCGACATTGAAGCGCGCACCAGCGGCGGAAGTGTGAAAGGGGACGACATCAAGGGATCACTGAACACCGGCACGTCGGGCGGTTCGGTAAGGCTTGCGAATGTTTCAGGAAGTTTAAGAGCCAGCACGAGCGCAGGCAGTATTGAGGTGGAAATGGCTAAATTAGGCGAGTATGTGGATCTTTCGAGTTCGGCAGGAAGCGTGCGCGTAACAATGCCGATGGACAAAGGTGTTGATCTGGATTTGAAAGGCAATAAAGTTAACATTTCCCTCAAAAACTTTGACGGGGAAGCTGAGAAGGACCGCGTTCGGGGCAAAATGAATGGCGGCGGCATTCCGGTGACGCTTTCCGCAAGCAGCGGAAGTGTTTTTGTAAACCAATAACCCGATAGTATCCATAAGCTGCGGAGATGCCAGGGCGTCTTCGCAGCTTTTTTTGTGACTTCATTTCAAAATCTGCGTCAAAGCATAAATTCATCGCTTTGACATATGTTTCGTAAACTGGCAGACTTGCTGCAATCGTATTTTGGTATTTCAAAAAAGGAAGCGAGAGGCGCGCTCGTCCTCATGGTGCTTTGCTTGTTCTTGTTATGGTTTCCTTTTTTATTCCGAAGGTTTTTGCTGCCTGTTTTGCCCATTGAAGAGCAACCGGTTAATCTGGAAATGCTGGATAGTCTCGCTGCTGCGCTTGAAAAGGCAAATCAATCCAAGAATAGAGAATTTAAGCCATTTCCAAAAAAGGAATATGCCAGAAGGCCGCCAAAACCAGTGAGGGTTTTTGATTTTGATCCCAACTTAGCGAGCATTGATCAGCTTGAAACATTGGGTATTCCTGCATTCCTAGCAAAACGAATCGAGAAGTTTCGCACGAAAGGCGGCAAGTTCCGGAAGAAGGAAGATTTGCTTAACATTTACGATTTCCCATCCGGGCTTTTTCACAAGTTGGAAAAACACATTGTTTTCGATTCACAAATTGCACTTGAACCCGGCGCCGGCAAAACGAAGAAACCGGATATAAACAAAAAAGCGCCTTACCCAACATTCAGGAAGCCTGTTAAGCCTGTGATGGCCGCCTTTGATATGAATACAGCCGATACAACGGAGCTGGTGATGTTAAGGGGAATCGGAAGTAAACTCTCCCTGCGCATTCTGAAATTCCGTGACGCATTGGGCGGGTTTCATTCTCCGGACCAATACAAGGAGATTTTTGGGCTGGACTCGCTGGCTCTCTCAGAACTTCAGCAATATGGAAAGGTTAGTAGCGCAGTGAAAAAAATCAGCATTAATAGCGTTACGGCCGAGGAATTGAGCAAGCATTCTTATTTCAAAAACAAAAGGATCACCTCGACCATTATCAATTATCGCAATCAACACGGACCATTTCACACAATCGACGATCTCAGGAAAGTGCGCGTCATAGATGATGTTATGCTCAAAAAAATAGAGCCATATCTTCGTTTTGATTGAGATATGGCTCGTTTTGAATGCTTAGAAGTTGGGTTTCAACATGTATTTATTGTAGAAATTATCAATCACTCTCACGGCTTCGTCCGGAGTGTCCACCACGCTGATCAGTTTAAGATCTTCGGGATTGATATTCCCTTCGGTCAGCATGGTTCCTTTAATCCAGTCGAGCAACCCGGTCCAGTAACTGGTTCCAACGAGGACGATCGGGAAGCGGCCGATCTTTTTGGTCTGGATCAGAGTCATCGCTTCAAACATTTCATCCAATGTTCCGAAACCGCCCGGCATGACAATAAACCCTTGTGAATATTTCACGAACATTACTTTCCTCACAAAGAAGAAATCGAAGTTAATGTTCTTGTCGGGATCGATATAAATATTGCTATGTTGTTCAAAAGGGAGTTTGATATTTAGTCCGACAGATTTCCCGCCCTGCTCGCGTGCGCCTTTGTTACCGGCTTCCATAATCCCCGGCCCGCCGCCTGTGATAACGCCATATCCGTGCCTTACAAGCTTTGCTGCAATGTCTTCGGCGGTTTTGTAATGGGGGTTGTCCGAAAGCGTTCGCGCCGATCCGAAGATGGAAACACAAGGGCCAATTTTGGCGAGCTTATCAAATCCTTCGACGAACTCGGCCATTACTTTAAATACAACCCATGAATCTGCACTTTTTATTTCATTCCAGTTCCGGTCTTCAAAAGCCTCTTTAATCCGCTTTTCATCTTCCGGAACCGCGGGATTCATGAGGGAAACATCTATTAATTCGGCATTGGTTGGTTTTGCTCCTTCACTCATATTCGGTCATTCGATTTAGTTGTTGAAGCAGATAATTATAACTTTGTTACCTGCATCATTAAAATTATAAAATATTAACTTTAACCGCCGCTGATAATAAAAGCAGACGGTTACAATTAACAAAAAAGTAATGAGAAAAATTGCTATCGGTTCGGATCACGCGGGTTTTCCTTACAAAGAGCCAGTCATTAACTGGTTGACCACGAATGGTTTTGAAGTGAAGGATTTTGGGACATACAGTGCTGATTCTGCGGATTATGCAGATTTCGCCCATCCTGTTGCCAGCGGCGTTGAAAGTGGCGAGTTCGAAAAAGGCGTGTTGCTATGCGGCAGTGGTCAGGGTGTTTGCATTACGGCTAACAAGCACCAGGGAATCCGTGCAGCATTGGTTTGGGACTTGCCGTTAGCAGCCTTAGCACGCCAGCACAACGATGCAAATATAATTTGCCTACCCGTTCGATTTATCGAACTGGAAACGGCACTGGCAAGCGTAGGCGCATTTCTCGCAACCGAATTCGAAGGTGGCCGTCACCAGACACGCGTTGACAAAATTGCGTGCTAAATTTTGCGCTGATAAATCCCTTTCCAGGGGCTTAATTCATATTGATTTCTCAATGCCGGAACGCGGTAAAGCAGTTTCGGCATAATGTTTACTTTGTCAATGACATAGTCGGGCGGGTCCTTTTTGAAATTATCATACACATGGATCACGCTGTCAAAATTGTCGAGATTCCGCAAATCGTAGCTGGCCAGTTCCCAGTTAAGATAAGGTGTTGCGGTGTAATTATTAATGTATTCCCCTGAATGCTGTCCCAGCACCAGCACGCGCTTTTTTTGAATTTGTTCAGGCAGTTCAGCTTGTTTGGCGCGCAGATTTTC
Source organism: Dyadobacter chenwenxiniae (assembly GCF_022869785.1). NCBI lineage: Bacteria > Pseudomonadati > Bacteroidota > Cytophagia > Cytophagales > Spirosomataceae > Dyadobacter > Dyadobacter chenwenxiniae. Next base: position 4,067,044 of record NZ_CP094997.1, on the reverse strand, counting down.
CAGCTTACCCATCGAAAGTCCCGGTATAATGCCCCGTAATCCCTGATATTGGATCAAAAGAATTACTGTGCCCATGGTGATAAATTGCAGCTCATCCGCCCAGCTTTTCTTTTTAAAACTCTGAAAATAATGGGTTGCGAAAAAAGCCGCGGGAGGAATGAAAATGACGAACTGCATTGGCGCCATGAATTGCATCAGCGGAATAGTGAACACGGCGATAATGAACCACAGCGCCATCACCTGCTGGATACGCGTTTGGTAATTGACAAACCGCAGCGTGGTAAAAATCCGCATAAAACCCATCACCCCGAAGCCCAGCGGAAGCAATAAGGATGCAAGCAGTGAGGAAAAATCATTGAGATTATATTGTTTAACCTGAAAAACGGAGGTTAGCAAGTTCCTGTTCAGGCTTTCGATGCTATTGTTCATATAAAAGAACAGCACGACCATTAGTAAAGGAAAAACAGACCCGAATAAACCCAGTAAATGGTGCCGGACCGTGGAGCCGGTGTAAAACAATAAAGCCAGAAATGCCCAGATCATAAACAATGAAGCAGGCAGATAAAACAATGTTGCAATCCCGATATAGAGTCCCATTTCAAAAACCTGCGGCGTAACTTCCCGCCTGACCAGAATCTTGACAATGGAACCAAAAGCAAAAAGCAGGAATGTATTGGCCATCAGCATGGGTGATAATGTGCCCATGTCGAAAGAAATGTTCAGAAACAGCGCATACAGTGCGCCTGGCAGGAATGTGCGTTCCGGAAAAACTTCCCGGGAATGTATAACGTAATTGAAATAGAGGATCTGGACGATGGAAACGGTGATGGCTGCCAGCTGGTAAATCCATTGTTCCCGCCCGAATAGCGTATCGATAAGCCAGTAAGTAAGGCCCGAAAAGGGGCTCACATTATCCCACACATCGCGGTAGAGCATAAAGCCACGGCCCATCTGCTCGCCTACGAGCATCCAGCTTAGTTCGGGGATAAGCAGCGGCGCACCACCCAGGAAAAATGGAAGGCGGAGCAGTAAGAAAAATACTACCAGACTGATGGTCTGATACCGTGCGTTGACGCGAAAAAAACTTAGCAAGAAGTATGCGGATTATGTATCTTATCAGAATAACTTTCACGAAATTACAACTCCGCATTCTACAAAAACAAAATAAGTCCGGATATTTGTACTTTTGAAACATGGAATCTAAAAGACAACAAAAAGTAGGGAGGCAGATTCAGAAGGATCTTGGAGAGATATTTCAAAAGGACGCACATCATTTAACGAATGGCTCTTTTGTTACCATTACGGCCGTTCGCGTTACGCCTGACCTGAGCATTGCAAGAGCATATCTGAGTTTTTTGCCTGATAAAAATAAATCGATCTTACTGGAAACGATTCAGGAAAATACCAAATTCATACGCCAGAAATTAGCCGAAAGGGTGCGTCACCAGCTGCGCATCGTGCCCCATTTACAATTTTATATGGACGATACTGCGGAGTATGCCGCCAAAATGGATCTGCTTTTTTCGGATATCGTGATCCCACCAGCTCAACCTGACGAGGAAGAAGAATCCAATTGATTAAAGCGCCTACTAAATGGATCTTTCTTACCGGATCGCCGTCCGCTATTTTTTTTCAAGGAACAAACGCAGCTTCATTAGCGTCATAGCCCGGATTGCTATGGCCGGTGTGGCCGTGGGAACTATGGCAATGGTGGTGGTGCTTTCTGTTTTTAATGGAATGGAAGACCTGAACCGCAAGATCTTCAAAACTTTCGATGCGGATATTAAGGTCACGCCCGCGGAAGGAAAGCGGTTCAAGGTGGATAATGCTTTTATTCAGAAAATCAAATCCGTCGAGGGCGTTAAGCTGGTTACGCAGGTTGTGGAGGACAATGCATTGGCGCAATATGGCAATCAGCAGATCATTGTCCGGCTGAAAGGCGTAGACAGCACATTTGAGCGGCAAGGACAACTGGATACAGCCGTTATAGAAGGCTCGCTGCAACTTTACGGCAACGGCGGAACACCGTATGGCATCATTGCGGAAGGTGTGCGGAATGCTCTGTCCATTTCACTGGACGACATTATCACGCCATTGCAATTAATGTATCCCAAAACGGGCACGAAAACGCTCAATCTCACTTCTGCGGAAGCATTCAACCATTTGTCACTCAGGCCCGGCGGCATATTTTTTATAGAAACGCGTTACGATGATTACGTGATTGCGCCCATTAAGCTGGTAGAAGGTTTGATGGAATACAAAGGTGAAAGGTCATCGCTGGAAGTGCAGATTAAGCCCGGGTTCAGTGAAGGAAAGGTCAGTGGCGAGATCGCCGGGAAAATTGGAAACGGATTTGTAGTGAGGGACCGGAATTCGCTCAATTCCGACTTGCTTCGCGCCATCCGTTTGGAAAAACTTTTTGTGGCTATAACCTTGTCTTTCATTATTTTAGTAGCTGCAATTAACATTTTCTTCTCGCTAAGCATGCTGGCGATTGAGAAAAAAAAGGATGTTTCCATGCTTTATGCGCTCGGCGCAACGCCCGGGTTGATCAGAAGGATTTTCCTGGCCGAAGGCGCTATTGTAGCGTTTTCAGGCGCGATTGCCGGACTGGGCGGCGGCGTTGCATTATGCCTGCTGCAATTGAAATACGGACTGGTTTCGATGGGAATGGCGACTTCGTTGGTGGATGCTTATCCCGTCAAATTAATATGGGAAGATATACTCTATACCGGCATTATCGTCGTTATCATAACAATGCTGGTGTCGTACATTCCAGCACGGAGAGCGGCAGAGGCGGGGCGGATCCTGCCAACCTGATATTTAAAAGAGAAGAACAAATATTAACTGAATCACTTTGACTTACTTCCACACGACCAACTTCAAAAGAAACGGCAACGATATGAGGCTTTTTTTTAGCCGTTTGATTTATACATTTTACGCAGCATTTTTATTGCTTTCAGTTCCTGCCGATGCTACGGAACTTGCGGATACATTAAGGAGAAGAAATCCGGGATCGGTTTCGAAACTAGGCCCTTACCGCCCTGAAAGGCCCAGGAAATGTGACATTCTTTACACCCGTCTTGATGTGGCCTTTGATTGGGAAAAACAGCAGGTCCCTGCGTCCGCTGTTATAATGTTTAAACCACATTTTTATCCGCAAAACACATTAGAGCTGGATGCGAAGGGTTTTGATATAAAAAGCATCTCCTTAATGGACACTGTGGGTGATTACGGCGCATTGTCTGCGGAGGAAATTCAGGGCAAAATCAAGAACAAGCTGGAATACACCTACGATAAGCGAAAATTGCTGATCAAGCTCGACCAGAATTACACCAGAAAAGACACAGTTTACGTCAAAATCGATTACGTAGCCCGTCCTAACGATGTTCCGCGGGACAAACCCGGCGACAGCGCTTCTGAAAAAGGACTTTATTTCATCAATGCGGATGGAATGGATGAAGGTAAACCGAAACAAATCTGGACGCAAGGCGAAACCGAAGGAAGCAGCTGCTGGTTCCCGACCATTGATGCGCCTAACCAAAAATTTACGCAGGACTTTTACATTACCGTAGACAGCACTTACAAAACCTTGTCAAATGGTCTGCTGGTTGCGCAGAATGAAGGTAAAAAAGGAACCCGAACGGATCATTGGAAGCAAACGCTTCCGCACGCGCCTTATCTGGCGATGATGGCAGTCGGCGATTTCGTGGTGGCCAAAGATATGATGCCCAATGGTTTAGAACTTAGTTATTATGTGGAGCCAAAGTACGGTCAGGACGCACACGCCATTTTCGGCCGGACACCTGAAATGATGGGTTTTTTTACCAACGTTTTCGGCGTTGAATATCCTTGGGAGAAATACGCACAGATCGCCGTAAGAGACTTTGTGGCCGGCGCTATGGAAAATACAACCGCCACGGTTCATGAGGAAGGAGTTCAGAATGATGCCCGCTCGCTGGTCGACGGCAATTCGGACGCTGTGATCGCGCACGAGCTGGCGCATCATTGGTTTGGAGATTATGTGACTTGTGAAGAATGGGGTCAACTGCCTTTGAATGAGTCTTTTGCAAACTATTCGGAATATTTGTGGAGTGAATATGACAATGGCAAATACGAAGCTGACTGGCAGAATTTGCAGGAAATGAAAGCTTATTTGGCCGAATCCGAAACCAAGCAGGTTCCGATGATCCGCTATTTTTACAAGGACCGCGAAAATATGTTTGACAGCCATTCCTATGCAAAAGGAGGACGTATCCTGCATATGCTGCGCAATTACGTGGGTGACGATGCCTTTTTTGCTTCTCTGCAAAATTATCTCAAAACGCATGCGTTCGGGACCGCGGAGATTGATGATCTGAGAATGTCTTTCGAAAAAGTGACCGGTGAAGATCTGAACTGGTTTTTCGACCAGTGGTTTCAGCGTCCGGGACATCCTACGATTAAGATCCAGCAGGAATACGCGTCTGGAAAGGTGCTTTTAAAACTAAAACAAACCCAGGATACGCTGGCAACAACAGTGTATCGCCTTCCTCTGAAAGTGGATGTGTGGGTAAGCGGCAAGAAAAGCCAGTATAATGTGGTGGTTGACAAAGCAACCCAAACGCTCGAATTTCCAGCCGCCAAAAAACCTGATCTGGTTGTTTTTGATGCGGATGCCCAGTTACTGGGCGTTGTAGAACATGAGAAAAACAGGCGTGAAATGGAGTTTCAGTATGTGAACAGTGATCGTTTCTTGCATAAATACGAAGCATTGGCATCATTGGAGGGAAGCCTCACAGACACGCTGGCCCGCGCCATTTTGGTGAAAGCCATGACCGATCCATTCTGGAAATTCCGTCAGATGGCAATCAGCAACTTTTCGGAATATGATGGTGATGGCTTCGCGGATATTGAGAAAACGATCCAAAGCGCTGCCCGTATGGATGCCCACCCGCAGGTGCGCTCGGAGGCGATGATCATACTGGCTTCTTTTGGCGATAATAACAGCGATTCCATTTTTAGGGAAGCATTGAGCGATAGTTCCTATCAGGTCATTTCTGTTGCTATCGAGAAATATCTGATGGCCCAGCCTACGGATGCCAATGAAATAGCGGCTCAGTTCGAAAACAGCCCTAACGACGCCATTGTGACTTCGGTTGGTAATTATTATGCAGGACTTGCGCAGCCAGAACGGTTTGATTGGTTTTTGGAAAAAATGAAAGCCATGAAGCCTACGGAAAAATACAATTTCTTACAGGTTTTTGGGAAGTATCTGATCAAATCCAAGCAGGATGTGCAACGCAAGAGCATTCCGGTCCTTGAAGGCCTGGCGCGCGATAATCCTTCCTATTTCGTTCGGTTTGGCGCATTTCAGGCGTTAGGTCTACTTACAGACATTCAGGGCGTGGTGGCTTTACGGAAAGATATCCGTGCAAAAGAAACAGAGCCCAAGCTGAAAGAAATGTATAGCCAGTTTGGTGATCTGTAAGCCACATTCAAAATGTAATTTTACTGCGGATCCAGATAATAGTCCAGATTTTCCTTGGTAATGATGTCCAGCGGCAGGAATTTGATCGGCTGAATATCTTTCTTGAACACCAGAAAATTGGCCAGCTGGTGAATTCCCCAGTAACCCTGGCCCAACGGATTTTGATTGATCAGGAAGTTGATAATTTCTTTTTCCAGGTAATTCAGATTTGGTTTCAAAAGGTCGTAACCAACGAGTTTAATGTCTGTCAGAGCCTTCTTTTCCAAATAGGAAGCCACTTCAAATGCTTTGGAATTGGTCACATAAACCGCTTTTATTTCAGGCTCTTCCGTTAATATCGCATCCAGTTGATCATCCAGCGTTTCGCCGTCAGGGAAATTGATTTCCCTACTAATGATCTTAAACTTCGATTCGTGCTTATCTGCTCCAAAATAATCCCGAAAGCCAGCCTCTTTTGTGATTAAGTGAGCGGAATTGGAAATATCTTCATTGACGTGTGCAACCAAAACGGTTCCTGGTGACTGCAAACCGAAACTCAGGATTTTGGCAGCCAGTGAACCGCTGCGATAGGAGTCTTGTCCAATGTAACAAAGTGGGTTAACGTGCTCGATTTGCGTGTTAAAGAGGACATAGGGAATGTTTAAATTGGCCCATTCTTCAAAAAACGGCAATGCTTCTTTATAAAAAACCGGGGCGATCAGAACACCATCAGGATGCTCTTTTGAAACCTCCCTGGCTTTGGAAATAAAAGACTGTTCCTCATGCGAATTGAAAATGAACAGACTAATGTATACGCCATACTGCCTTAGCTCTTTTTCAGCCTTTTCCAACCCTTTTTTTGGTGCTTCCCAGTATGAATCGGCATCCGGGTCAGGGATTAGAACGGCCAGATTATACGTCCGCTGCGATTTTAACGACTGCGCAATAAAGTTGGGTTCATAATTAAGCTCTTTAATAATGCTTAAAATCCGTTCGCGCACATCATCAGCAACACGGCCGCGGTTATGTAAAACCCTATCTACGGTTCCTTTCGATGTTTGGGCCTTTTCTGCTATATCTTTTATTCTGACGATTCTTTTTTTCACTTTCTTTCGGTCTTCAATACGCTTTCGTTTTTCGGTTGCTAAGGCGAATATCAAATTTTTATTTGAAGGATATACGGTTTAAAATAAACTAATGCAGCGACGACAATACTTTTCAAATTTTTTTTATGATAAATTTGAGATTCTCCCAAAATGAATTTAGTTTTACCCTATAAAAATCCATTTTTTCGGTAACGCCCGGGTACGATCCCGATGTGCATTTTTGCCTGTGTGCTCGAACACTTTTTTGCAATTTGGTTGGATTAATCAATTTTACAATTAATTTTGTCAGGAAGATCTCAATTAAAATATTATTCTACGTTCCTCGTCCTTAACAACTGAAAGAACCTAACCTTTAACCTTTTCCAGAATTACTACCCATTTTTCTGCTAATCCTAAATCCATGACAAAGCGTACGAAGTCACATTCGTGCGCTTTTTACTTAACAGGGCTACACAATTTCAATGGAAACGCCTTCTGAATCGGCGTAAGCGGAGCATGTCAGGATCCAGCCGTCCTGCAAATCGCGATCGGTAAGGACCTCATTCACGGTCATGTGTAACTCACCGCTCCTGCATATGCCCGCACACGTAGCGCATCTCCCGCCTTTACAGCTATAAGGCAGATGAATTCCGGCAGCAAGGGCGGCATCCAGAATGGTTGTATGGGCTGGAACGAACAGGTCGTGCTCCTGGCCCCGAAAATTGAGTTTCACCACATGTGGGTACGAAATCCGTGGTGGTGGCGGGGGGCTCGGGATAACAAAGTTCTCTTTCCGGATTTGCAAAGCAGAAAATCCCATGAAATACAACGTAATCTCAACCGAACGCATTAATTCATAAGGGCCACAAATGAAGAACCGGGCTTTTAAAGGTTGGAAACGCAGCGATTTGCTGACCATTTGTTCTAATCGCGTATTGTTGATCCGGCCTCGGAGACCATTCCAGTCTTCCAGAGGCTGACTATGAATGTGGATGACTTTCAGGCGTTCCGGGAAGCTTTCCTGCCATTGCTCAATCTGGTGATGAAACAGCGCATGTTTTGCATTGCGGCTGGCATAAAGCAGTGTAATGTTGCTGTGCTTTTCCTGGATAAGGGTTTGTTTTAAAATAGAAAAAAGAGGGGTGATGCCACTCCCTGCCGCGATCAGCACAATGTCACGCGCAGTTCCTAATGAATCTTCCAGGACAAACCGACCCGAAGGCGGCAACACATTAAACCGATCACCAACCTTAACATTGTCGATCCAAAACCGTGAAATTTCACCATTAGGGACTCGTTTAACTGTAATAGCCGGATTCTCATCCACATCTGGCGCGGAGCTCATGGAGTAGGAGCGACGGGTTTCATGTCCGTGCATGGGGATCAGGAACGTAAGAAATTGCCCCGCCTTATAAGTGAAAGGCTGCTTGTTTGTTCTTTCGAAAATAAAGGTCTTGGCATCGGTTGCCTCAGTGATAATTTGCTTAACCTGCAAAGAAATCGTGGCTTCGGACATGTGGTAGCTGGTCTGTGATCGAATTGGGACTTAACGCATATTTTGCACGGAGTTGTTCCAAAGCGTCTCATATTCGGCCAGGAGCGTCCAGCAATGCGCTTCACAGATCCAATGCATATGAAACAACGGGTTGATAGCTACCTTGTAAAGCACTGGATTCTCGTAAGCAGTAAGCAGGCCGGCAATAAAGAAAAAGAATCCCTTAAAATCCCTTTTGGTGAAGTTTTGAATGTCAATGTGCTCCGTTTTCGTGCCAAGTCGGATCAGTGAAGAGGAAATTATGACCTTATCCATAGCATTATTAGTTGTTTTTAAAATACGCTGTGCATCAGCAATTAATTTGCTCTTAACTGGCTGCAAAGCAGGCGGATTGAAAGCCGCTATCAGGCGTGCGACGTGGTAAATAATGAGTGGTGTCCGCGGATATTGATGTGCACATCGGAATGGCATTGCAATGTATCGATCTGTTTCGATCACCGAGCGGATATATTCCAAACTGCCCTCATCGTGCTCATTCAGAGGTAGATCGTATTGAAGAATGCAGTACATTAAGTTACTTAGGACGCAAACGTCGAATTCTACATACATGTTTTTGCCAAACCATGTGGAGTAGGCTTTGAGGCTTTTGTATTCTTCAAATGTGTTGCGGACGCTCAGCTTTGTCCCGTTTGCATGAAGTTTAACTTTCTCTTTCAGCCAGGCAAGTTCAATAGTGGTTGGCTTGGTTGTCAGGTAAATAAATGCGGTGTCATCCACATCGTCGGGAATGCGGAAATGTTCAAAACGGTGGAAAATGTGGCCGTTTGGGAAATGTCGCGACGGCTTGGTTTTCCAGAAATTATATGTTTTGAGCCCGTCTTTGTTTTGAAAAGCAGGGTAATTTTTAATCACATTATTACAGATCCGTTCAATGGTTTTTTGCTGTTCTACGTCTGCATATTTTGCAATAGATTGTAGTGTGAAGCAAATGATTGTGGAGAAGAAAATCGTCGTGTCCGGTCGTCGGTAACCGATCATGCTGTTCTGCCTGTGCGCCGGGAAGATGCCCGCCGGGAAGTAGCGCGCGCCTTTCGATTGCAGACTTTCTATTTGTTTCAGAAAAAATGGCAGCGATTGCTTCATGTGCCGAAACTAACAAAAAAGGGCATAAAAAAAGAAACCTCATCGCGTGGACAGGGTTTCTCGTTAAGCTTGATGATATATTAAACACCTTCGGCAACCACTTCCTTAACATTGGGAACCATGCGCGTCAGCAGGTTTTCGATGCCTGCCTTCAACGTCAATGTGGAAGACGGGCAACCGCTGCAAGAGCCTTGTAACAACACCTTCACAACACCTGAATCTTCGTTGAAAGAATGGAAATTGATGGCACCTCCATCAGATTCAACAGCCGGACGCACGTATTGATCCAGCGCCGCTTTTATCTTTTGAACTGTATCAGAATCCCGGGAATCGACGATCAATGTGTTTTTATCAATCGTTTGTTGTTCAAACACAGGGTGATTTTCTTCGAAATAGATTTTAATAAACTGTTTTGTGTCTCTCAAAACCTCTTCCCAGGCAATGTCATCATCTTTGGTAATGGTAACAAAGTTGCTGGCTATAAAAACCCTTTTTACATGTGGAAACTGGAAGAGGTCCGAAGCCAGCGGGGAGGCTTTTCCTTCTTCCAAAGCAGCTTCCAGCGAAGGATAATCGAATGAAAGTCCATCGGGCACCAACTCGAAGTTCAGCACAAACTTCATCGAATTGGGATTCGGACTCAACTCTGTATATACAAAAACCGGGCGTGTTAGCATTTTATGGGTAAGTATGTTTTAAACGGGTAAATGACTTGTTTTTGGTAAACAAGCAAACTGGTATTTTGGTTTGGTGCCTTCCTTTAAACATAAAAAAACCCAAAGGACTATAAATCCTTCGGGTTCTCTAATTGTCAAATTCTTGACCTTTGCTGATTAAGCTTCTGCTGTTACAGGAGCCTCAGTTGCAACAGCGTTTGCTGCAACAGCAGTTGGTTCGATGTGAACGTATGATTTGTTTTGACGCGTTTTGCGGAAAACTACATTGCCTTCAACCAATGCAAATAAAGTATGGTCACGGCCTATGCCTACGTTGTTACCAGGATTGTGTTTCGTACCACGCTGACGAACCAGGATATTTCCTGCTTTGGCAAGCTGGCCACCGAATAATTTTACTCCCAGACGCTTGCTTTCCGATTCACGTCCGTTTCTCGAGCTACCTACACCTTTCTTATGTGCCATGATATCTTAACTATTAATTATAATTTCTTTATTTAAAATTGATTAAGCTACGATTTCGTCAATGCTGATCTTCGTCAGATACTGACGGTGACCGTTCTTAACTTTGTAACCTTTACGTCTTTTCCTTTTGAAGACGATCACTTTTTCACCTTTAAGGTGTTCAAGAACAGTTGCTTTAACAGAAGCACCAGCTACTGTTGGAAGACCTACCTGTACTGTGCCTGCGGTATCAACCAGAAGGACTTTGTCAAACACAAGAGCAGCGTTCACGTCACCTTCAAGCCTATGCGTGAAGATTTCGAGACCCTTTTCAACCTTAAATTGCTGACCTGCGATTTCTACGATTGCGTACATGTTAATAAATTATGTAAAACTGATTTCTAAAATGAGGTGCAAAGATAGACAGTTGCGTACAGAATAACAATGCTTTAACGCAAATGTTCGACAACTTTTGGTGTAGTAATGTATAATTATTTGCTGCCATATAGTTAAACTTGTTCAAAACATTACCTTTATATGATAACCAGCCGTCACAACGTTCATTCAATGAATTAACAAAACTTAACAATCCGATTTGTTACTTTATTCCATCCATTTACGTCTAACCATAGAATGCGTTTAAAAAGCAAAAAAATGAAAATTTGTTTATGGGTTTCGATGGTTTTAAGTGTAGGATTGTTCACCCCGGCAAAGGCTGTTGATCTCCGGTTGTTATTAACTGAAACTAAGCAGTCGGGAGGTTATCAGGTGGGCGATGCAGCTGCCGGTTTCCGCCTGAAAGGTACAGACGGCAGCATGGTTTCCCTGAACGATTTTAACAATGCAAAAGGCGTGATCGTGATTTTTACGAGCAACCATTGTCCTTTTGCCAAAGCTTATGAGGACCGCATCATTGCGCTCAACAATAAATTCGCCTCCCAGGGTTACCCCGTCATAGCGATCAATCCAAGTGACCCGGCGACACATCAGGACGATACATTTGAAAAAATGAAAGAGCGCGCAGCTTCGAAAGGATATGGTTATCCGTATCTGGCAGACGATGCCCAGCAAGTGGCAAAAGCGTTCGGAGCGGGACGAACACCGCAGGTTTATATTTTACAAAAAAACGGGGCAAAGTTTACGGTGCGTTACATTGGTATGATCGACGATAATCCGCAAGACCCGGCTGGCGTAACCAAATTGTATGCAGATGAGGCGGTTAGTAATCTTTTAAGCGGCAAACCGGTTGTGACGACCATTACCAAACCGGTCGGCTGCGCGATTAAATGGAAAAATTAGTGCGTTTTTTGACATTCCTTATCATGAATAGATTTTTTCTCCTCCTCATTTTCTGCGTCGCTTTTGTTCAGATGACCTTTGCGCAAACGAAAAGCAAAAAATTTTCAACCGAAGGCGAGTTTACAAGTAATTGTGAAGGGCCTGCTGTGGACAGCGAAGGGAACGTATACGCTGTCAATTTCGCGCGAGACGGAACAGTTGCTATTATGAGCAAGAAAGGAAGCGCCAGTTTTTTTGTGACGCTCCCCAAAGGCAGCACCGGAAATGGTATTCGGTTTGCTGACAAGAACACGTTCTATGTTGCGGATTTTACGGGGCATAATCTCTTGAAAGTAAACCTGATCACAAAAGACATTTCCGTTTTTGCCCATGAACCTAAAATGAACCAGCCCAATGACCTTGCCATAACCGCGAAAGGCCATATTTTTTGCTCAGACCCGAATTGGAAGGAAGGCACTGGCCAGATCTGGCACGTTTCGCCAGAAGGCAAAACGAGAATAGTTGCAGAAAATATGGGCACGACGAACGGGATTGACATCAGTCCGGATGAGAAAAAGTTATACGTCAATGAAAGCGTGCAGCGGAATGTCTGGGTTTTTGATCTGGCACCGGACGGCTCTCTGTCTAACAAAAAACTCCTGCACAAATTTGAGGACGGGGGAATGGACGGCATGCGCTGCGATGTCGAAGGCAATTTATACATAGCCAGACATGGGAAAGGCGAAGTTGCTGTGTTGTCGCCGGATGGCAAAGTAATTCAGACCATTACAACGATTGGTAAGAAGGTTTCCAACATCTGTTTTGGTGGCAAGAATGGTAAAACCTGCTACATTACCCTGCAAGACCGCGGCTGTCTCGAAACTTTTAAGGCCAATACCGCAGGAAGAGAATGGGCCATGATGAAGGCGTTTGCTGAGGCCAATAAGAAATAATTTATCCTGATTGTTCGAAAAGGTAGTCAACTTGTTTGAAAACTAAACTTGGTTTTACTTACTTTGTAATTCAAAGTACTTTAAACTATTAGCATAATGTTGGAAAAACTGGTACGCTATCTGCAAAGCAATCAAAAAGTCGCCCTGCTGGCTTTCATTTCATCCGCTGCAATGACCTTGCTGTTATTCAGGATGCTCATTCACAACTGGGATTTCATTTTCCTGGCCTGGAACCTGTTTTTAGCCTGGGTGCCGCTGGTCTTTATCAAATCGGTCTGGGAGAAGGAAGCACGACGCAGGCTGCCTTTCGGACTTTTGATGGGTTACCTGATGGTCTGGCTGCTTTTTTTTCCAAATGCACCTTACATTATTACCGATCTCAAACATTTGAAAGGAGCTCCCGAGAATATCATCTGGTATGATGCGTTGATGATCTTCACATTCTCAGTTGCCGGATTTCTGACCGGCTTGTACAGCATCCGGATTGTGCACAGGATCATCACGCGCCGCTGGAACGAGCGGTTGGCTTGGCTGGCGATCCTGGTATCCATGGTATTAAGCGGTTTCGGCATATTTCTGGGACGTTATGGACGGTGGAACAGCTGGGATATCGTTACGCAGCCAGGCGCACTTGCAAGAGGCATTTTCAAGAGCATGCAGGACCCAATGGCCATAAAACACACATTGACGTTTTCGTTCGTGCTGATGTTGTTGTACTTTGCGTTCCACATTTTCGCAGAACTCAAACAAAATGAACGGACCCATAGATTTTCTTAAAGCCGCGCGCAGCTTTCGCTTTGCCGGTGTGGGAATTTACAATCTATTTCGCTACGAGAACAATGCGCGCATTCATTTGATGGCTTGCATCCTGGTGTTGATGGCCGGCGTATTTTTTAATATTTCAAGCGTTGAATGGACCATTATCATCATTCAAATCGCGCTGGTACTGGCTGCGGAGGCGTTTAACACATCCATCGAAAAGCTGGCAGACCTGGTCATGCCCGACTATCATCCGGTGATTAAAGTTGTGAAAGACACAGCTGCGGCTGCTGTGCTGCTCCTGGCAATTTCTGCAGTGCTGGTCGGCCTTATTATTTTTGTCCCGAAATTTTTGCTCCTTTTTTGATATAACACCTTTTCAATCTGTTTTATGAATTCAAATGAGGACTCTCTGCACACCTTGAACGAGATCCGCAGTCTGATGGAGCGGTCGTCGAAGTTCTTGTCTCTTAGTGGTTTAAGCGGCGTTTTTGCAGGGATTTTTGCCTTAATAGGCGCTGCCGCGGCGTATGTCAGATTTAAGACCGACTGGCTTGCACAAGTCTCCACGCCATCGGTAACATACAGCAAAGGCTCGCACGAGGATGTAACATCCTTCCTGTTAATCGACGGCTTATGCGTTCTGATTCTTTCACTGACAGTCGGCATCGTAATGACCGTTAGGAAAGGAAAGAAAAGAGGGCTTAAAGTTTGGAATGGAAGTTCCAAAAGACTTTTGGTAGGCATGCTTGTTCCCCTGGGCGCGGGTGGGGTTTTTTGTCTGGCTATGTTACAATACGGCATCGTCTGGGTCGTGTTTCCTGTAACATTGATTTTCTATGGGATTGCCCTGGTCAATGCCAGCAAATTTACTTATCCCGAACTTTTTTATTTAGGCCTGTCTGAGATTGTCCTGGGTTGCATTACGCTGTTTCTGACGGGTTATTCGTTGCTTTTTTGGGCGTTCGGGTTTGGTATTTTGCACATTGTTTACGGTCTTACTATGCACAATCGCTATGATCGTGAAAAAATTACGGCGGGGAAAGTGCCTGCAAAAGGTCTTTTCGGAATTTTGTTTATCCTTGCGTCGTTCGCTTGTCATGGCCAGAGCACACAAGACAGCACAGTTCGCCAGGTGAAACGTTGGTATGATAAGGAAACCATTTATCTTCAGGGAAATGGTTACGTGAAAGACAATGTTTATTACAGGGGACAAAGGGCGCTGAAAAACGAGTTTGCTTTCTCGCAGGGAGGGTTTGAGCTTTTCAGGAAATCGCGGCGAACAAGAGGAATCGCTACGGTCCTTTCGATTGCAGGCGCCATTGGCTCTATCAATTCCCTGGTTTCGGGCAACCGGAATAATGTGAAAACATTCTTTTGGGTCTCACTCGGAACAGGTTTCGTTTCAACAATTTTAACAGTGCAGGCGAATAGTCAGCGGGACCAGGCGATCTGGCTCCGGAACAGGGACGCTATGCTTTTTTTGGAAGCCAATAAATAATGGATCGTTGTTGACTTGGTTTTAAAGCAAGTATAAATGGAGTGGTTAGAGAAGTTTAATAAGGTTTTTGAAAGTAAAATTAGGCTTGGGCTGATGTCTGTGCTTGTGGTGAACGATTCGCTCAGTTTTAATGAATTAAAAGAACTTTTACAGCTAACCGACGGGAACCTGGCATCTCATTTAAAAGCATTGGAAGAAACTAAATACATAGCATTTCAAAAGCAATTTCTGGGCAGAAAGCCCTTAACAACCTACAAAGCCACGGATGAAGGGCACAAAGCATTTACGGATCACCTGCAAGTGCTGGAAAATATGATTCGGGAGAATTTGTAATAAATCAAAGCGGGCTACTTTCAATTGAAAGTAGCCCGCTTTGATTTATTACAAATTAGCATTAAAATTTCAAAGGAACAGAGAAGCCTGTTTTATCCCATTGGAAATCAAGCGAAGTTGCGGTTGATTTGAATGTCAGTTTTTCTTCTGACGTAGGGTAAGTTTTGCTTGGTACAGTCACTTTCAAAACATCTTTTTCTTTGTTTTTGTCATAATCATATGCTCCTGACTGTCCCAAAACGCTGTTCAGGATAATCGTCCACTCTTTTTCACCTGGAATTGTGAATAGGCTGTAAGTCCCGGCTTTCACAGATTTGCCCGCGAACATGCCATCTTTCTTGAATGTGATCTCCGTGGAAGCATTCGCGCCGGTTCTCCATACTTTGCCATATTTTTCTAAACTTTCACTTCCTTCCTTACCAAAAAGAACCCTTCCTTTTTTCGAAGGCTGGCCGTAAGCAACGCTAACATTCGGGCCGTCTGTTGTTATGCGTGGACTTTGAGCAGCAGCCCATGTCAATGAAACTAATGTCAGGAAAAGTGTTAAAAATGTGGTTTTCATAAAAAGTAAAAATTGATTTTAGGTGGATAAAATTAATAATTCAACGAAATACGCCATTCAAAAGTTGTTAATCAAGCCGTTTAGTTCTAAAAGCACCGTTAAGTGGGCACATTAACGTTGATTAACATATCGAAGGAGTCAAACCTTTGTTTTTTACGAATTCACGCTATATTTGAACAATGACTTCTGACGCAATCCAAACGGTAAGAACCCGCTTCTTTGATACGAAAATCGAGTTTTTGAAAGGAGTAGGGCCTCAAAAAGCTGCCCTGCTCAATCAGGAACTGGGCATTTTTACATTTGGTGACCTCATCCAGCATTATCCTTTCCGGCACGAAGACAGGACTGTTTTTCACAAGATCAAGGACCTGAACGAACAGTTGTCAGGTGCGCAAATCAAAGGCAGGCTGCGGGAGTGGACTATGACGGGTGAAGGCAACAAAAAGCGACTCGTGGCTTACTTCACAGACGGCACAGGGATTTTGGAACTCGTTTGGTTTCAAAGCATTGCCTGGTATGAAAAAAATCTTCGCCCGAATACGGAATACATTGTTTTTGGAAAACCCGTTGCATTTGGTGGCAGATGGAGCATTACGCACCCTGAACTGGACCTGATTACGCCTGAGAACGAAAACGGTGGTTTCTGGCAGCCCATTTACCCGCTTACCGAAAAGCTCAGAAGAAAATTTGTCGATAGCAGGGCGATAGGTAGGATGATGAAATCGCTCCTGGAAATTTCCAGGCCGCATATCCGTGAAACGCTTCCTGAAACGCTCGTTCAAAAATACAGGCTTGTTTCCAAGGCAGATGCGCTATGGAATTTTCACCTGCCGCAAAGTGCGCAATGGCTGCATCAGGCGCAACGGCGACTTAAATTTGAGGAGCTGTTTTACAATCAGTTCAGGCTGATTAAAAATAAGCTGTTGCATAAAACGGAATATCCGGGAATGGTTTTCAGCCATACTAATTTGGTAAAGCAGTTTTATGACAACCATTTGCCGTTTACACTTACTAATGCGCAAATCAGGGTGCTAGCCGAAATTCATGCGGACTTAAAAACCGGAAAGCAGATGAACCGCCTTTTGCAAGGCGACGTGGGTTCGGGTAAGACCATTGTGGCGTTCATTTCCATGCTTTTCGCGTTGGATAACGATGCCCAGGCCTGTTTGATGGCGCCAACAGAAATCCTGGCAGACCAGCATTATCAAGGGTTGAGAAAATTTGCGGACTTGCTCGGTGTCAACATTTGCAAGCTCACAGGCTCGACGAAAAAGAAGGAAAGAGAGTTGATCCACAAGCAATTGCTGGACGGTTCCATGCATATTATCGTGGGTACACACGCGTTGATTGAGGACATTGTCCAGTTTAAAAATCTTGGTTTGTGTATTATTGACGAACAACACCGCTTCGGCGTGGCACAACGGGCCAAGTTATGGGCCAAAAACAGTCATATCAACCCGCATATGCTTGTCATGACGGCAACGCCAATTCCACGCACATTGGCTATGACGTTGTACGGCGACCTGGATATTTCGGCCATCAATGAACTCCCGGCCGGCCGAAAACCGATCAAAACGGTTCACCGTTACGACGCGCATCGCTTGTCTGTTTTTGGTTTCCTAAAAGACGAGATCGCAAAGGGACGGCAGATTTATATGGTTTATCCATTAATTGAAGAATCCGAGAAAATGGATTTGAAAGATTTAATGGACGGCTACGAAAGTGTTTCACGCGCATTTCCCAATGTGCCGCTGAGCATTTTGCATGGTAAAATGAAGTCTGCCGATAAGGATTTTGAAATGGCCAGATTTGTACGCGGCGAAACCAAAATTATGGTTGCAACAACGGTTATTGAAGTTGGGGTCAATGTGCCCAATGCGTCCGTAATGGTCATTGAGAATGCAGAAAGGTTTGGTTTATCTCAATTACACCAGCTCCGTGGCAGGGTAGGGAGGGGCGCGGAACAATCGTATTGCATTTTAATTACCGACTATAAAATCAGCAAAGAAACCAAGCTGAGAATTGAAACGATGTGCAGAACCAATGATGGTTTCGAAATTGCAGAAGTGGATCTTCAACTGCGCGGGCCGGGGGATTTGTCGGGAACGCAGCAAAGCGGGCTTTTGGATTTATTGGTTGCTAATCTGGCGCAGGATGGAGAAATATTGAAAGCTGCGCGTCAGTCCGCAGAGGAAATCCTGCATGCAGATCCTGACCTGCTCCAACCTGTAAACCAACCTATCCTTGCTCATATTGAACATATGGGCAAGGAAGCTACTAATTGGAGCAGGATCAGTTAATGCTGATTTTATGCTTTTATCTCGTAAATCTCTTTTGAGAATTCGAATGTTTGCGGCCTTGTCACGTGCAGTGCAGCACCCAGGGAAGTTGCATAAGGCAGATCCGTTGCGTAGACTGTGTGATTTGGATAGTTACGCGCGATAAGTCTGGCGAAAATCTCATTTCTTGCAAAGCCGCCGTCAATGTAAATCGCTTGCACATCATTGATCCCGATCAGATCCAGCGATACAAAAAGCAATTCTGTAAGGCCTTTAATCAAATGATGGTAAGCGCTTTCAGCTGTCGCAAATGCGCTGATCTGCCATTCTTGCGTGTTAGGCTCGGGGAAAGGACCATTTCCGGTCATGCATGCCGTGTAGAAACGGGGCGTATCAGCATTTAAAATTTCCTCATCATAAGCCACACCCTTGTAAAAATCGGGATCGACGCGGAAATATTCGGCGATACGGGCAACCTGATAATCATGTTCCCTGCCCAAAAACAAGCGCGAAGCGGTTACCCCGCTGCCCTCAGGGGTCAGGTAATTCATGCAGTCGCGTTCGAGCTGATAGGACGTCATCGGCTTGGAGGCGAAGGAATTGAAGTTAATACACCAGGTTCCCGTTGACAGCAGCACAAATGGCTTCTTTACCGCCATTCTGTAAGGGATCAATGCCGAAGAGCTGTCGTGCAAGCCAAATCCAGATTGGATTCCTTTATCATGATGTCTGTAAATAAAGGAAGAGGATGCCAGGACCGGTGCCAGCTTTTTGTGAATTCCCTCGTCCTTCACCCAATCATGATAATCCCACATTTCAAAACTCCAAAGCGCTGTGTGACAGCCTAATGACGTATAATCACTAACTTTTCTGCCTGTCAGCAAATAAAGAATGTATTGCGGTAAATGTAATGTTGTAGCGATCTGTTTGTAAATGTCCGGGTAGGTGTATTTCAGCCAGTAAAGCTGCATGCCCGAATTAAGCATTCCCATAGCCGGAGAGCCCGTTTGCAGTGAAAGCCGGGTTGGGTCGCCGTATGTGCTGTAAAATTGCTTTAAAAGATTTTCGGGGAATGGTTTCAAATAAGAGTATAAGGGCGTGAGCGGCTTGTTGGAAGCGTCCAAATGAACCAAGCTCGCACCATATGCAGCCACATTAACAGCTTTGATGTCGTATCTCGGGTCTTCCAGCAATATCGCCCAGCGATCCTGCACCCATTTGGTCAGCAATTCAATATCCTCGGTCGGGAACCCGTCTTCGTCCGTTGTTTCGGGAAGTGACTCTGAAAATTCATCTATTATCTGATACTTTTCATCAAAAAGTATATACTTCTTATTGGTCCTGCCAATGTCAAAAACCGCTGTTACTTTCATTATTCGAATGCGATATCACTTTTTTACCCGGAAATGTATTTTTCGGTTAATATAGTGACTTTACGTTAAAACCAATACCCTTACCTGTTCTTTTAAAATCTTTGATTTTCGGCCAGCCAGCCTGACATTTGTTACAATGTCTTCTCTAAAATAGGCTTGAAAACGGCTGTCCACCGACGGTAACCTTCATCGTTCATATGGAGGCTGTCGCCTACGAATATACTGCCGTCCGGCCTTCCATTTTTCAGCATAACAGGCCACACATCTATATAATGATGCTTTCTATCTTTTTTGATATAATCCTGAATGAGCTGATTGGCCTTGATCACGTCATCCTTTCTTGCCCAGCGGGATGGGGAAGGTTTTAGTGAAACAAAATATAGTTGTACATCCGGAAGTTTCGCACGCACCAGTTTTACAAACGTAACATATTCATCCCTAACCTGTTCGGGTGTTTTAGGCTTCTTGCCGAACATATCGTTTTCGCAATAGGTCACAATTGTTTTGGGTTTGTATTTCAACACATTGCGTGGCGCGTAATAGATTACTTCGGGAAATGTAGATCCGCCGAAACCACGGTTAATGATGGGCAGTGGCGCAAGGTCTTCGGCAACATTTTGCCATTTGGTAAAAGAGGAACTACCCGTAAAGACGATACCGCCTGGTGCAGGCATTTTTTCATCATCTTTTTGTTCAAAAACCACAATGGATGCCTCTGATCTTCTTACATCGTAATCCGGCTGCCAGGGTTCAGAAAGGTTGGCGGTGTTGGGTTTATGGCAGGCACTTAGCCATACAACGGAGATCAGCAGGAAGATTTTTTTCATTCGGGGCAAGAAAAGTGGATATACCAAAAAGGCATATCCACGGTATTCTTAATGTAAAAACTTCAAAAAGTTAGCAGTAAGGCCGTTTAGTTGGCCAGGAAATAGCGAAGGCCTAAGCCTACGCTGGGAAAATTAAAGGTAGGGGACAGGTTATAATTGAACTGACTGGCTTTTGTAGTCTGAGAAGACGCCAGAAATTCATTGTTGGTTTTCGTGTAACCCACTGAAAATGGCGTAGCAAATCCAAGACTTGCATCCAGCCACCATCTTTCGGACAACTTATAGTAAACTCCTGCACTTACTCCCAGTGAAAGATTGGTTGTATGCGTTTTTTGTTCATTTATGTCGTTTTGTTCAGTAAGCCACTCTTTTTTGTAGCCATAGTTGAGGTTTACGTTCGGGCCAATGTAGATGCCGATTTTCTCATTGAAATGTTTATAAAATTGCCAAAAGCGTCCGACGCCAATTCCATATTGGTTTATCCCACTTTTAGGCTCGCTTTGACCATTGATGTATCGCAAACTTTTTCCTCCACCCACATAACCGGTCAGGTTCCAGCCGACTGCTTTGGTCTGCGTCTTGAACATGCCGATCCCAATGCTGACATTTCCATTGTAGTTATTTGTTGCTTCGTCCAGATCAGGATTTGTATTGTAGAAACTTGCGCCTATCCCTCCGGACAAAAATCGCCTTCCTTCCAATTGGGCCTTTACAGCACTTGCTGCACATATTTGCAGTAACAGTATAAATATAATTCGTTTTTTCATGGCGGCGTTTAGTTAGATTTTTGAATATACCAGGCGGCCCTGACAGTAAAATACTGCTGAATTTCAGATCTTAGTCCGGTTTGGAAACTGACATTGTTGTTGTCATTAAAATTGAGGTAAGAAAGGTTCAGATTGAATACACTGACATCCGTTTCAAGCCAAAACCGGGGTGTCAGCCGATATGCAACGCCCGGAACAATACCCAGTCCAACGCCATAGCCGTTTTCGAAAGAAGACTCGTCGCCCTGAAAGTCTTTGCCGCGAACATAGCTCAGGCTCACTCCCGAATGGACATATAGCAACCATTTGCTGCTCAGTGCTTTATACCGCCTGATGTAGGGTGTAAGATTTACTGCTAACCCGTTATATCCGGATTTTATTTCAGTTCCGACCAGATTGCTTTTTAACCTGAAAAAGCTGATCGATGGGCTAAGGCCAACACCGATCATTGTATTTTCTTTGAAAAACCAGCCTGTTTGTAGCGATGGGGAGATGTTAATTACTTTGTTGTCAGATTCATAGGGCGAGTCAAATTTCTGACTGTTGGTTTGCCCATTGGAGTTGATGGTCGCGCCCCAATAGCGGGTGCCTTTCTGTGCCTGTGCCTGAACCTCGCCTATCAGGCACAAAAGGCCTATGGACGAGAAAAGGATAATTTTTATCATAGCTGTTGTTTTTAGTTAAGCCGAAGCAAGATAAAAATCTTTATGTAACCAATGAGATAATTAACTTTATTTAAATAAATAGTCCTAAAAAAGAGGCAGTGATAGTGTCACTGCCTCTTAAAAATTACCGATACCAAATTTAACCTAACATTCTTTCTGCTTCCGGCTATTGCCATCGGCCATCAATTTTTTGTAGTTATAAAAACAACTATCATCTCCAAAAGCCAACAGCCAACAGCCGATAGCCGAAAGCCGACAGCCTAAAACACCCCGGCCCAGTTTCCCTGGCGATAATATTGTAATAATCTCTGTTGCATCAGATAATCATATTTTGCCTGAATCGCATTCGCCTGCGCTTTGGCAAGGTTAGCCTTTGCCAGCGAATATTCGTATGAGTTGGCAATTCCAGCGTTCATCTTGCTTTCAATCACCGCGAATGCAGCCGTAAGCGATTCCACCTGACCTTGCGCAGAGGCTTGTCTGTCGGCCATCGATTGCAGGTTTAGTACAGCCAGCTCAATGGCTTGCCGCAGAACCTGGTTGGTTACGTCCAGTGTATTTTGCGCCTGGCGTTCCTGCACCTTGGCCAGCTCCACGCGTGGCTTGGTAAGCCAGCGGCCCATAATAGGAATGTTCAGATTCAGCTGCAACGAGCCGTTACGGGTCGCATTCAATTGATTGAAATAATCCAGATTCTTGTTACTGGTTGCATAAACGGCACCAAATCCGCCCTGCAATCCCAGCGAAGGATAATTAAGCGCTTTTATAGACTTCACCTGATACGAAAAGC
The DNA here is from genome assembly GCF_022869785.1 of Dyadobacter chenwenxiniae. Classification (NCBI taxonomy): domain Bacteria; kingdom Pseudomonadati; phylum Bacteroidota; class Cytophagia; order Cytophagales; family Spirosomataceae; genus Dyadobacter; species Dyadobacter chenwenxiniae. Next base: position 4,044,667 of record NZ_CP094997.1, on the reverse strand, counting down.
TTTGGCGGTATAATTCAGCGCTTCGTATTTCGGGAAAACTTTTTTGGGCATCTTCATAAATGTCGATCGCATTAGCGGCGGTTAGTGCCGAGTCTTTTGGAGCAAGTGCCTCGAAATCAACTTTGTCGTCTGGCGTGACATTCATTCTCTGAAAAAGGACCAGTCTGGCAGTGCGGTAATCGGTTAGGGCCGTCACCTGACTGAATTTGTCATTGGCCAGCTGAGCCTTGATTTCATAAAGTAAATTGACTCCAACCGTCCCGGCATTCACCTGTTTGGAAATCCTGTCCACCTGCGTTTCAGAAGATAACACTTGTTCTGTCCAGGATTCGTAAAGTGCTTTTGTTGCCAATACATTTACGTAATTCTGCATCAGCAACACCGTTTGAGCATTCAATATCGCTGTACGGTTTTCTTCGGCAGACTCTTTAAGCAAAACACCTTGTCTGATCTGGTTCTGTACTTTGAAACCCTGGAAAACGGGCATTTGAAAATTGAGCCCAAGCGAACTATTACCGAAAACCTCATCTATATACGTATTGGTAGACTGATCAATACTCCGGCCGGCATTCAGGGTCTGCGTTGATCCGAAAGAGATCTGTGGCAGGATCTGTGACTTGGTTTGCCTCAATTGAGCGTGGGCAGCCTCAGCCTGAAGGCTACTTTGCTGGTAAATCAGGTTATTTTTAGCGAGCAGATCCACGCATTCCGCCAGACTGAGCGAAGATTGAGCCTTCCCGAAAAGCGGTAAAAGGCAAAAAAGTAAAATTAAATGTTTCATGGCTAATAAATGATGTTAGGCTAACCACCCGTCTTTGAGTCGGACAACCCGGTTTCCGTATCCGGCATTGACTTCCGAATGCGTTACCTGGACAATGGTGACTTTATCTTCTTGATTTAATTTTTGAAATAATTCCATAATCTCAATCGACTGTTCCGAATGCAGGTTTCCTGTTGGTTCATCTGCAAAAATCACTTTCGGATTGTGTACAATGGCGCGCGCAACGCCTACCAACTGCTGCTGTCCACCGGAAAGCTGGTGAGGGAAAAGGTCTTTTTTGGCAACCATATTGAAGCGGTCCAGCAACTCGGCAACCCGGCTTTTACGTTCCGAACCAGGTGTTCCTTTGTAAAGTAATGGTGTTTCAATGTTCTCATAAACAGTCAGTTCGTCGATGAGGTGATATGCCTGAAATACGAATCCAATGTGGTGGCGGTGCAGTTCCGTACGTTTTTTCTCAGACAGTTTTTGAACGGGTTCATCCAGAAAAAGATATTCGCCTTCGGAAGGCTCTTCAAGTAATCCTAAAATATGCAGCAAAGTTGATTTACCGGAACCGGAAGGGCCCATAATCGATACAAACTCGCCTTCTTTAATGTGTAAATCAATGTGGCGCAACACATAAGTTTTGCCAAAACCTGCCGGGTAATATTTGGATATCTTTTCTAACTTAATCATAAAAATTTAAGGTTTGAGATTTTAGGTATAATTACAGACAAGCTATTTTAAAAGCAAATGCATATACCGCCGTCTCTTATGCCAGTCCTATTTTAAAAAGGCTTGCCAGAAGGTTAACTCGCTGATTGTTAGTTAATCTGTTTTATAGTAAAAAGGCTAATCGTCCGAAAACGTACAAATGTGTACGGTATCGGACGATGATCAATGGAGCATTGAAAATGGGCAGAAAGGGTTACTCGGCACGCAAAGAAGACACCGGATTTTTGAGCGCCGCAAGAAAAGCCTGGGACGAAACCGTGGTCAATGTGAGCACGAACGCGAGGCTGCCGGTGATGGCAAACATCCACCACGTAATATCAATTCGATAGGCAAAATCGCTCAGCCAGAGATTCAGTAAATAATAGCTGACCGGGCAGGCGCACAGAATCGCAATGGCCACAGCCAGCAGGAAACTGCGTGAGAACAATATGGCAATATGTGCAGCGGTAGCGCCCAAAACCATCCGGATTGCCGTTTCCTTCGTCCGTCGCGCGGTTGATAAATGGGTTAACCCAAACAATCCCATACAACAAATGGCGATGGAAATAGCTGTTGCATATCCAATGATCTTTTGCCAGCGCATCTCTGTTTTGTATTCCAAAGCATTTTGCTGGTCGAGAAAATTATAATTAAAAACAGCGCCCGGTAAAACTTTCTTGAATGTCCGTTCCAATAATGCCAATGCCTCTGTTTGCTGCTTCATTTCAACCTTAACCCAAAGCGCGTCACCGCCGAATCGATCGCTCATAGGCATTATCAAGGGCTGAATGCGTTGTTTAAACGACCCGTAATGAAAGTCTTTCGTTATGCCGATAATCGTAAGGTTTTCCGCGAAATCAGATTGAGGCCTGATTTGTGCACCAACGGGATTCTTTATTTCTGCTGCTTTCACAAATGCTTCATTGACCAAAACACCAAACTCACGGTCCGAACGAAATTGATCTGAAAAGTTTCTGCCGTTCGCGATCATGATCTGCATGAGGTCAACATATTTTTCATCAATCGTGCGGACGTAACTAAGCGTTTTACTCTCGCCAACCTGCACGTCCCTAAATCCAAATTCGCCTGCCAGCGAAATGTGTTTAATTGAGGGATTTTCTTTTAAAAGATCCCTGAACCTGCGTGTAACCTGATGCACATCCCGAACGCCGGAAATCCGGATTTTTACAATCTGATGCGGATTATATCCCAAGGTTTTTGACTGGATAAATTGCATTTGTCTGTAAAAAACCATTGTTGCAATCCCCAAAGCAATGGCAATGGCAAACTGAAACACAAGTAAACCGCGTCCCAACAGGTTATCAGAAGATAGTTTTTGTCGATTATTCAGCGCGGTGATTGGATTGAAATTGGCCAGCAGATATGCCGGATAAAGACCTGAAACGATAATGTTGATGCTCAAAATCCCAAGCAGCGCCAGCATCAACGATGGTTTAATAATCTCCGTTAATGTGAACTGCTTGTCGGCCAACTGATTGTAAACCGACAAAACAGAAATGGTAATCCCAATCGCACAAACAAAAGCCAGTATATTGATGATGGCAGACTCGCCAAGAAATTGCAGCATAATGGCCATCCGACTGCTTCCGGTTGCCTTCCTGATCCCGACCTCCTTTGCCCGGCGCATTGCATTAGCAATACTGATATTGATAAAATTAATGCTGGCCATGAGCAAAATGAATGCTGCCAGACCCAGGAAAATGAGCGAATAAATTGGCTTGCTGCCGTTGATAATTCCGGCTTCGCGGTTTTGATTGGAGACCTCCTGGGGATTAAGATGAATGTCCGTGATACGCTGCAACCCATAAGCAACACTTTTTGTGCTTTTGGTATTCATTTTATGGATCCGGTTAAATTTCCCGATCACTTCTTCGTAGTTAGCCCGCGGATGCAGCACAACAAATGTTCCCAGATAGGCGCTAAGCCAGTTTTTGTCATCAAATGAAACTTGTAGAAATGCGAAAGGGGAGAGCATGTCAAACTGGATCGATGAATTCACCGGAGGGTTTTCCACCACAGCCGAAACCACCAGTGGTTTACCAAGCCGCATCGCAGACGGATCGGCGTCCATTTGCAAAATCCGGCCTACGACGTCTGTCCGGTTGAAGAATTTGCGTGCGGTTTTCTCGGTGAGTACAACGGAGTGGACACTTTTCAGTGCGGAGTTCTTGTGGCCATGCAGCAGATGGAAAGAGAACACGTCGAAGAAAGAGCTGTCCGCGAAAAGCAACTGTACATTCAATGCCCGCTCCCCGGCCCGAACATCGCTATAAATGTCGCCGCCCATAATCCGGGCGTAATGCCGTATCTCAGGAATCTGTGCCGAAAATGCTGGTCCCTGCACCTGGCCGGTGCCACCTGTTGTCGTTGCCTTGCCCTCATCGGTGTAAGTGGTCGTAATGCGGTAAAGGTTTGGGTTGTGTGCATGAAACTGGTCATAACCGTGCTCATCTGCGAGATAAATGACCGCTAACAGCACACAAACGGTGCCGATTGCCAGTCCGGTTACGTTGATAAAGGCATACAGTTTCGTCTGCCATAAATGGCGGCAGGCAATTTTCAGGAAAGTTTTGAACATGGGTTTTAGGAAAAAACCTCCATTTTGTAGCCGACGCCGTGGACGGCCGTGATTTTTACAGCGGGTTCATTAGCCAGCATTTTCCGGAGCCGGGAAACGAACACATCCACACTGCGGCCTACGATGACACCTTCATCTTCCCAAACGGATTTGAGAATGAAATCACGTTCCAGGACTTGATTTCGATGTTTGGCAAACAATGCAAGCAGTTTCGCTTCCCGAAATGTAAGCTGGTGCGTTGCATTACTGGAAACCAATGTCTGGTTAGACAGGTCAAAAACCGATGATCCGAGAATTATTCTGGAATCATTAACAGCTTTCACAGCAGGCGGTTGTGTAAGAGCATTCCTATGGCTAGCTTTTTTCCAAACCATGAAACCTAACCCGGCCAATGCGCTTCCGAAGGGCAACAACCACCAGTTCCCGCTTGCAGTTTTGGCGTCCTTATTGTCAGGGACAAAGCTTACTTGAAGTTGGTAACATCCTTTTCCTGAGTTCTTCCCCCGCAAGTAACCCCTTCTTTTCCTTCAAGTTCGAGGAAGTTGTAGCCAAGCTGGACTTCCCCGTTATCGCATCTCAGCACGGTCACATTGTAACCGCGTTCGATATGCTGCATTTGCAAAGATTGTTTCAAAAGATGAGGAAGCTGCTCGTAATCAAACAAATGCTCCATTCTAATCGAAAAAGTGTTGGCATCAATTTGCTTTACCGGAGGAATGGTTGACAATGAGTCGCCGTTTTTCAGCAACAGCAAATGGGCCGTGCGCCTGAGTGCAAGGTTCGTTTTTTCAGCAAAGCGGAGATTTTCGTTATTTGCGAAAACCCGCTGTTTGCAAAAAGCACAGTCCAACGGCCAGCACCAGACCGAGGGTTGTCCTGGTACCCATAAATATTCGGCGTAACCCGGGTTGGATAGGCTGCATTCAATTGGACTTAAAGAGGTTAGAACAAATTTAGTATAATCCCGAACGAATCAGCAACCGTCGCCTTTTTTAGTAAACCCAAACCATCTAAACTGCGGTGTTAACTGGCTGCTTTGCACTGTAATAACGCGCCTGCCGATCTGATTTTCATTGTTGACAGGATCAATGATAAGCTGATCGCCCGATCTTGCCGCCTTCAATACTTCGTAAATATCGCCTTCTAAAACCGGATTTTTATGCGCATAGGCATTGCCATCAACGATCTTTCCACCTCTTTTCAGGTAAATGAGGAAGGGCACTTTGGTAACGCGGCTAGACTTCGGATCGAGCTTAACCAACGACAACTTACCGCCCCTCGCAGCTGCGAGTTCGGCAGGGCTCACGGAACGGCCGTTGAGCAAAACCGGATTCCAGTAGAATCCGTCCAATGTTTCATTAGGCAATGCAACGGACGGTGGCAGCGAGAAAAAGACAGTCAGTACGGCGACGATTTTCCAGAGGTTGCTTTTCATGATCTTGACATTAAAGTTGGCGTTTTTTTGAATAAGCCAAATGTAATGCAACCGGCGAATGACGCTTTAAAACGCCTGTAAAACATTGTAAACGAAATGTAAAAGATTCAAGATGGATTAAATGCATTAAATTTTCAATCAAAACAGAACATTATCCTGCTTCCTGAGTGTTACTAAAATGAACACGCAACATTGAATTGAAAACAGTTTCTTCCCAAGATCCCTACGCAGCACTCCGCTACTCCGATTTCCGGTTTTTTATATCCAATTCGTTTCTATTTTCCGCATCGATCCTTATCCAGGAAGTGATCGTAGCATACGAACTTTACAAGCTCACGCACGACCCGCTGGCGCTTGGTTTAATAGGGCTTGCGCAGGTAATTCCGTTCGTTATCACCTCGATTTTCGGCGGTTATGTGGCCGATCAGAAAAATAAGATTACGATCATGCACATCAGTCTAGTGGTGATTTTGCTGGGTTCGGTGATCCTTTACATGGCATTTCAGCCCTTCATTCACGATACGCTTTCTTCGACGCAGCATTTGATCGTCATTTATTCTGTTTTTGCACTAATAGGCTTCGCGAAGGGCTTTTATTCACCAGCTTCGAGCTCTTTGAAGCCATTTCTGGTGCCCAGGGTGATTTACCACAATTCGTCAACATGGAGCAGCTCATTTTCCCAGGCCGGATCCATAACCGGTCCGGCTATCGCCGGTTTTCTCTACGCTTACATGGGACTCACGCACACATTACTGATCGTGATCGGAAACTTTGTAATCTGTTGGATTCTGTTAGGAATGATCAAAACGCGGCCTGAGTTTCCAAAGATTGTGACGCCCATCATGGAGAGTCTGAAAGAAGGATTTCGCTTTGTCTTCCGGACGAGGATTGTGCTCTATGCTATTTCGCTGGATCTTTTTTCTGTGCTTTTCGGAGGTGTGGTGGCAATTTTGCCTGTTTTTGCGGAAGATATTTTAAAAGTCGGGCCGGAAGGTTTGGGCTTGTTACGCGCTGCGCCTTCTATCGGTTCGATGTTGACCATGTTTGCAATGGCTTATTACCCGCCTACGCAAAATGCCTGGCGCAACATGCTGATCGCCGTTGCTGGTTTCGGTGTTTGCACCATTATTTTTTCTTTATCGACCAACTTCCTCTTGTCCTGCGCTGCCCTATTCGCCACCGGTGTTTTCGACAGCGTGAGTGTGATCGTGAGGCAAACGATCCTGCTCATTTACCCGCCCGACGAAATGCGTGGGCGCGTAGCCGCAGTAAACGGTATTTTTGTAAGTTCCTCCAACGAGCTCGGCGCCTTCGAGTCCGGCGTTATGGCCAAAGCCTTTGGCACTGTCCCATCTGTCCTGGCCGGTGGCGTGCTAACCATTATCGTTGTTACCTACATTTATATGCGGTCAAAGGATCTGTTTTCGGTTCGGCTGAGTTAAACGGATTTTCGGAATTTCCGTTTTCAAGCTTGGTAGCCCCTGTCATTAGGAACATTTTGTTATTTTTGTCTAACACATAAAATCAGTTATGTATATCTATAAGAACATTATCAGTGTAGAGGAGGGCAAACGAAATGGTAAGCCGTGTATCCGTGATATGCGGATTACGGTTGAGGACATTTTGCGCTGGCTTGCTTCCGGAATGTCATTTGAAGATATCATTCAAGATTTTCCGGAGTTGAACAAGGAAGATATCGTTGTTGCATTGGAATTCTCGGCGAATCAGCAAAAACGGATTTTTTATGACGTCGCTGCATGAGGTTATTAATTGATCAAAACATTTCTCATCGATTAATATCGGCTATTTCCGAAGTATACCCGGAAGTTGACCATGTAAAGAGTCTGGACCTGATTAATGCAAATGACCATGATATCTTCATGTTTGCCCGCAAAAACAGTTACGATGCGGTTGTTACGATCGACGACGATTTTGTCCGGCTGCTTCACCTGTTTTCTGTTCCTCCCAAAGTAATTTGGATCAGAACAGGAAATTGCGCTACCAATTACCTCTCCGAAATCTTAATTTCAAAAGCCGAGTCAATAAAAGAATTTGTGCGAAGTAAGGAATATGTCCTATATGAGGTTTTCAAACCGGTGTAATCATTCACTTCTAAGACTCTTCACAGGATTCGTCAATGCGGCTTTTGTTGTTTGCAAGCATACCAGCAAGGTTACAATCGAGCAAAATCCCAATCCAACCATTGCGAATGGTTCCCAGTTAATTTTGATGCGGAAGGCGTAGGTTTCCAGCCAGCGTTGCATGGTTAGGAATGCCAGCGGAAAAGAAATGAGCATGGCGATGACCATTACCAAAAGGAATTCTCTCAGGAAAAGCATAATAATGGCTGCTTCCGAGGAGCCCAGGACTTTGCGGATACCCAGCTCGCGTGTACGGCGGGCGACGCTTAGAGAAACCATTCCCAAGACGCCAAGTAAGACAATAATTACCGATAAGACAGTCGCTATTTGTGACGCTTTTTTTAACTGCATTTCAGATTTGTACAGTTTTTGCAGCGTATCGTCCATAAAGGCATATTCAAATGGCGCGTCGGGCATGAGTTGCCTCCATTTGTTTTCAACAGCAGCCATCGATTCACCCAGGTTGGCCGGGTTGAGCCGGAACGTGAGGAAGCGGAATGCATTTCCTTCTTTCACATGGAAGAATCCCAACGGCTTGATAACCTGGTGCATAGAAGCAAAATTGAAATCTGCGGAAACACCGTCTACGGTAAGTAAGCCGGGTACATTATGAACCCTCACCTGCTGGCCGACCGCATCTTCCGGATTCAAATATCCCAACGCTTTCGTCGCCGCCTGGTTCAGCACGATTCGATTGGGCTGATGTGCTCCCTGCCTGGCGTTGAAGAACTTTCCAGCCAGTATTTTGATCTGGTAAGTGTCGGCGTACTTTTCGTCTGTGCTTAAAAACTGCGTGTGAATGGCCTGCGCTGAATCCTGCCCAGACTTGTATAATCCTGCATGCCCGCCGTTATTTCCGTTGGGGATTTCGTATGATAAGCTCACATTGCTGACCTCTTTCAACTGCGAAAGCTGATCCCTAATCGCCTCCATTTTTGACAATCCCTCCGGCGTCCAGTCGCGGGGAACGGCGATGGAAACGAGCGATTCTTTATTGTAACCCAGATTTTTGTTAAAAAAATAGTTGACTTGCCTGGAAATGACCATTGCGCCGGCAAACACAAACAATGCTATCACAAACTGCAAAGCAACAAGCCCGCGCCTTAACATGACATTTTCCTTAATTGATTTGAGTTTGCCTTTCATAGAGTCGATTGACGAAATGCCTGACAATACAAAAGCCGGATAGATACCAGCCATTACGCCTATAAAAAATGCGCTCAACAATGGCATTATGAGCGAATACGGGAATAAGGTCAAAGAAGACGGCAATGGTTTTCCCAGAATTTCTGAAAACGCAGAACGTGAAATTTCATAAAATATAATAGAAAGAAACATTGCAAATAATGCGAGAATGATGGATTCGGCCAAAAATTGCCCTACAAGTTGCGTCTTATGGCTTCCAAGCACTTTTCTGACACCAATTTCCTTTAAACGAGAAGAAGATTTGCCAATGGAAATATTCACAAAATTGACAATGGCCATGAGCAGAATGAAGAGTGTAACGCCCGAAAGCGTATAGATCATCTTACGAACCAAACCATTGTTCGCCTCCTGGTAATAATCCTTCAAAGGCGTAAGATACACTTCCAGATTGGCCTTCGTATTCGCAGAAGCATGAGTCGCAAGCGTCTGTGTGACAGGCTTTTCAAGATCTTTTGGCGAAACACCTTTTTGAAGTTCAATATAGGTGATCATATAGGGAAAATCCCAGTTATCTTCGGCTCCCTTCCGGCCGTCCAAACTGCTTAATGGAATAAAAACCTCCGCAGGTTTTGGCAACAGATTATTAACCGAGTTATTAGGCGGGTTTCTCAAGACGGCTGTGACCTGAAACTGCTGTTTGCCGCCGATGAAATTATGCAATGTTAATGTTTCGCCCAGGACATCCGTTTTGCCAAAATATTTTAGTGCCTTTTCCTCGGTAATGGCCACTGAACTCTTCTGGGTCAATGCAGTTTTGGCGTTGCCATGCAAAAGAGGAAATCCATACATGGCCAGCAATGTTGAATCACCTGTCTGAACTTCCTCGCGGAAATGTTTTTCTCCTTTTGAAACAGCGACGGTAATGCCATCGTAACGGTAAAAATTTGCAACCAGATTGGGGTAATCAGCTTTTAATGTTGCTCCCAGCGGCCCGAGTGTGGCTATATCTGTCCCCATATCCGGGTTCTTCCATCTGCTGCGGACGATGTACTGGTTATCAGCATTGCGCAAATCTCTATTAACGCTCAATTCTCCCCATACATAGCTCATGATGAGGAAGGTAAAAGTCATTCCGACCGATAGGCCAAAGATCATTACCAGCGAATGGAACTTGCGTTTCAGCAGGTTACGCAAAGCGATTTTAAAGTAGTTCTGGATCATTTCCAAAACTAAATAATTTCGTCAATCGCAGATTAGCCGGGAGGCTCCTTTAACTATTTTTAACTGTTTTCGAGCCGACAGCTTGCTTGTTAATCTGTTTTCAGCGTTTTTGCAGGATTAGTGATCGCTGTTTTGTAAGTCTGTATACCAATGGTCAGCAATCCGATGAGCGACAAACTTCCCAGGCAAATCAAGAAAACGCCAGGCCCGAGTTTGGCGTGGTAAGTGAAAATATTGAGAAATAAAGATCCGAGAAAATATCCGATAGGCAGGGCTATGGCGGCTGCAACAAGCATTATTTTCAGGAAGGCTGCCGATAGCAGCTGCATGATCTGCACGACGCTGGCGCCCATTACTTTTCTCACGCCAACTTCTTTTGTTCTTTTCTCTGTCGTGTAAGTCACCATGCCCAATAAACCCATGGATGCGATAGCAAATACAATGATGACCATTACTCTGGTAAAGTCACGATCTCCGTTTTCACTATAATTTTCATAGAGCTGTTGGTCATACCAGGAGTAAACAAATGATTCATGCGGATGATATTTTTTCCAGATACCGGATAAGGAAGCAGTGATTTGCCCGCGGTCTGCGGCTTCGGCGACGCGCAGGGAGAGAAGTTTTATTTCCTTTGGATTAAAAGCCAATACGAGTGAGGAAACCGGGAGCTCGTAACGCATGATGCAAAAATCCTTCACAACGCCAGACACAATAACTTCCGCTTGGTTAAGCATAACGGTTTGACCGATTGCGTCTTTTGGATTTTTCCAGCCAAGCGATTTCACAGCCTTTTGGTTTAAAACAACAAAATGGACCGATGTATCAAGGCTGGCGGGTATGTTGTTTCCAGCGACGAACGTGAGCTTCATATTATCAACAAAATTGCCGTCAACCGCATAAATGAATGCGTCTTTTGCCAGCTTATCATTTCCTTTTGCATCCAGATTTCCGATTCGCGCCTTTCCCGCATTTTCATTAAAAGGGGCGGAAGTAACGCCGACGCTTTCGACACCAGCCTCTTTGGAGAATTCATTGGCTAACAGCTTATAGTCGCTCCCGGGCGCCAATGGGATGTTCAGAATATTTTTGCGGTTGAAGTTTTCATTGTCCGTTGCCATATAATCAAACTGGCTGTTGCTAATGCCAATAAATGACATGAAAACGAGCGCCACAACGAATTGGGTTATCGTGAGCACTTTTCGAAAACCAAGTTTTCCGATCCCGGTGGGCGCTAATTCGCCTTTTAAAATTTGGACGGGCTGATAGGACGACAGAATACGTGCCGGTAGAATTCCAGCAAGAAAACCTGTGAAAAGTGTGAAGCCAATGAAAATCAGCCAGAGCAGCCGCGCATCAAGAACCTCCCATGTAAGCCAGCGGACAGGGATGTAAGATTTCATGAAGACCAACCCCAGATAACCAACGCCAAGAGCGAAAGTGGCAACCAGCATTGTCTCTATCAGAAATTGCCCGATCAACTGCCAACGTTTAGCGCCAGCAACCTTTCTGACACCCACCTCACGCGCCCGGCTGAGAGAACGCGTTAACGTCAGGTTTACATAGTTGAAGCCGGATAAAAGAATGATTATTAAAGGGATAAGCAAGCTGAAACTAATCTTCCAAATGGGTTCGACATAAGGATTGTTTAGCAGGTTTTCGAAGTCGGGCGATATTTCACTTAGTTGCTGACTCCGGAAAGCATGACCTTTAATGTCCACAAAATCAACGGTCCTTTTATTGGCCTCGGATATGTCAGTCAATGCCCTGTCAAGTGCTTTCCGTTGCGTGTTTTTTGATACAAGGACGAACGTATATGTATTGTAATCCAGCCAGTTGTCGTAGCTTGCTTTTGGGTTGACTAATGAGAAACTTGCCATCGAAACGACTAAGTCGGAGTTGAGGTGGGTTTTGTATTTTCCCAAAGGCTTAAAAACGCCGGTGACTGTAAATGTGCCAAAGTCCGGGTGAATCAGCGTTTTGCCCACGGGATCTGCATCACCAAAAAAGCGCTCAGCCGTTTCGTGTGTTAGCACCATCGTCCTCGGCTCGATAGCCGCCTTCCCTCTTGCTAATTTGAAACCAAATATTTCGAAATAGGCGGGATCAACAAACATTCCGCTGGTGCGCAACGATTTAAGCCCATTACTAAGATTTCCGTCAAAGCTTCGGTTAATCCGCGCCGATTTTTCTATGACGCTTTGCTCATTTTGCAGTTTCTCCCGCAACGGAAAAGGCGTGGTCGCTAATCTGTAAACATTGCCATCTGCGCCGGTTGCATTCGTAAGAATGCGGTAAGTCCTGTCTGGATAGGGATGAAAAGTGTCCTTTTCAAAGTGGCTTTGAACCTGGATCAACTGCAAGAGGCAGAACGCCATTGCCAAACCCAGGCCAACAATGTTAATAAATGAAAACAGCTTATGTTTCCAAAGGTTACGGATCGCGATTTTAAAGTAGCTAAAAATCATTGGGTTCGCCTATGGCTTCGAATGATGTGATATATTATGCATTATAAATGCTGACAACCGGTTGCCGCCAAAAACGTGGCTATTCCCCTCTTAACGCCTCTACGGGATTAGCCAAAGCAGCTTTCAGGGCCTGGAAACTCACGGTCAGCAGTGCGATAGCCAATGCAGTAAGACCCGACAGCGCGAAAACCCACCAGGATAAATCTTCCCGATACTCGAAGTTTTTGAGCCACGATTGCATGGCATATACTGCAATCGGAATGCCGATTGCAGTGGCGATCAGGACCAGTTTCAGAAAGTCGCCTGATAGCAGGACCACGACATTCTGCACACTTGCGCCGAGCACTTTTCTTACGCCTATCTCCTTGGTTCTGGCTTCTGCTGCAAAAGCCGCAAGTCCAAATAAGCCCAGGCAAGCGGTAACGATAGCCAGAATTGCAAATGATAATAAAACGCTTCCTTGCTTTTGTTCGGACTGATACTGGCGGGAGAAGTTTTCGTCCAGGAAATGGAAATCGAGCTTTGCTTCCGGGTCAAATTGTTTGTAAGTGCTGTTTATGAACGAGAGCGCTTCTTTGGTTTTACCAGGCTGGATACGGACGTAAATGTTGTCCCTGTCGCCCGGCGCAGGCATCTGGATCACCAGCGGCTCGATTTTATGTTGAAGAGAATAAGTGTGAAAGTCTGCAACTACGCCAATCACCTTCGCTTCCTTTGTCGTGCCCTTTTCATCGATAAAATATTTAATCCTTTTCCCGATTGGCTCATTCCACCCTTGTTTCTTGACCATTGCCTCGTTAACCAAAACTGCTCCAACCAAGTCGGCAGGCGATTCATCTTGAAAATTTCTGCCTTGTAACAGCTTGATTTCAAGTGTTTTTAAATAATCTGCATCAGCCGAAAACTTCTGGACTATCTGAGTTGAACCGGGCATTTCACCCGTTTCGGTTTCAACAAACAAGCCGCCACCGCCCAGCGTGTTGTTTCCCAATGGGTTGCTTGCAGCAGAAACACTTTCCACGGACGGGCTTTGATTCAGTTTTTCCTTAATCGCCCCGACCTGGTTTCTGGGTTCATTTTTGTCGATGTGAAAAGTAAGGACCTGATCTTTATTAAATCCAAGATCTTTGTTGCCGACATAGTGCAATTGACGATAGACAATGCCCGTGCAGGCGATCATAACAACCGTAGCCACAAACTGAAAGACCACCAGCGACTGACGTAACTGCACGCCGCCAATCTGGCCGCCGATACGCCCTTTCAAAGCAGCCACCGGCCGAAAGCCGGATAACATAACAGCCGGATAAATCCCACTTACCATGCTGATCAGCAGTAGAAAAGCGCCAGCCGCCAAAGTAGTAGAAAGTCCGTCATTATTGTTCAGCGTCAATGCCTTGTCAGCCAGTTCATTGAAGGAGGGCAATGCTATTACAACCAGTAAAGTCGCTATGCATCCTGCTAAAAGTGTCATTAAGAACGATTCCGTCAAAAATTGTCCGATCAGCTGCGAACGCCGCGAGCCAACTGCTTTGCGAACACCTACCTCGCGCACCCGTTTCATCGAGCGGGCGGTATAAAGGTTGATGTAGTTGATGCAGGCAATAGCCAGGATCAGCGCGGCGACAACCGAAAAAATGTAAATGGTGTTGATATTCCCATTCGTACTAAGCTCATAGGCATAGTGAGAGTGAAGATGAATGGAAGTCAGGGGCTGCAATATCATTTTGTATTCCGCATCTCCCGATTCCTTTTTAAGATATTTTGCAAAAAATCCTGGTAATTTTTTGTCCAGCTTGTCAGGATCTGCGCCTTTTTTTAACAAAACATACGTGTACAACTCAAATTGCTGCCAGCCAGCTGTGTAGTTATCGGGAAGGGAGCGCAATGCGCTGAATTGCAGGTGAGAGTTTGTTGGGCCGTCCGCAATGACACCGGAAACGGTATTTGGAAAATTGTTTGAAAATAAAACCGTTTTACCCAGAGCTTTGGAAGCGTCACCAAACAGTTTTTCAGCAAGCGTTTTCGTTAGGACAATTTTCTGCGTGCCCTGCAAAGCCGTTTTGCGGTCGCCGTAAAGCATGGGATATGTGAAGACATCAAAAATTGAAGCGTCTGTAAAATAGATGTCATTGGCTTCGATCGCTTTCTCGTCAAACCGGATGGTTCCACCGCCTTCCGTACTGATCCGAACCGTTTTCTCGATTTCAGGATAGTCGTTTTGCAAAGCGGGCGCGTACGGAGCCGATGTGGGGGCCATTTTAAAACTGCCTGTGGCCCACTTCGCCTCATGCACAACCCGGTAAATGCGATCCGACTTTTCATGAAAACGATCGTAGCTAAGCTCGTCCGCCACATACAAAACCATCAACCAAACCGCCGCCATGCCAATCGCCAGGCCAAATATATTCAGACTGCTGAACATTCGCTGGTTAAGAAAATTTCGAAATGCTATTTTGAAGTAGTTACGGAGCATGATATCAAGGTGTTATTAGTTAGGATCGGAGAAAAGCAATGTAATGCGTAGTGATAAAATTACATGCCATGCTTGTTAGTATCTCAAAATCAATTTGTTATAATAATTTTCAAAACCTTACCTGTTCACTTTCGAACAGTGATGTCTGGTTTTGAAAAGGGGCTTTGGCTCAAAATTACCGATTGGACAACCGTAGCCGCCGCCAGATAATTGCGCTGCAAATTCAAGCTATTTCCCATCAAATGTCGAATATCTTGCAAAAGAAAGTCCCGCCCCGAGATTGGCGTCGGAAGGGCGGGACGGAAATTATTTAAACAATATTTTACTATTTAAACAGTACAATTTATGCAAAAAGTTTTAAGAAAAGCAGTCCTTATAGCAGTTTTCGGCGCTTTTGTTTCGTCTTGTCATGACCCTCAAACAGGCGAAGTTCCAACCCCGAACGCAGCTATAAAGAGTGAAACAGTTGCCTTCAAAGGAGAGCGGGTTGTTATTCCAGCTAATTTTCCAAAAGAGCTTTTCGAGCAAACGCAGGAAGAGTTTGATTTGTATTACAGAACAGTTTCTGAGGACGGAAACAAGCGTGTTTCGGGTGAAGCACCATTATTAACTTATGAAGAATTGTTGCCAATTTTAGTCAAAAACAATGCTAAATATCCAACCATAACGTCCGAAGATGGCATTTTAGAAAAAGACCTGGAAAGGATCTTCAAAGATTTTCCGGACATTGAAACACACGAGGAAGCGAACGAAAAGCGAGCGCTGATTTACGATTTTTACCAGACGATGTGCAAGCGCAATGTTGTGGCGGAGGTGGTTGCTTTGGAAAAAGCAAAAAGAGAGAGTGGCCGAATATTAGGGCCAGACTCAGGAGACCTGACAACTCCCGAGAAGAATCATTTACTTTTAAATCCGGGATATGCGCAGTGGTATGTGCAAGCAGCGAAAGATGCTATCTACTTAGCTGCGACGTTTTATGGAAACGCTACTATTGGAAACAAAGGGAATGCATTTAAGCATTCAACCTGGAATGCGCTGTCAATTCGCTATATTCTAAAAGGTTCCCCGGCAAGTGAGAACCAAGCAGTTGATTTTACCCAAGACGGGTGTTCAAAGCATGAGCAAACAAACAATGGAGCCCAAATTCATGATAAGGATTCAGCCATGGATCTTCATAATAATATGTCAGCGAGAGAATGGATGGAAAATGAAACTTCTTGGGGATTTGGACCTTTCAGGAAGATGCCGAGCGTAGATGACATAATTAACAATTTGCTTGGGAAAGCCAACTCTTGCGCCATGCATAGCATGACTGATATTCTCAACTGGCACGGCGGAAATAATTCAGTTACCTGGAATAAATTGTATAACAACCTATACAGTCCTAATCAGCATTTGGTGCACGTGGTCCCGTAATAGATTTTTTTATTCCTTATAGGCAACTTAAATTTTACTATGAAAACTACTTATTTGCTCCTTACCATTTGGGCAGCATCACTCTTAATAAGCTGCAAAGAAAGCCCCGATCCGGATGTTGAAACACTTTATATAAATGGACAGGATCGAGAAAAAGAACGCGCAGATGCAACTTCTAAATTGTATGAGCATTATATGAATGGCAAGAGGGACCGGTCGGCATATGAGGTTGTTGCCAAAGGAAATGCCAGGTTTGTAATTAATTATGTCCCTGGCTTAGCGCTTTTGACCTTGTCTGGTGATCCGGGAAGTGGCTGGTCAAATCAATTTAAAGATGTGGACGAAGGCACGCTGCAAAAGTTAATCCATCAAAAGTTGACCTTTAACGATATTGACGACATAGGGAGTGCTGAAAGCAAGTATGACAGCGTTTTGACATTAAACCGACCATTGTACGATGTGAAAACAAATAGCAGTGCCGGTCGCTAGCGAGCAGATCATTAAAACAACCTTTGAACGCCCATCTTTCGCGTAAATACGAATGGGAAACCTTTTTAGTAAGGCAAAATCCCTAATTTTGCCTTACTAATGTTTTTAGAGATTCAATTGTCGTTTTTTACTGATTTTTAACCAAATAGAATGAACCAAGCACCTGCTACTTCTTTACAAGACATTGTTGGGCATGCCAAAGAATACGGTTTTGTGTTTCCCTCTTCTGAAATATATGATGGATTGCAAGCTGTTTACGACTACGGTCAGAATGGTGTTGAATTGAAAAATAACCTGAAAGCTGCGTGGTGGAAGGCCATGACACAATTGCACGACAACATTGTCGGCATTGACGCGGCTATATTTATGCACCCGCTTACCTGGAAAGCTTCGGGGCACGTGGATGGTTTTAATGATCCGATGATTGATAATAAGGATTCCAAAAAGCGTTATCGTGCGGATCAGTTGCTGGAAGGAAAAGCGGAACAATACGAAGCAGAAGGCCAGGCAGAAAAAGGCAAAGCATTGCTTGCTGAAATGGGCCGTTTGCTGAGCGCCGAAGATCTGACCGGCGTTCGTGACTTAATCATCGCAGAAAATATTAAATGTCCCGTTTCGGGAACGGCAAACTGGACAGAAGTGCGCCAGTTTAACCTGATGTTCAGTACACAAGTTGGTTCGGTTGCCGAGGAGTCGAGCCTGATTTACCTGCGTCCTGAAACCGCGCAGGGAATTTTTGTTAACTTCTTGAATGTGCAGAAAAGTGGCAGGATGAAGATTCCTTTTGGAATTGCACAAATTGGCAAAGCGTTCAGAAATGAAATCGTTGCGCGTCAATTTACTTTCCGTATGCGCGAATTTGAACAAATGGAAATGCAATTTTTCATCCGTCCCGGCACTGAAATGGCCTGGTACGAAAGCTGGAAAGAGGCGAGGATGAAGTTCCATAAGGCGATTGGCTTACCTGCTGAAAAACTGAAATTCCATGATCATGAAAAGTTGGCACATTATGCCAATGCAGCCGTCGACATTGAATACCAGTTCCCGTTTGGTTTCAGGGAAATGGAAGGGATTCACTCAAGAACCGATTTTGACCTGAGAAACCACCAGGAATTGTCGAAAAAGAAACAACAATATTTCGATTCCGACCTGGATGAAAATGGCAAGCCTTATGGAAATTACATTCCATATGTTGTCGAAACGTCGGTGGGTGCGGACAGACTGTTCCTGGCCACATTCTGCAACGCTTACACGGTGGAAACGGTTGGAGAAGGTGATAATGTGAAAGAAAGAACATATCTGAAACTGCACCCTGCACTGGCGCCATTCAAGGTGGCGGTGCTTCCGTTGGTAAAAAAGGATGGCTTGGCAGAAAAAGCGCAGGCTATTGCGAACGCATTGAAATCGTCGTTCCGCACAACATATGACGACGGAGCGGCCATTGGAAAGCGTTACACCCGCCAGGATCTGATCGGGACTCCGTTCTGCATCGCGGTCGATTACCAGACAATGGAGGACGACACAGTAACCATCCGGCACCGTGATACCATGGAGCAGGAGCGTGTGGCCATCAGCGAATTGAAGGAGAAAATTGGCTATCAGGTTGCTATGGAGCGAATTCTGGAAGCTATTTAAAATATATTTAAGCAAACAAAAAAGAGCTGTTTCGGAGAAGAAACAGCTCTTTTTTGTTGAAATGTATTCTACATTATTTGGTGGTGTGCGATCGAACCAGATCTTCTGCGTCAGCACTGAGCAGGTCAACCGTATCGACGTCCAGAATGTGCGAAATCTGGATAAGACGTTCCAGCGTAATCCTTGTGTAACCCAATTCTATCTTACTATATGCATTTTGCGAAATGCCCAGCTTCATCGCTAGATACTCCTGTGTGTAATTTCTGTACTCTCTGATCTTCCTGAAATTCAATGCTACAGACCTGATCTTCGTGTCTATTGACTCGTTCATGAAACGTTGTTTTAGTGAAGATGAAACCTCATTATTAGTAGACATACGATCCGAATGGGGATAAAAGATCATTCTAATGCATTCGCCAAGCATGTTCCTCCCTGAGATTATTCGACAAATGGCACCGTAATCAGGTGATGCCTAAATAACCGGCTGATTTTCAGGGAAACAAAAAGGTTATTGAGCTAATGGAAACTTCATGCAGTCAGCAGCAGATCTTGAAAAGATATGTGCCAGGGTAAAAAGCAATTTCCCGCGATGGAAAAAAGTGTCAATTAAATTTATTAATTAGTCCTTTCATCATGTATCAAATTTTGGGATGATTAATCAATTATATAACACATCACTAACCTTACTCACTGATTTATATCAACTTACAATGGCCTATGGCTATTGGAAAGCGGGAAAAGCCGAGCAGGAGGCGGTTTTTAATCTTTATTTCCGAAAGCACCCATTTCAAGGCGGCTTCACCATTGCCTGCGGACTGAGTAGTGTCATTGATTATCTGAATGACTATCGATTCAGCGACGAAGATCTCGTATATGTCGGATCTATTACCGGAAATGACGGTGAAAAATTGTTCGAGTCCGGGTTTTTGGATTATCTTAAAAACATAGAATTCGCCTGTAGTATCGACGCGATCCCGGAAGGAACCGCCGTTTTTCCCAACGAACCTTTGTTGCGCATTAAAGGGCCGATTTTACAATGCCAGTTGCTGGAAACGCCTCTCCTGAATCTCATTAATTTCCAATCGCTCATCGCCACCAAAGCAGCAAGGATGCGTCTTGTTGCCAGGGAAGACACGCTGTTGGAATTCGGGCTACGCAGGGCGCAAGGCCCGGATGGGGGAGTGACAGCCAGCCGGGCAGCATATATCGGAGGCTTCGACGCCACATCCAATGTGATCGCAGGCAAGCTTTATGATATCCCGGTAAAGGGCACGCATGCGCACAGTTGGGTCATGTCGTTCGATAGTGAATTGGAGTCATTTGAGACTTATGCGCAGTATATGCCCAACAATGTAACATTGCTTGTGGATACATATGATTCGCTTAACGGCGTGCGGCATGCGATCAAGACAGGTCATCGGCTTCGGGAACGTGGATATGATTTAGGCGGGATTCGGCTGGACTCGGGTGATCTGGCCTATTTGAGCATTGAAGCAAGGAAATTGTTGGATGACGCAGGTTTTGAAAAAACCAATATCGTCGCCAGTAATGATCTGGACGAACATATAATGGACAGTTTGAAAATTCAGGGAGCGAAGATCGATGTGTGGGGAATAGGAACGAAACTTGTCACGGCCTATGATCAACCGGCATTAGGCGGTGTTTATAAATTGGCGGCAATCCGTTTGGAATCGGGAGAATGGGATTATAAATTAAAATTATCAGAACAAGCGATCAAAGTTTCAACGCCCGGAATCCAGCAGGTTCGTCGTTTCAAAGACAGGGACGGGTTTCTTTCTGACATGATTTTCAACATTGAAACACCGGTGACGGGTAAAGCAACTATGGTGGATCCGTATGATTTTACGCGGAACAGGTCATTTTCCGAAAACACGTCCTTTGAGGATCTGCTGGTTCCTATTTTCGCAAAAGGATATCTGGTTTATAAATTGCCTTCTGTTCACGACACGAGGAGTCGCGTGCAGGAGCAACTATCTAATTTTCACAAAGGCATCAAGCGCTTTGTGCATCCGCATACATATCCGGTTGGTTTGGAAAAAGGCCTTTTTGATATGAAGACCGGACTAATATTGAAGCTGCGCGCCGCAAACGAATCTTAACATATATATTATGGAGGAAATTCAAGGCCCCGATCCGGCGATTTTGAAGGAATTGCTAAAATATAAGATGCCTTTCGGGAAGTATAAGGACAAATTGATTGCCGATTTGCCGGTTTCCTATCTTGAATGGTTTCAGCGGCAGGGTTTTCCGGCGGGGAAGCTGGGAATGTTACTCAGTACAATGTATGAAATACAGATTAATGGGCTGGGGGAGTTGCTGCATAGGCTGAGGAAGATGCAGTAATCTGCTGCATCCTCCTCAAATACACCTAGTCAATTACTTTTTCTCAGGCATCAGCACAACTTTAATGAAGTTGTCATCACTGAAATACTTTTCAGCTGCGGCTTTTGTGCTGGCAACGGTGATGGATTTCAGCAATTTATCCTGCAGGAAAATCTCGTTCAGATCATCACCCAGGAATGTGTTGTCGTCCAGATAATCCAGCCAGAAGTTGTTGGTCTTTAGTGCTGTCTCAGTCTTGCGTTGTGTCTCGGCAACGAATTTTTCAATGTCTTTCGGATCGGCGCCGTTTTGCTTCACTTTGTTTACCTCTTCTCTGGCGCGTTTTACAAGCTTATCTACATTTTCCGGTGCACATCCAAAACCGATACTGAACCGGTAATGTCCGGACGGGAATTTCTCAGTGGCTTCTGACACACTTACACCGTATACACCGCTTTCTTCCTCCCGCAATGCTTCTATGAGCTTAATTTGCAGCACTTCCTGCAATGCTTCGATTTGAATGTTGTTCTCAGGATTGTATTCATATTCCCCGCTCGAAATCAATGTAACACGGCTTTTCGGCTCCAAACCTTTGTAGATCGTTTTGTCGATCGTCCCTTTCGGCGGAAAGATATTGGGATGTTTAAACGTGTCATCACGGTCCGTCGAAGGTAGTCCGCCAATGTATTTTTCGAGCAGTGGTTTGATTTCTTCCGGTTTGAATGCCCCCACAAATGTGAAAACAAAATCAGATGCATCTGCAAAGCGGTCTTTGTACATTTCGACTGCCCGGTCCAGATTGACCTTGTCGATGCTTTCCGGCTTTAAGGGACTGCGTTTTGGATTATAACTCGTTAAAACCGCATTCAGGGAATCGGAATATACTTTTTCCGGTGTGAGCGTTTTCTGCATATTTTCAAGATATGCCTTCTGGTTGGCCAGAATCCCGGTCACCACATCAGCATCTTTCCTTGGGGTAGTAAAATACGCATATATAAGCTGCAATGTGGTTTCCAGATCCTTAGGGCTCGTACTGCCGCCAACCCCTTCCGTCAACTCGCTCACATAAGGGCCGGCGCTGGCGGTTTTCCCCGCCAGGAATTTTTGCAGCTGGGTTTGGTTATATGGTCCTACACCTCCGGACTGGATCAGGTAGCTTGAAAAAATACCTGTTTCACGCTCATCCGGGAATAGCGAATAACCACCTTTGCCGGTTGCCTTTATCAGGATCTCATCATTCTTGAAATCGGTTGGTTTAAGTAAAACCTTTACGCCATTGGAAAGCGTAAGCTCGGTTACTCCCAACTTTTCCAAGTTTTTTTCTTCCGTGACTTTTCCCGGTTTAGGCTCCTGTGGAAGCAATGGTGAATCCACCACATCATCCACATAGGCTGTAACGTCCTTACCTGCTTCTACCAGTAACTTTCGGATTTCAGCTTCCTTTGGCAGGTCGTCTTTGCTTTTCTCAGGCCCCATTACCACCACAGCCCTGTTTTTGTCTGTGATATATTTTTTAGCAAGGCCATTAATTTCCGTCAGCGAAACACCATCCAGATGTTTTTTCATAAACTCAAAATAGGCCTCTGCACTCATATAAGGCTTGTCGTGCAGAAAATGATCCAGATATTCCTGGACATGATTTGCCGATTTGGTTTTATCCCTTTCCTTATAATATTGCTCAATGGAAGTGTAAAAGTCTTTTTTTGCCCGGTCCAGTTCGGGCTGGGTAAATCCGAATTTCTGCACGCGGGCATTTTCTTCAAGTAGTGCAGTCAGCGCAGTTTTCATCGAAGCAGCGTCCTTTGCCAACGCAATGGAGGTGTAGGAATCGAGGTCGCCAAGAAAATCGCCATACTCGCTATCCCCATATAAAAACGGAGGATTTGCCTTTTGGGTGAGTTCCTGCATGCGTTGCGCCATCATTGAATTGTACAAACCCTGGGCGAAGTTATCGCGCACGTCTTTCAGGGATTTTACTTTCTGATTGGGTTGTTTATAGATAAGCTGAATCAGGTTTTGCGGATATTCAGGATCGGTGACAATCGCCACCTGCGTTGATCCGTCCAGCGGAATTGCATATTTTGTGCGTTTCTTGGCATTCGCCGGTGCGGGAATAGAACTAAACTTTTGTTTAATTGTGGCCTCCACTTTTTCCACATCAAAGTCACCAACTGCAATCACAGACATCAGATCCGGGCGATACCAATCCTGGTAAAACGACTTGATTGTTTCTGGCTTAAAGCTTTTAAGGATGCTGTCTTTGCCTATCGGCAGCCGCTCCGCATAACGTGAATTGTTGAGGATTACTTTCAAGAACTTATCGCGCATTCTCTGCTGGGCACCACGTCCCATTCGGGATTCTTCCAATACAACGCCGCGCTCTTTTTCAATTTCGGATGGATCAAGCAGCGCACCGTGCGCCCAGTCTTCCAGCACCTGGATGCCTTTATCCAGCAGTCCGGCCGAGTCAGTCGGAATGGGCAGCATATAAACGGTTTCGTCAAAGCCCGTGTAGGCATTTAAGTCGGCACCGAAGCGGACGCCGGTTTTTTGGAGGAAGTTAACGAGCTCATTCTTTGGGAAATTAGTGGTTCCGTTGAAATTCATGTGCTCCATAAAATGCGCAAGCCCTTGTTGTGCATCGGTTTCCAGTACAGATCCTGCCTTTACCGCAAGACGCAGTTCAGCCCGATTTTTGGGCTCGGCATTTTTTCTAATGTAATAGGTGATCCCGTTTTTGAGTTTCCCCATCCGCACGCCCGGATCCAGCGGAACTTTCTGCGTAGAGAGATCTTGGGCAAAAGCAACATGCAAAGGACTTATTCCAAGTCCGGCGATATACAAAGCGATCAGCACCTTTTTCATTTTTGTTATTTTAAAGTAATATCACTCAGGAGGGTGAAAGATATTTAAAAAGTCCCGACTTTCTCAAAATCAGGGACACGCGGCAGCTCTAAATACCAAACCTTTGGTAAAATCTAATTTGGACCTGTCACTGAAGAACATCGTGCCATTTTTGTCCTCGGCAGGACCGAACCCTTCCACCCAATTGCCACCTTTTTTTAGAAAGGCAACTTCGCGGGTCGATTCGACGCCTTCTGACATAAATTTATAGCTGGCAAATAATGTATCGCCGTGGATCTTTCCATCGATTTTTCCGCGATTCCGATCCTTTTCAAACAGCCTATATTCTAAATCCCCCGTTATCATGCTGTCAGACTTGACCTCGATATGCAGGAACGCGGAATCTTTTTCCGTTGTGTAAGAGTAGCATTCGGAGCCGGGCTGTTCATCACTTTGTACGACTTTCGTGGATTCCGACTCTTTCTTCACACAGGATGCCAGGATGCAGCCCGCTGCTATCAAAATTTGGATTTGCTTTTTTATCATGCTATAAGACATTTAAGTTCGATGAAGATAGCACTGAAAGCGATAAATGCTGGATGAGAACGTAAAAAACCGTTCGGAATTACAGAACCTTTCACTCAACGCTGATTTCTTTCCAGGTCCAGCAACCATTGTTTCCGCCATAAGCCACCTCCGTAGCCTGTTAAGGCACCATTTTCCCCTATGACCCTATGGCACGGCACAATGATAGAAATCCGGTTCATCCCGTTCGCATTGGCAACCGCACGCACGCATTCCGGTTTGGCAAGCGAGATGGATTGCTGTTTATAGGACCGCAGAGAGCCAAAGGGAATGTTCTGTAATTCCTGCCAAACCTGTTGCTGAAATTCCGTCCCGGGCATGAATAACGGGACAGTGAAAACCTTTCTTTTGCCTTCAAAATACTCATTGAGTTGTGTTCTGAGTAAATGAAAATGTCGGTTAGGACCTTGAATAATCACTGCATTCAATAACTTGGATAATGTTTTGAACTCCGTTTCAAGCATTTTACGGTATGTAAATTCGAGCAGACAAATTCCTTGATCGGTTGCACACGCAAACATTGTCCCGAGCGGCGTTTCGAGACGGGTAAGGTCAATCACCTGTTTCTCCCTGCTATTGACAGGGGAGACGCCAAAAATAGATTTGAAAGAATCGTTGAAACCACTTAAAGACTCATATCCCGAGTCAAATGCGGCCGCAGTAACCGTCTCGCCTTCCTTCATTTTCTTGAAGGCCGAATTGATCCGGAACATTCTTTGGTAGGAATGGAAAGTAATGCCATGATTTTTCAGAAACCAGCGTCTTATTTTGCTTGGCTCGATGCCTTTTTGCAATAAATCCCAATCTTTAAATTTCAACGAAGGATCTTCCGCAAGCTCTCGGAGAATGCCGGAAATGTAGGGTGGTGTCTCACCCATTTTCTCGAGCGGATTACATACTTTACACGGACGGTAACCGTGTAAAATCGCCTCCTTTGTGGTTTTGAAAAATGCGACATTCTCTGGCTTCGGCTTCTTCGCCGTGCAGGTGGGGCGACAGAATATGCCGGTTGTTTTCACACCCGCAATGAATGTGCCTTCGTAGGAACTGTCTTTGGCAACGAGTGCCTGATACATCATTTCGTTAGTTAGCATGGCTTTTTTTCTCAAAACTACACTTCGCCCCAGTGACTCAGCAACCGGAATTTTAACAACTATTTTCTTTCACTCACGCTGAAAAGAGCCAGTAGCCTTCATCGCGTTGCGGAATCCATCCTCGTGATCTCGCTGACTTCGATTGTCAGAAAGCTAAATTCTTCTGTCACAACGCCGCGTATTTTATAAACGCCTTTTACCGAAAAATTGAACTTAGTCGCAACCGGCGGGAAATGTACCGTATCAATAAACTGTCCTTCCTGATCCAGAAAGGTGCCGAATTGCATTGTTTCGCCTCGGGTAGTCCGCGTATTTTTCACCGCCACCAGATAGCCATACTGCACAACCTCCCGATTTACGTAAGCATGCAGATCCTTGCTCATAATGCTTTTGGGCAACGCATTCTTTAAAAGGTCGAAAGGGCTGCAAAGCGCAAAACCGAGTAATTCAATCTGGTCATATGCATCGTCGATGGGTGATGAATGAAAAGTCGGCAGCTGATAATCTTTTACTTCGGACTTGAAAAGTTGCTTTTGCGGCACTTTTGCAGGCGTTTTGCTGAGCCTGAAATGCGCTTTCCAAAGCAAAGTTTTCTTGTTAATGCCTGTAAACCGAAATGCATCAATGCGGATCAGGATCGTCAATTGCTCGATTGAAATAGCAACACGGTCGATGAAATTATTGAGTGATAAAAACTCGCCCTCCTGTTCTCTTGCGGAGACGATTTTCAGGATGGTTTTTTCCTCTATTTCATTTAAAAATTGTAAACCAAGATAAATGTCCTTTCCTTTTATGACCGCCTGTGCGATGCTGTGATTCACGCAAGGCGCCAGTATCGTCGCGCCCATCATCCGCGCTTCGTGCAGATAGAGCTCAGGCGTGTAAAAACCACCTCCATTGTTCAGGACAGCCACCATGTATTCCAACGGATAGTAGGCTTTCAAGAAAAGCGTCTGGTAACTTTCCACGGCATAGGAAGCAGAATGGCCCTTTGCAAAAGCGTAGCCCGCAAAACTTGCGATCTGGTTCCAGATTTCCTGCGTGGTTTGTGGTTCGTAACCCATGTCGGAGCAGTTTTTAAAATACTTTTTCTTTACCCGCTCAAACTCGTCACGGCCCCGGAATTTACCACTCATGCCACGCCTGATCACGTCCGCCTCACCCAGCGTGAGCTTGGCAAAGTAATGTGCAACTTTGATCACATCTTCCTGATAAACCATGATTCCGTAAGTTTCGGGCATTAGTTTTAATAATTCGGGATGTGCTTCCTGGACTTTTTCGGGGTTTTGGTGACGTAAAATATATTCGCGCATCATGCCGCTTTTTGCAACGCCGGGCCTGATGATGGAGCTGGCTGCAACCAGCCCAAGATAATTGTCCACTTCCAGCTTGCGTAATAGCATGCGCATCGCAGGTGATTCCACATAAAAGCAGCCAATGCACTGCCCCCGCTTGATCAGATCATTGATTTTTGGGTCATTTTTAAATTTTTTGACGTCATCAATGTCGATCGGACGCTCATCGGGGCGATTGTAACGGATTACTTCCAGTGTCTCTTTGATCTTCGCCAAGCCGCGCTGTCCGAGAATGTCATATTTATTCAACCCCACGTCTTCCGCAATGACCATGTCAAATTGTGTGGTAGGGAACCCTTTTGGTGGCACATCCGTGGCCGTAAAATAATGTATTGGCCGTTCTGATATCAGGATCCCACCCGCATGGATGCTCAAATGGTTTGGCTGATTATTGTCTTGGAAATAGCCTGCATACCTGATGACCAGGCTGGAAATTTGATCCAGCTTTTTTGGGTCAAATTTCCCATTGCTCAGAGCATCGATCTCGTAGGCAGGCAATCCGAACACTTTGCCGAGTTCTCTCACAGCGGCGCTATGTTGAAAGGTGCTGTATGTGGCGAGCAGCGATGCCTGGCCATTTTTACCGAAAGTATCAAAAATGTATTGCGTTACATCCTCGCGGTCGCGCCAGGAAAAATCAATGTCAAAATCAGGCGGATTTTTGCGGTGTAAATTGATAAAGCGTTCAAAATAAAGGTCGAGTTCTATCGGGTCAACATTGGTGATGTTCAGGAGATATGCCACAATGCTGTTCGCACCGCTTCCTCTGCCGACATAGTAATATCCTTTACGACGCGCATAACTGACAATGTCATGGTTAACCAGAAAAAACGGTACGAAATTTTGCTTTTGGATTAAATCCAGTTCCATGGCGATCCGGTCAAAAATCTCGTCAGTCACCTGCTCACCGTACCGATAACCCAATGCCTGATAACTAAGTGATGTCAGTTTCTGATAATCATCTTTTGCACTTTTTCCATACACTCGTAAATTCTGATGCTCCCGGTCGTCACCAAAATTAAAATGAATGCTGCATTCCTCCATCAGCTTCTCGGTGTTATGGATAATGAAATCAAGATCTTTTTCCTTGAAATGATATTCCAGCACCTTCAAAGGCATGATTTGCTCTGTTTCTTCTGCTGTTTCAGTTGCTGACAGTTTGCTTAGCAATGTGTTGCCGTCTATGGAACGCAAAAGGCGGTGCATATTGAAATCGCGCTTATTACGAAAACTAAATGGCTGTAAAACAACGAGCTTGTCCTTGTGTTTGAACAAGGGCGAAAAACGGATTCGATTCAGGTCTTTTTGCGAAATGCCGATGTATTCATTGGGTAACAGTGTTTCTTTTTTCTCCGGAGAAACATTTTGAAATGGGTAAATAAAAACCGCGTTTTCAAGCGCTGGCGCGTCATCGGGAAATGCTTTTTTCATCAACGAGTGATGCGACAGGTAAGCATTCAGCTCTTGAAAGCCCTCATTATTTTTCGCTAATCCTACAAAATGCTGTTTCACACCGTTACGAAAATCAATTCCAACAATTGGTTTAATGTCATATTTGGGCGCTAACCTGATAAAGTTCAGGCAACCGGACGTGTTGTTTATATCGGTCAGTGCAATGCAGCCATAACCGTTTTCCCTGCTTATCTGAAGCAATTCCTGTTCGGGTATAGTCCCAAAACGAAGGCTGAAATAAGAGTGGCAGTTGAGTAGCATGGTATTTTGAAAATGAATTTTCTTTATCGTTGAGCATATCAGGCATTCCGGTGCGCGGGAATAACAGGCGGGTCTCCGTTGAATGGGTTTCCCATGCTGGAAATATTTGGGATGCCGATTGTGGTGCCCCAGCTCAAAATAGAATTCCCCCTTTTGTCAGTGCCATATCGGTTCCTGATGTAATCCATTGCCTGATAGAGGTTTAACTTTTCCTCGGAGTCGTCGAACATATTGATCTGGTGGCTACCTGTCACAAGGTCGCTAAAATTGACCCCAACCAGCCGCACCATCATTCTTCTGTTATGGAGCAGGTCGAATAACCTTTCAATTTGCGGGATCAATGTGTGGTCGGCCGATGTGTAAGGAATTTTGACCTGCTTTGAAACGGTGTTAAAGTCAGAATAGCGGATCTTTACGGAAACGCAGGAAGTGAGTTTATTGCCGTTTCGCAATTGATAGGCTAAGTTTTCGCCCATAGCCCGTAACATTTCGCGCATTCTGCGCACGTCTCCTGTGTCCTTGCCGAAAGTCCTTTCATTGGAAATGGATTTCCGCTCATGAAACGGCACGATAGGAGAGTTGTCTAACCCATTTGCACGGTTCCAGAGGAGTACGCCATTTTTACCCAATATTTCACCCATCATTTCCACCGGCATTTCCTGGATCGTTTTTACGTATTTGATCCCCATGTCGTATAGCACCTTGTTCGTTTTTTCTCCCACCATCGGGATCTTTTGCACATGCATCGGTGCGAGGAAGCTCTTTTCCGTGCCAGCGTCTATTTTCTTGTGGTTATCCGGCTTTGCTTCGCCCGTTGCAACCTTTGATACAACTTTGCTTGTGGAAAGTCCGCAGGAAATGGGCAGGCCGCTTTCGCGTTTAATGCGCTCCCTGAGCTCGGTTGCAAGCTGGTAAGTCCCAAAAAACTTGTCCATCCCTGTCAGGTCTGCATAAAACTCATCAATACTTGCCTTCTCAAACACCGGCACCGTTTCCGCAATGATCTCGGACACAATTTTAGACTCGGTGGAATAAATGCCTGCCTCTCCCCGGATGACCGTCGCTTCCGGGCACAGCATGCGCGCCATTTTCATTGACATTCCCGAGTGAATGCCGAACGGTCTGGTTTCATAACTGCATGCGGCCACCACCCCACGGTCGCCGGTCCCGCCCACCAGGACCGGCCGGTTGTTCAGTCGGCTATCGTGCTTCCTCTCTACAGATACAAAAAATGTATCCAGGTCCAGATGTAGTATTGTGCGATCCATTTGTTTTGGAATTTTTACAAAAATATGGATTATTTCCAAATATATGGAGCATATCCAAAAAAGAAAAGGAAATATTCCAAAATATTTGTATCTTTGCTATTGATAAGGAGTTAGCTATTTTTTGAATGGATCAGCCGAACATGCAAATTGACGAAGAGTTCAAGCGTTTTAAGCAAATAAGGGAAGAGTTGAATTTGACCCAATCCGCGTTTGCGGATGAGCTGGGGATCAGTGCCACCACTGCCGATATCGAAAGGGGGCGGACACGCATTCCTGGTCAGGTTGTGAAGGAACTGCTTAAAAAATACCACATTAATCCGTTGTGGCTTTTTGGCGATAGCATGCAGAAATATCTGCAGGCAGATAAATTATTGGCGAGCCCGAAAGTTGTTACTGTTGATAGTTTGGGTAAGGAAAACATCGTGCTCGTAAGTGCCAAAGCCGCTGCGGGCTATCCTAACAACATCGGTGATGCACAGTGGTTTGAGACATTGCCCGCTTTCACGATCCCACTTCCGGAATATCGCAATGCAACATTCAGAGGATTTCAGGTCGAAGGGGATAGTATGGTGCCCGTGCTGCACTCAGGTGAGTGGATAGTCGGAAAGGCCTTGGAAGACTGGGAGGACGTAAATCCGAAACAGATCTACGTCGTGGTAACTGTCGACAGTATTCTGGTAAAGAAAATACAGCAAGAGACGCAGTCAAGCTTCATAAACCTAATCTCTTCAAACCCGGAATATAGCCCTATCCGAATTGATAAAAGTGAAATCAAGGAAATATGGAGTGTTAACAGCAAGCTGACTTTTGATTTAGAAGCGGATAACAAGCAAGTAAGCCTGCTGAGTTTGCATACGGAAATGAAGGAGTTGAAGGAGGAAATGAAGAGGCTGGTGAGAGACACCGTGTTTAAGTAGCAGTACTTCCGGTTTATCGTTCGAAGGGATTTATCAGTTCTAAACCATCTATATTGGCAAAGTCCTTGGTATTTCTGGTTACAAGTGTTAAATCGTACGCCATTGCTGTTGCAGCAATAATAGCATCCGGGAGTTTCAAGTTGTGTTTTTTGCGAATCTCCGCAGTCTTGATCTTGATGTCTCTTTCTAACTCTATGACGGTCGAATGATCAATAAAAGCATGTATGACTTTCATATCATCCTCTGAGGCGGCTTTCCAGCTGTACAATTCAATCTCGGTTATTGACGAAATGATCACCTTGTAATCTCTTACGATCTCATCAACGAAACTTTCCGCATTTGCAGGAAATTGTTGCTGGAGAAAATAGATGACTGTGTTGGTGTCCCAAAGAAACTTTATTCCCATCCTCCGCGAAGTTCGTCTAATTGCTTATCGACTAGCTCAATGGATTGTTTTTGCATACCTCCCTTATATTTACCGACATTTCCATTGTTCGCTGCTGACGAATCATCCCAATTTTTTCTCAGACTAATCAGTTCCAGGCGCTCCATATCCATCAATAGGTTGATCGCTTTTTCATTGATAATATCAACTGTTACGGTTTGTCTCATAATTCTTATTTGATAGCACTATAAATATACGAACATCCGGTAATTGTTGGATAAAAATCTAGCTTACGCCTCCTCAGCAACCAACTGCTTCTCATACAACTCCTTATATGCCTTATTAAGCGCCATGAGCTCCGTGTGTGATCCTTGCTCAATGATTTTTCCTCTGTCCAGCACCACAATGCGGTCGGCGAGTTTGGCGGATGATACGCGGTGGGATATGATCACGGATGTGCGTTGATCCATGATGCGTTTTAGGTTGTTCAGGATAATATTTTCTGTGTTTGTGTCAACAGCGGAAAGGCAATCATCGAGAACCAGTATTTTAGGATCACGCGCAATGGCCCTCGCAATGGACAGGCGCTGTTTTTGGCCTCCTGAGAGCGTTATACCTCGTTCTCCAAGCAATGTTTGATAACCCTGAGGGAAGTCCTTAATGTTGTTATATAAATCGGCATCTTTAACTGCTTGCTCGATCCGCTCAAATGGCATATCCGTTGTCCCGAAGCGCACATTGTTCTCGATAGAATCAGAAAAAAGGAACACATCCTGCGGCACATAACCGATCTGCCGGCGATAAGCATGCACGTCATAGTCCTTCATGGGAATGTCATCGATCAGGATTTCGCCTTCTGTTGGATCATAGAGGCGGCACAGCAAATGCGCCAGCGTACTTTTTCCCGAACCTGTGGTTCCCAGTATCGCAACGGACTCGCCTTGTCTTACCTGCAAATCGAAATCGTGCAATGCTTTAATTCCCGAGTCAGGATAGGTGAAACCGACATGTTTGAATGTGATTGCACCGCCCAGTGGTTTTTCAATATTTTTTGTCGAAACCAAAGTCGTTTTTTCATTCAGAAACTCATTGATCCGCATCTGCGACGATGCTGCCCGTTGAATTTGGCTGGTGGTCCACCCAAGTGCCATTACAGGCCAGGTGAGCATGTTTACATATAAAATAAACTCGGTAATGTTACCAGGCGTAAGATTTCCATTGATAATTTCCTGACCGCCGACATAAATAACCAGAATGTTACTTAATCCGATCAACAGAACTATAACAGGATAAAAGAAAGCGTCAACCTTCGTGAGGCTCAGCGATTTTTTCTTAAAATCTTCGGCCTCTTTCTGGAAGTTATTAAATGAATGTTTTTCCTGAACAAATGATTTAATCACCCTAATCCCCGAAAACGCCTCCTGAACATAGGTTGATAACGCGGAAAGCTGCTTTTGAATTTCCTGAGAGCGTTTCATGATCATGCTGTTGACAATATAAACGCTGATTGACAGCACAGGAAGCGGAAGCAACACATATAATGTAAGCTTGGTGCTCACCGAAAGCATATAGGAAATCACCAGGAAAAAAAGTACGATAAGGTTGATGCCGTACATGAGCGCCGGCCCAACATACATCCGGACATTGCTCACATCCTCAGAAATCCGCGCCATAAGGTCGCCCGTGCTGTGGCGACGGAAAAAACTGGCTGGCAAGGTTTGGTAATGTTGGTAAATATCATTTTTAAGCGCAAACTCAATGTGCCGGGACATGACAATGATCGTCTGCCTGACGAGGAACAGGAAAATCCCTTTCAAAAGCGCCATGGCCAGGATCAACAAGCCATATAGCAGGATGCTGAAAGCGAAAATGTCATACATCTCCGTTTGCAGCGCTGCGCCGTTGAACAGGTAATAAATGTCCAGCGTTTCCACCACCAGATCCAGCGCATAACGGACCAGCTGAGCCGGGATGATGCCAAAAAGGTTAGAAATAATTGTAAAAATGGTCCCGAGGATCAGATACCATTTGTATTTCCACAAGTACTGGTTGAGGTACTTTAATGCTTTCACTATAAATTATTTTAAACTGCGGATTTTCCTATGCGGGACGGGCAATAACTAACCAACATCCTATCGTTTCAAAACGTTGCAAAATTAAAAGACGGCATTTCATTTTTTCGATTCTAAACAAAATAGTCTATTTTTGCGGTCAATTTTAAACAAGAAATGCAGGGGAAAGTATTCAAATGACCTTGCCAAATGCAGATACGTTCTTTGATTTACTGTACCTTTTATCCAATTAGTGTTCCGGCTTATGCTGAATAGAAGATTATTAAGAACTAAGGCGGTTCAGGCGCTTTATGCCCGTCAGCTTACAACGGATGCCAACCGATTACTGGCCTTAGACCACATTGAAGTGGCTTTTCAGCCTGACCTCAATTCCATGGAACCTCAGAACAGGACAAAACTGGCGGGAATGAGAAAGCTTGCCGGGATTACCCTTGATGAATTTATCAAGCACGGGAAACCCAATGAAGACGAAGAACTTCCCGAGCAGGTGATCAAAGTGGCGAGGAGCGCTTTTGAAGCATACAGCAGACAAACAATTTCAGATGGCGAGAAGATGGTTCGCCGGGTTCTGAACGAAACGGAATCAATTTACGTGGATTTCATACGCGTTCTTTCCATGCTGATTGAGCTTTCACATCAGGCTAAGATTGATCGCGAAAGAAGATATGATGACCCTGAGGCACCCTTCCCAAAAGATGGCGGATTGGATACCAATCGGGTTATCAAGGTTTTGATTGCTGATAAAACACTTGAAGAAGAGATTATCAGGAACGGGATCAGTTGGAGTAATGAAATGAACCTAATCCGGAAAACTTATCGCGAAGCATTGCGTAAGGACGTGGAATATGAAGCATATTGCAAAAATGCATCGCACACGCCGGAGGAAGATCAGGCCATTGTGCAGCATGTTTTACGACAAGTAATATTGAAGCATGAAGTGCCCCTGGATTATCTGGAACAGCGTGACCTATACTGGGTCGATCACAGCGAATTGATCAGAAGTCTCGCTATTAAAACATTGAGATCCGCAGATAACAGCGCTACTTTTGAGATTTCTCCATTGACAAAAGATTGGGAAGAAGACCGGTTTTTTGTGGAAGAGCTTTGCCGGATCGTGGTTGCGGAAAGTGATCAGTATGATGTTTATCTTGATGAACATCTCAAAAACTGGGAACTCGACCGGATCGCGTTGGTTGATCTGATTATCCTGAAAACGGCACTTGCCGAGTTAATCCATTTTCCTGGAATTCCTGTAAAAGTAACCATCAACGAGTTTATTGAAATTGCAAAAAGGTACAGTACGCCAAAAAGCGGTAAGTTTGTGAATGGTGTCCTGGACGTTCTTTCTGTTAAATTGGCCAAAGAAGGCGTAATCAGAAAAAGCGGACGTGGATTGATAGATAACAAATAAGCTGACCGCAATTTTTACAGCTAAAACCAAATGTCATGAGTAAGACCAGCAATAGTTTAATCGCATTTTTGACAGGTTGTGTCACGGGCGCTGCCCTTGGAATCCTTTATGCTCCTGATAAAGGGCAGGTTCTGCGTACACAATTGACATACAGATTGTCTAAATACAGGGAGAAGTTACAAGATGTAATACAAGATCTGGTGGATAAGAAAGACCAGCCAGACAATTTTACAAAAACCGAGGGAGAGCGTGTCGTCAATGACGCGCGCGAAAAAGCAGAGAAATTACTTGAAGATGTAGATCGCCTGATGGCGCAAATCAAAGGTCAGACCAGTTGATTAATTTCCTATGAAAATGCGATCATTGGTTTTCTTATTGGGAATTGCACTGACACTTTCCAGTTGTTCTAAAAGCGATAAAAAAGAAGATTCTAAACAGGCAGACGCAAAGATGCCTGTTTTTACTTTGAGCGATAGTTCGACCTACGAATTTGGAACTATCCAGGAAGGCGCGATCGTGGAGCACGATTTCAAATTCCGGAATGATGGTGAATATCCTTTGATTCTCAATAACATTACATCTTCTTGCGGATGTACGACGCCGGAATGGCCCAAAGATCCCATTGGTCCGAAACAGACTGCAAGCATTAAGGTCCGTTTTGACAGTAAAAACAAGACTGGCCCGCAGGTGAAGACCATTACCGTTTACGCCAACACCGAGCCTGCTTACACGGAGCTCAGGTTAAGAGGAATTGTAAATGCAGCTCCTAAGCCTGACACACTCAACTAATATCCCTGTCACAAACCGAAAGGTTCACAACTTACTAATCCATCCATTACAATGAAGTTTACCATTTTAGCACAAGCAGCAGGCGGCGGTTCAGAAGCCATGATTTACCAGGTTATCATGTGGGTGGGTATCATCGGTGTATTTTATTTTTTCATGATCCGTCCGCAGCAAAAAAAGCAGAAAGAGCAAAAAGAACTGCTTAATAATCTTAAAAAAGGAGATCAGGTCGTTACAATAGGAGGGATCCACGCGCGGGTTTACACCGTTGAGGATGCGACTGTTACGCTGGAATTGGACAAAGGAGTAAAGCTTACTGTTGATAAATCGGCAGTAGCACGTACTATTGCAGCGTAAGTATTATAAACGGCACACATTTTTTGATGTGTGCATTTTCAATTTTTTTTGCTGTGAGTAACGTACCATCAGGCCAGAATAAAGTCAAGACCTTCTTTGTATGCATTCTGGCAGCCTCGTTTTTTTGGTTAATGAATGTGCTGAACAAGGATAATTATTCTATCAAGCTTAATTATCCGCTGGACATTGAGTATGATAATTCTGCCTTCGTTCCGATGGAGCCTCTGCCCAAAAGAATATCTGTAAATGTTTCAGGCGACGGCTGGACGTTATTGCAAAAATCCTGGTTAAATTTTAATGCTAACCCGGTGGTTTATAAGGTGAACAATCCCAATGAAGCAAGTTTTATCAACTCCACAACATTGACGGACCAGATCACCGAATTGTTTCCGAACCTTCATGTGAATTACGTGATCGCCGACACTTTCGAACTGAATTTTGAGCGAAAAATCAGGAAAATAATTCCAATCCGGGTTGATAGTGCAGCCATTAATATTCGCGACGGATATGTTATTTCAAGCATTATCAATGTGTCGCCATCGCTTATTTCCGTCGACGGGCCTATTTCACTGATCCGTTCCTATCCTGACACAATCCGCGTTGCTGTGCCTACGCCGAAAATTCAGAACAATTTTGACGAAAGCCTGCCTATTCCGCTTCCGGTCTCGCCTTTGGTAGAGGTTAGTCACAGGGATGTATATATCAGTTTTGAGGTCGCGCAGTATCTCAATGTGATCACACCTTAATTTTTATCCAGCACAAGCTAATTCCGTCATGTCACTTCCCCTTCAAATTGGAATTACCGGCGGAATTGGATCTGGGAAAAGTGTCGTTTGTAAATTATTCTCGTGCCTGGGAATCCCCGTTTACAATGCAGACAGCCGGGCCAAATGGCTTACCAATCACAATCCGCAAATCATTGAAAGTGTTATCGCTCTTTTGGGAAATGAATCTTACACCAGGGAGGGGAATTACAACACCGCCTACGTCAGCTCCCTGGTTTTCAACAATGAAGAATTACTAAAAAAGCTGAATGCGATCATTCACCCGGTCGTCATGCAAGACACAACAGATTGGGTTGGAAATCATGCAGGATTACCATATGTTGTGAAAGAGGCGGCCATTATGAATAAGGCCGGCGACCGGAATTCACTGGATTATGTGGTTGTAGTGGAAGCACCGCTTGAATTGCGCATCACCAGAATTTTGCAGAGAGACAGGCGGAGTGAAGCGGAGATCAGGGCCATTGTGAAAAGGCAGGTGTCTGACGAAGAGCGGAAGAAGGTCGGTGATTTTTTTATTCAGAATGACGAAGAATCAGCCTTAATCCCGCAGGTTCTAATGCTGCACGACATTTTCAAAACAGGGAAAAGGTCACATTAAAAGTCTACATCCAATCCTAATGCCTGTTTAAGCTCTAATAAGTAGGGGTTTTTCTCAGCCATATAATTGAATTTCTCTGCTGGTGTGTAAGGAAGCCGGTTCACTTTCTGCGGATCGACGCGTGGATTTATTTCCAGTTTCGAAGCATCAATTCGGCCTTTAAGATAGGTGAGCAACTCATAACGCACATTGGCCATTGCTTCGAGCTGATGTGTGTTGTCTAAAGCAATTTCAATGGTCGTGCCTTCCAGTTGGAATTCTTTGTTTAAACTGATTTCTTCTGTTGTTGAGTTGCCTGCAATCCTCCGTTTTTCGGCAAATTCATACCAATGCGTTTGTAATGTCTCGAATGTTAATGCGTCTTTTCGGGCATTATTAGGAGCAGTTGCTGCGACATTTTCACTTTGTTGCTTAGGGACTTCCTTCACAGCAAGGTCAGCAGCGGGCGCAGTTGGGGCTAATGCGACAGTGTTTTTCAGGCGTGATGGAGCTTGTACAGGCTGGACCGTACGTGCAGGAACATCCGTGTAGTTTCCATTGGTCGCAATTCCATTGGTTGGAATTCCGTTGGTCTGCGGTTCTATGGGCGTTGCCGGAGCTGGATTTAGCTCAGGCTCAACTTTTTTTTTTGCCGTTTCATCAACGGCGGCAAGGGAAGAAAGTTGAAGAACGTGGGGTAGATTAGCGAGCTTCATTAAACATAGCTCAACATGTAAGCGCTGGTTCTTGGCCGATTTGTAATTAATATCGCACTGACTTGCAATGCTCAGCGCCGACAATAAAAAGCTCATATCCGCCAAAGCAGATTGCTGCTGATATTTCCGTTCAGCCGATTCGGAAACCTGTAAAAGCGTTACGGTTTGTGGGTCCTTGCAAACCAAAAGATTGCGAAAATGCTCCAACAGGCCGACAACAAACAAATGACCGTCAAAGCCCTTTCTTAAAATTTCATCAAACAAAACAAGCGAGCGTGCAATGCTGCCAGACGTTAGTGCATCTGTGATTTTGAAATAATAATCGTAATCGAGAATGTGCAGATTTTCCAGTACAGCCTCGTACGTAAGCCTGTTGTCCGTAGAAAAAGTAACATTAAGGTCAAACATAGAAAGCGCGTCACGGAGACCGCCATCCGCCTTTTGACCAATTAATTCCAATGCTTCTTTTTCTGTTTCAATTCCCTCCTTCTGAGCAATATCGGCCAGGTGATAAGCAATATCTTTCGGCTGAATGCGATTAAAATCGAAAATCTGGCAACGCGAAAGAATCGTCGGCAGGATCTTATGCTTTTCTGTTGTAGCGAGGATAAAAATGGCGTAACCAGGCGGTTCTTCTAAGGTTTTCAAAAACGCGTTGAAAGCCGCCTGGG
The DNA here is from genome assembly GCF_022869785.1 of Dyadobacter chenwenxiniae. Classification (NCBI taxonomy): domain Bacteria; kingdom Pseudomonadati; phylum Bacteroidota; class Cytophagia; order Cytophagales; family Spirosomataceae; genus Dyadobacter; species Dyadobacter chenwenxiniae. The sequence continues at coordinate 4,006,291 of NZ_CP094997.1, read as the reverse complement.
AGAGCATGTGAACCTCATCGATGATATAGATCTTGTATTTCCCGGTTTGAGGCGGGTAACGAACCTGGTCAATAAGGTTACGGATATCTTCAACGGAGTTATTAGAAGCAGCATCCAGCTCATGGATGTTGAATGATGCGTTATTTTGAAAGCTTACACAAGATTCGCATTCCCCGCAGGCTTCCACATCGTCGCCGAGGTTCTGGCAGTTAATGGTTTTGGCCAAAATCCGTGCGCAAGTCGTTTTTCCAACCCCTCTTGGCCCACAGAAAAGAAAGGCCTGCGCCAGGTGATTGGTGCGGATTGCGTTTTTTAAAGTTGTAGTGATGTGTGACTGGCCAACCACCGAGTCGAAAGTGACGGGACGATACTTCCTGGCCGAGACAACGAAATTATCCATAGCGCAAGATACTTCCATGCGCTCGAATTTCAAAGCTACTTTTTCTCAACAAGCGGGTAAACACGCACGTAATCGATCTCCATTTTTCGAGGGAAAATGCTGTCATCCACGCCTTTCTGTCCACCCCAGTTGCCTCCAACAGCAATGTTTAAAATTAAATGAAAAGGTTTGTCAAAAGGCCATTGTGCCCAGTCGTAACCGGCTTCTTTGCTAAAAGTAAAATAGTCTTTCCCATCGAGCAGGATTTTAACGGATTCCGGCGTCCATTCACATGAGTATGTATGAAATTCGTCGGAGACGGTCTCGATTATTACATTATTGCCCTTATTTGTGCCGATTGAATGGTTAAATGCTTTGGTATGAATGTTCCCGTGGATTTTGTTCTGGTCAAACCCCACGTGTTCCATGATATCAATTTCGCCGTTATCGGGCCAGCCTTTGTTTCCGTAATTATTTTCACTCGCCAGCATCCAGATCGCCGGCCAGGTGCCGCGACCCTTCGGAAGCTTCGCCCGGATTTCGAATTTGCCGTAAAGGAAATCTCCCTTACCCTTGGATACAAGTCGCGCAGAGCTATAATTAGCTTTCCCCGACTTCCCCTTGATGGCCTCAATGATCAGGTGTCCATCCTCAACTTTGGCATTTTCGATCTTATCCGTATAATTCTGTAACTCATTATTCCCCCAGCCATGGTCACCCAGGTCGTAATTCCATTTTTGGGGATTGGGCTTGCCGGAATAGTCGAATTCATCCTGCCAGGACGGTGTGGCGGCGAACTCGTATTTGGCTGTCTTGTCCGATATTGTGTCGCCCGGTTGAAAGCAACCAAGAATCATGTTAGCAACAAATGCTGTAAGGACTAAGCTCATATTCCTGAGCTTTTCTTAGCTTCTTCCCTTTGTTTTCTCCTTTCGTAAATTGGAGATAGATCAGTTTTGCTAAGCAATTCATTTGCCCGGGCGAGTTTTTTTTGAACAATAGGATGGTTGGTTACATCATTGAGAACAACCAATTTAAATTCTGTTTTCATAGCTTTTCGATTAAATAGTAGTCATAATCTGTATTTGGTTGGAAATATTCTGAAAAGTCGCCGATCACCCCTGATATAATGAAGAACTTGGAGATTTCATGCATTTCTCTATTAATAACAATTCGATACATCCTGTGCCTTCGTTCGTCACTTCCAAGAAACATAACGACGCAATCTGGGTTTCTCTTGAAGAAATGATGAATAATTTGGAAAACTGTGGCTAAGACTTTTTTGAAATCTCCATTTCTCGTTTCGACAAGATCGCACAGACTTCCATCCTGCAAAACATCCAAAAGAGCTAGATTAAAGGTGCCCGAAGCTCCGGTTCCGACAAAGAGAACAACTTTCTGTACTATTTTGGTTGAGCTGATACTAACAAATTCGTATCGAAAATTAGCACTAAATACCGAAAAGGGGTAAGGCTTTATGTCCATGGTAATTATAGCGTGTGAATTGATTTCCAAACATAATCCTTTTTGCCAATTTTTGAAAACACGACACTAGCTAGAAACTGACCAAATACTCGTAATTTTGCAGCAGAGATATCTAACAAATGAATGAGGGAAATTAAGCTCAGTACGGAGGTCGGAATTGCTTCGTCGGATTGGAAAATCAGCCGTCATTCCAGGATTGCAACGATTGGATCGTGTTTTGCAGATGTGCTTGGTAGTCAGCTTGCTGCGTATAAATTTCCGGTTCTCAACAATAATTTTGGGACTGCCTTTAATCCGCTTGCTATTGCGAAGATTCTGGATGCGACGCTGGAAAGTAAGCAGCCGAATCAAGCGTTGTTTTTTGAGAATTCCGACAAAATATGGCTTCATCACGATTTCCATTCGTCATTATATGGTCATGATCAGGCACATTTGCAAGCAGTGTTGGTGGAGAAGTCGTCGACTGCGAAAGCGTTTCTGCAAGAGGCAGATGTTTTGGTCATTACATTCGGGACCGCATTTGCTTACAGGCATAAGCCAACAAATCAAATCGTGGGAAATTGCCATAAGGTTCCGGCCGATCAATTTGTGAAAGAATTGCTGCATCCGGATCAGATCATGATCGCGTATGACCAGTTGATTCAGAAACTACAAGTGTTCCGCAGAAATCTCAGGATTATATTAACCGTAAGCCCCGTTAGGCATACGCGAGACACACTGCCTCTAAACCAGGTTAGCAAGTCCACATTGCGGCTGGTTTGTCACCGCTTATCGGAAAAATATAGGCAGGTTGAATATTTTCCTTCCTACGAAATCATGGTGGATGAGCTGCGGGATTACCGGTTTTATGAAGAAGATCTGATCCATCCGAACAGGGTTGCCGAGGACTACATTTTCAATGTATTTTCCAAAACTTACTTTGATGCTGACGCGTTCAATCTCATGAAAGAATGGGACGCTATCCGGCAAATGATGCTGCACAGGCCTTTGCATGGTGTTACAGAAAGTTATCAGAAATTGCTTAAAAATGTGCTGGCCAAATTAGTCACGCTTTCCTCAAAAATTGACGTCGCCAAAGAAATTGCGGAAGTTGAAGACAAAATCCGTGAATTTTCAGATGCGGGATAAACTCATTAAGGTGAATTCGTGTTGCATTATACCAGAGTAAAAGAATAGCAATTTTAAAGTTCCAGGGCTTCGTCCAACAATCAGTTCACGAGGTCTTAACCAGTATAATGGGAGAATTTACAATTAATAAGGAAAAAGTTTTACAGGCGCTCAGCACTGTCGAAGAGCCGGACTTGAAAAAAGACCTGGTGTCACTGGGTATGATTCAGGACATTGAGATTGGGGTCAATCAGGTGAGGTTTACAGTTGTTTTGACCACGCCTGCCTGCCCTTTGAAAGAGCTGATCCGCAGGAACTGCGAGGCGGCCATTCATGAGCATTTGAGCCCGGATGTTGAGGTTGTTATCAAGCTCACTGCCAATGTTACTTCCACGCGTCAGTCGGGGCCGATTATTCCGGGCGTGAAGAATGTGATCGCTATTTCTTCCGGAAAGGGCGGCGTCGGCAAATCTACGGTTACTGCGAATCTAGCGATGGCGCTGCACCGCTCGGGCGCCAAAGTGGGCATTATTGATGCGGACATTTCCGGCCCCTCGATCCCGGTGATGTTTGGTGCTGAAAATATGCAGCCTACTATCACGCCGAAAGACGGTAAAAACTATATAAATCCAATCCGCCAGTATGGAATCAAAATGATCTCCATCGGCTTTCTGACACCACCCGACAGTGCCGTAGTCTGGCGCGGCCCTATGGCTAGTCAGGCATTGAAACAGTTTTTTGCGGATACGGACTGGGGTGATTTGGACTATCTTCTGATCGACCTTCCCCCTGGCACCAGCGACATTCACCTGACATTGGTGCAAACGGTGCCGGTTACGGGCGCTGTTATTGTTACAACGCCTCAGAAAGTGGCTCTTGCAGATGCTATCAAAGGTTTGCAAATGTTCAGGCAGCCGCAAATCAATGTGCCGATCCTGGGTGTGATTGAAAACATGGCCTGGTTTACGCCGGAAGAACTGCCTGATCATCAATACTATATTTTCGGAAAGGGCGGGGGGCAATTGCTTGCTGATAAATTTAATGTGCCACTATTAGGTCAAATCCCACTAGTTCAGGGCATCAGGGAAGCTGGTGACGAAGGTCGGCCAGCTGTAATGGATGTGAACCCGATTGTGAATAATGCATTCCGCGATGCGGCCGAGTCGTTGGCGCAGCAAGTGGCCATTAGAAATGCAACCAAAGAAAAAACGCAGCCTGTCGAAATCCAGGTGTAAGCCTTAAATGGTAATGATTTGATTTTTTGAATATATTCTTGCATCTTAGCAAATAGATTTTTTAATAATGGATTCAAAAGAAAAAACAATAGAGCTCATTGAGCAAGCGCTGGATTCAGTACGGCCTTACTTGCATGCAGACGGAGGAGATGTGAAATTTGTGGAATTGACTGATGATCTGGTCGTTAAATTGGAATTGCAGGGTTCTTGCCAAAGCTGCCCGATGAGTGCAATGACTTTCCGCGCCGGTCTTGAAGAATCCATCCGCAAAGCTGTCCCGCACGTCAGCAAAGTGGTTGCCGTCAACGTAGCTGAATTGGCCTGAAACTGGTCGTTTTCATAACTGTATTTACTTGTAAAAAGCGGCTTTTCTGATCGAGAAGCCGCTTTTTTATTTAAAATTCTCCTGCATTTTGGCCAGAAATTGATTCGTCCCGATTAGTGCGTTATATTGCGCGTAAGATTTAGAAGATTTTACCTGATTATTAAATATGCGCATCGGAATATTTTTCGGAGGACCGTCCCGGGAACGGGAAATTTCATTTGCTGGTGGAAAAACTGCTTTTGAATATCTGGATAAATCACTTTTTGAGCCAGTTCCGGTCTTTGTTGATAGTTTCGGCCGCTTCATCCTGCTTGAAAAAGCACTCATGTATTCGGGTGAAATCCGGGAATTTTACCCGCCTAGACACATTCATCAGACGGGCTTTTCAACCTACATTGAATCTTACCCTGAGCTCGCCAGCCAGCCCATTCCGTCCGAAATCGGGGCACTATTATCTCCCGATCAATTCAAAGATTATTTTGATTTCGCATTTCTGGCCATGCATGGGCCCGATTGTGAGGATGGTGCAATCCAGGGTTTATTGGAATGGTATAAAATTCCATACAGCGGCCCCGGGTTAATGGGATCTGCCGTAGGCATTGATAAAATCCTGCAAAATGAGATGATCGCGCTGGTGAACGGACAGCAGAAGAAAAGCTGGACGCTTCGTTATGATCAGTGGGTCCCGCAGGAATATTCCATTCTTTTCCAGGTTCTTAAAAAGCATTTAGGCCTTCCATTGGTGATCAAAGCGCCGCATCAGGGATCTTCGATCGGCGTTGCAATCGTAAAAGATGATTCTTTGGAAGAATTTATATCTGCGGTTAACCAATGCTTTTTTCAGGTTGAGCTGGATAGCACGACCTGGAATGCGCTGGATGGCTCCGAAAAACAAGCTTGGGCACAAAAAGTGGCTAATCTTGACGAAGGAATAGGCTTTCCGGTAATTTTGAAGGGTGAGACAATTTACCATCCCGCCAAACTGATCGCAACACTTGACAGTTTTTTCTCAGAGGGGAATGATCATGCATTATTAAGCAGTTCAAACGGTGAAGACCAGGTTTTGATTGAAGAATTTGTGAATGGACAGGAATTCTCTTGTGGATGCATTCAATTTGATGATGGTAAACCACTGGCTTTGCCTCCCAGCGAAGTAATAAAAATGGTCCAGGTTTTTGATTTTAATGCAAAATATAAGCCTGGCGCCAGTCGCAAACGCATTCCTGTTGATACAACGCTTGAAAAGAACCAGGAAATTCAAAAAGTAATTGCCACCGTTTTTGAGCAACTAGGCATTAATGTTTGCGTGCGCATTGACGGATTCCTGACTCCGGATGGCACAATTCTACTGCATGACCCTAATACAATCCCGGGCATGTCGCCTACATCGTTCATTTTTAAACAGATGGCTGAAATTGGGCTGAATGTTACTCAAGCACTCACTTATTTGGTTAGGCAGTCGATCCGGGAAAGGATTCGCTCAGGAAAAAATACCTGGCAACTGAGAAGTTTGCTGGATAGTCTGGATGAAAAGATTACAGCGCAGAAGGAAAAAAGCAAGCCTTTGAAATACTTTGTTTTTGCTTCGACAGACGAGGAATACGCTGCCGCAAGGGTAGAATATGGAAAGTTGAATGCAGCCGGAGAAGTGAAACCTGTTCCGGTTTTGCATGCAACGGATGGGAAATATTATGTGTTGACCAACCCGCTGATGTTTAAGGAATATGTTGCCGACGTGGAAGCATTATTGCATACCGAACGCCATCCCTTACTGACCGAAACATCTGAAAAAGCTGCTGCCACCACGGCATTTTATGCAGGCGAAGTAAGCTTTGAAGTAAAGGTTCACAATCAGTTGGAATCGCTGGAAGTTTGACCTGAAATTTACCGATCCTTCCTATTTTCCTGATTAACTATTTAGCTTTACACTTGAGATTTCATTCCTTTTAGAAAAATATAACATTAATGGCACACGGCGCTGAAAAAGTAAGATTAAGCCTTCAGAAGGAGAATACGGGATGGAAAAAGTGGGGACCTTATTTGTCTGAACGCCAGTGGGGAACGGTTCGTGAGGATTATAGCGGAAACGGAGACGCCTGGAATTACATTACGCATGAAATGGCGCTATCCAAGGCCTATCGCTGGGGCGAAGATGGCATTGGCGGATTTTCAGACAATAAACAACATATATGCTTCTCTTTCGGATTTTGGAATCATAATGATAAAATTCTGAAAGAAAGGATTTTTGGTCTCACAAACCGGGAGTCTAACCATGGGGAGGATGTAAAGGAAATGTACTATTACCTGGATAGCACGCCGACGCATTCCTACACCAAAATGTTGTATAAATATCCGCAAAACCCATTTCCCTACGAAAAGCTGCGCCAGGAAAACGGCCGCCGGGGCAAGGAAGATCCGGAATATGAGATCATGGATACGGGCGTGTTCGAGAATGACGAATATTTCGATATTTTTATTGAGCATGCCAAAGCGGACGAGGAGGACATTATGATGAAGGTGACGGTTTTTAATCGCGGCGCCAAAGATGCTCCCATCACCGTCCTGCCAACGATCATGTTCCGAAATACCTGGTCGTGGGGATATGAGGCTTTCAATTACAAGCCGATTATGAACGGCATTTCGAACCGTTTGATAGAGGTTACCCACAGGAAACATGGGAAATACAACCTTTATCTGGACGGCGCAGACGAACTGCTGTTTTGTGAAAATGAAACAAACTTCAAAAAACTCTACGGCACTGCAAATAACACGGCCTATCCGAAAGACGGGATCAACGACTATATCGTAAGCAATAAAAAGACGACTACGGTTAACCCGAACAGCATTGGCACAAAGGCTTCGGCCCGCTTTACGCGCACCATTAAGGCTGGCGAAAGCACGACATTCAGGCTAAGGTTTGTGAATCACTCTATATCAGAGCCATTTGGCGGGTTTGAAGATCTTTTTGCCAAAAGAATCAGAGAAGCGGACGAATTCTACGACGATTTGCAGCGCGATGTGGCAGATGCGGATTTGCGATCCATCCAGCGCCAGGCGTATGCAGGCATGTTATGGAGCAAGCAATTTTATTATTACAATGTGTATGAATGGCTGAAAGGCGATCCTGCTCAGCCAGGGCCTAATCAGGGTCGGAAATGGGGCCGAAATTCCGGGTGGAAGCATTTGTATGCGGCCAACATTATATCGATGCCCGATAAGTGGGAGTATCCCTGGTTTGCGGCCTGGGATCTGGCTTTTCACTGCGTTCCGCTGGCACGCGTGGATGCGGATTTTGCCAAAAGACAACTCGAAATACTGCTTCGGGAATATTATATGCACCCGAACGGGCAGATTCCGGCTTACGAGTGGAATTTCTCCGACGTCAATCCGCCGGTTCATGGCTGGGCTACTTGGAAAGTATATGAGATTGACCGTGAGCAGAATAATGGCGTAGGCGACATTGAATTTCTTGAAAAAATATTTCATAAGCTGCTTCTGAACTTCACGTGGTGGGTAAATCAGAAGGACGATACGGGGAACAACATTTTCAGTGGCGGGTTCCTAGGTCTGGATAACATCGGCGTTTTTGACCGTTCAACCCCGATGCCTTTTGGTGGAAAACTGCAACAAGCCGACGCAACGGGCTGGATGGCGATGTACACACTGAATATGTTGCGCATTTCGGTTGAGATCGCCCTCGTACATCCGGTTTACCAGGATATGGCGTCCAAATTCTTCGAGCATTTCCTGCACATTGCGGGTGCTATGGAGTCCATTGGTGGGAAAAATTCTTCCATAAGTCTTTGGGATGAGGAAGATCAGTTTTACTATGATGTGATCCACATTCCGAATGGCCAAAGTATCCTGTTGAAAGTCAGGTCGATAGTTGGCCTTATTCCACTTTTTGCCGTGGAAATCCTCGATCCGCAGAACCTGGATAAAATGCCTGTTTTCAAGCGGCGCGTCGAGTGGGTCCTGGCGAACCGGCCCGATCTGGCGAGATTAATATCGCGCTGGTTTGAGTCCGGAAAAGGGGAGAACAGGTTGCTGTCAATCCTGCGCGGTCACCGGATGAAAATGATCATGAAACGAATGCTGGATGAAAATGAATTCCTTTCCGATTATGGTGTGAGGGCGCTGTCTAAATACCATGAGGAAAATCCTTATAAATTCTACATCAATGGCGAGGTGTTGCAGGTAGATTATACACCGGCAGAAGCACTTACCGACATTATGGGGGGGAATTCCAACTGGCGCGGCCCAATCTGGTTCCCGCTGAATTACCTTATTTTTGACTCCCTCATGAAATTCCACGCTTATTATGGTGAGGATTTTATGGTAGAATATCCAACAAATTCCGGAAATTTAGCAACGATTAAAGAAGCTGCCGTGGCTATTGCATGTCGCTTGATTGATATCTTTAAGAAGGATGCGGATGGAAACAGGGCCGTGTACGGGATTGATCAGAAAATGCAGAAGGACCCGAATTTCAACGAACATATTCTGTTCTATGAATATTTCCATGGGGATAATGGCCGAGGTTGCGGCGCGAGCCATCAGACGGGCTGGACGGGACTGGTTGCCGAGCTGATCCACAAAACCGCCAAGGAAACTGCAAAGCAACCCGAAAAAGAAGAGTTGGAAATCAGTAAGTAACTCAACAATTCATAACGTATATTTTTCAAATAATTCCATTAATCAAATTATGACTGCAAAATTGGAACCCAGTGTAATGACCAAAGTAAGCAGCTGGCTCAACGGTGATTATGATATCGATACCAAACAATCCATTCAACAACTAATCGATGAAGGAAACGATACTGAACTGACAGACGCATTTTATAAAGACCTGGAATTCGGAACGGGAGGGCTGCGGGGCCTTATCGGTATAGGTTCCAACCGCATGAACCGCTACACAGTCGGCACTGCGACGCAGGGTTTGGCCAATTATTTGAATCAGGCTTTCCCAGGCGAAGAGATAAAAGTGGCTATTGCTTACGACAGTCGCATTAAATCGGATGAATTTGCCAAGATTATAGCTGACATTTTTTCTGCAAACGGCATCACTGTTTACCTATTTGAAGCGCTTCGTCCTACACCTGAGCTTTCGTTCGCTATCCGTTTGCTCGGCTGCAAAAGCGGTGTGGTTGTAACGGCTTCACATAATCCAAAAGAATATAACGGCTATAAAGCGTATTGGGATGATGGTTCTCAGGTGGTTGCGCCGCACGATGTCAACATTATCAATGAGGTGAATGCGATCGCATCCATTGATGAAGTGAAATTTGATGGGGATGCATCAAAGATCATTAAGATCGGTGCGGACGTGGACGAAAAATACATGGATCATATTCTGTCCCTTTCCATTTCGAAAGGAGCTTTGGAGCGTCAGAAAGGCCTGAAAATTGTTTATACGCCTTTGCACGGAACAGGTGTAACATTGGTCCCCGCGCTTTTGGCTAAAATGGGCTTCGAGGCGGTCACTGTGATCGAAGAGCAGGCTGAACCCAAAGGCAACGGACAATTCCCGACGGTTGTTTATCCAAATCCGGAAGAGAGCGAAGCCATGTCCAAAGCCGTTGAAAAAGCTAAGGAAATCGATGCAGATCTCGTTTTAGGAACGGATCCAGATGCTGACCGCGTTGGAATTGCGGTGAAAAACCATCACGGCGAAATCCAGCTTTTAAATGGCAACCAAACAGCCAGCGTCCTGATATATTATCTGCTAAATGCCTGGAAAGATGCGGGCAAGCTAACCGGCACCCAGTTTGTTTGTAAAACCATCGTTACTACCGACTTAATTGATAAGATGGCGGCGGCTTATGACGTAAAATGTTATAACACGCTGACCGGTTTTAAATACATCGCGCAGGTTATCCGTGAAAAGGAAGGCATTGAGCAATTCATCGGCGGCGGCGAAGAAAGTTACGGTTACCTCATCGGTGATGCCGTTCGGGACAAAGATGCCATTGCTTCCTGCGCCATGATCGCCGAGTTAACTGCTTATGCCAAAGATAAGGGACTAAGTCTTTTTGATATGTTAATGGAGATCTACAAACAGTTTGGTTTCTATTACGAAGGGCTTATTTCTTTAACTAAAAAGGGAAAAACAGGAGCAGATGAAATCCAGCAAATGATGGCCGATTTCCGTGCCAATCCACCTAAAACATTGGCTGGCTCTCCAGTAATCAGAATGGACGATTACAAGGCATTAAGCACTGTTGATTTTACCAGCGGAACTACACATGCTATTCCATCCGGTGAAATGGGCATTGAGCCTTCTAATGTGCTGCAATTCTTCACCGAAGACGGAACGAAGTTTACCTGCCGCCCATCAGGAACGGAGCCGAAAATCAAATTCTACGTGGGCGTTCGCGCTGCATTGGAGAAAAACGAAGATTTCGACAGCGTTTACGCAAGTTTGAAAGAGAAAGTTAGTGGAATCGGCGAGGAGCTTGGATTGAAATAATATTTGAAAAGCATGATGCAGATAGCCACTTACTTCCGAGTGGCTATCTGCTTTTAACATTCAGGTGAAAGCACTGGACATTACAATGCATTTGATTTATAACCGGCCTATAAATAACGCCTTCCGCTCATTCTGGCTGGTTCTTTTCATAGTCATCTGCTGCTCAGGGCAATTACATGCCCAGCAGGGCGGGATGGTTACGCTCACTGGAAAAGTGATAGATGAAAAAACAGGAAAGCCGCTTCCGTTTGCCAACGTTTTTATCAATAATTCAACCATAGGGACGAATGCAGATGAAAATGGAAATTACCGGCTGGCCAATCTGTCCATTGGTAACCTTGAAATGGCCGTTTCGTTTTTAGGTTATGAGACCGTGAAGCAGACATTGCGTTTTGAGCAACCCGGCGTGAAGACGGTTCTTTTCAAATTGAGGGAAGGGATGGAGCTGGAAGGGGTGACCGTCTACGCCAAAAAGAATAAAAAAAGAGAGAAATATTTGAAGATCATTACGCGCGAGTTGCTCGGAAACAGCCGGTTCAGTAAACAATGTAAAATCCTTAATCCGCAGGTTTTGAAAATTTCTGAGGACGATGACAAACATTTGACCGCACAAACAACCAAGCCGCTGATCATTGAAAACCTGGCATTAGGCTATCGCATTCATCAGGATCTGGACGATTTTGATTACTTCAACGGGAAGGTTTATTACGGTGGAAGTACGCGGTTCGAATTACTCGTTCCCAAAGACAGCCTGCAAAAAAAGCAGTGGCGGGCAAATCAAAAAATCGCTTATCAGGGTTCTGTAAAGCATTTATTGTCAAGCATGGTTTCCGACAGTTTGCAGGAACAGGGTTTCAAGGTATATCAGGCCATTCCGGATTCTATGCGCAGGTTCAACACGGTGCGCACGCCGAACGGTTACAACACCATAGCCAATCACGTCCATAACCGTATAGAACCGGTTCGGGGAATGAGGCTGGTCCGTCCCGGCGAGCTGGTAACCGAGCGGTTAGTCGTTTCCGGCACGCAACTGGAAGTGTTTTTTATGAAGAAAAAGGGAAGATCACCTTACTCGGACATGCCTTATGCATACACGCAAATCACGCTGCCGCAGGGTTATATGGTGATCACGCCCTCAGGCTGGGTGTCAATTCCGATGGGATTTGAGATTGCGGGCGATCTGGGAAACGATCGTTTTTCGTCCCTTTTGCCCGCCGATTGGAAAAAGGACGATTAGTTTATTGCAATTTTGCTGGTAATGTATTGTTTTCAAGCAAGACAAATGGCACGTGCACGTTCCAGGTAGGCTTTGAAATTTCCTGGTTCAGGAAGCCCTTGGAAAAGTTTCCCAAAACAATGTCTTCATCGCCGTCCCCATCATAATCCTCAACATCCATACAAATCCATCGTCCATGCTTGTTCACCGGAACAGCATGCGGTTCAAAAATGGGTTTCTTTTCCGGCGTTAAACCGGCCTGTTCGAAATATAGAAAGCCTTCCCCGGGCGTTTTTTGGAAATCTGCAAAAAAAGCGATGGTAGCAATGTCCGTGTCCCCATCCTTGTCAAAATCTGCTGCAACGGCCTTTGTACAGCCATTGATGGGATAAAAATAAGTTTGTTCAAATTGAAAATTTCCTTTTTCCTCGAAAATATAAAGGCCATGATAGGGTTTTAAAATCCTTGAAAAATCGCTGTTGTCGCCTGCTGTGTACACAATATCAAGCTTGCCATCGCGCGTAATATCAGCGAGTTGGAAGCTGCTGGAACCATAAACGGAAGGAAACCGAAGTATGTTTCTTTCAGAAAAACCCCCTTTTTGATTATTTATAAAAACCCATATTCCTTCATCCCCGTGTGCAAAAAGCGTCATAATGTCGGGCCATCCATCTTGGTTGAAGTCGCGTATATGGCTTTCCGTTGCCCCCGGCATTTCTCTTACCACAACCTTCTCGAACTTATGCCCCGGAAGCTGTTTTAGCAAATATAACCCACCGCGGTTATGCCCGAATGCGCAGACCAGGTAATCCTCTAACCCGTCTTTATTATAATCAATGGGCTGGCTTTGTATAGGCCTGATCAGGTCATCAGAAATCAAATCGGGATTCGCGCCGGCTTTTTGATCCAATGTGAATATCTGCCCTCTGGTGATGTCCAGTGCGCGCATGCCACCCATGGAAGTGATCGTCAGCACCGGATTTTTAAGGGTTGGAAAACAAAGGTCAATCGCCGAGGAGGGAAGCTTGGTTACCAGCTTTCGTTGTTGCAAATGATTCGAAATGTACAAACCCGGATTTTCCAGGTCGCTGGTGTAAATACGCTGCCTGGACGAGTCAATTGCTACTAACAATGTGCTACTAACCGCGTCGGGAATGACCTGTGGCTGCTTTAATTCAAAAATCGCCCAGTCATGCGTTTGTTTGTAACCGTTAGAAACTTTAAGTGTGTCCGGTGCAAGGGTTTGATAATAATGTACAAGTTTGTTCCAGTCGGCTGAGGATAATGCAGACTGCTGATTATGCAGATAAATATTCCCCTCTAAAACTTCAATACCCAGCCGCTCGGCCATGGCGGGTAAGACTCCATTTTCCCATGTGGATTTGTCCAAAAGTGCCGGATCCGGGAGCTGATGGCAGTTTGCACAGTATTTTTCAGCTAGTGCTTTTCCCTGTGCAGCCGACTCTTGGGAGCTATTATTGTTACATGAAAAGTTAAACACGCACAGGCAAATAGAAATCAGCAAAAAAGCATATCGAAGCCTGCGAGGATTCCTTAGCATCTGGGGATAGGTAGATTGGGGATTGCAAAATACTAAGATTGTACAATATGCGGCTTAACGGTCCGCTTGCATCCGTATAAATAAACACCCTAAAATCCGTTATTTATGACATTATTTTATCTCTTTATAATACTATTATTTCATTGTTAGAAAATATTAATCTAAAACGGTCAATTATTTGTGGAAATAATGATAGATTTGATTGCTTAATAATTATTAACCTAACCGAGTATTATGAAAAGAATCTACAAGAACTCCGGCAGGAGTATCTTCTTCTCCTTCATGCTAAGTTTCGCAGCAATTGTTGCATTCGCACAAGAACGTAAAGTAACCGGAAAAATCACAGACCTCGCCGGCACAGGCATTCCAGGGGCAACTGTGGTTGTGAAAGGAACCCAAATGGGAACAAACACAAACGGTGACGGCGATTTCTCCATTAATGTTGGAAACAACAGCACTTTGGTAATCAGTTTCGTTGGTTACAAAACAAAAGAAGTAACAGTTGGCAATCAGAGCGTCATCAACATCCAAATGGAAGACGACATTTCGGCGCTGGAGGAGGTTATCGTAACGGGTTACACCATCGATAGCAGAAGAGAAACAACAGGTGCGGTTTCCACGGTTAAGTCGAAAGATTTGACGGCAACCCCATCGGGTAACGTTGAACAGCAGTTGCAGGGCCGTGTGGCAGGGGTTACGGTGATCACAAACGGTCAGCCAGGAACAGCCAGCCAGATCCGCGTAAGGGGTTTTGGTGCTTTTGGTGGTAATGAGCCATTGTACGTAGTGGACGGGGTGCCAACAGGATCAACCGATTTCCTTAACCCTGACGACATTGAAACAACAACTGTTTTGAAGGATGCGGCAGCTGCTTCTATTTATGGAGCGCGTGCAGCGAACGGTGTAATCGTTTACACAACCAAAAAAGGAACGAAGAAAGCAAAAAAGCTCAGCATTACCTATGACGGACTTTTCGGGGTAACGACGCCTGGTAAAGGACAAACCATGCTGACGCCTCAGGAGCAGGCTGACTGGACCTGGCAGGCTATCAGAAATGATGCATTCCAGGGTGATTCACTTCCAAAATTCACCAATGTTGCCAGCGGACAGTATGGTTCGGGCGACAAGCCGGTCTTGCCAGATTACATTAACGTAGGCGGAAAAACAGGTGTTATCGGTGAGCTGGACCTGGCTGCCGAAAAATTAAAATACAATGTTGACCCTACGCGCGGATCTATCTATCAGGTAGTTAGGGCCAATAAGCAGGGGACAGACTGGTATGATGCGATCACAAGGAATGCGCCATTGCAGAGACATTCTCTGGGCTTTTCAGGTGGTGGTGACAACAACCGCTTCTATGCAGGATTCAGTGCTCAGGATCAAAAAGGGATCATGCTAAACAATGGTTTCAAGCGTTATGCCTTTCGTGTGAATACTGAATTTGACGTTTTGAAAAACCTGAGAATCGGTCAGAATGCGCAGTTTACTTACCTTCAGGTGCTTGGCCAGGGTGGTGGAAATGGCGGACAGGGTGTGGCAGCGGATGAAAACGACATCCTTTCTGCATTCCGTATGCCATCAATCATCCCGGTTTATGACGAATTCGGCGGTTATGCAGGAACGGCAGCAAAAGGTTTCAACAACCCGCGTAACCCGGTTGCGAGCAGGGACGGTCTGAAAGACAATGCAGGCTTTGCAGGCAATGGTTTCGGTAACTTCTACATTGAGTTGGATGTAATCCCCGGACTAACATTGCGTTCCAGCGTTGGAGCCCAGTATAACAACTATGCCAACAGAGGTTTCAGCAGATTACAATATGAAAACTCTGAAAACAACTCGGCATTCGGCTACAACGAAGGATCAGGTCACCGTTTCAGCTGGACACTGACAAACACTGCAAACTTCAAGAAAACATTCGGCTTGCATAATCTGGACGTGATCATTGGGCAGGAAGCGTTGAACACAGGCGCTGGAAAAAATCAGAACTCTTCTGGTTTGAACCCGTTCTCTACGGATATCAACTACATTAATATGAACAACGTTGGTTCCAAACAGGTTTTTAGTGATTATTACAAAGGAGTTAACTTCAACTCACTATTTGCCCGCGCCAACTATACATTCAATGACCGCTACATCCTGACCGGGGTTGTTCGTCGTGATGGTTCTTCGCGCTTTGGTGCCAACAACCGTTACGGGGTTTTCCCTGCATTCTCTGCAGCATGGAGAATTTCTTCGGAAAACTTCATGAAGAGCGTTCCTTTTATTACTGAGCTTAAACTTAGAGGTGGTTATGGTTTGATGGGTAACTCTAATAACGTAGATCCTAATAACCAGTACAGCTTATACGGAGCGAGTCTTGGCCAGTCATCCTATGACTTGAACGGAACCAATTCAAGCGCATTGGAAGGTTACTACCGGACGCGTATCGGTAACAAAAGTGCTAAATGGGAAACCAGTATCACCAAAAACATCGGTATTGACGGAACATTTTTTAAAGGCAAACTGGATATCATCATTGACCTTTGGCAAAAAGATACCAAAGATCTTTTGTTCCAGGTGCCGATCACTGCAACTGCGGGATACGATGCCGCTGCACCTTCGGTTAACGTAGGTAAGATGTCGAACAAAGGAATTGACTTACAGATCATTAACCGCGGCCGTATTACCAATGACCTGGGTTATGAAGTGAATTTCACCGCTGGTATTCTGAAAAACAACATTGAATCTCTTGCGCCTGGAATTAAGTATTTGACTGTAAATCCTGATTTCCGCGGCATCAAGCCGATCAGAAACCAGATTGGTTATGCAATCTCATCTTTCTATGGATACAAAGTGACGGGCCTTTTCCAGGACAAAGCAGAAGTAGACGGAGCACCTGACCAAGACGGAGCTGGCCCTGGCCGTTTCCGTTACGAGGACATCAATAAAGACGGTGTGATCAACGCGGATGACAGAACATACCTGGGAAGCCCGGTGCCTAAGTTTACAGGCGGGGTAAACCTGAAATTCACTTACAAAGGATTTGATGTTGAAACTTACATGTACACTTCTGTGGGTAACAAAATCTTCAACCTTTCTAAATGGTTTACAGATTTCTATCCATCATTCACAGGGGCTGCTGTTAGTGATCGCGTAAAAGGATCATGGTTGCCATCCAACAAAAATACGGACACGCCGATCTTCGAAAGCACTTCCAATTTCAGTACGAATACGCAGTCTAACTCCTTTTACGTAGAGGACGGATCATTCTTCCGTATGCAGAACATCACATTGGGTTACACATTGCCAGGCAACATCCTGAGCAAGGTTCGTATGTCCAAAGTGCGAGTATTCGCTTCTACCAATAACTTGTTCACTGTCACCAAATACAAAGGTCTTGACCCAGGGGTTGGTGGAAATGCAGATACAAACTTTGGTATCGACGTTGGTAACTATCCGATCACGAGAAGTTATACTTTAGGTATCAATTTAGGTTTCTAAAATCGAAGAAACGCAAGACATATTTCACATATCGGTTTAGACAGATTTTGATAAAAATGAATAAAATGAAAAATAATATTTCGAAAAAAGGGGGATTAGCACTGTTAATGGTGATAATGCTGATCGGTTACTCCTGCAAAGAGACTTTCCTCGAAATTCCGGCAACCGGCCAGCTTGATGAGGCGCAGCTTTCAACCAAAAAAGGGATTGAAGGCGTGCTGGTATCAGTTTATGGCCAGCTGAACGGGCGCGCAAACCGTATGGCCAGCGCCAGTAACTGGGTATGGGGAAGTATTCGCGGCGGTGACGCCAACAAAGGAACGGATCCTGGGGATTTCAGTGATATTAACCCGATCCAGCGCTTTGAGTATCAGACTACGCAGGGTGTAATTTTGGATAAATGGAAAGGAAACTACGAAGGAGTAGCCCGTGCTAACCTGGTTATCAAGCTGCTGGGTGTTGCGAAGGAAGACGTTACGGAAGCCGATAAGAAAAGAATTGGTGGGGAAGCGCGCTTTTTGAGAGCTCATTACTACTTCGAACTGAAACGCGGCTTTAACAATGTTCCTTTTGTTGACGAGACAAAAGACTATGGCACAGGCATCGAGTCAGTTCCTAACACGGTTGAGCTTTGGCCTTTGATCGAAGCAGACATGAAAAACGCCTACGAAAATCTACCTGAAACGCAAACTGCGGCAGGTCGGGCCAACAAATGGGCAGCTGCAGCTTACCTGGCGAAAATCTATATGTATCAGAAGAAGTTCACTGAGGCAAAAGCGCTTTATGACCTGATCATTGCAAACGGTAAGACGACAAATGGCAAAAAATACGGCTTGGTTCCAAAATTCCAGGACGCGTTTAAAGCGGCTAACGATAATAACTCAGAATCTGTTTTCGCCATTCAGGCTGCTGCCAACACGGGAAGCGTGAACAATGCAAACCCTGAATTTGACCTTAACTGGCCATACAACGTAGGTCCGAACGGTCCTGGTAACTGCTGTTCTTTCTTCCAGCCAAGCTTTGAGCTGGGTAACTCTTTCCGTACAGATGCGAGCGGGCTTCCTTATCTGGATGGTTCCTACAACACGGCAGGTAAAGAGTTGAAAACGGATATGGGCTTGAAATCTTCTGATCCATTCACGCCGGATGCAGGCCCGGTTGATCCACGTCTTGACCACTCGATCGGTCGTCGCGGTCTTCCTTTCCTTGACTGGATCGATCACCCAGGTAATGACTGGATCCGTAACCAGCCGAATGCAGGACCCTATACGCCTAAAAAGTACGCGTATTACAAAACTGACGTTGGTTCATTGCAGGACAACAGCTCATGGACGCCAGGTTATACAGCGATTAACGTAAACATTATCCGTTATGCAGACGTCCTTTTGATGGCGGCAGAAGCTGAAATCGAAGTGGGGACACTTGAAAAAGCCAGGCAGTATGTAAACCTCGTGCGTACACGTGCTGCGAATCCTGAAAGCTTTGTAAAACGTGCTAATGGTGCTGCTGCTGCAAACTATGTGATCAGCACTTATAAAGCACCTTTTGCAAGCAAAGATGCAGCCCGTAGTGCGGTTCGTTTCGAAAGAAAACTAGAACTATCCGGCGAAGGACATCGCTTCTTTGACCTTGTACGCTGGGAGATCGCTGATTCTGTGCTGAATGCTTACCTTACTTACGAAGGCAAAAAGCTAAGCGGAGCTTTGGGCGGAACAAAATTCACAGCCAAGAAAAACGAGTTCCTGCCAGTTCCCCAGGAACAAATTGACTTGCTGGGCAAAGACATTCTCGTGCAAAACCCTGGTTATTGATATTTAGTATAAGTTTTAAATAAAGGAGGTGGTATTAGTTTACCATCTCCTTTTCTTAATTTTAAGATATACCAATTTTTATTGTTTCAAATGAAGTCACTTGTGCCCTCAAAATATTTACTATCAGCACTTTTCATAGCAGTATTGCTCACCTCCTGCAACAAAAAACAGAAAACATTCACCCAGCTCGATAGCGATGAAACGGGGATTCAGTTTTCCAATCGCATTGCGGAAAATGATACCATGAACATTCTTGCGTTCGAGTATGTGTACAATGGTGGAGGCGTTGCACTGGGTGACTTTAATAATGACAGCCTGCCGGATGTGTATTTCACGGGAAACTCGGTCGATAATAAATTGTATCTCAATAAAGGCGATTTTAAGTTTGAAGACGTCACCCAAAAAGCGGGCGTTGAGGCCAAAGATAAATGGTCAACCGGTGTGGCGCTAATTGACATCAATGCCGACAATCTGCTTGATATATACGTTTGCGCTTCGGTAAGAAAGGTCGCAAGAGAGCGCGAAAATCTGCTTTACGTAAATCAGGGTTTAGATAAAAACAATGTTCCTGTTTTCAAGGAAATGGGGAAGGAATATGGAGTGGCAGACACTACGCACACAACAAACGCTGCATTTTTAGATTATGATAATGATGGAGATTTGGACTTGTTTTTGCTCGTTAACGAAATGGACGACAACAATTTTCCTAACAAATACCACAAAAAGATCGTCGACGGATCTTCCAGGCGCACAGACCGCCTTTATCGCAATGACTGGGACGAGAAGTTAAAGCACCCCGTTTTTACCAATGTTTCAAAAGAAGCAGGAATCCTGATAGAAGGTTATGGTTTGGGCGTGAATGTTACAGATATCAATCAGGATGGTTACAAAGACATTTACGTTACCAACGACTACCTGACCAATGATCTGCTTTATATCAACAACGGGAACGGCACATTCACAGACAAAGCGCCCTCATCCTTCAAACACACCTCTCATTCGGCTATGGGCAATGACGTGGCCGATATTAATAATGATGGCTTGGTAGACGTAATTGCGGTGGATATGATGCCCGCCACCAACCGAAGAAAGAAAATGATGACGCCGGCGAACAGTTACGTCACTTACCAGAATAATGAACTTTTTGGCTATCAATATCAGGTTGCAAGGAATACCCTGCAGCTGAATCGCGGTTCTGTCGACGGCAAAAGCAAGAATCCGGTTTTCAGTGAAATAGGCTTGCTGAGCGGCATCGCTGAAACCGATTGGAGCTGGACACCCATGGTTACGGATTTCGACAATGATGGCTTGCGGGATATGATCATTACCAATGGTTTCCCCAAAGACATTACAGATCTCGATTTCATTGCATATCGTAACGAGGTTTCGAGTGTGATGGAACCCATGATGATGCTGGACTACATTCCAACTGTGAAGATTGCCAATTTTGCATTTAAAAATAAAGGAGATCTCCGCTTTGAGGATGTGTCGGAACAATGGGGTCTGGAATCGGCAAGCTTCTCAAATGGTGCTGCTTATGCCGATCTGGATCGTGATGGGGATCTGGATTTTGTCGTGAACAACATCAATGATTCTGCGTTTGTTTACCGCAACAACAGCATTCAGATCAGACCAGAAGAAAGCAATTATTTACGTATTGCATTCAAAGGGAGCCGCTATAATAAAGCCGGGATTGGGGCGATTGTGGAAATCACTTGTGCCGATTCGGTGAGGCAGGTTTCGGAAAATTCACCTTACCGCGGTTATTTGTCCACCATTGAACCTTTCATTCATTTTGGGCTAGGGAAAACAAGGAAAATAGATCAGGTTAAGGTGACCTGGCCTGGCGGTAAAACACAGATTTTAAAAAATGTGAAAGCAAATCAGGTGTTGACGTTCCAAGAGGCTGACGCGAAAGATGCTATTGAATCACATCAAAACGAAGACCTGTCGACTCCGCTGTTTACTGACATTACGTCTATCATAAATCTGCCTTATAAACACCAGGAAACAGACGTCATCGATTTTAATATTCAAAAATTACTT
This sequence comes from Dyadobacter chenwenxiniae, assembly GCF_022869785.1. Classification (NCBI taxonomy): domain Bacteria; kingdom Pseudomonadati; phylum Bacteroidota; class Cytophagia; order Cytophagales; family Spirosomataceae; genus Dyadobacter; species Dyadobacter chenwenxiniae. The sequence continues at coordinate 3,985,177 of NZ_CP094997.1, read as the reverse complement.
CCGCACAAATTGTCACAATTCGGGCCTGCTATGGCCGCTGGCGATGTAAATGGGGATGGTTTGGATGATATTTTTATCGGTGGTGCGATGCATTATAAAGGGCGCTTTATTTTACAGCAGTCCGACGGGAAATTCAAGGTGACTGATTTGCTGCCTGGCCTGGAGGGCATCACGAAGGAAACAGAAGATATGGGCGTGCTGCTATTTGATGCTGATAATGATAAGGACCTTGATTTGTGCATTGTAAGCGGAAGCTATGAAATACGCGCAGGCGCACCCGGATTAAAAACAATGCTGTATACCAATGACGGAAAAGGGAAATTCAGTATTGATTCCGCTGCATTACCCCAGTTCCTGGTGAATGGTTCCTGTATAAAAGCCGTCGATTATGATAAGGACGGCGATCTGGATCTTTTTATAGGCGGCAGGGTGGAATCGGCAGCCTATCCCAAACCGGTCTCCAGTCACATTCTCAGAAATGACACGCAAAGCAGCACATTGAAATTTTCCGACGTAACGAAGGCGGTCTTGCCCGAACTTGAAAACATTGGCTTGGTGTGTGATGCAGTATGGACAGATTATGACAATGATGGCTGGATGGATTTGCTCGTGGCAGGAGAATGGATGCCGCTTACCTTTTTCAAAAATGAGCAAGGTAAATTTAAAAAAGCAGTGTCCGGATTAGAGGATAAAAAAGGCTGGTGGGGAAGCATTACCGCCGGTGATTTTGACAATGACGGTGACATGGATTACATAGCCGGCAATCTGGGTATCAATTCCCTTGCACGTGCTTCTGAAAAACAGCCCGTAAGCATGTATGCCAAGGATTTCAATAACGACGGCTATTTTGACGCCATCCCGACCGTTTATTACCGCGCAGACGACAACACATATAAGGAGTTTCCTTACAACACACGGGACGACATGGGCAAACAAATTATCCAGGTTCGCCAGCGTTTTCAGGAATACAAGAAATTCGCACAAATTGGTCTGACCGAAATTTTGAAGCCCGAGGAGCTGAAAGATGCACTGCATGTAAGCGCTACCTGGATGAAGACCAGCTATATTGAGAACCTCGGTGGCGGAAAGTTTGCTACGCATGAGTTGCCAGTCCAGGCACAAGTTGCGCCGGTTTTTGGCATGATCGCCGATGATTTTGACCAGGATGGAAACCTGGATGTAATGCTCACCGGTAATGATTACGGATCAGAGGTCTCCGTGGGCCGATATGATGCATTTTACGGATTGATTCTGAAAGGAAACGGAAAGGGAGGGTTCAAGTCTTTGAGCCTTTCGCAGAGCGGATACGCATCGATGGGCAATGCAAAAGGGCTCATTAAGCTTGCTTCGGCTGGCAGCAACTGGATTACCGCTACATCGCAGAACAGAGATTCGGTTCGGTTTCACAAGGTTCGAATGGAAACGAAAAAGGTTTCGTTGTTGCCCACAGAAACGACCGTGTTGTTAGAACTCAAAGGAGGCAGAACCAGACGCGAGGAACTGGGTTATGGTTCTTCGTTTTTATCGCAGTCTTCGCACGTGTTGTTCTTGCCTGCCTACGCCCAAAGTGCAACCGCCATTGATTCAAAAGGAACAAAGAGAAGGTTAAGGTGAAACAGGGCTAATGCCTGCCACTCAAAACAAAGCCCTGATGAGGTTAACTCATCAGGGCTTTTTGCGTATGTTAATTATAATATTTCCTATATTAGTAAAAAATGTCATATTTACAATTGTAATCTATCTAATTTATTATGTAACTATTTTTATACATAATTCTGACGGCTTTTTGCGCCTGATTTCGCTCGTTAGCCTCACGAAATAACCAACAGAATTTGTATTTTGTAACTCTGTTTATATTATAAATAGCTCATATACTGATATTTGTAAACTTGACACTTCCAGGTTTGCGCATTAAAACCAGATTAAATTTTTTTTGGGAAACGGTTGCGTATATAGGAAAAGTTCAATCTTGTTAATATTATATTATTAAAATAATGCAAATAAATATTTAATTATATCTATTGTTAAAAAGTTGAATTATTTAATGATTAAAAATTATAGTTTTGATCGTAATACTAATATTAACCTAACTAGATACGATGAAACAAAATTACCTTCTCCTGGGAAGCAGGCTGATCTTAAGTGCACTTCTGTTTCTCATTTGTCAAAATGTATTTTCCCAAGATTTAACAATTACTGGGAAAGTCATGGATGAGCAGTCCGGTTCAGGCCTGCCCGGTGCCTCCGTTACTTTGAAGGGTTCCACAAGTGTCGGTGTCACCACAGACGCAGATGGAAAGTATTCCATCAAAGTGCCATCCAGCGCACAGTCAATCGTTATTTCTTTCATTGGTTACACCGCAAAGGAAGTTGCTATCGGAAACAGGTCTGTTGTCGATGTAACGCTGACAAGTGATGTGAGTGCATTGGAAGAAGTAATTGTAACCGGTTACGGCTCTCAATCCAAGCGCGACATCACGGGTTCGGTGACCACGGTGAATGCCAAAGACCTGCAATCCGTTCCGGCCACCACTTTTGCCCAGCAATTACAGGGGCGTGCATCCGGCCTTAACATTGTCAATGACGCTACGCCCGGCGGAAATGCGACTGTGCGTATACGGGGCTTCGGTACGATTGGTAACAATGATCCGCTGTTTATTATTGACGGTGTTCCGACTGAGAACCAGGGTAACCTGAATCCCAACGACATTGAGACCATTCAAATCTTAAAAGATGCTTCATCTGCGTCTATCTACGGTTCCCGTGCAGCAAATGGCGTTGTAATCATCACAACCAAACGCGGTAAGATCGGCAAACCTGTGATTTCCTTTAATGCTTATTATGGAACCCAGAAAACATACAAGGACGCAGAAGCGCTGAATGCGGAGGAATTGGGCAAGTATTTATATCTCGCAGATAAATATGCCGGAAAAACACCCTCACACGGCCAATACACATTCGGGCCAAATGGCGAGGTAACCATTCCGGATTATGTATTTCCAAGCAGAGGAAAAGAGGGCACCGCCGAAGTCGATCCTGCCAAATACTCGCTTGTGCCGGGCAATATTTATGCCATTACAAAGGCTGCGGACACCAATTGGTGGAACGAGCTGACCCAAAGTGCACCCATACAAAACTATCAGCTATCTGCATCCGGCGGGACAGAAAACAGCCGCTATGCGCTGTCGATTGGCTATTTTAGTCAGGATGGCGTTGTGAAATTCATTGGATATGACCGTTACACGATTCGTGCCAATACGGAATTTTCTGCTTTGGGCAAACGGCTTCGCGTAGGAGAGAACCTGGCCGTTTCTTTTGACAACAGGAAAGGAGGATTTGGCAACAACCAGGAACAAAATGCGGTTTCGGGAAGTTACAAGCACCATCCGTTGCTTCCGGTTTATGACATTGCAGGTAACTTTGCCGGATCAAGAGGAGCCAATTTAGGTAACAACTCCAATCCTTACGCGACACTTTTCCGTGAAAAAGACAATACAACTTATCGTTTGCGCGCATTTGGCAACGTGTACGGTGAATTCGATATTATTCCAAACCTGACAATTAAAACCAGCCTTGGTATTGACGGCGTGAGCCAGAGAGGTCGTTACATCGGTCGTGCTAACCCGGAATATGTGGAAGGGAGCTTCAACAACGGATCCACTTCAACCGATTATTATTCCTATCAGTGGGTTTGGACCAACACATTGAGCTATTCCCGCAATTTTGGCACTAATCATAAAGTGGACGCCTATATTGGGATAGAAGCAATCCGCGAATTTGCTGAGGAATTTGGTGCAGCCCGTTCGGGATATGCATTTGAAATTCCTTCAATTATTAATTATCTGAATCTTGGGGATGCGACAAAGGCAACAAACTATGGCGGTGTAAACAGGGATTACAGCCTTTATTCGCAGTTCGGGAAAATTAACTATGCCTATGCGGATAAATATTTGCTGCAATTTATCCTGAGAAATGATGCTTCATCCCGTTTCCAGGCGGCTTCCAGAAGTGCATTGTTTCCTGCCTTCAGCGTAGGATGGCGCTTGTCGGAGGAAATGTTTATGAAAGAATTCGGCTTTATCAATGATCTTAAAATCCGTTACGGATGGGGTAGGACAGGCAACCAGAAAATCGGGGATTACAATGCGTTTACCACTTACCGTGCTGATATATTCCATGCCGGTTATCCCATTGACGGTTCACCAAGCCAGCCAACGATCGGATATGATGCATCTTCATTTGGTAATCCTAATGCGAAATGGGAAACCACAACATCTAATAACCTAGGTCTGGACGCAACATTCCTGAACGATGCATTAACATTCGAAATCGACTTTTGGAATAGAAAAACGGCGGATATGCTGTTCTCTACTCCAATCACATTCACAGCCGGTGACGCCAATGCACCTTCATTCAATGTGGGAGCGATGACGAATAAAGGAATTGACCTCGGAATCAGCTATCGGAACACATTGATGAAGGGTGATTTCCGTTACGGTTTGTCAGCGAACTATTCTATGTACAGAAACACGGTGGATAAGCTGGACGAAAGCGCCAACACCAAATATTTTGGTGCCGGGTCGCGCGTTCCTGCCGTAACATTGACACAGGCCGGGCTGCCGCTTTCTTCCTATTATGGTTATAAAGTGTTAGGGATCTTTCAATCGGACGAGGAAGCAAAGGCATGGGCTCCTTACGAAAAATATAACAAGGCAGGAAAATTCAAAATGGCGGATATCAATGGTGATGGTAAGATCACAGACGATGACAGAACCGTTATAGGAAATCCCCACCCTGATTTTGTTTACGGGATTAACCTGAATTTGGGTTATAAAGCTTTTGATCTCACTGTCTTTGGTAACGGTGTTGTTGGAAATGAAATATTCAACTATCTGCGTTATTTCACCGATTTCAACACTTTCCAAGGCAATCGTGCCAAGCGCGCGCTTTATGACGCCTGGCAGCCGGACCACAAGGAAGGCACTGTGCCCATTATGGATGCGGATGACCAGATCAGCAGTCGCCCTTCAAGCTATCTTGTTGAAAAAGGCACTTATTTCCGCCTCAAAAATGTTCAGCTAACCTACACATTGCCAAAAGTGGCATCGTCAAAAATTGGGTTCAGCAATGCGCAGATCTACGTTCAGGGCCAGAATATGCTGACCGTGACAAAGTATACGGGTTTGAATCCGGAAGTTCAGAGCAACAGCCAGCCGGGACAAGATAATACACTTGGCTTTGACGGTGGTTTTATGCCCGTTTCCCGGACGTTCCTGGTCGGTCTGAATTTCTCGTTCTAAAACCGGCTTTTCAAACAGATTTAAAATACTGAACATATATGAAGACGACATTATTAAAATATCTGCTTTCCATCGGCCTGGCGATCGGGATCGTGACGGCTTGTAAGGATTCATTTTTATCAAAAGATCCACAGGGGCAATACAGCCCAACTGCTCTGAAAACGCCCAGTGGCGTGGAAGGTTTGCTGATTGGCGCTTATGCGATGATTGATGGGCAAGGCCTGGATGGACAGGATTCCTGGAACAACGATATCCAGAGCTGGGTTTTTGGCGGACTGGCTTCCGACGATTCTTATAAAGGAACGGATGCAGGTGACCAGCCCGAGCAATCTTTTATCGAAAAATATGATTTCCAGCCAACCAATAATCACATTAAGAACAAATGGCGCGGTCTCTACAAAGGCGTTGCGCGCACAAATGATGTGATCAATACGTTGGCGGAGGTTCCGGAAGTGGGTGAGGCCAGAAGAAAACTGATCATTGCAGAAGCCAGATTCCTTCGCGGTCTTTTCCATTTTGAGGCAAAAAAAATGTGGAAAACGATCCCATACATTGATGAAACGATCTATAAACTGGACGATCTGGAAAGCACCAAAATTCCGAATGACAAAGATGTTTGGCCAATGATCGAGGCAGATTTTAAAGCTGCTTCCGAAGGCTTGCCTGAAACACAGTCGCAAGTAGGACGTCCGACGAAGTGGGCTGCGCTCGCATTTCTAGGAAAAGCCTACATGTATCAGGGCTGGAATGTGACAACCGGCGCTCCAAACACAGCTGCTCTGACGAAGGCGAAACCAATTTTTGAGCAAATTATCGCATCAGGCAAGTTTTCGCTGGCACCAAAGTTTGAAGACAATTTCCTGATTGCGACCCGTAATAATAAAGAGTCGATTTTTGAAATACAATATTCAGTATCAAGCGCTTCCGGTGACGCGGCGGATGCGGGCGTAGGGCTGGCGCATCCATACATTGATCCCTGGGGCTGTTGCGGATTTTACCAGCCATCCCAAAACCTTGTGAATGCATTTAAAACAACGGCGACTGGGCTTCCATTGCTGGACACATTCAATGATAGTGACGTGAAAAATGACCAGGGGCTGAAATACACAGATCCATTTGAGCCCTACACCGGTCCGCTTGATCCGCGGCTCGATCAGACGGTTGGCCGTAGGGGGATTTTGTTTAAAGATTTCAAAATCCATGGCAGCGACTTCATCCGTGATCCAACTTATGCCGGCCCGTATTCTCCTAAAAAGCATATCTCCGAAAAGGCCGGGTTTGGGGTTAATGGTTGGGGTAATTTGTCCAGCAATAATTACCGAATTATGCGTTACGGGATGATATTGCTTTGGCTTGCAGAAGTGGAAGTGGAACTGGGTAACCTCGAAAATGCCAGGAAACTGGTGAATCAAATACGCACGCGGGCAGCAAATCCTGCGGGATTTGTGAAAAAGGCCGTTCAGGGAAGTAAATCACGGGACGACTACACCGTTCTGAACGAGCCCGCTGCCAATTATGTGATCAAAACTTACGACCAGCCCTGGGCGGATGCGGCCACAGCGCGTAAAGCTGTTCGTTTTGAATCGCGTCTTGAATTTGCCATGGAGGGTCACCGGTTTTTCGACCTGCAAAGGTGGGGCATAGCGGCGGAAACATTGAATAAATATGTGACCGTGGAGTCAACGAAGCGAGTTTATAAGAAAGGGGCCGTTTTTACAAAAGGCAAAAACGAATATTTCCCGATTCCGCAGGAAGCGATCGACCGTTCATACAAGGAAGGAACTGCAACACTGGTTCAAGACCCGGCCTATAAATAGACTTTTGGTTAGTGTAACCAATATTTGTTAAGCGTTGGTAATCAGAAAAGCCTCTGCATGCACATGCGGAGGCTTTCTTCGTTTAATCACTACTCCAATTTCAGATGATCCTGATTTCCTGAGCAGGTTTGTCAGAGCCAGGAATGACCGGCAGGTTCAGATGAAGGATTCCATTGTAATACTCTGCCACAATGTTGTCCGAATCCACCGTCTCATCGATCACAAACGACCGCTCGAACGAAGCCTTACTGAATTCATGCCCGGATCCAGTTCCTGTTGTCTTCCTTTTCGCTATTGGATACATAAGAAATGGTCAGTTCATGACCCTTAATGCTAATCTTGAAATCCTCCTTCGCCCGGTCAGGCGCGAAGACCATTAGTTCATAATTGGTGTCATTCTTCACAATGTTGACCGGAACGCGATAATTGTGGCTCCCGCCAAATTGTTTCCCTGAATATTCATGGCGCATGGCATAACCACGCTGTCCAAATCTATTATTGCACATTTTGTTTTTGATTTGAGTTTGAAAATTAGAAATGTTTTGGGTGCTTGTGCCCCTAAATCCCCTGAAGGGGACTTGCTTTTTTGCTGGTTTTGCCCCTAAATCCCCTGAAGGGGACTTTTGTCATACCGCAGGGAAAGTCCCCTTTAGGGGATTTAGGGGCTCTCTGCGCCCGTCGGCTCCCGGGATGCATTTGTCTTCGAAGCGATCTTTGTCGCCCCACCGCGAATGGCTCCCGCAGTCGCTATGTCCGTAATGTCCCCATTGGCGGTGATGGAAGCGGTGTCCTACTGTAAAATGTAAACTGGCTGCGGTAATGAGCGCTACGCTGATGCCCAGCAGCATTCTTGTTCTTCTTTTCATGGCTTATATATTTTTTGGATTTTGATAAAATGGGTCCCTTAACCCTTCTTTTCCTTCATAAAAACGCCGATCATCGAACCTGTGGAAATACGGATCATAATGTCTCCATCTGTGGTAACCGTAGCGTCTTCCTGCAAAAAGCCGGAAGATGAGGCCGATAAAGAGGAAAAAGAAAAGTGCTTTGAAAAGCAGGAACGGGATCAGGAAAAGAACGACGCCACCGAGGATACCGCCGGCGATTGTTTTCAGAATTTGCGTGAACATGGCTTTTGAATTTATGTTAATGAAATGCACACAAATGGTGTACATTATCGCAGACGGCTGATTGAGAAAATTACTTTAAAGATTTTTGGGAAAATGAAAAACCCAGCTTTATGGGCTGGGTTCGAAGTATTTATTCACTTTCAGGTCGCTTTCCGCAGCGATTTCGCATCTCCTGCTTAAATTTTTTCCGGTCTTCATCCGTCATGTCCATCCACTTATTTCTCCACGATGCGCCAAAGCCGGGCCCGCCTTCGCCGGGAAAATTTCCACCGAAACCAGGTTTGCGCCAGCGGCCAGGTCCGCCTCCAAAATTGCCAAACAAGATCCTGCATAAAACGATCAATCCGACCGCCTGCCAGTAAGATATGGGATTGGTATTCAAGAGTTCCGGCAAAATGGCATTCCATAACCAACGCACAATCGCGCCCAGGAGGAGCGCAGCAGCAAAACCGAAAATCGGAAACATCCAAAAACGCTTCCTGTATGTATGTCGCTGATTCATGATAGACAAATTTAATAATTTACAAATTCCTGATACAATGTTTCCAGCCTCTGCCTCAAATGCTGCACCGCATAGCGTTTTCTGGAAATGAGGGTTTTGATATTTTCTCCGGTCCGGTCCGCAATCTCCTGGAAAGTCTGGTCTTCGAGCTCATTCCAGATAAAAACCTGCCGCTGGTTTTCCGGAAGTTCCTGCAATGCAATGGTCAGTTCCTCCCAGAATACTTCTTTCATATACACCGTCTCCGGCGTGTTGCCATCTGCTAGCAGGATGTCTTTGAAATAGAACTCGCCTTCTTCGTCTTCATACCCGTAATCTTCCAGCGAATCCGGTTTTTGTTTCCGGTATTTATCAATGATGCGGTTACGCGCTACGCGATATAACCAGCTGCCGATCTGTTCAATAGCCTCAATTTCCGGCACGCTGCTCAGCTGGAACCATACATCCTGCAAAATATCCTCAGCATCCTCGTCCGAATTTACCCGTTGCCGGATAAAGCCCATGAGCTGCTTGCTGTAAGATGAGACAGTCTGAATGATATTTGGTCTCTTTTGCGACAAAGTGAAGGTTGAAAATTGGTATTAAAAGGGTAGACGGACATCAAACGAAAATACTTTAAATCGGTCAGTATATTATGCGTGTGTTAATGGCAATCCTTTATGAATGGTTATTATTAAAATAGTGCAAATTTGTGGTTAGGACAGAGTGTTTTTATCCGTGTCAAATTTTAAACTACTTGTTGCACTTTTGCTATAAACGTATGATTATTCTAATAAGATTAGATAACAACAAAAAGAACTTTAACAAACTGAATATTTGCTTGTTGCATTCTATTCAATATGTTAGGTACATTTACATCATCAAACAGCACAGAATATGAGTGCAGAAGAAGTTTGAGAATGAATTGAAATATAGATTTAGTTAAATATCTGAAAAGTACAAAAAGTAAACTCAAACAATACATTAACACTAGAGAAATGAAAAAGACTATTTTGACAATCGCAGTTTTGGTGGGAGTATCAGCTGCTAATCTTACAATCGCCGCAGACAAAAACAAAGAAAATAACGCTTCTATTGAACTGGTTTCAAACAGCGAATTGAAGTTCAAACTTACGCTTGACAACGTAAAAGAAAGATCTTCATTGGTTATCAAAGATTTCAACGGAGACATCGTTTACAGCACAGCGCTTCCAAAATCGGAGAATTACGCTAAGATTTTTGACTTGTCAAATCTTGCTGACGGAAATTACAGCTTCATCGTGAACAACGGTGGCGAGACTTCTGCAAAACCATTTGTGATCGCAACTGAAACAAAACGTTTGGTTACAGCAGTTGTTAAATAATATCAACGGACCTTCCTGCAGAAAAGGCTGTCACAATTGTGACAGCCTTTCGTTTTTTAGCTGAAATCAGCTTTTAATAAGTCATCACCTGCCTTTCGCGGCTGCTTTGGAAAGCCAGATCGATCACGCGCGTTGTGCGCAGAATTTCTTCCGGCTTCACAGCCAGCTCGGCTCCATCCACGATCGCGTCGTAAACATTCTGGTAAAATGGCGCATAATCACCAGCCTCACTTTCAATAACGCCTGTAAAATCTTCGCTAAATAATTTACCCCAGCGATTTTCCGGCTCGACGCCCCAGGGTTTTTGGGTTGGTAAAACATTCTTTCGCAATGTTTCCTCTTGCGGATCCAGGCCACCTTTGATGAATGATCCTTTGGTTCCGTGCAGGTTATAGCGCAGGAAATTCTCATAAACCATCAGGCTCGACTTCACAATCACAAGCTTATCTGCATAGCCCAGGCGAACGTCAAAATAATCATCAATCTCGCTATTTGGCCTCACCGAACGAATTTCTGCAGTGACCGTCAGCGGCTCTCCGAAAAGGACCAAGGCCTGGTCGATCAGATGTGGCCCCAGATTGTAAAGGTTACCGCCCACCGGAACGCTTTTCTCTTTCCAGGATTCGGTTGGCACCACGGGACGGAAACGGTCGTAACGGCATTCATACTCAACAATGTCTCCTAATCTATCTTCGGCAATGAGTTTTTTAATAGTCAAAAAGTCGGAATCCCAGCGGCGATTTTGGTAAGCCGTCAGGATCAGTCCTTTCTCCTTGGCCACTGCAACGAGCTGGCGCGCTTCTTCTTCCGTTGCGGCAAATGGCTTTTCGATCACCACATGTTTGCCATTTTCCAGAGCGTCCATCGCGTATGGGAAATGCGTGTCGTTGGGCGTGCATATGAAAACGAGATCAATGGATTCGTCGCTCAGAAGCTCCTCAACGGAACGCGCATTGCCAATGTTCGGATCAAATTCCTGCGCTTCGTTTTTACTTCTTTCAACAACCGTCTTGATCTTGAAACCCGGATTGGTGCTAAGAAAAGGGGAATGAAAGTAGCGCCCGGACAACCCAAAGCCAATCAACCCAACATTAAGAATTCGTGAAGCCATAATTTTATTTTTAGACAATAATAACAAAGGTAACTTTTGAGGGGAAACGGGCAAAAATCCGCCGCGCCGAACACTTTCCGGGATATTTGAATTTAGGAATTAATGACATTATATTTGACTACGACTAAATAAAGCTGCCATGACAACGGAAGAAAAGAAAATGGATATTATCGGAAAAATCATCAGCACCGAAGATGAAACGTTAATAGATATGGTCAATAATCTCCTTAATGCAAGCGATCAGGATTCCAATTTAAGGAAACCAGGTTGGGGCAAAGGTATGGTCGGTCGCATTTCAGACGATTTTAATGACTTTATTCCACCCGGATTCCCACAATAGCAATGAATTACTTAATAGACACACACATTTTACTTTGGCATTCAGACGACAATCAAAAGCTTTCCCATCAAGTAACTCTCGAATTAAACTCCTCTTCTGCAAGCTTATATGTGAGCCACGCAACCTATTGGGAAATGGCTATCAAAAAAGGTTTGGGCAAATTGGATTTGAATGTGCCTATATCAGAGTTTCGCAAGATGGCGATGAGAAATTCCTTTCATTCCCTGTCATTTGATAATGAACATTACGATGTGCTGGAACAGCTTCCCTTGCTACATGCTGATCCATTTGACAGAATGATCATTGCGCAGGCTATTGCCGAACGGCTTACCATTATTACACAAGACAAAAAATTCGCATTGTATCAAAATCTTGTCCCCATTCTCTGGAATTAAGATGTGGTGCTAAGGCAAAGCAAACGCCACATATTTATCCCCGGACTTCGTATTCAGCTTCCCGCCTCCGCAGGCTATGACGATGAATTGTTTCCCGTTCACTGAATAAGTGCTGGCTGAGGCGTAGCCGGCGGCTGGTAGAGTTGCGGTCCAAAGAATTTTTCCTGTGTTTTTATCGAATGCCCGGATCTTTTCGTCGCGGCTGGCTGCGATGAAGATTAAACCGCTTGACGTGACGACCGGACCGCCGTAATTATCGGTTCCGGTGGGAGGGATTCCTTTGTCTGTCAATGCTTTGTATTCGCCTAGTGGGACTTGCCAACGGCGTTGGCCTGTACTCAAATCCACGGCGGTAAGCGTTCCCCAAGGCGGCTGACTCACGGGATAGCCATTTTTATCATACCAACGATTGTAACCGGTGTTGTGGTAAGGAACTTGTCCGTTGTTGGTGCTGACAATCTTTTGATCTGCGTTTTTATTAAGCAAAAAATCAATGATCAGATTTTTCTCGGCATCCGTAATGTGCGAAAACGAAGGCATCATTCCTTTTCCCTTTTGCAGGATGCCCGTGATCTGTTCTTTCGTCAACCGTTTTTCAACATTCACAAGCGAAGGGTAGGAGCCGTCGTGGTTTCCGGTTTTGTCCGTTCCGTGACAAGCCGAGCAGTTCAGTTGATAGAGTTTGCTGCCATTAACCGCCTGGTCGCTGAGCACTTCCTTTTTTCTTAATGTCGTGTAAACCGGGATTTCTTTCGCGGGAATGTACATCACGCCATTTGGATCCGTCGCAGCGCCGCCCCATTGTGCGCCGCCGTCCGTGCCAGGATAAAAAATGGTCATATCGCCTGTAATCGGAATATAAGCCGTTCCAAATCGTGCTTTTTTTAGCAATCCTTCGAGCGAATCCCGGTCAGCGACGAATGTGTTAAAGTCTTTTGCGCCGAAAGTCTGGCGGGTGAATGGGAGTGGCAATGTTGGAATGGGTTGCGTTTTGCTGGGTTTCTCACCTTGCATGGCATCCATTCGAAAGGCGGTTTCTTTAATAGGAAACAGTGGTTTGCCCGTAACCCGGTCGAAAACGAAGATGTAACCTTGTTTCGTGATTTGAACAACAGCATCCAATTGCTTTCCACCTATATTAAGCATTACCAGATTAGGCGGGCATGGCGGATCGCGGTCCCAGATGTCGTGGTGGACGAGCTGGTAATGCCAAAGTCGTTTGCCCGTTGCAGCGTCCAGCGCAATGAGGCAGTTTGCGAAAAGATTGTCTCCGGGCCTGTTGCCACCCCAAAAATCGAAAGCCGCAGATCCGGTTGGAATGTAAACAATGCCGCGTTTCCGGTCAATGGCCATGCCGGCCCAGGCATTTGCGCCACCGAATTTCTTTCTTGCCGGTTGCGTTAACCACGTGTTATAGCCAAATTCCCCTTTGTCAGGAATGGTATGAAATGTCCAGACAAGCTTTCCCGTAACGGTGTCATAAGCCCGTACATCGCCCAACAGCGCAGTTTCATTTTCGGCAACCCTTCCGCCGACAATGATCAGGTTTTTGTAAATCGTGTTGGGTGTGTTGGAAGAGATAAAATCATCTGATCCAGGTCTTTCAATGCCGGTTTTAAGATTTATTTTTCCATTTATACCAAATGAATCGACTAGCCTACCATTGGCTGCATCCAAAGCATATAACCAGTTCGCGGCACCAAAAAAGATTCGTTTGTTTTGGTTGTCAGACCAGTAAGTAACGCCCCGGCTCAATGTTCCGGCCACATCGGGCAAATCGCTTTTCCATATTTCCTTACCCGTCGCCGCATCAACAGCGAACGCCTGAATGGATGCGGAAACGCCGTAAAGGATTCCGTTGATAATGATCGGGTTACATTGCATCTGGCTGCGGTTACGGGCCGTATCCGCTCCGCCGGAAGCATACGTCCACGCAACTTTCAGCTGAGCCACATTGTCTTTACGGATCTGATTAAGGACCGAAAAATGGCTTCTTTCGCCGTTTCCGTTGTATTCCGGCCAGTCCGTATCGTTCAATAACGGCGCGAGCACAAAGCCGGTAACGGCCAGGAAAATCAGCAACAGCAGGATCAGAGGTTTCATAGTGACAGGGTGCATTTCATGTTCACGCTTCCTGCCATAATTCTTTTGCTCTTTTCAAATCGCGTCGCATCGCATCAAAAACCACTTTTTTGTCCACTGTAATCTTGTCAGCTCCCTGATCCGCACCGCCCAGCGGGTATTCCAGATGCAGGCAAATCGGAACGTCTACTTTATTGTCTTTCAGTAACTTGAAATAAGTTTTGAAATCCACCATGCCTTCCCCGAGCGGGACGCTTTTTGGTGCCCATTTACCATTCATTTTCTCCCACACAAAATCTTTCAGCACAATGGTCTTAATGCTCGGTCTGATCAGGTTGAAGCCCGTTTGCCATGAAAGTCCGCCTTCCAATGTGGCATGCCGGATATCATATTGTGCGCCCATGCTTTTAGGATCGGCTTTTTGCAAAATTTGCCAGATCTCAAACATGCTCGCGCCCACGAGCCGTCCAGCGTGATTCTGGTAACAACCGGTTAAACCCAATTGGTTGTTAAGCTGTCCCAAACCAGCCATTTTGTCCTTGTATTGATCTAAAAGTTGCGGAATGGTCTGTTGCTCATTGTATTTATACCAATTCATGCGATAATACTTGAAACCGAGCCTGGAAGCCGTTTCCAGGAGTTTTTTATCGACCGGGTTGGCTGCATCTTCCACCGCCGTGCAGAACATTAATGGCGTGAAACCAGCTTTTTTCATCGCTTCCGCAGCCTTCGGCAAATCAGTTTCAACATTTTCAGGCAGCACGTGGCCTTTCGGACGTACTGTCAGGTCAATGCCATCGAAACCGAGCTCTTTGGCTGCGTCTGCCATATCGGTGTAATTCAGGAAATGCAGGTGTTTGGAAAAAATATTAATCTTGGGAACGTCTGCTACCGAATTAGCACCAGCTGCAAAAGCATTTTCAGCAATTACCGGGGCAATTGCACCAGCCAATGTGCTATTGATGAGAAAAGCGCGTCTGGATATGTTTTGGGACATGGGGTTAGGATTTAATTTCAAATGAAAACTTAATGATCATAAGTTTTAGGAAGTGGTTTTTTACTAGATAACAAGCAAGTTTCTGTGTTGAGTATTTTCCGTCGATTGAAATCGATGGGAATTGAAATACAGTCGTTGATTTCGATCAACGGAATTAATAGTCGATCATTTAATGTCATGAGTTTTTCCAAAATGTGTATTTTTGTAACATGTTTGGAGAGTCTGCTGTCATGCGTTTTAATGAGTTAGAGGAACTGGAAACAGTCTCTGCGGATCTGCTGCATATGGGCAAAGACATTCCAGTATGGCTATTTGAAGGCCATATGGGTGCCGGCAAAACAACTCTCATCAAAGCGCTCTGCAAGCAGCTGGGCGTTCGCTCACACGTTCAAAGCCCCACATTTTCACTGGTCAATGAGTATGATGCCGGTGATAAATTGGTCTATCATTTTGATTTTTACAGGATCAAAGACGAAACCGAAGCACTCGATATGGGCGTGGAGGAATATTTTGATTCCGGGCATTTTTGCTTTGTCGAGTGGCCGGGGAAAATTGAATTCTTGTGGCCATTGAACTATCTGCTGATCCATTTGGAAGCGGATGAAAATGGCATGAGAATGTTGGCAGTAAAGAGGGTATAGAGGTCATAATCAATTTGTTCACTTTCATTTTTTGCTATTAATGGCACAACCTCAGATTACCGGTTTCGAAGAGCTAGCCAAGCAGTCGGCGTTGTATCCGCAGGAATCCCTGATGGCAGTCCGGAAGGATCATAATTCGTTGCATATTGGCCTGCCCCGTGAGGTTTCGTTACAGGAAAACCGGATCGCGCTCACGCCCGACGCAGTCAAAATCCTCGTTCGGAACGGACATGAAGTTTGGGTTGAAAAAGATGCAGGGAAGGGCGGGAACCTCTCAGACCATGAGTATAGCGAGGCCGGTGCGGTGATTGTGCAAAGCGCAAAAGAAGTGTATCAGGCCAATGTGATCCTGAAAGTAGAGCCTTTGGTAGAGGAAGAATTCCGCTATATCAAGGCCGGGACGACGTTGATCTCTGCCATGAATTTGCCAACACTTGAGAAGAAATATTTTGAAAGATTGAATGAGCTGAAAATCACCGGCATAGGATATGAGCTCATTGAGGATAAAGTGGGAGGAAAACCCATTATTCGCGCAATGGGCGAAATTGCGGGAAGCACGGTGTTGCTGATCGCTGCGGAATATTTGTCAACGCCCAATGGTGGGAGAGGCATCATTCTGGGCGGCATAACAGGCGTTCCGCCAACCAAAATTGTAATTTTGGGAGCCGGGACAGTTGCAGAATACGCCACGCGTGCAGCCATCAGCGTTGGGGCGGACATTAAGGTTTTTGACAAGCATATATACAGGTTGCAACGATTAAAATACGCGATAGGCCAGAATCTTTACACTTCCATCATTGATTCGGACACATTGGCGGAGGCGATTGCCAGGGCCGACGTCGTCATAGGCACCATGCGTGCCGAAAACGGCATCAGTCCGCTGGTCGTAACCAAAGAAATGGTTTCCCAAATGAAGCCCGGCTCCGTCATTATCGACGTCAGCATTGACCAGGGCGGTTCGTTCGAAACTTCCCGCATGACCACGCATAAGCATCCAACATTCAAGTATAATGATGTCATCCATTATTGCGTGCCCAACATTCCCTCGCGCGTGGCGCATACGGCCAGCACAGCGCTTAGCAATGTATTTTTACCGTTTTTATTGCAAACAGGCACAATTGGCGGCATCGAAGAAATGATTTATGCCAATCGTTGGTTTATGAAAGGAGTGTATTGTCATAAAGGAACATTGACGAACTCGCATATCGCACGTAGTTTTAACATGCGGTACAAGGATTTGACATTGTTGCTGGCTGCGAGGATGTAAAGGTGCTGTCGGCTTTCGGCATTCAGCTGTCGGCTTTGGTTTTACTTAAATATTTTTAATCACATCCGCCCTTTATGGGCATAATTAACGCTGAACGCAGACGGCCGATCGCCGAATGCCGACAGCCTAAATATCATGATCAATAATAGTAACGAAAATACCCTGATGGATGACGCCAACTCGCCCGAGTTGAACCAGAAACTGATGGGTTATATATCTCAAGATTTTATCAAAGTGGCAGATCAGCTTAAAGAAGCGTCTTACCAGATCCGCAAACGTGGTTTTTCCGACAATCCGATTTTTATAGTAACCAATAGCGAGCTGGAATTAGGCGCATTACTGATCGATAGAACAGAGCTGACAAACAACTATGCATATCGCGCGAGTTTTATGCAGGAGTTTGTGGACAGGAAACTGATTGGTGAGGAGTCCGTTTTAATGTTTACCGAGAACTATAAAAATGCCGATGAATTTTGCTGTCTTTTTGCGCTGATCGGTGATTTTTCCGGCTTCGTTTTTGTACCATATCCGGAAGACTAACATGCCACCAAAATGCCAGGAACCGATTAATAAACTGTCGAAACGGTTGCGAAATAGGTTAGAAGGTTTGTAAAGTTTTCTTTCTAGTTTTAGTGATTAATTAATTGATATTCAGCTAAACGTCCCTCATTATGCAAGCAAACTTACCTTTGGAAAAGGAATTAGAACCCATTTTTTTACAAAAATTTCCACCGTTTTCAGAATCAGTTAAAGAATTTTTGGTTCAATACGGGCCTTATTTTATGCTTGTGTTGTCCATTATCGGGATCTTAGGTCTGCTTACAGCATTGGGAATTGGTGGTGCAGCATTGGGGTTAGGCGCAGTTTCCGTTGGGATTGGGTTTAACTTTTATCTGGGCGTTGCCCTTACCGTGATCACCCTTATTATGTATGTGCTCGCATTCTCACCATTGCGCGCGCGCAAACGCCAGGGCTGGAACCTGCTTTACTACGCACTGCTAGTCGGTTTGGTTACTAATCTGATCCAGCTTAGCATTCTGGGTGCGCTGATTAGCGGTGTGATCGGGTTTTGGGTTTTATTTCAGATCCGGGAAAAATATATCTGACTATCCTTCCAAAAACAGTAACAATTGAAGCGAGCGGTGATCCGCCCGCTTTTTTTATTTTACCACTAATCAGGCGATTTTAGTCGCTCATACCGTAACTTTAATCCGGTCGCCATTTACTTTGCATTTTTGGCTGAGAAGCATGCCGCTTTTGTCACAGACGATTCTATCAATCAATATGAATATCATAGAAGTAAGGAATGTTACCAAGGAGTATTCCAATCATGTTGCGTTAGACGATGTCAGTATCGACATTCCAAAAGGCTGCATTTTCGGCTTGCTAGGGCCAAATGGTGCCGGGAAAACGTCATTGATCCGTATCATTAATCAGATCACCGGGCCGGACAAGGGTGAGATTCTGTTTGACGGACAGCATTTGAATCAAAGTCACATTTCACGCATCGGGTATTTACCGGAAGAGCGCGGGCTTTACAAAAAGATGAAAGTAGGCGAGCAGTTGCTTTATCTGGCTCAGCTGAAAGGCTTATCGCAAAAACAAGCGATGGACAAGCTGAAAACATGGTTTATCAAATTTGACATTAAAACGTGGTGGGATAAAAGTGTTTCCGACCTGTCCAAAGGAATGCAGCAAAAAGTGCAGTTCGTTTCCACGGTGCTTCACGAACCCGATCTGATCATTCTCGACGAGCCGTTTTCCGGTTTTGACCCGATTAATGCAAACCTGATCCGGGACGAAATTTTGGAATTAAAACAAAAAGGAAGCACGATCATTTTTTCGACCCACAGAATGGAAACGGTGGAAGAACTTTGCGACAACATTGCGTTGATCCATAAGGCCAAAAAAGTGCTCGACGGCCCTAAAAATCTTATCAAAGAGCAGTTCAAAACGCACACTTATTTCGTTGAATATAAAGGGGATCTGAGCGGACTCGAACATTCCTATACACTAACCCCCGAAAAAGAGCTAGAGAATGGTTACAAGCGCGCCAATATTCATTTGGGAGAGTTTGCCAGTCCAAATGATTTGCTCAGGGACTTACTTCCAAAAGTAGAGATACGGTCGTTTGGAGAAAACATTCCGAGCATGAGCGACATTTTCATGCGCTCCGTCAACGAGGTTCCAGAAGCATAATTTTAGCCATCCCACATCTAAATCTTTCCACAATGCGCAATATATTTTTGGTAATCAGAAGAGAATATCTGGTAAGGGTCAAAAAGAAGTCTTTTCTGATCATGACCCTGCTCGGACCATTGCTATTCGTTGCTTTTTACGCGGTAGTGATTTGGGTTGCGATCGGATCAGTTGACACCAAAACGGTTCAGGTGCTCGATGAAAGCGGTTTGTTCAAAAATGAATTTAAGGATAGTGAAACAATAAAGTTTGATTACCTGACTTCCTCGCTGGATTCGGCCAAAGCTAATTTTAAAGGCAGTGACGCAAACGCATTGGTATACATTCCAGAAAACGTCATTAAGGAGCCGAAAAGCGTCCGCATTTACGCAGCTAAGAATGTAAGTATGGACCTGAAATCGGAAATTGAAAAGGTTATTGAAAAAGAAATTGAGGACATTAAGCTTGGACAAGCCGGCATAACCCACAAAATCCTGGAAGATTCGAGGGTGAACGTAAGCTCTAAAACGATCAGTCTGAGCGAAGAAGGCGAAAAAACCAGTAGTTCCGGGGCGGCAACCGTGATCGGAGGCATTTGCGCTTTTCTGATTTATATGTCGGTTTTCATTTATGGCACACAAGTGATGCGCGGCATAACCGAGGAAAAAACGAGTCGGATCGTTGAAGTGATCATTTCTTCTGTGAAACCATTTCAATTAATGTTAGGCAAAATTATTGGCGTAGCATTGGTTGGGCTGACACAATTTGTACTCTGGATTTTGCTGACCACTGCATTAACAAGCGCAGCCTCGGCTATTTTAAGCGATAAAATGTCCCAGCAGTCTCCTGAGGTTGCGCAGGAAATGCAAAAAATGCAGAACGGAATGCCGTCTTCGGGGATGCCGGGGGGAAATGTTGAAAACCCTGTCGCCGAGGTTTTGGGTGCCGTCAGCAGTCTTAATCTCCCGCTGATCCTGGGCTGTTTTTTATTCTATTATTTAGGAGGTTACCTCCTTTACAGCGCTCTTTTCGGAGCGGTTGGCGCGGCGGTAGACAATGATGCCGACACCCAGCAATTTATGCTGCCCATCACATTACCAATCATTTTCTCTTTTGTTTTTGCCCAGTTCGTCCTCCGCGACCCCGACGGAACACTGGCCTTCTGGACTTCCATTATTCCTTTCACATCCCCGATCATTATGATGGTGCGGATTCCGTTTGGTGTGCCGGCGTGGGAGATAGCACTTTCCATGGTGCTGCTCGTGCTCGGCTTTATGGGCACAACATGGCTTGCTGCCAGGATTTACCGCGTTGGGATTCTGATGTACGGCAAAAAAGTAAGTTACAAAGAGCTGGCTAAATGGATCTTTTACAAGTGAAAGTGTTTTCGGGTCTTTAACACTTTTTAAGAGACGGAAAATCTTGCTGTTGAGGTAATTTTGCTAATTTTGGCCGATCGTTGATAAAACTGCTCATAGCGGGTCACCGTCTCTGCGCATTTTGCCTATAACATTTTTAAATTTACCGTCTGTCAAATGACCCGTTTCAACCGTTCCAACAACCTTACGGGTTGGATTGTTTTCGCAATTGCATTAATCACATATACGCTCACAGTTGAACGAACTGCCAGTTTTTGGGATTGCGGAGAATTCATTGCTTGTGCTTTCAAATTACAGGTGCCACACCCTCCGGGAGCACCTTTTTTCCTGTTAATAGGCCGCATTTTTTCCCTTCTTGCATTCGGTGACCTCAGCAATGTTGCTTATTGGATCAACATGGTTTCTGTGCTGAGCAGTGCTTTCACAATCCTTTTTCTGTTCTGGACCATTACATTGCTTGCGCGTAAACTGATCGCTAAATCCGACGCAGATCTTACTTCAGGCGACATCATTTTGTTAATGGGCGCTGGGATCGTGGGCTCGCTTGCTTATACCTGGTCCGATTCATTCTGGTTTTCAGCCGTTGAAGCAGAGGTTTACGGGATGTCGTCATTCTTCACAGCGATTGTAATCTGGGCGGTTTTCAAGTGGGAACGCGTCGACGATCCGGCTGCTGAGAACCGTTGGCTGATCTTTATCGCTTACCTGGTTGGACTTTCAATTGGTGTCCATTTGCTGAATTTGGTAACTATTCCGGCGCTGGCCCTTGTTTATTATTTCAAAAAATTTCCAAAGGTTAGCGTTTTCGGAGGCATCCTTGCGTTCGCAGGCGGGCTTGTGGTCCTTGCCATTATCAACTCAGGAATCATTCCAGGCTTGCCGAGCGTGGCCGGAAAATTCGAGATATTCTTCGTTAACTCACTCGGGCTTCCTTACAAATCGGGTGTTATATTCTTCATTATTATTTTCATTGGTGCCATCATCTGGGGGATTCGTTACTCTCACAAAAAAGGCAATGTCCTGCTTAACACAAGTCTTCTTTCGCTGGCTTTTGTTTTAATAGGTTATGCAAGTTATCTGATGGTGCTTGTACGCGCTGAATACAATCCGCCGATCAATGAGAACAACCCTAATGACGTTCTGAGCTTCGTTTCTTATCTGAAAAGAGAGCAATATGGCAGCCGTCCATTGCTATACGGCCCTTCATTTGTTTCGCGTCCGGTTAGCCAGAAACGCGGTGCGCCCATGTATCGCAAGCAGGATGGGAAATACGCGATTTACGACTATCGTCCTGAGTATGAGTACGAGCCCGGAAGCAGTATGCTGTTGCCCCGTATGTATAGCACGCAGTCGGGTCACCCGCAATTGTACCAGCAAATGACCGGCCTTGCAGAAGGCCAGAAACCGACGATGGGTGCTAACCTTTCTTTTATGTTCTCTTACCAGATCGGGCACATGTACTGGCGTTATTTCCTCTGGAACTTTGTAGGGCGTGAAAGCGACGAAGAAGGGGCCGGAAACATGCTTCCGTGGGATGCAGGTAAGACATACCCTGCACCAATAGCCAATAACAAAGCGCACGACAACTATTTCATGCTGCCATTTATTCTTGGGTTACTTGGCGTTGTGATCGTTTATTTCAGACAAAAACGGGATCTGCTTGTCTTGGGATTATTGTTTGTCTTAACAGGCGTAGCACTCGTTGTCTACCTGAACTCGCCCCCGACAGAGCCCCGTGAGCGTGATTACATTTACGTGGGGTCTTTTTACATTTTCTGTATCTGGATTGGTTTTGGTGTGATTTCCGTAGCTGATGCACTAGGGAAATTTGTGAAGAGCGCCACCACAAGGGCAGGAGCAGCCACGGCAGTTTGCCTGGTGGTGCCATTGATAATGGGAGTAAAAGGCTGGGATAATCACAACCGTGACAACAGGTTTCACTCCGTTGATTTTGCCAAAAATCTTCTGAATTCTTGTGCGCCCAATGCAATCCTGTTTACAGGCGGGGATAACGATACATTCCCCTTATGGTATGTCCAGGAAGTGGAGGGTTTCCGTACGGACGTTCGCGTGTGTAACCTCAGTTTGCTGGGAACCGACTGGTATATCGATCAGATGAAGCGCAAGACTTACTTATCAGAAGCGCTTCCGATATCTTTGGATAAAAATAATTATGCTTTCGGTAAAAATGATATTGTGCCTTTTTACGAAATTCCTAGTGTAAAAGGCGGTATCAATTTGAAAGAATATCTGGGATTGGTAAAACAAGAAAACAAAGCCATTCAAGTGCCGCTGACCAGTGGTGATATGACTTCAATTTTGCCGTCTTCCGTTCTTTTCCTTCCTGTTAATGCGGAAGCGATTAAGAAAATGAACATTATCAAAAGCGATCTGGTCCCGTTTGTAAGTGATTCGATCAGCTGGACGATCGGCAAAGGCGATTTGTACAAATCCGACCTGATCATGCTCGATATCATTGCCACAAATGACTGGGTCAGACCGATTTACTTCTCTTCAACATTGGGTGGATCCAGTTATCTGAACTTGAAAGAGTACATGCAGCTGGAAGGATATGCCTACCGCCTGCTTCCTGTGAAAGTGCCGGGTGCGAGCGACGGTTATGTAAATACAGATGTAATGTATAATAACCTGATGAACAAGATGTTCTGGCGCGAGCTTGATAATCCGAAGACTTACTACGATAACACTTATTTGGGCTCACCGGTTGCCACGGCACGGATCGCATTCCTTCGTCTTACAGGCCAGCTGATTGCAGACGGCAGAAAAGATGAAGCCAAGAAAGCAATTGAAAGATCATTGGCTACGATGCCGGACAAGAGCATCCCATACGACCAGTTCTCGGCAAACTTCATCGGACCATTGTTCGACTTAGGAGAAACTAAGAAGGCGTTGGAAATAGCAGAAACAATGGCAACCCGTGCCGACGAGGTGTTAACGTGGGCCAAAGACAACGGCACCACCAAACGTCGCGACACCAACGTTTATCTCTATATTATGCAGATCATCGTCCAGGAATGCCGTGAAGCCAAACAAGAAGCCATAGCCAAAAAGTACGAAGCCATCTTCCAGAAGCACTTGGCGGCGTTCAATATGTATGGCGGGCAGTAGAAGTAAGTATTTAAAATAGAAATCCAATATCATCATTACAGGCATTTGCTGAGAATGTTGATATTGGATTTTTTATTATCTTTATATGCTGAATCCTTAGGAATATAAGTTTAGACTGGTATATACACACGCTACCAGAGACCGATTTGAAAACTCTGAATATGAAATCTTCACTAAAAAAAATGCCCTTACCCAAGGGTGATCGCCGCAACTGGCAGTCCTTATCCACTGCTACCCCAGTCACAAGTGACATGCTTGCTGGGAGGCAACTGTCCGAATCTGATTTAAAAAGGAATGCTAATTTTAGCACCAATTACAAGATTCCTTGACATTCGACTTCCCGGGCTATAAGTTGAATTTTATTCAGAAGGATGTTTGCAAAGATGCTAGTAGGCACCTGTTCACACTTATATACAAGTTCTTTTCGCCTGTTACCAAATATCATTATGTCTTGCACGCTGAATCGCATGAGGGCAATGTCTTTGCTATAAAGTTTTATTGCAAAAAGGACAAACGAAGCGATTTCAAATACTCTAAAATAACGGGTCGAGGTGATTTAGGGAATATTATGATAACATGTTTGTCAGCTATACCAGTTATTTTGAGTTCGTGCCCCGATGCTTCTTTTGCATTTGCAGGAGCAGCGTCTGTTGATTTAAAGTCAAAAAAGCAAGAAAGAGGAGTGCGCACACAACGATACATCATCTATAAATACATTGCTTCCACTGTGATAGGGATGGAAACTTTTGAACATTTTGCTTACGACGGCGTCAGTTCATATATGCTTATTAATAGGAAAAACAAAAACTGTGTAGTGACAGCCGAAAAGTTTATGACTATGTTCAGCGAAACTTACTTAACTCTCAATGAAATTCGGTAACGCCTGGCGGACGAAGAGCAAGCAGGTAGGGTAACTTACCTTTGTCACCCCTGACCGGGCGGCCGCACTGCTACTCCAACCTCACCTTCACCCAAACCAACCGGTGGTCCGAGCTGGACTCTCGTTTCTCAACTAGTTCAGCGAGCCGCTCACCTTTGGCTGGCCAGAAGACCCCGCTATCCACAACCTTCAATCCGGATCTTGATGGCAGCACGTAGTCCGCGCGCATACGCCATACAGCTGTGTGGTTTTTAGCGAAGGGGTTGCTGCTGGAATGTTCCGGGCCTCCTTTGCTGGCTGGTGCTGCCTCGTTATTTATTTTTGCGTGCGCTAGCAATGATTTTATTCCTTCACCAATGGCGTTTCCTTCGTCCGGCGATGCGTTTTGATCCCCTAAGATCACGAAACTTGCGTCCGACGACAATGCACCCCTGTTTCCTTTGTCATCATATATATAGGCGCCTTGTTCGCTGCTGATGTAATCTTTCCAGAAACGGATTTCGTCATGGTTACGCTTGCCATTCCGGTCCTCAGCACCGTCGAAGCTAGGCGGAGTGGGATGGCTTGCCAGAAAGTGGATTGTTTTAGCACCAAATTTGATGGGAATGTCCCAGTGCGATTTGGATGAAAGTGGGAATTGCTGCCAGGCTTCGGGCGTATACCAGTCGGTGTTATCAGGCTTTTTCGTTTGTAAAGCTTCCGGCATGTCCTTCCATTTGAAATGCTGGAATGTGCGCACCTGATCGCTTTCAATCGGATATTTTGACAAAAGTGCCATTCCATATTGACCGGGATAAAGACCAAATCCCCACGCATCAGCACCGAAGCGCTCAGCTTTGCCATTATTGTCAAGATCATAAGGGCTCGGCTGACCCGTATTTACCGTAGAATAATAGTAATAGGGATAATCAATGGCCTTTTGGCCGTCCGAATCAACATTTAAATAGGCTTTGACAAATTGCAAAATCCCTTGCTCCGGATCGGCTATATAGTCAAATTCATTGAGCAAAATCACATCCGGGCGAACTGTTTTTATGATCCTTGCAATGTTGTGGATCTGTGCATTTTTTCCGGTAGCCAACTCATTGATCAGCACTTGTTCGGAAATGCCTTTGGTGCCTTTCGGAACATAATTTTCGGCTTCCATACTTACATTATAGGTCGCGAAAGTTAGTTCAGATGGGTTGGTATTTTGAGCAAAAAGCATTCCGGGAAGTAATAGGGCAATTGAAATTACTAATTCTTTCATATTTGATTTAAATAAATGGCGAAGCGGATCGGGCCTTGTCATCTTCCCAGCGCCTGTTCAGACTAAGTACAATGTTTACCCGATTCCCGTTCAAAGTAAACAAGCCGCTTCATTGCTGAAACGGCTTGCCTTATATTTAATGATTTGTTAAAGGTTTTCAGTGAAAGAAATCCTTCATCTTGTCAAAGAAACCTTTTTCATTCTTACCCGGCTTCGGCTGGAAGTTGGGCGAATGGCGAAGCGATTCCAGTGTTTCGCGCTCATCCGAGGATAGCTGCTGCGGCGTCCAGACATTGATATGAACCAATTGATCGCCTTTTCCATATCCGTTGAGATCCTTGATCCCTTTACCTTTCAAGCGCAGGATTTTTCCTGCCTGGGTTCCCGATTCAATGTTGATCCGGGCTTTGCCGTCAATGGTTGGGATTTCAACAGATGTTCCTAATGTCGCGTCGATAAAGCTCAAATGCATGTCGAAAACGATGTTATTACCGTCTCTTTTCAGATTCGCATCTTCCTCTTCTTCGATTACTATTAAAAGATCGCCGGCAACGCCGCCGCGCGTGGGCACATTGCCTTTTCCAGACATGGAAAGCTGCATTCCCTCTGCCACGCCGCCCGGAATGTTCAATGTGATCAGGTCGTCCTGTAACAAACGTCCCTCTCCGGCGCAGGAATCGCAACGTTCGCTGATGATCTTGCCGTCACCATTACAAGTCGGGCAAGTGCTCGTTGAAACCATCTGGCCAAGCATTGTGCTCACCACTTTCCTAACCTGACCTGTTCCGTTACAAGAATTGCAGTTGGTAAGCGAAGTTCCGTTTTTCGCTCCGTTGCCGCCGCAAGTATTGCAAGTAACGTGCCTTTTTACTTTTATTTTTTTCTCAACACCATTCGCAACTTCTTCGAGGTTCAGTTTAAGCTTGATCCTTAAATCCGAACCTTTACGAACCCGGCGACCGCCTCCGCCGCCACTGCGCCCGAAAATGTCACCAAAAGGGCTGCTATCGCCAAAAATATCGCCGAATTGAGAGAAAATATCGTCCATTGAAAATCCTCCGCCGCTGAAACCGCCCGCACCTGCACCCGCGCCGCCTACACCTGCGTGGCCAAACTGGTCATAACGCGCACGTTTGTTTTCATCGCTGAGAACGCTGTATGCTTCCGCCGCTTCCTTGAACTTGTCTTCCGCAGTAGGGTCGTCTGGGTTTTTATCCGGGTGGAACTTAATTGCCAGCTTGCGATAAGCCTTCTTAATGTCATCTGCGGCAGCACCGCGGTCTACGCCAAGGACTTCGTAGTAATCTCTTTTCTTTGCCATTTTAGTTTGCTGAAATTAAGCTCCTACGATCACTTTCGCGTAACGTATCACTTTGTCGTTAAGAAAATACCCTTTTTCGATCTCATCGATCACTTTTCCTTTAAGATCTTCCGAGGGAGCAGGGAACTGCGCAATGGATTCGTGAAGCTCTGCATCAAATGTTTCGCCTTTTGAGACCATTGGTTTTAATCCTTTGGTTTCAAGCGTTTTAAATAGTTTTGTATATATCAAATCCACGCCCTCTTTTAAAGCGTCGATTTCGGTTGTTGATTCAAATGAAACTTTTGCGCGCTCGAAATCATCCACGATTGGCAAGATTACTTTTACCATGTCTGCGCTGGCCCCGGAAATCATTTCCAGTTTTTCCTTGGCAGTCCGTCTCCTGAAATTCTCGAAATCAGCGTAAAGGCGAATGTATTTGTCCTTCATTTCCGCAAGTTCTATTCTGGCTTCCTCGATCGGATCTTTTTCAGCAGGCGCTTCATTATGGATTTCTTGTCCTGCATTGTCCAAAGGCACTGTATTTGTTCCGACCGATTCGTCGTTGTCTAACTTGTCAGCTTCCACTGGCGCTTGTTCCTCATTCATTTCGTAATTTTTGTCTTGATCTATGTTGGTTTCGTTGTTTTCAGGCATAACTCTTGGTGATATTGTGACGTTTTGATCGACCTTAACTTGACTAAATTATTTTGCCACGCCTAAAATACTGACAAGATGGCATTTTACAATCAATTCGTAACTTTGCATTATGACGGCAGAAGATCTTGTAAGGCAGCAGAGAAGTCAGTTCATCAAAGCCAAGGCATCGGAAAATGGCTTTGACTTCTGCGGCATTTCCAAAGCAGATTTTCTGGAAGCAGAAGCGCCGCGCCTCGAAAACTGGTTAAATAAGAACCATCACGGCGCAATGGGCTATATGGCCAATCATTTTGATAAAAGGCTCGATCCCCGAAAACTTGTGGACGGGGCGAAAAGTGTCATTTCTGTTCTCCTTAATTATTACCCTGAGAACAAGCTCCCAGAAGGTCCCGAAGATCTCAAATTATCAAAATATGCTTATGGAACTGATTATCATTATGTTCTGAAAGAAAAGCTGGGTGCGCTTTTGCAAGCCATTCAGGAGGAGATCGGGGAGGTGAGTGGCCGGATATTTGTGGATTCTGCACCGGTTATGGATAAAGCCTGGGCTGCAAAAAGTGGGTTAGGCTGGGTAGGAAAGCATTCTAACCTGCTCAACCGCGATATGGGCAGTTTTTTCTTTATTGGAGAAATCATTTGCGACCTGGACCTCGCTTATGACGGTGCCGTACAGGATTATTGCGGGACCTGCACAAGATGTCTTGATGCTTGTCCGACGGATGCGATTACAGAGCCATTCGTCGTCGACGGCAGCAAATGCATTAGTTATTACACCATCGAATTAAAGGAAGCTATTCCGCAAGAAGCTCAGGGTAAGTTTAATAACTGGATTTTCGGCTGCGATATCTGCCAGGATGTGTGTCCCTGGAACCGTTTTTCTAAGCCGCATACTACTAAGGAGTTCATCCTGCCCGAAAGCCTGGCAGGATTCACGAATAATGAATGGCAGGAAATCACAGAGGAAGTTTTTCGCGAACTTTTCCGCCGGTCACCTATCAAAAGGGCTAAATTTGACGGTTTGAAGCGCAATATCGAATTTGTTCGATCCTCCAAATAAAAAAAACACAACTAATTCCGAAACATCCTATATTTGAAATCAGGGGCTCCGCCTCAGGGGGCCCGCCTCGGGAGTTCCTGCCGATGACTGAATAAAACACTCAAAAAATGAGAAAACAATCTGTCAATCTTTGGGCCGTGCTTGTATGTGTGGTGTTAGGTCAAATCATACCAGCCTTGTGGTATACCGCTTTTTCGGAACGCTGGATGGCTTTGAACGGCTTTACAATGGAACAAATCAAAAGCGCGACGAGCCCGGTTCCGTATCTTGCCAGCATTGTTTCTTCTTCTCTTATGGCATATACGCTGGCGTGGGTCTTCACCAAGATTCCTGTTAGATCGTTACTATCAGGTTTGCTTACCGGCTTGCTTTTCGGAGTGGTTTTTGTCCTTTTTGAAACCATTGTAAAGGATATGTTTTCCATGCGTCCGTTGCTGCTTTCGTTCATTGACGGCGGTGTGAGTGTGCTCGTGTACGCAATAACAGGCGCTATTCTGGGTGCGTGGCGGAAGTATCAATAGCAGCCTCATGCTAAATACATAATCATCTTGCAATAGTACTAGTTCTGTGTGGATTGTTACGACCGGTGATCCTCGCACCGACTTCCTGCTCTCTTCGTTTTACTGCATTTTCGAACGATCCATTTCTAAGTTTGATAAATTTTCAGAAACCGCCTTTGTGACGCTGTGTTTCGAGCACGCATAAAATGCGTGATGATTTTATTAAATGTATCTTCGACAAATAATATTTCTTCCTTCACTGATATCGTCACTTTTACGACTTGATATATACAAATTGACGGAATATTAGTTTAGTACAATTAAATTTTGCCAAATAAATTGCTTGTGTTCTTTATTAATCATAAATTTCATGAAAATTCAATAAACCCAAGCTCAACCTATGTAAAGAGGTCTACAATGCCTGCTGCTCACGCTACTGGTGACGGCATTTTTTAATTCCGTATCGATGGCCCAGGACCGGCAGCTTACCGGTAAGGTCAACGATGAGAACGGAACAGGAATACCCGGCGCAAACATCCTCATTAAGGGCTCGACCCGGGGAACCAACACAGATGCCGAGGGGAGTTTCACCATTACAATGGGCTCAACAGGTACGCTCATCATTTCCTCTGTGGGATATACATCTAAAGAAGTGGATGTTACCGCTTCAACTTCCAACGTAAGCGTGGCTTTGGAGCCGGACGTGCGGAACCTGGGTGAAGTGGTTGTAACGGCCCTGGGGATCTCGAAAGAGCAAAAAACGCTGAGCTATGCCACTCAGATGATCAATACGGACAATTTTTCCAAAGCACGAGAACTGAACGTCGCCAACTCGCTTTCGGGGCGTGTTGCGGGTTTGGACATTGTGCGTTCATCTTCCGGGGTGGGCGGTTCCAGCCGTGTGGTTTTGCGCGGTGACCGTTCGATCACAGGGAATAACCAGGCTTTGATCGTTGTAGATGGTGTGCCTATTGACAACTCCAATTTCAGTCCCGCCAATGCAAACGGTGGTCGTGATGCCAGCGATGGTCTTTCCAGCATTAACCCTGACGACATTGAATCGATTAACGTATTGAGAGGAGCGTCTGCAACGGCATTGTACGGAAGCCGTGCTGCGAATGGCGCCCTTTTGATCACTACTAAAAAAGGTGCGGTTAGAAAGGGGGTTGGTGTGAATATCAGCAGCACATTCCAAATGGAGCAGGCGATGGAATTGCAGAAATTCCAGAATGTCTATGGCCAGGGCGTCGAAGGTAAATTTCAGCCCAACAGCGAATTTAGCTGGGGGCCAAAGATGGATGGACAGCAAGTAGCTGCATGGGGGCCGGATCCGGACAATAAGGGCAAAACCTACGCTTATTCGCCACAGCCCGATTCATACAAGGATTTTTACTCAACCGGAACATCCCTTGCGAACTCAGTGTCGCTGACTGCGGGCAATGAAAAAGTGCAGACGTACTTTTCATACACCAATACGTCAGCCAAAGGAGTTGTTTCCAATAACAAACTGAGCAGAAATAACTTTAATTTACGCTTGTCCAGCCAGATCACAAGCAAGCTGAGCTTCGATGGTAAAGTGACTTATCTGAGCGAGAAAATTGAAAACAGGCAGCAGACGGGAGAAGCGTTCGCCAACTTGCAACGCCACATTCTGCGTCTTCCGAGAAGTATTGCCTTAGATCAGGCAAAGGATTTCGAATATGTAGATCCGGCGACAGGAAAAACGCTGCAGAATTATTGGAACCCGGGTTCTAATGGTGGTCAAAACCCTTACTGGATCAAAAATCGCGTTTTGGCACTGGATAACCGCGACCGCATTTACGGATTCACATCTCTTAACTACAAAGCTACGCCCTGGTTAACTGTAATGGGACGTGCCGGTTATGACAAGTATATTGATAAGTTTGAAGGAAAATGGTATACCAACACATATACAATCGCAGATTTCGGGGATTACCAGACCAACTGGAGAGACAATTCAGAACTAAACCTTGATTTGTTTGCCCTGGTAAGCAAGCAGTTTGGCGAAAACTTCAAGCTGGACGCAACAGTTGGTGGTAACATTTTGCAACGCGACTATGTCAATCACCAAACCCTGAACAACGGTTTGAACCGTGATAATTTGTTTGTAACAACCAATGCAAGAAACTCGGTGACCAACAGGACGGTTACACAAACCCGCAAGCAAGGCGTATTTGCATCCGCGGATTTGATCTGGAGAGATGCATTGACCGTTTCTGCATCAGCCAGAAACGACTGGTCGTCTACATTGCCAACAGCAAACCAATCTTACTTTTTCCCCTCTGTCGGAGCCGCCGCAGTATTATCTAGCTTGTTCCAGCTGCCTCAGGCGATTTCTTTTGCCAAAATAAGAGGAAGCTACGCATTGACTGGTAATGATGCAAGCCCATATCTTTTGGCGCAAACCTATTCCTATGTAGCGGGTGGAAACACTGGTTTTATTGTTCGTGATAACATTAAGCCTTTCCCTGACTTGAAACCGGAGCTAACCACTGCACGTGAGATTGGTCTGGAAGCAAAATTCCTGCAAAACAGAATCGGGTTTGACCTTACATTATACAGCAGTAATTCCAAAAATCAATTATTCCAGGTTCCCCTTTCACGGGCCTCGGGATGGAGCTTTGAATATATCAATGCAGGTAATGTAAAAAACAGCGGTATCGAATTAACATTCAACATAGCGCCGGTCAAAACGGAGAATTTCTCTTGGAACCTTGACCTGAACTACGCAAGGAATGTGAATAAAGTGGTGAAATTATCAGACAGGGTTGCTACGTTGCCGCTCGCTTCAGACTTTATGAACTTCGTGCGTGCTGAGGAAGGGAAAGCATTGGGCCAGATTTATAGCCGGGGCTATCAGAGAGATGACCAAGGACGTATTAAGGTGGGTAAGAACGGTATTCCGCTCGTAACCGCGAGTACGACGGTTCCGTTAGGCACCTCGCGCCCAAGCTGGACAGGTGGTGTAACAAACCGTTTTAGCTACAAAGGCTTTAACCTGAGCTTCCTGATCAGCGGAAGAATCGGAGGAGTTGTAACCTCTTTCACCAATGCAGTAATCTATGCGGACGGTGTGACAGAAGAAACACTTGCCGGACGTGACGGAATGGTTGTGGAAGGCGTTCAGACCGACGGAAGCGCCAGCACGGTGTCAACAACCGCGGAAGCTTACTGGAAATTTGTTGGCGGACGTAACACACCAATTGGAGAAGCCTTCACATACAGTGCTTCCAACATCAGGCTTAGAGAAGCCACCCTTGGTTATAGCATTCCTGCGGGCGTTCTGGCAAAATCGCCGTTCCAGGGCGCTTCACTTTCTCTTGTGGGTCGTAACCTGTTCTTCCTGATGAATAAAGCAAAAGGCTTTGATCCTGAGTTGGTTGCTGGCTCGGCCAATACAACGGTTGGTTTGGAGTCGTTCTCGATGCCGTCCACGCGCTCATTGGGTGTAAGTCTTAATTTGACATTCTAATTGTAAATCTGAAAAATGAAAAGGAGCTATAAAATATTATCGTTCGCTCTCCTTACAACTGTTGCAGCGGCAACTTACTCCTGCACGGGAAATTTTGAGGAGATCAATACAAATCCGACCAAGCTGACTGAACTGGATGAGTCCGGAACAGAAAACGCTTATGCAGCAGCGCAATACCGGTCTATTTTTGCAGCCTGGCAAACTTACCAAAGCCTTTTTGCGGATTTGCAGGGCCAGTACTTTGCCAATGTGGCGCAGGGTTTTTCTTCAGACCGCAATGTAATGGTTGGTAACTGGCTCAATGGAGCCTGGAATGACTTCTACGGCACAGCAATTCCTGCATTATTAGGTGTTTTGGAAAATACAGGCCCTGGCGGGAAATATGAAAATCCAGGCAAGTTTGCAATGGCGAACATCTGGAAAGTGTATATGTATTTGCCAAGAACCGACTATTGGGGCCCTATTCCCTATTCCAAAGTAGGCAGTGGTGAGGCGTCTGTTCCTTATGACAGCCAGGAATTTATTTACAAAGATTTCATTGCCACATTGAAGGCTTCTACTGCAACGCTGGAAACGCTGAAAGGCACGAAAGTTTTTAGCTCGGTAGACCAGATTTACGCAGGAGATGTGAATAAATGGATCCTGTTTGCCAACACGCTGAGATTGCGGATCGCGATGCGGATGTCCGAGGCAGAGCCCGCATTGGCTAAAACCGAAGCCGAATCGGCCGCTGCCGCCGGAACATTGGCAACCAATGCAGACGATGCGTTCCTGAAAGTAACCCCCAACTCGTTCAATCCGATGAACCAGGCCACTGCATGGAACGAGTTCCGTATGAGCGCGGCGATGGAAAGCGTTTTGAAAGGTTATGCGGATCCCCGCATCAGCAAATATTATGCACCTGTGCCAGGAACAACCAATACATTCAAAGGGTTGCGTAACGGTTACACGCAGGGCGAGTTAGGTCAGCCTGTTAATGCTGCCAGCGCCACTTCCAATGTAGCCGATGCGTTTTTGCCGGCAGTTCAAGGATCCAATCCGTTTGCGATTATGTACGCATCTGAGGCCTATTTCCTCAAAGCAGAAGGTGCATTGAAAGGATGGAAAATGGGGACAGGCACTGCAAAAGAATTTTATGAAAAAGGAATTGAAACTGCCATGAAGCAATGGGGTATTTCGGATGCTGCGGCCATTACGGCTTATATCAACGGCACAACGCCTCCGGTTGCCCTGGCAGACTTTGTTAAATCGCCTGCTTTGACAGATGTTCCAGTCAAATTCTCAACAGTTCCCGCAAAACAACTTGAACAAATTATTACACAGAAATGGCTGGCAAACTATCCAAACGGGCATGAAGCCTGGGCAGAATATCGTAGAACAGGTTATCCGAAACTGTATGCAAGGATCAACTCCGATAATCCGGATTCACCCAAAGACGCGGTGGTGAGACGGACACCGTATGTCGACAGTGAGAAGCAGACGAACCAAGCCGCTGTGACGGAGGCCGTTAAGCTGCTGGGCGGCCCTGATAATTCCGCAACCAGACTTTGGTGGGACAAACCATAATGTCATATGGAAATCTGCATGTAACAAAAAGGCGGGCGCATTGCCTGCCTTTTTGCTATCCATTATTTTTATACAAACATTCGATGCTGGTTACGATGAACATTGGCCGTATACTCCTTCCCATTTGCCTGTTTTTCACGTCTTGCCAAAACAAAGACACGCTTTTTACGCTGCTCAAATCCGGCGAAACAGGCATTGATTTCAATAATTACATCAAGGAAGAGGCTGAAAATAATGTGCTCGCTTACGGCTACTTTTACAATGGAGGAGGCGTGGCAGCGGCAGATTTCAACAACGACGGCCTGGTAGATCTTTACTTCACCGGTAACATGGTGGCTAATAAACTGTATCTCAATAAAGGCGGTTTTGAATTTGAAGATGTTTCCGAAAAATCAGGGACAGGCTTAAATGAGGGCTGGAAAACGGGCGTTTCGCTCGTGGACATTAATGACGATGGCTGGATCGATATTTACGTTTGCCGTGCCGGTGCGCAAAATCCGCGCCTGCGAAGCAAATTGCTTTATGTGAACAATGGCAAAACGGCAGACGGCATTCCCACATTTACCGAAAAAGCTGCGCAGTACGGCCTTGACGACCTATCCTACACCACACAAGCCGTTTTCTTCGACTATGACCGGGACGGCGATACCGATTGTTTCTTACTCAACCATTCCGTTCAGAAATACGCTGGTTTTAGTAACCTGATAGGCAGTTACCGCGAGCCGCGCAATGACGCTTATGGCAATAAGCTGCTCAGGAATGAGGGTGGCAGTTTCACGAATGTGACAGATTCCTCCGGCATCATTTCCAATGTGCTGAGCTTTGGTTTGGGGGTCAATGTCAATGATTTCAACAATGATGGCTGGCAGGACATTTATATTGCCAATGATTACAATGAGAATGATTATCTGTATCTCAATCAGAAGGACGGCAAATTTAAAGAAGTGATCCGCGAGGCCACCGGCCACGTTTCGCTCTACTCCATGGGAACAGATGCGGCGGACATTAATAATGATGGCTTGATGGACATTATGACGCTGGACATGCTTCCTGCATCCAATGAGCGCATTAAATTAACTTCGGGAGACGATAATTACGATAAGTATCAGCAGCTCATCCGCGCCGGTTTTCATGACCAATCTTCGCGGAATATGCTGCAATTGAATAACGGAGTGAATGCCAATGGCGTGCCGGTTTTTAGCGAGATCGGTCAATTGGCAGGGGTTTCTAACACCGATTGGAGCTGGGCTGCGCTGATGGGCGATTTTGATAATGATGGCTGGAAGGACATTTTCGTTTCCAATGGTTACGCCAGGGATTATACCAATATGGAGTTTCTGAAATATTCAACGGATATGCAGGTGAAGGCCGGGCAGAGTGGAAAGATGCCCACGCAAATGGAGATCATCGCGCAAATGCCGCCCATTGATGAGCCGGATTATATTTTCCAAAATCAAAAGGGGCTGACATTCGCAAGGAAAATGGAGGAATGGGGATTTGAAAAAACAAATCAATCCAACGGAGCTGTTTACGCCGATCTCGATAATGATGGTGACCTGGACATTGTGACGAACAATGTGAACCAGAAGGCTTTTGTTTATAAAAACAATGCAGAGACAAAAATCAGAAGTAACTACCTGAAAGTGAAGCTGGAATCTCCCAAATATGCATTCCTGGCGGGCACGAAACTCACGCTTTACGCTGATTCCCTCACGCAAACCCAGCATTTTATGCCGGTGCGCGGGTTTCAGTCTGCGCAATGGGGCCCGGTGCATTTTGGGTTGGGTAGTGATAGTCAGATAGATTCACTCGTTGTAACGTGGGCCGACGGAAGCCGACAGGTTTTAAAAAATCCGGTGGCTAATAAACCCTTAACCGTAAAATATGCGGACGCTGAAAAGCAGTCCGACAAGCCTTACAGCAAGCCCGTCACTTATTGGGAGCCTGAGATTGCCTTTGATTTCAAACATTTGGAAGATCCGCGAAATGATTTCAGGGTACAAACATTGCTGCCCAATATGCTCAGTTACCAGGGCCCCAAAATGGCGCAAAAGGATATGAACGGCGACGGGACAGATGACTTTTACATCGGTGGTGCGCGAGGGCAGGCGGGCAGTTTGTTTGTTAGCCAAAAAGGGAAATGGATTAAATCCAGCCAACCGGAATTCGAGGGAGATGCCGCATATGAAGATGCGGAGGCCGCATTTCTGGATGCAGACGGTGATGGAGATCAGGACTTGTTGATCGTTAGTGCCGGTTATGAGCTTAATCCGGAAGATCCGCTGCTGATTCCACGATTGTATATCAATGCGAACGGTCAGTACAGGAGAACATCTTTCCCAAAACTTGCTGGTAATGCCGGTACGATAGCCGTTTCCGATTTCGATCGGGATGGTGACCTGGACGTTTTCCTCGGCGTCCGCGTTACGCCTGGGCGATTTCCTGAAAGCGCGGGAGGCTTTTTGTATACCAATGACGGCAAAGGAAATTTCACGGATCAGACCCAGCGCCTGGCGCCCCAGCTTGCAAAAGCCGGCATGATTACAGACGCTGTTTTCCAGGACCTGAACAAAGACGGCTACCCGGAGCTGATCCTGACCGCCGACTGGGAGCCTATTCAGGTTTTCAGCAATAAGGCTGGCAAGTTATCCCATGCAAGTGCAGCCTACGGAACCGCGGGGCTGAACGGATGTTGGAACACCATTAAGTCGGCCGACCTGGACAATGATGGCGATATGGATTTTGTAATTGGAAATATGGGGACAAACTGGCAATGGAACCTCACATCCCCCGACAGCCTGGCCCTGTATGCAGGCGATTTCGACAATTTGCAGCGGATTGTCCCCGTGATAGGCGTAACCGAAAATGGCGTAGAAATGCCATACGCAAGTCGGGATGAGTTATTGGATCAGATTCCTTCACTCAAAAAGAAATACACGGATTACATTTCCTACTCCAAAGCAAAACTATCGGAAATTCTGCCCGGAGATAAATTAAAGAATGCCCGGAAACTGAGCGCTAAAATCTATAAAAGCGGCATTTTAGAAAACCGGTACGGGAAGCTCATCTTTCATGCCTTGCCTGTGGAAGCACAGTTCGCTCCGGTTTATGCAATCTCTATTTTTGATGTAAATGCCGATGGTAAATCGGACATTATTCTCGGTGGTAACCTCAAACAGACGCGCGTCCGCATGGGCAAAAACGATGCGAGCCTTGTCCAGCTTTTCCTCAACAAAGGCAGCCTCAAATTTGAATACATTCCTCAGGCCAAAAGCGGTTTTTTTACAACCGGTGAGGTTCGTGACTTGGCCATGCTAGCCTCCGGCCAGGGAACGCAATTATTTTGCGCGATGAATAATGCACCACTGGTTACATATCTGCTTCGTCAGCGCTAGTTTCCCCTTTCAGGTTCGGTCCGTTTCAATGCAACAATTTTCGGGTACCTGCACTATAACTTAACAGTTATTAAAATGTAGTATTCCTGTATTAGAAAATGGTTAAAAAAATAAATATGTGTTAATACATTCTTAAAATTATTTAATTAGCACAGAACTTAGGATATTTGTTGACCAAATTATGCACCCGTGTAATCTTTGGCAGATACCAGTTTTAACATAATTTTTTAGTACTAATTTATCCTAACTATGAAAGAAAAGCTATTAAAAAGCTGCTCCAGGGGATTCGTCTCGCTTGCAGTCTTTCTGCTACTTACTTCATTATCGGCTTTTGCGCAAGACAGGACGATAACAGGTAAAGTGTCAGATGAGAAAGACCAGGGACTTCCTGGTGTGGCGGTGACCGTGAAAGGTTCTACGAGAGGAACCAATGCAGATGCCGAAGGAAACTACTCTGTTTCAGGTGTTAAGGACAGCGATGTGCTTGTTTTTAGCTCTATCGGTTTCTTGAAACAAGAATTGAGCGTAGGAAACCGCACGACATTAGATGTAAAAATGGCTCCTGACGTTGCAAATCTTGAAGAAGTTGTTGTTACCGCATTGGGTATCTCCAAAGAATCCAGAAAGCTGGGTTACTCAGTGACAACGATCGGTGGCGAAGTGATGACAAGAGCACGCGAAACCAACGTAGCGAACTCATTGGCAGGACGTGTGGCCGGTTTGAATGTAAAAGGAACCAGCGGCGGTCCTGGTGGAACAGCCAAAATCCTGATGCGGGGTATGCCAAGTATGAATTCGGGAGGCTCACCATTGATCGTGATCAACGGCGTTCCGATGGATAACACACAGCGCGGAAGTGCAGGAGAATGGGGTGGAGCTGACGGTGGAGACGGAATTGGTAACCTTAACCCGGACGATATCGAGTCAATGACTGTTTTGAAAGGTCAGGCTGCCTCTGCCTTGTTTGGTGCACGTGCATCCAATGGTGTTATTTTGGTTAAAACAAAAGCTGGTAAAAAAGGTGACTTTTCCGTGGATTACAATATGAACTACTCCATGGACGAGCCCCGCAATATGACCGATTTTCAGTATGAATTTGGTCAGGGAGATGGTGGCTTGAAACCAACAACTGCTGTGGCTGCACAACAAACTGCCCGCCAGGCGTGGGGTGCAAGACTGGACGGTTCACAAGTGATCCAGTTTGACGGCAAAAACTATGCTTACTCTGCTCAGAAAGACAATATCAAGAATTTCTATCGCATGGGCTCCAACTTCACAAACAGTGTTGCTGTGACCAAAGGTGGCGATAACGGATCGTTCAGGTTATCCGTTGCTAATCTTGATACAAAATCAATCATCGAAAACAGTGGATTGGGCAGAAAAACCATCAACCTTACAGCGGATCAGAACATTACCAAAAAGTTGAGCATTAATGTAATGGCGAATTACATCGATGAGAAAATCAAGGGCAAGCCTATTTTGAGCGATGGCCCTATGAATGCCAACAACGGTATTTTCCTGGCTCCGAACATCGATCAGCGTATTCTTGCGCCGGGTTTCAATCCTGAAACCGGCAAGGAGATCGTTTTCAGCGACGATGAATATGTTACAAATCCATATTTTGTTGTTAATCAATTTGTTAACGACGTAAAAAGGAAACGTTTGATCTCTGCTGTTGCAGTGAAATACCAGTTTGCAGACTGGATCTACGCACAGGGAAGGGTTGGTTATGACAATGCAAATGACCGTATTTTCAAGGTAACCCCTTGGGGAACAGGCTTTTCTCAGAACGGCAAAGGCGCGCTGGATGAACTTTCCAATGCGCAGCGTACAGAAATCAATGTGGATGGTTTGTTGGGTGTTACCAAAAGCTTCGGCGACGATTTCACTTTGGACGCGATCCTTGGTGCAAACCTTCGTAAAAACCAATATGAGAAAGTGCAGATCGGCGGTGGTCCTTTTGTGCTTCCTTATTTGTACAGCTGGAACAACGTCGTGAATTTCAACAGGAACTATGAAGTTCAGAACAGTGAAGTTCAGTCAGCCTATTACAGTGTTGATCTGGGATACAAAGGCATCCTGAATTTGAGCACAACCGGCCGTTATGACTCATACTCCACGCTGCCAAGCAGTGCAAGAAGCATTTTTACACCTTCTGTAACAGGTTCTTTCATCTTCACAGATCTTTTGAACTCATCAACGCTTAGCTTTGGTAAAGTGCGTGCTTCTTACGCCCGTACGAGTGGAGAGCCTTCAACGCCTTACGGAACAGCGATTTATTATGGTGTAGGAAACTCCTTCAATGGCGTTCCGACAGGTAATTTCAGCGACGAGCTTCCAAACTTGTTCCTGAAACCATTTACAAAAAGCGAAGTTGAAGTTGGTTTTGAGTTGAAATTCTTCGGAAGCCGTCTTGGATTAGATGTTTCTTACTACGATCAGAAAACCAAAAACGAAATCATGCCCGCAACATATAGTAGTGCAACGGGTTACGTAAGAGGTGTGGTAGGAACAGGTTCAGTTCAAAACAGAGGTCTGGAAGTAATGCTTACAGGCTCACCGGTGAGAACTTCGAAATTCGACTGGAATGTGTCTTTCAACCTGACATCGGTTAAAAACAAGATCCTGAGCACAGATCAGGACAACCTGGACATTAACCTTGGTTCCAACCGTGCAACATTGGGTAATGCAGTAACAGCGTTCGTGGTAGGAGAGGCCGGTCCTCAGATCCGTGCATATGATTACAAATATCACGCAAACGGACAGATCATTGTAGATGCATCAGGTTTGCCTGTACGTGCCGACAAGATGACCAGCTACGGATCGGTGTTGCCAACATTATATGGTGGGCTTAACAACGACATCAGATTGGGCGATTTCAATTTTGGTGTTTTGGTTGATTACAACTACGGCAACAAAATCCTTTCTGCAACGGAAAACTACACTTACAGAAACGGTCTGAACAAAGCGACATTGGTAGGCCGCGATGGTGGTGTAATAACAGGCGTAACCGAATCAGGCGCTCCTAACACCGTGAGTGCATCTGCAAAAGCGTATTACACGGCTCTGGCGAACAATGTTACGGGCATTAGTGTGGTGGACGGTGATTTTATCAAACTTCGTCAGCTTACATTAGGTTACAACTTGCCATCGAAAATGGTAGAAAAATGGCCTTTGATCCGTGCTGTGAACATTTCTCTGGTTGGACGTAATTTGTTGTACTTCGCAAGAGAAACCAAAAACATCGATCCGGAAGCTACGTTCGGCGCGAACCTGAGATACGCGGGTATTGAAGGAACCAGTTTACCTGCAACGCGCAATTATGGTGTGAATGTAAACTTCAAGTTTAAATGAAAAACAACATGAAAAAGAGTCTTATAAATATGATCATTCTGGCAGGGCTGCTTCCTTTGTCCTGTACAGATAGCTTTGATGAACTGAACACCGACCCGACAAAAGCAACAGACGAAACTTTTGATGCCAACTTGCTGCTGCCATCGGTTCAGTACAATTATGTAGATGCAACGGCAGGTTACAATGGTGGGATCCTGTTCCAGAGCATGTGGGTGCAGGTTCTGGCATCCACTACTTCCGGCGCAGCCAACTATTATTCCAATGGTGACAAATACGGAATTTCGAGCAACACGAATTCGTACCTGGCGAGCACCTGGAACAAAGGTTTCCGCGCAGCCAGCCTTGCTTACGAGATGGAGCAGCTTTCGAAAGACAAGCCAGCACTTGTGAACCTGATGAACATTGCCATCATTATGCAGGTGCAGAGCATTGCAACAATCTCGGATACTTACGGAGATGTGCCTTATACAGAGGCGCTGCAAGCGAAAACCGGCATTACATTGCCAGCATATGATACGCAGGAAGCTGTTTACAAATCATTGCTGACAAGACTGGAAACGGCCATAGGCGCTTTAAATGCAGATGCTGTTATTCCAACCAATGATTCGTTTGAAGGTTATGACGGAAGCATCGTGAAATGGAAGAAATATGGTTATTCACTGATGTTGAAACTAGCAATGCGCTTGACAAAAGCGGATCCTGCGACTGCCAAAACTTATGCAGAAAAAGCAGCAGCGGGCGGCACGTTCGCAAGCGTTGCTGATGATGCATACATCATCATGGACGAAGCAAATGCTTACAACAATGGCAACGGAGCAGCCTTGTCTACACCAGCTGATATTTATCAGGTAAGATGGAGCAAGACAATGATCGATTATCTGAAAGCAACAAATGATCCGCGTTTAGGTAGAATCGCAGAGGTTCCTGCGGCTGGGCTAACGGCTAATCAGTCACTTACTTCTGCTGGTAACAGCGCACCGGAAGTTCAGTTAGGCCTTCCAAACGGTTACGACCTGAACGGCGGCGCAACGGACATTTCCAGGAGTGCAGGTTATCCGGGCGGCACAGGAACAGGTGCGAATGTGACACCTATCGGCCGTTATTCACGCCCGACCGCAATTTATCGGTCAAGAAGCGCACCGCTTTTCGTGCTTACTTATGCTGAAACAGAATTGCTGCTTGCGGAAGCGGTAACAAGAGGTTATGCAGTAGGCGGAACGGCAGCGGCGCATTATAAAAATGGCGTTTCTGCTGGTATTCAGTCACTGGGCAAGTATGGCGCAGCTGCTGCGATCACGCCTGCGGTGGCGGACGCTTACGCAACGGCACACCCGCTCGTTGCTGCTAATGCTTTGAAGCAGATCAATGAACAAATCTGGGCTACAACAGGGATATTGTTCAACTTTACAGAATCCTGGAACAACTGGAAACGTTCTGGTTTCCCTGAGTTGAAAGCTGTAAACTACGTAGGTAACTTCTCGGGAGGGGCAATTCCAAGAAGACAGCCTTACCCAACAACCGAAGCTGCTCAGAACGGAGCCAATTATGGCGAAGCGGTAGGCCGACTTTCCGGCGGAGACAACTGGGTTTCGCGCATATGGTGGGATAAATAAATAAAATTAAAGCGGTAAGAAATGTAAATTTTCTTACCGCTTTAAAACAAATTGAATGCACTAAGTTTTAACTTCAACCTTTCGTTGAAGTTTTTTATTTTACAAGAAATCTTCCTCTTTATCAGGCACAACAGCTTAATGCTCACAAAAAAGCGCCATCGTTACCTTGTTTTTGTATTGCTCCTGACGCTGCATCTGGCCGCAGTCAGGGCACAGCAGCCATTGTTCCAACTTCTTCCAGCAAAGCAAACGGGCATCGCTTTTTCCAACATAATCATCGAGGATGAAAAGCAGAATGTGATGTCGTACGAATACTTTTACAATGGCGGCGGCGTGGCGGTGGGCGACATTAACAATGATGGTTTCGAAGATCTTTTCTTCACTTCCAACATGGGCTCTAACAAGCTCTATCTCAATCTGGGAGCCACAAAAGGGCAGGCTTTAAAATTCAAAGACATTACCAATGCAGCCGGAAAAGGCCTGGAAGGGCGCAAGGGCGGCTGGAAAACGGGCGTGACCATGGCCGATGTGAACGGCGACGGCCTGCTGGACATTTACATTTGCTACTCAGGTAAAGTAGCCGATGAAATGCGTAAAAACCAGCTTTTTATCAATCAGGGAAACCTCAAATTTGTAGAACAGGCAGCTCAATATGGCCTAGATAATGTCAGTTACAGCACACAAGCAGCATTTTTTGACTACGACAACGACGGCGACCTGGATATGATGCTTTTGAACCATAGCGTCAAGAAAATTGACAATATGGAGCTCGCGAAGTTCAAGCAGGAAACGGATATGCTCGCAGGCAATAAATTATTTGAAAACAAAAAGAATCATTTCGAAGAAGTAACCCAAAAAGCGGGCATTCACCAGTATCCGCTCACATTCGGATTGGGCATGGCCATTGCGGACGTGAACCAGGACGGCTGGCAGGACATTTACGTGACCAACGATTATAACGAGTCGGATTATTTATATATCAATAATAAAAATGGAACATTTACGGATGTTACCCAGCAGTATTTCAGGCATTTAGCCCAGTTTTCGATGGGCGTTGACATTGCGGATTTCAATAATGACGGCCTGCCGGACGTCATGTCGCTGGATATGCTTCCCGAAGATAACCAGCGTCAGAAATTATTGCAGTTACAGGAAAATTATGAAGCATTTGAGCTCATGATGAACCAGAAACTGCACAAGCAATACATGCGTAACATGTTGCAGCTCAACAACGGCGACGGCACATTCAGCGAAATTGCCCAGTTTTCCGGCGTCTCCAACACGGACTGGAGCTGGACCCCGCTGCTCGCTGATTTCGACAATGATGGTTTTAAAGATCTTTTCGTTTCCAATGGTTATTTAAGGGATTATACCAATAAGGATTTCCTCAAATATTGGGGCGATTACAAGATCAGAAGGGCCGTGGATAAAGAGCCTTTTCAGCTGATGGACCTCATTAAGGCGATGCCTTCCACCAAGCTGGCCAGCTACATTTTCCGAAATAACAAAGATCTTACATTTACCAAAATGCAGGAACCGTGGGGAATGGCGCACCCTGCTGTTTCTAGCGGAGCCATTTACGCCGATCTGGACAATGACGGCGACCTGGACCTGGTGGTAAACAACATTAATGATCCCGCTTTCGTGTATCAGAACATGAGCAAGGAACAGGCCGGGAATGCGTGGTTTCAGATGAAGCTCAAAGATAATGCGGCTAATAAAAATGCAGTCGGGGCGAAGGTTTATGTTTTTGCAAAAGGCACGCAACAATATCAGGAAGTAAATCCCAACCGCGGTTACTTGTCGTGCACACCTACGCGGCTGCATTTCGGATTGGAAAAAGCGATTTCCATTGATTCCGTAAAAGTGATTTGGCCGGATGGCGCCATCGAGGTTTTGGAAAATGTTAAGGCCAATCAATTATTGGTGCTGGAAAAATCAGGAAAAGCGAGTGCTAAGCCGCTAATGACAAAACACGCCGCGCCTATTTTTCAGAAACAGAACAGCAGCATTGCCTACCAGCACGAAGGTTTTAATGAAAATGATTTCAAACGTCAGCCCTTAATGTTGTCCATGTATTCACAAACCGGCCCGATCGTGGCGAAAGGTGATGTGAATAAGGA
The DNA here is from genome assembly GCF_022869785.1 of Dyadobacter chenwenxiniae. Lineage (NCBI taxonomy): Bacteria > Pseudomonadati > Bacteroidota > Cytophagia > Cytophagales > Spirosomataceae > Dyadobacter > Dyadobacter chenwenxiniae. Next base: position 3,940,376 of record NZ_CP094997.1, on the reverse strand, counting down.
TGGTTTGGAAGATGTTTTTGTAAGCGGCGACCAGAATAAGCAGGCAAAAATCTGGTTACAGCAAAAGGATGGAACATTCAAGGAAATGCCCGATTTCGCAGTGGGTGACGAGAATATTTCCGCAGCCACTTCTGCCATCTTTTTCGATGCCAATGGCGATGGTTTTGATGATCTGTATGTGGCCAAGGGCGGTTATTCCATGTTTGAGCCAAATACAATTTCACTGCAAGATGAAATGTATCTCAATGACGGAAAAGGGAAGCTTAACCTTTCTGTTTTGTCTCTCCCCAACCTGAAATCCAGCAGCAAATCCTGTGTTCGCGCATTTGATTTTGATAAAGATGGCGATCAGGACTTGTTCGTCGGTGGCCGCATAATCCCCGGCCGTTATCCCGAAACGCCCGTTTCCTATTTATTGATCAATGATGGAAAAGGAAATTATAAGGTGAAAGACTCGCCATTCTTCAAAATTGGCATGGTAACCGACGCACAATGGGCGGATCTGGACGCGGACGGCAATGTTGAGCTGATCATGTGCGGTGAAATGATGCCCGTGAAAGTGTTTTCCTTTAGTAACAATGATTTCACAGACAACACATTAAAGTTTTTCAAAAAAGAAGAATCTGGTTTCTGGTCATCTTTACACATCAGCGATCTGGATCAGGATGGCAAGCTGGACATCGTGGCGGGGAATATAGGCCTGAACACGCAGATTAAAGCATCCGAGAAAGAGCCAGCAGAACTATATTATGCAGATTTCGACAAAAACGGCTCCATTGATCCGTTTTTCAGCTTTTACGTGCAGGGGAAATCCTACCCATTTGTAAGCCGCGACGAGCTGAATGATCAGATCTATCCCATGCGCAAGAAATTCCCGTACTATAAGGATTACGCAAATGCGTCGATCACTAACATGTTTTCACCGGAAGACCTGACCAATGCGACAAAGCTGGAAGTGACTGAAATGCGCTCCGTATGCTTTTTAAATAAAAACGGAACATTTGAAAAACAGCCCTTGCCTGTACAGGCACAGTTTGCACCCGTAACCATGATTGCATCCGGCGACTATAATAAGGATGGGAAAGCAGATTTGCTTTTATTGGGAAACAAAACAGATAACAGGCTGAAAATCGGCAGTATGGACGCCAATTACGGCTGTGTGCTGGCAGGTGACGGCAAAGGTGGTTTTACTTACATTAGCCAGCCGCTTTCGGGATTATCGGTCGTTGGCGACGTAAAATCCTGCATTCAGATTGACATTCACAATGAACCTTGTCTGGTTATAGGCGCATTTAACCAGTCATTACAATTTTATAAAAGAACAAAGTGATCCGTATATTTTTAATTCTGATGTTGCTGGTGAGCGAGGTCGCGGTGGGACAAAAAACGAAGACAGAGCTGCGGACCCATTTGCAGCCAGCCGTTTTCTCAATCACCATGGTCATGATCCACGACGTGGTGAACCCGCCGGCGGCAAGCCGTTTTTACACACATTGCCTCATGGGCGCCTACGAAATCGTGGCACAGCATAACAAGCAAATCGTTTCTCCAACCAAGTTCATACCAAGCATTCCGCCCCTTGCGATTACCGGCGCGCCGGGCTATAATTACCAAATTGCGGCGCTGTATTGCATTTTGGAAACGGGGCGCCTCATCCTTCCATCGGGTTATATGCTGGAAGAGGACCAGAAAAAGCTGATCATTGCATTGTTACGGGAAGGGCATTCGCAAAAAAGCATTGACGACGCAATGGCTGTCGCCCAGGAAGTTGCGAAGAAAATTGTGACCAATGCCAACACCGATGGTTACCTGAAATTGAGCACCAGACTGCGTTACCGCCCCAAAAAAGGCGACGGTTACTGGTATCCGACGCCCCCCGGGTATATGGAGGGCATCGAGCCGCACTGGAAAACGATCCGGCCGATTATGATCGATTCCTGCAATCAGTTTTTGCCCAAACCACCAGTGGAATTCAGCAAAGACAGCACCAGCGAATTTTATAGGCTTTCAAAAGAAGTCTACCATGTTGGCAGGAATTTGACAGAAAAAGAGCGGTTTATCGCTTCTTACTGGGATTGTAACCCGTTCGCAATCAATACATCCGGGCATATGTCCATCGGCTTTAAAAAAATAAGTCCGGGTGGACATTGGATGAACATTACGAGCATTGCCACCACAAAAGCAGGGCTGGACTTGGATAAGGGCATTATGATACACGCCCTGGCCGCCGCAACGCTGATGGACTCTTTCATCAGTTGCTGGGACGAAAAATACCGCAGCAGCCGCGTCAGGCCCGAGACAGTCATCACGCGTTACATCGATCAAAAATGGCAACCGCTGTTGCAAACACCACCTTTTCCCGAATACACCAGCGGACATAGCGTCATTTCCACAGCGGTTTCCGAAACATTAACCTATCTTTTGGGTGATAATTTTGCTTTCCGCGATGATACGGAAGTGATTTTTGATTTGCCGACGCGCGATTTCAAATCGTTCAGGCAGGCGGCGGAGGAAGCTGCGATTTCCAGGTTGTACGGCGGCATACATTATCGAGATGCTATCGAAAACGGCCAGAGTCAGGGAAAGGCGATCGGTAATTTTATTGTTGAGAAATTGAAAACAAACGGCATAAAACCAGCCATTTAACAAATACGGAAGCATTGACCGCCAATTTTTGCTGCTAAATCAGTAGTTTTGGGGAACCCGGCACTCAGGTTTACTCGCGTAATGAAGAACATAACGATCATTTTGCTGCTGCTCACTTGCCTCACAAGCATGCGCTTGCACGCACAGGAAACCGCTAAAACGGAGTTGTCTGCCGCCGATTCCAGGTGGAAGTTTGGCGTCAATGGAGGTTATGGAAAGCGGGTTTTCAGGTCGGGGCGAAAAATCAGCGCGGAGAGGGATCGTTATATTAAAGATCTCAAATCGGGCATTTCCTATGGAGGCGATGTCGCTTACTTTCCCTGGAAAAAGGTTGGTTTTGGGATGAAGTATGATCGCTATCAGAGCAAAGCCAGTCAGGGAAATGAGCTGACGGAAGATGTCACAATTCAGTTTTTGGGAGGACAAATCATTCACAGGGCGATCTCAAAAAATCCCAGGAACGCCATTTTAACTTCACTTTTACTGGGATATCAGCCTTACCGCAACCATACGCGGGCAGACGATAATCAATTCACATTCAATGGCAAAACAATGGGCTGGGGCGTCAGCGTGGGTTTTGAACATCGTTTTAGCCAGAAATTCGCGCTTAACCTCACCGGTGCCGCCATGATGGGCGCCGTTTACCGCATGCAACGGAAAACGGAATTCAACACCGAAACGCTTCATCTATCCAAGGACGACAGCGTGGACCTCTCGCGATTCTCCTTTTCTGTTGGGTTTAGCTTTATTAAATAGCCCTTTTTGAGCGTATGCTCTACTTTTTACTGCCCATGTTGCAAAGTTCTATAAAAAAGTAAGGGAAAAATGGGACGAAACAGTCTTCAATAGGAAGGCAGTAGTTTCCCGGAATATTTGCGTTATATTACTACAGTCCAGATTCAGTCCTAAATCTCTTCACCATGCATGTAAGTAAGCGTTGTTTTTCCATCGCATTGTTATTTGGCGTTTTCCTGCTTGTGAACGCAAGTTTTGCCCAATCCAGTAAAAAAGACAAGAAACCGCTCGTCGTGTTTGTAACGGGTGACCACGAGTATAGCGGAGAGGAAACACTGCCGCTCATCGCCGCCGAGCTGGAAAAAAATTATGGCATGAGAACCATTGTCCTGAAAGCCTATCCCGGCCCTAACAGCGAAAACGACATTCCCGGTCTCGAAGCGTTGAAGGACGCGGACCTTGCCGTTTTCTATCTTCGCTGGCGACAACTTCCTAAGGAACAGCTCGCGCATATTGATGCTTATCTCAAAACCAAAAAGCCGTTAATGGGCTTCCGCACAACCACTCACGCATTCAATTATCCCAAAGGAAGTGAAAATGAAAAATGGAATGCATTCGGTGAATTTGCGCTGAATTCGCCTCCGGGCTGGGGCGGCGCAGCGAAGCATACGCATTACGGGCATACAAGCAGCACAGACGTTACTGCGATTCCGAACCAAGCCAAAAACCCGATCCTGACAGGTGTTACCACGCCATTTCATGCCAGATCGTGGCTTTACAGAGTCCTTCCGGATTATCCAACCAAAGGTTCTACATTATTATTAATGGGCAAAGCGGTCGATCCGGAGCATGAAGCGATCGAAAATCCGGTTGCCTGGACAGGGACGAATTCGTTTGGTGCTAAAATCTTCATGACCACTTTAGGCCATCCGGACGATTTTAAAATCGAATCATTTCAGAGGTTGGTTGTCAACGCTATACATTGGGAGTTGGGTTTAAAAATCCCAAAATGGAAGGGCAAAATGGACATTAATGTTCAGTATCGAGAAGCGAAATAATTGAAAAAATATATCCTGAATCCCCACTTAAAGTTTAACAACCGAAATGTCTAAACCCAGAAAAACCAGTATACACATATCGCTTGTAGTATTCGGACTGATCATTATCGCCTTCAGTGCTTTTAAATTCAATCAATCTGCATCCATCCCCATCAAGAAAGGCTCCCGCATTGTTTTGCTGGGAAACAATCTGGGTTCCAGAATGATGAACTACGACAATTTTGAGACGGAATTGCAGGTTCGCTATCCCGAGGACATGCTCTATATCCGTAATATGTGCGACGGGGGCGACACGCCGGGTTTCCGGCCGCACGCAAGCCGCAATTCACCCTGGGCGTTTCCGGGAGCAGAAAAATTCCAGACTGAGCTGGCCAACCCATCGCAAAGTGAAGGGCATTTCGACACGCCGGACCAGTGGCTAACGCGTTTGAAAACAGACGTTATCATTGCTTTTTTTGGTTACAATGAGTCATTTCAAGGAAAAGAGGGTCTTGAAAACTACAAAGCGGAACTCGATGCATTTATCAAACATACATTGAGCCAGAAATATAATGGTGCCACTGCGCCGCAACTGGCCATTGTTTCGCCGATTGCGTTCGAGGACCTTTCGGCCAAATTCGACCTTCCTAATGGCAAAAAGGAAAACGAAAACCTTGCGCTTTACACAAAGGGAATGAGAGAGATTGCGGAGAAAAACAATGTGCTTTTTGTTGACGCATTCACGCCTTCAAAACAATGGTATGCCGAAAGCAAAGACGATCTGACCATTGATGGGTCACAGTTCAATGAGGCTGGCTACAAAAAACTGGGTTTGTTGCTTGCTGATCAGGTTTTTGGCAAAGCATCGCCAAAAGCGGAAGCGAACCGGAAGTTGGTTAAGGATGCGGTGGATGAGAAAAACTGGATGTGGCACAACGATTATAAAATTCCAAACGGTGTGCACGTTTATGGCCGTCGTTATAATCCTTTCGGACCGGATAATTATCCTGCCGAGATCGAAAAAATCAGGGAGATGACCGACATTCGGGACAAGGCGATCTGGCTGGCTGCATCGAAAGGCCAGAAAACGGACCTTGCCGCTGCCGACAAAAACACCAAACCACTGCCTCCCGTTAAAACCAACTTCAATCCTGAAAAGAACGGAAGTCTCGAATATTTGTATGGGAAAGACGCGCTAGCCAAGCTGAAAGTGCCGGAAGGCTATAAAATTGAGCTTTTTGCATCCGAAGAGGAATTTCTTGATCTGGCAAAACCAATGCAAATGTCCTTCGACAACAAAGGCCGCCTTTGGATCGCGACGATGCCAAGTTATCCGCACTACAAGCCCGGGGACAGCAAGCCAAATGATAAGATTATTATCCTGGAAGATACCAATGGTGACGGAAAAGCAGATAAGCAAACTGTTTTTGCAGACGGACTGCATTTGCCGCTTGGCTTTGAAATTGCCCCAGAAGGCGTTTATGTTTCGCAAGGAACAAACCTGAAATTTTTCGCAGACACCAACGGCGATGATAAAGCAGATAAAAGTGAGATCCTGCTGAGCGGTTTCGACGATCATGACACGCACCACAACAGCCACGCATTTACGGTGGACCCATCGGGTGCGATTTATTCGGGTGAAGGGGTGTTTTTGCATACCAATGTGGAGACTTCTTATGGCCCGGTTCGCGCTACGAATGGTGGTTTTTACAGATACGCACCGCAACTTAAAAAGTTGGAGCGCACTGCACAGCTTTCTATCCCTAATCCTTGGGGAATTGCATTTGACGACTGGGGACAGCCATTTTTTGCCGAAACTTCCAGTCCCGATGTGCGCTGGATGATGCCGGGCTCCATCTTGCCACGCTATGGAGAAGCCAGCCATAAATCGGTCCAGCTCATCGAAGAAAAGCATCGGGTAAGGCCGACTTCGGGACTCGAATTCGTTTCGAGCCGCCATTTTCCGGATGAATTGCAGGGTGATTTTTTAATCAATAATACCATTGGTTTCCTCGGAACCAAGGAACACACATTGAAAGATGACGGCACCGGCTACAAAAGCACGCACCGTACGGACCTCATCGTGAGCGAAGACCGTAACTTCCGTCCGGTAGACATGGAGTTTGCGCCGGATGGCTCGCTTTACCTGATCGACTGGCATAACATCCTTATCGGGCACATGCAGCACAACGCCCGTGATCCCTTGCGAGATCATTCGCACGGCCGCGTTTACCGCGTAACATATCCTTCGAGACCCTTGGTTAAACCGGCCAAGGTTGCGGATGCCAGCATTGATGAACTGCTTGAAAACCTGAAATTACCGGAATATCGCACGCGTTATCGTACGAGGCGTGAATTACGCGGACGTGATGCATCACAGGTTTTGCCTAAAATAACTGCTTGGACTGCTGCATTGGATAAGAAAGATCCGCGGTACGAACATCATTTGCTGGAAGCTTTGTGGGTGAGCTGGGGGCTGGATAAGGTAGATCAAAAGCTGTTGAAGCAGGTTTTGAAAGCAAAAGATTATCATGCACGCGCCGCAGCGGTACAAGTCGTGCGTTATACAGGCCACCAGGTGCCGGACCAGGCTGAGTTGCTGATGCAGGCTGCGCGCGATGAAAATAGCCGTGTAAGGCTTGTTGCTATCGTCGCAGCTTCGTGGATTGAAAAGGAAAAAGGCCTTGCGGTACTCGCCGAGGCGAAAAAATTGCCTTTGGACGATTGGACGATTCACGCTTACGAAGGAGCCCTGGCGCATCTTAACGGGCAAAATATGAAGAAGGAAAAGCAGGAAGTGACGCAATCGGAGCTGAAAGGTAAAGCACTTGAACTTTATACTTTGGGGAAAACCATTTATGCCAAAGAAGGTTATTGTGCAACGTGCCATCAGCCCGATGGAAAGGGACTTACAGCCTCCGGCTTTCCTCCGCTTACCGGCACAAAATGGGTGCTGGGCAATGATGAAAGGCTAATTAAGCTGGCTTTGAAAGGTTTATTAGGGCCCATCGAGGTTAATGGCCAGAAATATCCGGGGCAAGTGCCGATGACGCCGTTTGCCGGATTGCTTAACGATGAGGAAATGGCGGCAGTTTTAACGTATGTCCGTAATTCGTTTGGGAATAAGGGTGCGGCGATTATGCCGGACAAAGTCAAACAGGTCCGGGCGGCTACTGAGAGCAAGAAGGACTTCTATTCGCCGGAACAATTGCTGAAAGAACACCCGCTGGAAAAGATGTAAAACCAGTCTGGATACAATGCCAAAAGGATATTTTCTGACCCAGAAAATATCCTTTTTTTTATGTCCGAATCCTTAGCCGGACCCGCTGCGTAAAAAAATACATTATTGCGCTCACAGTCTTTTATTCGCCGATTAGTCAATCAAACCGCCCTATTATTCATTTAAATGTTGATATAGTATTATTTTTTCCGAAAAATGCGAAAAAATAAAAAAGATATAGCCGTATAGTAGAATTATTTATATTTACGGATCGAATAATTTGTAACTGGTAGGTGATTGTAAAATATGAAAAAACGTATATTCGTAAATTGGCAGATTAGCTCACTATTCTTTTCTTTTTCCCTATTCCTTATCCCACTCGTTTCGTCGGCACAGCAACCTCGCTATTTCGCAGTTTCCTTGGTTAATGAAAACGACAGCCCATCCTTGACAACAATACAGGCAGCCAAGGACGTTGGCTGCAATGCGGTGGCCCTTACGATACAATGGGGAACCATTGAAGGCAAGATTTCCCGGATCCTGAAATCGGAGAACGGACAAAACTATAACGTCTGGAAACAGTATGATGACCAGATCAACCTGGCGACCTCGCTTGGGGATGAAAGTCGCAATCAATATTGCTGTCAGCACAGGGGATGACGTCACCAACGGGATTTCTGACCGTTACGGGGTTGACACCGGTGATGGCTGGAAAAAGGAAGACCGCGTAATGGTGGCCAACTACGATGGTCAGGAAGCTGTTTTTCAAAAACAAGGCGGCCCTATCCGGCCCAACATCAACCTCCAGTTTGTAATGACCTCGCTGGCTGCGCAATCTACGCGTGACCGGATCACGGCATTTACACAAAAGGTGATTCAGCGCTATAAGTATGTGCAGGATCAAAATAACCTGCTGTACGTGAGCTTGATATATTCTCGCCAGGGCGAGGGTGAATTCGAAATGGGCTCTACAAAATACCATTATGAGCAGCCGTTGGACATGGGCGCCGCATTAACTGACTACTCGCAGCCCATGACCAATGCTTACAGAAACTGGCTCAAAGGCAAGTATGGACATATTGAATATCTGAACTCAGCATGGGGCACCAATCACGCATCGTTTAACAGTGTAGGCCCTAAAAGACCTTCAAACACTACATTTACCGGCCCGGACGGAACGGATTGGTTTGCATTCCGGACGCTGGTCTTGAAGGAAGCCAATAACCTTTTCAAAAACACGGTTAAAGGCATTGATCCCAATATCAAAGTGCTGGCACACCACGGGTCCGTTTACGATAAGCTTTCCCGGTCACGCGGTACGCTCGCATTCAATGAAATCGGTGCGGACCTGGATGGGGTAAAAATCAATGATGACATATTTTATGATCACCGTTTTGCCATTGACCTGTTGCGGTCCAATCTGCCCGGCAAAATCTATGTAAATGAAGCTGCTTACGTTACAGGCACACAGTCGATCGTCAACCTGACAACAGAAAGCTATACGCACGGAGCCCAGATCGTGACCCTGTTTTATTTCGAAAATTTGCTGAAAAACCCGGAAGCGGTGAATACGCTGAAATCGCTGACCTCGCAGTGGGTGAAAGACAAAACCGTTACCACGCCGACCGCGACCAGTTCCGATAACTTTACACTTTCCAGCATGATCGATAACGACGGTTGCTACACCCAGCGCGACAGCTACGCGAACGACTGCGAAGCTTACAAGAAATGGAGAAGCACATTTGATAACGGAGGAGGCAAGCCTGTCAGCTTTGTAATGCAGAACAATGTGGTTCAGCCGGGCTGTTCGTACAAAGATTTGTCACTGGCTTCAAATGGCCAGCAATCAGCCTCCATCATTCCAGACGGTAAATACTTTCATTTAACCGGTTCCGGTTGTAAGCTGATCGGAACGGTGAAGGGTAATGGGTTAACCAATGGAAATGATAAATTTACGGCCACCGTGACCGTGGACCCGCAGGTGACCGTTCACGGCGACCAGCCGCTTGTACAGCGTCACTTCAAGCTGGTTCCGGGTGGTACGAATCCGGGCAACGCTAATGTTACCTTATATGTGAGCCAGGACGAGCTTAACGCATTCAATGCAGTAAGTTCGGAGTCATTGCCCAAAAACAGCTCAGATAATGCCAGCAAGGCTAATCTTCGCATTCTGCAGTGGCGCGGCGATATGACCGCCGGGAACCCGGACGTGACCATTGACCCGAACGACAATGACATTCAATGGGATGCAACCTTGAATTTATGGAGGATCCGGTTTGATGTGAATGGATTTTCAACATTCTATATTTCTGCGCACAATGCGGGGCAGCTGCCGGTAACATTGGTAAATTTCAGCGGCAAGAAACAGGAAAATGCGGTGTCGCTCGACTGGCAGACCTCCGAAGAAACGAACAGCGACCATTTTGAAATACAACATGGCGTTGACGGAAAACAGTGGACAAAAATAGGAGAGGTGGCCGCTTTCTCGGAAGGTAAGGTTTTAAAAACCTACAACTTTATCCACCCACATCCATTATCCGGTGAAAACCTCTACCGCCTGAAAATGGTGGATCAGGATAACACATTTGCTTATTCAAAAATCATTTCCGCCGGATTTGAAACATTGGATAGGGTTACATTGTATCCAAATCCGGTAACCGCAGGCATTATCTCATTGCAATACACCGGCACAGCACCAAAAATCACGCTTAACGACATTACAGGAAGGAATGTACCCGTAATGACTGAACAGGACGGGCCGGACAAGCTGACAGTAAGAGCAAAAGCAAAACTTACGCCCGGTTTATACGTTCTTAATGTCGGCTACGGCGCTACGCAGGTCAGGCACAAAGTTGTTGTGAATTAAAGAAAGAGACAGATTATTTATCAAAAGGAGCGGAGATCAACTTCGCTCCTTTTTTGTGTAGCAGCTTATAGCAAACCAGATTTGCCGATGCGTAAAAAAGCAGGCTAAATTTATAAATCCGGTTTTAAAGGTTTAGTTTTGAATCAGTAAATGCTGGGTTAAAGGATAAGCCCGGGCAATCAATTCAAACTACTTTTGCTTAATATGAAGTTACGATTTCTCTCGGGTATCGTTATATGCTTGGTCATTCTTGTATACTTATTTTACAACTACTATTACTCCGTCAATTTTCCGTATCAGGACGATTTTCTATTAATCCAGTTCATTGAGGTTGTTTCGCAGGGCGGGCTTGGGGTTTCCGGGCTCATTACCGAACTTTTCCGCACATTCAACGACCATAAAGCGGTTGTTCCCCGTCTGATTTCCCTGATTGAGTACACCTTGACCGGTCATCTCAATTTCCGGTTTTATATCACGCTGGTTTCCATCAACATTACTTACATTTTCTATTTCATTTATCTTCAATACAAAAAGACCCGGCTGCCGCTCTATTATTTCATTCCTGCCGCATTTCTGTATTTTCAGCCGCTTTACTACGACGTCTCGGGCTGGGCATTGAACGGGATGCAGCATTCGTTTCTGACGGCGTTTACCGTAACCGCTATCATTCTGGCTTCGCGACGGACCAATCTGGCGCTTTATGGAGCTATGCTTTGCTGTTTTCTGGCCACTTTCACGCATGGTAACGGTATTTTGTCCTTCCCGGCGATCATATTTTACTTTCTCTGTTTCAGGGACTTTAAAAGGGCTATTATTTCCGGGGTATTCATGATCCTGTGTCTGGTCATTTATCTGGCCGGTTACGAGTCGGGTCAGGCTGTTAACTTGCCGAAGGACCTGGTTGTGTTTTTCTCTTCCCTTTTCGGCTTTATTGGTTCGGCAATGTCACTCTGGGCTTTTCCGGTGTTTTTCTCGGCGGTTTGGGGAGCGATAATCATTGCATTTATGGTTTACATCGTCTGGCGTGTGGCGGCGATATATTTCAACAAACCGGTAAACATTAAGCCCGGAACGGTCGAGTTGCTTACCTTGTTCGCATTCATCTTTATAACGAGCACGGTGATCGCACTTTTCCGCTCCTGGGCGGGCAGCACAATTGCAAGCCGGTTTCAGATATATGCGTCGCTGTCCACTGTTATCTTCTACATTCTGCTGCTGGACTATACTTCCATTTTTCGCAGAAAAGCCGTTTTTTACAGCATTACCGCACTAAGCATTTTCTACTGCGTTTATTCTTACTACAAATTTACCGGAACCGTCGCGATCAAAAGAACGACCTATCTGGCCGATGTTTACAATTGGAAAACGAACCGCAATATGTTTTCGGTTGAAAAGACAATCATCAGAAACGGAAGCTTTTACCTGATCCCAGGCTATGAAAAAGGATTTTTTCATTTACCAAAACCCATTGTAGAGCGGAACCAGCTGGATTCGATGTTAAATGCGAACGGCAAAGCAGCCAGGGATTACCAGCTTTATGTGGAAGACTGGAAGCTGGAACGGATGATCCGGGACGGCGTTGAGCATCTTACCTATTACTTTGTCGCCAGCAATGCGCTCCCCGAAAGAAAGGGACTGGCAGGCGACCGGTTTATGGTTTTGAGGGATCAGAAAACAGGCGTTATCCATCTCATGAATGCCAATCCGAAGGTAGATGCGCGCAAGGAAATTCTCACAAAAGGACATTATTACAAAACCGGCTTCAATACACTTTTCAGGCAGGATGACCTCGTTCCGGGAACCTATGACATGGGTATTTTGGACGTAAGTAACCGCGGGGAAAAGGTGTTTTACAAATTAGATAAATCCCTTTTTGTATCTGGCTCCCAATATAGCCTGAAATAGTCTTTCTGATGTTATCCCAATGTTTTTTCCGCTAGGTTAGACGGTAAAAAAATCGTATCTTTACGGGCTTAAAAGGCCTTGAAATGGTTCTTTTTATCCAAGTGTAAAACAAACTATATGTCAAACGAAGCAGTGATTGAAGTAAATAGTTATTCAGCCGAAAACATCCAGGTTCTTGAGGGTTTAGAGGCCGTTCGTAAGCGTCCGGCCATGTATATTGGTGACACTGGTTTTAAGGGGGTTCACCATTTGATTTGGGAGGTTGTCGACAACTCCATTGACGAAGCGATGGCTGGCTATTGCGACACCATCAATGTTACAATTGAGAAAAATAACTCCATTACTGTTCAGGATAATGGTCGTGGTATTCCCACAGGAATGCATACAAAAGAAGGCAGGTCTGCATTAGAGGTCGTTTTGACCGTTCTGCATGCCGGTGGTAAGTTTGATAAAGATACATACAAGGTTTCCGGTGGTTTGCACGGTGTAGGGGTTTCCTGCGTAAATGCACTTTCAATTCATTTGAGAGCGGAGATCCACCGCGAAGGAAAAATATTCGAGCAAGAGTACAGCGAAGGCAAGCCGCTTTATCCTGTAAGGACGATCGGGGAGTCAGAAAAAACAGGGACGTTTATTCACTTCCTGCCCGACGCAACCATCTTCACGGTTACCGAGTTCAAATACGAGACCGTAGCAACCCGTCTCCGGGAATTATCCTATTTGAACAAAAGAATCAGGATCACCCTTGAAGACAAGCGCGAGGAAGACGAAGACGGCAAATTCAGAGGCGAAGAATTCTATTCCGAAATCGGTTTGAACGAGTTCGTAACCTATCTTGATGCGACGCGCCAGCCATTGATCCCTGAGCCTATCCACATGGAAACATTGAAAGGATCTGTTCCGGTGGAAGTAGCGATGATGTACAACACTTCTTACAGCGAGAATGTATTTTCTTATGTGAACAACATTAACACCGTCGAAGGCGGAACGCACGTTTCCGGTTTCCGGGCGGCGTTGACAAGAACATTGAAAAACTACGCTGAGAAATCAGGGGTTCTTGCCAAAGAAAAAATCGAAATCAGTGGTGACGACTTCCGGGAAGGCTTAACAGCCGTTATCTCTATCAAAGTGCAGGAGCCGCAGTTCGAAGGACAGACTAAAACCAAACTTGGAAACTCGGAAGTGACCGGTGTTGTGAGTCAGGTTGTATCTGAAATGCTTGATAATTACCTGAACGAGCATCCAAAAGAAGCCCGCGTCATTATTGATAAGGTAATCCTGGCTGCCAAGGCACGTATCGCTGCCAAAAAAGCACGCGAAATGGTGCAGCGGAAAAATATCCTTACTGGAACAGGTTTGCCAGGTAAACTGTCCGACTGCTCCGAAACAGACCCGAATGTTTGCGAACTGTATCTGGTCGAAGGGGACTCTGCGGGTGGAACGGCGAAACAAGGCCGTAACCGTGCATATCAGGCGATTTTGCCGCTTCGTGGTAAGATCCTGAATGTGGAAAAAGCGCAGGAGTATCGCATTTACGAAAACGAAGAGATCAAGAATATGTTCACCGCGATGGGTGTACAGATCGGAAAGGACGGCGACGAAAGGGCTTTGAACATTGACAAGCTTCGTTACCACAAGATCGTGATCATGACGGATGCCGATATTGACGGTAGTCACATTCGTACATTGATCCTGACGTTCTTCTTCCGTTATATGAAGATACTGATCGACCACGGCTACATTTACATTGCACAGCCACCGCTTTACCTTGTAAAAAAAGGTCGTGAAGAAAGATACTGCTGGACTGAGGCACAAAGAGAAGCTGCTATCCGTGAAATTGGTGCGGGACGTGAAGAATCTGTTAATGTGCAGCGTTACAAAGGTTTGGGAGAAATGAATGCGGAACAATTGTGGGAAACGACCATGAATCCTGACAAGAGAAGCCTTAAACGGGTTTCGATTGAATCCGCGGCAGAAGCAGACCATTTGTTTTCAATGCTGATGGGCGACGAAGTGGCCCCGAGGCGCGATTTTATTGAGAAAAATGCCAAGTACGCGCGTGTAGACGTATAACACTTGACTCCCGATAAGTTTTGGAAACGGATGGCTGTCAACTGCAGTCATCCGTTTTTGTTTTTTTGACTGAAATTTAACAGAAAGTTCATGTTGGCAGAAACATTAGATACTTAGATTCGTTAAATTTTTATTGCTATTCGCAAACACAACCCTTAAAGAATAAAATATGTCCGGCTCCACCGATCCCATATATAGCAACGGCAAAAAAGGCAGATTGAATAACCTGTTTGCTTTTTTTAAAAGTACCAAAGGCCACGTCTCTCCAGAAGACAATAAAGTTATTGGCCCGACGAGTGAGAAGGCCAACACACTTGTGCAGCAGAGCGATCTGATCAGCCGGGATCTTAGTTGGCTGAAATTCAATGACCGCGTGCTGGACCAGGCAACCAATGAAGAGCGAAATCTGTTCGACCGCCTGAAATTTCTAGCCATTACTTCATCCAACCTGGACGAATTTTTTACAATTCGTGTGGGCAGCCTCTATAATTATCTGGATTTCGGAAAAGAGCGGCTTGATTACTCAGGTCTGAGGGAAATTCCTTTCAGAAAAGTGCTTATGCGTGAATTGCACGAGTTTGTAAGGAAGCAGAATGACTGCTATAAAAATCAGCTTTTGCCTCTGTTTGAACAGCACGGTTTTAAGATCATTAAGCTGGACGATGTCCATGACGACGAAAAGGCGGCCGTTGAAGAATACTTTGAGCGGACGGTTTATCCGATGCTGACGCCCATGCTGTTTGACTACACCCACGCATTTCCGGTCTTGCTGGCCAAAGTGTTGATCCTGGGTGTGATCACACAAGTGAAAGGGACGACTGCAGAAGAAGATCGAAAGCTGTCATTTGTGCAGCTGCCTTTAAACCTGCCTCGTTTTTATGTGATAGATCGGGAAGAGGAATTGTTGTTTTTACCCATTGAGGACATTGTGAGGGCTTACATTCACAAGCTTTACCGAAATGTAGACATTGTTTCCACAAATCTTTTCAGGATCATCAGGAATGGCGATTTCTCTCTGGAAGAAAGCGACGATGTGGAGGCGGATTTCATTGATGAGATTAAGCAAAAGATAAAAAGCAGGCGTTTGGGACGCGTTGTGCAGGTTTCCATCGAGCATGACACCAATCCTGACTTGCTGAGCCTGATAAAAAAACGTTGGGAAATTGACGATTATAATGTCTTTCCGATTGATGGTTTTATTGATTACACGTCATTCTGGGGCATTATCAAGCATCCTGAATTCAAGGATCAGATTCCCGCAATCCATCCGCCTGTGCCCCCGCTGGGACTCGACAGGGAGCGGATTCCCGACATTTTTGAAGTGATGCGCGAGCGAGATATCCTCCTGCACCATCCTTACAACAATTTCGAGCCTGTATTGCAGTTGCTGGAACAAGCTGCCGAAGATCCAAAGGTTTTGTCTATCAAACTGACGATTTACAGGCTGGCGAAAAATTCAAGGGTAACCGAAGCGCTTTTGCATGCTGCTGAAAATGGCAAGCACGTCGCGGTTTTATTCGAGGTGAAAGCTAGGTTTGACGAGGAAAATAACATCCGCGAAGCACAACGACTGCAAAAAGCAGGCTGCTTTGTGATATATGGAATTGGCTTGCTAAAAACGCATACGAAGTTGCTGCTAATTGTTCGTAATGAGGGAAATCGGGTGTTGCGTTACGCCCATTTGTCAAGCGGGAATTATAATGAGGAGACTTCGAGGCTTTACACAGACACAGGTTTGCTGACTTCCAACGAAGAATACACGCACGACATTTCGGAGTTTTTTAATGTTATCACCGGACATTCAATTCCATCTGAATACCAAAACCTGATCACTGCGCCGCGTTATATGCGCGATAAGTTGGTTGAGTTAATTCAGCAGGAAGCGGAAAATGCCCGTGCAGGATTGAAGAGCGGGATTTGTATCAAAATCAACTCCCTGGAAGACAGAACGACCATTCTCGAACTTTATAAAGCCTCTCAGGCAGGCGTTCCGATCAAATTAATCGTGCGCGGCATGTGCTGTCTCCGGCCCCAGCGTGCTGGGTTAAGTGAGAATATCACTGTCAGATCGCTTGTAGGCGACTTTTTGGAACATTCAAGAATATTTTATTTCCATCAGAATGGCAATCCGCTTGTTTATGGCGGAAGTGCTGATGCAATGGTGCGGAGTTTCGACAAACGCATCGAATCACTCTTCAAACTCGTGGACCCGCGTGTGCGCCAGGAGGCCATTCACATTTTATATTACAGCCTGCAAGACAATGTAAATGCTTACGAAATGCAGGAGGACGGTAATTACATCAAATGCGAGATCGTAGAAGGAACCGAGCCGCTGAATGTGCACGAAGCATTTTACTATGTAACACTCGACCAGGTGATGGCTACGTCCCTTTTCGAAGACGAACCGATTCGTGGCGCCACGTCAGAAATCGCTGAGGTCATTGAATCAGAAGAACTTACCGAAACCCGCGACGAGACGCAAGTTTAGTTATTCTTTGTAGAAGACCCGTTTAACACGGTCCCCGATGCCAGTCAGGATTTCATAGGGGATCGTGTTAATTTGTTTTGAAAGTTCAATAATCGACATTTCCTTCCCGAAAATAATCACCTCGTCACCTTCTTCCACATTGGCCCCTGTTACATCGATCATGGTCATATCCATGCAAATGTTGCCGATTGTCGGGCATAGCATGCCATTTACCCACACTTTACCAATGCCGTTGCCCAGCCCGCGATCATAACCATCCGCATACCCGATGGCGAGCGTCGCGATTGCAGCATCATGATCCAGATGGCCCCGTCGGCTGTAACCGACCGTTTCACCTGCGGAAAGATATTTGATCTGTGATACAACAGTCTTCAATGTTCCTACCGATTGCAATGCTTGCTGCTCCTGCCCGGTTGCCTCCACGCCGTAAAGCCCGATTCCCAGACGCACCATATCCAGCTTATAATCAGGGAACCGAACAATGCCAGCCGAATTCAGTATATGTTTAATGGTAGCATAGCCTAATGCTTTTTCAATTCTTGTGGCACCTTCCAGAAAAAGATCAAACTGCTGTTTTGAAAAAGCGTTATGAACACCCTCGTCAGCGCCAACGAGATGTGAGAAGATCGACGCGACCTTTATGTGTGGATTTGCTGTAAGTGTTTCAATGAGCCAGTCCAGATCATCTTTCACAAATCCCAGACGATGCATGCCCGTGTCAAGCTTCAAATGAACGGCCGGGATTGCTGCGGTGACTTTGTTTTTATTTACGAATGTGATCCATTCGGTGAAAATCCGGTGACTGTAAATTTCAGGTTCTAATTTGTATTGCAAAAGCAGGTCAAATGCTTGCGAAGTAGCATTCATGACCATAATCGGCAGCGTAATGCCGCTTTGCCTCAAAACGACACCCTCATCGGCATAGGCAACGCCCAGATAATCCACGCGATGAAATTGCAGCAAAGAAGCAACTTCCGAACTTCCGGTCCCATAAGCGAAGGCCTTAACCATCGCCATAATCTTGGTTTGGGCACCTACCTTTGACCGGTAAAAATTCAAATTATGTGATAATGCGTCCAGGTTAATTTCAAACACAGTTCCATGCGCTTTTTGCTGCAACCGCTGGACGATCTTTTCAAATGAGAACGGCCTGGCACCTTTGATGAGTACAAGGCTATCGTACAGTGAGTTGAATGGAAATTCTTGCAGGAACGTTTCAGTATCGCCGAAAAAATGCGTCCGGGTAATGTCGAACGCTGCCGCCTGGCCGCGCATTTCTGGTCCTATGCCGATCAATTGATCGATAGCCTTCTCTTTTAGGAGCTTGGCAACAGTTCTGTACAATTCTGCCGGCGTTTGCCCAGTTTGCAAAACATCCGAAAGGATTACGGTTCTTTTCTGGCGCTGTTCTTGTTGCGAAAGAAAGTTAAGCGCCATGGAAAGTCCCTGTAAATCATTGTTATAAGCATCATCGATGATGTAATTGTGATTAATGCCTTCTTTGAGTTCCAGACGCATGGAAACCGGTTTCAGCAACCCGATGCCTTCCTGAATAACGGCACTTGGAAAACCAAAGTCCAGCAGGAAAACGATGCAATGTGTCAGGTTTTCGAGGGAAGCTTCGTCTGTGAAGTTGGTCTCGAATTTTTCATTACCAAACTTTCCTTTTAGTGAAATGGTGGTTTTAGACTTCTCTTTTTGATAAGACGCAACGATATCAGCGCCAGATGCCGGTTTGCCCCAGCTAATGGTTTTCAAAAATGTATTTACGGGCTTTAATATCAGATTGATCTCTTCGTCGAGCTCTGCGTAATCTTTGCGGTAAATGAGTTTTTTAACCTTCGTAAATAAGCGAAGTTTCTCAGTGATCTTCTGCTTTCGGCTTTTAAAACCATCGTCATGGGCAGGGCCAATATTGGTAAATATGCCAATCGTTGGCTGCATAATGGGTTGCAAGTATTCCATTTCGTGCGCACGCGAAATGCCCGCTTCGAAAATCCCCAGCGTGTGCTGCTTTCCAATATTCCAAACCGATAACGGGACGCCGATTTGTGAGTTATAACTTTTCGGGCTTGCCACAATGGTCTCCCGGGGGGATGCCAGCTGGACGAGCCATTCTTTAACAATAGTCTTGCCGTTACTGCCTGCTATGCCCACAACCGGGAGGTTGAATTGTCGCCGTTTCTCAGCAACCAATGCCTGTAAAGCGCGGATACTGGATGGCACAACCCAAATCCTGGCATCATTCCAAACCGCCGTTTCCCAACGTAGCATTTCCGTATAAGCAGCATCTTCCACCACAAATTCCCTCACGCCGCTTGCATACAAAGCCGGCAAAAACTGATGTCCGTCGTGGCGGTCGCCTTTAATTGCAAAAAATATGCTTTGACCAGGAAAGGAGATCTGGCGGCTGTCTGTGAGCAGGTAAGCGGCGTCAGTGGTGATTGTTTGAAAGCTGTTTACAGTAAGGTTCATTCCAATGCGATTTTCAGGCCACAAAGGTATCAAACCTTACATCCATTTCTTGGATTTGAAGTAAAATATCAGCCCGATCGTCACCGCGATCATTAATCCCCAGACATAATAATATCCGTAATGCATTCTCAATTCGGGCATATTATCGAAATTCATGCCATAAACACCCACGATAAAAGTGAGCGGCATAAAAACTGCCGAAAAAATCGTCAACGTTTTCATGACCGAATTCATGCGGTTACTGATCGTGGACAAGTGCACGTCCGCAAGGCTTGCTACGAGTTCGCGATACGAGTCAATGGTGTCCAAAACTTGCATCGCATGATCGTAGAGATCGCGCAGATAGGGGATTGTATCCTTATTTATCAATGGATTATCCTCACGGATCAACTGGTTGATCATATCACGCAGCGGCCATATAACCCTTCTGGCCATGGTCAACTCGCGTTTGAGCGAGTAAAGTTCTTTCAGCGATAGTTCTTCAGTACCCCGGATCACCTGGTCTTCCACCGTATCCAGGCTGTCTCCCAGTTTTTCCAGCACGATGAAATAATTGTCAATCACGATGTCCATTAATGCAAAAAGCAAATAATCAGCCCCATTCCTGCGTGTTTTACCCACAGAAGCCTGCAACCTTTCCAGTACTGGCGTGAAAATATCATTGCTAAGCTCTTCCTGAAATGACAGTAAGTAATCTGTTCCCAATACAAAACTGACGTGTTCCGCAGAAATACAAATCGGCGATTCCGAATCGACATGCAGCATTTTCAGAGTCAGGAACAAATGTCCGCTGTCGTATATTTCCAGTTTCGGCTTGTGCTCCGTGTTCACCACATCTTCCAGCAAAAGCGGGTGCAGCTGATACAGCTTCCCAATTTTCGCTATTAATGTGGTTTCATGGATCCCATCCACATCAAGCCAGGTAACCGCTTTTTTACCGGAAGTTTCAGGGCTGCAATCCAGCAGCGATTTCACCGGCTGGTCCCGGAAGATCTGATCATTGTAAACGATTTTCCGGATTTTGGTCTTTAACTCAACATCCGGACCAATATAAGTTAGTGTCCCGGGAGAGGTCAGCAGATTTTTCTTATATTTTTTCGGCTTGCGGTTCCCCGGAATCAGATCTTCCGGCTGAAAAGTCCGTTTGTTCACTGCATTATTCAAGGCGTTTTACTTTAAGTGAAAAACCAGCAACGGCACGTGTGTGTCAATAATCAGTTTCCGTGTAATGCTTGGATTGATCAGGAATTCTTCAATAAATGAGCGCTCGCGCGACGACATGATCAGCAAATCAGCTCCTACTTCGTCACAATATTCCTCTATGCCATCCAGCACATGCCGTGCTTTGCGAAACACAATGTTATCGTCCGCGATAGAGAAATTGGATTTGATTTCACTAATATATTGATGATCCGCCTGAATGTCCGGCTGTGAATCCGATTGTATTTTCAGCAGCGTCAGATTAGCCCCAAGGTGATTCATAAGCACGTAAACTTCCCGCAAAATGTCTGTTTCGTCGTATTCAAACTGAGAGGCATATACGACCTTCTGAAATTTCTTTGGGGTGCTTTGCGGTGGAATTACCAACACAGGACAAGTCGAATGGAGCGCAATGCCCGTAGCAGAACTGCCAACCAGTTTATCCAGAAAACCACCTGTTCCGGTTCTGCCGATGACGATTAAGCCAGGATTATGGGCTTCGATGGCTTCCTCAACAGCAGATTGCACGCTGCCAATGCCCCAAATTGCCTCTGCCTGATAACCTTCCGCCTCAATTTCTTCTATATAACGTTCCAGTCTTTTCTGGAATTCTTCTTCCAGTTCTCCGGTCATGGAGAGGAAATCGCTGCCGTCAATCCCGGGCAGCACATTGCCGGGCGTAAGGTTAACGTCCGCTATATAAGGCTGATAAGCATGCAATATCAGAAGCTGGGTAGTCTCTTTTTCAGCGATAATCTTTGCCGCAGCCAATGCACGCTCCGCGTTTTCGGAAAAGTCAATAGGGATAAGGATCTTGTTCATTGTCAGGGCCTGTTTTTGTAATTCGAATGATGTATTTCCGAACATATCAAATTTACAGACTCAAACCAAAGAATCGTGCCCCTTTTAAAACAAAGATAATTTATAGGTTGTGGACCGTTGACGATTCGCAGGCAAACCCAATCTTTTCAAATTTCTAAGACGCACTTTAAAATTGAGTCAAACCAATATTTATTTTTCAGAACGTGTATAGTTTAATACAATCATTAAATAATATTGTCCAAAACATATGATAAATTTTGTGTTTCGCCTTAAATGCGTCTTTGTTGATAGTTGGGCTTAAATTGATTTTTTATAAGTTTACTGTTGAAACCGATTCTCCATTCCAATATCCTGTATGAAGAGCAAGATTACCATCATCAACATTGTCCTAGTTACCATTGCTGCAATAGCCACTGTGCTCAATGCCTACGATATCATCTCTTTATCCGACACGGTCTTACTTAGTCTTCGCTGGGCTGCACTAGCCGGATTGATCATATTTGCCATCCTTAAAAGGAATTTAACCACTTCCATCCTGATTTCCATGCTCGTTGGAACGGAGATTGGTTATGATTTTCCAAAGATGGGCACGGAGCTGCATTTTCTGCGGCAGATCTTTTTGCAGATGATCAAAACCGTGATTGCCCCATTGCTTTTCGCAACGCTTGTAACGGGGATCGCCGGACATTCGGATTTGAAACAAGTGGGTAGAATGGGCTGGAAATCATTGCTTTATTTTGAAGTCGTGACCACATTTGCCCTGCTGATCGGCTTGTTTTTTGCTAACTGGTTCAAACCGGGCGTAGGCATCATTCCTCCCGAATCATTGAATGCCACTTTGCCGAAAGTGGCGGAGCAAACCTGGCAGGACATTGTGCTGCATTCATTCCCTGAAAATATTGCCAAGTCAATTTACCATGGAGAAGTGCTTCAAATCGTTGTATTCAGCGTTTTGTTTGGCATAAGCCTTGCATTGCTGCCAGCTGCGAAGAAAGAGAAATTTGTTCACGGGGTGGAATTACTAGCGGAGGTGATGTTTAAATTCACAAAAATCATCATGCTTTTTGCACCGATTGGTGTAGGCGCTGCCATTGCCGAAACGGTAGGTCACATGGGAATTGACGTGCTGAGAAATCTTGCGCTTTTACTGGCAACATTGTACTGCGCATTGATCGTCTTTATCCTCATTGTTTTTGTTCCCATTGCGTTGATCGCAAGAATTCCGGTGATCAAATTTGCTAAGGCCATTTTCGAGCCGGTTTCCATAGCATTCGCAACAACAAGCTCTGAATCTGCGCTGCCAAAGGCGATGGAGAAAATGGAGAAATTCGGGGTTCCCCGCCAGATCGTTTCATTCGTTATGCCGACCGGTTATAGCTTCAATCTGGATGGTTCTACATTGTATTTAGCCTTGGCAACCGTATTTGTGGCCCAGGCCACTGGCACAGAAATGTCCATAGGACAGCAACTAACAATGGTTTTGCTACTGATGCTGACCAGTAAAGGTGTTGCAGGAATTCCAAGGGCAACATTGGTGATCCTGCTCGGTGCCATTGCCAATTTTGGAATGCCAGAGTGGCCTGTGTTGCTGATTATGGGCATCGACGAGCTGATGGATATGGCGCGGACTTCTGTAAATGTAACAGGAAACTGCCTGGCAACGGCGGTCATAGCACGCTGGGAGGGTGAATTGGACGATCAGAAAATGCATAATTCAGACCTGGTTCAGGAAGAGCCAGTTATTAGAGAAGTTTAGTTTTTATTGAATAAATTATTTTTATGTTGACGGTTTACGGAATACCTAATTGTGATACAGTTAAGAAAACACGCACGTGGCTTGAAAAAAATAACATTGAATATGCATTTCACAATTACAAAACGGAAGGCATCAGCAAGGACAGGATCAAAGTATGGTTCGAGAGTTTGCCCTGGGACAAGGTTGTAAACAAGGCCAGCACAACATGGAAAGGCCTTTCCGACGAAGAAAAGGCCTTAATAACGGACGAAAAATCGGCGGCGAAACTCATGATGGCACATACGTCGGTCATCAAGCGCCCGCTCGTTGAAGACGAATCCGGGAAAGCTGTGGCAATCGGGTTTTCCGAAAAGGAATATGCAGAGAAATTCCTTTAACGCGACGGTTTCACTGTAACGATCATTACTCTAGCACTATGAGGAAGCGAGGTGGCAAAGAGATAAAATTTGCCGCCATCTTTTAGCTTTAATTTTTTTCTCAGATCCTCAACACTGGCAGGGAAGTTACGGACGGTCAAGTTCGCCTTATCGCCTTCAATAACCTTCTTAACCTCACGCATGGCCGGTTTGCAAACTGCAACCACTTCAAAAACACGTCCGGGAAACTCATTGATCAAGTCGTCCGACGTATATAACTGAGTGTTAATGGCGAGTTTGGAAAGTGAGTAAGTGCTGCAAATGGTCCTGAATGCACCCGCCTTCAGAACAGCGGCGTGCGGTTCGTATAGATATTTCAATGGCTTTGTATACTGAACCTGGGCCAGTTGCTCCGTTTCACGGGTTAAATCCAGCTTATTCAGAACTTCGCCTGCGCTATTGATAATCCGCACCTTAATGTCAAATATATCCGCAATCCAGTCTTTTTTCAATACAAACAGCAACTCCTTACATTCACCTTCATAGCCGATCACATGCACTTCTTTGAGATTTCTGAGCGATTTAGCAGCCAGATCAATGTCAAGCAGCGGAGAGGTTTTGAGCAGCACATTGGGCGCGCGCTCGAATAATATGGGCAAATGCTCGACTATATCTGGCGTGCAATCGCCTAGCAGCACCACTTTTTCATGATTTGCATTACGCCTTGCAGGATCAGCATAAATCCAGTCAGCGCTGAATGACTCAGCTTTCAAAGTTTCGATCGAATCGACAGCATGCACCGTAATATTATTGACGCCTAATTGTGCAAAATTGTATTTCGCTGCTTCTGCAACCGCAGGCTGTTGTTCAAAATAATGTACATCCTGAAAATTCTCCTGCATATAATAGCAGTCAACGCCCATGCCGCCAGTGATATCAATGAGTTGATCGCCAGAGAGTAATGTGGCCTTATAACGTGCTGTAGCTTCCGATGAACTTTGTTCAACCGAAAGTGCGGCAGGGAAGACGAGCTTATGATTTGCGGACCATTCCGGCAGCTTCTTAAGCGCTTTTTGCCTGGACTGGATTTGTTCGGCCAGTTTCTTGATATCAAGACCCTTCGTTGGCTTGCCGCGCAACATAAGGTCGCTTACATTCTCTCGCAAATGTGCCTGAATGAACTCAATTTCTGGTAAGGAAAAGCCGGGTTCGGTTTCCATGCTGTGGGGAGTGTGCTCGTTCATGAGATTTGGTGTGTTTAGTTACTGGTGCCGAAAATACGTCATTTTACATGTCTGTCACAGTTTTGCGCTCTATAAGCGCGCACATTACAGAATATTAAAAATCCTCCGGCTAAATGACGTCCGGCTTGCCATTGATTATCAACGTAATGCAGTTTTTGTACTGTATTTTCTGTTTTGCATTAAGTAGGACTAACCAAATGAAAATTATAAATTGTCGCCTCATATCCCTTAATCCCTAAGTCTAACCTTTATTTATCATGAAAATTAAGACCTTTGAAGCGTATCAGGCTGCCTACAAACAAAGTGTAGAAGATCCCGAAGGTTTCTGGGCAGAAGTTGCCCAACAATTTCAGTGGCGCAAACCATGGAAAAAAGTCCTGAGCTGGGACTTCAGTGAAGCAAATGTGAAGTGGTTTGAAGGCGGAGAGCTCAACATTACCGAGAATGCACTGGACAGGCATCTTGCAGAAAGAGGCGATCAGCCTGCCATTATCTGGGAATCAAACGATCCTGAAGACAAATCGGTAACTATTACATATCGCGTTTTATACGACCGGGTTTGCCGTTTTGCCAATGTCCTGAAAAAACATGGCGTAAAAAAGGGGGACCGCGTCTGCATATATCTGCCCATGGTGCCCGAGCTCACAGTAGCAGTGCTTGCTTGTGCACGCATTGGCGCGATCCATTCTGTTGTTTTCGGTGGTTTTTCTGCCAAATCCATTGCCGACCGCATTAATGATGCCGAGTGTAATATGGTGATTACTTCCGACGGTGCTTTCCGCGGATCCAAAGTGATCCCGATGAAAGAAACCGTTGATGCGGCTCTGGATCAATGTCACAGCGTAAAACATGTGATCGTGATGACGCGCACGCGGACGCCGGTTTCCATGCTGAAAGGTCGCGATCTTTGGTGGGAAGAGGAAGTGAAACACGTGGATTCCGTATGTCCGGCCGAGCCCATGGATGCGGAGGATACATTATTTATTCTTTATACGTCGGGTTCAACGGGTAAGCCTAAAGGAGTTGTGCATACATGCGGCGGTTACATGGTTTATGCGACCTACACGTTTGCGAATGTCTTTCAGTATGAACCTGGTGAAATTCATTTCTGCACGGCCGACATTGGCTGGATCACGGGTCACAGCTACATCGTTTACGGACCGCTTTGCTATGGGGCTACTTCGGTGATTTTTGAAGGCGTTCCTACTTATCCGGATGCGGGTCGTTTCTGGGAAATTATTGCCAAACATAAGGTTAATATTCTTTATACAGCCCCGACAGCCATTCGTTCGCTGATGAGTTTTGGTTTGGATTTTGTCAAAAAACATGACCTTTCGTCGCTTACAAAACTGGGTTCAGTAGGGGAGCCGATCAACGAAGAAGCCTGGCATTGGTTCAAAACCAACATTGGCCATGACCATTGTCCGCTTGTCGATACGTGGTGGCAGACGGAAACAGGCGGCATCATGATCTCGCCGCTGGCTGGGATTACGCCTGAGAAGCCGACATTCGCGACATTGCCGCTGCCGGGCATTCAGCCGGTTTTGGTGGATGAAAACGGAAAAGAAATTGAAGGGAACGGGGTTAGCGGCAACCTTTGTGTGAAATTCCCGTGGCCAGGCATTATCCGCACCACATACGGCGACCATGAGCGTGCGAAACAAACCTATTTTTCGGCCTATCCGGGCATGTATTTTACAGGAGACGGATGTTTGCGCGATGAAGACGGTTATTACCGCATTACGGGACGCGTCGATGATGTTTTAAATGTTTCGGGACACCGAATTGGCACAGCGGAAGTTGAGAATGCCATTAATATGCACTTGGGTGTGGTTGAATCTGCTGTCGTTGGTTACGCGCACGACATCAAAGGACAAGGAATTTACGCCTATGTCATCGCCGAACACGAACCGGATGATCCTGAAATGTTCAGAAAAGACATTGCCGCCACAGTTTCGCGCATTATCGGACCGATCGCTAAACCGGATAAAGTTCAGTTTGTAACAGGCTTACCAAAAACGCGTTCAGGCAAAATCATGCGTCGGATTTTAAGAAAGATTTCGGAAGGTGATATGAACAATCTGGGTGACACATCCACATTGTTGGATCCAGCGGTTGTGGAGGATATCAAGAAGGGAGCGTTCTAAACAGGGAGCTCCTCCGGAGCTTTGGAATCGGGAATAATACGTTTTCTAGAAACAGGGAATGCCCCTGGCATGGCGTTAGCCGATGTCAGGGGCATTCCCTGTTTCCGAAACGCCAAAAAAGCCGCAGAGCGGCTACCTGTTTCTAGCAAATTATTTTGTTATTTAAGGTGCGGCTCCGGAGGAGCCTCCTGGAATGTGTTACGAATGCTTCGCAGTCATCGCTTTATCCGCCGCACACCCGCATCCCTTCGCGCATCCGCCGCCATTTCGCTTGTCGAATGCTTTCCAGACACGCCAGCCCATGAAACCGACTGCTGTAAGGAAAAGGACTAATATGATGATCTGCTGTACCATGCTTTACTAACAGCCTGTTTTTACCAATTGTTCCTGGCCGCGAGCTGAAATGCATGCTGATAATGATGTTCGCTGTGCCATGCGTAATTGGCAATCACTTCGTCGAGGCGGATAACGCGGCCGGTTACAGGATGCGTGTAGGTTCTTGCCAAGTCATTTTCATCCATCGAATTGAGCAACAAAACCCACCTCAAATGAATGTAACGCAACAGCTGGATTGAAAGCTCTACCTGTGCCATTTTTGCATCCGGAAGCTCCGCCCACAATTGTTCTTCATACGGCTTGACCACAGGGTTATCCTCGGTCATCGCCAATCTACAACGCACGTAAGCATTCATGTGGCTGTCCGCAACGTGGTGCACCAGCTGCCTTATTGTCCAGCCATCCGGGCGGTAAGGTGTGTTATATCTATCGTCGTCCCAACCTCCTAAAAGATTGATAAATTTAGATGGTAATGCACTGATGATCTGAATGTTTGACTTGACTTCTGCTGGTGTGTACAGCTCCTGGCGCTGGAAGTTGCCTATTGGGTATTTGAGTTGTTCGATGTCCATGGGGGGTAATTTTGAATGAGTGAATGAGTGGTCGCCGCTGCGATGAATGAGCGGTTGCTGCTGCGATGAATGAGCGGTCGCCGCTGCGATGAATGAGCGTGTGTCGGACGTTTTCCATTTAAAAATTTTCCCGGATTACTTCGACCAGCTCTTTGTGGCCTCCTGCGGCGGCTATAATGTCGCCTCCGAAGAGGTAATTGTCGCCTCCGTTGAAGTCGGTTACGGTTCCGCCGCCTTCTTTGATCATTAGTACACCTGCCGCCATGTCCCAGGAATTGAGGTTGTATTCATAAAAACCGTCAAAACGGCCGGCGGCAACGTAGGCAAGATCCACTGCTGCTGCTCCCATTCTCCGGATCCCGTGCGTTTTTTGCATCAGCAATTCCAGAATGTACATATAGCGCTTCTGCTTTTCGAATTTATAGTAGGGGAAACCTGTGGCGATCAGACTGTCGGCCAGCGATTCTACATTGGAAACCTTCATGGGCTTGCCATTACACCACGCGCCGCCGCCTTGCCATGCATAGAACATTTCGTTCAGGCTGGGTTCGTGGATTACGCCTACGAGCAATTCCTTTCCTCGCGCCAATCCTACGCTGACGCAATAGACAGGAATGCCGTGAATAAAATTGGTTGTTCCATCCAGCGGATCAATGATCCAGTTTAATGCGGTCGGGTCGGGTTCCTGGCCGGTGGTGCCTTCTTCGGTAATGAAACTTGCTTCGGGAAGCAATGCATTCAAGCCTGCCACAAGCAATTTTTCCGCTTCCTTATCGACGTAGGAAACCAGGTTGTTCAGGTCTTTGTATTCGATTTTATCCCGCGAAAACAAGGCTGCTTCCTGCTGGATAAAGGAAGACGCTTGTCTTACGATTTCTATGGTTTGTTGTGTAAGCTGTTCGAGATTCATTACTATACTATCCTTTCTGGGGAATTTTAGAGAGTGAATTATTCATGTAGTAAACCCGGATGACCAGTATTAATATAATCGGAATTACGACATAATTATGTTTTAACAAATTACCTGTTGCGCAAAGTAAGAGAAATCCGTAAAATATCAACAAGAACGAGAACCAGGATGGTTTCTTCTTTCTCGAAATCTGGAAAATCAGCGGCATCCACAGCGGAAACGCCCACAAAATATCATAATTCCATTTGGTATCATGATGCTCGGTGGCAAACCATAGTAAGGTTAGCAACCAGCCAGCAAGACCTACAATTGAGAAAAGTATTTTGTCTAAAAGAAAATTCAACTTCTCCTTTTTGATCTGCCAGTAAGTGATGCCTAATGTTAACACCGCAAGTGCCCAGAAGACATTCATTGGCGCAAAAATACCGCTGTAATTTCGGGGCTCGGCTTTGAAATATTCATTTGTAGACTTCACCAGCGGCGTCAGGCCCGAAGCAGTCTTCATTCTTGCGTCGGTGAATGCAATGGCCAGGTTATCAGGCAAAAAAGTGGCTTGTTCGGGCGTGGCAATCTCGTCTGCGGGCGTTCCTAGGGCAAGGTCCATGCCAAAGTCCGCCCAAGGATTTTGCTTGAATGCATAACGATCGATCCATTGTCTGAAACTCAGCTTTTCGTGCGTATAACCTTTGTAAATTAAACTGTCGCCGCAGGCTTCTTTTAATGCAACGGCCAGTCTGCTCGCACAGTTATCGTAGAAAAATTTGTAGGAATAAACCCTGTTTTGAGGCAGGTAATTGGTTTCCAGATAATTGAAGAGCTTTTGTTTTTGCGGAATGCTGAGGTTAAGCACTTGCTCAGAAATAGATCGGTTTTCGGCGCGGTAATAGTCCAGCTGGGGTCCGAGCGGATGAACCGAAATGCTGTATGGCAAGTAACCGCGCATGAAATTGATATAAAAATTGCCCTGGTCAAAACTGAATGTTCCGTAACTGTAAGCATTATCAATGCGGAGCACCGGGTCGTAAATCCAAAGCACGCTATGTCCAAAACCTGAGTATAATTCATCGCCCGGCCCGAATGTAACCAGACTAACCTTTGCTTCGGGGCTTAATGTGGCAAACTGGGCATTTGCGAATGTTTTGGTCAATAAAAAAACGGCAACAAACGCAATCAATCTAAAAATGCTAATCCTCATATTTATCTGATTTCTTTTTTTCTTCAACTTTCCCGGCCAGAACAATCACGATTTCGCCCTTAATGGTTTTTTCTGAAAAGTAAGCAATGACCTCTTCCAGCGTTCCACGGGCATTTTCTTCATAAATTTTGGTCAATTCCCTCGCGACTGAAACCTGCCGGTCCGCTCCGAAAAACTCAGCGAATTGCTGTAATGCTTTTACCAAACGATGCGGGGATTCGTAGAATATCATTGTCCGTTCTTCTGACGTCAGGTTTTGCAAGCGCGTCTGGCGCCCTTTCTTGTGGGGTAAAAAACCTTCGAATGTAAACCGGTCGCTCGGCAAACCTGAGTTAACCAAAGCAGGCACAAAAGCAGTCGGGCCTGGCAGACATTCTACCTGAATGCCCTGTTTGATACATTCCCTGACGAGCAAAAATCCGGGATCAGACACTGCAGGCGTTCCTGCGTCCGAAACCAGCGCCATACTTTCACCTTTCAGGATCCTTTCCACCACCCGCGTAACCGTTTGGTGCTCATTATGAACGTGGTAACTATGCATAGGCTTGGAAATGCCCAGGTGTTTCAGCAGATTACCCGAAGTCCGGGTGTCTTCTGCCAGAACTACGTCCACACTTTTTAGAACATTGATGGCGCGAAGTGTAATATCTTCCAGGTTGCCGATGGGCGTGGGGACTATGTAAAGTTTCATTGAATGCAATGGGCAGGCCAGGCAGCTATTTTTTAGTTTTTTCAAAAATTGTATCAATCGCGGCGGCGAGTTTTTGGTCTTTTTCAGTAACAATGTCGCCAGCGTCGTGCGTATTCAATTCAAATGTCACTTTATTATATGTGTTGGTCCAAAACGGATGGTGGTCCATTTCGTCAACCGTTTCCGCGACCTCGGTCATAAAGGCAAACGCTTCCTTGAAATCCTTGAAAGTGAAGCTCTTCGTCAATTTGTTATCGTCCTCTTTCCACATGTCATTTCGCGCTTATTTTATCAAAATCCTTTAAAACGGCATAATA
This sequence comes from Dyadobacter chenwenxiniae, assembly GCF_022869785.1. Lineage (NCBI taxonomy): Bacteria > Pseudomonadati > Bacteroidota > Cytophagia > Cytophagales > Spirosomataceae > Dyadobacter > Dyadobacter chenwenxiniae. The sequence continues at coordinate 3,909,385 of NZ_CP094997.1, read as the reverse complement.
AAACGAATATACGAGGTTTATGTATCTTTTTAAATTATTAGGTTAAATAGCCGAATCGCGTTTGATGAAGTATATTTGAACTTTGATCCGGTTGTAATCCTTATTAAAATATAATAACCATTTGAACCGTCTTGCCAAACGCGAGGACGTTATTTCAAATGGCTTTTGAAACATTTTATCATTAAAAATGCCCCGCTGAAACAATGGGGTAACTATTATGAAAGTAGAACTCGTTCGTGTTGATGACGCCTTTCATTTTGAAGGCAGTGGTTCCTCAGAAGTAAAAGTCCATACCGACGGCTCGCCCGAAATCGGCGGAAGTAACCTGGGCGTGCGGCCTATGGAATTGTTGTTAATGGGTTTGGCAAGCTGCAGCGCCATTGACGTAGTACTCATCCTCAAAAAGCAACGCCAGGATATCACCGATTTCCGCGTTAGTGTGGAGGGCGATCGCACGCAAGAAGCGGATACGCAGCGTAAGCCATTCACTAAAATCCACCTGACATTCAAATTCGCAGGTAATAATCTGGATGAGAGTAAGATACAGCGTGCGATCGGCTTGTCTATGGAAAAATATTGCTCGGCAACTGCCCAGCTGGAAGCGCTGGCAACGATCACTTATGACGTTGAAATTGCAACCGTTTAAATAACATTATCTTCTTTTTAATAGCATTAATTATATCGCAATGCAGCAATATCAGGATTTGTTACGCCATGTACTCAAACACGGAGTTCGCAAAACCGACCGCACCGGCACTGGCACGGTCAGTGTTTTTGGTTATCAGATGCGCTTCAACCTGAAAGACGGCTTCCCGTTGGTTACCACTAAAAAAGTGCATACGAAATCGATTATTCACGAGCTTTTATGGTTTTTGAAAGGCGATACCAATACGAAATATCTGAAAGACAACGGGGTCTCCATCTGGGACGAGTGGGCGGATGAAAATGGTGACCTCGGGCCGGTTTATGGAAAACAGTGGAGGAGCTGGGAAGGGCCTGATGGTAAGACTGTGGATCAGTTGCAGGAAGTTTTGAAGCAATTGAAAAATGCGCCGGACTCGCGCCGGATCATTGTTTCAGCGTGGAACCCGTCGCAGTTGTCAGAAATGAAATTGCAGCCTTGTCACGCTTTGTTCCAGTTTTACGTGGCTCCGCCGGATGAAGACGCTGGTGAAACGAAGGGCAAATTGTCTTGCCAGCTTTACCAGCGCAGTGCGGATGTTTTTCTGGGGGTTCCGTTCAACATTGCCAGCTATGCGCTTCTTACCATGATGATTGCACAAGAATGCGACCTGGATCTGGGTGATTTTATCTGGACTGGCGGCGACACGCATATTTATCTCAACCATCTGGAGCAAGTGGGCGTGCAACTGAGCCGTGAACCGCGTGCGCTTCCCAAAATGATTATTAATCCGGATGTTAAAAGTGTTTTTGATTTCAAATTCGAAGACTTTGAATTGCAAGATTATAATCCCTGGCCGGGCATCAAAGCGCCGGTGGCAGTTTAGCCATTTCGCGGGATGAGTATTCAATACATTTTAGAGATCATTGGCACATTTGCTTTTGCTATTTCCGGCGCGCTGGCTGTGAAGGATCAGAAGCATCAGGACTGGTTCGGGGCAAGTTTCACGGCATTCATTTCGTCTATCGGAGGCGGAACATTGCGCGATATTTTGCTGGATAGCTATCCGCTTGTCTGGATCAGCGATATTACCATCATTTATGCCATTATGGCGGGGATTCTGGTCACTTTTATTTTTTATAGATTCCTTTTAAAACTTCGCAAGACGCTTTTTCTGTTTGATACGTTTGGGATTGCATTATTTACCATTGTAGGGACGGAGAAAGCATTGCATTTAGGCGTCCGGCCTGAAATAGCCGTCATTATGGGCGTCTTCACAGCCACTATGGGCGGCGTAATCCGCGATATGATGACCAACGAAATCCCCATCATCTACCGGAAGGAAGTATATGCAACGGCTTGCCTGGCAGGCGCTTGCTGTTATTTGTTATTGGACGGCGTCGGAGCAGGGCGTAATGTGGCGTTTATTACCGCATCGCTGGTTATCATAGCCATTCGCATTTTAGCCGTTAAATACGGTTGGAGCGTCCCGCGTTTTTTTCGGTGATGCCGACTCGGGCGCGTCGTTAGGGATGTTGTTACATGCCTCCGGCATTTACATTTGAAATTCAATCCCCGTTTTTGCTACCAATATTACGTCGCTCTGCGACTTGCTTTGATACGGCTTTGACTTGCTACCATTAGTACGCCGCTCTGCGACTTTGCTTTTGAGATAAGTCATTTCCGCATTGCCAACACATATTGTTACTCCGCGACTTTGCGATACTGCTTGTAAATGCCGGAGGCATGCAATATCGGTAGCAACAAATATGCATGCGTAATCGTAAATCCCGGAGGGATGTAACAACCTCCACTATGCAAAAAAAAGGATGCGACGAAATCCGCCGCATCCAAATCATTTGAAATATTCTTGGTTAACTCTTCTTTTTCTTGCCTTTCACAGAAGAAGCAGCCTGCTTGGGAGCAGCGGAAACTTTCGCCTCGATTTGCTTGATTCCGTTTTCGATTTGTCCTTTAAAGAAACTCACGAACGCGGCGTCATTCGATGCGCCTCCTAATGTCAATGCTTTTTGCGCAACCGGCAATGCTTCTGCGTTCTTGCCTAGCTTGCTCAAAATCTGTGCTTTCAGCCACAAATTAGAATAAGATTCTTTCAAGCCAATTGCTTTGTCTGCCAGCGAAAGCGCTACTTGCAGGTCTTTGCCTTTGGATAATAGATAGGCAGCGGTGCTCTGCAATGCGGCAACGTCTTCTGGTTTTTCTGCAACAGCTTTGTTCAGTCCGGCCATTGTCAGTGACTCAGTGCTAACAGCAAGCGGCACAGGGACATTAACGGACGACCAAGCAATGTTCAGGTAACCCGTGCTGTCCGAAGCAGGCTCAATGCTGATCTTGAAGCTTTCGGTGAATTCAGCTGAGGTTGGAACGACCATTACTCTCGCAATATCTTCCGATTCCTTATAATCCTGCGTGCCGCCTTGGTTGAAATTTTTATTCAAAATTATCGTCCAGGCTGCGCCAGATGGGATAGAGAATAAAGCATATCTGCCGGCAGGCACTTTTTTCCCTCCAAATGAAAAGTCTGTTCCGGCTTCCAATGTGGTCGCCATGTTTGCGCCTGTTCGCCAGATTTGGTTGTATGGCGCCAGTTCGGAGCTGTCGGCAAATACTTTTCTTCCTTTGAGGGCTGGTCGCGAATATTTTACAGTGAAATCAGTAACGCCAATGCTTTGCATTACCGTGGCGGCAGGACTGGCTTGTGGCGTGCGCTGTCCGATGGCTGTGGTGGCCAATAATGCGGCAAGGGAAACCGATAATAAATACTTTTTCATTTCTTAATAAGGTGGTTTATTTCTTGAAGTATTAAACTTGTGGTGAAATTAGAATGAAAAAATCAGATAGCCTACATGAAGCGGAATAGTTTGCTTGCCCTCCTGAATGCCTATACGCCGGAAGATGGAATTGAAAAAGAGATGTATCAGGACACGATTGCATTTATAAAAGCGCATCCCGATTGCTTCGAACGTTCGCTGGAAATCGGGCACGTAACGGCTTCCGGGCTTGTGCTTTCTCCGGACGAGCAATCGGTGTTGCTCATGCATCATCAGAAACTGGGACGATGGTTGCAGCCGGGTGGACATTGCGATGGCGATCCTGATACAGAACAGGTTGCGCGCAAAGAAATTTGGGAAGAAACCGGGATTAAACATTTGGAATTACATAAGCCGGGCATCTTTGACGTTGACATTCACCTTATCCCGGAAAGAAAAGGGCTTCCCGCCCATAACCACTATGACATTCGGTATGCTTTTAAAGCCGCTCCCGGCCAGGAGATCGTTGTGAATGACGAATCGCTGGATGTGCAATGGAGTTCTTTAAATAATGTAGGGCAATTAAATGATTCAGAGTCGGTTGTCCGGATGATCCGGAAGGTTACTGCTTGATGAATTTCAAGGCTTTTTCATGGTTATCCACGCGGATTTTAACCAGGTAAAGTCCGGCTGAAAGCTGCGTCGCAGCAATCGGTTGCACATGGACTAATCTTGTTTCAAAAACGCTTAATCTTACTCCACTTAACCCGTAAACACTAAGCGTCGCTCTTTTACCGATCAGATGCGGAGGAACTGTAAGGCTTGCATTGTCCGGAACGGGATTAGGCGACAACACGATTTCTTTAAGCAAATCGCTTTCCGTTCCCAGCGGCGTGTATTGAGCCTGAATGATCTGCTCCGCTTTTGCAGCGCTTGGAACGCCATATCCTAGCAAATTGTCCGGCGCACTCGCCTGATGCCCCGATTTCTTGATGACATCAATCAGTTGCTGAGCCGAAAGATTAGGATAAGCCTGCCATAGAATTGTTGCAAAACCTGCTATTAATGGCGACGAAAACGACGTTCCGTTGCTGCTGGCAACATTGCCTGAGGTGTTGCCAATGATTGTTCCTAAACCTACGGCAGCAACGTCCGGCTTTTGCTGGCCCGCAGCATTTGGCCCCACAGAACTTAATGCGGTGTAGGTGCGCTCATAATTCGTCGCTCCGACTGTTAAGACAGAATCCACATCTGCGGGTGCGGTTACATAACGCCACACCTTATTTCCCTCATTGCCAGCCGAACAGACCACCAGTATGCCGGTACGCGTTGCATAACGTGCTGCGCGACTCACAATGGTGGTTTTTCCATCCATATCCTGATATGTGTAGTTGTATTCCGGCTTATCAAATTCCGCATCGAATTCGCTATAACCCAATGAGGAATTGATTACGTCCGCACCTACACTATCCGCGCGTTCGGCGGCCATAAGCCACGTGATTTCTTCATAAGGCGATTCAAGAAAGTCATTTTCTGTGCGGTAAAGCGCATAATTTGCCTCAAATGCTGCACCGATCATAGATCCCGGTTGATTGGCTGCCATAGTGGACATGACGTGCAAACCATGCGATCCATCGTTGAAAACATTGGTTTTCTCTGCCCATGAAATCATAAGTATCAACAATCTTTTTTGCATCACGAAGTGGCTTTAAAAACCCGACCTGATCTGCATTCAAAAAACCGTTATCCAGGATGGCGATCAGCATATTTTCTCCGTGAAAACCTTTGGTATGCAGTTGCGGAACGTCCATTAATGCGAGTTGCGCATTCATATTTCCGTAATTCAGGTCTTCCTCAGCTTCTAGTTTGGCTGCTAGGCGCTCAACGCCAGGAGATTTTCCATTAATGTTGGCAACAGGCAGATCGAATTCGATGCTTTTGTAAAATGGCAATTTTTTAATGTCGGCCAGTTGCGCAGCAGTGGCCTCCACCACAGCGCCATTGAACCAGCGGGATGTGAAAATGACGGAAGCACCAAGTTGCTTGATCGCGAAAACATAACCAGGATTGACAGGGAAATCGCGGGTTGTTATGGAAATGTTCTGCCGGGTTCTTCTTGCAATGGCGCGTGCAGAAAGGAATTCAGCGGGCTTATCCACTGAAAATGTTGAGTTGTTTTTGTCTTTGAACAGAACAAAATAACGTGGGTTACTTTGCGCAAAACAAAGGTTTAGACAAAAAAATGTGGCTGTGAGTGTGCTTAGTATAGTTCGGATCATGGTTGTCAAATTTAGACTGTCTTTTCACCAGGAATCTTTCTGCCCCCCAAATGCGGGCAGTCGAGCAGCGCACGAATGCCGGAGTAGGGAACAATGGTTTTTAAATAACCGTAATTGTCTGCCAATGTAATTGTTTTATTATGATCTCCCATGGAAATATCAATGTCATTCATTCCAAACTGACACGGATGTTCGTACCCGGTTGCGTGTGTAATTTCAATTATTTCCTTGGCTAGCGTGCTCATGTAACTGTTGAAGCGCTCGCTCTTTAATGTTGGATCAATGCCCGCTTCGAGCCATTTATTGTTGGTAGCGATGCCGGTAGGGCAGCGGTTGGTGTGACAAGTTTGCGCCTGAATGCAGCCAATCGACATCATGGCTTCGCGGGCAACATTAATGATGTCTGCGCCCATAGAGAAAGCCATCACGGCTTGCGCAGGAAGCCCCAGCTTGCCAGAAGCGATGAAAGTGATTTTATCCGTAAGATTTCTTTTTTGGAAAATTTTATAAACTGTGCTGAAAGCGAAAACCAAAGGTAACGAAACGTGATCCGCAAAAGAAGGCGGCGCTGCGCCTGTTCCTCCCTCACCGCCGTCGATGGTGATAAAATCGGGGCCTTTGCCCGTTTCAGCCATCAAATCAGCAAGTTCTTCCCACATATCTGTTTTGCCCACGGCAGACTTTATTCCAACGGGCAGGCCGGTTGCGGCAGCCATCGCTTCAATAAAATCGATCATTTCCTTCACATTGGAAAATGCGCTGTGATAGGGAGGGGATACCACATCTTTGCCTATCGGCACACCACGGATCTCTGCAATTTCCGCCGAGATCTTGCTGGCAGGCAATACGCCGCCTTTGCCCGGTTTTGCGCCTTGTGAAAGTTTGAGCTCGATCAATCGCACGAATGGATTAAGCTGTGTCATTTTCACAAGCTTCTCCATGACAAAATTGCCGTCATGATCACGGACACCAAAATAGGAAGTCCCCATATTGAAAACCACATCCGCTCCAAACTTGTGGTATGGTGATAATCCTCCTTCGCCGGTGTTGTGGTAATTACCAAATTGAAACGAACCTTTATTCAACGATTCAATGGCACGCGAAGACAGCGAACCAAAGCTCATTGCGCTCACATTCACGATGGAACGCGGACGATAAGGACGTTTCCGGTTATGAAACTCGCCGATTACCTTGGCAGATGGAATGGTATAATGATGCGGATCATTGCCATTTTTTACGTGATGGCTGTGCGTGGAATCCAGCTTAAAAGGTAGCATGGCCGGTTTTATGAGCACATATCCGGCTTCCTGCATGTTTTGGTCCGTGCCAAAACCCTGGTAATTGTTTTCCTTTTTAGAAGAGGCGTAAATCCATGACCGCTGCCGACGGTTAAATGGCAGTTCTTCGCGGTTGTTGGCAACGATATACTGGCGCAATTCAGGCCCGATCGTTTCCAGCATGTAACGGAAATGCCCTACTAGTGGAAAATTATGCTGGATCGTGTGTTTGCGCTGCAGAACGTCCCTGATCGCAATGATTACCGGAATCAGAATCAGGTAAACCCAGAAAGGGATAGCAGCAAATAACGACACAACATTTTCCATGAAAACAGGAATTAAATGATCGGAAAGGTCAGACCTCCTCCCAGGTTGTAACCACAGAAAGGTCTTTCCAATAACCAGGATAGGATTTTACAACAACACCGGGCTCTTCAATAATGATAGGAGCCACCATTCCCGCTGGCGCAAATGCCATAGCCATGCGGTGGTCATCATACGTGTGGATGGAAGGCGTTTCTTTTCGCTCAAAACCTGGAATCTGAGAAACTTCATAGAGATGGTCTTTTTCCACTTCTGTCAATTTTGCACCCAACTTTTGCAATTCCTGCTGCAAAGCAAAAACGCGGTCGGTTTCCTTTATTTTTAAGCTTTCAATGCCGGTTAGTGACAAACTGATGCCTTTTACTGCACAGCAAACGGCAACGGTTTGTGCAAGATCGGGGCAATCGGTGAAATCCCATCCTATGGATGCTGCCGGAGCAATTTTGGTCAAGAGAACGCCTCTGTCAGTAAAAACACTTTCCACGCCCAGATGACGCATAATGTCGACAATGGCGCTATCACCTTGTAATGAGTCTTTTTTCAATCCCAGCAATTCCACTTCCGCATCGTCCGCCAGTGCCACAATGCTATACCAGTAACTCGCGCCTGACCAATCTGACTCGATGGCATAAGGGTGCGGCTGATATTTGAAAGGAGGGATTATAATGGTGTTTGTATGCCAATCCGCCTTGTATTCGATACCAAAATGAGCCATTTGATTCAGTGTCATTTCGATATAAGGCTTGGAACCGACTTCACCTTCCAGGTTAATTTTCAGGCCGCTGGGCAAACTGGGTGCAATCAGCAGCAAAGCTGAAATATACTGGCTGCTTACATCACCGCGCATAACGATCTCGTTTTGGCCGGAATAGGCAAAACCATTCAGTTTCAATGGTGGGTAACCTGTTTCTTTTTCATATTCAATGTCTGCACCCAAAACCCTTAATGCGTCCACCAGAATTCCAATCGGCCTTTCACACATGCGTGGCGTGCCCGTCATAATTTTGGTTTGATCAGTCACCGCGAAATAGGCTGTCAGAAAACGCATGGTTGTTCCCGCATCAATCACATCAGCGACCGTTTCGTTGGAATTGAGCAGCCTGAGCATGGTTTGTGAATCGCGGGCTTCGGAGATATTGGAAAGCTCACATTCAAAACCGGTCAGGGCGTTGATGATCAAAGCACGGTTGCATTCACTTTTGGATGCCGCAAGTCGTATTTCTGCGCGTATGGATTTTTGGGGTGGGTGGACTAGAATGGATTTCACTGTAAAGAATCAGATTAGGGACAAATCAAAGGCGCTGCCTTCGAGGAATTCGGTATGTATTAATAGGTTTCCAGGACTTTCAGTTTATTCCTGCTGTTTATTTTTAGCGAAGAGAAGGTTAGTTTGTAACAAACAAAACCTGCTGCAATGAATGCGCCGCCTACGACAAGCGAAGAAGCGTCGGTTGTGAATCTCTTGTCATCAACTCCTTTGTTAAAAAAATCGGCACCCACATAAATCAGGCCGGCGAGCGGCAGTAACGGTGCTAATTGCGAAATGAAAGGAATTCGACGGGACACTTTCATCAGGCGGATATCTTTCAAAAGAATTTCCTGATAATCCATTCTCCCAACTGCTTCATTGATAATAGCAATGCTGAAAGATGAATCGCTGACGCTGGCAATGGTTTCGTTGAAACGGATGGTTTCGTTATGCATCCGGAATTTAATGTTGTCGCCGGGAAAAAAGCGGTATCTGTGAAAGCCGCCGATCATGGGAGAAGCGTCCAGCACCAGGTATTTCTGTCCCGGCGTCGCAATTATCCGGCTTGTATTGCCTTGTTTGAGAAAAAGTTCTTCGCTCGAAAGTGCCTTTTTGGCATCATAATGGTCCTGCGACCACGCCTGAAGACTCCCTGTAACTAGCAAAATGACGATAACGAAAAGCTGTCTCATAGCAATAAAAGAATGTTTCAAATATAGGGAATCATTCTTTTAAACGGGCAAAAGTGTTGCATTGTTGCTCATATTTTAAGTGTAAATTAATCTTCCTCAGCGGTTTCTTCCCGCGGAACTTTGACAGAAACACCGCCCGAAACAAGCATTTTCATCACGTCCGTTGAACTCGCATTCAGCACCACGACATGCTCGGATGGAACAATGAACAACTCTCCTGATAATGAGTAGGACAGGGGCATGTAAACGGCGACATGATCGGCAATGTTGAGGTGGCTGAGATCAGTTTGCGTAATAAAGCCAATCTTTTTGATCTGTGTTTCCTTGTACATCGTCACGAGCACGGGCTGATTGAATTTCTTTTTATCCCCTACAAAAGCCAGAATCAAGTCTTTAATGGAATAATAAATGAGGCTCACCAGCGGGATGCGCCGCATTATGCTTTCTGCGAATTTGACGAATGACTGCGGAACAATGGTCGAAAAGAAAAAGCCCAGCAAAATGATGAACAGAATGATCAGCACAATGCCCAGGCCGGGCAGATATACATATTGATTGTTGGAAATGGGAATGTCAATCGAAATAATGTTATCCAGATATTGTACGCCCGTCCAGATAATCAGCCCCGTCGCATACAAAGGCGCCACAAGGACAAGTCCGCGGATAAAATAGCGGATAATGCGTTTTAAAACAGAATTCTTACTTTCCATTGGGATTGTTTCCGTTAGTTGGCGGACGGAGCGGTCGAGGTGAACAGATTTCCATGAAATATTGGACGATGCGAATTGAATTAGGATATTTGCAGCGCCCTGCGTGCAAATCGGGGAATGCAGGTAAAATTAAAAAGAAGTTCACTCATTTGACGTATATGTATCAGGCCAGTTATTTAAAACATTTCACGGAGGAGGTTTTTCTTGCCATCGGATGCTCGCCGGAAGAGGCTAAACTCGCTTCAACGGTCCTGGTAAGTGCCGATCTGCGTGGTGTGGATTCTCATGGCATTGCCCGTTTGGCCGGTTATGTGCGTCTGTATGATCACGGAAGGCTGAACCCGAAACCGGAAGTGAAAGTGGTTTATGAAACACCAAGTACTGCCGTTGTGGATGGCGATAGGGGCTTGGGCCTCGTGGTAGCGCCGAAAGCGATGGAAATTGCGATGGAAAAGGCCGAAAAGGTTGGTTCCGGCTGGGTTTCTGTTCGTAATTCAAACCATTTTGGCATTGCCGGATATCATGCCATGCTGGCTTTGGAGAAGGATATGATTGGCTGGACTATGACCAATGCTGCACCATTGGTAACGCCTACATTTTCATTGGATAAATTATTGGGAACGAATCCGATAGCCGTTGCTGTGCCCGCGTTGACGGAACCTGCATTTGTAGCAGATTTTGCTTCAACCGCTGTTGCTTATGGTAAATTTGAAATATTGCAGCGCAAAGGTTTGCCTGCTCCGCTCGGTTGGGCGCAGGATGCTGAGGGAAATGCTACAACAGATTCCAACGCTGTAAAAAGTGGGGGAGGTTTGCTTCCGCTGGGCTCTGACCGGGAGCATGGAAGCCACAAAGGTTATGGGTTAGGGGCCATTGTAGACATATTTTCGGGTGTGCTTTCGGGCGCTAATTTTGGCCCGTGGGTTCCACCGTTCGCAACTGCCGGATTTATGACGGCGCAGCAAGGCGTAGGATTGGGAACCGGACATTTCCTGGGTGCCATGCGTGTGGACGGCTTCCGGCCAGCCGATGATTTTAAACAGGACATGGACAAATGGATCAAGGCCTTCCGCGGCGCGCGGGCTGTGGATGGTCAAAAAGTGCTTATTCCCGGTGATCCTGAACGCGAGAGTGAAGCAGATCGTAGCGTGAATGGCATTCATTTGCTCGAACCCGTCGTTTTGTCATTGGACGAGCTTGCAAAGCGATTTGGCATACCGTTTGAAATTAATTTATAAAACAAAAATCAAAAGCCGAAGGCCACCTGCCGAAAGCTGATAGCCGTATAACTTATGTCGCGTAATTTCAAAGTAGGGTTGTTTGTAACAATAGCAATTCTTACCACCACATTTACATTTTATTTTTGGCAGATATTCAAAACGCCGAATTTGCAAGTAGACAAGCAGTCGAGCTTTGCATTGCTGATTCCCGAAAAGGCTACATATAAGACTGTTTTGGACTCATTGAATAAGCATGATGTGATCAATGACCATATTTCGTTTCAGTTTTTGGCCAAACTTTTAAATTATCCGGACAAGGTTAAGCCGGGAAGATATGTGATCAAGCCTGGTTCCAATAACTACGAGGTTGTTAAGAAGCTTGCCGCCGGAAATCAGGACGCGGTGAAGCTGACATTCAACAACATCAGGCTGAAAGAAGACCTGATTACCAGGATTGGTAGTCGTTTTGAGTTTGGGGAAGAGAATTTTAGAAAGGCTCTGAATGATCCGGCGGTTTGTAATAAATACGGACTGGATACGCTGACAATCGTTTCCATGTTTTTGCCAAACACTTACGAAGTTTACTGGACAACCGGCACGGAAAAATTCCTCGACCGGATGCACAGCGAGTATAAGAAATACTGGACAGACGAGAGGGTCGCAAAAGCAAAAGCGATTGGCTTGACACCCGTGCAAGTTTCTATTCTGGCATCCATTGTGGAAGAGGAGCAGGCGCGCAAAGTGGATGAAAGAGCCAAAGTGGCAGGACTTTACATCAACCGCCTGAACGCGCAGATGCCCTTGCAAGCCGACCCGACTATTAAATTCGCTTTGCAGGATTTTGCTATCAAGCGCATTTTGAACGGTCAGCTTTTGATAAAATCCCCTTATAATACATATGCAAACGTAGGTTTACCTCCCGGCCCGATCCGCGTTGCAGACCTCAATTCACTGAATGCTGTGCTTAATTATGACAAGCACGATTACGTATATATGTGCGCCAAGGCGGACCTCTCGGGTTACCATGCATTTGCGACCAATTATGCGGATCACCTGAACAATGCGCGCATGTATCAGGCCGAATTGAACCGACTCAAAATCATGAAATAATGTTTGTTCACGAAGTTAAGGGCGTACGGGTCCGTTATGCGGACACGGATCAGATGGGATATGTGTATTATGGAAATTATGCGCGTTATTACGAGATTGGGAGGGTTGAGGCGCTGAGAAGCCTGGATTTTCATTACAAAGTGATGGAAGACGAGGGCGTAATGATGCCTGTTTATGAAAACCGCTCACGTTACATTAAGCCAGCCCGATATGATGATGAACTGAGCATCAGGGTGACTTTACAGGAAATGCCTGGCATAAGAGTTGTTTTTCACTATGAGATCCGTAATCAACTCGATGTGCTGCTTAATACAGGCGAAACGACTTTGGTTTTTCAGCGGCGTGACAATGGAAAGCTGTGCATGGCTCCCGAAAAGCTGTTGAACAAGCTGAAACCTTATTTTGAAGTTTAATCGTTGCCTATGCTTGAGAAACTGTTAAAAAACCGGCATGTCAAGCGGCTTATTGTCTGGTTGCAGGACACCGTATTTCTGGGCGGGACAGTTTCTTTGTATGACATTCTTGTAAATCTGGTCAGGAGCAACCGCAAGTATGACATTGACCAGCGTGCTTCTGCCGTTGCTTACAGTCTTACCCTTGCATCTTTCCCGGCGGTAATCTTCCTTTTTACATTAATTCCCTACATTCCGATTGAGCATCTGGACCAGCAGATTATGGAGTTGCTGCGGGAAAATGTTCCCAGTGGCATTTATGAGGATGCGGATCAGACTATTATGGACATTATCAGCAGGCCAAGAAAAGGTGTGCTTTCATTCGGTTTTATCTTTGCCATGATCGCGTCAACGAATGGAATGATGTCCTTAATGCGCTCTTTTGACATGGTTTATGATGACAATGATACACGCGGCTTCTTAAAATTAAGAGCTATTGCCACATTGTTGACATTGCTGCTGATCGTAGTGCTGTTCCTTTCAGTGATTCTTTTGATCGTCGGTGACGCGGTTATGAATATTTTTAGCGACTGGAATATTTTGCAGGATGACTGGATGATTGTCATGCTGAATGTCACGCGTTATATGATCAGTTTCGGCTCCCTGATGTTTACAATTTCGATGATTTACCGGTTTGCCCCTTCGCATGGCAGGCAATTTAGTTTTATAAACGCAGGGGCGGTCATTGCTTCTGTGCTCATCCTTTTCGCGACTTACGGATTTTCGTTTTATCTGTCGCGTTTCAGCTCTTATAACAAGCTTTACGGCTCCATTGGAACCATGATCGCCCTCATGATCTGGCTTTATCTGCTGGCATTTGTGATCATCCTGGGGTTCGAAATCAATGCCAGCATCAACACCGCGGCCAGGGCCAAAGCCATCGCTAAACATTGACCTACCGCAAACTAACTACTTTTCTGACATCGCCCTAATGTTGCTAATTTTGTTGCTTATAGCTTCATTAAGAACTAAAAATACGGCTGTGGAGCCGGAATTGCGATACTGCGCGTTGAAATGAAAGAAAAGGAAAAACCATTGGTGACTGTTATCCTGACAGCTTATAATCAGGAAAAATATGTTGGCGAAACACTTGAATCGGTATTTGACCAAACTTACAAAAACCTCGAACTGATTGTCATTGACAATGCCAGCCAAGACGATACATTACTGGTCATAGAGGCCTCCAAAAGTGCATCCCGGAATTTTTTATTTATCAAAAACAGAAGAAATTTCGGCTTATGCGCGGCCTTTAATCATGGCCTATCGAGGGCGAAAGGGAAATATGTGATTGATCTTGCCGGGGATGATCTGCTAATGCCCGACCGCATAGAAAAGCAGGTTGAAGCATTTGAAATGCTCGCGGATGATTTTGCAGTTGTTTTTTCCAATGCCAGATACATTGATCCGGCAGGAAAAGAGCTTGAAAATCATTACGCAGTGAATGCGAATGGCAGCGCGATCAGGCAAGTCCCATCGGGTGATGTTTACAAAAATGTGCTTGAAAGATACTTCATATGCACGCCTACCATGATGATGCGTACCAGTACGATGCTCGAACTGGGAGGCTATGACGAAACGCTCACCTTCGAGGATTTCGACTTCTGGGTTCGTTCCGCGGCACAGTACAAATATTTTTATCTGGACGAAATCCTTACCAAAAAGCGCATTGTTCCTTCGTCGCTTTCATCCATGGTTTACAAAAAAGGGAGCGGCATGCTGGCATCCTATTACGCAGTTTGCAACAAAGCATACGACCTGAACCGGGACCAGCAAGAATTTGATCTTTTGGCTGCACGAATCCGTACATTTATCAGAAAATGCTGGTATGCGCAAGAATTTGAGCTGGCAGTTCGTTTTCGGGTTTTACTGAACTACATTGAAAATCCGGGATGGCAAACCGAGCTCATTGTTTTCATGTGCAGACTTCATCTTCCTGTCAATTTTGCCTATCGTTTTTATATCAAAAACTTAAAAAAAGCGCTTAGTCAGGAAGGTTTTAGCTTTTAGGATTGTTATTTCAAAAAGTTGCTATTACCTATGCCTGCTGAATTTATTAAAATTTATCCCCAAAATCCTGACGAAAGAAGAATCCGTCAGGTCGTTGATGTGCTTCGGAATGGCGGTCTGGTTATTTATCCTACCGACACCGTTTATGGACTCGGATGCGACATTTACAATTCCAGAGCAGTTGAAAAAATCGCCCGCATTAAAGGGATTAAGCCTCAGAAAAATGACTTTTCCTTCATTTGTTACGATCTGAGTCACATAGCAGATTTCGCCCGGGTTGATAATTCCGCTTTTAAGATCATGAAAAGGGTTTTGCCCGGACCTTACACCTTTATCCTGGAAGCCACAACAGCGGTTCCCAAACTTTTGAATACCAACAAGAAAACCGTAGGAATCCGCGTCCCTGATAATAACATTGCCCGACTGATCGTAAAAGAGCTTGGAAATCCGATCGTAACAACTTCTATCAAAGACGATGACGAGATCATCGAGTATTCCACTGATCCTGAGCTGATTTACGAAAAATTCCAGCATCAGGTGGACATCGTAATTGACGGCGGTTATGGCGGGAACATTGCTTCGACGATCGTGAAAGCTGACAGCGATGGATTCGAAATAATCCGGGAAGGACTCGGCGATATTAGTGTCTTTTCATAAGGCGAAATTGTAATGTTTTAAGTTCGTTTGGTACAATGCTGCCTGTGTAAAATATTTATTATAAATTTTTTGATAATATCATAAGGCTTTACCATATTTGATAGTGTCAGAAATTTTGAGTAACCGTAACGAGATTACGGGAATACGGATCGAATTACAGTATTTGCCTTGTTTAGCGTATTTTACCTGTTTATTAAAGTACGATCGTATTTATATCGACATTGAGGAACGGTATGTGAAGCAGACTCATCGAAACAGATGCAGTGTGCTAACTGCGAATAAAATAGATCAGCTTACAGTTCCGGTTCAGAAGTACGAGATAGCCACCCCCACAAAAGATATTAAGATTGATTACGGCCAGGATTGGATCCGTCGTCATTTAGGCTGTTTGCAATCAGCTTACGGAAAATCCCCGTTTTATGAGTTTTATGCCCCGGAGCTTTTGCAGATATACGATAAAAAATTAGCATATCTCGTTGATTTGAATTATGAATTATTGACAATTTGTCTTAGATTGGTAGGAGTTAAAAAGGATGTTCAGTACAATTTGTCAGGTGCGGATATTGAGAAAAGTGAGGCATTTAATGCTATTTCCCTCATTAACAACAAGAAAAGCACATTTACACCCCAATGTTACAAGCCGGAGCCTTACTACCAGACATTTGGGAATGATTTTGTAAGCAACTTAAGTATTATTGATTTACTATTTAATATGGGGCCCGAAGCAAGGAGTGTTTTGTTAAGATCCTGTAAGTTCCAGTAAAGCTATTTTGAACAAACGAGGATCAAGTAGCGTTTAGAATATTAAACACTTTTTATTGCTGCATAATGGAAGCAAAATTTTCGAATAGAGTGAAAGAGGTAATCACGATGAGCCGGGAAGAAGCGCTTCGCCTCGGTCATGATTACATTGGAGCAGAGCATTTGTTGCTGGGAATGATTCGTGAAGGAGACGGAGTGGCGATTGGCTTGTTAAAGAAGCTTGGCGTTTCTCTGGATGATGTCCGACAGACCATTGAGCAGGCAACAAAGGGCGCAGCGACCAATAACGTTAAGAATTTACAAAATATACCCCTGACAAGACAGTCGGAGAAAGTTTTAAAAATTACTTATCTGGAAGCCAAAATTTTTAAGAGTAATTTGATCGGAACGGAACATTTGCTGCTTTCGATCTTGCGTGATGAGGACAATGTGGGCACCCAGATTCTTCATAAATTTAATGTTAACTACGAAGTCATCAAAGAAATGTTAGAATATCAATCATCAGGATCCAAGCCGCACATGGGGCCGGAGACCGAAGACGGAGATGATGAGGCAAGAGGTGGTATGTTTGGGGGAGGAAGCGGCTCCGCATCTGGTAAAGAATCAAAAGGAGCTGAAAAATCACGGACTCCGGTTTTGGATAACTTTGGACGCGACCTGACCAAAATGGCCGAGGTTGGAAAATTGGATCCGATCGTTGGACGTGAAAAAGAGATCGAACGTGTTGCCCAGATCCTTAGCCGTCGTAAAAAGAATAACCCAATCCTGATTGGTGAGCCCGGTGTAGGTAAAACTGCGATCGCGGAAGGTCTTGCGCTGAGAATTGTTCAGAAAAAAGTTTCTCGTGTGCTTTTTGGCAAACGCGTTGTAACACTTGATCTTGCTTCTCTTGTTGCCGGAACGAAATACCGTGGGCAGTTTGAAGAAAGAATGAAAGCAGTTATGAATGAATTGGAAAAATCCCCGGATGTGATCCTGTTCATTGATGAGCTTCATACGATCGTAGGCGCAGGCGGCGCTTCCGGTTCACTGGATGCTTCAAACATGTTCAAACCAGCACTGTCGCGCGGAGAAATTCAATGTATCGGTGCGACGACACTAGATGAATATCGCCAGTATATTGAAAAAGATGGAGCATTAGCACGTCGTTTCCAAATGGTGATGGTGGATGCAACTTCAATTGAAGAAACCATTCAGATCCTTGAAAACATTAAGGATAAATATGAAGATCACCACCATGTGAATTACACGCCTGAGTCTATCAGCACAGCTGTTAAGCTTTCTGAAAGATACATTACAGACCGTTTCTTGCCAGATAAGGCGATTGACGTCTTGGATGAAGTGGGAGCGAGAGTTCACATAAGCAATATTACCGTTCCCGAAGACATTCTCGTTCTTGAAGAGCAGATTGAAAATATCAAGCAGGAAAAGAACAGGGTTGTTAAGAGCCAGAAATACGAAGAAGCTGCGCAATTGAGAGATCGTGAGAAGAAATTGATCGATCAGTTGGAGCGTGCCAAAGTGGCTTGGGAAGAAGAAACCAAACAAAAACGTTACACTGTAACCGAACATAATGTAGCCGAGGTGGTTGCAATGATGACAGGTATCCCTGTAACGAATGTTTCCATGGACGAAGGCAAGAAATTGCTGAACATGGCTGACGAATTGAAAGCGAAAGTAATTGGTCAGAACCCGCCGATTGAAAAGCTTGTGAAAGCGATTCAGCGCACCAGGGTAGGTTTGAAAGATCCTAAGAAACCAATTGGATCATTCATTTTCCTGGGACCAACCGGTGTAGGTAAAACCGAGCTCGCGAAAGTGCTTTCAACATATCTGTTTGACAAAGATGATTCTTTGGTGCGAATCGATATGAGCGAATACATGGAGAAATTCAGCGTATCGCGTTTGGTAGGAGCGCCTCCGGGATATGTGGGTTATGAAGAAGGGGGACAGTTGACCGAAAAAATCAGACGTAAGCCTTACAGTGTGGTCCTTTTGGATGAAATCGAAAAAGCGCATCCGGATGTTTTCAACATTCTTTTGCAAGTGCTTGACGACGGAATCCTGACAGACGGTCTGGGACGCAGAGTGGATTTCAGAAATACGATCATTATCATGACTTCGAACATTGGAGCGCGTGATTTGAAGGATTTCGGATCTGGAATCGGCTTCTCTACCAAAGCGAAAACGGAAAACCAGGATGACATTATGAAGGGCACCATTCAAAGTGCACTTCGGAAAGCATTCTCTCCGGAATTCCTGAACCGTTTGGATGATGTGATCGTGTTCAACTCACTGCAACGTGAAGATTTGCACAGAATTATCGACATTTCACTGGGTAAATTGTTCAACCGTGTGAAAGGTTTAGGTTACGAAATAGAATTGACAATTCCTGCGAAGGACTTCTTATCCGAAAAAGGTTACGATCCGCAATACGGAGCCCGTCCTTTAAACCGTGCGATCCAGAAATATCTTGAAGATCCCGTAGCAGAGGAAATATTGAAAGGCGATTTGCGCGAAGGAGATGTGCTTGTGGCCAATCACGAAGAGAACAGTGAACAACTTGTTATCAGTGTTCGTAAAAAAGAAGAAGAGCTGGCCAATTAATCGGCAGATCTTATAGTAACAATGCTTGAAGAGGCGGGTCATTTGATCCGCCTCTTTTTTTGTTAACATATATTGGCAAGAATGAAATGCACATTTTAGTAAATAGTCGTTATGATTTAGTTTATATTTAGCCCAAGAAAATTATCATATGAAATGGGAATGAAATTCTGGAATACAAAGGTTTTGATAGTTCTGATCTTGGTGCTCAGCTTTACTAATTTGTCAGCCCAGAAGCTCTCACCCGGCCCGCAAGTCCTCACATTTCATTCCGATGCTGACGACACCGAGCAGCCTTACGGACTATATCTTCCCAAGAATTTTGACGAGAATAAGAAATATCCGCTGGTGATCATGCTGCACGGCGCCGGCTCGAACCATCGGCTCGCATTGAAACGTGTTTTTGGTAAAACGAATGCCGAAGGTGAAACGGACGTGGAAGCAAGCAGATATTTTCAGCCGTGGGAAGATGTTGATTTTATTGTCGCTTCGCCTTATGCAAGAGGGACAGCAGGTTACCAAGGCATTCCCGAAGAAGACGTTTATGATGTCCTCGATGACGTGAAAAAGCGCTTTAAAATTGATGAAAATAGAACTTACCTCACCGGCCTGTCCATGGGTGGGGGAGGGACACTTTGGATCGGACTTACAAGGCCTGACATTTGGGCAGCGATTGCGCCGGTTTGCCCCGCACCGCCGGAAGGAACATTCGATCTTGCTTCTAACGCATTAAATTTCCCCATTCACTTTTTTCATGGCGATGCTGATCCGGTCGTTCCCGTTGCGGGCACGCGCAAATGGGTGCAGCATTTGCAGGATATTGGTGTTGAAGTGAGTTATAAAGAGTTTGTGGATGTGAAACACGACAGTTGGGTAAGCGCCTATGACAATGAATTTATCTTCGAATGGTTTGGGCACGCCGAACGCAATCCCTTTCCTAATCGCGTCAAATTTGTCAGCAAGCAATACAAATACAATAAGGCTTTCTGGGTTCAGTTTGATAAAATGAATCTGGGAACTTTGGCAGAGATTGACGCCAATCTGAACAAGCCGAATGCGGCGACGATCACTACGAAGAACCTTTCTGCGTTCACTGTTAACCTGAAAGGTCATCCTAAATTCAATGCTGCAACGAATGTAAGTTTTACTATTGATGGAAAAGCGCTTACAGCAAAATTGGACAGCTCGATTTCTTTTGTGAAAAATAACAATGTATGGGCAGTGGCAACGAGCCCCATTGCAATAGGCATAGTGAAGAAGAAAGGAGCCGAAGGGCCAATTTATGAGGCATTTTCAAGCCGTCACATCTATGTCTACGGCACTGCTGACAATCCTTCTCCCGAAGAGTTGAAGAAAAGGACCGATTTGGCCACTCAGGCTGCCGACTGGTCGCATTACAGAGGAGAATTCTTGGGCCGGATTATGTTTTTTCCAAGGGTTTTATCAGATAAGGAAGTGCGGGAGAGTGATATTGAGAGTAGCAACCTTATTCTGTTTGGAACAAAGGAAACGAATGCAATGATTGCAAAATATGCAGACAAGCTTCCCGTGCATTTGAGTCCTGCTGATAAAGCGCACGGGTTATTGTATGTATTTCCGATGGACAAACATTACGTGGCGGTAAGCTCTGGTCTGCCTTGGTGGAGTGGAGCGGAGGATAAGGGCTTCCCTTTTGTTTCCGTCATGCATCGCCGACTTCCGGAATTCAAGGATCTGTTTTTCTTTAAGGATTCGTCTACAAATTTGATTGTTAACGGCAATTTTTCGGATGATTGGCAAGTGACGGAAGATATGAAGGCGAAGCTTTCCGGCTCAGGAGCAATTACGATTACCAAATAAATATAACCAACCCCAATTTTTCTACATAAGACAGATGAATTACAACGAAAAGATTTCACGGAAATCATTCATGAAAGCGAGTGCTTTTATGCTGGCGGCTCCTATGCTTTCAAAATTCGATTTGACGGCTAAGGTATCCTCAAACATTGGTTTGCAGCTTTACACATTACGCACGGATCTAGCTAAGGATCTGGAAGGAACATTGAAAAAAGTAGCAGCAATTGGTTACAAGGAGGTTGAGCTTTTTGGATATAATGACGGCAAATTCTTTGGCAAAACGCCTAAGGAATTCAAGGCTATATTAGATGGCTTAGGTCTTAATCCGGTGAGCGGACATTATGGCGCCGGCGTTCAAATGAAAGATCAGAAAGGCACACTTTCAAACGACTGGCAGCGTGCAGTAGACGACGCAGCGGCAATTGGACAGAAATATGTGAACTGTGCCTATTTGACAGATGGAGAAAGAAAGTCGATTGAAGATTACAAGAAATATGTTGATCTGTTCAATAAGTCAGGGGAAGTGGCAAAGAAGGCAGGTTTGCAATTTGGTTATCACAACCATGATTTTGAGTTCAAGAAAATGGACGGACAGCTTCCTTATGATATCATCGCAAGTACGGATCCAAACCTTGTGAAGTTGGAGCTGGATTTGTATTGGATTGTAAAAGCTGGTCTGGATCCTGTTGATTTGTTCAAGAAATATCCGGGCCGTTTCCCGTTATGGCATGTGAAGGATATGGATAAGGGTGATCAGTCATTTGCCGAAGTTGGGACGGGTTCGATTGACTTCAAGAAGATCTTTGATGCGCGTAAAATTGCAGGTCTGGAACATTTTTTCGTAGAGCAGGATGTTGCAAAACGCCCGGCTTTGGAAGCGATTGACATTAGCTTTAAGAATGTTTCAAAAATGAATGTTTAGCATTACTTGGACATAAAAAAAGACCTGGCCGCATAGCAGCCGGGTCTTCCAAATTATGCAGATAAAAATATCAGTTTACAAACTGTAATTTCAGCTCGTTAAGACGGCTTCTCAATGATGCGTCAATCTGACGGTCATCAATTGTCAGCACGTAGCCACCTATAAGATTCGGGTCGATTTTTTCCGCCAATTGCACTGTACGGCCTGTTGAGGCAGTAACAATATCTGTAAACTGCTTGCGAAGTTCGTCAGTCAATGGTGTTGTAGTCGCCACCGTTGCTCTTTGTATGCCTTGGAATAAATTATAGGCTTTTACAAATTCATTTGCTATTTCATCGAGAATTGCTTCTCTGTTTTTCTTCGTAATAATGGTAAAGATAGCGTACGAAACCGCATTGACACGCGTTTCAAAAAGCGCTTTCAAAATGTTCAATTTCTTTTCGTGACGCACTACAGGGCTTTTCAATGCAAGCATTAAGCCCCTGTTTTTATCAGCCGTATCCTTAAATAAAAGCATGTCCTGATAAACCGCTTCCAGAACGTTCTGTTCTTTGGCTAGCTCGATCAGCGATTTTGCGTATCTGGAAGCAACTATACTTACTGACATCGTAAATTAATTTTGTATACTTTTTAGTTAAGGCGTGCAGACGAAGCAAGTTCTGCAATCAGTTGTTCCTGCGCTTCTTTATCTTTCAATTCGCGGTGCAAAACTTTCTCAGCGATTTCCAGTGAAAGTACAGCAACCTCTTTTCTGATCTTGGTAACAGCAACTTGTTGCTCGTTACGAATCGCTTCACGTGCGCTTTCGATCATTTTTTGAGCTTCAACAGCTGCCTTGTCTTTTGATTCAAGGATGGTGCGGTCAGCTGCGTCTTTGGCATCGCGAAGGATTTGATCACGCACTGCATTTGCTTCTGCGATCAGCTTTTCGTTGTCCGATTTCAATTGAATCATTTCAGCTCTTGTTCTTTCAGCAAGATCAAGTGCGCCCTGGATTTCGTTTTCACGGTCTTTAAGTCCTTTAATGATTGGTTTCCAGGCAAATTTGGCAAGGATGAAAACAACCAGTAAGAATACCACCAGCATCCAGAAAATTAGGCCTGGGTTTGGAGTAAGCAATGACATAGTATAATGAGTTTTGAGTGTAAGAACCGCTCTCTTTTATTTCTTAAAAATCGTGGAAGCCTAATGCTTCCACGAAAGTTTCATTTTTACTTCTGACGCCTAATGCAAAAGAAGTAAGGACCGGGGTCCAATGTTTTTACTAAAGCTTGAACGAAATCAGCAGACAGATAACCGCTGCGAAAAGCGCAACCGCCTCGATAAGAGCCGCGATGATAAGCATGGCAGTCTGGATAGCACCAGCAGCTTCTGGCTGACGAGCGATACCTTCAACAGCGCTTCCACCGATTTTACCGATACCAAGACCAGCACCGATAGCAGCAAGACCAGCACCAATAGCAGCACCGAAAACAGCAAGACCAGCACCACTTTGTTCCGTAGCTTGAAGCAAGATTTGAAGCAACATAATTGTGTTTGTTAAAATATATAATTAATAAAAAAGAGATTCAATCAATGTCCGTGATCTGCGTGGCTGTGCTCTTCAATCGCACTTCCAATGTACATGGACGACAAAAGTGTAAAGATAAATGCCTGGATAAACGCCACCATGATCTCAATAAAGTTCAGGAACAAGGCGAAAAGCGAGATAACCGGAGCGATTACAATGCTTTGGAAAATGAATATCAAACCAAAAAGACTTAGCAAGATGATGTGACCTGCTGTCATGTTAGCGAACAACCGGACCATCAGAGAGAAAGGCTTCATAAATACACCGACAATCTCAACCGGAATCATAATCAGCAACAATGGAACCGGAACGCCGTCTGGTTTTACAAGATGTTTGTAGTAATTACCATTTGCATTCAGGTGAACTACGATGAATGTCAGAACAGCAAGCGTCATCGTCACTGCAATGTTACCCGTTACGTTAGCCGATCCCGGAAGCAGCCCAAGAATATTGTTAACCAGGATAAAGAAGAACAATGTAAGCAGGTAAGGAAGGTATTTTTCGTATTTGGGGCCGACATTTGGCTTCACAACGTCATCGCGGATGAAAAGGATAATAACCTCCATGGCCGAATGGAAACCTTTCGGTGCCTTGCCCTTACTGTTTTTATAATAACCTGCAATGCTGGTAAAGATCAGGATCAGGATAACCGCGCTTAGAAGCATTGACGCCACGTTTTTGGTTATTGAGAAATCATAAACAACGCGAGATTCGTCAACCGGAACGATTGTCTCGGCATCACCGTGAACCAAATGATAACCGTTGTATTCGTGGTGCTCGTTGTGAAAGTTCGAAGATGAGAAAACTTCAATTCCGCGGTCAGCTGAATAAAGGATTACAGGGAGCGGAAGAACCATACCATGCGTAATTTCCCACTCATGCGAGTCGGCAATGTGGTGCATGATCATCTGGCCTATATTGAACTTCTCTTCCGACTCTTCAAGATTATGTTCAATTTTATGCTCGGCCTGATTAATGCCTTCAACCACCTTTTCAGCTTCATGCTGGGTAGGTTCGTCCGCCATCACAGGAACATTCAAAAGGCAGGTTGCCGCAACCAGGGCAGTAGTAAAAAACAGTCTCAAATGGGTGTACATAAAGGCTTGAAATGCTATGCTTTGTCAATTGCGGCGCAAGTTACGATACAAACCATATATTTCAAAGCATGTATAAAATAAATAGAGTGCAAAAAAGTTGGTAATAAATAAGAATGAATCACTTAACCCTTTGAACAAAAACAGCGCAATGAAAATCAGACTGAGAATGATCCTTCCGACGATGACTGCAATGTAAAAAGTGACAAATTTTTCACGATTGTTTCGAAACCCGATCTCCATAAGCCGATGTGCAAAAACTGACAGCCCAAAAAAGAAGATCAGAATGTACCATATATAAGGATGCAGAAAGCGGTCGAAGTGAAAATGCTGAGCAAGGAAAAATGCAATTCCGATGATGATAGTGGCAGCAACTGTCCGTAACATTAGAGGTGCGTTAAGTGCGATCTATTTTTTTGTGAAACCTTTGATCAACATATACAATGAACCCGCAATGGAAAGCAGCGAGAGCACTAATGTCCAGACCGGCACCTTATTTTGCTGCCATTCGTCCAGCTTGTAGCCGCCGTAAGTGAAGATCAAAATGGTCCCCAGCATTTGGGTTGCCATGCCGGAATATTTCAGGAAACCGGACGATTCTTTTTGCAATGCCCTTTTTCGCTCTTCCTTAGCCGCGTCATCATTGTTTGGTTCCATGTAATCGCCGGATAATATTGAGGCAAAATTGCTTCAAATTTTACAATTGCGCTTATCTTCGATACGTAATTATTTAAATTACCGTTTTAGTTTTGCTCATAAGAAGACAAAAAGACATCCCTAACTTCATATTTGTGACCAACCGTTTTGCCCTCTTTTTCTGCCGGACAGCACTCACATTAACCTTAGTTGGTTTTTTGGTGGCCTGTTCACAGTTCAGCACAAAACCTGCCGCCATCGGTTTTCACAACCTCTCTGCGCATTATAATGCTTATTTCATGGCAGAGCAAAGTCTTGCCGAGGCGGAGTTTCAGATGGGAAGGGCTTATAAAGAGAATTATAATGAATTGCTGCCCATCCTGCTTCCCATGGATTCCGTGCTTTCGCTGCCCGTGAAGCCGCAATTGCAGGACGCCATCAAAAAGGCGTCTATTGTTGCCGAAAAGCACCAAAACAGCAAGTGGGTGGACAATAGTTACATTGCGCTCGGAAAGTCAAGATTATATCTGGGCGAGTGGGCCGACGGCCTGGAGGCGTTGCGCTATGTGTATGCAAACGGACGGGACGAAAATGATAAGAACAATGCGCTAATCCTGCTCATGCGTGCCTATACTATAAGAAAGGACTATTCAAATGCGCTGGGCATTGCGGAATATTTGAGCCAGCAGCCGCTTAGTAAGGGCTTAACCCGCGATTTTTATCTTACCAAAGCTTACTTGCACCAGCAAAATGGTGAATTTCTGACATCGGTCGCAATCCTGGAAGAGACATTTCCGCTGCTTAAAAAATCAACTGGAACGGCCCGCATTCATTTTGCAGCAGCGCAGATGTACGATCGGCTAGGCCAGTATGCATTAGCAAACAAACATTATAAAAGTGTAAGCAAAAATCGCCCTGGCTATGATCTGGGGTTTTATTCGTCCATGAATTCGCTTCAGAATGAAGTCGTGCTTGATCCCAAAAAAGATCTGGATGACGTAGGTTTCGACAGAATGCTTCGCGACCGAAAGAATGAGGATCTGAACGATAAAATCTATTTTACAATGGGCTTGCTGGCTGAACACCGGAAGCAAATTCCAGAAGCCATAAGCTATTTGCAAAAGGCTGTTGCTGCTTCCAAAGGCACTAACATGGAGCAGAAGGCATACAGTTACCTGCAACTGGCCCGGATCAACTACGAATCCCTGGAGAAATTTGAATTATCAAAAGCATACTACGACAGCGCCCTGGCCATCCTGCCGCAGCAAGCACCGGAATACAAGTTGGTCTCAGAACGAAAAAAGGCGCTCGATGAGTTTGTCAACCATTATAGCATCGTAAATACGGAGGACAGTCTGCAAAAGCTTGCTCAAATGAACCCTGCGGCGCTGGACAATAAGATTGACGCGATTATTGAAGCACAGGAAACCGCTCGTAAAGAAGCAGAGGCCAAAGAAAGAAAAGCAATGCTTACGGCACAGAATACGAATGTTCAGAGTGTGCAAAATCCTTTGATCAATGGGGGAGAGCGCCGTTGGGAGCTTTATGATCCGGCTTTAATCAACCAGGGACGAACGGAATTTAAGCGCGCCTGGGGAAACAGACCGCTGGAAGATGACTGGCGCCGGAGCAGTCGGCAGACGCAGTCATTGGCGGGTAATGAACGCACTACACCTGATTCGCTCGCATCACAGGCAGCCGTTACAGCCGATAATAGTTTGAAAAAAGGAACACCCGAATGGGATGCATTGCATACTTCCCTGAAACAAAATATTCCGTTGACAGAGGGGCAAATGGCGGATTCACAAAAACGAAAAGAAGACGCCCTTTATAATTTGGGCAAAATTTACCGGTTCGATCTGCAAGAGTCACAACGGTCAATCAGCACATTTGAACGCGTTTTGGCAGAATACCCTAAAACTCAGTATAGAGAAGAGATATACTATCTGCTTTATCTCACATATGAAGCTGAGAACGAGAAGAATACCTGGAAAAACAAATTGTACACTGAATATCCAACTTCGACATACGCACGGCTTGTCGGTAAATCGTCCGACAGCAATGTGGCTGGTTCCGGGAATCCGGTAAAAGAATATGAGGCTGCCTATGCACTTTATTCAAAAGGTGATTATGCCAAAGCCCTCGAAGACATTGAACAAAACCTTCCCGCATATAAAGGCCACGCTATGGAAGATAAGTTTGCACTTTTGCGCGTGTTTTTAATCGGTAAAGTGCGTGGTAAAGATGCTTATACACAAGCCATTGCCGAGTTTATGAGATTATATCCTTCCAGCATTTACCTTCCCAGACTTAAAGAGATGCAGGAGCTGAATTCCCTTTCCATGGGAAAGAGATAATTGGCCGAAATTGTATATTTGTCTGTTTACAATTAATTAACTACGTTTTTCTATGATTGAATTCCAACCCGGAAAGTATCGCCGCACCATAATCCGTCTCTGGCGGTTTATTGGAATCGGACTGGGTCTTTTTATACTTTACATTGTTGCCGTAAGCTTCAATTTCTTCTGGCTTTTCGGTGGAATGCCCGATTTAAAAACACTTGAAAATCCGAAAAGCGAACTCGCATCCGAGCTGATCAGTGAAGACGGTAAATCCTTGGGTAAATATTTCTTCGAAAACAGAACACAAATAGACATTTCGCAGATTTCACCCAACCTGATCGATGCTTTGGTTGCCACGGAAGATGCGCGTTTTGTGAACCATTCCGGAATTGATCCGAGAAGCTTGCTTCGCGTTTTTAAAGGCGTTGTTTCCGGCAATTCAAGCTCTGGCGGAGGAAGTACGCTGACGCAGCAAGTTGCCAAAAACCTTTTTAATACGCGTTCGGAAGAATTTGAAGGCTTATTAGGGAAAATTCCCCTGGTAAGAATCGTGATCGCTAAAACCAAAGAATGGGTGTTGGCCGTGATTTTGGAAAGGAAGTATACCAAACAGGAGATCATGCAAATGTATCTCAACACGGTTTCTTTTGGAAATAACACCTACGGGATCAAGGTTGCCGCTAAGACCTATTTTGACAAAGAAGCGTGGGATTTAAATGTTACCGAGGCCGCATTACTGGTTGGGATGCTTCAAAACCCGACGCTTTTCAACCCGCTGCGCTTTCCAACCAATGCGCTGAATCGTAGAAATACGGTTTTGGCACAAATGAACAAATACGATTACATCCCAAGGGAAGATTTTGAACGTTATAGGGAAAAACCGCTTGGCATTGATTTCACGGTTGAAGGGCATAATACAGGATTAGCCCCCTATTTCAGAGAATCCATGCGCGGCTATCTTAAAAGCTGGGTGAAGATGTACAATGAGGAGCATGACATGAATTATGATCTGTATACCAGCGGATTGCGCATTTATACAACCATTGATTCAAGAATGCAGCGTTACCAGGAAGAAGCACTTACGGAACACATGAAAGAGCAGCAGAGACTCTTTGACGAACACTGGAAAGGCCGTAACCCTTGGACGTTTGATAATGGAAAGGAAATTCCCGGTTTCCTGACAACCGCCGCAAAAAGATCGCCCCACTTTATCTCCTTGAAACGTGATCTGGGAGAGGCAGAGGCATGGAAAGTGATGCGTAAACCTTATAAAATGAAGGTTTTTACATGGAATGGCGAGAAGGAAGTGATGATGAGCCCGCTGGATTCTATTGCTTACTATAAGCGGTTTCTGAGAGCTGGAATGATGTCCATGGACCCCCGGAACGGCCATGTCAAGGCTTGGGTTGGCGGAATTAATTTCAAATATTTTAAATATGATCACGTGAAGCAGGGATCGCGTCAACCCGGTTCAACATTCAAGCCATTTGTTTATGTGTCGGCGCTGGATAAGAACTTTTTGACTCCCTGCGACCATGTTACCGATGCTCCCATTTACTTTGGTCCTTCGGACGGTGTGCCTGGCGGTTGGTCTCCTAAAAACTCTAATAACAAATATTCCTACCAGTCATTGTCATTGCGTCAGGCATTGGGTAAGTCGGTGAACACGGTGAGTGCCTATTTGATCAAAATGGTGAAGGCGAAAACTGTTGCCGAATACGCCCACAAACTGGGTATTACCAGCAAGTTGCAGGAGGTTCCTTCCCTTTGTCTCGGAATCAGTGATGTTTCTGTGTTCGAAATGGTGGGAGCTTACAGCGCATTCGCCAATGGCGGCCATCGCACTGAGCCAATGACAATCTTGCGTATTGAAGATCGGTACGGCAATGTTTTGCAGGAATTTTTCCAGCAGCAAAACCAGGAAATCAGTGAAAATATGGCTTATAACATGCTGTATCTGATGCGCGGAGCGGTGGAAGACCCGGGTGGAACAGCAGGCAGATTGAGGCAATATGGGGTGACCGAGGGCAATGAAATCGCTGCAAAGACTGGAACAACCTCTAATTATTCAGATGGTTGGTTTATGGGTATGACTCAACATCTGGTTTCCGGCATCTGGGTAGGAGGAGAGGATCGGAGTATCCACTTCCGGACTATTGCCCTGGGACAGGGTGGCCGCATTGCCATGCCAGCCTGGGGAATGTTCATGCAGAAAGTTTACAAAGATCCAACGCTGGTTCAATACAGGAAAGAGCCTTTCAAAAAGCCTGAAAATTACGTGCGGGAATGCGGTGGCGTATCCTCCGACAGCACCGACACATACGTCCCACCTTCTCGCTCGGACGACGAAGGCGTGTTGTTTTAATAGGTTAATGCGCTGATTGTGAACATTCTTGTTGCACCTGACAAATTTCGTGGCTCTCTTGAAGCAATTGACGTTTGCCAGGCGGTCAAAGAAGGCATTTTGCTGGCCTATCCGAATGCGAATGTTACAACTATCCCGCTAGCAGATGGCGGTGAAGGAACTGCCCAAATCCTGACGCAGCAAGCGCAGGGAGAGACCATTAAAGTTGCGGCAAGTGATCCGTTGGGTCGCCCTATTACATCTTCTTATGGCTTGTCGGGTGACTGGCAAACGGCTTTTATTGAAATGGCAGCTGCATCCGGATTAGCATTGCTGTCCAAAGAAGAACGTAATCCGTTACTAACCAGCACATATGGAACCGGTCAGCTCATCAAAGACGCCTTAGATAGAGGAGTTACACAAATCATACTGGGCATAGGCGGAAGTGCCACAACCGACGGCGGCATAGGCATGGCAGAGGCATTAGGCTTTCGTTTTTATGATAAAAATGATGTGCTGTTGTCTCCGAAAGGCGAATCAATGCATGACATAACACGCATTGATAGCAGTGAAAAAGACAGCCGTTTAAATGCTGTTTCCATCACGGTTGCCTGCGATGTTACCAACCCACTTTATGGGCCAAATGGTGCCTCCCACATTTACGGACCGCAAAAAGGAGCTGATCCGGAAATGGTAGAAATACTGGACAACGGTTTGAAAAATCTCAGTAAAATTGCTTCCAAAACCTTTGAAAAAGATATCAGCGAAAATCCCGGAGCAGGCGCGGCAGGCGGATTAGGCGCAGGTTGTTTATGGTTCTTAAATGCAGTTTTGAAAGATGGCGTCAGCATTGTCATCGAGCAAACACACATTGCAGAGCGCATTCAAAAAGCGGATCTGGTGATTACGGGTGAGGGGAAAGTGGATGAGCAAACATTATCCGGCAAAGTCGTAAAAGGCCTGGCCGATTTTTGCAACATGAATAAGGTCCCGCTGGCAGTGGTATGCGGCACATTGCAGATCACCCCTGAACAAGTTCGTAATGCCGGCATAACTTACGCCGTTTCCGTTTTGAACCGTCCTATGGACTTGAACCAAGCCGAGGCAGAGGCTTTTGGATTGGTTAGGGACGCAACTTTTCATCTTGTGCGGTTGTTTTTTTCAAATAGATAATGGCACAGCCTGTCAAGAAATTATTCAATGTCTGAATTCAATTATAAAGAAGAACTTACTAAAATTCCGCTTGACCCTGGTGTATATCGCTATTTTGACGAAACCGGGGAAGTAATATATGTGGGTAAGGCCAAAAGCCTTCGAAGCAGGGTTTCCAGTTATTTTCTAAAATCCAATCAGCACGACCGTAAAACCAGGCGGCTTGTAAGCCAGATCCGGCGCATTGAATACACCATTGTGCATAGCGAATGGGATGCCTTATTGCTTGAAAATCAGCTTATAAAGCAATTGCAGCCGAAGTTCAACATTCTCCTTAAAGATGACAAAACCTATCCTTTCATATGTGTGACGCAGGAGCGCTTCCCGCGGGTGTACGTGACACGCAACCTGGACAGGTCCAAAGGAACTTTTTACGGGCCGTTTGCGAGCCTGAGGACTATGCACACGTTGCTGGATATGTTCAAATCGCTTTATACAATCCGCTCGTGCCAGTTGCCGCTGTCGAAATCCAACATTGAGGCGGGGAAGTTTAAAGTTTGTCTTGAATATCACATAGGAAATTGCAAAGGACCTTGCGAAGGATTACAGGACGAGGCTGAATACAACGCGGAAATCGAGCAGATTCACAATATTCTGAAAGGCAATCTTTCACTCCCACAGCAGTATTTTAAGGAGAAAATGCTCCAAGCTGCGGAACAAATGGAATTCGAAAAAGCGCATTCATGGAAAACCAAAATCGAGCATCTTTCCAATTTCCAAAGTAAAGCCACGGTTATCAACCCTAAGATCGGGAATATCGACGTGCTGACCATTGTATCCGACGAGGAAGCCGCTTATCTCAATTTTATGAAAATAAAACAGGGATATATGGTTGCTACACAGACCGTTGAAGTGAAGAAAAAGCTCGACGAAAGTGATGCCGAAATCCTTGCATTGATGATTGTCGAAATGCGTTCTAAGTTTGGGGCAGAGGCAAGAGAGCTGATATCCAACATTAAGCCGGATCTTGAAATGCGTCTTGAACTGACCGTTCCGCAAATCGGTGATAAGAAAAAGCTGCTCGATATGTCCATGAAAAATGTGATGTATTTCCGCCGCGACAAAGCCGAACGTCGCGAAGTGGAAGCATCGGCAACTTCGTCCAAAAAAGACAGGATTTTGATCCGGTTAAAAAGCGATTTGCAATTAAAAACGCTTCCGCGCCACATTGAATGTTTCGATAACTCCAACATTCAGGGCACGAATCCGGTCGCAGCGATGGTGTGTTTCAAGGATGGGAAGCCTTCTAAAAAAGATTACAGGCATTTTAATATCAAGACGGTTATAGGCCCCAATGACTTTGCGTCCATGAATGAGGTGGTCGGGAGGCGTTACCTGCGTTTGATTGCAGAGGAACAGCCTCTGCCAGACTTGATCGTGGTGGATGGTGGAAAAGGACAGCTCGGCGCGGCTTGTGATGCGTTAAAAAGTCTGGGGATTTACGGCCAGGTGCCCATTATCGGCATTGCCAAAAGACTGGAAGAAATCTATTTTCCGGAGGATTCCCTGCCCCTTTACATCGACAAAAAATCCGAATCCTTGAAGCTTATTCAGCAGATTCGTGATGAGGCACACCGGTTTGGGATCACATTTCACAGGGATAAAAGAAGTAAAGCCAGCCTGATTAGTGAGTTGGACGGTGTGGATGGCGTAGGCAAGGTCACAGCGGCGAAACTGTTGAAATTCTTTGGCTCCGTTCGTAATATTCGCGATAGTTCGTTGGAACAACTCGCTGGACTTGTGGGCCTGGACCGTGCAAAAAAAGTAAGGGCTTATTTCGATGCAATGGCGGATAATGCCGGGTAACCAGCCATATTTTTTCCGGCAATATAACCGGTTGTCCAGGCATTTTGAAAGTTGAATCCGCCTGTAATTCCATCAACGTCAAGCACTTCTCCGGAAAAGTAAAGGCCGGGAACAGAGTTGCTTTCTAATGTTTCGTGATCAATGTCGTTCAGCGAAATGCCGCCGCATGTTACAAATTCTTCCTTAAAAGTAGTCTTGCCTTTCACTTCAAACTGACTGTTTGTCAGTAATTCGGTCAGCCGGTTTAATGCTTTGTTGGTCGCATCTGACCAGCGCAACTCGTCCGGGATTTCTGACTTTGAAACAAAAGCTTTCCATAGCCGAGCAGGAATGCCCAGGCGGGCGTGTGAGGAGATTTGCTGTTTCGGTGTTTTTGTTTTTTCGCCCAATAAAAACTCCCTAACCTGCTGCTCATTCATTTGCGGGAGCCAATTGATCTTGCAAATAAAATGATATTCCTTTTCAGCCAGATCCCGCGCTCCCCAGGCTGAGAGTTTCAAAACAGCGGGCCCGCTAAAACCCCAATGCGTTATCAATAGCGGCCCCTGCCATTCATGTTTTGTTCCCGAAATCTTTACCAGCGCATCCTGGACAGAAACCCCGGCCAACGGCAACAGGTAATTTTCAGGCGTGTTGAATGTAAAAAGTGAAGGAAGAGGATTAATGATCGAATGATTGTGCATTTGCAGCCAGTCAAATCCGCTGGCTTTTGGATATCCGCCCGAAGCAATCAGTAATTTGTCAGCATAAATTCTATCGTCATCATCCAGTAAGATGGAGAAGCCTTCCTGGGTATCATCAGAAATTTTGGTAAATGACCTGACGGATGTGCTGGTCCTCATCTCAATGCCCAGATTGCGCGCCGTTCTGACCATGCATTCAATGATTGTTTGGGAAGAGTCCGTGACCGGAAACATCCGGCCATCTGCCTCGGTCTTCAATTTAACCCCTCTTTCCTCAAACCACCTGACCGTCGCTTTGGCATCAAAATGGTGCAGCAATTTGCGCAGCAGCTTTTCACCTCTTGGATAATTTTTGATAAAAAAACGGAGATCCGACGGATTATGCGTCACATTGCACCGGCCTCCGCCGGAAACCCTGACTTTGTTCAAAACCGTTTTATTCTTCTCCAAAATCACGATTTTCGCCTCCGGATTCTGCTCTGCCGCCGTGATCGCAGCCATAAATCCCGAGGCGCCGCCGCCCACAATCGCAATCCGCATGTTACTTCTATCCATCATACAAAAATGACATGTAAGTTTTAAAAACTGCAATTTCTTTTCATATCTTTCTCGACAGCTAAAATATTTACAACCTAAATGTTTGCTAATACATGCAGAAAATCCTCGTTATCGGTCTTGGAAAAGTGGGGTCGCTGGTTGGAACCCTTTTGAGTAAAAAATTCAATGTTACCGGGGTTGATAAGACTCAACCGGCAGTTGCGCTGCCCTTTCCGGTGCTCGCGGGCGACATCACCAATCCTGATTTCCTGGATCAAATGCTTTCCGGATTTGACGCTGTCGTGTCCTGCATGCCTTATAACCTGAATCTGCCCATTGCACGGAAAGCCTGCCAGAATGGGATACATTATTTTGATCTCACCGAAGACGTTGCTACCACAGCAGCAATTCGGGAAATGGCGAAAGAAAGCAGAAGTGTGCTTGCGCCGCAATGTGGCCTGGCGCCAGGTTTTATTGGCATTGTAGGAATGGATCTTGCCAAACGGTTTACCAAATTACGTGACATTGAACTGCGGGTAGGTGCTTTGCCGCGCTATCCGAATGGCCTGATGGGCTATTCTTTTACGTGGTCACCAGCGGGAGTTGTGAATGAATATATCAATGATGCGGAGGTGATCCATAATGGCG
Organism: Dyadobacter chenwenxiniae; assembly: GCF_022869785.1. NCBI lineage: Bacteria > Pseudomonadati > Bacteroidota > Cytophagia > Cytophagales > Spirosomataceae > Dyadobacter > Dyadobacter chenwenxiniae. The sequence continues at coordinate 3,875,019 of NZ_CP094997.1, read as the reverse complement.
TCCGGAAAATGGTGCCGTCCTTGGAGGGCGTAGAAATGATCAACATTGAAGGGCAGGAATTCGAGGCTTTTATCACTTCCGGTGGCTTGGGAACAATGTGTGAAACGCTCGAAGGAAAGCTGGATACGTTGAATTACAAGACGATCCGTTATCCGGGACATTGCAGCCTGATGCGTTTTATGCTCTATGAACTTTGCTTAAAGGACAAACGTGAGCTGATCGAGCAGATTTTGACAGAGGCAAAGCCACCCGTGCAACAGGATGTGGTGTATGTGTATGCTGTGGTGGAAGGCTGGAAGGAAAACCGATTGGAAAGAGAAGAATTCTATAAAGCATATCACCCTATTGACATTGACGGACAGCATTGGCGCGCCATTTCCTGGACAACAGCCGCTTCAATTGCGTCGGTTGTAGAAATGGTTGCGGATGGTGTTCTGCCTGATAAAGGATTTATTCGGCAGGAGGACATTTTGCTGGCGGATTTTTTAAAAACTCAGAATGGCGCGTTTTTTAATTAAAAAGGAAGCATTACACACAAAGGATTCGATAATGGAAAATATACAAACTGTTTTGGGTGCACTTGGTATTCAGCAGCTTAATAATGGTGTCAGCACAGGCAAGGTTCATCAGGCTGGAAATGGAGGGATTTTAGAATCTTTTTCTCCCGTAGATGGCAAAAGAATAGCACAGGCAAACCGAGCCGATCGCTCGGATTATGACTTTGTAATTCAGAAGGCCATGGAAGCTTACCAGATTTGGAAACAAATCCCGGCGCCGAAACGCGGCGAAATTGTGCGGCAAATGGGCGATCAGCTTCGGAAATTTAAGACCGAGCTGGGCACATTGGTAAGCTATGAAATGGGCAAAAGCTTGCAGGAAGGTCTCGGAGAAGTACAGGAGATGATCGATATCTGCGATTTCGCCGTCGGGCTTTCGCGGCAACTGTACGGATTGAGCATGCATAGCGAGCGTTCGCACCATCGCATGTATGAGCAATGGCATCCGATCGGCGTAGTTGGCATTATTTCTGCATTTAATTTTCCAGTGGCAGTCTGGTCCTGGAATGCGATGCTGGCTTGGGTTTGCGGGGATGTTTGTATCTGGAAACCGTCTGAAAAAACACCATTAACAGCATTGGCATCACAAAACATTATAAAAACAGTGCTCGAAGAAAATGATGTGCCGGAAGGCGTCTCGTGTATTTTGACCGGTGGCCGGGAAGTAGGAGAGTGGCTCGCCAATGATCCACGGATCGCACTGGTTTCGGCAACAGGCAGCACGCGAATGGGAAAATCTGTGGGCGAAGCGGTTGCCAGACGGCTGGGTAAGAGTTTGCTGGAACTGGGAGGTAACAATGCTATCATTATTACACCGTCAGCAGATCTTAATGTTGCCATTCCCGGCATTGTTTTTGGTGCGGTAGGGACGGCAGGGCAGCGATGCACTTCTACCAGAAGAATCATTGTCCAAGCTGAAATTTACGAAGAGGTGAAGCAGCGGCTGGTGAAGGCATATACGCAACTGCAAATCGGAAATCCACTTGATGCTAACATTCATGTTGGCCCATTGATCGATAAGGAAGCCGTTTCGCAATATCAGCTTACCGTAGAAAAAGTCAAAGAAGCCGGTGGCAGTTTTATCGTCGAGCCGAAGGTGTTGAATGGTGATGCTTTTGCGTCAGAATGCTATGTTGCGCCTTGTATTGCTGAAGTGTCGAACAAATATCCGATCGTGCAGCATGAAACATTTGCGCCGATTCTTTATTTGATCAAATACGATGATCTGGAAGAGGCCATAGCCATCCAGAATGATGTTCCGCAAGGGTTGTCATCGGCGATTTTTACGCTAAATATCAGAGAATCAGAATTGTTTCTTTCACACGCCGGATCAGATTGTGGTATTGCAAATGTGAATATCGGCACTTCAGGTGCGGAGATCGGCGGGGCTTTTGGGGGAGAAAAGGAAACAGGCGGCGGTCGCGAGTCTGGTTCGGACGCCTGGAAAGCTTACATGCGCCGGCAAACGAACACAATCAATTACGGAACAGCCCTTCCTTTAGCGCAGGGAATAAAGTTTGAGATTGAGTAATTAAAATTTTTAACTTTGTACAAATCAAAACACATTATATAACATTAAGAATGACCCCTCTCATGGCAAAATACCAACTCACATCAGACCAGATTTCTTCCAAAGTTGCGGGCGAAACAGTGATTCTCAATCACAATAAAGGAGCCTATTATGGACTGGACGAAGTCGGTGCTGTGGTTTGGGATAATTTGGAAAGAGGCCCGCAAACCCTTGATTCACTTTGCAATGCCGTGATCAGCGAATATGAAGTGGATCCTGAAACATGCAAAAGCGACATTGATCTGCTGCTTAAAGATCTTATTTTTGAGAAACTGGTTGAGGAAATTAAATAGCACAATTGGCAACATTCAAGCACCATATAACCAAATGGAATAGTTTATCCCGTGAAGGAAAGGCCATCTTTCTGAAAGCGGCAGTAAGTCTGGTGTTTATTAAAACTGCATTGGTGATTTTGCCTTTCGGGACATTTCGAAAACTGTTTCACTGGCTTTGTGAGACAAGATCTACGCGTGAAATTGCTCAGAAAAGGATCGATTTGACGGTTTGGGCGGTGGATACTGCAGCTAACTTGTTGCCACTGGAACTGCTTTGTCTGCCACGCGCACTCGCTACTAAATATCTTTTGCGGAAAGTCCCTGCGTTGACGCTGGAAATCGGCATTGAAGTGAACCCGGCCAAGCAGTTTGAGGCGCATGCCTGGGTGGAGAAAAATGGCGCGGTTATCATGGGTAACTGGCCGGAATCGGTTCTTTATCAGCGGATTTGGGTCTGGAAATGATTTTACTATAACACACATGCACCATTATAAAGCCTTCGGGCTCAATATTCTTTCCGAAATCAAACTTCCAGAATTTAGCGACGGAGATGTGGATACAAAGCATGATTTGTATATCCAATCCGCATCATTTGATCTTCCCACGCTGGAAAAAACACAATTATATAGAAGAGGGGTGCGGGCGGGTTTCGCTAAAGATGCGGATGAAAACCTTTATCTGCACTGGAACAATGTTGGTTCTTTCAAAGCAATGAATGGAAATCACCTCATTGTGAATGCTTTGGTTGAAGATGCTAATCTGATAAGTCTTTTCACGGTTAGCGAGGCTCTGGGCTTAATCTTGTTTCAAAGAGGGCTTTTTCTCCTGCACGCGAGCTCGGTGCAGGTGGGAAATGAAGGCTGGTGTTTCATGGGAACGCCCGGAGCTGGAAAGTCAACCACAGCTGCTGCATTTATTAAAGCAGGTTGCAAGTTGCTCAGTGATGACTTAACGGCAATCGGGTTCGGCAATGATGGATCAGCGTACATTGTCCCAGCCTATCCGCAACTTAAAATCTGGGATAAGACGGCTGATGGCCTGCATTACGAGAAGTCAGAGTTGCAACCGGTCAGCGAAGGTGTTAATAAATTTTCGTATCAGCCTAAGTCTGATTTCCTACATGAACCGGTTCCATTGAAAGAAGTGTTTTTCCTGCACAAGGCCCGGAACAGGAAACCATTGGTGCCATTATCTGCTGCCGAAATCCCCACTGAAATGCTTAAAAATTTCCCGTTGCCCAGTCAGTTACTTACGGATGTGGCTTTGAAAAGGCATTTTTCCCAAAGCTTTCAATGCACCAGATCTGCCAGGTTATGGAAGAAAAAACGTCCGGATGGATTTGAAAACCTGGGTAAGTGGGTCAACGAGTGCATTCCGGAACAACTAATAGCCGGATAATATGCCAGACCTGAAAATCTCCCCGGAGTTGGCATTGTTAATGGAGGCTGCACTTGAAGGGAAATCAAAACCTCCATTCGATTCATATCAAAGAGAAATTAACTGGGCAAAATTGTCAAGACTGGCCAACTGGCATCAGGTGAGGCCATTGTTGCTGGATCATCTGCAAAATCGCGGGGAGAAGCTTGAAGTTCCAGCCAAACATTTGGCTGGTTTGAAGGAGTTTGCGATGGGACAGGCGGTGACGAATATGGCCTTTTTAGGAATCTCCGTCAGGTTATACGAGCAACTTGACGCCGTTCGTGTCAAAGCCTTTCTAATGAAGGGCGCTTTGTGGGCTTGGCTGTTATATGAAAAGCCCAATCAACGCGAATTCGGCGATATTGATTTTTTCATTGAAGAGGGCGATATTAACAAAAGCCTTTCTACATTAAAGGTAAATGGCTTTGAACCAGACCCTTACCGTAAATATTTAATGGGACAGGATGCGCTGAGATCTGCTTATCTTGAAACGGATTACCAACTTCCCCTGCAACCGATTGAGAGCCATGCATTGCAGTCCCTCGAAATTCAATGGAAGCCCAGTTACCCCCGTTATTGCTACGACTTAAACTGGAAGGAGCTTTCCTTGAATATGATTTCCGTTAATATGGCTGGCTCGCTTATCCAAATCCCGAATATGGAAAACCAGCTCCTTATGATGGTCATTCACCATGGAGGTGTGGAGCAATGGGATAAACTGAAATACATGGCCGACTTCGTCCGAATTCTACGGAAACATTCGGATAAGCTGGATTGGAGTTATATTCAGGACATTTCCGGAAAACAAGGCTTCAAACGTTTGTTGAGCGAATCCGTGGGAATGGTTCGTTTGCTGACAGGTGAGGCATTTGGAGGAGAAGCGTTTGAAAGCGCTATGGCATCTCCTTCCGACAAGTTCCGTAGTGCTATTCTGAAACATTGGGAAAACGAGCGTCCGGTATTGAAATCCAAGTCGTGGCGCATATTCCTATACAACATGCGCCACAGGGATAATTTAGGTGTGAAATTTTCGATTATTCTAGCGCACCTAAGTTACCTGACCAACCTGCGATTACTCTGGCACAAGGCGCTTTGGTATAAAAAGCACCAGTCCTAAACTAAACTCAATGTGATCGCACCATGAATGCTCTTGCCCTGGGCCAGAACGTTAAGTCCTTCGCCAGAGTTAAATGCATTCACATTGGCTGTTAATGGTTCTATTGCAACGCAATCGCGTGCGGGTGGCGTGTACACAACCAGGTAATTGAATTTTCCTTCACCTGTTTCTTGCTTAATCCGCAATGTAATGTCTTGATTTTCAGAAATCAGCTCCGTAACCACATTTGTGGTTGCTGAATCTACGATAAAGCAGTTATCAAAAGCCTTCTGATAGAGCTTTGTGGGTCTTTCTACCAAAAAAGGCTTTTTACCAACCGGGATCTGATTATTATCGAAGTCGACAATTTCGCCGGAAGGAATGTTGATTTTCCACGCATCTACTTCTTCATTGCCCAGCACGAAGTAAGGATGCCAGCCGAACATAGCCGGAGCCGGTTCGGCGCCATTGTTTACGGCCTCATAGCTTAAAACAAATCGCCCGTCTGCATGCAGTGTATAAAGTACTGAGAACTTCACGGAAAATGGATAGCCTTCCAGACTATTAAGGTCATAAGAAAGCTTTATAGATGCATGGTCCGCCTCAATAATTTGGTCTTCCAAATTGAACTGCTGCTTTCGTACCAGGCCATGAATGGCATTCAGACCGCCGGTTTCGTTCTTTGCCAATTGATATTCCTTTCCAAGAAATTTGTATCTGCCATTAGGGATTCGACTTGCAAATGGAAACAGCAACTCACTTGCGCTTTTCATGTCTGCTACAAGGCTGTCTGGCGTGGGAGGAGTTTTTAATAACGAAAAAAGTGTAATCCCTTTGCGGAGCGACAGTTGACGCACTATTCCACCCAGTTGGGGGATGATCACGCAACGGTTTCCAGTGAATGCTTCCTGAATGACGTATTCGGTAAGGTCGCCAAACTGCTGTTTAAATATTTCAAAAGACATTTTGTGGGTGTTGGAATGTGGATGTAAGGTTTGTTACAAAAATAATAGCCGGACAACATCATTGCCCGGCTATCGCATATTTATTATGGAATCGACTATTTGTTAGAATCGTCTTTCTCGGCTTCTGCCATCTCTTCTTCTTTGTTATTGCCTTTTTCCAAAGTATGTTTTACAACTTCCTCATGGATGGCAGCTTCCTCATTAGAACGACGGTTAATGTAAGCCTGATAGCTCGTTTCCTTTTCATAAGGACGTTTTCCGATCAGTTTTTCGAGATCACTTTGGAATAAAATTTCTTTTTCCAAAAGCTCTTTTGCCAAAACTTCCAATTTATCGCGTTTCTCGCTCAACAGGTTTTTGACAAATTGGTAAGCCTGATCGATCAGCTTTCTTACTTCTTCATCAATCGCTTGCGACGTTGATTCAGAATAAGGTTTTGTGAATGCATAATCGCTCTGTTTCGAGTCATAGTAAGAAATATTACCGATACGCTCGTTCATACCGTACATCGTTACCATGCTGTAAGCCACTTTCGTACGCGTTCCAGGTCACTTAATGCACCGGTTGAGATCTTACCGAAAACCACATCTTCCGCCGCACGTCCGCCTAATGTCATGCACATTTCGTCAAATAGCTGCTCTGTGCGATACAAATACTGTTCTCTCGGCAGATATTGGGCATAACCTAATGCAGCAACACCACGGGGAACAATTGAAACCTTAACCAACGGATCAGCATGTTCCAGGAACCAGCCTGCTACTGCGTGGCCAGCTTCATGGTAAGCAACAATTTCTTTTTCCTCAGGAGAAATCAATTTATTTTTCTTTTCCAAACCACCAATTACACGGTCCATTGCGTCCTGAAAGTCCTGCATGGTAACCTCGTCGCGGTTACGACGCGCTGCGATCAAATGCAGCCTCATTACAAACGTTCGCAATTTCAGCTCCTGCAAAACCAGGAGTCTGAGAAGAAAGCTTTTGAATGTTAACGTCAGTCGACAATTTAAGAGGTTTCAAATGCACTTTGAAGATCGCTTCACGGCCAATAACATCTGGCTTATCCACTGAGATCTGACGGTCAAAACGGCCCGGACGAAGCAAAGCAGGGTCTAAAACGTCAGGACGGTTGGTTGCTGCTACGATAATGATACCTGAATCAGTTGCGAAACCGTCCATTTCTACCAAAAGCGAGTTCAATGTGTTCTCGCGTTCGTCGTTTGAGCCGGGCATTGCGCCACGCCCACGTGAACGACCCACTGCGTCAATCTCATCGATAAAAATGATACAAGGCGCTTTTTCTTTTGCTTGCTTAAAAAGGTCACGAACCCTTGCAGCTCCTACACCTACGAACATTTCCACAAAGTCAGAACCTGACAATGAGAAGAAAGGAACCCCAGCTTCACCTGCAACGGCCTTCGCCAACAATGTTTTACCTGTTCCCGGAGGTCCTACAAGCAATGCACCTTTTGGAATTTTTGCACCCAGCTTTTTGAATTTATCCGGGCTTTGCAAATATTCTACAATTTCTTTAATCTCTTCCTTCGCTTCATCCAATCCCGCTACGTCATTGAAAGTGATCTTAACCTTGTTTTCAGCGTCAAATAATGTGGCACGTGAGCGGCCGATATTAAAGATCTGACCACCAGGACCAACGCCACCGGACATTCTGCCGAGGATAAAATACATTACGAGGATCATGACAATGAAAAAGCCCCAGGTTCCAAGGAAGCTGGTCCAGTCGTTACGGGTATCCACTACAAAAGGCACTTTGTCATCATCAGGAATACTTTCCTGCATCTTGTCAAAATCCTTTTTGAAAGTTTCAGCAGACGTTACCTGGAATTGATAATGCGATGCAGTCTCACCTCCGAAATAGTTATTTTCTTTCGCAACAACCTTATATTTATCTTGTTTTAATGCCTCTGGTTTCAGCGTAACCTCAACCGACTTGTCATTAACAATGGTTACCCTTTCCACTTCTTTGTCAGCCATCATCTTTTCGAAACGCTTTTGCGTGGTTTCGCGAATGGTTGAAGTCCGGTTCAGGTATGTTATTCCAAGTATAGTGGCAATCAGAGCGGCGATAATCCAGCCCTGATATCCTTTCTGAGGACTTTTAGGACTGAGAGGCCCTCTTTTGTTATCGTTTTCAGACATTCTGTGTTTTTAATTAAGAGGAAATATACTAAACAACATTCCGGTTCAGGTGAATGTTCACCTGCCGGTCACTTATACCATGGAATCTTCCAGGTATGTTACCTCTGCATCTCCCCAAAGTTCTTCCAGATCATAATGCTTGCGGCGATCTTTATTGAATATGTGTGCTACAACATCTACATAGTCAATCAAAATCCATTCCCCATTCGCCTTTCCTTCCTTCTGCCAGGGTTCTGTTTTGGACATTTTGTAAACTTCGTCTTCAACCGAATTGGCCAAAGCATCTATCTGCGTGTCGGAATTACCCGAACAAATTACAAAAAAATCAGTTATTGAATTTTTTAATTTTCTGAGGTCAAGTATTGCGATGTCCAAGCCTTTCTTCTCTATCATTCCTTTTGCTACCAGCTCAGAGAGATCTTTTGAGGATAGTTCTTTATTTTTGCGTTCTTTCATGCGTAGTTAATTCCTTTTCTAAACCCTAAAGTAAAGCAAAAAAATTGTACAACTCTATACAGGATACCTTAATAATTGGTAAAAAAGTTATATATCTGCCAACTTGTCACTCTACAAACGACATAGCGGCTGAAATAGTGCACGCAGGGTTGTTTGACGAAGGGACCATTGTCATAACCGACAATCAGGTAAAGGGCAGGGGGCAACGAGGGACAGAATGGGTCGCAAATCCTGGGCAGAATCTTACTTTTTCAGTCATTTTAACACCCGTTTTTTTGCCGGTGGCAGACCAGTTTTTGCTTAGCCAAATCGTTGCCCTCGCAATCCGCGCTTATGTAAACAAATATGTACCGGATGTGAAAGTTAAGTGGCCAAATGACATTCATGCAAACGGCAAAAAGGTGTGCGGTGTTCTGATCGAGAATGCAATTCAAGGGAGCAAAATTTCGACTTCGATCATCGGCATCGGTATAAATGTAAATCAGCAGAGTTTTACCAATGCACAGGCAACTTCAATTGGTAAGGAAACGGGGGAGCAATACACTCTAGGTGAAGAGTTTCATAAAGTGCTTCGCTGCCTGGATATGTTTTATGCCGATTTGAAATTGAAAATCTCACATGATCGCATCCGCACGGATTATCTGAGTAATCTTTACGGATACAATCAATCAATAACTTTCAGGCACCAAAATCGCATTTTAACAGGCACTGTAGACAAAGTGACGCAGCAGGGAAAGCTTATCATGCAATTGCTGTCAGAAACAGGAACAATCGAAGTTGGACTCAAGGAAATTGAGTGGCTCAATTGAGTGGCTCAAAGATTAGCTCATCCCCACTTGCCAATCACGATCATCACGATTGTACAAATTCCAAGACCCAGCGATTCTCGCGCCAGCTCAATATTAAGGCTCCGCATAGCCGTTTCTCCAAAGAATATTCCTTCAAATTCCGGTGGCCACTGCAATATGGCGGCAACCAGATACCCAGCGCCAAGCGCATAAAACACCCAACTCGGCCAAAGTTCGCGGATGCTCATAAAGCAAGCCAGCGCCGCAAAACTGTATATGGCGATCCATAAGCCTGAATCGGGGTCATTCAATTGCAAATAGGCAAAAATGACAAAAATGATTCCGAATCCTATTTTGAAAAGTCTCATTATGAAGTGGGTTAAGCTAATTTCCGATCCTGGTTAAAATTATAAGCAACGGGCTTAGGATTATTAACTATCGGAAATGCGGTTTTTTTGAAAAATCACTGACAAAATTGAGCCAGCGCATTTGCAGCATCCGAATAACCAAGATTTGAAGCTTGTTTTAAATTGGTGCAGCCCAGATCCTTCTCGCCATCATTCCATTGCGCCAGGCCGAGACCATAAAAAGCCTTGCCATAAGCCGCATCCAGACGCACGGTCTGGCGAAATGCCAATGTCGCCTTCTTATAGTCTTTATTGCGATAATAAGTGTTGCCAAGGTTATACCAGGCTTGTTTGTTGTTATCGTCCAGTTTGGTCGCCTTTTCAAAATCGGCGATCGCTTCGGTCGGTTTTTCCATCAAAACCAGTAATTGGCCACGGTTGAGGAATACATCTGCCGTATCAGGAGCAAGTTCGGCCGACTTGTTGTAATCGGCAAATGCCGAATCAAGGCGGTTTTCATCCGTATAAAGCAATGCCCGGTTGAAATAGGGACGATATGATTGCGGTTGCAATTTGATGGCCTGCCCGAAATCCAGCAAGGCACTCGGATATTCTTTCAGTTCATAATAAGCAACTCCCCTGAGGTTGAAGGCATCCGCATTAGCGTCGTCTTTTTCGATGGCCTTGTTAATGAATTCGATGGCTTCCCGGGTTTTGCCTTCCTGCATTAATTCTTTCCCTTTTTTTAAAAAAGCATCAGAAGATTGGGCACATGACAGACATAAATAGAGGAAAAATAAAAAAAAATAACGCGGCATAACTGTTCATTTCTAATTGATTCGTACAAAAGTAACCCCAAACGTTAAATGAATGTTTTCTTTTTGTCAATAAAATGTCTTTATCTTTGCACCTGGCAAATCGGAACTACCAGCTCCTTCCGAATCCCCCAGGTCCTGACGGAAGCAAGGGTAGGTGGTCGATGCGGTGAGATTCTCGGTTTGCCTTTTTTTATGTCCTTTCGGTTCTATTCTCCTCTTTCGTTTTGCTTTTGACCAGGGTTTCCTACTTTTGTGGAATATTCTAACCAATAAATTCCCGTTATGAAATTTTTTATTGATACTGCTAATCTGGCAGAAATTCAGGAAGCTCAGGCTTTCGGTGTTTTAGATGGCGTTACTACCAACCCATCGTTAATGGCTAAGGAAGGAATTACGGGCAAGGATAATATCATGCGTCATTACAAGGCGATTTGTGACATTGTAGACGGCGATGTGAGCGCGGAAGTTGTTTCCATCGATTTGGCTGGAATGATTCGCGAAGGTGAGGAATTGATCGAGATCGATGATAAAATTGTAGTGAAGATCCCGATGATCAAGGAAGGCGTGAAAGCCTTGAAATATTTTTCGAGCAAAGGTGTTCGCACGAACTGTACATTGATTTTCTCGGCAGGTCAAGCACTTTTGGCTGCAAAAGCTGGCGCAACTTACGTTTCTCCATTCATCGGTCGTCTGGATGACATTTCAACAGACGGTATCGCTTTGATCGAGCAGATTCTTTTGATTTACAGAAACTACGGTTTTGATACACAGGTTTTAGCAGCATCTGTTCGTCACCCAATGCACATTATCCAGTGCGCAGAAGTTGGTGCAGATGTAATGACAGGTCCGTTGAGCGCGATGGAAGCATTGCTGAAACACCCGCTTACGGACATTGGTCTTGAGAAATTCCTTGCCGATTACAAAAAGGGAAATCCAAATACCTAATTTTTTATGACGGAGTCAACAGAGCCAATTATCATACTGGATAGGGCAGATATTTATCAGGGTGAGCGGCCTGTTTTAAACGATGTACATTTTGAAATAAAAAACGGTGAGTTCGTGTACATGATTGGACGGACCGGAAGCGGGAAAAGTTCTCTTTTGAAGACTTTATATGCAGATCTGTGGCTGCACACAGGTTCTGCAAAGGTTGCCGGTTATGAGTTGCATAACATTAAAAGATCGGACATTCCTTTCCTCCGCCGCAAAATAGGCATTGTTTTTCAGGACTTTCAGTTACTGTCTGACCGTTCTGTTGAGGATAACCTTTCATTTGTATTAAAAGCAACCGGCTGGGATAACCAGGGAAAGATTTCTAAACGCATTGCAGAGGTTTTAATGCAGGTGGGACTGGGGACTGCCCAGAAAAGAATGCCGCACCAACTTTCAGGCGGTGAGCAGCAACGGGTCGTAATCGCCCGGGCTATGCTGAACGAACCGCGGATTTTGATCGCTGACGAGCCGACAGGTAACCTTGATCCGGAAGTTGCGGAGCAGATTATGCAGGTCTTCAGGACGATTAACAACGCCGGCGTTGCAATCTTAATGGCCACGCACAACCACGAGTTCCTGAGAAAATTCCCCGCACGCGTTCTGAAATGTGAAAATGGAAATGTTATAGAAGGCTGATTCGTTACAGCATTAAAAGTAAAAGCATCCGGTCAAGTGATCGGATGCTTTTACTTTTCAATATGACCCAAAATTTTACTTTGCAGTTAAATCAATGATCGGGATGATCATTTCTTCGAGTGAGACTCCGCCGTGCTGGAATGTGTCCCTGTACAAATTCACATATTGATTGTAATTATTCGGGTAGGCAAAGAAATAATCCTCTTTCGTAAACACATATGATGTCGATACATGCGGTTTTGGAAGGAAAATCCTTTCTGGTTTGCGACAAACCATTAAGTTTTTGTCATCAAATCCCAGATTCTTTCCGTGTTTGTAACGCAGGTTCGTATTTGTCTCGCGATAGCCAATGATTTTCACCGGTTTCTGCACCCGGATCATACCGTGGTCAGTGGTTAATATCAGCCTGCATTTCTTCTCAGCCACTTTTTTGATAAAATCCAAAAGCGGTGAATGCTGGAACCAGGATTTTGTGATAGACCTGTATGCTGCTTCATCAGGAGCCAGCTCTTTGATCATCTGCACATCCGTGCGTGCGTGCGAAAGCATGTCCACGAAGTTATAAACGACCACATTCAGCTGATTATTCAGCATGTTATTGAAGTTGTCGATCAACGCTTTTCCCTGATTTGCATTCAGGATTTTGTGATAAGAGCTTTTAACATTGTTAAGGTGATTCATTTCCAGTTGTTTCTGGAGGAAATCATGCTCATGGTTGTTAAGTCCTTCTTCACCTTCCGGCGTGTTTTCATCACTTACCCACCACTGCGGATGCTTACGCTCCATTTCACTTGGCATAAGGCCGGAGAATATAGCATTACGCGCATATCCGGTTGTTGTGGGAAGGATTGAATAGTAAGACGACTCTTCTTCGATATTGAAATATTCCTGCAAAATCGGCTGGATCATTTTCCATTGATCATAACGGAAATTGTCGATTAACAAGAAAAAGAGCGGCTCGTCCGATCCTTTAAGATGCGGGAAAACCTTTTGCTTCATCAATTGATGCGATAATATCGGCTTGTCTGATCGCGGATCGTTCAGCCATTCTTCGTATTCATCTTCGATAAATTTGCAGAAGTTAGCGTTCGCCTCACTTTTTTGCATGCTGAAAACCTCTGCCATGCCCTGATCTTCTGAGTTTTCTAATTCCAACTCCCAGTAAATCAATTTTTTATAAATATCAGCCCATTCTTCGTGACCGATCCTGTCCTGATATTGCATGGCCAGGTTTCTGAATTCCTGCTGGTAACTCAATGTCGTTTTTTCAGTAACCAGCCTTTTATTATCCAGGATTTTCTTAACCGACAGTAATATTTGATTGGGATTCAGTGGTTTAATAAGATAATCATCTATTTTGGAGCCGATGGCATCTTCCATAATATGCTCTTCCTCACTCTTTGTAATCATCACAACAGGCAAATTAGGCTGTTGCTGTTTTATTTGTGCCAATGTTTCCAGGCCCGTCATACCCGGCATCATTTCGTCCAGAAAAACAATGTCAAACCGGTCATTTTCAATTCGGTCCAATGCATCTGCGCCGCTGTTAACGGGCGTTACGCTGTAACCTTTATTGGTCAGGAACATGATATGTGGTTTGAGAAGATCTATTTCATCATCGGCCCAAAGAATGTTATATTGCATAGGTATGGTTTTTCAAATTATGTTTAATAAAATCACTATAAGGGTAACGCCCCAGTTCAAAGAGGTCGTATAAAAATATCCAATTTAACGTTTTTTAAGAGAATCGAATCTGAAAGCGCGTTGCTGTGAAAATTTACAAATAGCGTTCCAGGCAGACTTTTCTATAACAAAAACTTCCTGCTTACGCGCACCAGATCCTCGGGCGTATCCACGCCGTGAGAGTCGTCTGAGGTGATCACTGCTTTGATGGTATAACCATTTTCCAGCCAGCGAAGTTGCTCGAGTGCCTCTGCTTTTTCCAGCGATGAAACCGGAAGCCTGGTAATCTCTGCAAGGACGGCCGCACGATATGCGTAGATGCCTATATGTTTGTAAAAAGTGTGAGCACCAAGCCATTGGCCCGATTCAGGATTACGCAGATAAGGGATCGTCTGTCGGCTGAAATACAACACTTCATTGCGCTTGTTCAGAACGGCCTTGGGCACATTATGGTTGAACAGGATTTCATCGCTGTCGATCACCTTGACGAGCGTTGCCAGCTCAACTTTCCCATCCAATGCTTCTGCCAGATTATCAATGGGTTCCGGACTGATAAACGGCTCATCACCCTGAATGTTGATCACATACTCGTATACGCCTTCCGTTTTGGTAAACGCTTCGAAACAACGGTCTGTTCCACTTTGGTGCGTATTTGCAGTCATGATGGCCTTCCCACCAAAATCGGTTACGTGATTAAAAATTCTTTCATCGTCCGTTGCAACAATTACCTGATCGAGTTGTTTAGCTTTGGATGATTGTTCATAAACGCGCCGGATCATGCTTTTACCGCCGATATCAACCAATGCTTTGGCTGGAAAACGGGTAGAAGCATAGCGGGCAGGGATAATTCCTAATATTCGCACGAGGTCAGTTGGTCTGTATTTTGTTGAATTTTGTTTCAAAATAAAGCTAAAAAATTGCAAAAAGTCTTTTCTCAGCGGTTTTCACAAAATATCTGGCGGATTTTGCCCAACCCGGATCCGCAAAGTAATCTGTGGATTATCGAATTGCGGGAAAGTGAATTGAAGCTTGTCTCATTTGCAATGGTCGATACGGGGCAAATGAAGCAGTTGTGGCACTATTCCCCGCCAGAAGCCGATTGGTGGAGTTCGCTGACCGCATTTTCCCACGACAACATTTTCCTACACAATTACCGTTATCCGGAAGTCCCCGAACCCACAGATCTGCTTGCGTTTTCTGGTCTTGATGGTCAGTTTTTGTGGGCTTTGCCGAATCATTTGATGGTTAAGCCACTGGATGCAAATTGTATAGAAGTTGCGAGCAAGTCAGGCGAGCAATTTATATATAAGGAGTGCGATGCTAAAACCGGTGCGCTCTTGCCATTGAAAGAAAGTTATAAGGAGGAATTTGAAAAAGTAATTTTACGGGAACCGGTTCGTTACAGGAAAGACAGCGTTTACTTTGAAAAACTGGCCACATTTATTCAAAATATAACGAATGGACATATTGCTGTGACCATTGATTATCTGGAGAAAAGACCCTATATAATGTTTTCTTATTATATTTACGAGCAAGATAAATCAGTTCAATATCTCCTCATTGTTACAGATCAGAAGCAGTTGGTTTTACACGAACAATTGTCCGAAGAACGCGAAGGAATGGGCCGCTCAACGATGATGCTAAAAGCGTCTACATTGGTTTATCTAAAAAATAATAACGAGTTTTCGAGTTTAACACTTTCATAATAAATGAAATACGTTTTTTGCCTGACCATTTTGGCAGGTTTGTTGACAGGTTTGATTGAGGCCCGGGCAAACGGGAATTATGAGGTTGACTCCGTTGGGTCCGAAAGAGTGGGAGGGAAGATATTCGTTCTGCACAGGGTAAACCAGGGGCAGACCATGTTTGCGGTGGTTCGTCAGTATGGAACTTCCATTCAGGCACTTCGGGATGCCAATCCGGGCATGAACGATCAGATCCAATCCGGGCAGACGATCCGCGTTCCGTACACGCCGAAAACCAGCAGGAAAGATTCAAAAAAGGAAGATAAAAAAGAGGCGGCCAAAGTTGAGGAAAAGGAAGTGAAGCCAGCTGCAACAACGCCGGCTGTGACAGTTCCTGCTCCTACTGCACCGGCTGCGACAACGCCAGCTGCTACCACGACGCCCGCTACCACGTCAACAGCTCCAGCACCTGTAACGACTTCGGCGCCCACTGCCAGTGCAACAACACCTACACCGGCCAATGGCCTTCATAAGGTCGAACCCGGCGAAACGCTTTACCGCGTTGCGGTGAAATATGGCGTGCTGATGGCTGACCTTAGGAAATGGAACAATTTAACGGACGACAACCTGAAAGATGGTCTGGAACTGATCGTCAGTGAAAAAGGAATAGAAAAGCCTGCACCAGCCGTAACCGCACCCGCGCCAAAAGTGACTACAACAACAACAGTCGTGAAGGATTCGGTGAAGGCTAAGGCCATCGTTCCGGAAAAAGTAGTGAAACCAGTGGAGGAAGTTGCGCCGCCCAAAGTTGTCAAGGGTAAAAAGAAATCGGAATCTGGTTTAGCGGAAGTGATCGAAACAGATGAAAGCACCAGCAAATTCCTGGGGCTACACCGCACAGCGCCTGTAGGGGCTTTGGTTGAGGTTTTGAATGAATATAATCAGGAGAAAATCATTGTGCGTATTATTGGAAGAATCCCCGATACAAGCATTAATGACGATATTGTAATTAAGTTATCTTCAAGGGCTTTTGAAAAAGTTTCGCCCAATAGCAAACGATTCAGGGCGGTTGTCAGTTACTTGGAGTAAGCACTTACATCAACATTATGAAGCATTCACCAGAATTTCGTTCCAAAAGAGAAGAGGAGCGGGCAGCACTTAAAAATACAGCTGGATATAAACTTTGGAGCGTCATGTTTACGCTGCTCTATCCTTTCATTGCCATTTTTACCTTCTTGTTTTCGGGCGTAATCATGTTTTTTTCAGGTATATCAAAAGTTTTGGCTTACCTGTTCGGAGGAAGCCATGCCAGGCGCTGAGACAATCATTCCCACATTTTCATCATTTGTTACGGATTTATTGGAAGAGAAGGCAGAGCAATACAATCAGCCTGCGTTCATTCCTTTCGATCCGATCAGCATTCCGCATTCTTTTTCTGTTAAACAGGACATCGAAATCATGGGTTTCTGGGCGGCAGTGCTAGCCTGGGGACAGCGCAAAACGATCATTAATAAATGTCACGAGCTGACAACATTGATGGACGGCGCTCCGTACGACTTCATTCTGAATCACACCGACAGCGACTTAAAGCCATTCCTGCATTTCAAGCACCGCACATTCAACGCCACGGATACGCTTTATTTCCTGCACTTCTTCAAACAATATTATAAGCAGCACGAGTCATTGGAATTCGCATTCAGCAGTCATATGCAAGAAGGTGAAGAAACTATCGAAAGTGCTTTAATTGGCTTCCACAACCTCTTCCGCGACTCTGAGGATTTCCCTGCCAGAACCGCCAAACACATTGCCACACCATTGCGAAAATCGTCCTGCAAGCGCCTGAATATGTTTCTGCGCTGGATGGTCAGAAAAGATGATAAAGGAGTTGACTTCGGCATTTGGAACACTATTAAGCCGTCACAGCTCGTCTGCCCCTGCGACGTCCACGTGGACCGCGTCGCTAGATTGCTCGGCCTCATCAAACGCCCCATCACCGACTGGCAAACCGCCAAAGAACTCACCGCTTCATTAAAACAACTGAGTCCCGAAGACCCTGTGAAGTATGACTTTGCGTTGTTTGGATTGGGGATTGAGGGGTTTGCGAAATAGTATTCGCTAAACGCTCGCAACTATTTAGATTTTCATAAACCCTTTTTCCGATCATTAAACGCAGGTTACCGTTTATTCATTGGTTTTGTTTAGAACATAGGATAAGTCACAAATTTGGACTTATTACTAACCGAGGCAAGCGCCTCTCAAACGAAACGGTTTAAATGAAACAAATTTACAGAATTGCAGCTCTGTTTTTTCTAGGCACATTATCCATTCAAAGTGTTATTGCCCAAACACATTATGGTGTAGGAGCGGGGACGCAAGGAGGCTCACATGCATTTTTTGGCACAAATGCAGGAAAAGTTAATGCTGGAAATAATAATACATTTATTGGTCATGAGGCGGGAAAAGAAAATACCACAGGTGGGGAGAATACCTTCATCGGATTCAACGCAGGTTTGCACAATATTAAATCAGGTGGAAATACCTTTGTAGGAAAGTCAGCGGGAGAAAACACCAAGAGTGGCTCGGCAAATACATTTATAGGAGAATTTGCCGGTGGGGGCAACGGATCAGGCGATTGGAATACATATATTGGTAGATATGCTGGATTGGCGAATAGTGCGGGTAGCCACAATGTTGCAGTTGGTAATGAGGCAGGTGAAGGAGCTCATGGGCACAAGAATATCATGATAGGGAATTTAGCTGGTGAGTATGTCGATGGGAATGAAAATATTATGATTGGGTCTAGAACCGGTCGAATGACTAAGACTTCCTATAACACATTCATTGGCTTCAACGCTGGTTTCACAAACACCGCCGGCGCAGCCAATGCACTTTATGGCACCGAGGCTGGATATTCAAACACAATAGGGAGCAATAATGCTTTTTTTGGATACGGCTCGGGCTATTCAAATACCAAGGGAGAGAAAAACACTTACCTCGGTTACGCTGCTGGAGGAAATCCTGAGTTGATCAATGCCACCGCAATCGGTGCACTTTCAAAAGTTACAGCAAGCAACAGCCTGGTGCTTGGTAACAATGCAAAAGTTGGAATTGGAATGTCGGCGCCAGCTTATCAACTTCATCTGAGCACGGACGAGGCGGCTAAGTTAGGCACACCTGTTTGGACGGTTGCATCGGACAAGAGATTGAAAAAAGACATTTCTGATTACACCGATGGCCTGGAAATGTTGAAGAAAATCCATCCGGTTTGGTTTAGATATAATGGCGAGGCGGGCACGAAGACTGATAAGAAATTCGTAGGCGTCATTGCACAAGAGATGAAGGAAGTTGCGCCTTACACGGTTGGGAGCTTCACTTACCAAGACACATTAGGCAACAAAACCGAATATTTGGATTACGACGCCGGTGCGGTGACTTATATGCTGGTCAATGCGGTGAAGGAGCAACAGGAAATTATTGATCAGAAGGAAGCTAAAATTCAAGACCTGGCTAAGCGTTTGGAAATATTGGAAAGAATCGTGGCGTCAGGCACGATCAAGCCGTTAACTGGTAATAGTGCAGCACGCCAGGAACCGAGCTCAGACGGTGTTACGCTGGAACAAAACGCACCGAACGGATTTTCTCAAGGCACTGTCATTCGTTTCTTCATTCCGCAATCCGTGAAAGAAGCGGTTATCAATATCTATACGGTGGCAGGCGTAAAGGTTGGTTCTTATCCCGTTGCAGAACGTGGCGATAGCTCATTGACATTATCAGCGGAAGAATTTGAAAACGGCGTTTTTGTTTATGATCTGGTTACGGATGGCAAAAGCAATGGTGCCAGGAAAATGATGGTTGCGAAGTAAAATAACTTGCAGCAAACACAAAAAATGCTGGCTCTTTTCCAAGGCCAGCATTTTTTATTCAATAACATTCAAATGCGTTACATTACCGAACTATCAAATCTTATCCATTCAATTCCGAAAAGTGGTTTGGGGCCAGCTGATGTGTTTTTGAATACAAAGAATAGTTTGTGCAGCTTGTTGTCTGCTGGTGCTTTGATAGCAATGTTGATTGTTTCTGCTTTGTCCACTTTTCCTTCACCAACTTTCGGGCCGGAAACGCCGTCGAGGTGAATTTCTAGAATTCCGCCGGCTGTTCTTTCTGCGACTGATGTTACTGCCACTGAAAGGTTGGAGATTCCGCTAAGGTCAATGTCGTCGAATGATATGAAACTGCCGTTTTTCGTTCCTATGACCATTTCGCCGCCTTTTTCATTCTTGAATTTGAAAATGCTGCTTGTGCTGTCAGCTGCATTGGCAAGGATTGTAGCAGGACGTAATGCGATGGTTTTTGAACCTGTTAATGGTCCCATAGCCACACCGCCTTTATCCGTGTAACTGGCTGTAAAAATATAAGAACCTTCTTTTTTCTTGGCCTCCGTTACGTAGGTGCTTTTCAGCGGTTTTTTGTCAACCACTTTTTCCTTAGCAAGTGAAAGAATGTATTTTACCATTTCCTCCGCTTCTTCCGGCTTATGCTGTGGGTGAGCCGCCATCGCCTGTTCGCCCCAAACACCACCACCACCATTAATTACTTTCTGAGCCAATGTTTTAACAGCATTGCGCTCTTTTTCGTAACGTTTTGCAACTTCCATGTAAGCTGGTCCTATCGATTTTTTGCTGATCGAATGGCAAGCCTTGCAATCGCTCAGTTCAATGAGACGCTTACCAGTTTCGAATCCGGTGTTCGCCACATGTCCCTGCGCCAGTTGTGTTTTATCAAAACCTTCTAAATAGTTGATTGTCAATGTTACTTCGTCTTCCGGGATTTTTTTGTCGGCCAATGTTCCGTCTTCCTTATCGGCCACGGAAACTTCATAGTTAACCGGTTTATCATTCCAATAGAATGTCTTATTCCCTTTGATCGCAACATCGACTTTTGGAACTGCATTACCCGCTCTGATCGTCACTTCGGAAGTGTTGGAATTGCCGGAAGCGTCCGTTACTTTCAAAACAGCAACGTATTCGCCAGGCTTGGTATAAGTAAAACTTGGGTTAGCAACTGTGCTTTTCGGCAAGCCTTTCCCGAAATTCCATTCATATTTTACCGCGTCTCCGTCATGATCGATGGAGCCCTTGGAGGAGAAATTAACCTTCAAAGGAACAGCGCCGACTGTGTTCGCAGCAGCTGCCATGGCAACCGGCGCGCGGTTTCCTGCATTGTAAGTAATGTGCGACAAGCTGGCTTCGTCATTTTGTGCAAACCAGTTTGGACCGTATTCCAATGTATAAAGCGAGCCGTCATTCGCAAATTGCATATCAATCGGATGGCTGAATTTTGCATTCGGCATAAAGCGCTCCATGTTTATCAAATCACCTTGCTCGTTCATGGTTACAATGTAATGTAATCGCGGATCCAGTCGTAAGCGAAGAATTTGCCATTGTAATAACTTGGGAATTTGCTTTTGCTATCCTGAAAATCAGCTGCATAATAAACCGGTCCCGCCATGGCATTACGGCCGCCTTTGCCCACGATCGCCCCGAATTCAGGCGAATCGGCATAAGGATAATAAATGAATGCAGGCTGTGCTGGCGGAAGCTCTTGCAAGCCCGTGTTATGCGGTGAATTGTTGATCGGCTTGGCAGGATCGAATGGTTTTCCAGAGGTGCTGTCCGCGAAATTGAATTCAATGTAAGGCTTGTTGTCAGCAATAAAGAGGGGATAACCGAAGTAACCCGCCTTTCTGGCTTGGTTCACCTCGTCATAACCGCGTGGGCCTCGTTTTGGATCATCATTCGAAGCATCCGGGCCTACGTCACCCCAGTACAAATAACCGGTATGCTGATCCACCGAAATACGATACGGGTTTCTGGTTCCCATCACGTAAATCTCTGGTCTTGCCTTAGGATTACCGGCAGGGAACAAGTTTCCCTCGGGAATGTCATACAAATTGGTTCCACCCGGCATATTCGCCCGGCGATCACCATATCTTGGCTTGATTCTCAACACTTTTCCGCGTAAAGAATTGGTGTTGGAAGAAGAATGGCGACCATCCCAGCCTTCACGTCCCGGACGGCCATCGATAGGTCCGTAACCATTTGATTGGAAAGGATTTACATCATCACCCGTTGACAAATACAAGTTGCCTTTTGCATCCCACGCAATCGAACCGCCCGTGTGGCAGCAATCTGTTCTTTTGACCGGAACAGTAAGCAAAACTTCCTCGGTTGAAAGCAGCAATGTGTCTTTTACATCGTCATATTTAAAACGAGACAAATGTTGCGCAGTGTCTTTTTCGGTTGAAGGCGGTGAGTAATATAGATAAACGAGCTTATTCGTTTTGAAATTAGGGTCAATGTTCAATCCCATTAAACCATATTCTTGTTTGATGTAAACTGGAACATCAGCTACGACCTTGATTTTTCCAGTTTTAGGATTGTAAAGCTTCAATTTCCCTTTGCGTTCAGATAATAGAACGCGCTGATCATCCAGCACAACAAGTTCAGTCGGCTCATCCAGTTTTGTCGCCAGCACTTTTTTCGTGAAGCGGTTTTCTTCCGGACGGGATTTTGAATAATCCAGCTTGGAAGCCATCACATAATTGAGGCCGCCTGTTAAATGTTTTACAAAAACCGGGTTAACAAATGTTGCGTCTTCGTGTCCGAAGTTGGTATAAAACGCCTTTCCTCCATCATATTCGTGATACCAGGACATGGGATGGTCATCGCCCATTTTGCCGTCCTTGTAAGATTTCTCATCAATCTTAACCAGCACATTCACCTTCGGATTGAAGTTTTTGAAATCATAAAACTCGTCCTTAATCTTCCATTTCTTAGGAAAATCTGTCATGGATTCGTGCTTGTCATTCATGACGTAAGCTTCGCCTTCCTGCACATTCGGATTTCCCGGATGGCTCATGAACTGCGCACCAGCCAGCTTGTTATACCACGGCCATTCATATTCAGTGTCCGTAGAAGCGTGAATGCCCAAATAACCACCGCCAGCCTGAATGTAACGCTCAAATGCGTCCTGTTGCTTGTCATTCAGTACATCTCCCGTCGTATTCAGGAACACAACTGCGCTGTATTTTCTTAAATTCTTTTCATTGAAAACGGATGAGTTTTCGGTTGTGTCCACCGCAAAGCCTTTTTCCTGGCCCAGTTTAATAAGAGCAGTTCTTCCCGCAGGAATAGACGAATGGCGAAAGCCTGCGGTTTTAGAAAAAACGAGCACCCGTTTTTCAGGGGTCACGGTTTGCGCAATTGCATTTACACAAAAACAGGCCATTGCCACAATGCCAAGCCTCCGCAGCTGTTTTGGTAAAACTTGATTTAAAAAATTACTCATTCTTAGAGTCATAAATAGGTTAACAGATATAGCAAAAAAGCCTATCTTCCATAAGGAAAATAGGCTTTCAATATACTTGTGAAGTCGACAATTAAAGTCCTAACACCTTGCGGTTGAATGCTTCATCAGCGCCCGTTCCCGCAAAATCATCAAATGCTTTTGTAGTTACTTCGATGATGTGGCTTTCTATGAACGGTGCACCTTCCGCAGCTCCCTGAACAGGCGATTTGATGCAGCATTCCCACTCCAAAACGGCCCAGCTGTCATAATCATACTGAGATAATTTTGAGAAAATGCTGTTAAAATCAACCTGACCGTCGCCTAATGAACGGAAACGTCCAGCTCGATCTGCCCAGCCTGCGAAACCGCTGTAAACGCCTTGCTTACCCGTTGGATTGAATTCAGCATCTTTTACGTGGAACGCTTTGATGCGGTCGTGGTAAAGATCGATGAATTGTAAATAATCCAACTGCTGCAAAACAAAATGGCTTGGGTCGTAATTAATGTTCGCACGCGTGTGGCCGTCCAGATAGTCAACAAACATTTCAAATGTTGAGCCATCGAACAAGTCCTCGCCTGGGTGCAGCTCATAGCACACGTCCACGCCGTTTTCGTCATACACATCCAGAATAGGTTTCCAGCGCGCAGCGAGTTCTTTAAAAGCAGTTTCAACCAAACCAGCAGGGCGTTGCGGCCATGGGTAAAGGAATGGCCACGCCAATGCGCCGGAGAATGTTGCGCTCGCTTTCAGTCCAAGATTTGCGCTGGCTTTGGCAACGTATTTCAAATGTTGCGTAGCCCATTCAGCTCTTGCTTTCGGGTTATTTCTAACTTCCGGAACCGCAAAGCCGTCATACATTTCATCATAAACCGGATGCGAAGCAACCAACTGTCCGATAATGTGAGAAGCCAACTCAGTAATTTCCAAACCTTTATCTGCCAGCTTCCCTTTCAGCTCATCCGCATAAGTCTGCGATTCAGCTGCCTGCTTCACATCAATCACACGCGGATCCCAGGTAGGAAGCTGCAAGCCTTTATAGCCCAACCCCGCCATGTAATCAGCGATAGAATCCAATGAATTAAACGGAGCCTCATCGCCCAGAAATTGGGCAAGAAAGATTCCAGGTCCTTTTATTGTTTTCATAATGTTATTGATTCAAAATTAAATAGTTACCCATGCCTGTGCTTTGTTGCTTTCCAGGATTTTTTCGCAGATCAGCAGTTCGCGGTAGCCGTCTGCGAAGGTTGGGAATGTTGGTTTTTCTGGTTGTTTGCCTTCTGCGATGGCGGCGTACACTTCTTTGAACATTTGTTTTGAAGTGTCCGGGAAGCCTTCGTTGTGTCCGCCCGGGAATGTGATGGTGGAGCGAACGTCTTCATTCACCAGAGACGGGTCGCGCATCAGGATTTCATTGGCTTTGTCACGGTTACCGATCCACATTTCGTTTGGCGACTCTGAGCACCAGCTGAAAGTTTTCTTGGAACCTGAGATTTCCAGGCTCATGCGGTTTTTGCGACCAGCAGAAACTTGCGAAACGGTGATAACACCTTTGTTTCCATTGTCAAAACGAAGCAAAACGTTCGCATGATCTTCCGTGGTAATGGGGGACGTCTGCGTAATCCTCCGGCTGCAACATTTTGCCCGAATACGTTTCAACGGCTTTAAGCGGCTTTTTACGTGTTTTATGAACGGTGTTGAAATCGGCCATAACGGCAACGGTTTTCAGTCCGGTGATGTATTCCAAAATATCCATCAAGTGTGAGCCAATGTCGGCAATAGCGCGGGAATCGCCTGATTTGTCCGGTTCAAGGCGCCAGTTATAATCGGTTTGGTAAAACAGCCAGTCTTGCAGATAAGAACCGATAAACGAATAAATTTCGCCTAGTTCCCCTTTTTCACGCATGGACTTCATTTGGCGGGCCAAAGGATAATAACGTAGATTGAAATGCACTGCATTTACAAGGCCGGTTTCCGCAGCCAGTTTTACCAGCTCTTCCGCTTCGTGCAGATCTTTGGCAAGTGGTTTTTCACAGATAACATGTTTCCCGGCCAGTAATGCAGCTTTTGACTGGGAATAATGAAGAAAGTTTGGTGTACAAATGTGAATAGCCTGAATGTCATCTTGTTTCAGTAATTCATCAAATGTGTAGGAACGGTCGATTCCAAGTCCATCTGCTTTTTCTTTGGCAAGCTCGGCGGTTACTTCGCAAAGTGCAGCAACTTCTACATTGGGAAGACGTCTCAAAGCTTCAATGTGTGCGGGCCCAATGAAGCCGGTTCCGACAACGCCAACTTTAATTTTGTTCATAAAACGGGTATTGAATGAAAAGGTGAAAAAAGATAAGATCAGAAATTAGTCCATTTGGTATCCGAAGCATTTGACGCAATGACGGCATCAATGAACTTCATCCCCCTGAGGCCATCCTGTGCCGACGGGAAATCATAAACGGGATCAGCATTACGGCCTTCCCAATATGCTCTCAGGTGGATAGCGAAGTTGCGGTAAAGGTTCGCAAAAGCTTCAAAATAACCTTCCGGGTGGCCTGCGGGAATGCGGGTATGCACTTGCGCGGCTTTGGACAAATTACCCACCCCAGTGCGGATGATTCTTGCACCCTGGTTGGTTTTATGAATTAATGTATTGGGATCGAGCTGCTTCCATTGCAGGCCGCCAGTTTCACCATATACACGAATGTTCAGGTCGTTTTCCTCGCCGTTGGCTATCTGGCTGTTTTGCAGGATTCCTTTTGCACCATTATTGAAGCGCAGGAGCACGTGGGCGTCATCATCCAGCAAGCGGCCTTCCACGAAAATCGTCAGATCAGCGCAAACCTGCGTGATTTTCAGTCCTGTTATGTATTCGGCCAGATTTTCAGCATGGGTTCCAATGTCGCCTAAGCCGCCTGCAGCGCCTGAGCGTTTGGGATCGGTTCTCCATGCAGCCTGCTTGTTACCGGTCACTTCCACCAATGTTGCCAGCCAGCCCTGCGGATATTCCACGATCACTTTCCTGATCTTGCCAATAGCACCCGAGGCGATCATATGCTTCGCTTCCTTAACCATCGGATAGCCTGTATAATTGTGGGTAAGGCAGAAAATCAGGCCTGTTTTCTCAACCAGGGCTGTAATTTCCTCTGCCTCCTCCGTATTTAATGTAATAGGCTTATCGCAAACCACATGAAATCCGTTCTCAAGGGCCAGCTTGGTAGGAGCTTTATGCATGTGATTTGGCGTCACGATCGCTACGAAATCCATGCGTTCTCCTTCGGGAAGTTGTTTTTCTTTGAGGATCATCTCCTCGAAATCGTTATAAAGTCTGTCCTCCGGCAAGTAAAGAGCTCTGCCGGTTTCTTTTGATTTGAAAGGATCTGAACTAAAAACACCACAAACCAGCTCAATTTCTCCATCCATAATAGCAGCACGGCGATGGACCCCGCCTATAAAGGCGTCAAGCGATCCGCCCACCATACCCATCCTAATCTTTCTTGACATTACAGTTGGTTTAAAGTTTTGAAAAGATTTTTACCTTATTAAAGAGTAGTATAGATGACTCTTACTTCTTACAAATATAATTTTAACACATAAAAAACACTGCCCAGGCCTTATTAAAACCAGTAGAAAAGCCGTTAATTTGTTTTTTCTGTGAAATTCTTACATAAAAACCTCAGTCGTCAGGCTCGTAATTATCTTATTTTAAATAACAAACCCTTTTAGTCTCATGACTCAAACAATCAACAGTGGCAGGCTTTTTAATGCAAGTTGTTTTGCCCTCATTACTACCGCTTTTTCTTTCAGTATCCGGGCTGGGATACTTCCGCAGCTGGGGGATGAGTTTGGCCTGACCGCGGAACAGCTTGGTTTTATCAACCTCATGTTTTTCCTTGGGTTTCCGTTGTCCATGATCATTGGCGGACTTGTTTACCACACCGTGGGCCCCAAAATCATCATGCAAATTGCATTTGTTTGTCATGTTATCGGTATTCTTCTCACCATATATGCAGGCGGTTATACCGGCCTTTTGATCTCGACATTTTTTATTGGAATTGGAAATGGTTGTACCGAGGCGGCTTGTAACCCCATGATAGCGGACACCTACGAAGGTTTGAAAATGAATAAAATGCTCAACCGCTTTCACATGTGGTTTCCGGGTGGAATTGTTGTCGGAAGCTTGATATCCAAGTTCATGACCGATGCTAACCTGGGATGGCAGGCGCAAATCTGGGTAATTATGATTCCAGCGGTAATTTATGCATTCCTATTCTGGGGACAGGCGTTTCCTAGGCCTCATGTTGCAGGCGTAACTTCTATCGGCGAGAATGTGAAAGCGATGGCTTCGCCTTTGTTTATATTTATTTTCCTTTGCATGGCCCTTACAGCGATTTCCGAGTTTGGACCACAGCAATGGACGGGTCTGATCATGAGCAAAAGCGGTGCAAGTCCTATGCTTATCCTTGCACTTGTAACAGGCTTAATGGCACTGATCCGTTTCTTTGCTTCTCCAATCGTAAAAGTCCTTGGTGCAACCGGAATTCTTTGGGGCTCGTCCGTATTGGCTGCAATCGGGATCTATTTATTCAGCACTGTAACAGGGCCGGCGGCGTATGCGGCAGCGGTTATTTTCGCTATGGGTGTTGGGCTTTTCTGGCCAACTATGATTGGATTTATCGCGCAGAATGTGCCGCTTAGCGGCGCTTTGGGAATGTCTCTCGTTGGAGGTGTCGGTATGTTTTCAACGGCGATCTGGCAGCCAGTGATTGGCAGATGGCTGGATGATGCCAAAGCCGAAAAGATCGCAGCAGGATTAACTGGCGATGAAATGGAGTTGGCTGCCGGCCAGGCAACGCTCAGCACCATGATCATTTTCCCTGCCATTCTGATCGTAGCATTTGGAATCTTGTTCTTCTGGATGAAAGGCCGCCCGGCTACGACTACCAGACCAGCTGGCGCACATTAATTTGCTAATGGCATAAAATGCAAGAGGGTGCAATTTGCACCCTCTTTTTTGTTGTTATGCTTTGCCTGACTCCTATTTCAGCTTAACTATGGTCACACCAGCACCGCCGCGGTCCGGATGCTCGTCTTGCATGCCGGAAACTTGCGAGTAACCCCTTAAATGGTTCCTGACCAATGTTCTGAGGATCCCATCGCCCTTTCCGTGCACAATGCGCAGCTCGTCATAACCGAGCATAATGGCATTATCCATAAACTGGTCCACGAGTGTAAGCGCTTCTTCGCCGCGTTTGCCGCGCATATCCAGGTTGAAACTGAAATTGAGCATCCGCTCGTTCAGGTCCACACCCTTGGCGCTGGTTTTTACCTTTTTTTCTCCTGTTGCAGCTTTATATGTTTTGTTAGAAACCTTTTCCAGCCGGTTCAGTTTAATGGTGGACTTTAAATCGCCGATCCGCACTTCGGCGTCTTTTCCCCTGAGCCCAATTACCTCACCTATGGCAGTTTGCCCGATAATCCGGACGTAGCTTCCAGGAATAATGTCGCCGCTTTCCGGTTCGAAAATGTCTTCGGCTGGTGCAGGTTCGGTAACTTGTTCCAGTTCCAGGTTTTTCTTGCCGAATTTTTCGAGCTCAACGCGGACAGTCCTTGTTTTTTCTTTCTCCGCCTTGTTTTCTTTAATTTCCCGGATCGTATTTTCGATCAGCTGATTCGCGTCTGAAATGAGTGTCTTGGCTTTCTGTTTCGCCTCATTAACGATTTTTTTCTCATTGTTTTCCAGGTTTTCTTTCAGCGAAGTGTAATCGGCGAGTTGTTTGGCGAGCTTTCGTTCTTTGATGCCGACTTCAATGTTTTTTTCCGCAAAAACCCTTCGTTCAATGTCCAGTTCTTTCAGCAGTTTTTCAAAATTCACCTGCTGCGTTCCCAACTTTTCTTTCGCCCGGTCAACCACAGCATTGGGCAGGCCGATTTTTGAAGCAATTTCAAATGCAAAAGAGCTTCCGGGGCGACCGATTTCAAGCTGATAAAGCGGTTCCAAATGTTCCCCGTCGAAACGCATGGCGCCATTCACAAGCCCTTCCGTTTTGTCAGCAAGCACCTTTAAATTGGTATAATGTGTATTAATGACTCCATAAGCACCTGATTTGGTGAGGTTTTCCAGAATGGCCTCGGCAATGGCACCGCCCAAGCCCGGCTCTGTTCCCGTTCCGAATTCATCAATGAGGAATAACGTGCGACGGTTAGCCATTGCCAGAAAATGGCGCATGTTGGTCAAATGCGAACTGTATGTACTCAGGTCATTTTCAAGGGATTGTTCATCGCCGATATCAATGAAAATGTTCTGGAAAAAGCCCATTGTCGAACCTTCTGCAACGGGAACCAGCAAGCCGCACTGGAACATATACTGAATCAGTCCAACGGTTTTAAGCGAAACCGACTTTCCTCCCGCATTAGGTCCTGAAACGATGAGTATGCGCTGTTTTTCCTGCAATTCGATGTTCAGGGGAACCACTTTCTTTCCTTGTTTCTGGAAAGGAAGATGTAATAGCGGATGGCGCGCATCGCGCCAGTCGATGAATTGTTTATTGAAAAATGGCGGGTTAATCGCACCCATTTCAGCGGCAAGCTTTGCTTTCGCTCTCAGGAAGTCCATCAATCCCAGGAAGCCATATGCTTTTTGCAGATCCGGCACAAACGGTCGAAGCTGAGCCGTTAGATCGAGCAGGATGCGGTTAATCTCGCGGCGTTCCTCATATTCAAGCTCGCGGATCTCGTTGTTGGACTCAAAAACATCCGTAGGTTCAATAAAAACGGTCTGACCCGTGGCCGATTCGTCATGAATAAAGCCCCGCAGTTTGCGCTTATGCTCGGCGGCAACGGGAATCACCATGCGACCATTCCGCACGGTTAGCGAAACATCGTCAGCGATCCAGCCGTTGCTTCGGGCGGATTTCAAGATTGTATCCATCTTTTTACGAATGCCTGCCTGCTCGGATATGAGCCGCTTTCTTATGCGCGATAATTCGGACGAAGCTGAATCCCTGATCTGTCCTCGGTCATCTATAATGCGATCAATGGCATCCGTAATGGCCTTATCGACCCGAATTGTTTTGGCGTACTCACCCAAAATGGGATACGCTTCCGGCTCTTCGTTCTCGAAAAAACGGAGACAAAGCCGAATGGTTAGTAACGAAGCTTTGATGTCCGAAAACTCAGCTTGTGTCAGCAGCATTCCTTCAATCGCCGCGCGTTTCAGGTACAAAGTGGCGTCAATGTAGTTTTGTGAAGGAAAATTTTCACCGATCTGCAGGATTTTCTGCATTTCAGCGGTCTGGCTTACCAGTTTTTCTACAAGCCCGAAATTTTCTGAAAACTTTATTTTTTCAACATAACTCTGACCCAGCGGACTAATGCAAGCGTCTTTAAGTCGCTCACGCAGTTTGTCAAAGCCTAATTTTTGTTCTAATGTATTGGGATAAAGCATTTTTATGGCTGTCGGCCTTCGGCAATCAGCTGTCGGCCCTTTTTAGATTTTACATTTACAAGAACATCTGACAGCCGATAGCCGACTGCCGAAAGCCCCTAAAATAATGTCCTGATTTCTTCTTTTAACACTTTCAAGGCATGCGAAGCAGGCTGAACTTCCTTTTCAATCACATGTGAGAATATTTTCTTGGCGAGATCTGCGGGAGGCGCCTCTGCGGGAATTTCCGTGGCAGCCTGGTTAATGACCGCGACGGTTTCGTTCATCGCATTGGTTACCTGCTCCCAGGCATTGGCACTGATATACAATTGCTGCGCAACATTATGGTTGTACTCTTCGCGAATTTCATGCAATAATATTTGTTGCAGCTCCAATGCGCTCATGGCAGAGGGCACCAATCTTAATAACAGACTATTGGGCGTGATCCGCTCGAGAAAGAGACACATGCGCTCGTAAGCTTGTAACCGCAAAGGAAGTGTAATGTCTGTATGCTTACCGCGGATCTCCCACCTTTGCTTATCGGATAATTTGGCTGCTACGGCCGTGATAGTTGCGTAAACTCCATAGATAATGGCTATTCCAAGAACAAGAATGACAAGCAGTGAATAATATTCCATCGTTTTTAGCATGCTGATTTATAACAATAAACCCCAAAAATAAAGGAATAAGTGCATTAAGCAGAGAATTATTTAAAATTGCGAATGCATTCCCGACGATTCTTGTTCATGGTTATACTTCATAAATCATTGCGCCAAATTACACATGGAAAGTCCCGTTCAGCTCACGGAAAAAGCCAAATCGGAAATAAAGACAACATTAGCCGCCAATAAAATACCAGATACTTACGGGTTAAGGGTGGGACTCAAAGGCGGGGCATGCAGTGGATCATTCATGCTGGGTTTCGACACCGCAACAGAGCATGACCAGACTTATATGGTGGACGATATCAAGATTTTTGTCGACAGGCGACACCTCATGTACGTAATCGGTTTATCAGTCGATTACGAGGAAGGCGCGAACGGCGCAGGCTATACGGTTTCCGGAGGAAAAAAGTAATTAAGTAGTTTCTTTAATCTTCAATGGTTACATGTTTCCAGTTTTCCCCTGAACGTATCCGGTTAAGTTGCGTATGTGTGATTCCAAATTGCTTCGCGATCATTTTTAGGCGGTTATTGTCGTTCTTCAACAGCTTTTTAATGATCCTCACTTTACTTTCCGTCAACTTGTAATTCTTCGTTCTTCTCGGGATAACGCGGTTAATGAAAGCCGGGTTTTCACGGTTGTGATCGATCATTTCAGCCTTCGTAACCCACTTCAGATTTTCATAATAGTTATTCTGTTTTTCAAAATCCGAATGGATCACAAATATGTGGTCGTCACTGGGTTTGTCAACAAAATGCTCCGCTACGAGCTTGTGCACGTATCTGTTGATGGTTTTTCCGCCTGAAACGCGAATATTTAAAGACCTGTAACCTTGTATTACGGAACCTTTAATCACTGCACCTTCCTTAGGATTATTTTGGAAGCTCTTTAACCGGCCATAGTTAGATACTTCATAATGAGGAGCATTCTCGATTTCGTCGAATATAATTTTAGCCCACTTTTCGTTCCAGAAACTCCGACTTACATTTGACTCATTCATTTTGATACAAGATATAGAATTTGTTTTAAAGCTGTTTTATGTACTTATCGAGACCGGTTTTTTGGAAAGGGAAACGATTTTATATTCTTTCAATGTTATTCATAGTGTTTAAGGGACTTTATCCCTTTTTGCTTCACTAAATCCGTCAGTATGAAACGCACGCTCATCTTAGGGGCAACTTCCAATCCTTCCAGATACGCTTATCTGGCTGCACAAAAACTCAGAACCTACGGACATCCGATATTGCTCATCGGCCGGAGAAAGGGAACCGCATTAGGAGAAGAAATTCATTTGGACAAACCGGACTGGAAGGATGTTGATACGGTAACGTTATACATTAATCCAAGCCATCAGCCCGAGTACTATGATTATATAATTTCTTTAAATCCTAAACGCGTTATCTTTAACCCTGGTACAGAAAATTCTGAATTTAAAAGCATGTTGGCGTTTAAAAATATCATACCAATAGAGGGGTGTACGCTCGTGATGCTTTCAATAGGACAGTATTAGTTTATTTACCAGCGTATCAGTGCGGAAGCCCATGTAAACCCGCTTCCAAATGCCGCCAGACAAATCAGGTTGCCTTT
Source organism: Dyadobacter chenwenxiniae (assembly GCF_022869785.1). Lineage (NCBI taxonomy): Bacteria > Pseudomonadati > Bacteroidota > Cytophagia > Cytophagales > Spirosomataceae > Dyadobacter > Dyadobacter chenwenxiniae. The sequence goes on along the minus strand of NZ_CP094997.1, from coordinate 3,842,563 downwards.
CTGCAATCTCCCCTGCTCCCAGGCTTCGGCCATAGCAATAGGAATGGAAGCCGCGGTGGTATTTCCGAAACGTTGAATGTTGTTAACGACTTGTGCCTCATTGAGTCCCAATTGCTGGCGCACGTAGTCGCTAATGCGGATATTAGCCTGATGCGGTATCAGTAAATCCAGATCACTTTGCTGGTATCCATTGGCTTCCAGTGCTTCCTGAATAACTTCTCCGAAACGGACGATGGCGTGTTTGAAAACCGCATTTCCATTCATATGAACATTGAAGCCGCCTTCATCCAGCATTTCTTTTGTTGCTGCGCGCCCGGGCCTGCTGCTGCCTGGTTCCTTCACAAAAAGGTCCTCTGCAAAGCGCCCATCTGCGTGAAGGTGTGTAGATAATATACAATGTTGTGGATCTTCTGTGGCGGTAAGAACCGCTGCTCCTGCGCCGTCCCCGAAGATTACAGCCGTGTTTCTGCCTGCCGTGGTCTTGTCGATCCAGGACGACTGGATCTCGCTGCCAACAACCAGTGCAGACTTGTACATGCCGGATTTAATGAACTGGTCAGCAATGGAAAGGGCATATACAAATCCTGAACATTGCTCCCGGATGTCGATTACGGGCTTGCCGTCCATGCCGAGCTCCCGCTGCATTAAGAAGGCAGATCCCGGAAAGAAGTAATCGGGTGTAATAGTGGCGTATACAATGACGTCGATGTCATTGGGTGCCAAACCTGCGCGTTCGAGGGCTTGCCGCGAGGCTGCGGCGGCCATACTGTAATTGGTGTCTTTTCCGTGCTCAAAGTAACGGCGCTCCCGGATGCCGGTCCTTTCCTGTATCCATTCGTCAGAAGTCTCCATCCATTTGGTCAGGTCATTATTGGTGACAATGTTATCAGGCACATAATAGCCAAGACCAGTGATTTTAGAGAAAGCCATACTTTTTTGTTACAGAGAATTTACGTGAAATACAGGGGACAAAGTTGCAACAAAAACTAAATGTTACCAATCGGCCGATCCTTTTTCCTGACGTTATCTACAACTGAAAGCAGGATATACAGCATGATGATTGCAGGAACGGCAAGGATTTTCAGTGTTAACACTAAAACGACGGTAAGCCCGATCAGCAAAAAGCGGAATTCGTTTCCCTTCCATCCGAAGTGCTTGAATTTCAACGCAATTAATGGCATTTCCATCACAAGCAAAAAAGACATCACCACCGAAAGTATCAGCAGATGGCCGGTGTCCACTATAAGGTCTTTCCAAAAAGGATCTTCAGTCAGAATGATAATGGGCAGGGACGCGATAAGCATGGCATTGGCCGGAGTCGGCAACCCGATGAACGAATCGGTTTGCCTGGGATCATTATTGAACTTTGCGAGCCGGATTGCGGAGAAAACAGCGATAATAAATGCGGGATAGGCTTTCCAAATGCCAAACAGATCCGGAATGCTCTGCATTAAGAGCTGGTAAACGATGATAGCAGGCAGCAAGCCGAATGTGACCATATCGGCCAGCGAATCGAGGTCTTTGCCAATGGCTGAACTTACTTTCAGCATCCTGGCCAAAAATCCGTCCAGGAAGTCAAAAACAAGTGCAACGCCAATCAGAATGCAGGAAATGACCAGATTGTTGTGAAACGCTTCTACTACTCCGATGCATCCGCAAAGAAGGTTTCCACAAGTCAGGGCGTTCGGGATGTTGCGGCGGATCATAGTTTATCTGAAAAAAGGATTGTTTTTCTTTTCAAAACCAATCGTAGTCGCCTGCATATGGCCTGCGTAGACTTTGTAATCGTCGGGCAGTGTAAACATTTTGGTACGAATGCTTTTCAATAATATTTCATGATTTCCCCCCGGCAGATCGGAGCGTCCTATGCTCATATAAAACAGCACGTCGCCTCCAATGACGAAATGATCGGCGCGGCTCACAAATGCAACATGGCCGGGCGCATGACCGGGGACAAAGATGACCTCCAGTTCCGATTTTCCAAACTTCACAATTTCTCCTTCTGTCAGGTACCGATCAATTTCAGGCTCGTCGAACTGATAAAAACCGTAGTTAGACGAATAAGTTTTAACTGCTCTCAAATAAGGCTCGTCGATCTGGTGCAGCGCGAATGGAATGTTGTATTTCCTTTTTATGGCTGCAACTCCTAAAACGTGGTCAATGTGTGCATGCGTGTTGATGATTTCGATCGGTTTGAGGCCATTTTTTTCAATGAAATCATACAATTCCTGGTATTCATCTTTTTCCACACATCCCGGATCAACGATGACCGCTTCGCCCGTTTCGTCGTAAAGCACGTAAGTATTTTCCTGAAACGGGTTGAAAGTAAATGTCTGAACTGATGTCATTATAAAGTTCGAAAAAGCGGTTAAGATGCGGCGAAGTTACAAAACCATCGTGAAAGAAGCCCTTATGGAGCCAAAAACAAAAGCGCCACCGCATTTGAAATGCGATGGCGCCCATGACTGCGTTATGTTCAAAAGCAAAAAGCCTTACTGAGCTGTAAGAAACACCCTGATGCGGTCGTAATACAATACTGTAAGTCCTTCATACCCGGAATCGGTGCCTACAAAAAGCCATATTTCGCCTGCTTCGTTCGGTTTCACAGCAATCGTTTTACTGCCAGAATTCTTTTGAACCATCTTGTAAACGGCCTTGTCTTCCCCGTTGGAAACGTTTCCTAAGATAATCGCATCTGCGCCCTCCTCAGATTGTGCACCTTTGTCCAGGTTAAACTCATACATTTTGTCTTTAAGCTGCCGGTTCGGCTGCACATTGGATGCGCCGGCTTTGAGATATACAGAGCCTCCCGGTGAGCCACCGATCCCCAAACTGTTTTCAGGATAATTCGTTCCCAAACTCACCTCGAATGTTACGTTATAAATCTTGTTAGGATCAAAGCCCGTCACCTTCTTTTTGAGATACATAAACATATCATCGGCGCGGTTATGGCTTTGCAGTCTGTATGCATACTTGCTCGTATCCAGTCCGAATGGCAAACGTGTCCGTGACGAACTCATTTCAAATGTAGTGGAATCGGTTTCGGTCGAGTATTCCGAAAATTGTGCGACCCAGCCATCCGCTGCAGTTTCAAAAGCCGAATCTGAAATAAATACCGGATTGAGTGAATCATCATCATTACAGGACGACATCAGGCCAGCCATTGACAACGCTGTGCATAAAACCCAATTTTTCATGGCGAAGTAAAGTTTTTAGTTGAGTTATTGTTCTAAATTATCCATAAGAGCAGTTCAACTATTGGATGGTTGGAAAGATTGTACAACTTTTTAATTATTACCCGATCAGAAATATCGTCGGTTTCTTGTGCAGGTCGGGTTTGTTAGCCTTCCAGTTTTTGACAGACATTGTTTTAATGAACTCATCCTCAGCCGTCACATTCGCAGCAATGCAGAGCATTGTATCCGTTGCACAGCTTTCGAGAATAGCATCAAAAAAGGCATTATTGCGAAAAGGTGTTTCCATGAAAATCTGCGTTTGACCGCTCTGCCGCGCGTCGCGCTCCAGTTGCTGCAAAGCTTTTTTTCGTTCCGCCTTGTCAATAGGCAAGTAACCGTGAAAAGCAAAAGACTGCCCGCTCAGCCCGGACGACATCAACGCCAGCAAAATGGACGAGGGCCCTACCAATGGCACAACCCGAATGCCCAGCCTGTGCGCAATGCCAACCGCTACGGCACCAGGGTCCGCGACGCCGGGACAGCCTGCTTCCGAAAGTACGCCTGCATCCTCGGTAAGCTTTCGCAAATGCTCCATTGTCATATGCTCCGGCGTATCCTTGTGTAGCTCAATGAAGGTAATTTCATCAATGACTTTCCCGAGTTTGAGGCTGCTGATGAAGCGCCTAGCAGTCCGGATATTTTCTACAAAAAATACATTCAGTTTTTGGATCGTGCTAAGGATCTGAGGGCTTAGCACTTGTTGCTGAGTATCATCTGCAAGAACCGTAGGAATAAGGTAAAGCTTCGTATGGGACTGATTCATAATGTAATGTGAAATTTAAATTTTCTTCCAACCTTCTTCCCACCATTTGTATCATATAGGTAAGAACAAAGTTAAAAACAATGAAACGGTTACTATACATACCCTTCTGTATCGTCCTGATGCTGTCATGCAAAAAAGACACGATGGATGCTTTAAACACCGCCAGTTTTGTAACCATTCAGGGCAAATGGTATTTGGCGGCAATTGAAAAAAATGCAATCGACGGCAAGAAAAGCGTTTGGGAACCCATCGACCCCACCAAAGCAGATACACTGATCTTCCGGTCCGACGGCGTGATCCTGGAAACGGACGGCAAGCCTGCCTGCTGTGCACCCGGAACACTTATTATCAATGGAACGGTCACGGCTGTGAAACCGGAGATAGCGCTTCCTGCAAACCCTTTATGCGCACTTGTTAATTGCGGGAACTGCCCGAGCTGGGAAATTCAGATGTCCGATAGGGAATTGATTATAATGCCCTGTAACAATCCCAGGCTTAAATATGTCAGATAGTTTCGTCCAGGAACTTTAAAAGCGCTGCAACGAAAGCTTTCGGCTGTTCGGCCTGCACCCAGTGTCCTGCATCCGAAATGGTTTCAAGCCGTGCATTTGGAAAAATTTGCAGTATTCCTTCCCAGTCTTCGTCAACAATGTATTTGGAGTTCTCGCCCTTGATAAATAGGGTGGGGGCTTCAATTTTTTGTTTAGCTACAATTTCCGATCCCACTTTGCTCATATCCGATGTCAGAACGGGCAGATTGAACCGCCAGCCAAAGCCGCCTTCGTCTTTTCTATACAGGTTTTTCAATAAGAACTGGCGCACGGCTAATAAGGGTTCATATTCGCTGAGGACTTCGTCTGCCTGGTGTCTGGTTTCAATCTCATCAATGGGAATGGCATTCAGCCCTTCCAGTATTTTTTTATGATGAATAGGGTACGCTTTTGGGCCGATATCCACAATGACGAGCTCTTTAATGCTTTCAGGATAGGTCACTGCATATTGCATCACCGTTTTTCCGCCCATAGAATGTCCGATAAGGATAGGATCGGTAATCTTATGTTCGTCTAAAAATTCTTTCAAATCCGCGGCTAATGTTGGGAAATCCAGCGATCCTTTCTGTGGGGAACGTCCGTGGTGACGCTGGTCTACCAGAAAAACTTTAAAGCCATGCTCGGAAATGGTCTTGCCGATGGTGAGCCAGTTGTCGAGGAAACCAAACACGCCGTGAAGGATGATCAGAGGTCTTCCGCTGTCACCGATTTGTTTATAATTGAGTTGCATGAGAACGCTTGTTAAATGTTTCTTTTCTTAGTAGAAATAATACTATATATGTGATTTCATATGCTGAAATCACGAATTGCAAAAGTCGTTAAAAAAACTTGTCAAGACATCAGAAATCGGTTTAAAAGCACTGAGACGCATCCGGCCCTTTCTTAACAATTTGTTAATGTCAAAAATATTGAAGTATTGTTACAGAATTCTGCATTATTCCAACAAATCAGGCAGTTACGCTTATTAGTATTGTATTTTAGTAGGATTTGCAATTTTGTTATTGATATAAAAAAGAATTTATTTTACGGTAAATATTACTCATCAGCCTTGATGAAGCTACTAATATTACAAACCAAATCAACCAAATTTATGAACAGGAAAAGTTTACTTTTCAGGGCAGCGAGCTTAGCGCTGGTTGTCTTCTTATTATCCCTGTTTAGTCCCGAAGTCCGGGCGCAGGTCACTTCATCAGCAATCACGGGTCGTGTGGCGGACAGCAAAGGAGAGGTGCTGCCGGGAGCAACTGTTGTAGCCATTCACGTTCCATCCGGAAGTAAATACGGTTCCGTAACCAATGATCAGGGACTTTACACTATCCCTGCTGTGCGTGTTGGCGGGCCATACACGGTGACAGTTTCTTTCGTTGGTTTCAGCGATAAATCACAGGAAAATATCTTTGCAAACCTGGGAACAGCCGCGAACGTAAATTTTGATTTACAAGACGGTTCTACCGAACTAAGCGAAGTGATTGTAACCGGCGCCGGAAGCGACATTTTCAGTTCCGATCGTACGGGAGCTGCTACAACATTCAATAAAGGCCTGCTAACCAGCCTGCCAACATTGGGAAGAACGCTGAACGACATTACTAAATATAATGCATACGGTAATGGCCGGTCATTCGGAGGCCAGGACAGCCGTTATAACAACTTTACCATTGACGGTTCGGTTTTTAACAACGGTTTTGGATTGGGTAACGAAGCAGCAGCCGGTGGCCGGACAGGTTCTTCGGCGATCTCGCTGGACGCGATTGAAGAGGTGCAGATCAACATTGCGCCTTATGACATTCGTCAATCCGGCTTTGCTGGTGCTGGCATTAACGCGGTAACGCGCTCAGGAACAAACGAATTCTCGGGTTCGGTTTTCCATTTTTTCAAAAACAAAAACCTTGCGGGTGACAAAGCTGATGGTAACACCATTAGAATCAATGAATTTAATGAGAAGACCACTGGGTTCCGTTTGGGCGGCCCGATCGTTAAGAACAAGCTTTTCTTCTTTGTCAACGGTGAATTCGTAAAACGTTCGAGCCCTGCACTGGATTTCGTTTTGAACCGTGGTCAGACAGGAAGCAACGTTTCCCGCACAACAGCGGCGGACCTGGAAGATCTTGGAGCTTTCATGAAAGAAAAATTCAAATATGATATCGGTGCCATCGATAATTTCAATAACGAAAACACGAGTAAAAAATTCCTTGCGCGCATTGACTACAACATCAGCGACGCACATAAACTGACATTGCGCTACTCACACCACGATTCTGATTCAGACGTGCTGATCAGCCAGAGCAATAGCAGTAACACAGCCGGTTTTGGTAACCGTACCAACTCATTATCGGCAATTTCTCCTCAAAATACAGGCTACATTATCCAGGATAACACGCGCTCTTTCGTAGCAGAACTCAACTCTAACTTTGGAGGCAAATTCGCTAACAACCTGATCGGTACATTCAACAAGCAGATCGAGGACAGAAAGTACAAAGCGCCGCTTTTCCCAACCGTGGAAATCCAGAAAGACGGATCGACTTACACGACCATTGGTTCCGATCCTTTCACACCTAATAACCGTTTGGATTACTCCACATTCAACATCACGGATAACCTGACGTATTTTGCCGGAAAACATACATTCACTTTGGGCGCTTCTTACGAGCACTTTAAGTCGAACAACTTGTTCTTCCCGACTTCCAATGGTGTTTATGTGTACAAATCAATCCAGGATTTCAAGAATGCAGCGAATGCATATCTGGCAAACCCTAATCTGACGGTTGCGCCTGATACATTGGTTCGTTTCAATTATCGTTATTCGTTGCTTCCAGGCGGAGCGGCACCTTGGCAGGTTTTCAAAACACAAACGGCCAGTCTTTACATTCAGGACGAAATCCAGGTTGCGCCGAACTTCAAGGTTACAGCCGGTCTTCGCGGAGATTATATCACCATCCCGAACACTTCGAAGCAATACTATAATGCTGATGTGGCTGCACTGACATTTAAGGATGATAAAGGTGAAAATTATAAGGTGAACACGGGTAATGTTCCGAAATCGCGTATTTACTTCTCGCCACGTATCGGTTTCAACTGGGATGTGAAAGGAAACAGGATGACGCAGGTGCGCGGAGGAACGGGTTTATTCTTGTCAAGAATTCCTTATGTGTTGATTTCCAATCAGTTGGGTAACAATGGTGTGAACTCGGCGACGATCGGAGTGAACAATACGGTGAATTATCCGTTTACTCTGGATCCATCGAGATATAACCCGACAAATTCAGCAAAATTGACAGGATATCAGGTGAATGCTTCTGACGAAGATTTGAAATTTCCACAAGTTTGGAAAAGTAACATTGGTATCGATCAGCAACTGGGTTGGGGTGTAATTGCAACTGTTGAAGGTATTTTTAACAAAAACTACAATGCATTGCGCTACATTGACGTGAACCTTCGCTCTGCAAACGCAGACTTCGCTGGCCCTGACAATCGTGACCGTTTCCCTGCATCGGGACTTTCGGGAGGCGCTGCAACAGAAGCACGTCTGATTAATGGAAAGGACGTTTCTAATGTTTATGTTTTGACAAACACGAACAAAGGATACTCTTACTCCATCACGGGTAAACTGGAAAAAGCGGCAACACGCGGCTTTGGCGGAATGGTAGGTTACACTTACGGACAGGCCAAAGATGTGGCTTCTGTATCGAGTACAGTTGAAGGTAATGTGCCGGGTATCAATGGTTTAAATAATCTGGACCTTGCATGGTCAGGTAACGACTTGCGTCACCGTTTTGTAGGCTATGTTTCCTATCGCAAAGAATACGGCGGTAAAATAGGTGGAGCAACGATGATCACATTGGGTGGTGTTTCTAACAGCGGCACAAAGATCTCTTACATCAGCTCAACGGATATGAATGGTGACGGACAGAACAACGACTTGCTTTATGTTCCCCGCAATGCTTCCGAAGTCACGTTCGCGCCCTTGACAACTACGGTGAACGGCAAAACTTTCACTTTCTCGCCAGAGCAGCAAACAGAAGCGTTCCAGAGATATATTGATAATCATCCTTATTTGTCAGAGAAAAAAGGACAGTATACAGAGCGCAATGGCGGTGCCTATCCCTGGTTGACGCGTTTCGATCTTACACTTGAACAGGATTTTTATGTAAAAGTGGGAGCAAAAGACAAGAAGAACATTATCCGTTTGCGTGCTGACGTTTTCAATATCGGAAACATGATCAACAACAAATGGGGCGTAGGAAACCAGGTAACTGTATCTTCCAACTCAACACAGTCCAACCCGCTTAACTTCGCAAGCGTTTCGGCGGACGGCGTTCCTTCATTCAGAATGGGAACGCAGGTTGTGAATGGTGAGCCTGTTTTGGTTCGTGATGCATTTGTGAAATCACAAACAATTAATGATGTTTGGCAGGCACAAATTGGTATCCGCTACATCTTTAACTAATGGTGGGTTAAGCTCATTATTAATATAGCAAAAAAGTCTGTTCCGGTCCGGGACAGACTTTTTTTTTATAAAACACTATTTTTATTTCTGCACTTTTTCTGCCATTGCCATAATCGACTGCATTCCCGCGCGGTAACCTTCTATAATAAGCCGGGAAATGTCTTCGGAGTTGAAATGTTGCAGATCCAGAAAAAGAGGTGCTGCAGGGCGGATAACCGTAAGCTTCATGGGCTTACCACGCAAATTGGAGCGGTCTACAAAAGACTCCGCCCAGGCAATGTTGCTGTTAACAATCTGATTCACAGTGATATCTCTTACGCGCTCAATCAGGGTAATCAGGTTTCGGGAATTCATGTCTTCGGGTTGGTATAAAAGCGGAGAGTGGCAGGCGATGAGCACAATTTCGGTTGCGCCGTCTTCAATGGCTTGCCGGATCGGTGCCACTTCACGTAAACCTCCATCGAGGTAAAGCTGCTGCTCGATCTCTACTGCGGGCATGAGCATGGGAATGGATGAGCTAGCATATACATAACTTAAAAAATGCTTGCTATCCGGTGAAGCATATTTGATTTCTCCGCTGCCAATGTTCACTGCGCCTACTTTGAGCTTAACCGGATTATCGCGGATGTAGGCATCATTCACATGCTTGCGTATGAGCGAATGCAGGGGCAAAGGGTCTACAATCCCGTCGAAACGGCTCATTAATGTGTTCATTCCCAGCATTACCCGGGATCGGAGCATGGAGATGTCCTGCGGCTGCGTGATGTTTTTGATCCAGAATTCCAGCAATTTCCTGCCTGCAACGGGCCATTGGATTTGCTTTTTTTCGTGAAGCTGCTTGCCTGCTTCGTTGACCAGAAACGTAGCGTTTAATGCGCCAACAGAAATGCCATAGATCATTTCGGGTTCAAATCCATTTTCCAGCACGGCTTGTATGACGCCGACCTGAAATGCCCCTTTCATTGATCCTCCTCCCAGCACGAGTGCTTTCATGTGATTATCCTTATTTTTTCAATTCTAAACATTTTCAAAATAAAATTGATATAAACAGAAGATTTTATTCCAAATTTGAAGATTAGAGTTCAGAAGCGGAAAAACCAGTAAAATATAATTTTGCTTCTATCCAGCGCCTTTTATATCAGGAGGGATTGTTGAGCCCTCGTCCATTAATATGACCCTTTCAATAAAGGAAATTCAGGTCCCGATTGCAGATGAAATGAAAGCTTTTGAGCAGAAGTTTCGTCAGTTTATGAAAAGTGATGTAATGCTGCTGGACCAGATCATGAATTACATCGTTCGCCGCAAAGGCAAGCAGCTCCGGCCCATGTTTGTGTTTCTCTCTGCCGGTGTGTGCGGCCAAATCTCCGAATCGACTCACCGGGGCGGCGCGCTCATCGAACTGCTTCATACGGCTACGCTCGTGCATGACGATGTAGTAGACGATTCTAATTACCGCCGCGGCTTTTTCTCTGTCAATGCATTGTGGAAGAACAAAATAGCCGTGCTTGTGGGTGATTATTTGCTTTCAAGAGGGCTTCTTCTTTCGGTGGATCACGGTGAGTTTGATATATTAAAAATCGTCTCAACTGCGGTTAGAGAGCTAAGTGAAGGGGAGTTACTGCAAATAGAAAAAGCGCGCAGGCTGGACATTAACGAGGAGGTTTATTATCAGATCATTAAACAGAAAACAGCCTCGCTCATTGCATCCTGCTGTGCTGTCGGCGCCAGCTCTGTGGGTGCAACCGCAGACATTGTGAAGCGTATGCACGCTTTTGGCGAAAAGGTAGGCATGGCGTTCCAGATCAAAGACGACCTTTTCGACTACGGCGAAGACGAGATCGGTAAGCCGCTTGGCATCGACATCAAGGAAAAGAAAATGACGCTCCCGCTCATTTACGCACTGAATAAGGCGAGCTGGCTGGAAAAGAGAAAGATCATCAACATTATCCGCAACGAAAGCCACAAACCCAAGAAGGTTAGCGAAGTGATTGCGTTCGTTAAGGATTCAGGCGGCCTCGGTTATGCGCAGCAAGTTATGCAGCGTTATGTGGAAGAAGCCCGCGCGCTATTGTATGAATTTGCCGAATCACCGTACAGGCATTCCCTCGAACAGCTTGTTCAATATACGATTGAAAGAAGTAAGTAGCTTGATTAGGGACTTTTAATGAGTTGAATGAGTGAATGAGTGAATGAGTGAATTTTGAATGAGTGAATGATTGAATGACTGAATACCTTCTTTTTGGTTTTAAGTATTAGTTTTAACTGGACAATCCAGAATTTTACTCACTCATTCACTCATTCGCTCATTCATTCAGTCATTCAATCATTCATTCATTCATTCCCTCACTCCTCCCCATGACAAATATGTAAGTAACTATAATAATATGACTAAACTTTTAGTTATGTTAGTACTTCCATAAAAACCTTTTCGTCATGAAAGCTATTTTATCTGCATTGATCTGCATGTGCGTACAAACCGCGTATGCACAAACCAAGGTTTTATCCTCCAAAAATGTTGAGAAAGAAGGCATTGACAATATCAAGCTAGCCAACGAATACGCGAACGCCGAGCCGTCCATGTTGACAGAGGTCATGAAAAAGGCCAGCCTGATCATTGCTTCGGCATTTCCTGAAAATCCCAACCCCGGGATCTCCGTATTTACCCAAATATATGTCAATGAGTCCGGAAGCCTGGATTATCTCATTTTCGACTTGCGTACGGGGGAAGGATACAACAAGGATTCACTTGATGAGCACGCGAGATATGCGTTTCTGACCGGATTCGACGGTTGGAAGGTTTCCAAACCAGGTAAGAAATTTTCGGTTGTAGCCATGAGAACCATTGGCAAACAACCCGTTGTGCGTGATGTCCGTCGAGGAGACAGCGTTGTGATTGATCTCAAAACGGCGCTTGTTTTTCAGGATACGTTGAAAATCAAGCGACTGCATTTAAACCAGTTGGAGTTAAAAACATTGCCGGATGTCATTTACCGGTTTCCAAATTTAACTGAACTTTATCTGGGTGATAATGAGTTAAAAGCCGTTAGCATTGATATGAAACGTCTGCCGAGACTGGCACAACTGCATTTGCAGAAAAACCAGCTTACGGAAAACGGATTGAAGCTGACTGCGAACAAGACATTAACATTGCTGAACCTGAAAGAAAACAAATGCAAAGACATTCCGAATGCCGTCCGGAAGTCTAAAAAGCTCGCAACGCTTTGGCTCGGTGGTAATGAATTGTCCGGGCTATCCAATCGCAGTTTCCGCAAATTAAAGCAGGTTCGCGACCTTAATTTTTATAAATCCGACATTGCGCTTCTGCCAAAAGGCATCAAAAAAATGAAGAACCTGGAAGTGCTGGACCTTTATTATAACAAACTGGAAACGTTGCCGGGCAGCATTACCAACCTGAAAAAACTGACGCACATGGCCATTTCCTACAACCAGATCAAAGCACTGCCTGAACGCATTGACAAGTTAAACAAGATTCACACGCTATATGCCCATCACAATCGGCTAAGCAAGCTTCCTTCTGGTATAACCAGGATGCAAAACCTCAAAATCCTGGATCTGGGTTTTAACTGGTTTACAGATTTCCCGCAAGAACTGACTGCATTTGTAAAATTGCAGGAACTGGACCTTTCTTCAAACAATTTCCCCGATTTTCCCGAGCAGCTTTTGGAGATAAAGCAATTGGAAAAGCTCTATCTCCGGGGTAACCCGTTTGTTAAAGACGATGCCGAGAAAAAATACAGCAGACAGCTCGGGCAGCTGAAAAGCAAGAATATTGAGGTCTTTTATTGACTTACAAATTCCACCAGTAAGTAAATTTCAACACAACGGCGCGGTTCTTGACCCGGAAATTTTCCGGGAGATAATTATCAGTATAAACGATAAAAAGGTCGGAAGCCGGCTTGTAACGCCATTGCAGGCGGGCATTCAGGTTGATGTTATCTGCCTGATTGTTATACTGCATGAACGTCGTAAAAAAGAGGTTGTTTGTGAATGTGAAGTCCAAACGCGGGCCTACAAGCCAGAGTTGGGTTCTCTTCCACGGCTCAGGGAGTCGTATGTCGTTGTAGTTCCCGGCCATTGTGATGGCAACGTAAGGCTGAACGCGGTAGCCAAGTTCGGCGCGCAGGTTATTGCGGTTTCCGTTTTGATAATACCCACCAAAAATACCCGATGCGGCGTAAGTAAGTCGATTCTGCGGACCGGAGACAATGTCGAAACCCGCGGCCTTCCAGTTATGCTCACTGCCCGTTGGCAATGTGCCCACGCCCAGGTTCGTAGGGTCAAAGGGCCTCAATAAGCGCACATAATTGCTTGAACCCCAAACTGCCACTGTTGCACGGTTAATAAAGTTCAGGTTATAGGAAAGGATAAATTCACGATCACTGAGATCGAATTTTTTATCCCAGAAAACATTGCTGATCAGTTTTGGGCCGTGGCTGATAATCCTGGGATCTTTCACGAAAAAAAGATAACCCACGTTCGGGCTGATTTTATAATAACCCATCCTGACCGCATTGGGCACGTAGCCCACCTCGGCGTTGTAATTTTTGCCCACATATTCATGCTGCCATTGCCAGAAGAAATTGGCTTTATTGAATTTCAAATCCGCCGCGTGTGTGAAATCATCCGTTGACTTTCCAGGCGTGAATGATTTGAGGACCATTACTTTTCCTGTCCACAGATTTTTGGCACTGGCTAGGTTAAATTCAGCTCCGATGTTACGGTTATAGCGGTTTGTGGCGCTATGCCGCTCTAAATTATAGTTTGTCGCGTCTTTGTTTACGAAAATAAAACGGACATTGGAACGCGCCAGCAACTGCCGTTGCAGTGCGAAAACAGCATAGTTATTCCTGGGGGTAAGGCTGTCGGAGGAACCCGTTTGCACATCAAGCATTCCGATTCGCCAGTTTTTATTAATCTTTCCGCTCATGCGGGCACCAAACTGGATCGGGACTCCCAATCCGATGCGCCGGGAGAAAAAAGGCCGAATGGTAGCGTACCCGAAATTAGCAAAAAGGTCAGCGTTTTCGAGAAAGAACTGACGCCGTTCGGGGAAGAACAATTCAAAACGGTCCAGGTTGGTCTGCTGGACATCCACATCTACCTGGGAAAAGTCGGGATTAACCGTCAAATCAAGATTAAGGGAAGGCGTGAGTCCAATCTTCACGTCACCACCGACGGCAGGCTTGTATTTGTTGGGTGTGTCTTTTTGAAAATCCTTTGTCAAGCGATTTGCAAAATAGGGAATAACGGAAATGTTGGGGCCTGGGTTGGGCGGCGGCACATCCCACGCGAGCACGCCCGTATACGCAAGTGAAGCGGAAGGAAACTGGCGGGGAACAGGTGCCCATGCCGATTTTTCAGAAATGGTCAGGTCCTGACGGCTGAAATTGATACCCCATTTTGTGATCCCGGGTTTGTAGCGAATGCTTTTGAATGGGATAGCGGGCTTCCCAAACCCATTTATCATCATCATTTTTAACAGCACTCACCCATTTATTATCCCAGCTCAAATCGACCGTTCCGCCGTCTCCCTGCTGGCCATCCCATGGGGCGCCTGCTGCATTGGCACCGAATGAAAAACCGTTGGTTTTGTCATCAAATGTGTCCATGAAAAGAAGGAAATTGTCATTTTTTCCGAAAGAAAAGTCCCTTTTCAGCGATTCGACAATGATTGAGCCTTTAACTGGTTTATAATTAACAACCAGAATGTAGAGGTTTTCCTTGTCATAACACATCTTTACATCCGTAAGCGCCCGGGAAAAACTGGTGTCCATGGGCGTGATCATAAAAAAGTTGTTCGCAATCTCGGGCGACTCCCAGGCGAGGTCGTCGGCAACGCCGTCAATATTTACGGATGACGTCGCGGAATGAATATTGTACTGATATTTTTCATTGGGTTTCTGAGCAATGCTTTTGGAAATGATTAAACAGAAAAAAATAAAGTTTAGGATAGAAATTTTTCGCACTTGATCGGGGTGTAGGAATGTATAAAAATGTAGGTTTAGAAGGTTTTTTACTCTCGGAACCACTTTGCATCCGCATAAAATGTACCAAACGGCACAAGGGACGAAATGAATGACAGTAATGATTTTTTGAAAGACCAACTTCTTTCCGTGGCAACCTGGATCAATAAAATGACAAAAAGGACGAAAAGAACACCATGGACCATGCCTACGACACGGACGGCTTGCGGAAGTCCTGCGATATATTTCAATGGCATCGCAATCCCAAGCAATACGAGGTAAGAAATCCCTTCAAGAAATGCAACAATGCGAAGGCGGCCAAGGGCAGATTTTATCAGCGTGGAAATCATAATTAACAGATGGTAAGCGTCAGAATTTAATTGTAAATATACGCTTCAAAAAATTCGGAAAGGCAGAACAAACTAAAAATCAAACACCAACATTTATGACAAAATCAATTTTTACGTGTCTGCTCCTGCTGGCGGGTTTTTGCTCGATAGCGCAGGGCTTTAAGATTTCCGGGAGGGTTCTTGATGCGCAGGGAGAGCCGCTGATTGGTGCTTCGGTTTTGGAAAAAGGAACGAACAACGGCACCATTACAAATGCGAGCGGAGCATACACGCTTTCCGTGAGCCGCTCCAATGCAGTTATTGTTGTGACCTTTGTGGGATATAGCATTGTCGAGCGAGAAGCTAAGGCGAACGCCACGCTGGATTTCACATTAGCGGAAGCATCCATTCTGAACCAGGTGACCGTTGTTGGTTCGCGCAACGGTAACCGGTCATCCACGGACACGCCGTCGCCGGTGGATGTGATCGATATTCGTGAAATTACGACGAAACAAGGCCAATTGGATGTGAATCAGCTGCTGCAATTTGCGGCTCCTTCTTTTAATTCAAACAGGCAAACCGGTTCCGATGGTGCAGATCACGTAGATCCTGCCTCACTTCGCGGCCTCGGCCCTGATCAGACATTGGTTTTGATCAATGGAAAAAGGCGCCATCAATCTGCATTAGTTAACCTTTTCGGATCAAGAGGTCGTGGAAATACGGGCACAGATCTGAATGCTATTCCCGCCGCAGCCATTGAGCGCATCGAAATTTTAAGGGACGGGGCCGCGGCGCAATACGGTTCGGATGCAATTGCGGGCGTGATCAACATTGTTTTGAAAGAAACGGTTGACCAGCTTACAGCAAATGCAAATGCCGGAATTTATAAGGCCAAATATCGATTTGATAACAAGAATTTCGACGGCCTGAATTATAATGTTAATCTCAATTATGGCTTCAAAATCGCGGAAAAAGGTTTTGTCAATGTGACTGCCGACTATAATTTCCGCGATCACACCAACCGCGCCAACACCGTCTCCGACGAAGCCGACCTGGCCAGAAGGCAGTATGGCGACCCGAAGATCAATAACGCGGCATTGTATTATAATGCGAAAGTTCCCCTCGGTCAGAATTTTCAGGTTTATAGTTTCGGCGGCATTAACAAGCGCAAGGGCGACGCTTATGCCTGGACGCGATTTGCTGACGACGACCGCAATGTGCCGTCGGTTTATCCCAACGGCTTTGACCCGATTATCGCCAGCACAATTGATGACAGGGCTGTTACAGGTGGTGTACGCGGCATTTGGAAGTTATGGGACATTGATTTGAGCAACACTTACGGTTATAATAAATTCCAGTTTGATGTCCGTAATTCGATTAACACGTCCTTAGGCGAGGGGTCGCAGACGGAGTTTGATGCGGGTGGCTTTCAACTAGCGCAGAATGTGACTAACCTGAACATTTCGCGCTACTATAAGGGTATTTTGCAAGGTTTGAACATTGCTTTCGGCGGAGAATTCCGGACTGAGCGTTACAAGATCTTCGCGGGAGAGCGGCCATCATACTATAATTATGATCCGACATTAGCGGGCGGGTCACAAGGGTTTCCAGGTTACAGTCCTGCTGACGTGACGGACCAAAGTCGTTCCAATGCAGGTGCATATCTCGACATCGAAGCCGATTTGACTAAAAAGCTGCTGATTGATGCAGCCGTTCGGTTTGAAAGTTACAGCGACTTTGGTACGACATTGAATGGAAAAGTGGGTCTGCGTTACAAAATCACCAATTCAATTGCTCTGCGCGGATCGGTAAGCACCGGTTTCCGTGCGCCGTCACTTGCCCAGAAATATTTCAATTCCACATTTACCAATTTTGTCAACGGGGAGGCTGTGGATGTGCTGCTGGCTAACAACAATAGCGATGTTACCAGGTCGCTTGGTATTCCAAAGTTAAAGGAAGAAACTTCACAAAATGCCAGCATAGGACTTACGCTGAACCCTGCACCAGGACTTTCGGTTACGGTGGATGGTTATTATGTGAAAGTGAAAGATCGCGTTGTGCTCACCGGCCAGTTCAGTGACGAGGACGAGGATATTGGCAATTTGCTGAAAGCATTACGGGTAGGAAAAGCACAGTTTTTTACCAACGCATTGTCTTACACAACTACAAAAGGAATTGATCTGATCGTGGCACATTCTGCTGCATTGGGCGTTGGGCGATTAAGCACGACATTGGCAGCTAATTTCAATCAAATGGACCTTGGGCCGGTTAACACGGTTCCGAGATTGCGGGGAAAAGAGGACACGTATTTTGATGAAAGGGAGCGGCGCTTCGTGCTTGCTTCTGCGCCACCTTCAAAAATCAACCTGACATTCGATTACGCAATTGATAAGCTCAGTTTTATGCTGCGTTTTGTCCGTTTCGGAGAGGTGAAGCTGGCAAACTGGGATTATGAGCTTGATATTTATAATGCAAAAGTTCAAACTGATTTGACGGCAAATTATAAACTCAACAAGAACTTTTCCATTTCCATTGGCGGAAGCAACATTCTGGATGTTTATCCGGATATGTCACTGCCGGCGTTAACGGAATCGGGTGGCGGTTGGGATCCGGTTCAGATGGGCAGCAATGGCGCCTTTTTCTTTACACGGCTTGGTTTCAGGTTTTGATAAATCTATTAAATTGTAAAACTAGGAGGCCATCATTTCCATCGCGGCCGTTTCGCCGGAAACGATGGCCGTACTTTACCATCAAAGAACTTAGCAATTCAGCTTGTTCAGGAAGCTGTACATCTTTACAACAATTACAGGCCACACCTAGCATTGCAAATGGAGACACCTGAATACTTTTACCAACAAAAATCCCAGCTGCATATACAACTGGGAGTATCATAAAATCTGTCGACCTATTTTAGGACGACTCAGAATGTTAAACAGCCTGAGCCTTGATCTTCGGTTTTTTATCGGTCGACTGGTTTTCCCTGTCTCTAATTTTGATGAAGTCCTTAAACCGGCGGATAGTCGCCATCAAGAATCCGATCATTAATACAAATGTGCCCAGCCAAAGAACATTGATCAATGGTTTTTCAATGGCTTTCATCACGATAAAGTCGCGCTGGGTGGTGTTCACTGCGAACGAGAACTGTCCCGTCTGAGGATTGATCTCCTGAAACTGGATGCGCATGCCCAGGTCGTTGTTCACCTCAGGCTTACGTGCCACCATGCGGTCGCGGATCACGAACGATGGGGTTACCACATATTCTTTATCTTTATCCAGCACACGGATCACTGCCTTAACCGCGGCATCTCCCTCGCCCAGCTTCACGCCCTCAACCTGCTCCGTACGCACAACGTTATCCAGGATCGCGACGTAATCGTTCACAAAGAATGTGTCGCGCATGCTGATCGTGAAGTTCTCCGTCTGGCTCCAAACCGGCTCTGCAGTAGGATTGGTAACCATGTTTACGTGCGTATAAAGATCCTTGTCGAGCTTCCGCTGAATGTCCGGAGAGGAAACAATGCCACCCATTCTCGGATTAATCTGCACCCTTGGAAAAAGGCTGAAAATCCGTCCTGACGGCTCCCTGTATTCGATTTCGTAATAGAAGTTTTCCGGGAAAAGCTCAATAGTGTCCCCTTTAACATTATACTTTTTGCCGTCGACAACAATGTCTCTTAAAGCAACGGCGTGAAAGTCACCTTCAATGATATCTACCCAACTTTTTGGAATATAACCGGGGATTTTGCGCGGCTCTACGCGCACATCGCGCCAGGTAAGCATATAGTCGCCCATTTTCTCAGGCTTGTTGAGCCAGAGCGTAATGTTCTCTTTGTTTTCTTTATTGTCATTATTCGTAAATTCCTCGCTCCGTGAAATCATCAAACCCGAATTGTTGATCGAAACAACTTTGGTATAAGCAGAAGAGAACAAAATTCCAATCAGCATCAATGCAACGCCAATGTGCGTAATCGCGCCGCCCGACAGGTTGTAATTACCACGGATAATGTTCAAAAGAATGGTTCCGTTCGCTACAATTGCAAAAACAGCAGACGTCAGCAGAACGATATATTGAATTTCTTTGACACCCTGGACAGTAATGATTGCCGCACTAATAAGCAGGGAGATAAGCAAAGGGTTATAAAGGGCCTGCAATTTATTTTGACCAACCCTTTTCCACCAGAAAAACTGCCCTACACCGGTCAGAATGACGATCAGCGAGAAAAACCAAAGCTGGAATTTGTTGTAATGGCCGATCTGATCCGCAGGAAGCGCCATATTCAGGACGGTTCCGAACGCTTCGGCGATTTTGTTGTAAACCGGAATTGAAGTCGTTGCAAGAATCTGGAAACCCGACAAGCACAGCAATGTTGCGCCGATAAAAATCCAGAATTCCTGGGAATATGTGGAAACTTCCTCTTCGTCACTTGGCAGATCCTTCCAGCGATAAATTAGAAGACCAATTGCAACGAGCGTGAATGTTAAGAGATAAATCAGCAGCTGACCAGAAAGTCCCAAATCTGTAAATGAATGCACAGAAGCATTACCCAAAACGCCGCTGCGCGTCATGAATGTGGAATAAAGAATCAGGATAAATGTCGCTATCGTGAGGATAAACGAGGTTTTTAGCGCTGTGGCATTTTTACGTCCGATGATCATGGTATGCACTGCGGCAACCAAAATCAGCCAGGGCACAATAGAAGAGTTTTCAACGGGATCCCAGTTCCAGTAACCACCGAAATTCAGCGTTTCATAGGCCCAGTAAGCGCCCATTAAAATCCCAATGCAAAGAATCATGGCCGAAAACAGCGCCCAGGGCAATGCCGGGCGAATCCATTCCTGGATCTTTTTAGTCCATAACCCGGCGATCGCGAACGAGAATGGAATTAATGTTGTGGCAAAACCAAGGAACAGGGTAGGAGGGTGAATGACCATCCAGTAGTTCTGCAAAAGCGGGTTAAGTCCGTTCCCGTCCTTTGGGATAAAGTTGGGATCCATCTGATATACAGGTAGATCTGGCATTACTTCTTTAAGCAGCAAAAATGGTGTTGAACCAATTTTTAGATCCAGGCCCGGAATGACAATACCCAGGATCATGGAGGTCAAAAATGCCTGGACCAATGCGAAAACGGTCATGACCGGAGCTTCCCAGGAACGATTTGTGAAAATCAGTACACATCCCAAAACTACATTCCAGAAGATCCACAAGAGGAAACTTCCTTCCTGATCTTGCCAGAAACTGGAAATGGTATAGCCAGTTGGCAATGAAAGCGACGAGTTTTTCCAGGCGTAATGATATTCAAAATAATGGTTTCCAATAATCCAGTACAGGGAGAAAACCACGCCGATCACAGCTGCAACGTGGAAATAGAAGACGGCACGGCCGAATTTTTTCCAAACCTTGGCATCTTCGACATTAATGCCCGACATCCCCGCTTTGAAATAAGCGAATGTGGCGACGAGCGCAGTTACAAAAGCAATAATTACCAGCAGGTGACCTGCACTTCCGATTGTGCTGTGAATCATGATTGTTCTGCTGTATGTTCAGTAGTTTCCATTTTGCCGTTCTCGTATTTCGATGGGCATTTCATGAGGATTTTTTCGGCTGAAAATTGACCGTTGATCATTTTGCCTACCACAACAACCTGCTCTGATTTATCAAAATCCTGCGGTTTTGAGTTTTTATAAACGACTCTCTGCTCAACCTGGTTGTTGTCAATTAATGTAAATGCAAAATAATTAGGATCGACCTGCGGCTGATATTCCATGCCTATAATGTGCCCGGATGCATCTTTTTTAAGCTTGCCCACCACGTGAATGCTTTCCGCATCACCATCCTGCGCCATTTCCTTCGCTTTGGTAAAATCGACGTAAGTGCTCGCGTCGCCGGCTGTTGACACGATGATGCCAATAGCCACAGCAATGATGATCAAACCGAATATTTGTATCTTTTTCATGAAATTTTACTTGATATTTAATTCCTTTTCGATTTTGCTTACTTTGGAATCTATCCGAAGCATATTGATTGCAATTCCCGCAAAAATAACGGCAATGACAGCCACAACAACCCATATTTTGCCATCTTCACGAAGCTTGTCGGCCATAGCAACGCCATTGTCAACGGCTTGCGCAAACAAGTTTCCCGAAATCAAAAATAGGGTTAACAGCAAGAGGGAGACTTTTTTCATTGTATGGGTAACGGTCTAAAATCTTAACGAAAATTTGATTTAAAATGTTTGTATTGGATAAAATTAGTGCGTGTTTGAGGCAGTTTTATCGGAGGCGATCAATGCTTCGTCCCTTACCCGGTTGATCACTTTAATCCGGACCCGAAGCTCAGCCAGCCATAATCCCAGCAGAATGTAGCCGATAATGGCTGGGTAGAAAACCTTCCTGATATTATTATCGAAATCGTAGGAACCGAATGTGCTGTTCCCGCCGCTGCCAGGGTGCAAAGAATCGGTCAGCCGCGGCAGGATGTAAATGATTGGAATAAAAACGGCGAATGCAAAAATGTTATAAACCGAAGAAATCCGGGCTCTGCGTTGCTCGTCCTCGAAGGAGCTTCTCAGCAAAAGGTAAGCGAGATAAATCAGGATGCCGACTGCTGCACCATTCAGTTTAGGGTCGTTAGGCCATGGATCGCCCCAGGTATAGTTGGCCCAAACGGAGCCGGTAAGACAGCCTAAAATTCCAAAGAATATGGCAGATTTGGCCAGTTCGCTTGCAATGTCGTCGTCACCTATGCGTCCTTTATTCAAATAACGGATTGAAAAAATCATGGACGCAAAAAGCAGCGTAGTCATGGCCAGCCATAGCGCTACGTGAAAATAGGTGTTACGAATGCTTTCATTGATGATGGCAAGGCGCGGAACCGGGCCCATCAGACCCATAACAATGACATAGAATATGATTACTATGCAGAGGATTTTCCACCAGGTCTTTCTCATTTTACTCGTCTACTTTAATGCTTACTCGCCAGTCTAAATTAACTTCTCCACAGATAGGGAAAAAGCAGATAACTGAGCGTAATTACTATGAGATCAATTGATAACAGTGTGCTGATTTCGTCCGTGCTGACCGACCAATCCAAACCATCCATTGCGTTTTTGGCGAGCTTGATTGTCATGAGCAGCATCGGTAATATAATCGGGAAGCTCAAAACAGCCATTAATGTTGCGCTGTTGTCTGCTTTGGATGCAATGCCTGCCACAAGGGTAAGCACGGATGCGAAACCGATGGCGGCAAGGAACAGGCAAAGAATAAAAAGTCCCATATCACCGATCGCATTGCCCATTACAAACGAATAAAATACAAACCCCATTCCTGATAATAGTAACATTATCAATGAGTTGTAGATTATTTTTGAAATAATAATCGCCTGTGGACTGCAAAGGCTGTAATAATAAAGCAATCGGCCGTAGCGCTCCTGCGAGAAACTTTTAGCAATTGCATTCACCGCAGTGAACAGAATGATGATCCAGAATAGTGTGTTCCAGACAATAGGAGTGAGTTGGTTTCTTCTAAGATTAAAGCTCAGGTAGCAAACGAAAACGGTGCTGATAACGTAAAGTAACATGCCGCTCAGCGCATACTTTTGACGCCATTCGAGTGTAACTTCTTTCCAGATAAGGGTTTTAATCTCGTTCAAAATTCCGCTGCTCATTTACTCTTTGCGCTGCAAAAGTACTACATAAAGCCTGAGGGAAATAATAATTTGATCATGATTTTCCATGATTTATCCGGGTGTGGGCACAATTGCAAAAGTTATGTTTGAATTGCGGTGTGATAGTGCTTTATTTGCAGTTTAAATAAAATCAATCTAAATAAGGAGTGTATGTCAGCTCGTACGGTCAGTCATCTTCGAAAGGGCGAAAAGGGGGTCATAAAATCTTTTACGGATCGGGCAATGTCGTTGAAATTACTGGAAATGGGCTGTTTGCCCGGGTGCGAAGTGCGCCTGGATGCGGTTGCGCCATTTGGTGATCCGATCTGTATCAATGTTGGCGGCTCCTATTGTCTTTCGCTCAGGTTGAACGAGGCGGCTGTGATTGAGCTTGAATAAGCAATACGTTCCGATTATAAGCCTCTCCATTGAAACAAGGGAATATAAAAGTTGCGCTGGTTGGTAACCCGAATGCCGGCAAGTCTACATTATTTAATGCATTAACTGGTTTACGACAAAAAACCGGGAATTTTCCGGGTGTAACCGTTGAAAAAAAGTCAGGAACTTTCAAGCTTCCAAGCCAGTCCGGGCAACCCGACGCTGCTGCCATCGTTGTAGACCTTCCGGGAACATACAGTATTTATCCCAAATCCAGGGACGAGAGCGTTGTAATGGACATTCTCGCCAACCCTGCACACCCTGATTTTCCGCATGTCGTCGTCGTTGTCGTTGACGCATCCAACTTGCAAAGAAATCTGCTTCTTTTTACTGAAATCAGCGACCTTGGCCTGCCTTGTGTTATGGCACTCAACATGCTGGACGTTGCGTCGAGTATGAACCTGACTGTGAATGCTGTGCAGCTTGCCATGAAATTGAATGTGCCCGTTGTGCGGATCAATGCGCGGACGGGAGAAGGGTTGAAGGGGTTAAAAGAAGCGATCAGGCAAATGGCCGACCGCGTTGAAAAGCCGGAACTGGCTTATTTTTACGAACCCAAAGATAACGAGATCGATCTTATTGCAGATGTCAAGAGAATGTATGCGCTTGATAATGATTATGTTGCATTGCAATATGTTTGTCAGCATGATAACTTCTCCTTTTTGGAAACGCCTGCGAGGGTTGCGCTGGACGAGCTGATCGAAAAGCATAATTTCGATGAGAACAGCTTTCTGGCAGCTGAAACGATTGCGCGATATGAGAAGATAAAGCCAATTATCAGTAAATCTGTAAAATCTGCCGGGCAAACCGAACAACCTTACTGGACGCGTAAGCTGGACGGCATTTTGTTGCATCCGTTCTGGGGCTATGTCACATTCGCGGCAGTGCTGATCCTTGTTTTCCAGGCCATTTTTTCCTGGGCGACTTACCCAAGCGACTTGTTGGATGAAGGTATAGCAGCAACAATCGAGTGGACAAAGGGAATCTTACCAGAGGGATTTTTGAATGACCTGATCACTGATGGCATTATGGCAGGGCTTGGCGGCATTCTGGTGTTTATTCCACCGATTGCGATTCTGTTCGCGCTCGTCTCTATATTAGAAGAATCGGGTTATATGGCGCGTGTAATGGTGATTATGGATAAATTAATGCGGAAGTTCGGGCTCAATGGCCGAAGTGTTGTTCCACTTATTTCCGGCGTTGCCTGTGCAGTGCCAGCGATCATGACAACGAGAAGCATTAGCAGCCGTTACGAACGTTTACTGACCATTCTGGTGACTCCATTAATGAGTTGTTCAGCTCGTTTGCCGATTTATACAATCTTAATTGCATTGGTTGTGCCGCCTACAAAAGTGCTCGGTTTTCTGAATATTCAGGGCCTGGTTTTGTTTGGATTATATTTTCTGGGGTTAGCAGGCGCGCTGACGACTGCCTGGATTTTGTCATTGTTCGTGCCGAGAAAGGAACCCGGTTATTTCATGCTTGAAATGCCCTCTTACAAGCTGCCACGCTGGGGACATGTGGCATTTACCATGTATGACAGCGTAAAATCCTTTGTGCTGGAAGCAGGTAAGGTCATCATGGCCATTTCGATCATTCTCTGGGTTTTGTCAACCTACGGACCGGGTGACAAAATGGAGAGGGCTGAGGCAGAAGTTGTTTCCAGAATGGCGCAGGCTCCCGAGGAGCAGGTGAATGCAGCCATTTCTTCCGCTCGTCTTGAAAATTCCTACGCAGGTCATTTCGGACATTTCATCGAGCCGGTTATCAGGCCATTGGGTTATGATTGGAAAATCGGTATCGCATTACTGGCTTCATTTGCGGCCAGGGAGGTTTTTGTAGGAACAATGGCCACGATTTACAGCATCAGTGGTGATTTTGAGGATGTCCCAACCGTAAAAGAGAGGTTAATTAAAGAGAAGAATCCGGACACCGGCGGAGCTATGTTCACCCCGGCCGTTTGCTACTCTTTGCTTATATTCTACGTCTTTGCCATGATGTGCATGAGCACCATCGCCGTAGTCCAACGCGAAACCCACGGCTGGAAATGGCCTTTGATCCAGCTGGCCTATTTAATGGCGCTGGCATATGTGTCGGCGTTTGTGGTTTATCAGGTTTTGAGTTAGTTAATGCTTACAAAGTATAGACAACCGCAGAGCCGCCCAATTCAAGAAAGAATCCCTTTGTATCATTCAGCTTGGCAATAAGTGGAAGATTTCGCTCTAAGAGCTCAATGAGGCTTTGATTCGAGATGTTACCAAGCGTAATTCTTACAAGCTTTTTAGGGGTTTGGCGGAGCAAAAACGAATTTCTGAAATCTTCATCTTTTGTTATCACAATCAACTCCTGACGATCTGCATGCAGGCAAATTTCTGAATCTTTGGACGAAGATTTGGACGGCAAGGTGTTAACGTGCATTGCCGAATGTCCCAAACTGGCCAAGTATTTAACAACCTTCATGGAGATATGAACGTCACACAAAAAATTCATCAGGCAGCTTCATTAATCAAGCGCCCGGAAACCAAAAGTTTCGCATAATTAAGGCAAGCAAAAATATCTTCTCGTTCAAGTTCCGGATGATCTTCGAGGATCTCATTGATTAGCATGCCAGACCCTAACATGTCTATAACGACCTCAACGGGCCAGCGCATGCCTCTCACGCACGGTTTTCCATGACAGATGTCCGGATCAATGGTTATTCTTTCAATGTCCTGCATAGTGTTTCTATTATGATTTCAAATTTAGCACTTTTTGGTCAGAGTTTTAAAATGGTGCGCCGAACCGTTTACCATCCCAGATGCTCAACCAAATCCGAAGCAATCAATGCACTTTGACCCCGTTGCTCAGCGGCGCGATCGCCGGCGAGGCCGTGTTCATAAACCGCTAAGATTGCTGCTTGGACGGGTTCGTATTTTTGGGCCAGAAGGCTTGTTACAATGCCGGTAAGCACGTCGCCGGTGCCGCCCGTAGCCATGCCGGGGTTGCCTGTTGAGTTGAAATGGACTTCGCCGTTGGGGAGGATGACGGCTGTGTTGGCGCCTTTGAGGCAGATGATCACTTTATGCTTTTTGGCAAAGTCAATGCCGATTTGTAGTCGCTCGAATTCATCTTTGCTTTCGCCTGCTAATCGCTGAAATTCTTTTGGGTGTGGGGTTAAGACGGTGTTTTCAGGTATTTTATTTAAAAGATGCCTGTTTTCTGATAGGATATTCAATGCATCCGCGTCGATGACGAGCCTCGCTTTTACATTTTCCAAATTTACATTATCCAGCAGTTTTTCTACAGCATTTACCGTCGAAAGGGCTTTCCCAACTCCCGGGCCAATTCCGATGGCGGAGTAAGAATCCAGATCAGTGATTTCACTTAAATGTTTCGGATCCTGATCTGTGACGGCCATTGCTTCGGGCAGCGAAATCTGGATAATGTCGTATCCGCAGGCAGGAATGTGCATGGTAAGCAAGCCAACACCTGATCTCAGACAAGCTTTTCCGGATAAGACCGCCGCACCCATTTTGCCATAGCTGCCAGCCATGAGCAAGGCGTGTCCAAAAGTGCCTTTATGAGAGAATTTGTCCCTTGGCTTAATCAACTTTTCTGCTGCACGCTTGTCAGTATAGTGGTAGGGAGTTTCAATTTCGTTGATAAAATACTCACTTAAACCAATATCCACCAAATGCCAGGAACCCACAAACTTCGCATTTTGGGGCATCATAAACGCGAGTTTTGGAAGCTGGAATGAAACGGTAAAATTGGGTTCTATAATCTGATCACCTTCTTGATTGGCTTTGGCAGCATATAATCCGCTGGCAATGTCAACGGAAACGAGCTTGTTTGGAAGTGCATTTAAAGAATGAATAATGTTAGCCAAAAGTCCTTCCACTGGCCTGGATAGACCTGATCCCAGCAATGCATCTATGCAGATTACATTACGCGCCAATATTGGGAAATCGTCATTGTTCGCAATGCTAACGGGTTGTAAATGATCCATTAATCGCGTCAAGTTCCCTTCAAAATCTGTTGTAGCATTGCCTGTATATTCAATAACAAAAACCTGAACATCATAGCTTTGGGTGCTCAAAATGCGTGCAATAGCAAGTCCGTCACCGCCATTATTTCCTTTTCCGCAAAAAATGGCAACCGGACGGGTGTTTACAAACTGGTTACAGAACCACCTGACGAACGCATTAGCAGCTCTTTCCATTAAATTCAGGGAAGAAACAGGCTCATTTTCAATAGTGTATGCATCCAGTGCGCGAATCTGATCTACATTCAGGATTTTCATATAAAATGCTTTTACAAACAAATAAATAATCTTAGCTTTGCACTCGTTTTCGCAAGAGCTGTTTTGAATGAAGGGGCGTCACCTCATCCGCTGGAAGCAAGCTATCATTTTAAATCCAAAAAAGCATTCGTCATGAGCGAACTTATCAAACTCGTAGAAGCTACGATTGAAAATCGTAAATCCGAGTATCCTGAATTTACTTCAGGCGACACGATCAACGTACACGTGAAAATCCGTGAAGGTAACAAAGAGCGTGTGCAGCAATTCCAGGGCACTGTAATGCAACGTCGCAACCTAAGCGGAAGCGGTGAAACTTTCACAGTGCGTAAAATCTCGAACGGCATCGCCGTTGAACGCGTTTTCCCAATTCTTTCGCCAAGTATCGCTAAAATCGAATTGATTCGTCGCGGTAAGGTGCGTCGTTCACGTCTGTTCTTCCTTCGTGGCCGTCAGGGCAAAGCCGCTCGTATTAAAGAGCTTAAAGTATCGAAGTAGTATAAATTTCCTTCGTACAAATTTTAAACCCTGCAAGCGATTATTTCTTGCAGGGTTTTGTTGTTTTGTAATAAATGGCCCCTCGACGCCGAACATTTTATTGACATTTGACATGCAGATTCCATTTTATAAATATCAGGGAACAGGAAACGATTTTGTAATGATCGATAACCGCGATCTGTCATTTCCTGTTTCAAAAGAATTGATTGCTTCCATTTGCCACCGCCGGTTTGGGATTGGTTCTGACGGTTTGATTCTGTTACAAAATGAGCCAGGCTACGATTTCAGAATGGTGTATTTCAATGCGGATGGGGGCGAAGGCAGCATGTGCGGCAATGGCGGACGTTGTGTAGTGCGATTTGCGCACGATCTCGGACTTTTTACTGATTCAACGACATTTATAGCCGTAGATGGTTTGCATGAAGCAACTGTTATGGGCGATTTGATCAGCCTGAAAATGTCGCCGGTTAAGGATGTTGAGCGTTATGAAGAATTTGATTTCATGAACACCGGTTCACCGCATTACGTCACTTATGTGGATAATGTGTCGGAAACGGATGTGGTTAACATTGGAAGTGAGATCCGCTATGGTTCTGTTTACGGGCCGAAAGGCGGCACGAATGTAAATTTTATTGAAGTGATCGAAGACAATCATCTGAGCGTGAGGACCTACGAGCGCGGGGTTGAGGACGAAACTTACTCTTGCGGGACAGGCGTAACCGCATGTGCATTATCTGCGCATTTACGCAAAGGTTTTGACGGCCCGATAACCATTGAAACTATCGGCGGCACTTTGAAAGTAGATTTCGAAGAAACGCCTGCTGGATTTGACAACATTCATTTGATAGGCCCGGCTGTACGGGTTTTTGAAGGGAGTTTAGACTTGCTATTAGACTTGCTAAGTCTTTAAGACTTAGCAAGTCTAATAGCAAGTCTAAACTCATTCAGATTCAATAATCCCTCCATGAACGTGAAATATCCGCTTGTCGAGCCACTCCGGCACGCGACAGTAATCCACGGCTGCAACTTTGCTTCTCACGCCATTGGTGCAAATCACAATGATGCTTTTATATGGAACGAGATCCGCTCTTCTCTCGCGGATCTCGGCCAAAGGAATGTTAATTCCACCCTCATTAAATTCTTCAAATTCCCAAGTTTCCCTTACATCAACCAATACGGCATCGGGTTGCTCCAATAATTGCCTGGCCTCATTGAGGTTAATGTCCGTGTAAGTATTCCTTGTCATTTCACCTGCCCGTTGCGTAGGGATGGTCATTTACAACAGGGATATTTTTGGCAATCAGTTTGTGAATATCTTTCAAGTAAGCTTTTTCGTCCAGATCACAGAAAGAAAACGCTATTCCCTTTGCGCCCGCACGACCTGTCCGGCCGATTCTGTGCACGTAAGTTTCGGGAATGTTTGGAATTTCGTAATTGATAACGTGCGTTAAATCATCCACGTCGATGCCACGCGCAGCAATGTCGGTTGCCACCAGAACACGGGTTGTCTGGCTTTTGAAATTTTTCAGAGCATTTTGGCGAGCATTCTGAGATTTATTACCATGAATGGCTTCCGAACTCACGCCTGCTTTTCTCAACACTTTCACAACCTTGTCCGCACCATGTTTTGTTCTTGTGAAAACCAATGCAGTTGCAATTGATTCGTCTTTCAGAATATGCAACAGCAGCGAATTCTTATCTGACTTATCTACGAAAAATACAGACTGACGGATGGTGTCGGCCGTTGATGAAACCGGTGTGACTTCAACTTTTAAGGGGTTTCTGAGGATGGTATTAGCCAATGTAACAATGGCTGGCGGCATGGTTGCCGAAAAGAACAGCGATTGGCGCTTAGCAGGTAACAGCTTGATTACTTTTTTAACATCATGAACGAAACCCATGTCCAGCATTCTGTCCGCTTCATCCAAGACAAAGAATTCAAGCTGGTTCAACTTGATAAAGCCCTGATTAATAAGGTCCAGCATCCTGCCTGGTGTTGCTATCAACACGTCGACGCCACGGTTAAGCGCATCGGTCTGTGGTTTTTGCCCAACCCCGCCAAAGACCACTGTGTGTTTAACACCGGTATGCCGTCCGTAAGCAGCAAAACTTTCTCCAATCTGGATCGCCAGCTCCCTTGTAGGCGTAAGTATTAATGCGCGAATGTGGCTTCTTTCAAACTTTCCAACTGGATTATTATGAAGCAGTTGCAACATTGGAATAGCAAATGCTGCCGTTTTTCCAGTGCCCGTCTGCGCGCAACCTAATAAATCTTTTTGATCCAGAATGATGGGGATCGCTTTTGCCTGAATGGGTGTGGGGGTGGTGTATCCTTCTTCTTGCAGAGCCTTAGCAATAGGCTCAATGAGCTTTAAATCCTGAAATGTCATTTGATTTTTTTAAATGGCTGTCCTTTATATTGAAATAAAAACAGCCTGAATAATATAAAGGCCATTATAAGCCAAGTGTATAACAGCAGTATATTTTTAAACGTTCAGTCTATATACTCCGCAAAAGTATCCACGATTGTTTAAATTTGGTTCACATTCATCAACTCATTTGCATTATGATCAGATCCTTCACGCTAACTGTATTATTATCAGCAGTATTTTTTTCTGTAAACGGTCAGGACATTTTGGTTAAGAAAAACGGGGCGACCATTGAAGGCAAAGTGACCGAGGTGGGAATCGACCGCGTTTCCTACAAAATCAGCCAGGAAAAGGAAAGCGCTAGTTTTGTTATCCGGAAAAATGAGTTAAACCGCATTGAGTTTGCAAACGGGCAAACCGTTTTTATTGATGAGCGAAACCTTCCCGGCAAACGCCGCGTGAACCCGGCAAGCACTTCCAACCTTTTCGGAAGGCATATGGTCAATTTTTCACCATTCAAAGCATTGGATAGCGGGCCGGGGTTAGGATTGAGCTATGAAATCCTGGCAGATAAAAAAGGCTATTTTGGTATCATTTTGCCTGTATCCCTCATTTTTCCTGATCGATTTGATTTGTTTGATGGTTATGGCGACCAGCGGGAGGCCTTCTACTTTTCTCCTGGCTTGAAAATATATCCTTTCGGGCAAAAGAGGGTTACCTACGCCGTTGGACCCAGCATTTTCACAGGCTTTGGCAAGCAGGTCCGTAACGACGGCTATTATGATCCCAATACCGGAACGTATCCGAACACCCGATCGGAAAGCAAGATCTTCCGGTTTGGAATTATCGTCAACAACTACGTGAATTTTCAGATATCAGACCATTTTCAGATTGGCCTGAACGGAGGATTCGGATCAAGGTATATTGATCGGGAAACCTATAATGACACCAGATCAACTAACGGAGGCATAAACATTACCGGCGAATTCAATTTTAATCTGGGTCTGCGTTTCTAAAACCAATCACTTCATTAACCTAAACACAGGGTAGCGCATATATTCCTTTTCCCGATATGGTGAATTATCGTAAATGAAGTCCAGTTGTGCGCTGCTGCTTTTTGCAAATTCAGGATCGCTTTTACGCTTATCAGCCAGCTTGATTCTCAGGCTGACATCTTTGGCGAGCAATTCAGCGGCAAGATCTTCGAAAACATAAGCTGAATAATGTTCTTTGGACTGTAAAATCGTATCAAAAAAATTCCATTTAAAAAATGAATCAACGCCTTTCGGTTCCAGTGTTTCCACAATGTATCGGTTAGTCCATTGATTTACAGGAATATACCAGTCGCCCTTCTTGAATGTAACACGCTGATTAACCGTTTTTGTCTTTACACTCGTATGCCAGTAATGTCCTTCAAAAGGCAGTTTCGGCGTTTCCAGATCTTCAATGTAATACGTTTCAACCTCCATTTCGGTGTCTTTTTCCAATTGGGTCACTTCCACGCCATTGAGTTTCATCAAGTCGATCACATTATGCCAGCCTTGCGGGATAATATAGGCCACGGGCTTGGTAACCTCGTCTACCGACATGTAAGTGTCGTAAAAAGGAATCTTCTTCGTAAAAGGCTTTGAACGGTTATAAGAAAGCCTTTGCACGCCGCTCACTTTGCTGGTAATGTATTCAGATTCAAAGCCTTTGAATTCAATCTGTGTGTTTTTGACTTTGTTAACCTCCCATGTTACGGCAAATTTTTCTTGTTTTTTAACGGCCTCCTTTGTGTCTTTCCGAAGTTTGAGCAGCTCTTTCCGGTTTCTTGCTAAAAATTTAACGTTACCGAGCAGGTAAGCATAAGTGGACGCAACCCGCTTGTCGTAAGGTTTTAGCATATGTGTTTCCGTCATTACACCGATTGTGTGAAACAATGCTGCATAACCGGTTGAATAGCGCGGCCAGTCCGGAAATTGCACAAAACCTTTATCAGGAGTCTGGCCCCAGGAATTGACGTAAGGCGTTGCTTCAAATCCCGATTCTTTCAAATGCTTGTACATATAAGGCAAAAAAACCTTGTCATTGAAGAAGCCCAACTTTCCGCCCAGCTTGTCTTTTTGTGCGTAATCCAAAGTGATCACATATTGATAATCCGCTCCGTTGCTCACGTGTGTGTCTGCAAAAAGGTCCGGATCGAGCTCATGGAAAATGGCTGCAAAGCTGCGTGCATTCTTTGTATCGCTTTTAATGAAGTCTCTGTTAAGATCATAATTCCGGGCATTTCCACGGAAGCCGTATTCTTCCGGTCCTTCCTGATTTGTGCGTGTCGTACTATTTCTGTTTAATGTTCCGCCAATGTTATAGAAAGGAATTATAGCCAGGACCAGATTGTCGAGTTCCGGGAATTTTTCAGGATTTACAGCAATGTCACGCAGCAGCATCATGGATGCGTCAACACCGTCAGGCTCGCCGGGGTGAATGGCGTTATTGATTAGGAAAACAGCTTTCTGCTGTGATTTCAGTTTCTTAATGTCAAACGTTTTGTTTTTAGAATATAAGACTAGATGGAGCGGCTTGCCGCTGTCTGTAAGGCCTTTTTCGGTAATCTGGATCTGTGGGAAGTCTTTCGCCAGCAGTTTGTAAAATTCGATCCCTTCTTCGTAAGTTGGCGTTTGCTTGCCGCCGCTGGTTTCAAAACGGGTTTTGTATTGAGCGTTTGCTGATGATGTAAGGATGAAGAGAAATAAGAGGAAAAGTAATCGCATAAGCTGAGTAAATCGTTGACATTAATATTTGTATTTCTGAATTAAATACAAATATGGGTCGGGTAAATGGTGAATAAAAATTTGTTTTTCAGAGTCCGGGAAGCGTTTGTAATATTCTGCATTGGGAATTAATGCAATAGTAGGCCCAATCCTGACATAATTGTTGCTTTTGAAATACACAGGCGGTTGAAATTCAGGAAGCTGCTTTATGATGGTCTTTGAAGCGTAATTACCCAGGTACTTTTGATAATTCCGTTGCGCCTTTTCGCTTGGCTTCTTCATTTGCTTGTAAGCATGCTTCAACGCAACCCTGGTCAGGAGCTTTTGCTTTTTGATAACCGGCTCAATGTTTTTGAAAGGATTAGTCTCATTAAAGTCATCCAAAGTTTGAACCGAAAACGGCAATTCGGGCACCCAATCTGCCGCGTTGACGACATTATAACCCCAGCCGCCGTCAATCAGGCTTTCATATTCATACGCATAATACGTGTTGCCTGCCTTGGGACTTGCGCTTGCATATGTTTTGAAACGAATATCAGCAGGCAATTTCTTGTCCTTTTGTAGTTGATAGAAATGGGAAGTGAGCAGGAAAGTGATGGCACCACCCTGACTATGTCCCATGATCAAAAACTCTTTAATACCGGCTTTATAGCAAGAATCAATTTTTGGAATGATATCCCTGGCCAGAAATGCGGTCCCGATGAGCCAGCCAATGTGAACGGCCGCCTTTGGATTATCCGCCAGATGATATTGAAATGTGTAAGCATTGGTTAGCTTGACTTCGCCTTTGGCAGGAACCATTGCGGCATAAAAGTTTTCGAGCCAGCCCACTGGATTCAGCGTCGTGCCCCTTACATTGAGCACCGCGATAGGGTGCGTCTTGTTAATCCACAGTCCCCATTTATTATCAAGACCAACAACCGCTGAATTATACACATTCGTAAAATGCGTCGGCTTGGTAATGACCGATTTGGGTTTTGAAGTGTCGGCTTTGGTGGAGTCGTACAAGAGCACGTGCATGCGGAGGAGTTCCAGGTATTCTTCTTTGTCGAAACCTGGTTTCAACTTGCTATTCTGAGCTTTTGAGGAAAATGAGCAAATGAGCAGAAAAGCGAAAATCGTCACCCAGTTTGCTATTTTGGTCAGGTCCTGTATGCTGCGCACACGGTTATCTTTCATACAATGGAATATTAAACGCGAAAACCAGCGTTGCAAATCACTTAAAGCTAGGGAATCCCGGCCGATAAGCATGCAATGCAACTATATATTTTCCTGGCTAACGAAGCTGTTAATCAATGTATTGACCTTGTCCAGCCACACATTTTGCGCTTGACACGTCCAGTGCGAGTCTCCTTTTAAGTAAGAAGCTGCTCCCATTTTTCTGAAATCTGCCAGCACATCAATGTAAGGCATAGGAAGTTTTGGGTGTTGATAAACATGCTCAATCAATCGGTTGTAAGCACCGTATTCAGGGTGGATGACCGAAACTTTATTAGGAATAACAGACAAGGCGACAAAGTCGAAACCCATGGACAGGGCTGAATCCTTGGTCAGTTTCAGGTTTAAAACAAGCGAATCCAGCTCAGATTTGCCGATTTTCGAGAAGGAAGAGGTCACATGAGGGGTGTCCGTATCCATGTAGGAAACCAGGCTCCGGTCTTCATCCACAAGCGACACGCTCGTATTGACACGGTGAAAAAGGTGATAAGTAAAATCTGCTTTCCATTCTTTTAATTTCAAAAAAGCCTCATTTTGAAACAAAAGTGCTTCAAATCTGTCCTGAGCCTGTTTTCCGTTGAATGCATCATCCAGCTTATGCATGAATTTAGAAGAAACCACCCTTTGAACGAATGTAGCCGAGTCTGGTAATATCAGAGAAACAGGAGCTTCCAAATGCTGTCTGAAATGTCTTTCAACCGATTCCAGCAGCAGAATGTTTGTTTCGGAAGTGTCCAGTTTGACATGCAGCATTTCAGACCAATGAACCCTGGTGTATTGATCAACCGCAAAATCCTGTGGGCCGACACGCTCTTCCTCGGTAAAGCTGTCGCCTATAATGTATAAATGGACCTTTTTGGCAGATTGCTTTTTTGCAGGCGGATTGTATGCAGGGCAAGGTTGTCTGGGATCTTTAAACGCAGATAAATTGGCCATGCGGTAAAGATCGCCATACTGGTAACCATCCGTGATTAATTTGTATTTTCCAACCAACGCCAACAGGGTAGGATTGAGCCCGCAGGCCCAGATAATGCATCCAGAAACTAAAACTATGTATTTTAAAAACTTCATATTTTTAACGAAGCTTAACAGACCAAACCTGGATCTTCTTTTCGGAACGGCTGAATATAAGCAATTTATAATATCCTGGCTGATACGTGAGCTGAACTGGCATTTCCGACGGAATCGCCTTATCTCCCAATCGCTTGCCGGCCATATCAAAAACCGTCGTATAATTTCCCGACTTAATCGTGATAAACCGGTTGTCAACGCCGAAAAAGTGATATTGAATGACCGGGTTGGGTAAAATATCCTTTATCTCAAAAAGATCTTTCCCGTCCTTGGTAATAATGGCTGTTTTGGAATTAACTGACCTGATCAGAATCCAATCCAGAGAGTTCCGGTCAAATAATGTCTTGAATTTAGAACCGGGTTCAGGTCTCAGCAACTGCTTCCTGGAAGTGATTTGCCCATTCAGGCTAATCCTGATCAACTCTCCCGAAACGCTCACACCTACAAGTTCGGGCTGGCCGGTTGCAGGATCCTGTGTCCAGGTAAATGCACTTTCAGTCCGTGTCAGAATGTCGACCGGAAAGCCCTGGCGAACCGTTCCGTTTTCTTTTAAAAGGAAGATTTTGCCGTTTTTCTGCGTAACGATGAAACCGCGGTTCCCAATTTGGTTTAATGCAACAACCGGACTCTGAATGTTTTCAAACTGAACCGAATGGTTAAGCCGCCTGATTGGTTTGGTCACACTTTCCCACAGAAAGAGCTCTTCTGCGGTGTTTTTGATTATAAAACGATTACTGCCATCATCACCTCCATCGATTGCGTACAATGCTGCAATGTCCTGGCCTGACGGTAAGGACCCCGTGAATGTGGTTACGGTTGTTGAATCGTCTTCATCCAGCGCATAAACCATGCTTTTTGTTGCAAAGATGCGCTGCTGCCTGCCAATGTTCAAAAAATCGACCTTATAAGCAGCGGTAATAATCGGGCCATTGAGCTTCGCGATGGCCTGTGTTTTACCTTCCCGTAAATTGTTGGTTCTAAGTAGGTTATTTTGTTTGTCCGTCAGCAGGATCTCCGAACTTCCGTCAACAGGATTTTGCAAGGCGGCCAGTTCGGTGTCGAAAATGTCCGGCCACTCAATGTCAATGTTCAGGAATGTCCGGTTAAGCACTTTGCTGGCTGTCTGCCGCTTTTTAGGAATTAGGGTAATTTCCGGAAATGCATCGCCATCTTCATATTTACATTGAAATACAAGCGACTCCATTTTAGAAACCAGATCTGCATATTTCTTGATCCCGCCATTTCCTGCCCGCGTTTGCGCTTTCCGCAAATTCACAATGAGCGAAAGCTGGGCTTCTGATTTTGCGGAAGTCAAAATGCTGTCATATTCCGGTGATTGCTTCCAGGTGATCTGATTTTCGTAATCGACTATGTAGTTCTGCAAAACCTGCGAATTGTTGCTGATTACCAGATAAGGAGCAATATAGGTGATATAACTGCGCGGAAAACCCGAAAACATAGGACCGTAAAGTCCTGCCGGCAGTTCGGGAATGGGGACAGAATAAATGTCATATCCCTGATATTGGTCAATAGAAACATTGGTTTCTTCATTTGCCAACCGCGCCAGTTTTTGCAAAACAGGCCGCATTTTTTCATAATTGGAAAACTCAGCCAACAAAATTTTTCCGTCGCTGATGCTGTTGTTTTCTTCCAATTGACATAAGATCAGTTCAGCGCCCAGGTTATCGATCAGCAGATTGCTTTCTTTGCCGACATAGTAGTTAAGCTTGTTCCAGGCTTCTGATTTATACTTTTTATGCCATCGCTGAAACTCCTTTTGAAATGCAGCGCGATCAACGACCCCGGATCTGTAAAGAAAGGACGTTTGCTGGGAAATGTGCTTGTGGCCAGCAAACGGTGCACCCGGAATGTCCTTGACGATGTCTGTGAGATAATAATCCGGAGCATTTGTTCCGGTTGATTTCAAAGAAAGGCCGCCTTTTGCCTTCGCTTCTTCGATGTGAAAATCCTGAAAGTTCGGGAAGTTTTTACCAAACTCATAGAAATTTGAATTGACATTATCACCAGAAATAACCGATTTCCATGCGTCGTTTCTCAAATAAATGCTTGTTCCATAATCAGAATCATTGATTTGGGAGAAGTTTGATTTTAGCCGAAATGATGCGATGTTAAGAGATGAAGCACGGACTGCGTCCTCGATCAGATCGCCATAATAACTCACAATGAGGTAATGATCCTCAACGAGATAAGAAAAAAGCGGACGAGAGTTACTGTCGATAATGTCCGTAATGCGGTGGTCCTGAAAATTATGGTGCAGTGCGCGAATGTTCGGGTTTTGCGGTGTGCTCAGCCACTTCGCTTCTTCATCATTGGCAATGGGAATGTATATGATCACACCCCATTCTGTGCTGGTCCTTGGATGATAGGAATAGGATAATGCTTTGTTTTTGAGGAAGTTGTTTAACCTTTTCTGGTCTTTTGTGAAAAGGTTAAGAAGTGATAAATTGTCACTGGCAACGTCCAGTAACGGCAACCTTTTAACATCCAGATTGGCATCCGTAGCGACGTAGAGAGAATCCTGAAGATGTTCGCTGGTGATAACGACGAGCGCGCTGGACGGGATGAATTTCCATGCAGCAGCCGAACCTCGTGAATATTGAAACAGAAAATATCCTGCTGCTGCAATGACAGCAGCGAGCAGGATAGCAATAATGTATTTTTTCGACACAAGCCTAATGGTTAAGCACGGATCGCTTTCACTTTGTTATTGAGTTCAAGGCGAAAGCGCAACAGTTCTTTAAAGCTGCGTATACAAACCTTCCAGAGATTCCATTTTACGATCGAAACCGTTCCTGTCTCACGATCTTTATGTGTAATGGGAATGTCAAATAACTCCTGTCCCGATTTTTTTGCCATAACAGACAAGAAGATATTCGGCGCAAAAGGCTCAGGGTCAGGTAATTGATTCATTAATTTTTGCAGGAATGTTCCTTTTATCAAACGAAAAGGAATGTTGCTGTCCATAATGAATGTGCCGTAAACCGTCGAGATCGTTCCGCGAAGGAATTTGGTGATGAACAAACGCACGCCGGCGTCATGTCTCACCTCCCTGTAACCCAGTATAAATTGTGACTGGCTGCGCTTGTTCCAAAGTTTATCGAAATCATCGGAAACAAACTGGTCATCACTGTCGGTTTGGAAAACGTATTCGGAACGCAGCTCCAGTGCTTTGCGATAGCCATTTACGACCGCATTGCCGTGGCCGCCATTTTTTTGGTTAATGACGGTAAGATTGGTCACTTCTTGCTGTAATTTGTCCAAAAGCACTTTTGTGTTGTCTTTTGAGCCATCATTAATTACAATTAGTGTTGTATTGTCGTTGGGAAATTTATTTTTTAGAAAATTAGTCCAATTATATACTACCTTTTCGATACAATCCTGTTCATTGTATGCGGGCATTACTATACTAAGAAGGTACGACATGCAGAAACGTATTTGGTATGGTTGCGCAAAATTAATAAATAAAGCCTGTAACCGGGCTATGGTAATGATAAATTACTAAGCGTACTTGTCCTTCAAGGCGTTAATAGGCTTCTCGAAAAAATGCCAGGAAAAGGCCGCAACAGCAATTGTTAATGTAATCACAACCAGCGCTTCGAAGGCAACTGAACCTTTCAGATCAGGTGCATATTGATAGATTTTTCTGAAAATACGAACGGTTGGGTGCATAGGACCACTGTGAAAGTGGTTGTAAACAAAATTGTGATATAGATACAAGCCGTAACTGATTTTTCCTAAATAAATGCTCACTGGATTTTCCAGAAAAGCTGCCATAATTCCTGTATAGCCCATTACCGCCCGTCCGATCAAAAAGAATCCGAAAATGGAAGACACCGTTCTGTCCAGAACAACGAATGATACATTGAACCTGCTATCGAATGTTTTAGACCAGAATTGCAGCAAAACCCACACTGCGAATGCCAGCACGACAGGCCATGACTTACTAAACAATTTTTCAAAAAAATCATTCCTGTATACCTGCAACCAGGCAAGTAACCCGCCCAGCGCGAAAGAATCCAGGCACGCTGGCGTGCTCACATAGGTAACGATCCAGTCGTCAATCGCAAAGTCCGGATTAGCATAATAGTAGTAAAAACGGAATGCAAGGCTGAGCAAGCCCATAACGCCCAGAACGGGAACCAGCTTGCCTTTTGGGACAAAAAAGATCAGAAACGGGAAGAATAAATAAACCTGCTCTTCCACGGCCAGAGACCACAAATGGTCCATAGAACCCATCCAGGTCTTGTTCCAGGCCATGTAAATATTTGTCCCATACAATGCCAGCCAGCCCAGCTTTTCCCTCACCGGCGGCACATTGAAAATGTAAAGCAGGAGAATCGTAAGATAATAAACCGGGAAAATTCTGATCGTCCTTCGTATGAGGAACTTACTGAGATATTTTCTGAACCCGCCTTCCGTTCCGTAGTTCTTTTCTTTGCTTTTTAAAAGAATTCTGGAAATTAAAAAACCACTCAATACAAAGAAGATCGTCACTCCCGTCGCGCCGACGGGAACCGTATTTACTTCTACAAAAAGATGTTCAATCAGAACCAGCGCAATGGCAATAAAGCGGATTCCATCAAGTTGAATAATGTGTCCCTGTGATGTGGTGCGCATAATTACCAGTTTACCTTCACTTTGTTTTTCTTTGTTTCATTCACCTTAACCTTCTGGTTTTGAAAGAGGATGCCTGTTTGGTCGCCTTGCTGACGAATCAACGCAACATCATAAAGCCCTTTATCCATTTCTGAAAATGGAATGTCCGCCCTGAATCCGGGTGCAAAATAATATTGTTTCAAAAACAGCTCTTTCCGGCTTGTATTTCGCATTCTTTTTGCCGGAAACAGATAATATCGATCCTTGGAACTGAGCAAAATGTAAATGCCGCTATCCTGCAATCGCTGGCTGGTGAATGTGCTGTTTTCAATGATCAGGTTTTCTTTTCCCGGCGTAAATGTAGTCCGGTCATACAAATCTGTCAAACCGCGTGAATTTCCGGCATAAGTTTGTCGGTCAGCCAGGGAAATGAGCGGTAGCAGCTTATCGTAGAAAACAGGCGTTTTTTCAACAATGTTGGCAGCTAATGATGTGTCAGAAGGGTAGGTAAGTTTTTTATCTTTAAAAGTCCAGTTGAACTGATACGTCGTCAGGTCTTTGCGGAGGTTATATGCGTCTACCAGGTGATAATGATAACTGAAAATATTGAAAACGATGCCCATGAAAGCAATCGCTGTAACATATGGCGAGAGAAAACTTCCGCGGATCGGGATCACCACATACAAATACGCAACGATCAGCAGTAGCACCGAATAAATTTTATAGCGACTTGTTATCAATGTCTCCATCCCGAATCCTGCGCGGCCATAAACGACGATCAGTGCGGTGCCGAGAATAAAAAGTATGGTTCCAAGGCAGAAAAGGTCGGTAATGCGCTCAAACTTGTTCGCGTATCTATTTCTTATAATCCTGAAAAGCGTAGTCGAAATGATAGAAACGGCCACAAGAAACAGCACAATGCCCATCAGAAAACACACCCTGATATGATCTGCAACCGGAAATGACTCGGCAAATGACCCTAAAAAAGCCATATAGCCTTTAATCAGCTGAAAAATAGAGGCTTTTGACTCCGGATTGGACTCTGGTTTGGTATACCAATTGAAATAACAAAAAATCTCTACTGCGCTGAGGATCAGCCACAATGCAAAGCGTTTCCTATTTCCGGTCAGGAACAGTAAAAGTGCTCCCAGTGGAAGAACAAGCAGCCCATTTCCGCTGGTAAGGACCGTAACAGCAGCCAGAAACAGCGAAATGATGTAGGGAAGTGTTTTGAAATTGATACATAAATACAATGTCCAGACGGTCAATGTGACGACGCCGAAATTTTGGATCGCGGCCATTCCCCAATACATATTTTCCTCAAATGCTAGCGTGAGCCAGAGAAATGGGATGGGCAGAAGCGCAAAAAGCGGCTTTTTGTTCTTTTTCAGAAGTTCGTACCAAAGCGGGATAACACCGATCAGCAGCAGATTTCCAGCAGTCATCAAATGCCGGTAATTCAATGATCCAAACAAGGAATAGTCCCACCAGGCAATGAGGCGGGTTAGTGAAATCCGGTGTTCGTTATGCTGTTTAAAAAGCAGCCAGATTTTTTCTTTCCAGGTTGTCGCCTGCGAATAATAAAGGATAAACTCTTTTAAAGCGTGGTCGTCCCATTTCGGGATATTGATAGCATAATAATTCCAGACCGTAAAGTAAATCAGGACGGGTAGCAATAAAATCAGGCTCAAAATGATGGTTAAAGCCTTTTTCGTCATGCCGGAATCATTAATTGACCAATATGGGAAACGATAGAATCCGGATCGAGCCCTGAAAGTTTTTGGTGATAAGTCTGGCTTCCGTAGCGGCCGTTGGGATATCCTTCTGCTTTCAGGCTTTTGAAACTGCGCGGGAAAATGCCTTTTTCCAGTAATTGGACGGAAAGCTGCTGCGCGAGCCCGCCTGTGCTGATATGTTCTTCTGCAACGAGAATTGCCGGCGCTTTTTTGATCAATGTCTCCACTTCGTCAGTAATATTCAAAGGGAAATGCAATGCGGTCACAACATTTACTTTGGAAGCAAGATCTTCGGAAAGTGACAATGCGGTCATGACATTATTGGCAATGGGACCAAGTGCGAAAACAGTGATTTCAGCTGTTTCAGGTGCATGAATAATTTTGAATGATCCTGAAATGTAGCTATTGTCAGGAGTCGTTTTTCCGGCACCTAAGCGAAGGTAAGCTGGACGCGCATCTGCCACAATCTGACGAATAACTGGTTCTACTTCATCCGCAAATGCGGGCACCCAGACATTAGCATTTTGCTGACCGCTAAGGCATGCGAGATCTTCAATCGTATGATGGCTGCTTCCCATAATTCCGTAACCATAACCTCCGCCATTTCCAACCAGGAAGACAGGCAGGTTATTGAAACAGACATCATTGCGAAACTGTTCGAGGCATCGGTAAACGATGAAGGGCGCAATGCTGTAACAGAAAACTTTATAACCTTTATGTGCAAAACCTGCTGCAACGCCGACCATATTTTGCTCAGCGACACCAGCATTTATAAATCTTTTACCCATTTTGGCCTGCAAATTTTCTAATGCATTATAGCCGAGATCGCCGGTAATGAAAACAATGGAATCATCTTCCACTGCCAACTGCTCCATAGCGCTTGAAAATTCTTTTCTCATTCGGTTTGTATGATGATGCTTTTAAGCGCTTTTTATTCTCATAGCACTTGTTAGTTTTGGAAGCGGATACATTGTCTTTTCGTATTCCTGGATTGCCTTTGCAACCTCCAAAAACTCCTGCTGTTTGTTAATGTCTTCTTCAAAATTCTCAGCAATCAGGTTGTCAATGATCCTGAAAGCGTCATTGTATTCTTGTTCAGTCAAAAGTTTCATAGCAATGTCCTTTAAATCTTTGAAACATTGATCTTGTCATATTCGCTATGCGATCCGAACCAGCGGATATAAACCGTCCGAACGCTGAAAAATATCATGGCAACCATTCGATATTGATTTCCTTTAATATTAAAGACAAACCTGTTATCGCCAACGTAGTCGACACTATTAAAAATGGATTTGACATCCATGAAGTTTGTCCAGTCCGCCGACTCAGTCTTATCAGCCCACTCGGCAATCGCTATTTTGGCCTCCGGGTATTTATCGCAATACTTGTGTAACGTCTTTTGTTTGATAATAACCATTAAGCTTCAACCTTAATTTATCCATTTTATGATAGAGTTTAAAAATGTTGAGCTTGTGTTTATGTCTTCTACTTCCTCAATTGCTTCACTAATGTCCTGATTTCATCTGCGGTTTTGTATGATTTGGAGCCGCGGCGAATTCTGGTTCGGATATATTTGGGTCGCTTTTTGGTTTCTTCAAAGATCTTGGCAATGTATTCACCCAGGAACGAAATGCCCAAAATCGTTAACCCGCCGAAGAAAACGACCAGAACGATAACGGTGCTGATCCCTTGCGGCGTATCCCTGAAAAACACGAATTTCGCTAAGATTTGCCAGATAATCCCTAAGATTGACAATCCCGTTAATGCAAAACCTGCATAACTCATCAATTCCAACGGCGCAAAACTGAACGAGAATATCGCTTTCTTTGCCCACCAAATGTTTTTTGTCCAGTTATTGGTAGAAACGCCAAACATTCTTTCCGGCCTTACATATGGGACGCCTGTTTGCTTAAAACCAACCCAAGCGCGCAATCCACGCAAAAACTGCTCAGTTTCAGGCAAATCCACTAGTTCCTTCACAACCTTGCGATCGATCATAGAAAAGTCGCCGGCATCGCGGGGAATAGCAATGTAG
The DNA here is from genome assembly GCF_022869785.1 of Dyadobacter chenwenxiniae. Classification (NCBI taxonomy): domain Bacteria; kingdom Pseudomonadati; phylum Bacteroidota; class Cytophagia; order Cytophagales; family Spirosomataceae; genus Dyadobacter; species Dyadobacter chenwenxiniae. Next base: position 3,798,579 of record NZ_CP094997.1, on the reverse strand, counting down.
CTAAGCCCCTGGAATACTTTATAAAACGATTTATAGAAAAAGTGAATGTGCGGCTTCATTTCCCGCTGAACCCGAACACCATAAACAACGTCGAATCCTTCCATCCATTTTTCGTAAAAAGCAGGAATAATTTCAGGCGGATCCTGTAAATCGCCATCCATTAAGACTACGCAATCACCCGTAGCAATCTCCATTCCACTCAAAAAGGCAGATTGCGAACCGAAATTCCGGGAGTGACTGATCCCCACAACATTTGGGTCCTTATCACATATTTTGCTAATCACTTCTTCCTGATTATCAGGCGAATTGTCATTCACAAAGATGATTTCATAACGCACTTTCAGATCATTACAAGTCTTCACAATGCGCTCATACATGAATGGAATCGCTTGTGCATCCTTATAACAGGCAATGATCGCTGTGATAACCGGGTTCAGTTTCGGGTTTTCAAAAGCAGGAATGACGCGGTCTTCATATTTGATCTGCGCCTGCCAGTCACTATATTTTGAAAGCCCGGTTTCCAGCGGCGTCCTGGCTTTCCAGCCAAAGTCAGTTTCAAATGCGCCCGGATCGCCAAACCATTCTGCAAGGTCCCATTTCCGGTTGGACATGCTGCCCCATTGCGGTTCCTGCGTAATGTTGAATGTTCTTCTTGAAGTATCAACGAGGTCGCCCATGGTGGTTTTGCGTCCTGTTGCAATGTTGTACGATTTACCGGAAGTTTCCTTGCTGATCTTTAATGCGGCATCCAGAAACGCTTCCACGCAATCTTCTATAAACACGAAATCCCGGCTTATATCAGGCGAAACCAGCGAAGGAAGCTGCTTTTTCCTTGCGTTTTCAATCAGTTTCGGGATTAATCTATCCGGCTCTTCCCAATATCCGTAAATGGAATAAAGTCTTAAATTAAGCGTTTTAAGATTAAAAACTTTGGCATAATATTCCAGCAAATATGCCGCTGAAACCTTAGAAACGGCATAATGACTGTTCGGTTCTACGCGATCGGTCTCTTTCGGTGAAGTGCAATTGAAACCATATTCAGAACTGCTTCCGGCATGGATATAAACCATTTCGGTCGTGCAATTTTGTAGAATGTTAACGGTCCCGATGACGTTGGTTTCGTACGTTAGGTTGACATTATTTTGCTTGCTGTAAGCGCCGTAAGCCGCCAGATTAAATATCGTTTGCGGCTTATATTTTTCAAAAACTTCCTGAACCGAGTTATTGGAAAGGATATCGCAATGGACAATGTTTTCGAAAGGAACGTTCAGCAATTTGAGCCTCCATGCCTTTGTTGCGTCGTGTGTGAGCGCGTAACAGTCCTTGCGGATTTTGAAAATTTCGTTGAAAAGATTGGCACCGATGAAGCCGCTTGCACCAAAAACAAAAACTGGCCCTTTTAAACTTTCTATTTTATCGCGGAAAACCGGCAATTGGTCAAGCATTCGTCAATTCATTAAAGTAGCGTTCCTTTACTTCCAGCGTGGCTTGCTCGTATTGGTCTTTGTTCATTGGTAAATAATGCCACTCTAATTTATTCTCCATATAGGACACTCCTTTGCCCTTTACAGTATTCGCTATAATCGCTTTTGGAAGCCCGTTTTTGTGTGTTTTAAGTTCGTCAATCGCCAAACTCACAGCACTAATGTCATGACCATCAACCTCAATTGTTTCAAAACCAATTGCATTCCATTTTTCAACGGACGCGGTTTCTCCTAAAACCTTATCAGTTGGGCCAAAACCCTGCAAACCGTTTTTGTCAATAATCATAAAAAGATTATCCAACTGATTCTGTATAGCGTAATGTGCTGCTTCCCAGGTTGTTCCTTCATTCGTTTCGCCGTCTGAAAGCAAAGCAAACGAGTAAGTTTCTTCACCGCTTACCTTCGCCGCATGTGCAATCCCCGTTGCGATGGGTAAGCCGTGGCCCAGTGAGCCTGTTGCGAAAGGTATGCCTTTGTATTGTCTTGGGGCAGGGTGCGCTGGAAGTGATGTGCCGTCGAGGTAAAAAGTGTCCAGTTCTTCGTCCGTAATCTCGCCAGTAACATTCAGGCATGCATATAATGCGGCTGCGGCGTGTCCTTTGGATAATATAAAGGTATCTTCTTCCGATTTTTGCAGAAAAAGGACGGCGATCATCAGATCAATGCAGCTTAGTGAGCAGCCAATGTGGCCGGCATTTGCTTTATGGTAGAGGCCCAGAATTTTAAGCCGAAGTTCTCCGCTTATCTGCCTTGGGTCGTTCAATATCTCTTCTGCGGTCATGCCTGTGTATATGTCGATATTAATAAAATCTCACAAAATAAAGGTCAAACCTTCTGTTTTAAGAGTGCAATATACAAAATCTTATTTGTCGGCTTTTGTAAATGGCGCACATTGCTTACTCCAATCCGTAACGCAGCCCTTTCAACTTCTTGATCACAACGGGCTCCTTATTTCCTGCTTTTTTGAGTAAAATATGCGTGGTCTGCGTCGTGTCCATAACCTGTACATATTGTGCGTCTTTGGGTAAATACAGATTGGTAACCTGCGCATCCTGAATCGAATAAGGAAGGAATGTTCTGTCCATTTCAGATAAGATCTCGTAACGCGAAGCAGGATATAGAATCGTATCGCCTTTTTGGTATAATTTCTTGATCTTCTGAGCTGCCTCGTAATATGGATTCGGGGCGCGCGGCGTTGAAAAATATCCGTATTTCGGCGATCGGTCTTCATAGAATTCCCCTAATCTCAAAGACACAAAATAGAGCTGACAAGCTAAACCAATAAATATCAACGTCCTGAATTCAACCTTAATAGAATTATAATATTGTAGCAAAAGGCTTAAAAGGATGATCATATAAGGGAATGCAAATCCAGAGTAACGCTGCATTAAACCATAAGTGTGCCCGTTTTTGAATGACATTATTATTAAAAAAGAAGTTGGAAACAGGGCCATGATGTAAATCATCCAAAGCCTCTTCTTTTGCACGCTGTCAGCCTGCCTATGTACATCCGGAATGAATGAAAGGGCAAAAACACTTACCGACAGGATTACAAATTGTACTTTATGATTGGAATAAAAAGCAGCTCCTGACAGTGCAAGAATAAAGGGAACTGCGGCTTTCAAGCCAACATTCAGCTTCATGCGATTGCTGAAACGATACCAAATGATCAGTAACACGCCAATAAAAAGAGAAACGAAGACGTTTTTCTTTCCCGCAAGGGCGTCTGTTAAGCCGTTTGTGAAAATCACAAGATCTGAGAAAAGCGGTAAAGCTTTTGTAAACACATTGCCGATTGTAGCAGGTAAAATAGTGCCGAACGGATTATCATAAGGCCTCGTTTCCGCCATTCTTTTGTAAAGGGCAGCCTGATAATTAAGCGTATATAAAGTATAGGTTCCGCCGCCGTAAATCATCCACCAGGCAACTCCCGAAAGTGCCAGAACAGCAGAAAAAGCCATTTTGACCCAACCCTTAATGGTTCGCAGGAACAAGAGTGCATACAAGGCGTGCCCCAGTAACACAGCAATGGAGAGGAAATGGGATAATATGCTTAATCCGGCGGTTACAATGTAGCCAATGTAGAGCCTGGTATTTTGCCGCTTGTTGGCCTCACTTTCAATGATTTGTAAAAAGAAATAGGTGGCTAGCAACGTCAAAAAGAACATCAGGGAATAACTGCGCGCCTGCTGACTGTAACCAATAAAAAAGGGTTCAATAGCCACAATCGCCGAGGCAATCAGACCCGTATTGACGCTAAAAAAACGCCTTCCGAAAAGGAATGTCAAACCAATGATGAGTACGCTGAAAAAGACGGAAAGGGATCGCGCAGAAAAGTCTGAAATCCCGAAAACCTCCATCCAGAAATGCAGTAGCAGATAGTAAAAAGGACTGTTTCCTATATCACTCCGGTTGTTAGCTTCGTAGTAATCGTCAATTGTTTTCGGTGCCCAAAACTCTGCGGGTGTGAAAGCACGGGGATAATAATTTTCATTATAAGTGAAGGAACGCAGCACCCGGGGCGGTCTGAGGCTAAATTGAGGCGTTTCCCAGAAATTAGAATTGGTTACTTTAAGCGTAGAGAAAACCTCTTTTTGATTAGCCCCTTCCAAAACAACACCCTGGCTGATCACCATTGTGCTTCTTTCATCAAAGAAAATACTGTAACGATCCAGATTATGAAGCCTTAAAGCAATTCCCGCGATTAAAATGACAGCGACAATAAGCCAGGTTTTCAGGGATTCGTTTGTACGGATTGAAGACATTTAAGAAAGTTGACGTGCGCTGATGTTGCAATTGACTTGCCGCGAAATTAAGCAAATTTCCCTTTATAGGATATTTTTTAGATTTTAAGAATTGTAAACTCTACTCTGCGGTTCTTCATGCGCGTCTGTTCAGTGAGGTTGCTGGCGATGGGTTTAGCTGGGCCCCAAGCCTTTGTCTGGATTCTTTTGCCCTCAATTCCCTTCGATAAAAGATATTTTTTCACCTGCTGAACACGGTCTTCCGCCAGCTTTATATTTTTCTGCACTTCTCCCTGATTGTCCGTGTGCCCTTCCAGCAGAATTTCCATAGCCGGATAGTTCGTCATAGCAGCTACAATCCTGTCCAGTTCGGGATAGGAAGAGCGAATCACTTCCGCGCTGCTTTGTGCGAACATTGTGCTGCTAAGCCTGATCTGCTGGCCTGCCTTAATGGGTTTCAGATACAGATCCCTTCGGATATTGCGGAGTGTGGTATCTTTTGATAAATCAATTTCCTCTGAGAAAGGAAAGTAACCTTTCTCAGCTGCTGTAATGCGATAAACCTCCTTCAAAGGTAGAATGAGCCGGTATTCACCTGTTTCAGGATCAAATGTGGCTTTGGTAAAAACTTCATTGTTCTTCTTGATCTCGGCAATGAGGTCAGAGCGCACAGGTTTGTCTGTTTCTGCTTCCAAAATTAAACCAGTAATAATTGCGACCGGGTCCGGGCGCGTTTCAGGTGTAAGCCTTACCCGGAAAATATCTTCCTGACCGGAAACCTTCTCACTAGCGCTGAAATAAGCATAATCGCCCGTCGCAGGAACATTAAAATAGGCATCCCAAAGGGGTGTATTAATCACGGGCCCCAGGTTTTCGGGCTGCGACCAATTTACCCAGGTGTCATCCAGCCGCCTGGTAAGGAACAGGTCGCCGGCTCCGTAACCGCTGTGGCCGTGTGAGGAAAAATATAATGTTTTATTGTCCAGAGCCAGAAACGGGGTGCCTTCATAATCTGCCGTGTTGATGACATTCCCTAAATGAAGCGGTTCGGACCAGCTATCGTCTGGTTGCAGAAAGGAGACGTAGAGGTCCTTTTTGCCTTCGGTGTCATTGCGTTCAACAGAGATGATCATCACATTGCCGTATGGCGAAACTGTGGTCTCCATACTTTCCACTTGCTTGCCTTTATTACTGGCAGTAACACTTTCCCGGAGGTTATTAATCTTATACTCCTTTGGAAAGGTCCAGCCTGATTTTGTCTGGAAGCACCGCGACAGCCCTAATGCCATAGAGCCATCCGGACTATATACATTGATGACGTAAATTGTTTTGCCATCGGCTGAAATACTGGTAACAGCATTGTCGGCGGCGTTATTAAGGGGCGGCCCCATATTTATTGCCGGTCCCCAGACATTCTTTTCATTTAGTTTTGAATACCAGATATCCTGCCTTTCAGGCGTGCCAACATTGCCCGAAAAGTTGCCTCTGGTGAAAAATAGCGTTTTGCCGTCCGGAGAAATGATGGGTGCAACTTCCTGTCCCTGACTGTTAATAGCCGGCCCCATATTTTCACGTTTGGTTTTCAAAAGCGGCCCCTTCGCAATGTTAATAACCGCTTCAATAGGCTTAACGTCATCCGAAATCCCTATGGCATCGATTTGATTAGCCCCGGAAACTTTCGAAGGTTGCAGTACGATTTTTACCGCATTAGCCAGGATATTTTGTTGTTTTGGAAAGATCCGGAGCATTCTTCCTCTCGCCGTGAGCTGACCAGCCGGGGCGTCCGAAATCAAATATTCTTTCCCCGACTCATCATATGCGTACACGCGCGCAATGGCGCCCGGATTAAAATTTTCTGCAATCGCGACCTGTTTGAGCGCGACCGTTTTGTCGAAACCCACTTTAATCCACTCCTCATTCCGGCCATCAGGGTCAGCAGGCATCCATGCGCAGGGGCTGTTACCGAAATCGGGAAGTTTATTGGGGATGCCAAGGATTTGTTTTGCGCGAAATGCGTGCCCGAATTGGACGGGCCTGTTCTCTGATGAATAACCCAGCACCTTATTGGCCCACAAAATTTGCTGACAGTATCCTCTATTTATGAAAACTGCCGAAAGCAGAAAAAAAACGTTGACGAGTATTCTTTTATTCATTTTGAGCGCGGTCCGGGCAGCATCATTATAGTAATATTATTAAGAAAATGGATGAAAATCAAGCGTAGCAATCCGTCTGCAAAAGGACTATCGAACCTGAAATCTCCCTTAATAACCTCATTTTTTTGCACCAATCAGCAATATCCAGTCCCAGCCGGGCTGCGAATCAGGAGGTTGAACGACGGCTTGCGATGCTTCTTTGAACTCACCGCCAGACCATCTTTTACCCGTTCTCGGACTATACCAGACGGCTGCAAAATCTTTGCCGTTCAAATAGCTGAGGTTTAGTTTAATCGGTCTGGATTCGGGCAAATATAGCATAGACATTTTTTTGTTTGACAGCGAAACAATGCCGATTTCAGCCTTATCCGTGGAGTCGGGAAGCAACTCCGAGACATTTTCGGGTTGCATATATTCCCAGGGAATGCCTTTCAGGATTTTGACAAGTTCGTGAATGTATTCCGCGCCGTCTTTGTCAATGTTCACCTTCCAGGTTGGGTTAAAGTTCTTGATCGTGCTCATATGACAAAATCCCGCCGCCGCGCTCATAATAGACTGATATGCCTGGTTTCTGATTAAAACGGATTGGTCGGTAATCTCTTTCGGGAATTCTGAATTGGCAATCAAAAACGGTCTCAATGCTGCTTCTGCGGAATTTTTTTGCCAATTGGCCAACGAGGCGTATTCAGCCGGAGTAACGGTTGAATCAGGAATGATAAATTTGAGATCCGACCGGATTTTCGAGCTGTCATTCACGCTCGTAGGCGAGCAGGTGCTTAGCGAAGCAATGATCTGTCCTTCTGAAACGGAGCGGATTCCGTCGGCAATCGCCTCGTATTGAGCAGCGGTCTGATACTCTTCCTCACTGACGATCCAGATTACATTGCTGTATTTGGCAAAATGCTTACCTACATATGTTCCATAATTTTTCCAAACAGTGGGATTCTGTGCATCGAAAATGGCATTCCAGCTTTTACGGGAAACAACAATGCCTACGACCAGATCACGCTCCTTCGCTGCTGCAATGATCCTGTCGAAATAATCGAAGTAAAGTTTATTGGGTTTCGAAATGTCGTTGTCCTGAAACGGGAGTGTTTTATTAAAATTCCGCTGGTTAGGAAGCGCGGGTAGAAGCTGAACCAGAAATGTATTGAATGACTGCGACTTGCGCGTGTCCATGTAATGAACAGCATCATTATAACCCAGTTTTCTAAGCATTTGCCACGCAACATCCGCCACCATAAGAAACGGAACGCCATTGTTATCCGTAATGTGGCGACCGTTGGGACTAATCTTTAAAGGAAACCTGGGAATGGCCTGTTCAGATTTTTGAGAAGCATGAATGGCAGCAAAACAAGAAGCCGCCAAAATGCTGAATATGAAGTATCTGTGCCACTTCATGGTTTTGGTCTGAAATTATTTTCTAACATTATCGGGGTGTTTCGGAACCTTGAAATTCAGCTGTTTTTCAGGTCAGCGATGGTTTTCAGCGGATCATCCGAATTGAAAACAAAGCTTCCTGCAACCAAAATATTCACGCCTTCGCTAACCAGCTTTGGCGCATTGTCAAGATTAACGCCGCCATCCACCTCAATCTTGAATGTATAGCCAAATTTTTCTTTCAAAGCCTGCAACCGGGCTATTTTATGATAGGTGTTTTGAATGAACTTTTGGCCACCAAATCCTGGATTTACAGACATTATCAATACCAAAGAAACATCACCCAGAACCTCAGAAAGCACCTCTATGGGTGTATGCGGGTTCAATGCAACGCCTGGGAGCGCACCTAATTCTTTGATATGCTGGATGGTCCGGTGCAAATGTGGACAAGCCTCGTAATGCACGGTAAGGATAGAAGCGCCCGCTTTTTTGAAAGCCTCGAGATAGCGGTCTGGCTGCTCGATCATTAAATGTACATCCAGTGGCTTGGTAGCATGCTTGTAGACGGCCTTGCAAACCGGGATCCCGAATGAAATGTTGGGCACAAACATGCCGTCCATGATGTCAACATGTATATAATCCGCCTGACTCGCGTTCAGCATTTCTACATCGCGTTGAATATTGGCAAAGTCGGCAGCAAGTATGGAAGGGGCAATTTCGGCCATGAATTTTAAATATTAGTACAGGCCGAAATTAAGGAAGTTGTCTCCGAATTCAAATGTTGTGGACTTCCATAAGCATTCTCCACGAAATCACATGACGCATGGCACCAAGCAAAAGTTAGAATATGATGTTCAGCTTGAATGCCAGATCGTGAAATAATGGTGAGTTGACAACATCATTTTCGCCGAACAATGCATGGAGCTCGTATCGCCCATCGGTCAGGGAATAAATTTCCAAAACACGCTTTTCAGGTTTCAAAAGCCAATATTCCTGCACGCCATAGCGTTCATAGATTTCTTTCTTGATAACCGTGTCCATTTTAACAGTGCTTTTTGATACGATTTCAACTACCATATCAGGAACGCCCCTGATCCAATCCTGTACAATGCCTTCTTTCGCTTTTGAAATAAAAATAAGGTCAGGTTGCAAGCGGTTGTAATTTTCTTCAAAAATGACGTCCATCGGTGCATCCCAAACTTCACCCAGGTCATGGTCGTCAGCATGATCTTCCAGAATGCGTTGCAATTTACGAGACGATTTTTGGTGCGGCGTTTTGGGACTAGGAGACATAATTTCCTCTCCATTGATGATCTGTGAGAGATCCCAGTCTTGCCAGACGATTGTTTCGGTGCTTTTCATGTGCATAGTTAGTTTTTACGAAAATAATCAAATTTTTTAAGACATTCATTTAGTGTTGTTTTGGTAAAGTCAGACATTCAACTCAGTACTTTTCTTATTGATACGGGGATTTTAGAAAAAGTAACAGGAAGCCCGACTGCATTTGAAATCGGCGCGAACGCTTCTTAAATTTGGGCACTATCCTTTATAGCCGCCTTACCATGAACCCAGAACAACAGATCCAAGAGCTTGTAGAGAAACTGCAGCATTTGAATTATAGATATTACCAGGATAATGTTTCCGAAGTCTCGGATTTTGAATTTGATCAGCTGCTGAAGCAGTTAAAGGAGCTTGAAGATCAGTATCCTGAGTTGCGGCAGGAAGATTCTCCCACGCTCAGGGTAGGCGGCACGGTCACCAAGAATTTCAACACGGTTTATCATCGTTATCCAATGCTGTCGTTGGATAACACTTATAATGAGCAAGAGCTGCGGAATTTCGATGATCGGGTGCGTCGCGGATTGGACGGTGAACCTTACGAATACATTTGCGAGCTGAAATTTGACGGCATCTCACTCAGTTTTACTTATGAAAACGGCGTGCTCGTGCGGGGCGTGACACGTGGCGATGGCACGCGCGGGGATGAGATCACGAACAATGTCAAAACCATTCGTTCCCTGCCATTACGGGTTAAGGCTGAGAAGGTTCCGCCTGTTTTTGAAATTCGCGGCGAAGGTTTTATGCCCATTACTTCTTTCCAAAAACTGAATGAGGAGATGGACACTTTGGGTGAAAATCAATATGCTAACCCACGAAATGCGGCTTCGGGGTCATTCAAATTGCAGGATTCGGCGGAAACTGCGCGGCGCGGGTTGGATTGTTATCTCTATTCTTTTTTAACCGATACGGAATTTTTTAAAAGTCACGAAGAAAGCTTGCTAGGGCTTAAATCCTGGGGTTTCAATGTTTCACCGGGCTGGAAAAAAGTGCAGACCATTGATGAAGTTCTTGAATTTATCCATGAATGGGAAGAAAAGCGGCTGACGCTTCCACTGGCAACGGATGGGATTGTTGTTAAAATCAATTCTTTTGAACAGCAACGCGAACTTGGCTTCACGGCAAAAAGTCCCCGCTGGGCCATTTCATTTAAATATAAAGCGGAGAATAAACCGGCTGTCCTGCGCATGGTCACCTATCAGGTCGGGCGCACAGGAGCGGTAACGCCGGTTGCGAACCTTTGCGACATTAGTGAGCGCGCATTGCCTTATAATAAGGTCAAAGGGGTTCACCTTTCGGGCTCGCGCGTGAAGCGGGCGACCTTGCATAATGCGAATGAAGTGCTGAGGCTGGGACTGGAAATCGGGGACACGGTTTTTGTTGAAAAAAGCGGTGAGATCATTCCGAAAATCACCGGCGTCGACATTTCCCAGCGTGAAAAATACCCGACCGAGCCATTAATTTTCCCGACTCAATGCCCGGAATGCGGTTCCGCATTGCAGCGAAATGAAGGAGAAGTCGCGTTTTTCTGCCCTAACGACAGCCATTGCCCGCCGCAGCTGAAAGGCCGGATCGAGCATTTCATTCACCGGAAAGCGATGAACATTGAAAGTCTGGGAGAGGGGAAAATTGAGCTGCTCTTTGACTTAGGGCTTGTTCGGACGCCAGCTGACTTATATGATCTAACCCCGGAAACACTTCTTGGTCTGGAGAAAAACATTCTGAACGATGAGACCGGTAAGGTTAAGAAAATCAGTTTTCGCGAAAAAACGGTGGAGAACATTCTAAACGGCATTGCGCTTTCGAAAACAGTTCCTTTCAAGAATGTGCTTTTCGCACTTGGAATCAGGTTTGTGGGCGCGACGGTTGCTGAAAAGCTGGCTGCCTATTTCAAATCCATGAACGCATTGAGGCTGGCGACTTATGATCAATTGATTGCCGTTCCTGAGATCGGTGGCAGGATTGCGGAGAGCATTGCCTCCTATTTCAGTGTGCCCGAAAATCAACAATTGGTTGCGCGTTTGCAGGCTGCCGGCATTCAAATGGAAAGCGATGAAAAGCCTGTTGAACTGGAAAGCGATATGCTGGAAGGTAAAACTTTCGTGATTTCGGGTGTTTTTGAAAACTTTGAGAGGGATGATCTTAAATTGAAAATCGAGGTCAACGGCGGACGGGTGCTCAGCGGCGTTTCGGGCAAGCTGAATTACTTGCTGGCGGGCGCGAATATGGGGCCTGCCAAGCTGGAAAAAGCTCGGAAACTGGGCGTTACCATTCTCAGCGAGGAAGAATTTTTAGCGATGATCGAGAATTAGTAAAGAAAAACGGCTCAGAAAGCTAACTTTGTGTTTTAAAATCTAACAATTATATAAGTAAATAATGCCATTGGACCAACGTTTCAAAGGGGTAGGAGCGGCGCTGATTACACCTTTTGATGAGCAGAATGAAATTGATTATCCGGGTTTAAAAAGATTGATCGACCTGGTCACGGAAGGCGGATCGGATTACCTTGTGGTGCAGGGAACTACCGGTGAATCGCCTACGGTAACTTCCCGCGAAAAGCGTGAGATCCTGGCATTTACAATAAAGAATAACTCCAAATCGCTTCCTATTGTTTACGGACTGGGCGGCAATGACACACAATCCGTTCTAGATTGTATAAAAGAAACAGATTTTACAGGCGTGGATGCCATCCTTTCGGTTTGTCCTTACTATAACAAACCGACTCAGGAAGGCATAATCGCACATTTTACGACGATTGCGGACGCCTCTCCAATTCCGATGCTTCTATATAATGTTCCCGGTCGCACGGTGATTAATATGAAGCCGGACACGATCATTACGTTGGCTGCGCATCCCAATATTATTGGAATTAAAGATGCTGGCGGATCGATCGAGCAAAGTATGGAGCTTGCTTCCCGCGTTCCTGATGATTTCCTGTTGCTTTCCGGGTGATGATAACCTCGTAACGACGATGGTGAGCGTAGGTTGGCATGGTGTTATTTCGGTGATTGCCAATGCATTCCCAAAAGAATTTGGTGAATTAACCTGGCATGCTTTGGAAGGACGTTTTAAAGAAGCAGCTAAGTTGCAGCTGGCGTTTCTTGAATTTGACACCTTGCTTTACATTGAATCCAATCCGGTTGGCATCAAGAAATGTCTGGAAATCAAAGGAATATGCAGTTCCGCTGTGCGGTTGCCATTGTTGAAAGCTTCCCAGGAATTGGGTGAAAAGCTGGAAAAAGCAATGGTTCGCGAGGGATTTATTTGATTTTGAAATGATAACGTTTTATCCAGGCCCTTCAAAAGTTTACGACGAGGTTGGCCAATATTTGCAGGAAGCATTTGATAGCGGTGTCATCAGCGCCAATCATAGAAGCACGGCTTTCATGCAAATGCTGGAAGGCGCGATCGGTAACCTCAAAACCAAGCTGAATGTGCCTGATGACTACGAGGTTTACTTTGTTTCGTCAGCGACAGAATGCTGGGAGATCATTGCCGAAAGCCTTATTTCGGACGGCAGCTTGCACATTTATAATGGTGCGTTTGGTGAAAAATGGATGGAATATACCCAAAAGCTGACCGGTGCTGCCAGATCTTTCCCTTTTGAAACGAATGAAGATCCGAAACCGAATGCAGGAATTATGCCTTCCGCCAACGAAGTTATTTGCATTACGCATAACGAAACTTCTAACGGAACAGCGCTGACTTCCGAATTCCTAAACACATTACGCGCTCAATCTGACAACATTATCGCCGTTGATGCAACTTCTTCGATGGCTGGCGTTATCCTTCCGTGGGAAAGTGCGGATATTTGGTATGGCTCGGTTCAAAAGTGTTTTGGTTTGCCTGCCGGAATGGGTGTGATGATTGTTTCTCCAAAAGCCGTAGAACTCGCCATAGCAATCGGAAACCGGTCGCATTACAATAGTTTGCTGTTTATTCGTGACAATTTCCTGAAATTTCAGACGCCTTACACGCCTAATACATTGGGCATCTATCTGATGGGCAGGGTTATGCAGCAAGTTGCTCCGATTAAAACTGTTGCACGGCAAACGCTGGAACGAGCGCAGGATTGGTATTCTTTTTTGCCCGAAAACGGTTATCAGCTTTTGGTTGAATACGAAGCAGTTCGGTCGGAAACGGTGATGGCGGTAAAGGATACGAAAGAACGGATTGAGGCGATCAAAAAGGCGGGTTTGCAGGAAGGCATCGTGCTTGGAAATGGTTATGGAGAAGACAAAGAAACCAGTTTCCGCATCGCAAACTTCCCGGCCATCTCCGACATAGAGATCCAAACATTGAAGGATTTTCTGGTTTTCTTCTCTTCAAAATAGCGAATGAGTAGTAATAGGGGCGATTTGCTTTATTAACTAAATATTAACTTACTCACCCCCGCAGTATCAAGTTGTGCGATTAGATATATTAAAACAATATCAGGCCCAAACGAAATGTCTGGTCGCTCTGGACTCTATTATTTTCGGTTTTGACGGCGAAGAGTTAAAATTATTGCTGGTAAAAAGAGGCATTGAGGACGAGCATCACACGTGGTCCTTAATGGGCGGCTGGGTGCAGCCCGACGAGAGCCTTGAGGGTGCATCAACACGCATCCTTTTCGAGCTTACCAATCTCACCGACATATACTTAGAACAACTTCACACATTCGGAAGCCCGCAGCGCGACCCGGTCGAAAGGACCGTTTCTGTGGCTTATTTCGCACTGATTAACGTGGAAGATTACGATCACAAGCTTTCTAAAAACTTCGAAGCGCAATGGTTTCCGATCCAGGAACTGCCCAAATTGCTTTTTGACCACGGCGAAATGGTCGAAATGGCCATTCAGCATTTGCGCTATAAGGCTTCGCAGCATCCGATTGGTTTTGAGCTGCTTCCGGAGAAATTCACGATTCCGCAGTTGCAGAAACTGTATGAAGCCATTTTTGGGACGGAGCTGGATAAGCGGAATTTTTCACGTAAACTGTTATCTACGAACCTGTTAGTGAAGCTGGATGAAAAGCAGAAGGGTTTTTCAAAAAAAGGCGCTTTCTTCTATAAAATTGATGAGGAAAAGTATAAAAAGCAGTTCAATACGTTCCTTAATTTCTTACCCGGAAGCGCTTCCTAAGGCCTAAATTTCAGTATGAATAGCATTAAGGGTTGTGTAAGCAGTGGGTTTTAAGCAACTTTGCGGACAGATCACCAGGCACAGCCCCATGTTTAATTTCAAGGAAATTGTTTCCGTAACACTCATCCTTTTTTCGGTTATTGATATCCTGGGTTCGCTGCCTGTAATCGTAGATTTTCGCAGGAAGCTGGGCAAGATTGAATCTGAAAAAGCCACTTTGGCGGCCGGTTTTATCATGGTTCTTTTCCTGTTTTTGGGGGAAAGATTGCTGAGTTTGTTTGGCGTTGATGTGGCCTCATTTGCGATTGCGGGTGCCATTATCCTGTTTTTATTGGGTATGGAAATGATTTTAGGGCGAAACATTTTCAAGCACGACAATCTGGATGTAGGCGTCGCTTCCATTGTCCCCATTGCGTTTCCGCTTATTGCCGGAGCCGCCACCATGACCACATTGCTTTCGCTGCGTTCCGCTTATCAGATTGAGAATATTCTGGTCGGTATTCTGCTCAACCTGTTCTTTGTATATCTGGTTTTGAAATCATCAACCTGGCTGGAAAGGAAACTCGGACAGGGCGGAACAGATATTCTGCGGAAGGTTTTCGGAATAATTCTGTTGGCCATCGCAATCAAATTATTTAAGGCAAACCTTTCTATGTGAGGGTTTTATAAATGTAATTATTGACTTAATTTAACACAAAGAAAATGCAACAATTGGACAGCCTTAATCAGGTCGCTGAATTTCACAAGACATTTAAACACCCTATCCTGGAAACGCCGACGATTCCTTCCGAAGAACGCAGCAGGCTGCGCGTGGCTTTGCTGGCTGAGGAATTGAAGGAATTAGAGGTTGCGATTCTGGAAAAGGACATTGTGGAAATTGCAGATGCGCTTTGTGACTTGCAATATGTGTTGTCGGGAGCGGTGCTGGAATTTGGTTTAGGAGAAAAATTCAGGGCGTTGTTTGATGAAGTGCAGCGTTCGAATATGTCCAAAGCTTGCCTTACCGTAGAAGAAGCGGAAGCGACAGTGGCACATTATGAAGCCAAAGGGACGGATTGTTATTATAAAGAAGATAATGGTAAATATCTGGTTTACAGGAAAGCAGATGATAAAACATTAAAAAATATCAATTATTCACCTGCTGATCTGGCTTCCATCCTGAACTGATCACGCCGGAATACATTCAAATAAATGCTGCATTTATGACATCTGTTCTTGAACGTTTCCTTCGGTATGTAAAGATCGATACGCAGTCTGACCCAAATTCGGAGAGTTTTCCGAGCACGGCCAAACAGCGTGACCTGAGTAATCTGCTCGTCGTTGAATTACAGGAACTGGGCATTGAAGATGCGCATTTGGATGAGCATGGTTACGTTTACGCGACCATTCCTTCGAACTCAGATAAAAGCAACATTCCGGTCATTTGTTTTTGCTCGCACGTGGACACGTCCCCGGATGTTTCAGGCGCGCACGTCAAGCCGATTGTGCATGAAAACTGGGACGGGTCTGACATTGTTTTGCCCGATGACACAACACAAGTTTTGCGTATTGGAGAGCTGCACGATCTGGATCAACAGATTGGCAATGATATCGTTACAGCCAGCGGAGCTACGCTTTTAGGCGCTGATAACAAAGCAGGCGTTGCTGAAATTATGGCTGCGGCAGAATATCTGGTAACACATCCCGAAATTAAGCACGGAGCAATCCGGATTCTGTTTACGCAGGATGAAGAAGTAGGACGAGGAACTGAAAAGGTGGACATTGAAAAAATAGGCGCCGATTTTGGGTATACAGTTGATGGTGAGGCAGTAGGCACATTGGAAGACGAAACATTCTCAGCCGATGGTGTGAAAATCACGATCCACGGCGTAAGCACGCACCCGGGTTACGCATTAGGCAAGCTTGAAAACGCATTAAAAATAGCAGGAGAAATTCTAGCCGCATTGCCAAAAGATTCCTTGTCGCCCGAAACCACAGAAGGCAAGCAAGGTTTTATCCATCCAACCCAGATCGAAGGAATTCAGGAAAAAGTAACATTAGGTTTCATCATCCGGGACTTTACAGTTTCCGGTCTGCATGAGAAAGAAGCGATTTTGAAAGAAATAGCTGATAATGTGCTCACCAACTATCCGAATTCGAGCATTGAATTCAAAGTAGCAGAGCAATATCGCAACATGAAAGAAATCCTGGACGAGCATCCGCAAGTTATTGAAAATGCTCTGCTGGCAATGCAAAACGCGGGCTTAAACCCGATTCAGCGCAGTATAAGAGGCGGAACAGACGGTTCAAGACTGTCGTTCATGGGCTTACCATGCCCCAACATTTTCGCAGGCGAACACGCTTTCCACTCAAAACTGGAATGGGTCTCCGTCCAGGACATGGAAAAAGCAGTAGAAGTAATCGTAAACTTAGCCCAGATCTGGGAAGAAAAAGCATAATAACACTCATCGTGTCGGCGACCCGTTCATTTAGTCATTCACTCATTCAGTCATTCAAAATTAAACATCAACCTTGGCAAAAAAGACCAAATTCTACGTCGTCTGGCAGGGAAGGAAAACGGGCGTTTTTACGGATTGGAAAGAGTGTGAAGCGCAAATTAAAGGTTTTGAAGACGCGCGTTACAAGTCTTTTGAGTCCATACAAGAAGCAGAAGCTGCCATTCAACGTAATTACTGGGAATTTGTAGCCAAAAAGGAGAGCAAGCCCGCCATTGCAAAGGACATTCCTGTGAACATTGGTAAACCCATTAAAAATAGCATTGCCGTGGATGCGGCCTGGAATACGGCTTCCGGCGACATGGAATACCAGGGCATTTATTACCAAACCGGCGAAAGGATTTTCTTACAGGGACCATTCAAGGATGCGACCAATAACATAGGCGAATTTCTGGCCATCGTGCACGCACTGGCCTATTTACAAAAAAAAGAAAGCGATTTACCCATTTATAGCGATTCCAGAACGGCCATTGCGTGGATCAAGAAGAAACATGCGAATACAAAGCTGGCATTGACACCAAGGAACAAACCTGTTTTTGAAATGCTGCAACGCGCTGAACGCTGGCTTGCGGCAAACAAGTTTCCGAATAAAATCCTGAAATGGGAAACCGAATACTGGGGCGAAAACCCGGCTGACTTTGGCAGAAAATAGAACGGTTATGGCTAGAAATTCCTCTTTTCGCTTCAAGAATTTTACGGTGCAGCAAGATAAATGCGCCATGAAAGTGTGCACGGATGCCTGCGTGTTGGGCGCCTGGGCCGACATTACGGACGCCGATTACATTCTGGACATCGGAGCGGGAACGGGTTTGCTATCCTTAATGGTTGCCCAACGGAATTCCTACGGCATCATTGACGCCGTTGAAATTGATGCGGAGGCATTTTACCAGGCCGGGGAGAATGTGGAAAATAGCCCGTTTCATGATCGGATTAATCTTTTTCATTCTGCTGTTCAGGAATTTACATCCGAGCACAAATATGATGTGATCATTACCAATCCGCCTTTTTTTCAGTCCGACCTGCTTTCTCCACTCGACAAAAAGAACATTGCCCACCACGCCAAATCGCTGGATTTCGCAGAATTACTGACTGCTATTGACACACTTTTGTCGGACACCGGGAAGTTCAACATTCTTTTCCCCGTAGACGAAGGAAAGCAGTTTTTGACCAAAGCATTGGAATCCGGATGGATTTTGAGCCGCAATATGACATTGTTTCATCAGGAAGGCAAAAAGGCATTTCGCCAGCTTATGACGTTTCAACGCTCCGAACCCGTTCATAGTCTGGACATTACAGAAGAGCTTTACATTTACGAAACAGACGGGACAACCTATACCCAATCCTTCAAGGCATTACTGAAAGATTTTTATATGATATTTTGATCGGGAAAAACACGAACTTTGCCCGGTGATCCCGGTTTTGGGCTTTGCTTTTATACATTCATGACTAATTCAGCTATCCAGATTTCCGTTGTCGTTCCGCTTTACAATGAGGAAGAATCATTGCCAGAACTCAGTGAATGGATTGCGCGGGTAATGAATGAAAATGGCTTCTCTTATGAAGTGATTTTTGTCGACGATGGCAGCAAAGACAACTCCTGGGAGGTTATTTCAAACATTTCGCAGGAAAATCCGAACATTCGCGGGTTGCGGTTTGTGCGAAATTATGGCAAAACAGCTGCGTTACAAACGGCTTTTCAGGCGGCTCTGGGCGACGTGATCATTACCATGGACGCAGACTTGCAGGATAGCCCGGATGAAATTCCCGAACTTTATAAAATGATCAAAGAGGATCGTTATGATCTGGTGTCAGGCTGGAAAAAGAAGCGTTATGATCCGATTACCAAGACAGTTCCCACCAAAATATTCAATGCCGCCACGCGCAGCATTTCGGGCGTTATGCTGCATGACTTCAATTGTGGCCTGAAAGCTTACCGTAAGGAAGTTGTCAAAAACATCACGATTTACGGAGAAATGCACCGTTACATTCCGGTTATTGCCAAATGGAATGGTTTTGCCAAAATCGGCGAAAAGGTTGTGCAGCATCGGCCCAGGAAATACGGCACGACAAAATTTGGACTGGAACGTTTCATTTTTGGCTTTCTGGATTTGCTTTCGATTGCCTTTGTGAATAAGTTTGGGCGCAGGCCCATGCATTTGTTTGGCAGTCTGGGAACCCTTATGTTTTTTCTGGGAAGCATTATAGCTTTCTGGTTGCTAGGAAAGAAAATTTATAATATTTATAATTTGCAGCCCTATCGGAACGTGACGGAGAACCCGTTGTTCTTTCTTGCATTGGTTGCCATTATGGTTGGTTCTCAGCTGTTCCTCGCAGGCTTTCTTGGGGAATTATTTGTAAAACAATCGGTCTCCAAAACAGGGGATTATAACATTTCAGAAAAGATCGGTAACCCAACACAACGTTATTAAATATATCCATTTCAAGTTATTACTATTACACAAATAATGATCGCCAACGTACACAAAGCACATCCCTGGCACGGGATCCCGATGGGAGACAATGCACCTAATCTCGTAACCGCCTTTATTGAAATTGTTCCGACTGACACAGTAAAATACGAAATAGATAAAGCAACCGGCTATCTGATGATCGACCGGCCTCAGAAATATTCGAACATTGTTCCGGCACTTTACGGTTTTATCCCCAAAACTTATTGCTCAGAAAAGATCGCAGCCCTTGCACGCGAGCGTTCGGGAAGAGATGTAACCGAAGGCGACGGTGACCCGCTTGATATTTTGGTTCTTTGCGAAAAAATCATTTCCCACGGAGACATTCTTTGCACAGCCAAGCCAATCGGCGGAATTCGTTTGATCGATGGTGGTGAAGCAGATGATAAAATTATCGCTGTTTTGAAAGGCGATGAAGTTTACGGTGGTTTCTCAGATTTGAGCGAGCTTCCGGAAGGGATCGTGGAGCGTTTGAAGCATTATTTCTTGACTTACAAGAACTTGCCAGGTGAAAAAGCACACATTGAAATTACCAATGTGTATGGCAGAGAAGAAGCGCATGAAGTGATCATGACCTCTGTTGAAGATTACAAGCATTCTTTTTACTGAGATCCGGTTTCAGTATCAATCGTTTCTTTGCGAGATAATTTAGAGCCGTCCCGGTTAGGGGCGGCTTTTGTTTATTCTTATCTTTGTGCAAATTTTAGATATGAGTAATTTAGAAGAAATCAAGAAGCGGCGCACATTCGCAATTATCAGTCACCCAGATGCTGGTAAAACGACACTTACCGAAAAGCTGCTGCTTTTTGGAGGTGCGATCCAGACTGCGGGCGCGGTAAAATCCAATAAAATTAAAAAGACCGCTACTTCCGATTTCATGGAAATTGAGAAGCAGAGGGGAATTTCGGTCGCTACTTCGGTAATGACCTTCGAATATAAAGATCTGCTGATCAACATTCTCGATACGCCCGGTCACAAGGATTTTGCGGAGGATACTTATCGCACATTAACCGCCGTGGATAGCGTAATCCTGGTGATTGACTGCGTGAAAGGCGTTGAGGAACAGACAGAACGGTTGATGGAAGTGTGCCGGATGCGTAACACGCCCGTTATTGTTTTCATTAATAAGCTGGATAGGGAAGGGCAAAATCCGTTCGAACTTTTGGACGAGCTGGAAACGAAATTGAGCATCCGCGTTCGTCCGCTTACGTGGCCGATCAATATGGGTGTGAACTTTAAAGGCGTTTACAGCTTGTATGAGCAAATGCTCTATTTCTTCAAAATTAATAAAACGAAGATCGAAAGCGACGTTGCCAAGGTGAGTTTGGAAGACGATAACCTGGTTGATTTGCTTGGCGAAAGGGATGCGTCGCAACTTACTGAGGATGTGGAGCTCGTAGAAGGCGTTTATGACGTGTTTTCTGAGGAAGCTTATCAAAAAGGTCAATTAGCGCCCGTTTTCTTTGGCAGTGCCATTAATAACTTTGGTATCAAGGAGTTGCTGGATACTTTCTGCGAAATTTCACCTATTCCTCAGCCACGCCCGACGGATGTTCGCGAAGTGTCTCCAATGGAGCCAAAATTCACGGGTTTTGTATTCAAAATACACGCTAACCTGGACCCGCGCCACCGCGACCGCATTGCGTTTTTGAGGATCTGTTCAGGGAAATTTGAGCGTGGAAAATTCTATAAGCACGTTAGAATGGGCAAGGATGTCCGGTTTTCAAGTCCGTTTACATTCATGGCTTCGGCAAAAAGTGTGATGGATGAAGGCTTCCCGGGTGATGTAGTGGGACTTTATGACACAGGAAGTTTCAAGATCGGCGATACATTGACGGAAGGTGAAAATCTACAATTCTCAGGGATTCCGAGCTTTTCGCCCGAGATCTTTAAGGAATTGATTAATCTGGATCCCATGAAATCCAAGCAATTGGAAAAAGGCATTCAACAGCTTACAGACGAAGGCGTTGCGCAGCTTTTTACATTGGATTTAGGAAATCGTAAAATTGTAGGAACGGTTGGTGAACTTCAATTTGATGTAATCCAATATCGCTTAGAGCATGAATATGGCGCAAAATGCCGTTGGGTTCATATGAGTATTACACGCGCTTGCTGGCTTACGGCCGATGAAAAGGCCGCTATGGACCAGTTTATTCGTTTGAAAGGAAACCAAATTGCTTACGACAAGGACAGAAATCCGGTTTTCCTTGCAGAATCGGAATGGATGATCCGTATGAACCGGGAAAACAACCCGGCGATACATTTCCACTTCACATCGGAGTTTAAGACAGAGATGGCGATTTGAATGATTGAATGAGTGAATGAGTGAATTTTTTAAACATTCAGTCATTCAATCATTCAATCATTCAATCATTCAAAATTAATTCTCCCTCCGCGGGCCTCTGCTGCCTCCATTGCCACGGCGGTCTTCGAGCATGGTTTTATATTTTTCCTGTTGTTCAACAGTCAGTAATTTGGCGACCTCGTTGTTGAAAGTTTCCATTGATGCCCTCATTTGCTCGCGGTCGATGGTTTGCGCTTCTCTCAATTCCTTTACTTTCTGGGCTCTTGCCAGGCTTAGATTATAAATTTGTTTTTGTTGATCTTCCGAAAGGTTCAGCTTTTCAGTCATTTGTTTTGTCTGATTTTCTGCGCGTTTTTCTGGCGTCATATCAGAATCCTGGCGTTGGGCAAAAGCTGTTATACTAAAAAGAGCCATTAACATGGCCAGCATTGTTTTTTTCATGGTTATCAAGTTTAGATACTCACCTTAGAGCAATTTGTTACAGCAAGGTTTAATCACATGGAAATTTTAATACAATGTCTTCACAACCAATGCCACCGCGATCGCGCAGGTGTAGCTCATTAATGTGCCCACAAGCACGTATTCAGACTTTTTGCTGATATAAGCAGCTGAAATGTCGCCGCTGGCAGATTTGTCATTATAGCGCAAAAGTGATTTGGCAGCGATCAGGAAACCAATGGCCGAAAACTGGCTTACCAGCACAAAAACAAAGATCAGCAGCCTTTCCGACATCCCGATCCAGCGTCCGGCATTCGCCAGATTGTCGTCCGCATTGGGTGCGAGCTTGGCAAGTTCTTCGCGCCAGGGTTTGGTGAGGATGCCCACAAAAAAGGAAATAGGGGAAAGTGAAACCAATGCTCCCGTAAAAATGGCGAGCGTTTTCGTGGTAAACAGCCATGTTTTGAAAACTTCCAGACCAGCAGGTAATGCACTGGTAATGAGAAGCGCTGTAAGGGCAATGCTGATCACATGGGCTGCTTGATCGGCCACAAACCAGATAAGCGTTCCTTTTTTATCCAACGCAATTTTAAGAATGTCAATAACACCGTGCGCCGCGCCTAATGCGAGTGCAGGAACGGGGTTGGACCAATAACCCAGCAGAACATAGGAAACTACGATAACAAGCGCAATGTGGAGGTAAAAATATTTGGATCGGAAGGATTTCTCTCTTTTTTCGATGACCCATTTTGTGGGTTGCCAGTAGAAATCAACTAAAATGTGTGCGAGTAATAGTTGCAGAAACTCAATCATGATTTTGTTTTTGTGTATAGTGATAAATGTTTGGGAAAGGTAGCGAGAAAATTTTCAATTGCCCACCATTTTGCGGAGGCAACGCGCTGGCTGGCGGCAGGCTGGCTGATCCCGAGCTGCTCGGAAATCTGGTTAATGTTCTTTTTCAGTAGCAGGGCCATGATCACCTCGCTTTGGGAGGTGGTCCAGTTCTCAATAAGCGTCTCCAAAAGGTCTAATGTGGCATTTAACGGTTCGGAAGGAGTTGGTAATGCGATGCCGATGCGTGCTTTCTGCTTCCTGATGTTATCGGCCAGGTGCCCCGACAGGCGGAATGCTTCGCCATCCGAGGTTCCTGCCCGATCCGTAAGCTGTTCTGTTTTTCCAATGCCGATGGCGACACGCAAATCGGTGTTTTTGGCGTGCGTGCGCATGGAGGCACGTGCGAGAATGGCGGCGTGCATGGCTTCATTAGGGTTTTTTAATACGCCCTGAAAGCTGTCGCCCCGGTATATTTCGGGTTTGAGTGCCCAGTCGAATGCCGGATTTTTCCGGAGTAGATCGATCATTTCACTAAGCCATTCTGTGGTCTTTTCTCGTGTAAAAAACGTTGAATTGACCATATCAGCGGTGATTACAGCATGATATTTTTTCATTGATATAAGCTTTTAGCCTTATAATGAGTAAATATAAGGTAAAAACCTTATATCAGGCAAATATAAGTCAAAAACCTTATATTGATCGAATATAAGGTAAAAGCCTTATATTTTTTACAGCGAAGATTTGACTAATGCTTCCCATTCTTCTTGCAGTGATCCTTTAAAAACCGGTTTTCCAGCTCGTTTATACCAATATCCGGCATTCCAGGTGTCTCCTTCGACCCGATGCAGGTAAGCATGCAGATGATCATAAACAGGCGTTCCTTCTTTGCTTTGCGCGATGTCATGTGCTGCTTCCCAATCGTCTTTTGCAGCATACCAAAGGGCTTTCAATGGTTCTGAGGCGGTTTCTGGTGGGAGGCTTTGTGAAAGTGATTCTTTGAATTGACTATAATTCATTTTGTAAAAGGCTAGATTAAACATGAAGAAAAGTAATACCAAGATGCAAAAAATAGGCAACATAACAATTCTCCGCGGTAATTGTAACTTCCAGTGAAAATGCCCATTCCAAGCTGATTTTTCGTTTTTACTTGTATATTGTAATTCCGAACTGCAATCAGATAACAACATATGTTTAAACAATTATCAGCCCTGCTGACCTGTCTTACGATCAGCGTGATCACGCATGCGCAAGAAACTTTCCCCCAAAACGGAGCCTACGACGATCGACCCGGGCGCTACGCATTTACGAACGCAAACATTGTTGTCGATTCAAAAACCACGATCCTGAAAGGGACCATGTTCATTGAAAACGGGATCATCCGGGAAGTAGGCAAACAGGTAAAAATCCCGGCAGGCACAGTGGTGGTGGACCTCAAAGAAAAATACATTTATCCTTCCCTCATTGACCTGGATTCGGACTATGGCATGCCGGAAGTGAAAAGGGAACGCACCGCGGGCGGCAGGCAAACGCCGCAGCTGGAATCGAATAAAAAAGGAGCATTCGGCTGGAACCAGGCCATCCAACCTGAAAACGACGCCAGTTTGATGTTCACGCCTGATGCAAAAAAGGCGGAAGAGCTTCGTAAAATTGGTTTTGGAACTGTGCTGATTCACCCTCATGACGGCATCGTGCGCGGAAATGGCGCAGTAGTAACATTAACCGATGAAGCTGCCAACAAAGCATTATTGAAAAGAAAGGCTTCTGCTCATTTTTCGTTCAGTAAAGGCACTTCTTCCCAGACCTATCCATCGTCTACAATGGGTGTAGTAGCGTTGCTGAGGCAAAATTATTACGATGCCGATTGGTATGCCAAAAACGAAAAGGCCAAGGAAACCAACCTTTCGCTGGAAGCATTCAACCAGATCAAAACACTTCCCTCATTTTTTGAAACCAATGATAAATACAGCATTATGCGTGCTGACAAGGTTGGTGATGAATTTGGAATACAATACATTATCAAGGGCGGCGGCGATGAATATCAGCGTTTAAAAGAGATTAAGGCCACAAAAGCCACGTTAATATTGCCACTTCAATTTCCCGAAGCCTACGATGTTGCCGATCCCTGGGATGCGGACCTGGTGAGTGTTGCGCAGCTGAAACATTGGGAAATGGCCCCCAAGAACCCCTCAGAGGTTGCTAAGGCCGAAATCCCGTTTGCATTCACGGTTTCTGGTATGAAAAACAAGGCTGACTTTTGGAAAAATATAAAAACGGCCATTGAGTATGGCCTTCCAAAAGAAAAAGCGCTGGAAGCACTAACGACCATTCCCGCAAGCCTGATCAAAGCGGAAGGGCAGGTTGGAAGTCTCAAAAGCGGGCTGCTGGCCAACTTCATCATTACTTCCGGTGATCTGTTTGGAAAGGATAATGTGATTTATGAAAACTGGATTCAGGGAAAGCAATTTGTTTTGTCGGTCATGAATGCGTCGGATGTGCGTGGGACTTACGCGTTGTCCGTGAATAATCAACCAGCGGGCAAATTGCAGATTACGGGTGCATTGGATAAGCCGGAATACAAGATCACTGTGCAGGATTCAGTAAAAATAACGCCTAAGGTCGTTCTCTCGGATAAATTGCTTACGATGACTTATCAGTCTGATAAAACTACCGGAACGACGCGTCTGACAGGCTGGTTAACCGGAACAAGCTTGTCTGGTGAAGGCGTTTTGCCAAACGGGTCCGTTGTTCCCTGGTCGGCGACGCTTTCAGAAAAATATCAGCCTACGGTAACCAAAGATTCCACAACCGCAAAAGTGAAGGAAACCGGGCCGGTTTATTACCCATTTGTGGGCTTTGGAAATGAAACATTGCCTGTGGCCGAAACGGTGTTGATCAAAAACGCGACGATCTGGACAAATGAGAAAGAAGGCATTTTACAGAATGCAGACGTCCTGGTTCAGAACGGGAAAATATCGAAAGTAGGCAAAGCATTATCCGCGCCTTCGGGAGCTAAAACGATTGACGGAACCGGGAAACATCTGACCAGCGGCATTATCGACGAGCATTCGCACATTGCGCTGTTCACCATTAACGAAGGCGGACAAACCAGTTCTGCGGAAGTGCGGATGAATGATGTGATCAATCCGGATGACGTGAATATTTACCGGCAACTTGCTGGTGGTGTAACAACCTCTCATTTGCTGCACGGTTCGGCCAATTCGATAGGCGGGCAGAGTGCATTAATTAAGCTTAAATGGGGCGCCAGCCAATCGGAAATGCTGATCCCGGAGGTGAAAACGATCAAATTTGCATTGGGGGAAAATGTGAAGCAATCCAACTGGGGCGACATTGTCAGAACGCGTTTTCCGCAAACCAGAATGGGCGTAGAGCAGGTGTTTTTTGATCATTTCTTACGAGCAAAAGATTATGCTGCACAATGGAAATCCTATAATGCCAATTCCAAAAAACAAGCTGCAAACGCACCGCGACGCGACATTGAACTGGATGCACTGGCAGAAATCCTGGCGAGCGAGCGCTTCATTACTTGCCATTCCTATGTACAGTCGGAGATTAATATGCTGATGCACGTGGCTGATTCTCTGAATTTTAAGATTAATACATTTACCCACATCCTGGAAGGTTACAAGCTGGCCGACAAAATGGCGAAGCGCGGCATAGGCGGCTCAACATTTGGCGACTGGTGGGCTTACAAAATGGAGGTCAAAGAAGCCATTCCATATAATGCAGCACTAATGTATCACGAAGGCGTTACGGTTGCAATTAACTCAGACGACGCGGAAATGGCGCGAAGATTGAATCAGGAAGCTGCCAAAACGGTGGAGTATGGAGGTGTGCCGGAAGAGGAGGCATGGAAAATGGTGACGCTTAATCCTGCAAAGTTGCTGCACGTGGATAATCGCCTGGGCAGTGTAAAAGTGGGTAAAGACGCCGATCTGGTCCTCTGGAACGCACATCCGCTATCGATTTATGCGCGGCCGGAATTTACCATGATCGAAGGCGCTGTATATTTTGACAGAAAAAAGGATGAAGAAAAGCAAAAAACAATGGCTGTTGAGCGTGAGCGGCTGATCCAGAAAATGCTCGGTGATAAGGCAGAAGGAAAGCCGACGCAAAAACCGCAGGCTTCACAACCTAAAATGTGGCATTGCGAAGACATTGTTGGCGTTCACACGGAACACGAGACAGCACATTAATCATCCAGATTTCAATTTATTGTTATGATAAAATATAAACTCTTTATCCAGCTAAGCAGTCTGATGTTCAGCTGGTGTATGCTGATTCCTGCAAGCCAGGCACAAAATCCGGCGCCAGCCGTTGCGCAATCAAAGCTCGTTCTGGTAACCGGCGCGACCATTCACGTCGGTAACGGGCAAGTGATTGAAAATGGGGCTATTGCGTTTGATGAAGGCATTATAACGCAAGTGGGAGCCTCGGGATCGGTTACGGGTGCAAATGGTGCGGAACTGATTGACGCAAAGGGCAAGCATATTTATCCCGGGATCATTTCACTTAATACAACAGTTGGTTTGCAGGAAATCGCTTCAGTAAGGGCAACTCTGGATTATAATGAAGTGGGGGAGATCAATCCGCACGTAAGGGCGCTGGTTGCTTATAACACGGATTCGGAAGTAATCCCGACATTGCGCGGCAATGGGATCTTGTTGTCGCAGGCTGTGCCGCAGGGGGGCATTATTTCGGGCTCTTCTTCCGTTTTTTATTCAGATGGATGGAACTGGGAAGATGCCGTGTTAGCCAAAGATGACGGGATATGGCTGAGCTGGCCACCTTTTCTGGCGAGCACTTTCAACTATGATGACTTCACTGTTTCGGTGAAGAGAAACGAGAACCGTCAGCAAATTATTAATGTATTCCGCTCCACATTCTCGGATGCGAAGGCTTATGCAGAAACGAGCTCGCCAAACCCTGTTAACCTGCGTCTTGCTGCCATGAAGCCGCTTTTCGATGGTTCTGCTAACTTGTACATTCGGGCGGAGTATGGAAAGGACATTATCGAGGCAGTTAATTTTGCAAAGGAAAACGGAGTGAAGAAAGTGGTGATTGTGGGAGGAGACGAGTCATACAAAGTGGTTTCTTTCCTGAAAGAA
Source organism: Dyadobacter chenwenxiniae (assembly GCF_022869785.1). Taxonomy (NCBI): domain Bacteria; kingdom Pseudomonadati; phylum Bacteroidota; class Cytophagia; order Cytophagales; family Spirosomataceae; genus Dyadobacter; species Dyadobacter chenwenxiniae. Next base: position 3,770,693 of record NZ_CP094997.1, on the reverse strand, counting down.
AACCAGATTCCTGTGATCCTGAACCCCACGCACCGCTTGCCGGGCCGCGTGGATGAGAATGTTTATTTGCCTTACGAATTGCCTGGAATTTTGCATAAAGCGGGTGTTAAGGTGGCTATCACGTATGCCGACGAATGGTGGCGGACGCGTAACCTTGCATTTCTGGCGGGAACTTCGTCAGGATTTGGTGATGTGACGCCGGAAGAAGCTTTGCAGTTTGTTACCAAAAATGCCGCGGAAATTATCGGTGCCGACAAATTGGTAGGAACATTGGAAAAGGGAAAGCACGCATCGTTTTTGGTCACCGCCGGCGATATGCTTGATATGCGCGGCAATGTGATCCAGATGGCCTTTATCAAAGGCGGCAAAGTGAATCTGGACGATAAGCAAAAGCGCCTGTACGAAAAATATAAAGTGAAATACGGAAAGAAATAATGCTAACAAAAATGCCGGCTTTCGACCGGCATTTTTGTTTTAATCTTCACTTATCAAACTGATTCCATCATCCCCAATTTTGATCAGGCCTTGCTTATAAAGCCCGCCAATCGCCTTTTTAAAGACTTTCTTGCTGATTTGTAATTTCTTGTAAATGTCCTCCGGAGAGCTGCTATCGGACAAGTTCAGAAAACCGTTCGCTTTTTTTAATTCGTCCAAAATAAACTGTGCGGTTGGTTCAACCACTTCATAACCCGTTTTTTGCAGGCTTAAATCAAGCTTATTTTCTTCCCTGATTTTTTTGACATATCCTTTTAAAGAATCACCTACATTGATTTCACGAAAGACCTCATTCGCGTAAATCAAGCCCTTGTGATATTGGTTCACAATGGCATTGTAACCCAGATCGGTTTTTGAAAATATCAATAGATCCACCTCGTCGCCCTCGGCAACGGTAAGCCTCTCATTTTCAAGGAAGCGATCGATTTTGGTGGAAGCGATCAGGCGTGACGATTTTTGATCGAGATAAAGGAAAACCACATGCCGTTCTCCCTCTTGCATAGGTGTGCTCTGCTCTCTGAACGGCACGAAAAGGTCTTTAATCAATCCCCAGTCCATGAAAGCGCCATGCTCAGTAACATCCGTCACTTCCAGAAATGCGAATTCGTTGCGAACGATTTTTGGGGTCTCAGTCGTCGCCACCGGCCTATCTTCGGAATCCAGATAAACGAATACTTTAATGTTATCGCCGACCTGCATTTCATCGGTAAGATATTGATTTGGCAGCAGCACTTCCTCGCCTTCCACGTCGCTTAGAAACATGCCTACGCTCGTAAGGCGCTCGATGGTGAGGTAATTGTATTTTCCTATAAAAAGCATTCGATATCGTACAAAGTTTGCGCAAATGTAACGTTTTCAGCCGTAGAATCAGTCTTCCTCGTTGTCGCCGCCTTTGTTATCCATTCTTTCCTTTTCCTTTGAGCGGTTCAGGCGGTAGGCGAATGTGACCAGGAATTGTCTCGCCCGCCATTGGAATTCCGAGCGTGAATAGTAACCTGCATTTTCCACAATGCTGCGTCTTTTTTGAGAATTGAGCAAGTCACGCACACTGGCTGTGACGGTTGCCTTGCCTTTCAGGATGTCTTTTGAAAAACCCAGATCTATAAAATACATGGCCAGGTCCCGGCCCTGCGTCGTTTTTCTGGGCGCACGATAATTGAATGATGATTGGAAATCAACACTTTTGAACAACGTAACCCGCGAGGACAGGCGGCTTGTCCAGGAATAGGTGTCACTTTTCAAAACCTTGTCATTGTAAAAGCCCTCATTGATCGCGCGGAATATGTTGGCATTACCAGTCAGTTTCCACCACGGCGCTGGGTCGTAGGTAAGGTTAAATTCAAAACCATAAGAATCTCCGGTTGAAAGGTTAACGGGCGTGACTGTGGTAAAACCCGTGGAATCCACCGAAGTAATGTTCTCCACAACGCCGAGCCTGTGGCGATAATAAATGCTGGATAGCAATGATCCTTTGGGCATATTCAGCAAGTGACCGGTTTCAAAAGAATGTGTGAATTCGGGGTTAAGGAGCGGATTACCAGCCCTGAAAACCCTGGAATCGCTGAAATTTGAAAAGGGTAGAAGATCCCTGAAATCAGGGCGGCTGAGGCGGTAACTGTAACTCAGCTGCACTGTTTGCATGTCTTTAAGCTTGTAAGACATGTGCACGCTTGGGAATAAATTGAAATAACCCCGGTGATTGCGCTCATTTGTCTTTTTGAGCTCGGTCGTAATGTCCGAATATTCGCCCCTCAGCCCGGCCTGCACGAATACTTTTCCAAACTGGTTGCTGGCCATTACGTAACCTGCATGTATCTTTTCATCATAAGCAAACCGGTTATCGTATTGATTCAAAATAATCCAGTTCATCTGCTCATCCTGCTGATGCACCGAAAAATCGTTGTCCAGTAACCTGATTGAGGTTTTCAGTCCAGCTTCTATTTTTCCATCTTTTCCAATGGGCTGAATGTAATCGAGTTGCGCAAGAAAAGTTTTTTCGTCCTCCGTGTTAAATGCGCGTTGCATAATGCCAGCCGGATCCAGATTTGAAAACTCCCGATAGCGCGAAGATTCCGTTTCGTCGCTGATAATGTATTTGGAATTGAATGTCAGGCTCTGGCCTTTTTTGTCAAACTTCTTCTCGTAATTCAATGCCGCTTCAAGGTTGGTTCTTGGCTCGGTTTCTCTCTCCGTTCTTGTGACCGTTCGGGTTAGTACATTATTGAAGTCATAATCCATGTAATCCAACTGCGATTTGTTATTATTCTTCGACTTACGATAGGAGACCGTCGCCGTAACGGTGTTGAAATTATTCAGAAAATAGTCCAGCCCAACCATGAAGTTGTTAGATGTTCCCGAACGCGTTCGGGCCGATCTTTGCTCATATACAAAGCTCGTATCAACGCTGTTATATTCCTGGCGGGAATTACCTCTTCCCGGCCCTTCGCGATACATTAATCCGTAATTGGCGATCAGATTCACTTTTTTACGGCGGTAATTCAGATTAAATGAGCCGCCGAAATTGGCTGGATAACCGCCGGTTGCCGTGAACGAACCGTTGAGTCCGTAACGGATATTTTTCTTCATCACAATGTTCAGAATTCCCACTTCACCTTCGGCGTCATAACGAGACGAGGGATTTGTGATAATTTCAATGCTTTCGATCAGATCGCCGGGAATCTGCCGTAATGCTTCTGCCGGATTAAGGCCAATCATTCCCGATTGCTTCCCATCGATCAGGATTCGCACATTCTGGCTGCCTCTTAATGCAACATTTCCTTCCACATCCACGGTTACCGAAGGCATATTGTTCAAAATATCGGAAGCATTGCTGCCGATGTTACTCAGGTCTTTTCCGACATTAAAAACACGTTTATCGAGCTGCAACTCCATCTGGCTTTTTTCGCCACGGACAAGCACTTCTTCCAGGACTTTCGAATTAGATTTGAGTGAAATTATTCCGAGGTCCACATGCTGGCCTGCCACATTCACATTGGGGACAATCTTCTCATCCAAAGTGAGATACGTGATTTTGAGAAAATAATTTCCCGGTGCAGCAGGGAATTCAAAAATGCCTTTGTCATCAGATGCGATCCCGCCCGTTAAAGTAGAATCCTTGACGGAATAAAGGGCAACATTGGCAAACAAAACCGGATTCTTATCGCCATCCTCCAATTTCCCCTTGACCATAAATGTTTCCGCAGGCTCCTCCTGAGCATTACTCTGAAAATTGATCAAAAGCAGTAGCAGGAAGCACAGACGAAAATCTCTCATGATGTTAAGTTGAAGGAAGTAAGTTTGTTAGATGGGGAAGTGGGTGAAAGGTTTAATGTGTTTTTAATTTCAATGATCAAGATAACAAAAACCTATGCCAGCAACGAATCAAAAATAAAGGGCTGACTATTTGATAGCCAGCCCTTTACTCCAAATTGGAATGCTTTTTTATTGCAATGTATTGCTGAGTCTTTTAAGCTCAATTTCCGCCGCCTTCGCTGCATAATTCAGGTTGATCATGCGGTAACCGGCATCTTCAAAGCTGCGTTGCGCTTCCCGCACATCAATGATCGTGGCCTGGATGAGTTCAAAGCGCTGCAAAGTAAGATCCAATAATTGCTTGCTCAGGCTGTAGTTCAGTTTTTGCGTTTCGAGCTGTTGCAGCGAGCTCAAATAGGTTTGGAACATTTTTACGGCGCCCGCATTATAATCTCTCACAATCGAACTCCGCTGTAACTTAGCGCTTTCTGTGTTGATCTCTGCTACTTGGTGCTGCCTTTTGAATGCCGAACCATTGTAAATCGGGACCGCCAGCGAAATGCCTGCATTAGGGCCAACCGCCCGGTTGAGCAATGTAAAACCGGCTGCATTTTGGTTTCTTGAATAATTGAAAGCCGTATTAAATCGCACAGTAGGATATCTCAATGCCGCCGTTTCCCGAACAATCAGCTCGTTAATGCGGATTTGGTGATCTGCCGCCTTAACGTCTGCATTTACGGTAATGCGGTCCAGGATCGTTTCCAGTTTCACATTGTTGTCCACCATAATGGTGTCCTTAATGGTGACCGCAGCCTTGGGATCAAGGGTTAGGATACGTAAAAGCTCAGTTTTAGCGACCTGGGCAACCATTTGCTGGTCGAGGAAAGTCTGGTTTAATGTATTCAAATCAATTTGTGCCTGAAATAGATCCGCATTATTGGCCATACCGGCTTCTTTGCGCACTTTCAAGATTTCCAGCCGTTTTTCGGAAGCTTGTATCGAGGTCCTTACCGTATTTAAATAGCTTAATTGGCGAACCACATCATAATAGCTCGTCATAACCAGCGCAATGGTGTTCTGGATCTGGGAGTTGAGCAATTCGGCACTTTGATTTTGAAGTTCCGCTAATCGCTTTTTCGTAGAAACAACTCTTTTACCATTGTACAACAGAATCCCGACGTTCAAACTTGCCTGGGTGTTGTTACCCGCTGCCGCGTTCCGGCTGATTTCCGTTCCGTCGGTTAGTTTTTGATTGATCTGTGTAATCTGCTCCGTGTTTGTAGCGGCGGCTGTCACGAGTGGTAAACCGCCGGCAACGCCGTAATTGTTGAGCAGCGTATTGGCTTCAACATTATTTTTGGCTATTTCTATTTCGTAGTTGTTTTTCAAAGCCGTCGCTATTGCGTCCTCCAATGTGATCGTCAGGCTGTCCGCCTGCATGGAAAACGCGCTGCTACCGACCAGCAAAAGCATTAATAAAAGATTCGTTTTACATTTCAAAATCAGGAGCGGGTTCATGCAAAGACATTAGTTGATTTATAAATATTACAGAAAGAACGGCTATTGGTGTTGAGCAGTAAGTTCTTCTGCCATTTTCTGTTCCTCGGTCATTTTATGATTTTTTGGTGAAATGAATGTGTAGACTGCCGGGATCACGAACAATGTCAGGATTAGCGAGAACATCAATCCCCCTACAATAACAACACCTAATGGAACCCGGCTTGTAGCGGCTGCACCAAGGCTAAGCGCGATAGGCAATGCACCAAATGCAGTTGCAAGGCTGGTCATAAGAATGGGCCTTAACCGTTGCGTTGCAGATTCCACCGCGGCGGCTGTTCGTCCCATGCCCTGTTCCCGTTTCTGGTTTGCAAACTCCACGATCAAAATCCCGTTCTTGGTCACAAGCCCGATAAGCATAATCATACCGATCTGGGAGAAAATATTGATCGTCAATTCAAAAAGATAGAGGCTTAACAATGCACCAGCCAATGCAAGGGGCACGGTGATCATGATTATAAAAGGATCGGTAAAGCTTTCAAATTGTCCTGCAAGAACCAGATATACGAGGAGTAATGCCAATCCGAAGGCAAAGCTGGTGTTGGAAGAGCTTTCTTCGAAGTCACGCGACGAACCGGTCAGGGACGTCTGGAATGATTCGTCCAGCAACTTCGCCGCAATCCTTCGCATAGCAGCAACGCCATCCCCAATCGTTTTTCCCTCTACTAATGATGCAGATACGGTTGCACTCTTATAACGGTTGTAGTGATAAATCGTCGGCGGCCCGCTTTCTTCTTTCATCTGCACAACGGACGTCAATGGAATATTTTCTCCACGGTTGTTACGGACATACAATTTGGAAATATCCGCAGGCTTATTCCGTTCCGTGCGCTCCACTTGTCCGATCACCTGATACTGCTGACCGTTCATGATAAAATAGGCAAGCCGGCGTCCACTGAATGCGGATTGGATCGCGGCAGCCACATCAGTCGTTGATAAACCAAGATCTCTGGCCTTCAACCGGTCAATGGTGAGCCGGATTTCAGGTTTGTTGAATTTCAGGTTAACATCCACATTCTGGAATGTCGGGTCTTGGCGGGCTTCTTCGAGGAATTTTGGTAAAACTTCAAAAATCTTGTTAAAATCGAGGTTTTGAAGAACAAACTGAACTGGTAACCCGCCTCTTGAACCCTGGCCAACGGCGATGGTTTGTTCTTGTGTTGCGAAAATCCGGGCATCATTAAATCGAGACAATTTCTTATTGATCTCCTGGGCCAGGTCATTCTGGCTTTTTTTGCGCTCACCAGCGGGCACCAGACCAATGCGCGCCGTGCCGCTGTTTACACCGCCACCGCCAAAGCCGGGCGTAGCAGAAAATGTAAATGCTTTTTCCGGGATGGAGTCGTTTAGGAAATTGGAAAGCTGATCGGAAACCTGCTGCATCTGATCGAAACTTGTGCCCTCTGGTGCAGATAGGTTGAAACGAATGCTGTTCCTGTCCTCCATGGGTGCAAGCTCGCTTTGTAAATTGGTGTAAGTGAAATAAATAAGGACACCACAAGCTGCAACCAGCACCCAGGCAATCCAGCGTGCTTTCATAAAACCACGCAACGAGCGGTTATAACCGTCTTCCATGCCTGTAAAGAATGGCTCCGTTTTGTTATAAAACCATCCGTGGCCTGCTCCCTTACGATTCAAAAACACGTTTAGCACCGGTGTGATCGTAAGCGAAACAAATGCTGAAATCAAAACCGCCGAGGCAACAACGATACCAAATTCCCTGAATAGGCTTCCCACAAAGCCTTCGAGGAAAATGACCGGAAGGAACACGACCGCAAGGGTAAGTGAAGTAGAAATTACTGCAAAAAAGATCTCACGGCTTCCTTCCAATGCAGCCTGCCGTATCGGAAGACCACTTTCAAGCTTTCGGAATATGTTTTCCGTGACAACGATGCCATCGTCGACTACAAGTCCGGTTGCCAGCACAATGCCAAGAAGGGTTAAGATATTAATTGAAAACCCGAACAAATACATGATAAAGAATGTCGCCACGAGCGAAATCGGAATGTCGATCAGCGGCCGGATGGCAACGACGAAGCTCCTGAAAAAGAACAGGATCACGATCACAACCAGCGAAAACGCAATTAAAAGTGTTTCTTCAACTTCAAGGATAGATTGGCGAACCAATCGCGTGTTGTCCAGCAGTACATTGAATGTAATGTCCGATTTGTTTGATTTTTGGATCTCCGCGAGCCTTTTGTTAAACTCATCCGAAATCTCCACATAATTGGCGCCGGGTTGGGGAATTACCGCAAGTCCAACGGCATACATGCCATTGTATTTCCAGCTTTGCTCCTCATTTTCAGGACCTAGCTCAACTTTCGCAACATTGGCAAGGCGTACGATCCCCGCAGTGTCGTTCCTGATTACCAGATCACTGAATTCTTTCTCACTGGTAAGCCTGCCCATTGTCCTGATGGTGAGCTCCGTGTTATCGCCGTAGATTTTTCCGGCAGGCAATTCAACGTTTTCAGAACTTAATGTTGTTGAAATATCATTAAAAGAAATGCCATAAGCGCTCATTTTATCAGGATCGAGCCAAATGCGCATGGCGTAGCGCTTTTGCCCGAAAATATTAATGGCACTTACGCCATCAATGGTTTGGAGACTTTGCTGCAACACATTCTCTGCATATTCACTCAATTCCAGTAGACCTTTGGATGGGCTTTGAACGGCCAGGAGCAGGATAAAATCACTATTTGCATCGGCTTTGCTTACCACAGGCGGCGCATCCACATCCTGGGGAAGATTACGCTGTGCCTGGCTTACTTTATCACGAACATCGTTAGCCGCGCCTTCAAGATCCGCTTCCAGATTAAATTCGACGGTAATATTACTCGCACCGATCTGACTCGAAGAGCTGATACTTTTAATCCCCGGAATACCATTGATGCTTTTTTCAAGCGGTTCGGTAATCTGGCTTTCAATGATATCGGCATTTGCGCCGGTGTAGCTCGTGCGGACGTTGACAACCGGCGGGTCAATGGCGGGATAGTCACGGAGTGAGAGGAAATTATAACCCACCACACCAAACAGGATGATGAGCAGGTTCATGACTACGGCTAAAACGGGCCGTTTCAGGGATAATTCAGAAATGTTCATAGGTCAGGTTCAAAGGGAATAGTCGTTTTACGGCCGCAATTACTTCGCAACATTCAAGCTTTTTACGCTTCTCACTTTCACAGGAGCATCAGGACGAGCAAATAACACGCCCGAAACAACCACCGTATCCCCAATATTCAGGCCGCTCGTGACTTCGACTACATCTTCCCGTCTGTCGCCGGTTTGGATATCCACAAATACAGCCTTACCACCTTTGACAGTAACTGCCTTCTTGCCCATAGCTTCCGGAATAATGCAGTTGGTAGGGATCAGGATGCTATTTTTGTTTGTACTTGCATTCAAATATACCTTGGCAAAAGAACCCGGACTGGTTGACCCTGAATTCAGGACAGCTCTTACTGTGATGTTCCTTGTCGATTGGTTAACCTGAGGCTCCAGTGCAATAATACGGGCAGTTTCCCTTTTTCGGGAATTCTGGTCCAGAAGCACTTCAACATTCCGGCCTTTCTGCACATATTTCTGATATGTTTCAGGAATCGTGAAATCAATTCTCAGGTTAGACAGTTGCTGCATGGTAGCGATGATACTTGTTGGCGTAACAAATGAACCCTCACTTACTTTTCTCAAACCGATAACCCCTGAGAAAGGCGCACGAACGATGGTTTTATCAATTAAAGCTTGCGTGTAAGCCATATCCGCTTTCAATGTATTCACCTGATTTACAGCCAGATCGTAATCCGCCTGATTAATTCCGTTTACTGCTACAAGTTGTTTCAGCCGCTTTTCAGTCGTTTCGGCCAGTTCAAGCTGCACTTTTGTTCTGTTCAACTGGGCCTGTAAATCTGCATTGTTGATCTTTGCTATCACAGTTCCTTTTGAAACCGACTGTCCCTCAGGCACATTTAAATAAGTAAGCAGGCCGCTAACCTCCGGCCGGAGCTCGGCAAACTCGTTAGCAACAATCGTTCCGTTGACCTCGACTTTATCACTAACTTGTTCAGATTTAACAACGATGACGTCCACGATCGTAGGGCCACCACCGCCTTTTTGTTGAAAGGTGTCTTTTTTTTCTTTACAGGAAATGGATGAGAGGAGCGTACCCGAAATAATTACAAAGAAGAGGGTTTTATTCAGATTCGGTATGTTCGAAAATACAGACTTTGTGTTTGAATTCATAAAAATGATAATTCCGGGGCTTATGGTTTAGGGGTCGTTGTTAAGGTTAATATTGAATTCAGGGGTGTATCCAAAATTATATATTAATCTAAAACCTATTGGACTTTTTTCTACTATAAAAGTTTAAAAGCAGAAAATATATTTTTATAATTCTTGCGCAATCACCCTCAGTAATGTGTCACATTTCATCTCCGTTTCCTCCCATTCACGCTCTGGAATGGAATCTTCGGTGATTCCAGCACCTGCAAAAAATGTTGCTTTCCCTTCTTTGAACCGCACAGTCCGGAGGTTTACGAAGAGATTTGTGTCGCCACCAACCTGCGCAGGTCCTAAAAATCCGCTGTAAAAGGAGCGGTCATAACCTTCAATATCTGTTAAAAATTTTAAGCTCGGGAGTTTTGGTACGCCACAAACCGCAGATGTGGGGTGCAGTAATTTCAACATGACTGATGCCAGCTCAGGGAAGTTGAGCGCAGTGGTATCGACTTCAAAATCAGTCCTTAAATGATATAAATTACCGGCGAGAACTGTTTTTGGGCCGGTCTCGGTGTATTCCCGCAGACGGATCCTCTTGAAACATTCAACAATGTAACGACTTACCAATGCCTGCTCCTCAATTTCTTTTTCCCCCCAGCGGATGTCAAATTTTGGAATCAGCTCGCCCGCTTCACTACGCGCATTTTGCGTTCCTGCGAGCGACATGGTCCTGAACGTGCCGGCGGAATCCTGGCGAACCAATGCTTCCGGACTTGCACCAAGCCATAACTCGTTGCGATCGGGCAGGTTGACCAATGAGACAAAAGCATGCGGATACACTTTGGCAAGCTTGCAGAATGCTTTGGCAGGTTGGAACTTTTCGCAGTAGGATAAGTCCTTGGTTCTGGACAAAACCACTTTTTTGAACTGGTTCTGACGGATTGCCGAAACAGCAAGTTCAACGGTTCGCTGAAAACGGGCGCGAGCATCCAAATCCGGCAGTTCGGGGATCGCAATTGCTTCATCATCAGATTCTTGTTGATTGTCTTTTGAGATTTCGTTAGCCAGTGCAACAAGCTTTATGACCTCGGGGTGCTCTTCACCTGCATTGTTTTGAATGTCATTTAAAATACTCTCCCCGGAAAAGGTTAATATAATATCACCTTCCAGAAAAAGCACCTCTTCATCCTTCTCCCAGTGAAAGTTGCTCATTACAAATCCCGGAGATAGTTTTTCAAGCTCCGGCTGGCATTTTCGGATTCCTTCCTGAACGGATATCAGCAGTTGAATCTCATTTTTATTCGGCAACCTCCATAATGCAGACGGGAATCCCAGTTGTCGGGATGCCGTCCAGAGTTCGGCAACCTGTAATCCTTCAAATAGAGAAAGCCGGGTGTCGGTTTGTACTGAAAGCATTTATATAAAGTATGATAATTAGTCAGGTTATTTTCTTGCAAATTAAGGTCAGCGGTCTGCATTCACAATAGCAACCGTCAACCTGCTTATACACACCAGTTTGTTTTCTTCATTAGTAATTTTAATATCCCAGATATGCGTAGTCCTTCCCAGATGAATGGGCCTCACTGTCCCGTACACAAATCCCTGCTTTGCCGGGCGGATATGGTTCGCGTTGATTTCTAAACCTACAGCATGTTGCTTTTCCGGATCAGGCAGGCAAAGGAATGATGCAATGCTGCCTAACGTCTCCGCCAACACAACCGATGCGCCACCATGAAGGATGCCAAACGGTTGATGCGTCCGCTTGTCCACTGGCATTCTTGCAGTTATGTGGTCCGTCCCGATTTCGGTAAATTCTATTCCGAGGTGGTTCGAGATGGTATTCTCACTGAAAGAATGAAGGGCATCAAGCGTAATGGATCTGGTGAACATATCTAAAAAATGTATAAATTTGTAACGGCTGTAATGGTTAATAACAAGGTATTTGCAAAATTAATATTTAAATTATCCTATTATCTTGAAAAGAAAGTCTATCTACCTCATCCGCCACGGTGAAACAGATTTTAATCGCAGGGGAGTTGTTCAGGGAAGTGGTGTTGATTCCTTGCTGAATGAATGGGGCGAAGCCCAGGCTGCCGCTTTTTTTAATGCCTATCAACATGTCCCTTTTGATAAAGTTTACACCTCTGACTTAAAGCGAACACATCAAACAGTTCGCGGGTTCATCAAGCAAGGCGTGCCTCATGAAAGTTATGCGGGACTTAACGAGATCTCCTGGGGAAACCGGGAAGGCCGTGAGCCAAACACAGGCGATAACAACTATTACCGCGAGCTGGTAACTGCGTGGAAAAAGGGCCAGGTGGATCTTGCAGCCGAGGAAGGCGAAAGCCCGTTGCAGGTTCGTGAGCGCCAGATCCCGGTGATAGAAACCATTCTCTCCCGTCCCCACGAAAGAAATATCCTGATCGCCATGCATGGCCGGGCCATGCGGGTGCTGCTTACCACACTTTTTAATCAACCATTGGTTCACATGGATGATTACGAGCACAGTAACCTGTGTTTGTACAAAGTCAATTATTCTTACGATACGGGCATGTTCGAGCTGGAAGTTTCCAATGACATTACCCACTTGTTATCCCTGGAAATACCTCAAACTTTGTAAAAACCGCTTGTGTAGATTCGTTTCCTTTGGTGTATTAGTGAACTGAATTGCGGCTCACACGGATACATTTGCCAAAGTTCAAACAGCACAACAGATAAATGGTCATGTCCAAAAAACGTACTTATTGGACGTTACAAATCCTCGGCTGGACCTTGCTGATCATGTTCGAGTATGTGCCTTATGCGCTCGAATTTGGTTTTGAAGCCGGCGTCTTTTACACGGCATTAGCGAATATCCTTTTAGGCATTTGTCTTACGCATGTATACAGGCTTGTGATCCAAAAATGGAACTGGTCATCCTTGCCGCTTCCCAGGCTTGCATTGCGCGTGATAGGATCTGTTTTGTTATTAGGATTAATCATGACACTGGTCAATCAGCCGATGGACCGTAAGGTGCTGGAACAAAACCTGCTTAACCAGCCACTTGTCTTCTGGGGTTATTATGCCAATTGGTGCAAAAACCTGCTTGCCTGGATCTTATCCTACACGGTTTATCATTATATAGAACAAACAAGACTGGCAGGCTATGAGAAGATCATGCTTAAAATGTCCATGCGGGAAGCCGAGGCGAAGGTTCTGCGCTCGCAATTGAATCCGCATTTCACATTTAATGCATTGAACAGCATCCGGGCGCTTGTATATGAGGATCCTAAAAAAGCACAGCTAAGTATCACCCAGTTATCCAACATTTTAAGAAATTCATTACTTGCCGACAGGCGCAAAACAGTCGATCTGCAGGAAGAACTAAGAACGGTCGAGGATTATCTGGAACTTGAAAAAGTCCGCTATGAAGATCGTTTGCGCTATTCGATCTCCACAGATTCCCAGGCCATTTACTGGCAGGTTCCGCCGATGATGCTGCAAACTTTGGTGGAAAACGGCATTAAGCATGGCGTTTCGAAAGAAATGGGTGGTGGATTTATCAATGTAAAATCGGAAATTGCAAACGAACTGCTGATCATTACCATCCTGAATTCAGGGAATCTGGGAAACACGGATTCGGGTGGCGTCGGGTTGAAAAACACGGCCGAGCGGTTATCTATTTTATATGGTAAAGGAGCAACATTCCGCATTTTTCAGGAGAAACAAGATGTGGTTTGCTCCGAAGTAAAGATCCCCATGTTGTCGGAAGGTGTGATGATGGTAGGAGAGGAGACTGGAAAAGGCAACTGACCGCTTATCAATTTTAAACTTCATTTAATTTCCTAACTGACCTGTTATGAGGACTCTTATTGTCGACGACGAACGCCTTGCAAGAAACGAATTGAAAAGATTACTGGAACCTTATACCAGAATTGACATTGTAGGGGAAGCGGCCAATGCAGAGGAAGCGTTGGTTATGATCGAAGAATTGCAGCCTGAATTGTTGTTTCTGGACATTCAGATGCCGGGTAAAAATGGGTTCGAGCTGCTCTCTTCCATCGAAGGTAAAAGCCCGGAAGTGATTTTCACGACTGCCTATGACGAATATGCAATCAAAGCATTTGAATTTAATGCATTGGATTATCTTTTAAAACCTATTGATTCGGAGCGGTTAAAAGACACCATTCACCGCATTGAAGAAAACCAGGCCCAACCGGAAACGCCGACTCAGACACACGAACGTGCGGAAAAAGTACTGGGCGAGAACGATCAGGTTTTTGTAAAAGACGGTGAAAAATGCTGGTTTGTTAAACTGGGCAAAATTCGTCTTTTTGAGTCAATGGGCAATTACGTCCGTCTGCACTTTGATGATCAAAAGCCTTTGGTCCTGAAATCTTTAAACAATCTCGAAGAACGTCTTGAACCCAACACTTATTTCCGGGCCAACCGCAAACACATTATAAACCTGCATTGGATCGAAAAAATTGAACCTTGGTTTAGCGGCGGTTTGCTGGTAACGCTGCAAGGCGGTGACAAGATCGAAATCTCGCGTCGTCAGGCCATCCGGTTTAAAGAACTGATGAGTTTGTAAGTAAATTTCATTTCATTAACATGCATATGCGTTTAAATAAAATCTGTTTTTTCCTGTTTTCAATGGCCGTGGTTGTGGCTTGCAACCGGTCCGGGGAAAAAGGAAATGCAGAAAGTGATCAGGAAAAATTTGTTGGCAAGAAAACTAGTTCTCAGTTCGGAGGCTGCGACACGAGCGGAAACAAAGGCATTTCTATCAAACTCGATTTATGGGAGCCATCTGATTCCGGTAAGACCGCAAAAGCAATCCGGGCAATACTAACTAAGAAAGCGCTTCAAAGAATTAATTCCTACGGTGATTCTGCCAGCCTTGCCGCAAATCCGCAAGCGGGTAACAGCATCAAAAGCGCTTTCGAAGTTTTTGAGAAAAATTACAACGACTTCAAAAAAGACTTTCCCGAAGCTCCGGGCTGCTGGGAAGTTAAATTGAAAGGCGACACTGTTTTTTCAACACCCAAAGTCTTATTTTACCAACTCGATCACTACGCATTCACCGGCGGGGCGCATCCCAACACATTTCGTTCCTATCATGCATTTGATGCGAAAACAGGGGCGGAAATAGAAATGAAAGATTTCATTTCCGATTCCACCGCGCTGCTCAATCTGGTAAATAAAGCATTCAGAAAAACAGAGAAATTAAGTGCAGAGACCGATCTGGAAGATGCCGGATATTTTTTGGTTAATCATAAATTTGTACTGCCTGTTGCCTATGTTTTCACGCCAGAAGGCATTTTGTTTTACTATAATCCTTATGAAATCGCTGCGTATGCACGGGGCGCCATTCATTTTGCCATTCCTTATGCAGCGCTGGATCATGTGATCGACCGGAATAAAGTCTTCTGATCACATTTCGCCCTCATCTTTAAAACTATAATAGCCGTTATCGGTAAAGATCATATGATCCAGAACAGGCATGTCGAGCAATCGGCCTGCCTCTTTTATTTGTCGCGTAAGCGTGCAGTCAGCCGCACTTGGGCTAAGCTGACCTGACGGATGATTATGGACCAAAATCACAGAGCTCGCAAGATTGTCGACAGCTAGCTTGAATATCACCTTTATATCCACCGCTGTGCCCGAAACGCCTCCCACGCTGATCTGAACCGATCGCATGACCTGGTTAGCACGGTTCAAGAGGATTATCCAGAATTCTTCATGAGGTTTATCAAGCAGATAGGGCTTCATTTCTTCATAAACTGTCTTTGAATTGGTAATCTTACGTTTCTGCGTGCCGATGAGGTCGTTCCGGCGGCGGCCCAGTTCAAGTGCCGCCAATATGGTAACCGCTTTCGCTTCACCGATCCCCGGGTGTTTCTTCAGGTCGTTGACTGTGACTTTGGCTAGTTCGTTAATGTTGTCCTTGCAAGATTGCATAATGAGCTTTGCAAGGTCAACGGCCGACCTATTCGGCGTTCCCGAGCCGATCAGGATTGCAAGTAGCTCGGCGTCGGACAATGCTGTCCGGCCTTTGAACATAAATTTTTCACGTGGGCGGTCTTCTTCGGACCAGCTTAAAATTTTGAGAGGATTTTCGTAAGCGATTTTTGACATAAAGGAAAATAATGGCTTTTTCCTTTTAGACGCAGCGCTCAAAAATCGGTCACAAAAATTTATTGACCTAATGACGTGAGTGCGGCGCGTGCTTTGTTGTCAATGCTGTTTTTGTATTCGTGTTTTTTGAAGGACATTGCTCTCTCGAAATATGCAATAGCGCCGGGCCGGTCGTTCTTTTCCAGTGAAATATAGCCTAATTGCAACGCAGAGGCTGCCCCGAAGCCCGCTGCTTCCAGTTTGGCCAGCGTCAATGCACGATTATAGTAAGGGATCGAACGTGCGGGCTGACCGGATTTTTGAAGGATCCTTCCCTTCCTGTAATTAAACTCCGCTTTCTCTTCTGTTGAAGCGAATGATGTTTCTGTAACTGCATCCATGAGTGCCGAGGCGGCTTTCAGATATCCTCCATCCGTAGCATAGCGGGCTTTGTAAAGGATTTTTTGGGCGGGGCTTATTTTGCCGGAAAGGAATTCTGCGGCAATACGCTCCGCAAGCTGATCCGCTTCAATGATTGCACTGCCGGTTGTTTTTATTTTTTTTATGAAAACATTCGCTTGCTGATCCTCGTCATTAAGCCAATGGCACATAAAAAGTTTAAGATTACTGTCCTTGATATAATTGAAGCCATTATATTTCTTCAAAAACAATGCATAATGATCTGCAGCTTGCTCATAATTGCCTTTTTGCAGGTTGATTTCCCCTTTTAAATATTCCAAAAAAGGAAAAGAAATGTAGGATTCCCCGGAAGGCGCTTCGGCAAGGTAATGTGCTGCTTCGTCGCTTCGCCCTTCCTTCATCAAAACTGTTGTAGCAAAAAAGTGGATAAGCAAGTTGTCCGGCTGCTGTTTTGGCCATTGCCGCAGGCGGGACTGCTGGGTGGGGGAGAGTTGTAATGTATATGCGTGCAGTAATAAGTCAATCAATTCGGCTTCCTGTCTGAAAAAAGGGACCTCTTTTTCTACAATTCGCAATTCATCAATCCCATTTTGAATGTTACCTTTCAGGCCAAGTATTTTAGCAACCCACCCGTAATTATCAGGGATTGAACCGATTAGGACATGCAAAAGCCCTAAAGATTTTAATGTTGGTAAGAAGTCCGGGAACCGCTTTCTATTTTCTTCCAACAGCTTATAAGCCTTAATGATTTCCCACGACCCGCTGACTTCATTCCCAAATTTAAGTTTGGCAAAGGCCCAATGCATCCGGATCTCAGCTTGCAGGAATCGTTTGTAAGGAGAATTATCAGGTAAATTTCCTATGGCCTGGAGGCGCGGATTTTCCAGCTGCGATAATTCCTTGTACGCCTTCTTATCTTCGGAAATCAGTAAATAATGCAGATCAGCGTAATTGTCCAGATATGGGATAAACGCGTTGGTTTTCTCAGCGCTGCGTTCCGCATCAATCAATGTCCTGGCATACGGCAGACGTAGTTTTTGAATATCGAAATAAGCCTTTTGGAGCTTTGGCGTAAAGATGACATCATACTGGAGGTCATCGCCATGCACTGAGAAAGTAATCGCAAGCAGCAAAAACAGGATAACTCGTTTGAGAAATGCAGGTGCAGGAATATACCAGTTATTTTTCCAATTCATTTTTCAAGCACATAAAAAAAGGTTGTCCGGGTAAGACAACCTCTTAATCTTTTATATGTAATGTTATCTGCGCTGATGAACAGGCTCAACACTTTCAACATCTGCAAGGATACGACCGCAATGTTCACAAACGATCAGCTTCTTGCGCTCACGGATGTCAGCCTGGCGTTGTGGTGGAACAATGCTGAAACAGCCTCCGCAAGCTCCACGTGATACGTGAACAACCGCCAGACCATTCATTGAGTTGTCGCGGATCTTTTGGTAAGATTTTAGCAAACGGTCCTCAATTTTCTTGATATGTTTCTCTCTTTCCCCAATAAGGGCCTTTTCTTCGGCTTCGCTTTCGCTGGTAATTACATTCAGCTCGCCTTTTTTCGCTTTAAGATCTTCGTTTCTTTCATTCAAAACGGATTCGGCACGGTTGGCGTCGTCTTCGATCAGGCGGATACGTGCTTTGGCTTCGTTGATTTTCTTATCAGCCAATTGCATATCAAGCTCCTGCAATTCAATTTCTTTGGTGATAGCATCATATTCGCGGTTATTACGAACATTCATTTGCTGATCCTTGTATTTTTTGATCAGCTTCTCACCTTCTTTCTGAGCGTTTTTGAAGTTGTCAATCTCAGTGTTAAGATTGGCGATTTCACTTTTAAACTTGCCTAAACGTGTTTCAAAGCCAATAATTTCATCCTCCAAATCCCGGACTTCCTCAGGAAGATCACCACGCGTTTTCAGTATTTCGTCAAGGCTTGAATCAATTTCCTGCAATTTCAGGAGAGCGTCTAATTTTTGTGCGATTGTGTTTTCCATGTATGTCTTTTATGGACTTGTTTCAATGCGTAATAAGTGAAGGTAGTCAGTCGTATATTTTACAACAGGAAATCAGATATATAAGTTGATGAAATCACTTTCTTAAACAAAATATCGTACCGGATTGGTATTGACTTCTGACAAACAGAGTGCAAAATTAGGGAATTTTCCCGATAAATAGTTATGCAGTAAATTTTTCGTAAACACTTCGCTCTCGTAATGTCCGATATCGCATATCATAATGTTATTCTCAGCATCGAAAAATTCGTGATACTTGTAGTCTGCGGTTATGAAAACGTCCGCTCCGGCACTCACCGCATTAGGCAAAAGAAAGCTCCCGGCGCCACCGCAAACAGCGATCTGTTGAACCGATTCCTTGACGGGTTTTGTATGTTTAATGATTTGCAGCTGCATTTTGTCTTTTAGCAAGCGTAAAAATGCTTCCATTTCCAGCGGTTCTGGCAATTCTCCGCATGCACCGGCACCCACTTCCTGATTTTCATTTTCCAGCGATTGGAGATAATAGGCAACTTCTTCATAAGGATGCGCCTTGCGCAGCGCATTGAGGATTATAGATTCCAAATGCGAAGGGAAAATCAATTCTGCGCGGTGTTCTTTCACTTCTTCTTGTTGTCCGTGTTTACCAATTACCGGATTAGCGGCTTGATTGGGCAAGAATGTTCCGGTTCCTTCGGTCCGAAAGCTGCAATTGGAATAATTACCAATGTTCCCGGCACCTGCTTCATGAAGCGCGTTCAGGATGGATTGGGTGTTTTCGACGGGTGAGAAGAAAGTGAGTTTGGAAAGGATTTGCTTTTTTGGGGCCAAAACGCGGATGTTGTTCAGTCCGAGCAGGCTCGCAATTTGCCAGTTGACGCCATTGGTGACGTGATCCAGATTTGTATGCGTTGCATAAATCGCAATGTCGTTTTTAATGGCTTTGAGCACGGTGCGCTCCACGTAATTTTTGCCATTGAGTTTTTTCAAGCCTTTAAAAACGATTGGATGATGCGCTACAATTAGGTTGCAATTTCGATCAATAGCTTCTTGCACCACGTCTTCTGTGACGTCCAATGTTAAAAGCACACCCGCGATTTCCTCTCGGCCGCTGCCCACAATCAGTCCGGCATTATCATAGCTTTCTTGATACGACGGAGGAGCAAGTTGTTCCAACGCGTTGATAACTTCTTTTATTAATGTCATTTTTATGATTGGTACAACTGTTTCACTTTCAGATTCTTCATTATTTTGGCGCTATTATTTTGCAAATAAAATAACTAAATTGGTGTCTGAAGTATTGCAATGGAAAATAATAGTACTAGTTTTGCACCACGTTTTACAGAAAAGTGCTGTGAAATTAATCTGGTTTGGTAGTTCAGTTGGTTAGAATACATGCCTGTCACGCATGGGGTCGCGGGTTCGAGTCCCGTCCAGACCGCCAGAAAAATTTAAGTTTTTGTAAGTATTGGTTTGGTAGTTCAGTTGGTTAGAATACATGCCTGTCACGCATGGGGTCGCGGGTTCGAGTCCCGTCCAGACCGCAAGAAGCTCAGAGAAATCTGGGCTTTTTTCGTTTTCAGGGTAGTTCAGTTGGTTAGAATCCATGCCGTGCCACGGTGGCCCGGGCCGCGCAGGCTGTCACGCATGGGGTCGCGGGTTCGAGTCCCGCTGGAAGGCCGGCCCCGCAGACCGCAAGAAGGTCAGAGAAATCTGGGCTTTTTTCGTTTTCATGGTAGTTCAGTTGGTTTGAATACGGATCAAGTTATAAACTTGTGGAGTGTGTTGTAGTTTTCTAGGTTTGTGTTTTTAATCAAACCAGGTTGTTTTGGAGAGTTTCTTGCCGCTTATTGAGTTAATCTTGCCGGAGTTTATAATTGACAATTACTTACTGACGAATGTAGAGAAGTCAGAAGAACGTTATCATGTCTATTTGGAAGAGAAGAATTATCCGGAAGATGATCCAAGAAAGGCAGACTTACTCTCGAAGGGTTATTCGCTTTGGCGATCCGATTCCGACCATTACATTGCAGGATTTTCGCATACGCGGTCACAAAGTTTTTCTCCATATCAAACGTCGTAAATGGCTCAATATTAAGACGCGGAAAGTTGTTCATAGAGACTGGAATCAGGTAGCTGAAGGAACGCGGATGACGAGTGAGTTTTCCGCTTTTTTAAAAGCGGTTGGTGGATACGAGGGCTAATGATGTCTGAAGTATTGGCCGTTTTTATGGGGTCAATGGCAGGTGTACGTTTCCCGAAACGACAGACAGTTTGAAATTAGAGAATATCAGGCCTTTCTTTTATAATGAGAATCTATTTGTTCAGATTTGTAGTTATGCAATTCTGACATGAAGGATTCACAGCATACCCCCGGTTGCCGGGTAGCTATGTGCTCTCATTCTTTCTCACTTTTTTAAATCCAATCTAATAGAACTCAACTTGATCACACTAGTTTCATATGGCTGCAAACATAGGAGTAGCTAGGCGCGGGCTTCATGTAGCTAACGCTCAAAGTGCTGATTCCATTCGGAAAACAAGGTGCTGCCCTCGCAAAGTAAAATGCTTAAATCGCTAGCTTTCAGTTATTGTTATATTTGGAATTATAGCAATAAAGTTTTATAATATTCTACAAATATGCGCTTTTAGCCAAATAATGTAAGGTGTTAAGCGAGGGAAAGGAATGAAAAACTTGTCTGGTTGTTAAGAAGGCAAGCAAACAATTCCGAGTATGACGACACCATTACCAGGAAATTCAGAAGATCAGGCTTCACGCGGAAACCGGTCCCCTTTTTCCTTCGCCAATAAAACCCCCATTCACGCCGACGACGAACGTTTGCTGCGCGAGGCCTTCGCAGTCAGTCCGAAAGATGGGTGTTCCCTTCTTTTTCGCCGATACTATGTGACACTCTGCAACCATGCTGTCCGATTTGTACATTCCCGGGAAATTGCGGAAGATATTGTTTCAGAACTGTTCGAAACATTCTGGCAAAACCGGATTTTTGAGCAGGTAGAAAGCTCTTACCGGGCGTATCTCTACAAAGCCGTGCGGCACCGGACGTATAACTATATCAGGTGGCAGCTCGATCCCACCGACCCGCTCGAATCCATGGATTTTTCGCCGGTCGCCCAAACCGTGAGTCCGGACGAAGCAATGCAGTACACCGAGCTATACCTTAAAGTGGAAAGTATAATCCAGGACCTGCCGCCCCAATGCCGCCGCGCTTACATCATGAAAAGGGTTGAGGGAAAAAAGTACGACGAGATCGCAAAGGAACTGCAGATCAGCCCGAAAGCCGTGGAAGGCCTCGTAAGCCGCGCATTGCTAAAACTCCGTACCGGGCTGAAAGAGAGTTGGTTCCTGACCCTTTTGCTCCCGATACTATTCTAAATAGCCATTTGTAATTACCACATACTGATATCAAGGTCAATATTAGCTTCAATGAACGAATTGATAACCAAACAACTCCTGTTCAATTTCTTCGAAGGCCAAACTACGTTCATGCAGCGAAAGCTGATCGAACAATGGCTTGAAGACAGCGCAAATGAGGAGACTTATTACCGCTGCCTCGACGAATGGGAACGTGGTCGTCCGCAGGTGCTGGTCGATCCTGAAAAAGCACAGCAGGAATACGACCGTTTCCTCGCAGGGGGCGCGCTTCCTGAAAAACGCTCGGAGGAGATGTTTTTGGGAAATAAAAGATTGCCCGTGTTCCATAGATCGTGGATTGCGCTGCTTACCGCTGCTTCGCTGATATTTGGACTCGCCAGCTTGTTTCGGGACGATCTGATGTACAAAACCTTCGAGTCGCCAACAGGGCATTTTACCAGCTTCTTTCTTTGCGACAGCACCGAGGTAACCCTCAATTCCAACTCCGTACTGAAGGTTCCGCGTTTTGGATTTGGAAAAGAAGTTCGGCAGGTATGGCTGGAAGGAGAAGCCGAGTTTAAAGTCACCCATCAGAAAGATAACCTGCGTTTCCAGGTGCTGATGGGCTACGGTTACCGGATCGAAGTCCTGGGAACGGAGTTCAATGCCTTTTCAAGGGCGCGTGGCAAGCGGGTCTTTCTGGAGAAAGGAAAGGTGAAGCTCAATCTCCCCAAAGGACAGGAGGTTTACCTGAGCCCGGGCAATTATTTCACGGCCGACGCGAAAGGCAGTTTTCAGGTGATCACCCCCGACGAGCCGCTGGCAATCACCGCGTGGAAGGAGCAGACCTTCTATTTTGAAGACGTCACGCTCACAGAAGTGGTGGAGCAGATCAACGAGCGTTTTGCAGCACATATCAAAATCGCGGACCGCGAGCTCGCCGCGCGAAAAATAGGAGGGATTTATCAGGCCAAAGACCCCGATGCGCTACTGCAAATACTGTCGGCCATGTTTGAGATGGACATAATCCGTCATGACGAGGAAATAGAATTGCGTTCACCCAAAAACCCAGATTTATGAAGATCCCAATTTTACGAACATGTCTGATCGGCACAGGCTTACTTGCCTCCCGGCTCGGTTTTTCACAGGACATTGCACTGGCGCGCCCGCCTTTATTCCACCAGGATAACCCAAGATCGGAGCGGACCTACAAGCTCAAAGATGTGCTGATGGACCTTGGCAAAAAGCACCATGTCAGTATCCTGTTCGAGCAATCGAGTGTGAGGGGGATCACTGTTTCCGCAGGTTCCTCCGATAACAGTGAAAATGTGGAGGCTGAACTGAAAAGCTTGCTGACCCCAACTGGCCTGGAATTTATCAAAACCGGCAGGAAAGCCTATTTGATCAGGAAAAAGGACCAGACCGAAAAGCCGCAGCAACAATCGCTGGTAAAACCGGTGATATTGGGTGCGGTGATCGGAAACGAGGTGGCTCCTGTTGTCGAAACCGTTCAGCGGCCGGTTGATGTGCGTGTCAAAGGAAAAGTAACCGATGAAAAAAACGACGGTTTGCCGGGGGTTAGCATTTTGGTAAAAGGCAGCAATACAGGTGCTGTCACGGATATGGACGGCAACTTTTCGCTCAGTGCTCCCGACAATGCGGCTGTGCTGGTTTTCTCCTTCATCGGGTATGTGTCGAAAGAAATGCCGGTAGGCAACCAAACTACATTAAATGTGCGCCTGGACGCATCGGTGAGCAGTTTGAGCGAGGTGATGGTCGTCGGTTACGGCACCCAGCGCAAAGGTGACATTACCGGGTCCATTGGCTCGCTATCGGCCAAAAATATCCGGGAAGTGCAGGTAACCAACTTCGAAAACGCCATTCAGGGACAAATTGCGGGGGTGCAGGTGCAGGAGCCCAGTGGGGAACCAGGCGCTGCCACCACGGTGCGGGTGCGTGGTCTGGGGTCGGTATCTGCCGGCAACGAGCCGCTTTATGTGATTGATGGATTTCCTGTGACGAAAAATATGGACCCAGGAATTCAGGGCGATATTACGCGCCGGACCACAGCTTTTGCATTGCCGCCAAGTAACCCGCTCGGGACGATCAATTCCAATGATATCGAGTCTCTGGAAGTGTTGAAAGATGCTTCTGCGGCTGCTATCTATGGGTCGAGAGGTTCCAATGGGGTGATTCTGATTACTACTAAAAAAGGAAAAAGAGGTTCCAAACCAGTGGTTGGGTTCGATGCGTACTTTGGCATACAATCCGTGGCTAAAAGGGTGGAGCTAATGAACTCGGCCGAGCTGGGCCCCTACGTGAAGGATTCGAAAAACAATGCCTATTTGCAGGATGTGCCGGGTGCCGATATCAATGACAACAACGCAACGCGCTACACTAAAACGACCAACGGAAGCTATTTTATTCCCGACGATTACGAAAATCCCACCGGGACAGACACCGACTGGCAGGATGTGATTTTTAAAACCGCGCCCGTGCAGAGCTACAATGCGTCGGTTTCTGGCGGTACCGAAACGATGAATTATTTCTTTTCAGGAGGTTATTTTAATCAAAAAGGGATTATCGACCGCAGCGGGTTTGAGCGGTACAGCTTCCGGGCCAATATGGAGGTGAACCCGCTCAAAAAATTGAAGATCGGGTTTGGATTAAGTCCTTCTTTTACCAATACCGATCGCTCTCCGGCGGGTGCTCCTTACTTTGCCGATCCTCCGGGAATCGTGTATTCTGCGCTGGTTACTTCGCCGACTGTAACACCTTACCTGCCCAACGGTACGATCAATCAGATCGATAACCAATCCCATTTGCTGACCCAGGATGGACGCGGCGCCAACATGACCGCAGCCAGTAACCCGTTGGCGATCATCAAATACGTGACCGACGATCTGAAACAATTCAGGACTTTCGGAAATGCTTTTATAGAATACGAGCTCATCGACGGACTGAAATACAAGTTGTATACCGGCATCGATATAAACAGTTATAACCGCTCATTTTACATGGCGCGTGCCTTCCTGAACCGCAATGCAACCGTGGGCGATCCTTATGCGCAATCCAATGCATCTTTGAACTCCAACTGGCTTGTGGAGAATACATTAGCCTATGAAAAGACATTCGGAAAAGAGCACCACATTTCGGCGGTTGTGGGTTATAGCGCGCAAAAAGACCGGCTCGATGCCAACCAGGTTTACGCACAAAACCACCCCGACGACCTCTCCCCGTCGATCAGCGGCGGGCAGGTGACCAGTGGGGGCGACAACGTGCAGGAATGGTCGCTGGTGTCGGCATTGGCGAGGGTAAACTATTCTTTTCGGGACAAATATCTGTTAACAGCAACCGTCCGTTCCGATCGCTCCTCGCGCTTTGGGGCTGGCAATAAAACAGGGACATTTCCTTCTTTTTCAGCAGGATGGCGTTTGTCCGAAGAAGCTTTCCTGAAAAGCCTGACGGTGGTAAGCGACCTGAAACTGAGAGGCAGCTGGGGTAAAACCGGAAACTTCCTGATCCCGAATTATGCAGCGATTGGTTTGCTGAGTCCATATAATTATACATTTAATAATGTGATTGTGAACGGAATCGCGCCGTCGACGATCAGCAATGATAAGCTTACCTGGGAAAAAACCACGCAGGTAGACTTCGGAATTGACCTTGGCCTGTTCCGAGACCGTCTTTTTATCTCTGCCGATTGGTACAAAAAAACAACTTCCGACCTGCTGCTGAATGTGCAGGTTCCTTCTTCGGTGGGGTTTACTACGGCATTGCAGAACATTGGTGAAGTAGAAAACAAGGGTATAGAACTCACGATCAACAGCCGCAACATTGTCGGCGCGTTTACCTGGTCGACCGACTTTAATTTCTCGGCCAATCAAAACGAAGTACTTCAGCTCGGGCCGACCGGCGATCCGATCCTGAGCACAGGAGGTGCAGGTATCCGTCATATTACGCAGATCGGCGCGCCGATCGGGAGCTATTACGGCTATGTGGTCGATGGGATCTACCAGTCACAGGCTGAGATCGACGCTGCTCCGAAAGATGCAATTGCACCCGCAGCCCGCCCGGGAGACCTGCGATTTAAAGACGTGAACGGTGACGGCAGAGTGAATGCAAGTGACCGTACGGTGATTGGCAACTACATGCCAGACTTCATGTACGGGATCACCAATCGTTTCAGTTTCAAAGGTTTGGACCTTAGCGTTTTCTTTCAGGGTGTGCAGGGCTCCAAAATCCTGAATCTGACCCGCCGCCACCTGGGCAATGGGGAAGCCGGGACTAACTCGTACAAAGACTGGACAGAGCGCTGGATCTCTCCCGAAAACCCGGGCAACGGCACCATCCCGCGTGCCGACCGCCTTACCGATTTGCACGGCGGCAACAACCGTCCCTCTTCCTACCAGGTTGAGGATGGGTCTTATTTCAGGTTGAGAAGCATCACCCTGGGTTACACATTTCCTAAGACCATGCTCGGGAAAGTGCAGTCACTTCGGGCATATGTATCGGGTACCAACTTGTTTACCAGTACCAAATACATTGGGTTTAACCCAGAGGTTAACAACCAATCGGGCCTCTCGGGCGTGCAGGGTGAAGATTATGGCGCATATCCGTTGTCGCGTAATTTCACTTTTGGCCTGAATGTAACATTCTGAAATCCCTTACTGACTTTAAAGCAAAAAGGATATGAAATTAAAAAACTTCTTTCTGGCCTCTCTAATCGCGGGAAGCCTGTGGTCATGCAGCCAGGATTTTACAGACCTTACTCCCGTAACCCAGCGGAGCGCTAATGGTTTTTACCTCACCGCGGGCGATATGAATACGGCCATCAATGCGGCTTACAGAGCATTGCAGATGAACGGCACTTACAACCAGAGCTATTGGATCATGCAGGAAATGCGTTCGGACAACACCGACCAGGGACCGGACGGGACAGGTCTGGGAGCTGAGTTGACGGTGATCGACAACTTCTCCGAAATCGCGACCAGCGAGATGATCGCCGCGGCTTATACGGACTCTTACCTGGGCATTGCGCGTTGCAACATCGTGCTCGACCGCATTGGAGCGATTGAAATGGACGCTGCATTGAAAGAGCGGATCAAAGGAGAGGCGCTGTTCCTGCGCTCACTGTTTTTCTATAATCTCGCGATCTCTTTCGGTAATATACCCATGCCGCTTTCGGAAGCTAAGTCTGTGGCCGAAGGCAGTTCGCTGCCGCAGCTGCCCGCGTCGGAAATTTACAAACAGCTGATCGTAGATCTTCAGGCTGCTGAAACCGCGTTGCCGATCAAGCACGCGGCGGCCGATGTGGGGCGGGCTACCAAAGGGGCAGCCGCTGCATTGCTGGGTAAGGTAATGCTTACTGCCGCTGATAAAACGGGCGCTGCCGCAGCGCTTAAAAGGATTGTGGACGGTTACGGGTATTCCTTGCTGGCGGATTATGGCAGTCTTTGGGGCCTGGCCAACAAGAACAATGCAGAATCGATCTTCGAGGTGCAGTTCAAGGGTGGGGGAACCGGCACGGGAAATTCATTTACCAATGCATTTTCGCCGCTGTTGAGGCAAACCACCGGCGCGTTTAAAAACCGCCCGACCGTGAACATGATCAATGCGTACGAGCGGGGCGACGATCGTTTTCTCAAATCCATGGATACCAGCTTTGTCAACAGCGCGGGGGTATTGAATACCAATTCGCGTAACGATACGCGCTTTATTACCAAGTTTGGAAAGGAAAATGCATTCAATGAAAACGATGCCTCTTACAACTTTGTGGTATTGCGCTATGCCGATGTGCTGCTAATGCTCGCCGAAGCGCTGGGCGATTCGCCGGAGGCTTACATCTATATCAATCGCGTGCGTGCGAGAGCCAAGCTGGCGCCGATCAGCGCTGCGACCGCCGGGACTTTCGAAGAGAAACTCCTTCGTGAACGCAGGGTGGAACTGGCCTTCGAAAATCATCGCTGGGCTGATCTGCTCCGTTTCGGAAAAGCGGCGGAAATGATGACCGCGCAGGGCAAAACTGCCCGGCCGCTTTACCTGATCCCGCAGCGGGAATTGGATATTAACGCTTCTTTTAAGCAAAACTAATCAGCCTAAACCCACGGTTTTCTCCTTAATCGTTTCATAATGATGCGCTTTAACCTCAAAAACGCGGCAATGTGCCTGTGCCTTGCCGCAGGCATGCAGCTCCCCGAGACGCAGGCACAGATGCCCGCCAAACCATCGTCGGCCAAGATATTGCACGACATGCAGAAGCTCAATGTACTGGGAAATATCCTGTACATGGCAGCTCACCCCGATGACGAAAACACGACTTTTATCGCCTATATGGCCAATGGAAGGCAATATAACACCAGCTACCTGGCCCTCACCCGGGGCGACGGCGGACAAAACCTGATCGGTCCCGAGATCCGCGAGCAGCTTGGGTTGATCCGCACGCAGGAGCTTTTGCAGGCGAGGCGCGTGGACGGCGGGAAACAATACTTTTCGCGGGCTAATGATTTTGGTTTTTCCAAAAATCCGGAAGAGGTTTTTACAATCTGGGAAAGAGAAAATCTGCTGGCCGACGCCGTTTGGGTGATCCGTAATGTAAAGCCCGATGTGATTGTAACCCGCTTTCCGCCCGATGCGCGGGCTGGCCACGGGCATCACAGTGCTTCGTCGATCCTGGCCGAGGAGGCTTTTGAGGCAGCAGCCGATCCGAAACGTTTCCCCGAACAATTGAAATTTGTACAACCCTGGCAGGCCAAAAGGCTGATGTGGAATATTGGCTTGTGGGCAATGCGAAACCGCGAGGAATTTATCAAAAGTGCTAAAAACTACATGCAGATCGATGTGGGCGGGTATAATGCATTGCTCGGAAAATCATACGGAGAAATTTCGGCGGAAAGCCGGAGCATGCACAAAAGCCAGGGTTTCGGCTCCATTGGTTCACGCGGGATTTCGGTGGAATATCTGCAGCATACCAAAGGCCCAAGGGCGCAGAAGGACTTGTTTGAAGACGTGAATACCACCTGGACGCGGGTAAAAGGTGGTGAGAAAATCCAGCCGCTGGTTACCGCGCTCATCTCGGGTTACAAGCCAGCAAACCCCGCTGCCAGCGTTCCGGCATTACTGAAACTAAAAATCGAGCTGAACAAATTGCCCGACGGTTTCTGGAAAACCACCAAACTTAACGAGGTAAACGAGATCATTAAAAACACCCTTGGACTGTACCTGGAAGCCACTGCATTCGATTATGCATTTACACCCGGCGAAACCATGCAGGTATCCGTGGAGGCGATCAACCGTTCTGCGGCCAATGTGGTTTTGCAGAAAGTAATATTTCCTTTCGGATCGGGTGACACCGCAGTAGCAACGCCATTGAAGTATGATACCAGTCTTGATTTTGTATTTAAAACAAAAATCCCTGAAAACACCCCGATCTCCCAACCTTACTGGCTGCGCAAACCGATTGGCTACAAAGGACTTTTCTCTGTGGAAGATCAGCATGAAATAGGCCGCGGCGAGAATCCGCCGGTAGCTATGGTCACATACGAACTGGCATTGGACGGGCAGAAGCTGCACTATGAAACGCCGGTTGTTTTCAAGAGAAAAGACCCGGTGGCGGGAGAGGTGTACCAACCTCTGGTAGTGACGCCGCCGGTTTTTGCCAATATTGTGCAGGATGTGTATATGTTTGAAGACGAGACGCCTAAGAATATTGTCGTGGCGATTAAAGCCGGGAAAGACGATTGCTCGGGCAAGGTAACCCTTGATTTGCCTGCGGGCTGGAAATTGGTCCCTGAAAACATTCCCTTCAATATGAAACTGAAAGGAGCGGAGCAAACTGTTACTTTTCAACTTTACCCACCTGCCCAATCACAGGAAGCAGAAATAAAGGCGGTTCTGGAAGTAGATGGCAAAGATTATGACAACAGCTTTGCCATGATCAGTTACGGCCACATTCCGGCGCAGGTATTTTTCCCAAAAGCCACCGCTCGGGCTGTGAAATTGGATCTTGTTAAAAAAGGGACCAACATTGGTTACCTGATGGGCGCCGGCGATCTGATTCCCGTGAGCCTGCGGCAGATCGGTTACAATGTGACGGTGCTAGACGATAAGGATGTAACGCCCGAAAAGTTGAGCCAGTACGATGCGATTGTGGCTGGTGTGCGGGTTTACAACACTAATGAGCGGATGAAGCATTACCAGGGCACGCTCATGGATTATGTCAAAAACGGGGGTAACCTGATCATCCAATACAATACGGATATGGACCTTGTGATGAAGGATATCGGCCCGTACCCGTTTGTCCTCACCCGCGACCGCATTACCGTGGAAGGTTCGGAAGTACGTTTTCTGAAACCCGAGAGCCCGGTTCTCAATATTCCAAACAAGATCACCAAAGCCGATTTTGAAAACTGGGTACAGGAACGCGGACTTTATTTCCCTCAGAAATGGTCGCCCGAATACGAAGCCGTGATCTCATCGAATGATCCCGACGGCCCTGCGCTCGATGGCGGAATTTTGGTAGCGAAATATGGCAAAGGTAATTATGTATACACCAGCCTGTCGTGGTTCCGGGAGCTGCCTGCGGGTGTTCCGGGTGCGTACCGGGTATTTGTGAACCTGCTTTCGCTGGGGAAATAAGAGGAGGGTCTATCATGCAAAAGCCAAGTTTCGGCAGGTAAAGGTTCTTCCAACTTAATTTCATGGCACTCGTGTTGAGAGTACCACGAAATTAAGTTGTTATCCTACATTACCGGCTGCCTTCATTTGTAACTAAGCCTGGCAGCGAGGCATAAATGGATCTATTCCCAGCCAGGGTTCTGAGGCAACAGATTGTTTTGATCAATCTCTGCCTGCGGGATCGGCCATAGATAATCCCGCGTTTGGAATCGTCTTGTTTTAAGCGTTCTGCCGGTAAATTCCAGGATCGGACTATTGTTAGCCTGTGCCAGCGATCTTCCATCGGCGGACAGGCTGTAAGACAATCCTTCCGCTGCCAGATGCTGGGTTCTTGCTTCGGCGTACATCAGCAGCACATCAGCCAAACGGATCACAGCAAAATCAATTGGCCCGTTTTCCCGAAGAAGACTTTCGTCCCCAACGGACACAAATTTGCGCCAAACATAGATTGCATTAGCGTTCCAGTTATTTTGTATGTGACGGAAAGGCGCCGCCGAGCCTTTGTAGGGCCAGCCGAGCGTGTATACAACGTTACTTGCGCCTGTGTATTTTGCATAAGGAATGATCACGCTGGCCTGCAGACGTAGGTCACGGTTCTGATAGGCCTTCTGCACTTTTGTTGAATCAGAAAACAAAGCACTTTCTTGATCCGTCGTCATTGCCGAGAATCCTGGTATCACCTTATTCCAGTCAAATGGCGAGCCGTCCAGATTTTCGTACATATCAACCAGCGTGGGGGAAGGAATGCCATTGGTCCAGCAGGAGCCGCTCGTAGCGCGGGTGCCCAACGAAAGCTTAGGCTTTCGCCGTAACCAGCTACTGCAATGTTTTAGATCGAGAAAATCACCTCACTGTTACTTTCTGTCTGTGAGCGGAACACCTGTGAATAAACCGGTTGTAATGTATAATTCATGTCCCTAACCGCCTGGAAGTCTGCTTCTGCCGACGCCCAATCCTGGCGGTACAGCGCTAGTTTTCCTCTCAATGCCAATGCTGCTCCCTTCGTTGCCCGTCCGAAATCGGAGGTGCCGTAACTTTCAGGCAATGCAGCGATGGCTTCTGTCAGGTACAGGTGTATCACCCTTTCGGTTGATCCAACTGAATCTGGCCGTGCTAATTGCCTCGAAACTCGGCGGCGGGTGGATTTTTGAGTAGTAGAAATATTTCTGTAGTGATTGTTGAACGTGAAGATGGAATGTGATGAAAGCGAAAAACGACAAGCGCAACCAATGGCAGCATGTGCGGCTGACAGAGCTGGAATACAAACAGATCCAGGAACCAGTACTACATCTTCGCCAGTTTTTCCTCGCAGTGTTTTTGCCAGCTCGGAGATAGCAAATAATGGCACAGAAATGACAAGAAGGTCGATTTGGTCCGTAATCGTTTTCATAGACACTGCTTTTGCCCCGGACAGGTTGGCAATAGATTGGATACTTTCTACCCCTTTCGCATCTGCCATTATAACCTGATGTGATGCCGCACTAAATTGTGCAGCGAGTGTTTTGCCTATCAGTCCGGCTCCAATGATTCCTATTTTCATATTTTATGTTTTTTTGTTGTGATTGTTTTAGACGCGCGGATCAATACCGTACTGGTCCGGGGCACCAAGATGGCTGCGTAAAGTCTTTCCGTCATACTCCTGGTGGAAAAGCCCGCGCTGTTGAAGGATCGGAACTACTTCATCCACAAAGGCATCAATTCCGTCTGCATTTACATCGGGAGAAATCCAGAACCCATCGGCGGCACCTGCTTCAAACCAAGCCTGCATATGATCTGCGGCTTCAATGCCCGGCCCGACAATTACAGGATGATAATCAATTACACCGTGGGCTAATATGTCACGTAGGCTCCATCCTTCTTTTGCAATCTTCAAAGCATGCGGTGAGCGGGGATCATAACGGGACGGGCGGGCATCAGCCAACTGTTCTTTGGAGAATGGCTCGTCCATGCGGCGAACATCAATTGGTATACCCAGCATTTGTTGAAGATATCCGGCCCTTTGAGCGAGTGATTCCCCGGCTAATTGAATCCTGCGGTCAAGGGCTGTGCGCCTGTCTTTGGCAATGGTAGTCATCAGGCCCGGAATGTATTTGATCTCATCGGGGTTACGGCCGTAACTTTTAGCCGCCTCCCGGAATGCGTTTCGCTGGGCGCGTGCATCGTCAATCGTGAATGCCGCACCTATTACGGCGTTGGCAAAACGACCGGCCAGCTCGTGGGCATTGGGGCTACCGCCGGCGTGAAAGATAACGGGCTGGCCTTGCTCAGATGGTGGAATGTAAAGTGGTCCCCGTGAGCCGGCATATTTGCCCTGTAAGTTTATTGGAAGGATCTGATCTTTCTTTGCAAAATGGCCACTCTGCTGGTCATGCACCCAGGCATCCTTTCCCCAACTGCCCCAAAGCGCCTGTATAAGTTGAACAACTTCGTGGGCGCGGCCATAACGGTCTTCGCTCGAAGGGATTTTCTTTCCGTAATTTGCAGCAACATCTTCACCACTTGATGTAATGGCATTCCAGCCCGCCCGGCCGTGGCTCATCACATCAAGGGCCTTAAATTGTCTTGCCAGATTGAAAGGTTCATTAAATGTCGTAGACCCGGTGGCAACCAAACCGATTCGGTTCGTTTCGCGAGCGACCGCAGCCAGGGTCATCATCACATCCAGGTTGAACGCCGGGGATTCGGTGGCAATATCTGCCAAGACAGCCCCGGGCCCATCAGGTAAAAACAGAAAATGGAATTTGCCGCGCTCTGCTGCCTGTGCCTGTTTTACCCTTGCGTCAAAACTGGTATAGCTTTGGGGATCTACTCCCGGCATTCGCCAGGCTCCCGGCTGAGAACCATATCCATTTCCCAGATGCAGGCCGATTAGCATCTTGTTACCGATGTTTGAAATTTGATTCATATTTTCTATTGAAGAATCAATAATTCTGTACTTTGAAATTACATGTACAATGCCCTGCTCAAACGTAGGCCAAAATCTGCATCTGGATTTGCCGTCGAACTGCTCATTCGTTCCATAATAGCTGCCACAACTAGATCCCTGCGTTTGGGAAGACGGTCTTTTTCTGCTGTGTCAATGACGGCTTGTATTTCAGTTAATGTCAGATCTGTGCAATAGGCAGGCGCGCCGGGCTGCTGCCGCCAGGAATTTGCTAAGGAGCCCGTATTGAAAGCATTAAATCCGGTGTCGTCAACTAGTTTCATGGTAAGCTCCCGGTCAGCGTCGCGATCCGCGGCGATAGGGATTGCAATACGGTCCGGGCTTCCGGCGGGTTTCCCGTTCACTACCAAAGAATGGGAGCCAATAGCATTCCATGCTTTGGCAATGCTATGTCCCAACTGTTGAACAACCCATAAACTTTCTACCTGGCCTGCTTCAATGCTGTCAATTTTCAAATCGCGGGCTGGATAATAATTAGAGGTGTCTATTACCGTTGTATCTTCTGATACCGATGCAAAAAGTGGCGCGATTTCAGGAATGCGGTTGAGGGGAATGGATAAAATGATTACGTCTTTGTCTTGTACTGCTTGTTGAGCTGTAACTGCCTGGGCACCCGTAGCAAGTACATCTGCATGTATTTTTTCAGGTCCACTTGAACCAGCCACAAATACATCATGTCCTGCTTTGGCCAACTTCATCGCCAATGTCTTTCCAATATGGCCTACGCCTACAATTCCTATTTTCATGCAAAAAGCTGTTTATATGTTAGATAATTAGATAAATATATAAGCAAATGTTTATGTATTTGGATAAAATAAATCCCGCTACATTTTGATCAGCGGGTGGAACTTTCTATGTTGTTTTCAGGGATTGTAGAAAGCTCGTCAACTCGTCTAATTTTTCATCATTAATAGCAAGGCGCATATTACGCCCTTCCTTATGCGACTCGATTAAGCCGGACTCGGCCAAGGATTTTAAGTGCTGCGACATGGATGGCTGGCTTATGGGAACAAATTCAAATAGATCCGCACACCCTCTGTTTGTCCCTTTTGCTATTTCTTTAAGCAGCAGTAGACGGTGCGGGTCGCTAAGCGACTTTGCCATTTTAGTAAGTGATTTCGTATCCATCAATAGTAAGTATTTAAATACATGCGCATTCGTTAATGTATTGGTAACTTGTTGTCCCCTTTAATCGTTCCATCGCAATTCAAAATTTTGAAGTTATTTTTAATACTTCGAAAAACAACCTTGTCAACTGGATAGAGAGTATTCCTATTACGTATGTCCAGGGTCGCCAGAAGCTCTGCTTTTCAGCTATTCAGCGCCTATGCAGGCGACAGGAAAAATGGAACATTAGAAAGAAGCGAGCAACTTTAAGGATGCTGTGCGCCAAAACCAACTTATTAATCAGATACTGCTATCGTCAGAAACATTTTAAATAGGACATTTGCATTGATCGTATTTACAAGAAACACGCAATTGCAAGTTTCTTCATTTACATGACGCTAAAGTATTCAAAGAGCTCAATTCGGTCGTGCGCGAAAACGGTCGTGGCCGTTGCACAACCGATCATCTCCAAACTTTATTAGGTAGTACAACCAAAATACTCGCTTCTGTGTCATTTAGACGAACTAGATCGGAAATTATGAGATCGATTGCAGCTATTGTCTTACTGTTACTTGTTCTTGCATGTAAAACGAACGATGTAACGACTGTTCCTAATGAGCTGATTGGCAAATGGAGAATGACTTCCAGGCAAATCAACCAAAATGGAACAGTCGAATGGGAAGACGTTGCGGAGAAAGACTCTATCTACATGTTTTTTAGTCGCTATGGTGAATACGTTGATTCCGAGGGGTATGTTTTGCCCTGTGGACCAACCTCATTGAATATTAATTCAAATTTCTACAAAATCAATTTTCGTAGCGAACTTTCAAATAGCTTCTACCTTAGTCTTTGTGCTGAATGTCCTACCTGGGATCTCGAACTGAAACAAACAAATCTTGTTGTTGATAGATGCTCGTCAGATTTAAAAATGATATATGTTAAAGCTGACTAGTTATATAACAACCACGGATGAAAATGTTGCATAACTCATTAAAAACTTTGAAGGTGAACCCTGGAGGTGAATCGTACCCTTATTGGGTTCATAAAACCTCAGCAATAATTTCAAAAGAGTTGTTTTTCCGCTGCCACTTGTCCCTACGATTGCTGTGGTCTTGCCATGTGGTATTGTCAGCGTGATATCCTTTAACACAGGTTCATTCCCTGCGCCCGGATAACCGAAGGCTGTTTTGTGTAGGACTATATCACTTTTTTGCTCCATTCTTTGCTGCTGACCTTGCCATCCTCTTCTTCATCCGACAAGCCATGTACTTCATTTAGCCGCTTCAAGCTAATTTTGAGCATCCTGCCCAGATTGAAGAAAGCCAATCATTTGTTCAACCGGAGCATTGAATTGCCCAGTATATGCTGAATGGACATCATGCCTCCAAGGCTCAGTTGCGCCCCTACCACCGCTTTTGCGGCAAGGAAGGTAATCAAGATATTTTTTACTTTGATTTATCAATAATCCGCCAATACCCTGATAATGAGCCAACGATAGGCTTTTAATATTCCATCGAAAAAGCTTTAACTGATTTCTTTCCCATTCCCAACGTTTCGAAGTTTCAGCACCAGCTAGCTCAATATCCTGCATGCCTTGAATAATCTGAATTATTTGGCTTTGATTCTTTGATGATACATCAAAACGTCCAACATCCAAGTTTCGCCTCGATTTCAGAAATGAAACGACTCAAAGAGCATACAAAATTGATGCTCCAACAGCTACCAGAAAAATAGCTTTATCATGATAAGCGAGTACAGTCACCCCGCGTATAGCTGCCGAAGAGAATGATCATTTCAGCCGGGACTTTGTCAAGTACATTTTGGTAAGCGCTTCTAATTGGTCTTGCTTGTTTTGTGGAGATGAGAGAGGGAGGTTTTCATTCGTGTGTGGGTTTTTGAAATTTTGGTGAGATACAAATTTCAAAAACCCAATGTCACCTGCATCCTAATTGAAACTGGTTCGGTATTCCGTCGGCGACATGTTGGTCTTGTTCTTGAATAGCTTGTGAAAGGATTGAGGATATTCAAATCCCATTTGGTAAGCGATCTCACTTACCTGTAAGTTGGTCGTTGTCAACAACTGTTTGGCCTTTTCAATCACTTTGGCCTGGATATGTTGCTGAGCTGTCTGGCCAGACGTAATACGCAGCATATCGCTTAAATAATCAGCGGACAAGTTTAATTCCTTCGCTATTTGCTGTACCGTTGGCAATCCTTTGTGCTGATCCCAAAACTGGTCAAGTACGTTTTCGAGTCGGGTAAGTATCTCATCATTGGCAATCTTGCGGGTGATAAACTGACGGGCATAGAACCTGCTGCTATATTGTAGCAAAAGCTCAATCTGGGCAATCATCACGTCCTGGCTGAAATTGTCGATACTGCTTTGATATTCGCTTTCTATGTTGGAGAATATATCCTCAATCCTAGCTTCTTCCTGCTCAGACAAATGCAGGGCTTCATGGA
Source organism: Dyadobacter chenwenxiniae (assembly GCF_022869785.1). Lineage (NCBI taxonomy): Bacteria > Pseudomonadati > Bacteroidota > Cytophagia > Cytophagales > Spirosomataceae > Dyadobacter > Dyadobacter chenwenxiniae. The sequence goes on along the minus strand of NZ_CP094997.1, from coordinate 3,734,092 downwards.
GCTCGTATGAGAAAAAATGAAAGTTTCGAATCTTGGCAGCCAGGGGCGTATTAGCGATAAAATCCGGATGAAACATTAAGGTCATACCACCTGGAGGTTTTGTTCCGGGGCTTAGTTTCATCAGCAGTTGAGCAGGAGAGATAAATGCCATCATCCCTTCATCAAAGTCATAATGCTTGTGCCCGTATTTCAACTTGCCATCATAATCTTTCTTGATGGAGATGCAGTAGAAATTCAGCGTGAAGTGCTGCAATTCGGTCAAATTGTCGTACGCAGCATCTTTATGGCGGAAGACGCTGATCAGCGGATGTTTGGGCTTGGCCAATCCGAGCAGTCGGTGCTGCTCGGATATGGAATTGATAAGATATGGCTTGTTCACTTCTTGAAATTACAAGGTTTTCATGTCAATGACAAAACGATATCGGACATCGCCTTTTTGCATCCGGTCGTATGCGGCATGGATATCTTTGATGTCGATCAGCTCAATGTCAGAAACAATTCCATGTTCTGCACAGAAATCCAGCATTTGCTGTGTTTCGGGCAAGCCTCCGGCACCGGAACCGGCAATGACCTTGTTGCCCGTAGCGAGCGAGAAAGAGCTCACCTCCCAGGGTTTGGCCGGCATACCGACATTTACGTAAATACCATTGGTTTTTAGTATGCTCAGATAAGGGTTCACATCGCTGTTGCCAGAGACTGTGTCCAGCACAAAATCGAATGTTTTAAATGCGGTTTTCATCTGCGCCTCGTCCCGGGAAATAATAAAGTGGGATGCGCCGAGCTGCATTGCAGCTTCCTGCTTGCCCGGAGAAGTGCTCAGCACCGTCACTTCGGCACCTAAGGCATTACCAAATTTGACCGCCATGTGTCCCAGTCCTCCTAAACCAACAACAGCAAGCTTATGGCCTTTGCCCACGTTCCACCTTTTTAGCGGCGAGTAGGTCGTTATACCGGCACAAAGCAATGGTGCGACCCCTGCCAGGTCGAGTTTATCAGAGATGTGATGGACAAAGTCTTCGTTAACTATGATGGTGTTCGAATACCCTCCATAGACGGGCAGGCCGTCGTGGCCCAGGTTATTGTAGGTTTGAACAGGGGCAACGGTGCAAAACTGCTCCTGCCCGTTCTTACAATCCTGGCACTCGCGGCACGAATCGACCATCACGCCTACACCGCCTAAATCACCGATGCCGAACTTTTTGGCATGAGCGCCGACAGCGCTGATACGTCCTACGATCTCATGGCCGGGAACCATTGGAAAGATACCGGGAAACCATTCGTTACGGATCAGGTGAATGTCGGTATGACAAACCCCGCAGTACAGAATTTCGATCTGTACGTCATGCGCGCCAATGTCGCGTCTTTCAAATTGCCAGGGCGCTAGTGGGCTTTCTGCCGTTTGCGCGGCGTATCCTTTTGCTGCTATCATAGATGAAAATTTTATGATACAAACATAAGTAGCGGTTACTTGCAGCGATTATCCAAATCCGGGAAAAACGTATCCAAGATTTCTTATCCGAAACAGGAGCATGAGATCTTAACTTACGGATATTCAAGCTTATTATAGCGACAATCAATGCTCGCCATTCCATACTTACTTATTGAACTTTGTTGGCATTGTCATCCAAATTAATTTTAACACCCTCTTTCCATACGCTAAGGATTGAAAGCGAATCCGAAATATTCTCTGTGGGATTCCCTTTGACTAATATCAAATCAGCTCGTAACCCTTCGGCAATACTTCCTCTGTCTGTTAAACTAAATCTTTTCGCAGTAACCGAAGTTGCTGACCTTAAAGCATCAATTGGACTTAAACCAGCTTCAACTAGCAACTGCATTTCATGATGAACGCTCACTCCGTGCGCAAGCCCTCCTAAATGAGCCATTGGAACCGATACATCAGTGCCTACGAGAATATCAACTCCTGCATCATGTAAATCTTTTACATTATTGAAACTATCTTCCATTTTTCCTGACGGAAAAGTATTAAAACAAGAGCACATTGTCGCTTTCCAATCTTCATTTAGTTTGTGTTGCACCCGGTCGTCTTTTGCTACATGACAAGCCGAATTTCCGATTATTGAAGAATTAAGCACTAAACAAGGCGTTACAAAAATTCTTTTGTCTGCTATAGATTTAATCAATTCGCACGTCCAACTAGGTCTGTCAATAAATAAATGAGCCAAGCCATCTACACCAACTTCAATCGCGGTTTTTGCAGCCTCAGCTGTCAAAACATGCGCTATCGCTATTTTACCTAACTTATGTGCTTCATTCACTGCGGCTTTCAATACTTCAGTTTTTATCATTGGCAAGCCTGGAGCATTCATAACCGTTCCTTCCTCAATCATTACTTTGAAATAATCTGCACCGTTTTCTATTTGTTGTCTTACAAACTGCACAGCACCATCTACTATTGTAACATCTATCTTATTACTATCTTCATTTTCCCTTTCCTCAAATGCAGCAACAAAATCTTTTTTTTCCTTCTCTGTCATTTTCTCCATCTTTTTCAAGATAAAGCTAGGAATTCCATCCTCTTTCGGAATTAATTCATCTGGATGTCCTCCAGGTGCTGTTAAAGCCATGCCTGATGAACGAACATCAGCAATATTACTCTTGTCTTTTATCTGCAGTTCACGACCTTTTCTTGTCATGCCACCTTGCATTTCTAATTCGGTAGTTACTCCAAACAGTATGGCATCTCTTAGCGAATCTTCCGAAGTATGGACATGTGCATCTATTAAGCCGGGCAGTAATGTGCATCCTCTTCCGTCAATAACTTCTGCATCTACTGGCACTTCTTTTGAAATGCTGATGAACTTTCCATTTTGAAAGACGACGGTTCTTTGTCCCAATATTTCCTTTCCATCAAATACATTTGCATTGATGATTGCTGTTTTTTTATTTTGCATCATTTAACTTGTTTAAAATTATGATGCAAAATTATTGGTCCTATGGGGTTGAAAATTGTATAAATCGGTCGTTTGTTTTTGTCTTAATGGGCCAAATAAAAGTCACAGTTTATGACTATTTATCTTTCATTAATAAAAGAGGCTTATCCTTTTCTACAATATAAGTTGCAAGTTCACAAGCTTCGAATTTGCCAAAAAAGTTGTCTTGGAGTGTTTCATTTTAATCTTTTATTATATAAAGGTAAATAGTGCAAGTTATTTGTTCGGCAGAGTATAAAATTGTATAAATTGGTCATTTTGGTTATTTCTCAGCTCTTTTGGCAGTGCCCCGGAGAGTTTTTTTACTTCTTTGATAAAATGTGATTGGTCTGCAAAGTTCTGTTGTGGAAATACACTGCCATCTTTGATATGTTGAAAAGAAGCTCGGAAGCGAAGAATATTGCAATATGCCTTTAGTGTGAGTCCAAATTGCTGATTAAAATAACGGTTGATTTGTCTACTGCTCCAGAATACTTTTTCTGAAAGCTCTTTGACAGTAAGTTCTCCATTTGAAGAATAGATTAATCTAAACAGTTTTTCTTTTCTTTTATCTATTTCTGTGGGTAAGAGCAATTGAATTATTTGAGACGATTTTTTATAGAAAAGTGTAAAATCATTTAATTCAGATGCGTCAAAGTTCCAATAATTCGGAGGTAAATTTTGAGCATTGTTTAACAACTTGGAAATCGAGCTCTTAAAAACATATTCTGCAGCAAGTAACTTAAAACTAACTACAAACATTGTTGTATTCCTTGTAAGAATTACTTTATCCGGGTGGGTTCCAATTCCTAAAAGGGTGGTTTGAGTTGCCTCAGTAGTGGATTTTGTGAAAATTAAGTCAATTCTTCCGTCCGGTAACACAATCACCTCCTTGTCGGTGTCTGATTGATTTTGAAGCATCCAAAAACTTTCTACAAAGTCGTCAAGCGATCTGTCGGGTTTGATGAGTTCGTAATTCAAGTGGTTATTCATAGGTACTATTCGTCTTTCGGGTTTCTGATATCTTGCTGATTGCGCACTTTCAATACAAATGAGTATTTCGCATTTGTGTTGTATATAGTTGGATTACTTAGCAGATGGCAAAAATCAGTTTGTTGATGAAGCGAATTATCGAGATATTTTAAGCATCAAATTGATGATCTCAAAAATATTTATTCGGTTTCATAAATTCAAGTTGAAAAGACGAAATGGACGTTTCCATATAAGGGGCCTCCAAAAAGTAACAACCGAGTTTACCTGGGTTGCTATGGCCCATAACATGAGAAAATTGCACCTGAAACGGCAGAAAGCAGCATCATAGAAGTAAAAAAAGGTCAAAAAGTGCGCTAAGAAGCACTTTTGACCCGTTTTAAAGTATCACATTGATAAAACCGAGAAAAAGCTGCGAGTATCGGCTTGTGCCCAAATTAAGGCATGCCTTTTGGTCAGCCCCAAAAAAGTCGCATATCTCAATTTGATGACTTATCTGCCTTGGGCAATTGAAGAATTTGGATTGACCCTCCCGCACTGTATCCCGAGATCTGGACAAATATATGATCTCCCTCTTTTCTACGGATTGCGTAAACTTTCACCAAATTGTTGGTGTAATCAATCGAGCCCTCTTCGCCGAAATAGGTAGCCTCGTCTTTGATACGGTCTAGTTCTTTCTGGGGTACTCTTCCTTGAAATATCAGCATACCCCCAGCCGCTGTGATCAGGTCTTTATAGCTCTTTTCAAAATACGGCAAAGACCATTCTTTGCCTGTGACACTCGTTAAAAAAGCTTTATAAACCTTTCCTTCCACAGGAACCATTCCTTCCCGCGTCGGAAAAAACAGACGATCAAAATCGCGGGTAAGCGGCTTATTCAGAGGAACTATGTCTGCCGGAGGATTAAAAACCGGAAAGGCGGCCAATTCCTTTTCATTGAAGGGGAGTTTGCTCAAATCAATCGAGTCTGCAAGCATATTTCTGACCGTTTCCTGCGCAGATGCAGTATTCTCCGCTAGGAGTTTGGGTTTTTCACGAAGGGTGTTTGCTTTGCCGGATTTATTGCAGACAAAGAACAAACTCGCCAGAATTACGGACATTAAAACTTTTTTACTTTTCATTTAATTGGCTGTTTTTGTAGTAGATTTTGCAAATATATCTTCAAATGCGATGTAAATGCTTCGTGACGTTCCCGTGTGGTTTCGTATCATCACCAAATTCACCGGATGATCTTTTGAAACTTCGGCGAATTGACGTAGCCAGGATTAAGGAAATTACACCAGTTCCAGCCCAAAATGCATCTGTAAGGGCAGTATAATAAAGTCCCATCGACCATGCATTAAAGATCCAGTCACCTGTTACAAATCCATTGGCAAGCGGGACAAGAACCGAAAACAGCCCACCAACAAGCAGGTAAAACCAGGTCATTCCGGATTCTGTTTTCAGCAGTAACCCCGCTATACTTAACGCGAGCCACGATACGAAAAACACAGCCCTAACCAGGAAAACGTGGTTTTCAACGTTTGGTATCAGTAATTCTGCACTGAACAGAATGGCTGTGGCAGGGAAAAGACCGAAGGAAATGGCAAGATACCACATGGTGACCCTGTGATGGAACTGCTTTTGTTTGTCAGTATAGCTTTTTTTATTCCTGGCCTCTTTCCAGAGCAAGACACCGCTAATGATAACGAAACAGGTAAACAGAGCTAACAGAAAATAGATTGCCTTCAAAGCAAGCCCTCCGAAAGTAGCGAAATGCAGTCGGGATATTCCGAATAATACGGATTCAGCGTAAGTCTTTTTGCCTGGTAATTTGTCGGAGATCAATGCTCCATCTTTCAGCCTTACCGCCACTGAGCCGTCGCCCGCGAAAGTTTTGCTGTTTTCCAGCGAAGCCGAAACGATACCGTCTTCCCGGTCATAATGTTTGATCTGCAAGTAACGTAAATCCAACTCCGGATTTTCATTTTTTACTTTTTCGAGAATGCCTGTTACCCCTAGATTCTTTGTGGTAAAAGGAGATGTTTCACTCACTTCCATGGCGCGCTCCGAAAAAATATCATTGATCGCTTTCTCCTGATTGCCGTCGTAGAACACCATCACCACCGGAAGCAAAACCAGAAATGACAGCATATAGTAAGCCCCGGTAATCGCATACATCAGCTGGAAAGGCAGTCCCAGTAAACCAAAGACAGTGTGCGCATTGGTCCAGATATTTTTCAATGACCCTTTGAGCGAAAAGCCGTGAAATTTGGTAAGCATATTTTGCCAGTGGATCATTACACCCGTAATCACCGCGAAAGCAAAGAACAGAGCCACGAAGCCGGAAAGATACCTGCCTATAAACGGGATCTGGTCAAAAAAATGCAACCGGTATAACGTTTCTCCGACCGTGGTTTTTTCGTCCTTGAAAAATTGACCGGTCGCCGGAAAATAGGTCGTGTAGTAATGTTGCTCGGGTTTGCCTTTGGGTACAGTTAAATGCCCGTAAACCTTGACCAGAGGTCTTTCCGCGGATTCTGTGACGATGGTAATATCTTCTGAAAAATCAAATTGGGGGTTGGATTTTTTCAGGCTGCTTAGCATTTGATCATAGTCAACCGGGTGTACCAATGTTTGCCGTGCTGCCGGATTTTCCCATTGGTAAAATTCATCTTTAAAGAGCGAAAATGCGCCGGCAAAAAATATTACGTACAGCCCAAAGCTGATGACAATGCCCGAAACGGTGTGGGTGTTAAAAGTAATGTTGTAGAGTCGCGGCGATAAACCTTTTAGTTTCTTCATAGCTATTTTAGAAGATATATTCCTGCTGCGCAAAAAATAATCGAAAGAAGATATATGCTCCAGACAATCCAGCCATTGCGCATTAGAAATGCGATGATCATGAGTGCTGTCCAAAGCAAAAAGACCGAAAACGCACCAGTAAGAATGATTTCCATGCGATAAGGAAGTGCGACGGCCAGAAGCATGTGAACGGCCACAGCAAGAAAATAGCCGCCGAAAAGTCCGGCCGTGATTTTGAGGGCACGCTGGCCGCGTGTTGTCAGATATTCCTTTTTAGCTGGCATCGCAGATCAGTTGTATCAGTAATAAAACATGTATGACTACGGCCATTCCATAGAAATAATATTTACCCAACACCGCAAAAAGCTGGACCATACCCATCGCCAGCATACTGGCGGCCAATGCAAGCAAAAGCCCGCCTGCCCAACCATCAGCTCGCACATATAACAAAGATCCGGCTATCGTAAAAAGCAATCCAAAGAGCCGGACGCTACGAAATCGCGGGCTGAACAGAAAGTCTGGATAATATTTTGACTTGGAATAGTACAAGTACATTCCCAGGAAGATAAAATAGAATTGTGGCATAAAATTATTTTTGCAAATATTAATATTATTTAAACTAAATACAAATAAGTAATTACATTTGACGAAAATTCTGCAAATGATCTGTTATGAGAATATTTTTCCTCCTCTTTATGTTGCTGCTTATTGATGAAACTGGATATGGCCAAGGGTTTTCCTTTTCTGGAACAGTCAAAAACGGCGATGGCAATGCTTTGTCTTTTGTTTCTGTCTCTTTGAAAAATACCAAATATGAGACTGCGTCAGATGCGGATGGTACATTCCGGCTCATAAATATTCCGGCAGGAGATTACAAACTGGTTGTAAGCCACGTAGGTTTTAAAACGTTTGAAAAAGATATAAAAATCACTAGCCGTAATGTGGTTGAAGATGTCGTATTGATTAGTGATACCAAAGATCTTGATGAGGTTTTGGTAAAAACTGAAAAGCAAAGCCGCGTACAGGAAATGAAGCCGATCACCATCAGCAGCGTGGAGATCAAGAATGTGGTGAGCCAGAATGTACTGATCACCGACATCATCGACCGGCTTTCGGGTGTGCGCATCCGGCGTTCAAGCTCACTTGGGGAGCCTTCAGATATTTCGATTAACGGTTTACGTGGCAATGCAGTGCGGGTCTACATTGATGGTCTGCCGATGGAATTCATTTATCCCAACTTCGATATTTCGACTTTGCCGATCGGAAACCTGAAACGGATCGATGTATATAAAGGCGTATTGCCGGTCGACGTTGGTACTGATGCGTTAGGCGGCGGTATTAATCTGGTAACCGAGCAGAAATCGTACAATTCGCTTCGCGCTTCTTACAATGTCGGCTCTTACAATACGCATTTGGGCGATTTTGCATTGGGGCTGGCCAATAAGAAAAATTACTTCCTGAATGTTACAGGCGCTGTCAATTACTCCGATAACAGTTACAGAATGGACGCCAGGATTTTTGAAAATGGTAACCGTATCGAACGCGTCAAGCGCTTCCACGACCAGTATAGGATCTTTTTTGGCGGGATAACCATCGGTACCCACAGTAAGCCCTGGGCCGACGAACTGAAACTTTCAGTGAACGTTTCGGGCGGAAACAAAGAATTGCAAAACGGCGCCAGGGTAAGCGGGACTGCTTTCGGAGAGGCGAAGTATAAGGCCGAAAACCTGACGGCGGTTTTAAAATATGAAAAGTCACTCTGGAAACAGCGGGCGCTGTTTTCCACAGCCGCTAATTACAGCAGTCAGACTTTGAATTATGTGGATACGACCACGAATGTGTACAGCTGGAGTGGAAAAGTGATTGGCAGAAAGGAGAGCCCGGGCGAATATTACGAAGCCAATTCGGATACTTACATCCATGGCTGGATCAATCGGAGCAGTTTTACCTTTAAAATAAGCCCGGATCACAAACTGCTTTTCTCGAATTTATATGCCAAACAAAAGCTGACCGGCATCGATTATCTGGAAGCCGATCCCATGGAGGATTACCTGCGCATTCCTCAGTTTCTGACCAAAAATGTGGCCGGAGTGCAGTATGAGGGCTTGTTTATGAACAGGTTAACTTTTTCAGCTGCCACTAAAAGGTACGATTATATTCTCGATGGTGCCGAAAACAACACATTTGAGCTAGTTAAAAAGAAGGACGGCATATGGGGCTGGAATACGGCATTGAAGTATGATATAGCCGAAGGTTTTTTCACCCGCGCATCTTTTGAGAAAGGTTACCTGATCCCGCAGTTTGCCCAGTTCGTAGGCAACGGCGCAGATATCGTCCGCAATACAGACCTGTTGCCGGAAAGCAGCGATAACCTCAATATTGGTGTTGTAATCAGCAAGCCGGTCACCAAAATTTTAAGCATTACGACGAACATTAACGGGTTTTACCGGAGCCAGCACGACATTATTTTCATAGGAAATGGCGTGATCAGAAGATACGACAATGCGGACCAGGTGCGGACGCTGGGCGTGGAGGGTGACGTGGCACTGACCTTCAAAAATGCATTCAGCCTGAAAACGAACCTGACTTTCCTGCGCAAAACTTTCACAAAAATGAAGCTGGCGGAAAGTCAGTTCCTGGTCGGCACCGACTTTCCAAACAACCCCAATTTTTATGGTAACTCGGAGTTATCATGGCAAAAACCGGGATTATTGAAAACCGACGATCGTTTCCGGGCTTACTTGTTTTACAACTACATCGCGCCGTTTAACCACATCACCGTCGGCAAAGGCAACAGTATCAAAAATACGCCGGAAGCTTACGTGCCCGTTCAGCATCGCCTGGATGCGGGTTTCTCCTATAAGTTCGCAAAACGCGGCCTAATCGCTTCCCTGAATGTCATTAATGTCTTCAACGCCAAGCTTTTTGATAACTACCTGGTGCCACGCGCCGGGACGAATTTCAATGTAAAGCTCATTTACGAGATTTCGCGCTTTTAGGGGAAGTAAGCTGTAAGCTGTATGCTATAAGCCGACAGCCGATTGCCGACAGCCGATTGCCCCCTACCACAACTTTCCAACAAAATCCAATCCCCAATGAAAACAACCAATCTATTACTATCCATTTTTTTTGCCGCCGCACTGATTTCATGCAGCAGTGATGATAAACCAGTTGCCGAACCTGAATCGCTTTATCAGGAAGAAGGATTTTTGTTGTCCAGCATTTCGCAATCGACTGCGGGGTTTAGCTATTACGCCGGTTTTTTTTCGCAGCAACCTTCCGGTGATGTCGATTTGACCAAAAACACGGCTTACAGCACCTTCATGGCGAGAACTTCCTTTAAGAATTTTATTTACGGGATTTCGCTGGATGGAGACAATAAATTGTCCAAGCAGGCAATTTTGAAATCTTCCGGGGCCGTGGTGGAAGTAGCAAGCATTCCATTGCTGGAATATTTGCAGTCTGTGCTGATCATCAATGAAAACCTGGGTGTTTACTCGACCAGTGGAAACAGGGCACTGTTCCTTTTTAACCCGGCCACCATGGAAAACCTGGGGCAGATCGATATGTCGAAAGCCAAAAATTTTCCTGAGAACGACAGAAATGTTTATGCGCATTTATCATATCGTCCCAACGACAACAAGCTATTCGCCTCGCTTTTAACAAACAGCAGCAAAACCGGCCAGTTTTACGATGCACAGGATGTATATGTGGAAGTGGTGGACCTGACGACCAGAAAATGGGAGAATACAGCTGTTTTTAAACAAGCCACTTATCCGGTCTCCCGGGGTTTGGAACATAGCGTTGTGGATGAAGCGGGTAACGTTTACATCAGTACGCAGGGTCAGTATGGGCTGGACGGGCAACTTGGGCCAAATGCTGCGAAAAGGTCCAGACCGCAGATTTTGAAAATTCCAGCCGGGAAAACGGACTTTGACTCCACTTATGCTTTTAACCCGGTCAATGCGGTAGGACAGCAAAGTTCAATGTTCCAATTGCTTTTGGGGACTACCTATGATGCCAATGGAATTGCTTATGCCTGCATTTCCGCAGCGCCATATCCTCCGAGATTATTGGAGCTGATCGGTAAGCTGGCAGTCAATTCAATTACGGCTGCAGAATACACGGAACTGTCGGACCTGGCATTTTACAGTCCCGTTCAGCGCTGGGTGAAGTTGGATTTAAATGCACAAACTGCGACAGTGATTGCGGATTTACCGCTTACGGCAGCTTATAGTTATCCCAGCACGCACAAATATGATGGCAAGTTTTACCTTCCGGTTTACAATTCCAGTATGAATTTGAATGGTTACTACAAATATGATCCGGCGACAGGAAAATCAGAAAAAATGGTGAATGTTACTGCCGGTGGATTGATAACGGACTTGTTAAAGCTAACGAAGTAGGAGTGGATGCAATGATAGAAAGACTGGTCGGAAGTGTTCGCCCATTTTTTGGTTGTCAGAAGGCGACTGATAAACGCAGGCTTAATTTCCTTTATAATTTATCACTTCAAATAGCAGCGGATCTATTTTGATGAGGTTCCAAGTGTAAAGCGTGCGGTTGCTTATTCCTGGCAGGTTTTTTCAAGTGGGCCATTGAAAACATCATAATACCAATGATACAAGGCTTTGGTTTGTTATAAATCAAAAGAGTTGAAATGACAGGCGGATTTAAAGCAGCAGAATTCATGTATGCCAGAAGACTATGAAGGAGCTGCGGGTATTTAACTATAAAAAGGAGACTATCGACAGGTTAAAACCCAAGCCAGTCTCCTTTTTACGTTAAATTTATCCTAAAAAATTATTCCTTAATTAACACCCGTACGTGTATCCCACCACATTTTCTTTCCCCAGAAATTGTCATTGATTTCAGCGATAAACGATGCGCTATTGGCTGAATTAAGCGTTGTTTCTGTTGGTGGATATGGATAACGGAACGGTGGGCGCGTATGCCCTAGGAAAGGAGATCCGGTAGCAGCAGCTAATAATGGCACATCTGTACGTCTCGATTCTGCCCATGCTTCCTGTCCGTTTTTAAATAACGAAAGCCATTTTTGCGTGTGCAGTTTGCTGGTGGTATTGTCCCATTTTACTCCTGAACCTGCCAGGTACGTACTGATAACCTTACCGTCTGTAATGCCGTTTTCATTCAGCGAAGCGGTTACACCAGCTTTGTATAAGGTTTCGGCAGTACTTGCGCCTACATTCCATCCTTTTTGTGCTGCTTCTGCCATAATGAAAAGCACTTCGCTATATCGCATGAAGGGAGAAAAGCCGGTTGCATCTTCACGGAACTTAGTGCCAATACGGGAATAAAGGGAAATGATCGGAGAAGTAGCAGGGCCCACTTCAACACCTCTGTACTGGCCATCACTTGGTGCCGGTTTGGCATAAACTGCTATTCTTGGATCGCCCAGTTCTTTCAGTTTAGTGATCAATATATTACTCGGGCCATGATCGTCACGTGTCATAAAATTGTTGTTCCACGGTTCAATATATGGGCTTGATCCCGACCATTTTAACATCGCATTATCGGCGTTGCTGGCCAGTACAGGATAAGTGGTAGCCGAGGAAGCGATTTCTTCAATTACCGGCTTGGCAGTGGCAGGGCTCACGTTTGATATACGGATTGCAACCCGCAAACGAAGAGAATTACAGAATTTCTGCCATTTTTTTACGTCACCTCCGTACAGCAAGTCTCCTTCTCCCAATACGTCCGTTCCTCCTGTTGCGAACAGATCTGCTGCCGTTTTTAATTGTGAAATGATAGCCGGATAAATTGTTTCCTGCGTGTCATATTTTGGTGTGATAAAACCAGCGTCACCTTTAAAAGCTTCGGTAAAAGGAATATCTCTCCAGCGGTCTGTGGCTACCTGCAAAATATAAGCCTGCATGGTGAGCCCCACTGCTTTCATGTTCGTAGAACCTGTTTTGTCTGCCTGGTCAATAATGGCCTGGGCGTTTTTCAGGTCACGATAAACAACAGTCCATAATGTATTGATATTCGTTGAAGTAAATACATACTTCGCGTCATCAATGTATTGTAATTTCCCAAGCTGGCCGCTGTAAGATGATGGCTCACTCATATCTCCGAGCGGTCCGAAATAATAGAGAGCGAAATCTTCCAGCACATAACCAAGCACGTTTGTAATAGGTGCTTCAACGGGATTGTTGGGATTTGTATTTATTTCTTCAAAATCGCTGGTACAGGCTTGTCCGGTAAATACCAGCAGAAGAATGATCAGGAAATAAGATTTTATATTTTTCATAATGATCAGAATTTCAAATTTAATTTTACACCTATGCTTCTGTTGGAAGGAATCTGGTATTGTTCGATTCCTAACCCGTCATTTCCTACACCAAATCCTGTTTCCGGATCGATGTTTGCTACATTGCTTTTGCTGGTATACAGTAAGGCTATGTTGCGGGCAAACAAAGAAATGCCGGCTCCTTTAAGCCAAGGGTATTTTAATGTAAAAGCAGACGGCAGCTGATAACCGAATTCGATCTGGCGTAGTTTCACGAAACTTCCGTCGACGATAGCCGTTTCTCTTCCACCCCAAAGGCTTTGGAAATAATCTCTCGCACCAATGCGGATTGTATTAGGTGTCCCATCAGCCATTGTAACTTTTTCGTCTTTCAAAACGTCCTGCCCAACAATAAGCCCGTTTTCACGAATTCCGCCTTCAACTGTTGGAGCTGTCACACCAGACTGTAAGCCAAACCATTGCGTCACACTAAACACATCACCGCCTTTTCTCATATCCAGCAGGAAGCTGAAATTGAAATTTTTGTAAGTAAAATTATTGGTAACACCACCTACCCAGTCGGGCATTACATTACCTACTGCAGTTGGGGTAGAATTGTAAGTTGGCAATCCATTGCTTCCGACAATGATTGCTCCCGTTGAAGCATCTCTTGCAAAGGAAGAACCTCTCATTACACCGTAAGCCTCTCCCGGAACCGCATCCACAGTAAGCCCCCAAACGGATGTGATCGTATAAGCTTCCAGTTTCTGGCCGGTTGTAGGGTCTTCGTATAGTTTATTCACCATACTTTTGTTCTTGGCCCAGTTTACGCTCAAATCCCAGTTGAAGCCACCCGAATTGCTGATAATGCCTGCGTTCAATTGCAGTTCAATTCCTTTGTTCTGGATTTCTCCCGCATTCAGCTGCATGGTGCTGTATCCCGATGCTCCGGAAATATTCACCTGCATGATCTGGTTGGTCGTGATTTTATTGTAGTACGTTGCATCCAGTCCGATTCGGCGGTTTAAGAACTGCAGTTCCAAACCAACTTCTGTACTTTTTGCTTTTTCCGGTTTCAGGTTAAGCGGAGGCAACGTGCTTGAAATACTGTAAAGCGTTACACCATCAAAAGCGGTTGCATTGGCATTGTAAGACGATTGCAGCTGATAAGGGCTGCCACCATTTCCTACACTTGCCCAGCTTGCGCGCAGTTTACCAAAGCTCAGGATGTCGGGATTAACCGGAATTACATTGGTGAAAACCCAGCTCAGACTCGCCGAAGGATAAAAATAAGACCAGTTGCCTTTTGGCAATGTTGAACTCCAGTCATTACGGGCAGTGACGTCTAGATAGAGATAATCCTTAAATCCCAGGGATGCTTGTCCATAAACACTATTTGTTCTCAACTTATTCGTAGTCATATCCGTTGTCGGACTTCCTTTGGCATTCTTGATATTGAACAGATCAGGAACAGTAAGTTGCGCGGCACCAAGTGAGCTGAAATTGTAGGAATAATTCCGGTAATTGGCTCCTGCTGTGTAACTTAATGTAAGGTCTTTTGAGATATTGCCATGACCGGTTAATATCAGGTCCGCATTGATCTCATTGATGTTATACTTCGATTCAGTGAATTTGCCGCCGCCCCACGTTTTGTCCGCCATACTTGTCAGCGTTTCGTTGGATTTGTTGAGCGTTATTTCCTTGCGTTGCTCAGCCGACCAGTCTGTACCGATTCTGGCCATGGCACTAAACCACTCATGAAACCGGTAAGTTGCACTCACATTGCCAAATACACGGTCTTTGTAACGTGAATGTGTATTATTGTTTACATTGAAATACGGGTTGTCATGGAAATTGTTGTTCCAGTTATAAGGCATTCCGTCTGCGAAAGTATCATTGTAATGTTCCTTCAAATCTTTCATATCCACCTGGCGGCCAAACCACCCTCCGAGAGATTGCATAGGGTTATTTGCATGATATCCTTGTCCTACCAGGTTGTCGTTGGCAGTTCTTACATAATTTACCAGGGCATTGGTTTTTAATCTTTTTGTCAAATTCTGCGTCGTATTCAGCTGGATTGTATACCGTTTCTGATCTGTATTAGGTATAGTACCAATCTGTTTTTGCTGACCAAAAGACAAACGCGTATCACCATTTTCAGAACTGGAAGACACAGCTACCGAATTATCAATCGTATAACCGGTCTGGAAAAAGTCTTTTACATTATTAGGATTTGAAACCCAGGGCGTTGCAGTACGATTGCCATTTGCGTCCAGCGGACTGTTATATTGAGGAATCAGCAAACCGGCGTCCAACCTTGGTCCCCAGCTTTCGTCAACTCCGTCGTTGATACCATTTCCGAGTCCGTCCAGATAAGAGAATCCTGTTGAAGTAGCGTAATCCTGATAAGTGGAACCGTCGTTTTTCTTTTTCCACATATATTCTTCACCATAAACACCCTGTCCGTACTGGTTCTGGTATTTTGGCAGGATGTAAGGTTTTTCATAAGAGAAGCCACCAGAATAAGAAATGGAAGTGCCTTTTCCTGAGCCTTTGCCATTTTTAGTGGTAATCAGAATTACACCATTTGCAGCCTGATAACCGTATAAAGCAGCAGCATTTGCTCCTTTCAGTACTGACATGGAAGCGATATTATTCGGATCAATTTCAGCAATGGCATTACCATAATCCACTCCTCCGCCAGAAGTTGTATTGGTTGAAAAATTACTTACGGGAACACCATCTACAACGAATAGCGGCTGGTTATTGCCAAATGAGTTATTACCACGAAGAACAATTCTGGAACCCGATCCGATTGCACCGCTTCCCGCTGTTATCTGTACCCCGGCCACTTTACCCGAAAGAGAATTGAGTACATTTTGTTCGTTGCTTTTAACAAGTTCGCTGCCTTTCAATTCCTGAATGGCATAACCCAGTGACTTTTTTTCTCTCGTAACACCCAAAGCGGTTACAACTATTTCAGTCAGAATCCTGCTGTCCGCTACGAGCGCGATATTAATGATGCCTTTTCCGGCAACTTGTGTTTCCTGAGACAGATAACCGATAAAACTAATGATCAGCGTGCTGTTTTCGGCCACGGTTAACTTAAACCGGCCTTCTCCGTCGGTGGTTGTACCATTGTTGGCTGCACCTTTTACAATAACAGATGCTCCCGGAAGTGGGCTGCCATCATCTTTGGAAATAATGACCCCGGAAATTTCTATGTCAGCCATTTGTGAAAATGGCGTTATGCTTTTTGCCCTGGCAGTATGTTCGGACGGTAGGCAAAAAAATGCAATGCAAGTCACCAGAAAGGCACGCATTGCCATCATTAAGATAGGTTTGTTCATATTAAAGTAGATAGGTTTGTGAAAATTCAGAATCAATTTTTTGTCAAGTCAGAAGTCTTTTTGTCTTGATTACTTCTATGTATAATAGGTTTAGATGTACCAATTAGTCAGAAAAGGATGATCGTAATTCTATTTGTAAAATTACTTTTCACACAGAATAATATCTTCTTATGAATTGCTGAATAGTTTACCAATATTAACTTCGCAATAAAGATATTTTGTGTAATGTGTATTATGCAGTGATTTATATGGAATTTTTGATAAATGTCAAATTAATCCATTGTGCGACCTTTACTTATCCTTATGCGCTGATAATATCAGAACTTGTGTGTTTTACAGTCCCTTACCAACTTCTTTGGTTTTTGTTTGGAGAGTAGGCGTGTCTTCTCAGAAAGTCTGTGTCGCCTCCTATTATACGTTGTTCTTCGAATCAAGTTAGGAAGCCACGGGGGCACCCGCCAACATTTTACACCCGGACTATTTGGGCGGCAAGTCGGCTATTGGCCATTTTGCTTGATAATACCAAAATAAAGGGCTGGTGCGACGTCGCCAATGATCACTGTTTTTTGCGAAAGTGGACCTGGAATCCCGCGCTGTGGTCAGGTACAACATCCCAAATTCGGACGCACATAGTGCCAAAAGGCAGCTGATCCATGAAAATAATATGTTACTTTTTTGAAAAGTACAGCCAACAAAACGATGAATGTATTGGAGATCGACCTCAAAGGTTGAGCTGATGATAATAAGAAAGGGGGTAACAAACTGAGATGAGAGCAATTTGTTATTTATGCGTCACTAGCATCCTTTGATTCAGAAAACCAGTGCGCAACAAAGAAGGCAAGATTAAAACCAACAACGAGAAAAAGATGGGAACGGATAGAATAACAAACCCGCGAACAAATTATATACCCTACCTTTTTTCTTTATTGATCTACCTGAATGGTTGACCGGCAACCAGCAGTTAAAACTGAAAGGTGTGCTTTTGGGTTTGCGCTTCTCTATTACTAAATACCGTGTCGAAATTTGCCTGAGAATCAGAAATATGCATACTGCCAATTGCAGGATAACTAACTCCGTTGGTCCTGTCATTCAAGGCAGACAAGGAAATCAATATTGATCGTGTTCTTAACCCCCGCTTAGTATCATTATTTGCAAGCATGTATATAACGTCACCAGTCATTGGGTTACCACTTTCTTGTGGTTCAAACCCCAGTCTTTGAGTGCATAAATGATTGGCGTCAGTGTATCTGCATATTTTTCCAGTTTATAAGAAATTTTGACCGGATAATCGTCAATAATGAGCCTGTTTATCAATTTATGCTGTTCAAGGTCTTTAAGTTCCTTGGCCAAAACCTTGGGCGTAATGCCTGGGATACTTTCCTGAATGTCCGTAAAACGGTCGTTTCCCACACCAATGGAAATGATAATTGGTAATTTCCATTTTCCGTTAATCACATCCAGTGTGTCGCGTACGGGTTTAATGGTAGCAAGACAGTCGCAATGTATTTTCTTCTGTGCCATAGTTCTTTCTTTTATCAAGCCCGTGAATTTACGTTAATTTCCTTCATCACTTCGGCAAACAATTGGGCCGATTTAATGCGGTCTTCGGTAGCATACATGGTGGAAACGGCAATCAGTTCATCCACATTCGTGTCGTCCAAAAAGGCGATAATTTGCTTTTTTACGGTTTTTTTATCGCCTACAAAAGAAAATCTCAGCATTTGGTGCACACTCGGATGATTGAAGATTTGCCTCCATTCTTCTGTCATTTCAGATGGTGGTTGCACCGTTTGCATATTGCCCGTCATCATTCCGTAAAACATCCCGATCAGTGAAGTGAATATTTTTTCCGCTTCCTCATTGGTGTCCGCCATAATTATGTTGATGCCCGCAATGGTGTAAGGAGCACTTAGAAATTCCGAGGATTGAAATTCCTGCTCGTAAATGCGCAGCGCATTGTACAAATGTGTAGAAGCAAAGTGGCTGGCAAAAGCATACGGCAAACCTTTTTTGGCAGCCAAATGCGCACTGTCGGTACTCGAACCCAATATGTATATCGGAACATCTGTACCTTCCGCCATGGAGACCCTGACTTTCGAAGATCTGTTAGCAGGCGAGAAGTAAGTCTGTATTTTCTTAATCTCCTCAGGGAAAGAATGTGCCGCCTTGAAGGAGTCCGACCGGATGGCTTGTGCAGTTGCCGTATCAGTTCCGGTGGCCCTGCCTAAGCCCAGATCGATTCGGTTGGGATACAACTGTGCCAATGTTCCAAACTGTTCTGCCACAATCAAGGGCGAATGGTTGGGCAACATTACCCCGCCGGAACCCACTCTGATGCGTTTGGTATTTTCTGCCACATAACCGATCAAAACGGCGGTTGCCGAGCTTGCCACTGTGTCTGAATTATGGTGTTCGGCAAACCAATACCTTTCGTACCCGTTCTCTTCGGCCACTTGGGCCAATGCCAATGTATTATTTAAAGTTTCTTTTACAGTGGTACCTTGCGATACCGTTGCTAGTTCCAGTATGGAATATTTTATGTTATTTTTCATTTTAAGAATTATAATGGACTATTCTAAATGCGGATCTAAAACAGCGTTTTTTTAAATTTTTCTGAACAATGGTCTTGCCAGTTCATTATTGTTCCTTTTGGACCAGCCATTCAACAGGAAATGTATAAAGCAAAATTAGACAAAACTTAGTTACCAAAAGATAGTACTTTCCTAAAAGAAAGTAGTTTTCGGTTGGCCCGAAACCCTATTTCACTTTCCTTTGGGAAAGCGCTATCCAAGTGAAAGAGATGGTGGTGTATCTTTATTTGCTTGATCGAAAGAGAAATAAAAAAGATTGATACCGATAAGGTTTACGATGGTTTAACACTTCGTGATCAGTTGGGCTTGCCTTATCAGAATTGGTTTTGGGATAAGTGCTTATTCAATAAAGATCAGACCATTGATGGAGGCGATTGTAGTGGTGGCGAGAAAAATTATAACAAACCGATAGCAGGGCCGGAAGAAAGGCTAAGTGATTTAAGCAGTAAAATCGCAAGCCAGCTCAAATCTTTTATATAAGGTTACTTGTGCAGATCGTGATTTCAAGCTACGGATTATCAAACTAATCAGCTGTACACAGAAGATTTTAAATTAAGTAAATCAATAAACTAATTAAAACAGATCATGATGAATATAGGAATTATTGGATCGGGCAATATTGGTAGCGCCCTTGCCGGATACCTCACAAATCTTGGGCACCAGGTTATGATTGCCAACTCTCGCGGACCTGGCTCGATAAGCGAGCTTGCCGCAAAAACCGGCGCAATTCCGGCAACTACGGAACAAGCTGCGGGCGCCGAAGATCTTGTTATTATTGCTATTCCTGAGAAGGCAATCCCCGATCTTCCAATATCCATTCTTGCAGCGTCAAGGGCCATTATTGTCGACGCGGGCAACTATTATCCCTCGCGCGATGGCCGAAACACTGATATCGAAAGCGGATTAACGGATAGTGAATGGGTGGCAAAAGTGATAGGGCACCCAGTAATCAAGGCTTTTAATAATATCGTTGCCCCAAGCTTAGCTTCAAAGGCTGTTGTGGCCGGAAGCGCGGACCGGATTGCGATATCTGTTGCCGGTAATGATGAGCAGGAAAAGCAGGTGGTTATGGATCTCATCGATCAGATTGGCTTCGATGCCATCGATGCAGGCTTACTGTCTAAGTCGTGGAGGCAGCAACCGGGTGAGCCCGCATATTGCCGGGACCTGGATAAAGATGCGTTAAAATCTGCCTTGGCCGATGCCGACATAAGTAAGCGCGCGGCTAACCTTGCACATGCAGACGAAATGGCGCGTCCATATCTTTAATGGTCGGGTTAGTCCTGAGCTGTCGAGCATCATTCATAAGAGTTATTCGAAAAAACGATCGTAGCTCTGTTAACGAAGTATTTTATGAATTTTAGTAAGGGAAACGGATGGTTTGGCTACATATGAATGTGCAGTCTGCTGCGTGCTGCGTGCAAAGTATAGGGCGGACTATATCCCACGATGGCTTTTTCTAAAAAAGTCAATGATGAAATTACTTGGCTGTGCGCCCACCAAAGCCCACGATAGAGGGCGTTGGTGGCGAAAACCTGACAACAAACACCAATGCTGACTTTATACGCCCACCCAGAAAAAACGGGTATTGGCGCATGCCTTTGGTCACATAATCGGCCTCCTGCATACTGGCACAAGCAATAAGTGGGTGCCAATCATATCGGAGGCATCAACCGCAACTTGGTACTGATGGCACATTATTAGCATTGGGGCGGGTTTACAATTGATGACAAGAGGGCCATAGAATCCCTAGTTCTGTGAAATTCTTTGAACACTGTTCAAAGAATTTCACAGAAAAGTTTTTTTATTGAACACTGTTTAATAGATTTGCATATCAAATGAGTTTGACATGTCTATATCGAAGAGGAAAGAGCAGGAAAAGATAGAAATGCACAAGAAGATTTTGGACAGTGCGCGTAAGATTTTTCTTGAAAAGGGCTACGAACAGACCAGTATCCGCAACATTGCCAGTGAGATCAATTATAGTCCGGGTTCCATCTATTTCTATTTTAAAGATAAGAGTAAGATTTTTCATGAGCTTCATAAAGAAGGGTTCCGGTTGTTTTTAAGCCAGATGAAAGCTTTGGATAGCATCCAGGATCCCTATGAACGCTATAAAGCGCTTGGTTTGGTATTCATCCGCTTTGCACAAAAACACACCGATTATTACAATCTGATGTTTCTGGTCAGTGATACGGGTAAATCAGAAGGGGAGGGGTTTCAGATTGCGCAGGAAGCGATTGAGCACTTGTCGGGCGTGATCCAGCAGTGCCAGGATCAGGGAAGGTTCCAGGGGCTCAATAACAAGTATTTCACACTGATGACACTGTCTTTGGTACATGGTATTTGTTCACTGTACTGCAAAGACCGGATGTCGGGGTTCTTTGAAAAATCAAGTGAAGAGCTGATGCTGCACGGATATGAAACCTTTATTGCCTTGATAGAATCAAAATAGATCAGGACTTAAAATTTTTTTCAGAAAGAGTACGCGTTGATGTAAGGCCGGTTGTAACAGGATGATTTCATTCTGAATGATTTGGCCTATTCTTTTAAATATTAATTAAACAGTGTTTAAAATTATCACAGTGAATAATTTGCTAAAAAAATCTAATGTTTGGAAAGCGGCGCTGTCGTTTCCAATGCTTGCCATGCTGGCCTACCCATCTCAGGGACAGGGCAGGCTCCATGATTACATCACCGAAGGGCTTGGGTCAAACCAGAGCATCAAACAGCAAAATTTTCTCTTCGAAAGAAACGTGCTGGCCCTGGCAGAAGCCAAAACCATGTTTCTGCCCAGCGTGTCATTTTCTGCAACTTACAACAAGGCAAGCGGCGGACGAACGATCGATTTCCCGACCGGTGATCTGTTAAATGGTGTTTATTCCACACTCAACCAGCTGACCAGCACCAACGCCTTTCCAAATTTGCAAAACCAGAGTATTCAGCTTTTCCCCGACAATTTTTATGATGCAAAATTCCGGACCACGTTGCCTCTGATCAATGCCGAACTGGTTTACAACAAGCGTATCAAAGGCCAGCAGGTAGATCTGCAAAAAGCGGAGATACTCGTTTATAAACGCGAACTGGTTAAAGAGATTAAAACCGCTTACTACCAGTATGCCAAGGCGGTTAATGCCGTGCAGATCTACGAATCTTCACTGGGTCTGGTACAGGAGGGCAAGCGGATCAATCAGGTGCTGTTTGACAATGAGAAGGTGAACCGCACCGGGGTAATCCGCAGTGCCAATGAAGTAACCAAGATCAATGCGTCGCTGACGGCAGCCATCAAAACCAAAGAATCCGCCCGTTACTATTTCAATTTTCTGCTTAACCGGCCGCTTACTGATAGTGTACAGGTTGACTCCATTACCAGTCTGCCCGAATTTGGTACGCTGCTGGCTGGCGATGTGGCAGGCAGGGAAGAGCTCTACAAACTCAAAATTTCACAAGGAATCAATACCAACCTGACTGGTCTTGCCAAGTCCTACATCATCCCCAGAGTAGGAACGTTTATAGACCTGGGTTCGCAGTCATTTGATTGGAATTTCAATAATAAAAGCCGCTACTATTTCTGGGGTGTGTCGCTGGACTGGGACCTGTTTGCTTTTGGAAAAAATAATTATAAAATCAAAAAGGCGGCCGCTGAACAGAAAAGCATTTCGGCTCAGACTGATTACATAGAAAAGCAGCTATTTACAGAGTTAAAGGTCCGTCAAAACCAGATGCAGACTGCGATAGCCCAGTACCAATCCGCCCAGTCACAGCTTAAAACAGCCCAAACCTACTACAACGACGAGCTGAAATTATATAGGGAAGGTGTGGCGATTTACATTGAACTGCTCGATGCGCAAAACCAGCTGATCAATGCCCGTCTGGATGCCAATATTGCGCTGTTCGACATCTGGATTACCCAGGCTTCGATCGAGCGCGCCAATGCCAGTTTTACATTTCAATAATCAAAAAAATAGAATATATGAAAACGATACCATTACTGATTTTGGGAACTGCGGCCTTTCTGGCCTGCAAACAGACACCCAAAGAGGAAGTTCATTTCGATGACAGGGAAGCAATTCCTGTAAAAGTTTCAGTGGTCAGCTCACTTGACGTTTCGGGGAACATCAATGCAACAGGTCTTGTCAGCACAGAACATGAAGCAAAGTATGGCTTTAAAATAGGAGGGGTGATCAGCCGCATTCTGGTCGAGGAAGGACAATCTTTCAAAAAAGGGCAGCTATTGGCCGTTTTGAACGCCACAGAGATTGCAGCGGGGTTGAGCCAGTCGAATCTGAATGTAGAAAAAGCGCAGCGCGACTATGACCGGGCGGTGAACCTTTACCGCGACAGTGTGTACACCAAAGAACAGTTGCAGAATACCAAAACGCTTTTAGATATCGCCAAAAAAGGGGATGAGACCGTATCCTTCAACGAGCAGTATTCCCGGATTTACGCCGCGTCCGATGGTTTTGTCGCCAAGCGGCTGGCCTCGGAAGGAGAGGTGATCGCGCCGGGTAGCCCGGTACTTGTCATCAACGAGACCAAACAGGACAAAAGCTTTCTTTTGCGGGTAGGACTTACCGATAAGGAGTGGGCCGCTGTGTCCGCTGGACAAAAAGCAACGGTTATCCTGGACGGCTACCCGGACAAACCGATTGATGCCTTCGTATTTCGTAAGTCTCAAACCGCTGATGCGGCCGCGGCCTCTTTTCAGGTGGAATTAAAATTGAAATTAACAGACATCAAACCTGCCGTGGGCATGTTTGGCAAAGCGCAGATCGCTACCGGAAAAGCGCAGCATGTAATGAGCATTCCCTATGATGCGTTGGTGGAAGCGGACGGATACACGGCATACGCATTCATTTTAAATGGCCCGGGAAAAGTAAAGAAGGTGCCAATTGACATTGCCAGTTTCGACAACAAAACGGTGTATCTGAAAGAGGGGCTCAAGCCGAGCGACCAGGTGGTTATTTCCAATAGTGCCTATCTGAACGAAGAATCAACCATCAAAGTAATACAGTAATCTCAAAGCAATGAAAATTACCAGTTTCGCTGTTAAAAATTATCAGTTCACCCTGATTATTTTCCTTCTGGTTGCTGTTGTCGGCGTGCTGACGCTGCTTACCATGCCACGCTCAGAAGACCCCACGACCCATCCACCACAATATCTGGTCACAGTAATTTACCCTGGCACCAGCCCCAAGGACATGGAAGAACAGGTTGTTAAACCCATCGAAAATAAAATTTACGGTCTGGAAAACATCGACAAGATCCTGACCACGGTCGAAGACGGAGTGGCCGCCATCCAAATCAAGTTCAAGTATGGCGTTGATGTGGATAACAAGTATCAGGAAATTTCCACGGAAATAAACGCTTTGAAAAATAGCGAGCTTCCCAAGGAAATTTATCAGATCAAGACTGAAAAAATCGCCTCGTCCGATGTGAAAATCATTCAGGTCGCACTCATATCCAATACGGCTTCATCAAAAACATTGAGGGACAATGCGGATATTCTGAAAACCAAACTGGAAAAGATCACCAACCTGCGAGAGGTGAAATACACAGGAATGCCAGAACAGGAGATACGTATTGATTTGCAACTGGATAAGCTCACACAGCTGAAAATACCGATAAACCTGGTCGCAGGTAGTTTGCAAAGTGAAGCGGCAGACATTCCGGGAGGAAGTATCCATATGGACAGCAAGGTTTTTAATGTGAAAACCAGTGGGAAATTTAAAAATGCGGAAGATGTTGCAAACACGGTCATCTACAACGCCAACGGAAAAATAGTATACCTCAAAGATGTTGCCAGCGTGAGCTATAAAGATGGCACAGTTAGCCACATCACCCGCATCAACGGTCAGCGCTGTATTCTGGTCACGGCCGCAATGAAAAACGATGTCGACATCAGTCAGGTTAAAGGACAGTACACACCTGTACTGGAAGAATTCAGCGAAATACTGCCTGCGAATATTAAAATGGTCAAAAACTTTGACCAGGCCGATATGGTTTCCAAACGGCTGGGGCACCTCGGATTCGACTTCGGACTGGCCATCCTGCTTGTGATTGTTACGCTGCTGCCTTTGGGTTTCAGGCCCTCATTGATCGTGATGATCTCCATTCCACTCTCGCTCGCCCTGGGGCTTATCGCGATGAACCTTTTAGGCTACTCGCTTAATCAGCTTAGTATCGTGGGGCTGGTGGTAGCGCTAGGCCTTTTGGTTGACGATAGCATTGTAGTGGTTGAAAACATCGAAAGGTGGCTCAGGGAAGGGCATTCCAGAAAGGATGCGGTCTTAAAAGGCACCCGGCAGATCGGGGCAGCCGTTGTGGGCTGTACCGCAACGCTTGTCATTGCATTTTTACCGTTGGCTTTCCTGCCTGATATGGCTGGCGAGTTCATACGGAGTCTTCCGATGGCGATCATTACCAGTGTGCTCGCATCAATGATCGTAGCGCTGACGCTGGTACCTTTTATCGGGAGCAAGATCCTGAAAACCCATGCGCACGGAGAGGGTAATTATTTTCTGCGGAAATTGCAGGGCTTTCTGACCTATTCTTACCGGGGCATCATGCCGGTAGCTTTAAAGTGGCCGAAGGTAACAATAGGCATCTCGCTTGTATTGAGCGTACTGGCGTTTTTGCTGTTCCCGCTGGCAGGGTTCAAGCTTTTCCCTACCTCAGAAAAACCGATGTTTCTGATCAATATTAAAATGCCCCTGCAAGCCAACATCCCTGAAAGTGACAGGGCCACGAGGCTGGTGGAAACGGAGCTGAAAAAACATGGAGAAATCGCTTACTATACCTCTAATGTGGGGAAAGGCAATCCGCAGATCTATTACAATGTTCACCAGCAGGATATCAAACCGGATTTTGCACAGATTTTTGTGCAGCTCGAGGAAGAAACAAGTCCGGATGCCAAAACAGCACTGATCAAAAGACTTAGAGGGAAGTTCAGTGATTTCCCTTACGCCAAAATAGAAGTAAAAGATTTTGATCAGGGTACCCCGATTGAAGCCAACATCGTGGTGCGGGTTTTCGGGGACAATCAGGATACGCTGCGCGCGCTAACCTTTAAAGTGGAAGAGATCCTGCGCAAACACCCCGGCACCTTTTTTATCAATAATGAGCTCAATACCTATAAGTCGGATGTGAAAATCAGCATCGATAAGGAAAAAGCCAGGACATTGGGCGTGATGACCAGTGATATTGACAAGGTTATTAGATTGGCGGTTGCCGGACTGAATGTCGGAGATTACATTGATGACAGGGGAGATGCCAGAAATGTAGTTATTACCATTCCGCGCGACAAGTTCTCCAATCTGGACGCATTAAAAAACCTTTATGTAAGTAATATCCAGGGTATGCCTGTACAGGTAGATCAGATTGCGAGTATCGGTTTTGAGACCTCGCCGACGGCCATCAACCACTTCAACAAGTCGCGATTTGCAAAGGTTACTTCGCTGACAAAGGATAACATGCTGGCTAACGATATTTTGAAAGATGTCGTACCGCAGCTTAACAAATTGAAAATGCCTAAGGGCTATTATTACAAATTGTCTGGTGAGGCCGAATCAGAAGGTGATGCGCTGGGCGGGAATTTCCTTTCAGTGATCATTTTAAGCACATTCCTTTTTATTGGCGTGCTGCTGTTACAATTCAAAACCTTCAAGGGAATCATCATCGTTTTATCAATTATTCCACTGGGCGTTTTGGGTGGGGTGGTCTTTTTGCTGATGACCGGAAACCCGATGTCGCTTGTTTCAATCATTGGTTTCATTGGTCTCTCCGGTATACAGGTTAAAAACTCGCTGCTGCTCGTAGACTTTACCAATCAGCTCAGAGCAGAGGGTAAAAGCATAGAGGAAGCGATCAGCATTGCCGGAGAAACCAGGTTCCTGCCCGTGGTGCTCACTTCGATAACAGCTATATGCGGTCTGATCCCAATTGCGATGAATCCCAATCCGCAGATCGCACCACTTGCCATTGTACTGATCGGAGGATTGATCTCCTCAACGATCCTTTCCCGTATCGTTACCCCGGTGATGTACAAGCTGATCCCGCCAAGCATTGATAATGATATGGATGATGAGTGACAAACGTTGCAAAACCGGATGAAGGGAAATGTAGTAGCCTGTTTTTCAGGCATGTCAAAATCGCTCAAAAGAACCTGATCAAACAAATATTTTAAATTTATCAAAATGAAAATTAAAAATGTCACAGTATTTGGCTCCGGGGTACTGGGTGCCCAAATTGCTTTTCATACTGCTTATCACGGGTACGATGTCACATTGTTTGATATCAAGGAAGAACTACTTGAAAATGCGAAGTTAAAACTTGAGCAGTTTAAAGCGCTTTATCAGCAGGATATCAAAGCGGCCCCTGCTGATCTGGATGCCGCTGTATTAAGGGTAAATTTTACAGCGGATCTGCCCGAATCAGTGAAAGATGCGGACCTGACCATTGAAGCGATTCCAGAAAGCATTCAGATAAAAAAGGATTTTTACACCAGGCTTGCTCTACTGGCTCCGGCAAAAACCATTTTTTGTACCAACTCCTCTACGCTGCTGCCCAGTCGGTTTGCTGCTCAGACCGGCAGGCCGAACCGGTTTCTGGCGCTGCACTTTGCTAATTATCTGTGGAAGAACAATGTGGCTGAAATTATGGGACATGCTACAACTGATCCTGAAATTTTTGAGCAGGTTGTGGCATTCGCCAAAACAATTGGCATGCTGACCATACCGATCTATAAAGAACAGCCTGGCTATGTGATGAACTCACTTTTAGTGCCCTGGCTGATAGCAGGTCTGGACCTGTACCGAAATGGTGTTGCCGATGCCGCATCCATTGACAAGACCTGGATGAAAACACTGGGGGCGGATCTGGGGCCTATGGCGATGGCGGATCTTGTAGGAATGACCACCGCCTATAATGTGACAACATCCTTTGCAGAACTGACCGGCGAGCAGCTGTGGAAAGACAGGAGGGATTTTCTGAAAGAAAACTTCATTGCTAAAAACAAGCTGGGTATTTCTACGGGGGAAGGTTTTTACTCATACCCAGACCCGGCATATGAGGATGTGGATTTTTTAAAATAGTGCCTGATCTAAATGTAACCAGGTAGGATGACACCCAAAATTCAAATATTACTAACCTAAATTTTACTGAGCATGAAAGAATACATACTGCTCACCGGGGCTTCATCCGGTATTGGCTATGAGATGGCCGATCAATTGGCTGCGAAAAAATGGAACCTGATATTGGTGGCCCGGACCGAATCCAAATTGCAGCAGATGCAAGCTGAGCTAACAGAAAAACATGGCATTAAAGTTGAGTATTTTGCTGCGGATCTATCTGATGTAAATGCTGCAATAAGCCTTCATAAAGCAGTGAAGCAGGCAAAGTTTATAGTAACCCACCTGGTCAACAATGCAGGTGTAGGCAACTATGGCCATTTTACAGAAACGTCTTTGGAAGAAGAATTGAGCATGATTCAGTTGAATATTTCCAGTCTGGTGGTACTGACCAAGCTTTTTGCACAAGATATGGTCAGCCGCAAGTCTGGCCGGATCATGAACGTAGGCTCTGTGGTCTCATTTTTACCAATGCCTTATTTTTCTGTTTATTCTGCTACCAAAGCTTTTGTAAAGGCATTTAGTGAAACGCTTGATGCCGAATTGGACGGGACTGGTGTTACCGTTATCTCGCTATATCCAGGCACGGTAGATACTGGCTTTACGACAACCGAAATGCAATCTACCAATCTTCACAAAACCAAACCCATGCACCCTAAAGAAGTGGCAATACAAGGTGTAGACCATCTATTAAAGGGAAATGGGAAAAAAGTAGTGGGTTTTCAAAACTGGTTTAACTCTAAACTTCCAAACTTCGTGCCTGATCGTATTATGATGAAGATTAAGAAGGGTTTGGCCAGTCAACGGTAATAAGCAGATTATAAAAATAGCCGGGCTGCAACTTTGGGGAGCTGGTGATTTGCCACATTAGGATCATCGTAAGCATTCTCTCTGCTTGCGATGACACTGGCGAGGGAACCGAGGGGTGTGGGATACAGAACGTTCCGGATGTTTAACAGCAAAATTGCACAACACTGGGAGATTTTTGATCATACTCAGCTATCACGCTCCAGAGATAAACAGTGCAAGAACAAATGTCGCGCTGATAATTTGCTGGTTAAACGCTCTTTCAAAAGGTCACGGGCATCCGCAGTAATTAATGTTCAGAATGGGAATAGCAGAACGTAAAGTAAGAAAGCATAACGCAACAAGAAAGTTGATTCTTGGCACTGCTCTTGATTTATATTTACAGGAAGGCTTGGAGAACACAACGATTCGTAAAATTGCCCAGAAGATAGAATATAGTCCCACAGCGATCTATCTTCATTATCAAAGTAAAAATGGAATTCTCTACGACATGCAAAAAATTGCATTTGATTTTTTGTTCAAATATTTAAGTGCAAACCAGGTACAGGAAAGTCCATATCTAAGGCTGAAAAAATTCGGGAAGGCCTATATTGATTTTGGTTTAAAGTATCCAAAATATTATGACCTGATGTTTATACTCCGTTCGCCCATGGAAGGGGTTCAAGAAGATCAGCCTTTTAAAAATTGTCGAGAAACTTATGCGTTCATGCTGGGCATAATGACTGATTGTATATCAACAGGTGAGGTTAAATATACCGATCCACAGACGGCATTATTACAATACTGGGCAATTTTGCATGGACTGACATCGCTAAATATCAACAACCGGCTATCGGTGATTGCTACTGACGAATGGCAAACCACTGATTTTATCTATCAGGCTTGGGAGGTTTATATCAGCAGTGTGCAAGCTTAACTACCTGGATATAAGGGTCCGATAATTAATGCTTTCTGATTGGAAACCCATTTATATCATGATAAATATCTACTGAATGGTCGACAAACCCTTCCGGATAATTACCTGAGATAAGAATATTGAAATACTCATCACCATTATGGGAATATGTTTTTTATCTGGGATATGATCTTCGGCACTGCCAAAGTAACGAGGGAATTCTCCGGGCACATTGGCCTGGAAGATTATCATGAAGAACCGTGGTATGTGCAATTGGGCTATCCCAGTCTGCGAACCGAAAACCAATTTATCGATGGTGCTCTAAAAACATCCACGACCGACTATCGGTAAAATGGCAGGAAAAAGGAAAAGGTACTTACTTCCAAATCAGCATTAAGTCAGTACGAGGTCGATTTTTTTGGGTCGGGGAAGATTTAGAAAAGCGACGACATAATTACCTTCTGCAACAATCCTGCAGAACTCGTCAGCTCGGAAACGCAGAACCTAGGAGTATAGGGTACCTGTTTGGAAAAGTGCCATTCCCATTGTTAACAATTCACCGGGCAAATCAGATCTATGCATATCAAGCCAATTCTTTTAACCTAAGGAATGTCCTGGAATTTGTTAGTGACCATTACGTGAGCACAACCATCGATCATTCATTCATTCATTCAACGAATTTATTTTCAATAAAACACCACTGTTAAAAAGGCTAAAACTGGGGGAGCGGTCTCATTCAAAGGGTTGTAGGGTGGTCCAAGACCACAAAACAGTCCAATCGTGAACAATAGGCTGTACCAGTTTCCTGTCGATTCACAAGGCGTTCCCTATACTTATACCCTGGGGAGCATTCCATACATGGAAGCTAGCTCAGGTGTTTCCAATTTTTTTAAATTCTTTCGGGTCGATGCCGTACGCCGTTTTAATTACCTTAATCATCCAAACGTTTCTCCATGGGAAATTCGAATGAAGGCGACATTTGATTTTTAGTTGTTTATAGGTGACTCGCTGGCTACTATATGAGTCGGAAAGGTAGTTTTGAAATTGCATTGCATCGAAAACTTTCTTGTGATGAAAATCCCATCTCAAACTGGAACGGGAGTCGAACCCCTGCAGTTTGTACAGTAAATCAATAACTTAGGGAACACATAGAGAATTAATCGAAGTATCGGAGTGCGATAATTTGTTTTGTTTGACGATGTTCGAGTCCCGCCGGAAGGCCGGCCCCGCCAGACTGCAGAAAGCTCAGAGAAATCTAAGCTTTTTCGTTTATGGAGGGTTCGAGTCCCGCCCGAATGCCGTATTACCAGACCGCAAGAAGCTAGAAGATAATGTTGAGAGCAGCCGCAGATCGAAGTGATTTTTTCCTAACTTAGTTTTCCTTAAACTGAGCGGACAGATGCAGAATATTGGTATTTATACAAATATTACAACTGCGGATTCCTGATTAATCTTTTGAGAAGATAAGCTTTACACATGCCTTCCACAAAACCCAAAACAATCGACGAATACATTTCTAATTTCCCGCCGGAAGTTCGGCAGGCATTGCAGGAAATTCGGGAAACGGTTCGAAAAGTTGCTCCTGACGCGGAGGAGACCATTTCGTATGATATGCCGACATTCAATTTGAACGGTTCATACCTGATTTATTTCGCGGCCTGGAAAAAACACATTGCATTGTATCCGGTTTCTGCGACACTCGCAGCTTCATTAAAAGACGATCTTTCCGGCTACAAAGGGACAAAGGGTTCCGTCCATTTTCCGCTCGATAAGCGGATGCCGCTCGAACTGATCGAAAAAATTGTTACATGGCGGCTTGAAGAAAACAGCAAGTCCTGACAATCCTGCATTCATATTCTCCGGCTTGCTCGCTGATAAGTATAATATCAGCATTGCTTTCTTTTTTTAAGCGCCTCCTCCAATGTTTTAAGATAATCACGTTAAGTCAGGTTAACTCAACTGCATTCTGCTATATCTGACGCTTTTTTCATAATTCAAAAACGAATATTTATACACTATCCATAAGGTTATGTCCATCTTTCGAAGATTATTGATCCTGCTTCTTTACGTCTATATAACAGGTGCTCATGAGCAGATTTTAGCGCAGAAGCCAAAAGCCACAGCAGTCAAGGCGGACACCGCCAAATATGATCGGGAATATGCATTGGAAGCGACGATGCTGGGTTTTTTTGCACCTGACGGTGCGCGCAACCCCACGTTGAAAGCCAATAAAGGGGATAAGGTCCGCATCAGAATCACAAATGGTGAGCTGATGACACATGATATCGCTCTTGAGAAGCTGGGTATTAAGAGCAAGGTAATCCTGGAAAAGGGATCGAGTACAAGCATTCATTTTGTGGCAGCGCAAAGCGATACCTATTTCTGTTCGGTGCCGGGCCACCGTGCCGCGGGGATGGTGGGCAGTTTCGAGGTCGTGGAAGGAGAAGTTAGTGAGAAAACAGTCGCAGGCCAATTGCCCCTGAAAGACGGTCAGCCTTTGAACCTGAATTTTGAAACAGGCACATTGAAAGACTGGACGGCGACCGGCGATGCTTTTGCAAATCCATTGTTTAGTGAAGACCCTTCGCCGGTGCATGAAAAAGAAATGAAGATTGGTTTTGATGGAAAATATTTCCTGAGCAGCGGTGGAAATACAAATTACAAGCTGACCGGAACACTGACCTCCGCGCCATTCAAGGTAAGCCAACCTTTCGCTGCATTCAAAGTTTCCGGTGGCGCGTTGCTGGATACGCGCGTCGAGCTGGTTTTGGCGGGAACGGATAGCGTTATTTATCATATTACAGGTCAGGGGCGGGCGACTTTGCAGCCTGCTGTCGTAG
Organism: Dyadobacter chenwenxiniae; assembly: GCF_022869785.1. NCBI lineage: Bacteria > Pseudomonadati > Bacteroidota > Cytophagia > Cytophagales > Spirosomataceae > Dyadobacter > Dyadobacter chenwenxiniae. The sequence continues at coordinate 3,701,524 of NZ_CP094997.1, read as the reverse complement.
ATTTGAAGGGATATCTCAACCAGGAAATTTTTATCAGGATTATTGATAATGAGACGGGTATATCACAAATCCCTTACATAGCCAATGACAAATGGGCGCATATCAATTTCGACGAATTCCTGTTTTATCCCAGCCGCCCGGAGTTTACCAACGAATTAAAGCAAAATGATATCATCATTCTTCCACCACTGGATCCTGTTCTGAACGCGGGGCTTTCAGGTGAGAAAGCAGCGGCGGCTATGACGCCCCCGGCAGGTTTTAAAGTAACATTGGCTGCGTCGGAGCCGGAAGTTGTAAAGCCGATCGCGTTTACAATCGATGCAAAAGGTCGGCTTTGGGTTGTAGAGGGACATACTTATCCGGTCCGTGCGCCGGAAGGGCAGGGCAGGGACAGGATTTTGATCCTGGAAGACACAAATGGTGACGGAACATTGGATAGCAAGAAGGTTTTTGCTGAAAATCTTAACCTGATCAGCGGAATAGAAGTGGGAATGGGGGGAGTTTGGCTGGGCTCTGCGCCTAATTTGCTGTTTATTCCCGTTGATCCGAAGACAGACAAACCAGCCGGGCCAGAGCAAATATTGCTCGACGGCTGGGGCCTGGATGATACGCATGAGGTGCTAAACAGTTTCAGGTGGGGGCCGGATGGCTGGCTTTACGGAACACATGGCGTTTTTACCAATTCAGTTGTAGGAAAGCCGGGTGCGCCCGAAGGGGGCCGGGCGAAAATCAACGGCGGCGTGTGGCGGTATCACCCTACAATGCACAAATTTGAAGTTTATGCAGAAGGTTCAAGTAATCCCTGGGGCATTGATTTTAATGATTATGGGCACCCATTCATCACGGTTTGCGTAATCCCGCATATGTATCATGTGATCCAGGGGGCGCGTTACCAGCGCCAGGCTGGAAAGCACTTCAATCCATACACATATGATGATATCAAGACCATTGGCGATCACGTGCACTGGCTTGGTGAACGTGGTCCTCACGCAGGCAATTTCCGCTCGGCGGCGGCAGGTGGCGGACACGCTCATGCGGGTGCGATGATTTATCTGGGCAATAGCTGGCCAAAAGAATATCGCAACGAGATCTTTATGAACAACATCAATGGCGCACGGATGAACATTGATCATTTTGAGAAAAAGGGATCGGGTTATGTGGCTTCTCACAGACCGGATTTCATGGCCATGAATGATTCCTGGTCGCAGTGGCTGAATTTCAAATACGACGCGAGTGGTTCTGTCTGGGCTATTGACTGGTATGATAAAAACCAATGTCATAGTCCCAATCCCGATGTTCATGACAAAACCATGGGAAGGATTTTCAAAATCACACATGAAAACGACAAATGGGTGAAAGTGGATCTTACCAAGGCGTCTGACATGGAACTGGTTAATTATCAGTTGAATGATAATGATTATTACGTAAGACAAGCCCGCACGATTCTGCAGGAACGCGGTGCAAACAAAAAAGTGCACAAAGCATTAAAGGAAATCCTGGCTAAAAACCCCGATGCAACGCGCAAGCTGCGTGCATTGTGGACCTTGCATGTAACAAAGGGTTTGGAGGACAAAGATTTGATGGATCTGCTGTCAAATGAAAACGAATACATCAGAAGCTGGTCGGTTCAATTGCTTACGGAAGACAAACAAGTTTCGCCGGAAGCATTGAAAAAGTTCGTAGAAATGGCTCAGAACGACCAATCGGCCATGGTAAGGCTTTATCTGGCATCGGGAATGCTTCGGCTGGAACCCGCGCAACGTTGGGATGTGGTGGATGCATTAATGCAAAAAGAACAGGATAAGGATGATCATAACCTGCCATTAATGGTCTGGTACGCGGCCGAACCTTTGGCTCCATTAGATATGAAACGCGCGTTGCAAATGGCAGAAAAATCAAAATTGCCGAAAATCCTTGCTTACACTGTTCAGCGCGTTGCGGCGATTGGAACCGAAGATTCTAAAAAGGTTTTGAAGGAATTGAATCAAAAGCTGGGTCAAAGTGGCTCGCATGAGCATCACGAAAGCCAAATGCTGATCGGAAAAGCACTTGAGGAGAAGTAGGTGTATAAAAAAACACGCAGGTTTCAAAATGAACCCGCGTGTCAAATTACACTTCATCAACAAACTAAAAACCAAATAAAACTAATACGAAAATATTCGCTTGTCAAGTTTTTTTTGCTGTAGGAGGGGGATTCGAACCACCCACGGTGCGGTTAGCTACGGTACAAATACTGTTGGTGGTCCACCCCAGTCGACTTGCGTCGGCATTATGCCGCGTTTATCCCTTATTCACCACCCCCGAGACAGGAGGGCATGGCTGCCAATTTCATCACCCTACAATGTGACATTTCTCATTGTAAGAGGCATTTTATTAAGATACCTCATACTTTGGTTTTGCAAAACTAAAACTTCTCAACTTAAATATAAAATATTTTCATTTAAAATTGTTAAAATTTACAATTGTTCTATAAATTAGATAGGTTTATTATGAAAAATTCAAACAATTTGGGGTAAATGCAGAAATATTCAGATATAGACAGCACCGATTTGCGCATACTTTCTCTGTTAATTGAGAATGCGGCATTGCCTTATACGGAGATCGGTAAAAGAGTGTTTGTGTCCGGCGGTACCGTACACGTTCGCATGAAAAAGCTGGAACAAATGGGCATTGTCAAAGGCTCGCAACTCGTAATCGACCCTGCTAAATTAGGCTGGGATATCAGCGCGTTTTTAGGAATTTACTTAGATAAGAGTTCCTTGTACGAGCAAGTTGCGACAGAGCTGGAAGGCATTCCCGAGGTTGTCAATATCCACTATACCACAGGCATTTACAGTATATTTTTGAAAATCGTATGCCGCGATACGGGGCATTTGCGTGAGATCCTGCACGATAAGATTCAGAAGGTAAATGGCATCCAGCGCACGGAAACCTTTATTTCTCTCGAGGAACGGATTAATCGCTCGATACCGCTGGCTGAAAGTTAAAATTTTTTGACAATCATTTGTAAGGAAAAATAAATCTCATAATTTTGTATTGTATATATAAAGAACTTATATATATTTGTTCAGAAACAAAATGACTCATGGAGAATAACGCAACGAGTAACGAGTACGTACGCGGTACATTGAAGACCATAGTATTGAACCTATTGGCTGAGCACGAACGGATGTACGGATATGAGATAACCCAGGAGGTAAAAGAAAGGACAGGCGGAGCTATCGCATTGACATTCGGTGCGTTGTATCCTGTTTTGCATAAATTAGAACAAGAAGGAATGCTGATAACCGAGTCGGTCGAGGTGGATGGCCGTTTGAGGAAATATTATTCACTGACAACCCCTGGAAATGAGGCTGCCCGTAATAAAACCAATGACCTTGAACGTTTTATAGATGCAGTGAGATTATTACTGGCTCCAAAAAGTTTGGCAACTGAGTAGACCTTGTTACATGGCTCATATCTAAACAGATAAACCGATGAAACGCCTTCAGGAAAATCGCATCGATTTGATTAACAAATATTTGCAGTCAAGCAAGTTGGATCCGGAGTTGCTACCCGAAATCCTGGACCACCTGGCTTGCGAAGCAGAAGAGCGTCTTTGGGATGGAAAACCGTTTGAGCAGATCTATGATAATATTCTGGAAACTGCTGATCCGCAATCTCTCCTTAACCTGAGTGTCGATCACAAAAATCTGTTAGCCATGAAAAAATCATTGAATGACATTGTTTTCGAAGGCCGTAACAAATTGTATGGAGCGTATGATCTGAGGAAAAGTTACGGACAGACTATTCAGCGCTCGGTGTTGATGGGCGTCACGCTTTTTCTGCTTTTAGTCATGTTTCCCAATCTCTACGCACGTTTAGTGCCGGAATCTAAGCCGGAAGACATTGCCTATATTGTTGAAGCGAACCCGCTGAACATTACGCCGGAAATGCTTCCGAAGCCACCTGTTAAGGAGGAGGTTGCACCAGCGCCTAAAACGGTCCGTTCGTTGCCTCCGGTTGTTTTGCCGGATGAACAGGTCACCGTTGAAAATCTCCCTCCGGCCATTGAAGAGCTGGAAAATGCGCAGCCAGCAGAAAAAACATTGGATGGCATGGAGGAAATAACGATTATCGTTCCGCCTGCTCCCGAAGCTGCTTCATCGAAGCCCGCGACGGCCGGATTGGAACCAAGGAAAGAAGAAATATTCAGGAGCGTTGAACAAGCGCCCCGATATAGGGGTGGACTTGCGGAAATGGGTGCTTTCCTGCAAAAAAACCTGAGATACCCTTCCAGTGCAGCGCAAGCTGAGGTTCAAGGAAAGGTTTTTGTTGAATTCACTGTTGCATCTGATGGAAAAATTGAAAATGTGACTGCAATTAAGGGAATTGGTTTTGGCTGTGATGAAGAAGCGGTACGCGTGGTTAAGCTGATGAAAGACTGGATTCCTGGCAAGCAAGCCGGAGTGCCTGTGAAAGTCCGCTTCACGTTACCAATCGTTTTTCAGCTGAATTAAGGTTTCTCACGGCATTGCGTAAATGCCTCCCGATTATTGAAAAAATCCTCGCTTTGCCGGGGATTTTTTTGTTTTTTTGTATATAAATATTAAATAGAAAGAGTTGTAAGGTTAATGTATGCAATAGTAGATATTGAAACAACAGGCGGGGGAGGAGGAGCGCGCATTACTGAGATAGCCGTGTTCAGGCATGATGGTCAGCAGATTGTCGATATCTTTCATTCCCTTATCAATCCCGAAATATATATTCCACCGTTCATTACCCGCCTTACGGGGATAGACAATGCGATGGTGCAGGATTCACCTACATTTTATGACGTGCAGGATTCCGTTCGTGCATTAACGAAGGATGCCTGGTTTGTAGCGCATAATGCGAAGTTTGATTATGGTTTTATCAAACGCGAGTTTGGTGCGATGGACGAGTATTTCCAACGGGATTTACTGTGCACCGTTCAACTGAGCCGGAAAATATTTCCGGGGTTGAAATCTTACAGTTTAGGCAATCTCTGCGAGAGCCTTGAAATCTGCATTGAAAACCGGCACAGGGCGCATGGTGACGCGGCGGCAACGGTGCAATTGTTTGAAAAACTGCTTGTTAATGATCGTCAGAGTCTTATTCCGATGGATTTCATGTTGAGATGAATGCGGTTTCCGGAAGTGGAACGATTATTTAGGTAAAGCATTAAAGTATCAACCTAAATTTTACCTGCACATGAAAGCATACATCAACTTCCTCGTCGTTTTGCTATTAACCGTAACACTTACAGGCTGTGAAGTCGTAGGCGGCATTTTTAAAGGTGGCGTTTGGACCGGCGTTATATTAGTGGTTGCGGTCATTGCGATTGTGATCTGGGCGTTATCCAGGGCATTTGGAGGCGGGCGAAGGTAATCAAGATAAAAATAGCGACATGCTTGCTTATAAGGATTCTCCGTTTCATCTTTGCACTCCCTTCGACGGAGGGTGTTGCAGTTTTGAAATGGGGGATTAGCTCAGTTGGCTAGAGCGCTTGCATGGCATGCAAGAGGTCGTCGGTTCGAATCCGATATTCTCCACATCAATTATCAGGCTTTTAAGTGTAAAAACTTAGAAGCCTGTTTTTTTTAGTCGAACATCAGTCGAACATTTTGTTAGGCTGCTTGGGCTAGCTTAGTAACTGACGGAGGCGCGTTGGTAAGCATTTGGCGAGATTAGTCATTTGGAGTTGGCTGTATGCCAAGATCTACAGGTAAAACAGCCGCTGTGTGGCAGCCAGAGTGGAAGAGCCGCAAATCAAAAGTTAATTAAATCCGAGGTATCAGAAGTTCCCCATTTACAAACTGAGCTTTTAACTGATCTGCAATGGCCCAGTTAAATGTATCAACTCTCAGCATGCTGTATTTAGATTTGCTGTTATACTAACTTGTACTTTCGAGCAGCAGATTTAGCAACAAGTGAATTGAACGAGAAAAGATCGAAAGTTCTGAGAGTACAGTTTAACTGCCGAATTTTTAGTAGGTCAACATCGGTTACATAATAAGTGTAAGCGTGCTTTCCAATATGCATAGACGCTTTTGGTGGCGTTATGCTCTCAACATGAAATGAATTCCAGGTCACCAAGAACTTTACCAGGAACAGCAATTTGGCACACTATTAATGAGAAAGGGCAAAGCTGCGTATATTAAAAACAAGAACTATGGCAAAGGCCCCTTCTAAAACGGAAAAACAAATGAGTGATATTATCCGGCATTTACAAATGCAGCGGGAAAGTATTCTAAATAAATGGCGTTCAACCTGTGCAGAAGACCTGGTTATGTTAAGCAAAACCAGCTTTTCCAGAGAAGAATTCAATGACCAGGTGCCTGCAATTTTAAATATTCTGAATCAGCGCCTGGCAAAATTACCGGAGGAGTCAGAGGTGGTCATTGTGGCACAGGAACATGGGCTTCACCGGTGGCAGCGGGGTTATTCACTTCCTGAGTTATTAGTTGAGCTGGAGCTGCTTTTCAATATCCTGATGGAGACAATTAACCAGTTTCATAAGGAACAAGATATTTCGGCTGACGTGCTACTGGAAGTCTATCAGCATGTGCTATGTGTTTCTCAGGAAGCAAGCCGTGGCAGCGTACTTTACTACGATGAACTACGCCAGACCAACGCAGCTGAGCAGGTCAATGCTACAAGAAAGGCACTGCATCAGCTGGAGGAGTTGGGGGAAAAGCGAAATAAGCATTTGCGGGAAACCACCCACGACCTCCGATCCGGCTTTAGTACATTGTTTGGGGTTTCGCACCTGCTGGAGCTGCCGGGGAGTGAAAAAGAACGGACGGAGCTTTTTGCAATGCTCAACAGAAATTTGGGTTCAATACGCGATATGCTCGTGCAATTAAGTGATTTTTCCCGCATTGAGGCAGGACAGGAAACCCTGGAGATAAAAGAGTTTGATGTGGCAGACCTGTTGCGTAAAAGTGTGGCGGCCGCACGTCCTTTCGCGGATCATCGCAGTCTCGACTTACGCGGAGAGGGACCAGAAAAGCTCAAAGTGAAGAGTGATCCTGTTAAGATTCAGCGAATCCTTCAAAACCTGTTAATGAATGCTCTTAAGTATACCGTCGAAGGAGGTATATACATTTCCTGGGCACAAGAAAACGATACACGCTGGATACTTAGCATTCAGGATACCGGGCCGGGCTTTCCTGCAAGCAGCCCCTCAGGCCTTCTAGCTGAACAGCTAAAACCGTTAAGCCAGCAAGGCAGCAGTCATCGAAAGGGCGGAAAGTCAGAATATCCGATGGACCAGCCACCTTCAACAGAAACAATCAAAAATGATATTGCTTCCCAAATGAAGGAAAGCGAAGGTCTTGGATTGTTTATCGTAAAGAAGCTTTGTGAATTATTAAAGGCCAGTATGGACATAGAAAGTAGCCCAGGCCAAGGCACGCTTGTCCGTATCAGGTTCGTTAGTTATCAGTGATTACATGCTCAAAGAAGACTTACTCAATCTCTTATGTTTAGTTCAAACTACCCGGTTAATAGCCAATAGCGGTTACATAACCAATAAGCATTCATTGTTGTCCGCACCTGGGGAGGAATTACATAAATATCCGTTATAAGATGCTTGCCAAAAATATATAAGAGTGACATGGCATTATTTTTTTGTAATGTGTCTGGAGGTTAATGTATTATGAATAAAGACGGCACAATTATTATTATCGAAGACGACAAAGATGATCAATTCGTCCTGGAAGAAGTATTTGGTGAATTGGGATATCCAAACAAGAGAATGTACTTCTCAAGTGGATTGAAGGCATTGGATTTTCTTTATTCAACTAGCGATCGGCCTTTTCTTATCATTTCAGATATCAATTTGCCAGAACTGAATGGATTAGAACTAAGAAGTAAGATACAGCAAGACGCCGATCTCAATTTAAAATGCATTCCTTACATTTATTTTACCACTGCCCTTAATCAACAGGTAGTGATAGATGCTTATAGCACTTCTGCCCAAGGCTTTTTTGTGAAACCGGGTACCTATGAAGAGATCAAAGAAGCTATTGATGTGATGATCAAATATTGGAAAAAATGTGCCGCCCCTAATAACTTTTAAACTGCATTAGGACTGAGCTAACCGTCCAGGAAAAGAAATTTTATTCTAATAATTTCTGCAAGAGCTTGAATTCTCGGAATTTTATTTTACATTTGTGGAATATTTTAATAAAAAGTTATGAATCAAGGAACAGTTAAGTTTTTTAATGGCACCAAAGGTTTTGGTTTCATTGCTCCCGAACATGGTGGAGACGATATTTTTGTACACACGTCTGGCCTCAATGATGATATTCGTGAAAACGACAGTGTGTCATACGATATTGAGAACGGTAGAAAAGGACTGAATGCAGTTAATGTAAGCATTATCTGATCAAACCATATCACGCAAGTGCTGAATCCTCCCCTTCGGGAGGATTTTTTTTTGCCCTAGGTTGCTTGCTGTTTTATTTAGCCTCACCATTATCGGGCACCATTAAGCCATTGCCCGGCGCAACCATTCTGTGGCACAGTTTTTTACTATGCCATCGGATTTACTCTCCCGCCGCTTGCTCTTGAAGTTACCTTTATAAACCCTTCCCATACCGCAGGTATGCTCCCCGATCTGATACCCTAAATTCCATATGTGACAGCGATAGTATGCTTGAATCCAAACCGTTCACAATCTATATTTGCCGATTTTTTTAGTAGCTATCATTGCTGATAGCCTTTGCGTCCAGGGATAAACAGTAGAAAACCAAATTTTGAGAAGCTAATGGCATTTATTGATTATGTATTGCAACCCCCTTCCTATGGATGGAAGAAGGAAAACGGTGAGCTGGCCATACCAACTCACAGTCAGATCCTTCGGGAATTTTTTAATAGGCTGAATATATTCAAAGACATCAGGAATTGGTTGCCACTGATGAGTTGGGTTAAAGTATTGGCCATGTTACCGTTCTTGGGCCTGTTTATATTCAAGTTCTTTACCTGGCCATTGCTGGCAGTAGCATTTGTTTATAGCATGATCATCATGGGGACTCATGGTACGATCTGGCATCACAGGTATTGTACCCACCGGGCATACAAGTTCAAAAATGGTTTTTGGCGGTTTATCACCAAAAATTTGACCATCAGCATGATACCCGAGGAAATATATGTAATCTCCCATCATGTCCATCACGCCAAGTCCGATCAGCCAGGTGACCCTTACAACGCAAAGGCGGGTTTTCTGTACTGCTTCCTTGCAGATGTGAACCATCAGCCAATCGCAAAAGATCTTAGTGAGAGCGATTATAATCGTGTAACATTACTGATGAAACATACCGGTGTAGAAGCAAATACATATAGCCAGTACCTCCACTGGGGCTCTTATGTAAACCCGGGCGCGGCGCTGCGTGGCTGGATTCTCAACTGGTCTTTCTGGTATCTGACTTTTTACCTGATCGGCGGCCATGCGCTGGCTTGTTGCATGTTCGGCGCTGCGGGCTTTTGGGCTGTTGGGGTTCGTACTTTCAACTATGAAGGCCATGGGAAGGGTAAGAATGTGCAGGTAAAGGGTGTTGATTTCAACACAAATGACAATTCGATTAACCAGGTGTGGCCCGGCATCGTCGCTGGTGAATGGCATAACAACCACCACTTGTACCCCAAGAGTGCCCGTAGCGGATTTAAACCCTATCAGGTTGACCTTGCATGGTATTACATCAAATTCCTTCACCTGATAGGCGGGGTAATTACGTACAAGGATTCGAAAACCGACTTCTTAAAACGTTATCACCTTCCGCATTTACAAAAATATGAGTAGCAAAAGCGTTATCTGACTGCTTCGAGTAATCTGGATTTAGCAGCAAATGAATAGCCTAGGGAAAGAAACATAGTCTTCCCCGTTGACCTTTCCGTAGTCCTCTCTCTCCCTCTGAAAGAACAAAAAAAGTCTTTCTCCGAATTGGGGTCATTCGTAAGTGTTTTTTTTTGTATTGGTATATGCTTAGGTTTGCTATATTGGCGGTTACAAACTCCAATATTTACACATTATGCAGACCCTACCCTACGTCGATTTACCAAAATTACGGCTGGTTAGTTTGCGCCGGAATGGTTTTAAAGCTTGCAGACTAATATTTGCTGCATATTGTATTTTCACGTTTTTTGCTTGCGAAAATTACAGACCGGGAGAACCCATTATCAGCCAGTACGTGCAAATAACAAATGTGAATCGAGATACGCTCGTAGTAATTCCAAATGAGAAATCAGCTAAAACCGCTAGCATAGCTTTTACAGAAACTTTATCTGATACAGCACTAGTCAGGATTTCCCCTGATACGGCATTCTCAAAACATGGATCCTTGTTTTTGCTTCCAATAACAAACCCTCCGTTAACATATATATCCGGCCTTTCAGGAGATTCCTTGTTTATTAAATATCAGCCATATAAAACACCCATTTCCGGTGACCTTACAATTATAGTTACATTTCAAAATTAGTTTCAGCAATCTCAGCTAGATGTCTCAGATGACGTGTTCAGCCAGCCCATGCCCTCAGCTTTGTTTTTCAGGCTCTCCTCAGACCAAAAGTCAAATCCGAAACTGGACAAGACAATGGCTGGCTTAAAGCCATTTGGTGTGCCACCAGGTTCGGGAAGGCTGTTTGCTGCCCAGCCCTATACACACAGTTTTATGTAGGAATTGTACTAACGAATTCTGCTACAAGAATATCTTCTAATGAAAAAGCCCCGGCAATGTGCAGGGGCCTAAAATCTTCTCCGTTTTTTGTGGGTCAATGGTTACAACACTTTATAATTCTGACCAGTTTGACCGCCCGCCACACTTTTCACATAAGCTTGCGCTACGCGGTGCATGGAGACCGGAACATGGCCGGGGAAAAATGGGAAATAGCCTGGCGACTCTTCAACCACGTCTGGCCCCACTGCATTAATGCGGACGCCATTTTCGAGTTCGATTGCGGCAGCCCTTACAAAAGCATCGATAGCGCCGTTTATCGCACTTACAGCTGCACCCAGCATAATGGGATCGTCCCCCATGGTTCCCGAAGTAAGTGTAAATGAACCTTTTGGATTGATGTATTTCTGGCCGATCAGGACAAGATTAACCTGGCCCATCAGTTTGCTGTCTACTCCGGCACGGAACTCATTTTCAGTCATGTTCGCAAGCGGACCAAAATGACCATATCCGGCAGTACTGACCACCGCGTCGAACGGGCCAACTTTCTCAAACAGGGACTTGATAGATGCTGCATCCGAAATGTCCACCTGCAAATCGCCGCTTTTTGAACCGACCTGAATAATTTCGTTGCCATTTTCCAGTGCTTTTACGACATGTTTGCCGATTGTTCCCGTAGCGCCGATAATAATGATTTTCATGATATTGATTGTTTTACGAAAAGAGGATTGTTTTTTTCTCCGATATGTGAGTTTTTTTTAACTTATTATAAAAGCTGTTTCAAAAACTTTTTACTACCTGGCGAGTTATTGTTTAAACATTTACGGATTCTGGGGCCAAATCAAATCCTGAGAAACCAATCCCCCGTTTCTTTAACCGTTCTTTTCATAAAGTTTGCACCTCAAACTGGGTTTGTATGAACTCGTCTTGTTTCTGGTGGTGCAACGAACAAAGGAAGTTGGGGTTCGGCAGGTGCTTGGGGCCAATGTAATTCTTGAAATCGGAGCATCATTGGGTATTCTAATTAGCCGTATGTATCTTGTGCGATTAGAATCTACTACATGAAAAGCTTCTTTAACCTGTTCGATTTTACCCAAAAGATCAATTATAAAAATGAGATCCTTGCCGGGCTTACCGTCGCGATGACGATGATGCCGGAATCACTTTCATTCGCCATTTTAGCTGGCTTTTCGCCATTGGTTGGGCTTTACGCGGCGTTTATAATGGGCTTGGTCACCTCTATTTTTGGCGGTCGGCCTGGTTTGATTTCGGGTGGTGCCGGTGCAACCGTGATCGTTTTGATTGCGCTAATGCAGTCTCATGGGGTTGAATATGTGTTCGCGGCGGTTGCACTGGCGGGTGTCTTTCAGATTTTGGTGGGCGTTTTTAAGTTCGGGAAATTTGTTCGGCTGGTGCCGCAACCGGTTATGTATGGTTTTGTGAATGGCTTGGCCGTTGTGATTTTCATGTCGCAGATGGAGCAATTCAAAACCGTTGTTAACGGCGAGCAAGTGTGGTTAACCGGCTCACCATTCATGATCATGGCTGGTTTGGTTGCCCTGACTATTGCCATTGTTGTCATCTTTCCAAAAATCACCAAAGCCGTTCCGCCATCGCTGGTTGCGATTATTGTTGTGTCGTTCATTGTACTGGGTTTTGGCATTGAGACTAAGACGGTTCGTGATATTGCATCGGTAAGCGGCGGATTTCCTCCTTTTCACATTCCTGATATTCCGCTTAACATTTCCACGTTGCAGATTATTTTCCCCTATGCGCTCGTAATGGGTGCTGTGGGGCTTACGGAAGGGCTTTTAACATTAAATCTGGTTGACGAAATAACAGGAACCAGAGGCGATGGAAACAGGGAATGCATTGCGCAGGGAAGTGCTAACATTCTGAATGGGTTTTTTAACGGAATGGGAGGCTGTCCGATGATCGCGCAAACGCTCGTCAACCTTTCTGCGGGCGCAAGATCCAGATTATCCGGTGTTATTGCTTCACTGACCATTTTGATGATTATTCTTTTCGGCGCACCTGTGATTGAATTGGTGCCCATGGCTGCCCTCACCGGGGTAATGTTCATGGTCGCAATCGGGACATTCGAGTGGGTCAGTTTCAGGATCATCAACAAAATGCCAAAGCAGGATATTTTTATTGGCATCTTGGTAGCAGCCATCACCATTTATCTGCATAATCTCGCATTGGCTGTCTTAATCGGTGTTATTTTATCGGCACTGGTGTTCGCATGGGAAAGTGCGAAAAGGATCCGTGCCCAAAAAATAATGGATGAAAACGGTGTGAAACATTACAAAATATACGGCCCGTTATTCTTCGGCTCAGTAACTGCATTTACCGAAAAGTTCGACGTTGCAACGGACCCCGAAAAAGTAGTCATCGACTTCTCAGAAAGCCGCGTCGCAGACATGTCGGGCATAGAAGCGCTTAACAAAATCACCGAAAAATATCAAAAGGCAGGCAAAAAGATCCATTTGACGCATTTGAGTCCGGATTGCAGAAGGCTGCTCGCCAATGCGCACGACGTGATTGAAGTAAATATTATCGATGATCCAAATTATCACGTGGCGCATTGAGCGCACAAATGCATAAACTCAATAGCAGCCTGCTGATCCCATTTGACCATGCTGTATTGACTAAGACCTAATGCGGAAAATATTCGATATAGTTACAAATAACTACGCTAAAAGTCGATGGTAGATAAAATTACCTATAAACCGAATCCCATAGCGTAAATTCCTTTATTATTGCAACTTCTTTATTCAAGACGCTTAAATTATGTCAAATAACGTATTCGATTTTGGAATGATCGGACTTGGAGTGATGGGTAGGAACCTATTGCTCAACATGGCCGATCATGGCTTCTCTGTTATCGGTTTCGATAAGGATGGAGCTAAAAACGCAGCATTAGAATCTGCTGCAACGCCTGGGACCACTGTGAAAGGTGTGTCGGAACTAGCGCAAATGATCGAGCTTCTGCAGCGCCCGCGCAAAGTGATGATGCTCGTTCCGGCTGGTCAGCCAGTTGACGACGTGATCGCTTCTTTGCTTCCTTTGCTGGAAAAAGGCGATGTGATTATTGATGGTGGAAACTCACATTATACGGATACATTGAGGCGCGTGAAATATTTGCGCGAGAAAGAAATACATTTTATGGGCATCGGCGTTTCCGGTGGCGAACAAGGCGCACGCACGGGCCCGAGCATTATGCCTGGAGGTGATCAGGCTGCTTACGAGCATGTAAGGCCTATGCTCGAAGCAATTGCCGCAAAAGTGGGCGGGACGCCTTGCGTGGATTACCTAGGAAAAGAGGGTGCTGGCCATTACGTGAAAATGGTGCACAACGGCATAGAATACGCGATTATGCAATTGATCAGCGAGTCCTATGCGATCCTGAAACACGCCGGGCTGACTAATCAGCAGCTCCACGAAGTTTTCAAAACATGGAATGAAGGCAAGCTGCAATCATTTTTGGTTGAAATCACTGCGGATATATTCCTGCAAATGGACGACCAAAGCGACGCCCATCTTGTAGATGTGATCTCCGATAAGGCGGGCTCAAAAGGAACCGGTAAATGGACTTCTCAGGATTCTATGGAACTCCCTGTGGCTGTGTCGGTAATCGATACTGCAGTGGCTATGCGGACATTGTCTGGTTATAAAGATGAGCGCGTTCAGGCTGCTGAAATTTATGCAAAAGATGGTTATGGCTCGTCGACACCTACGGACGAACTGGTTCAGGAAGTGCAGGATGCCTTGTATTTTGCAACCATTATAAGTTACGCGCAAGGACTTGCCATGTTATTCCAGGCATCCAAAGATCTTGCCATGGATATTCCGCTTCCAAAAGTGGTGAGCGTATGGAGAGGCGGCTGCATTATCCGGTCCTCGTTATTGGAAATCTTTACCAATGCATATACGCAAACATCGGAATTATCCAACATTTTGCTGAACCAAGAGGTTGCCGAAGTCGTTAAGTCGGTAGAAGAGAATACGCGTTCGCTGATCGCGTTTGCAGCTAAGGCAGAAATTCCGGTTGCTGGGTTAATGTCGTCACTGGCTTACTTTGACGCCTATAAATCCAAGCGCATGGCCACTAACCTTATCCAGGCGCAACGTGACTATTTTGGAGCGCATACTTATCAACGTATCGATATCCCCGGTACTTTTCATACAGAGTGGGGTCAACAATAAATCAGAAATTTTATGCAAACCAATAAACGTCCACCTGCCTCAGTAGTATTTATTTTCGGAGGAAGCGGGGACCTTAATTACAGGAAACTGACTCCGGCACTCTACAATCTGTTTTTGGATAACTGGATGCCAGAGAAGTTTGCCATAGCGGGCATTGGCCGCAGCGCTTACTCAAACGATAAATATCACGAGCATTTACTGGACGGCGTTACCAAATTTTCGCGCCGGAAGGGAAAGCAGAACGGTCATTGGACAGAGTTTGCCCAGCACGTTTCGTACCTGCAAATGGATGGGGATGATGCTGCTGCTTACCATTTGATCACCGATTTGGTAAAACAAAAAGAAGAAGAGTGGGGCGTGCATCCCAATGTTATATTTTACCTTGCTGTTGCACCTCAGCTCGTTCCTTCGATTGCGCAGAAGTTGGGCGCTTTGAAGATTTGTTCAGAGAAAGGCACGACCAGGATTGTTGTTGAAAAACCTTTTGGTCACGACCTGGAAAGCGCACATGAACTGAATGAGCTATTGTCCAGCATGTTTGCGGAGGAGCAGATTTTCCGTATTGACCATTATTTAGGAAAAGAAACGGTTCAGAATATTCTTGCACTGCGTTTTGCCAATGCGCTTTTCGAGCCACTTTGGAACCGCCACTACATTGATCACATTCAGATTACCGCTGCGGAAAGTGTTGGTTTAGAGGGCAGGGGAGGCTATTTCGAACATGCAGGTGCTCTGCGCGATATGGTTCAAAACCACATTTTGCAAATCCTCTGTATGATCGCGATGGAGCCGCCTGTTTCTTTCGACGCTAATGAAATTCGCAATAAAAAAGTAGATGTGCTGAATGCGATCCGTCGCATTACCAAAGATCAGGTTCATGATTACGCTGTTCGCGGGCAATATTCAGGCGGTTGGAAAAAGGGTGAAAAAGTGGTTGGATATCGTCAGGAGGAAGGTGTTAACCCACAATCCAATATTGATACGTTCGCCGCTGCAAAGTTTTACATAGATAACTGGCGTTGGCAGGGCGTTCCTTTTTACGTGCGTACAGGCAAGTTCTTGAATCAGAAAGCCACGCACATTACATTGCAATTCAAGCCGGCACCGCATTACGCATTCCCTTCGGAAGCTGCGGAAACCTGGCGTTCTAACCGATTGACTATCAGCATTCAACCGAATATGGACATTAGCATTCGTTTTCAGGCGAAACGTCCGGGTCAGACGATGACGCTCGATCCTGTGGACATGACATTTGATTACGATGCAGTTGCGGGCGATCATGCTCCGGAAGCTTACGAAACATTGCTTTTGGATGTGATGGAGGGTGATGCAACATTATTTATGCGCAATGATCAAGTGGATGCAGCCTGGAAAGTGATTATGCCGATCCTGGAAACGTGGGAGAGCAGAACACCACAGGATTTCCCTAATTATGCACCGGATTCATGGGGCCCGGATGGTGCTGATGCGCTCCTGGCGCGCGACGGTCATACCTGGATCAACCTCCCACCCGCGCTTTAACATATGGAAATGCACATTGCAACCGACACCGGGCGACTTAGTCATGATCTGGCTGCCTGGTTAAGTGATTATATCAGGGACGTCCTGTCAAAAAAAGACCGGTTCACATTCGTTTTGTCCGGCGGTGGCACACCGAAGCAGCTTTACGCATTGCTGGCGGAAGCACCTTATAAAGAAGCGATTGACTGGCAAAAGATCCATTTTTTCTGGGGTGACGAGCGCGCTGTTCCTTTCGAAGATTCGCGTAACAATGCGAAAATGTGCTATGATGAGTTGCTAAATAAAGTGCCGGTTAATCCGGCTCATATTCATATCATGCGCACGGACATCGAGCCGGAGGAATCTGCAATCGAATACGAAAAAGTCTTGAAAGAATATTTCACTGACTCAGAATTGACATTCGACTTCGTGCTGCTGGGAATGGGCGATGATGGGCATACGCTCTCGCTATTCCCTGGCACAGAGGTGATTCATGAGAAAAGCGCCTGGGTTAAGGCATTTTATCTGCCAGCCCAGGAAATGTTCAGGATCACATTGACGGCGCCGGTTGTTAACAATGCCGCGTGTGTGGCATTTCTTGCGGCAGGGGCAGGGAAAGCGGAAACATTAAAGCACGTTTTAAAAGGCGGGCCTAATATTGACCTTTACCCATCCCAGATCATCAAGCCGCTAAAAGGACAGCTCCACTGGTTTGTTGATCAGGCAGCAGCAGCATTGCTTTGATTTTAAAAGTTTGTTATAAAGAAAGACGCGTCTGAAAGGATGCGTCTTTTTGTTTGTAATGCTTTTGATACGTTTAACGGTCCAAAGAAACCACTGGATAATATATATTATATGTCTGGGTTTGATAGCATTAAATTTACTTTAAACAAACCTCACAGGCATGAAATACTTTCTCAAAATCGTGGCGGTTATCATCGTCATCACTTACTCGCTCAGACTTGTCAATGCTCAATCCGATCTTCTTGTATTTGGCGGGTTGGCGATCATTGGCGGTGCCGTTTATTTGCTAGCAACGGATCTTAATCAGTTTTTCAGCTCTTTTAAATCGAAAATACAATGACCCTTGGTAGAAAAATTATAATTGGTTCAGTGAGTTTTTTTCTGGCTGTAATAGTGCTTTTTATCCAGCCTTTTACGTTTGAAAACATTGATGCAGGTAATGTCGGCATTCGCATCAACCTTTACGGAACTGATAAAGGGGTTGATAACATTACATTGGTGACTGGTCGTGTTTGGTACAACACCTGGACAACAAAGATCATTGAGTTTCCCACTTTCACGCAAAGTGTTGATTATGATTCTTTTGTAATCACAACAAAAGATGCAGCAGAATTTAAGGTAGACCCTAAGCTGAACTATCACATTAACCCGGATAAAGTGCCGCAAATTTATCGCCAATACAGACGACCGTTAGGCGAAATTCAGCAGGGATTTATGAAAAATACGATTTACGACGCATACAGAATTGTTGCCAATTCATTCAGTTCGGATAGCGTTATGTCCAATCGGGAAGCGTTTGAGGATCGGGTGCAAAATGTGCTGACGAAGACTTTGGGCAAGGACGGTTTTATTTATGACCAGCTCACATCCGCCATCACGCCGCCGCCATCATTGCGGCAGATGATTGATGAAAAAAACACATCCATTCAGGCGCGTTTGAAAGCCGAAAACATGGCTAAACAGGCAGAAGCAGAAGCAAAAGTAATTATTGCCCGTGCAGAAGGCCAGGCGAAGGCAACTTTGATCAAGGCACGGGCAGAAGCAGAAGCTAACCAATTGCGCCAGAAGACTTTGACTCCACTGCTCATTCAGCAGGAATGGGTTTCTAAATGGAATGGCGTGTTGCCTACAACCAATGCTGGCGGCAGCACTAGTTTAATGCTGGGGGTTAAATAATCTATTTTATCCCCAGATTGAAATCTAAGGCCGTTAAATCTGTCGTGCCTGACTGCACTGGACGAGTAAAAGTGCCCCGTCAGGGACAGCCAATTCAATTGCTCCGGGTTTTAACCCGGAGCAAATAAGAATCAAAGTTTTTTAAGCAGGCTTCCGGGCAAATTCACATGAGCGCTGTTCGAAACTTCTAGGTCTAATGATTGGAAAATATCTTGATCGACCTGAAAATTGCTGCTGTCCATCACAACGACTTTGCTTTTTCCAAACCGGTTCATACCATTCAATTTCACAATTGTACCGGCACTAAATTGTGCATCCAGGTCGGTCACCTGATTTTCCGACAACATAATAGCACCTCCATGTTGCTTCACTTTCAGCTTTTCTCCTTTGAAACCTTTGATCTTGCAAATGATGTTTTGGGATTCCAGTCCATCCAATTTGGGAGCTAAAATGTAGACTGCTGGTCTTGAATAAAATATATTTTCGTTGAATCGCCATCCTTGCGGTAATTCTTTTTCGTATTTGATTATCAGTGTATCATTTACAACTTTCCAACTAATGTTTTTCTGATCTAAAATAGACTTGATTTCATAATCTTCACCATAACTGATCTCACTAATGCCGAAGTGCTGTCCTTGCAACTTTACGTAACGAAATGGTTCGACACTATGTCCTTTGTAACCTGTGAACAGGTCTTTCCTGTCAAGCAAGTCAAACCTTTTTTTTAGGATCAAATCGGACCCGACGACCGCCGTCAGAAACATGGAGAGCATTATAATGAGTAATATATTGCTGGCTTTCATAGCATTAAGATTAATTGTTTAGCGGAAATGTATCTACAACAAACTGATCATATAGCGTTTTTACTTCGTCCATTGTGATATTGAGCAGATAGAGTGTTTTGAAAACCTCCGGTAGTTCTGATTCAAGGAAACGCTCCTTTTTGTAAATCAAAATACGCTGTTGCGCATCTTCGGTCACCGAATAACCAATGCCCCTTTTGTTAAAAATGATCTCCTTATTCTGTAAAAAATCATACGTCCGCATTACGGTGTTGGGATTCACTTCCAGCATTCCGCCGAAATCCCGCACAGACGGAATGCGCTCGTTAGGAGGCCATTTCCCCAGCAAAATCTGCTCGCAGATGTAATCTGCAATTTGCAGGTAAATAGACTGTTTATCTTTAAATTCCATGAATGCGTTTTTTAAACTTCTTTTTCTTTTAGTCGTAAATAGGCCATGTACCAAAAGCTCACGATAAAAAGTGCCGTGAAACCTTGTATAATATGATAAGCGCCTTCCGGGTGTGTGATATGCAGTTCATTTATTCCTGCAACCATATTTTGACCATCGAAATACCAAATCTGCCAACCGGCAAGTGGCAAAGTGTTAATCCTGGATGGATAGTGGGTCAGATAACCCGACAGCATAGTGTGGGTCGTGAACACAATAAGCACGGCAATGACGATGAACGCCGCGGTTTTGACATATGACCGTTTCGAAAAATAGATTGACCCTAAAAACAGAATGCTATGCAACATCAAATAGGCAAAACAAAAGTAGACCGCTAAATCCGGTTTCATGTACGGGTATTTGTAGCTGTTAGCGGGGAACTGGGCATTGGCAGCATCAATCGTTTTGTAATGCAACTGGAAAAAAAGAAGTAAAAATGGAATGATGAACACCAAATTGTAGAAGAGCGCACTGAGAAATTTCTCCAAATTCGAGGCTGGCAGCATTAAACTGCTGATGGAAGTTGGAAAAGCGGAATAATGCGTCATGGCACTGCCTGTGTAAAAAGTAGTTGCAAAAAGCATAACCATGAAAATAGCCATATAATGCAAAGCCTCGTAAAAGCCCACTGGCTTACTCGACGTTGTGATGGGGAGCATCATTGCAAGTAATAAAACCAGCAAGATTGCGGCGATCAATAAGTAATTTTTGCCGCGCTCAAAAAAGTCGAGCTTGATGACGAGTGCGAACCGGTGAATGTTAAATGTCTGATTCATAATAAAAAGCGATCAATTGATGACAGGAAGCAGCGATTGCGTGAGCATAGCCAGCAAAAGCAACAGTAGGAATAAGAAAAACTGCGTCATTTTTTGCTAAAAATTTGTCTGATCCGTTCCGGGTTGCCGAGCACTGCGTTGAACAGATATTCAAGATCCACGCGGCTTTCTTCCAGGTCTGAATTTTCAAAAACAGCTTTATAACCCTTCATTGATGGTTCGGAATAAATAACGCGATCATCATATTCGATGCTCGGGAGTGTGCCGAAACATAACTTTTCAGCCACTGTATCCAGACTGTGTTGAATCAATATCTTGCTGTTTTCCAGAATGATGATCGAGTCGATCAGGTTATCGAGGTCGCGCACCTGGTGTGTCGATATGAGGATAAGCCTGTTTTTGTCAAGATTCGTTGAAACCAGTTTCCGGAACTGGCTTTTTGAAGGAATGTCCAATCCGTTAGTCGGCTCGTCCATGATCAGAATCTTCGTGTTGGTGGAAAGCGCAAATGCAATCAGGAACTTTTTGCGCTGGCCATAGGACATGTCTGTCAGCTTGTTACCCTCCGGCAAATCCATGTTCGCAATATATCCGTCAAATTGCGCCTCATCGAATTTAGGATAGAAAGGAGCCATCATTTCCAGATATTTTTTAATCGTCACCGAAGGCAGGTAAATTTCTTCCGGTAAAAAGAAAACGTCTTGCAAAAATGCAGGAAGCCGCTTTTTTGGTTCATAACCAGCAACAGTAATGTTGCCGTCCTGCGGAAAAAGCAGTCCCACGATATTCCGCAGCAAGCTCGATTTGCCCGCGCCATTCGTGCCCAGCAACCCGTAAATGTGCCCGGCTTCCAGGTTAAGCGACAAATTTTCAAACAGTTTTTTCTTCTTACTATATCCAAAAGTTACACGGTCTAGGTGGATCATTTTCAGAATTGTTTAGTGTTCTAGTTAAGTAGTACACTGTAAAGGTAAAAGTCTGTAACGGATAAGCAAGATTTTGTGAAAATAATTTTTGGAATTGAATGAAAGGAGAGTTGATCCGGCGAATGGTGAAATTTATATTCAGTGAGGTCGGGACGTTTTAACTAGCTGTTACGGAGCAATTTCTGATAATCTGCCTGCGTGTCAATATCTACGCTGCCGAGTGGAAATGGGATAGAGGTCGCGTCGTCGGTGAACTTTTTAACAAGCTTTTTAGCTCCTTCTGCTCCGCTAAGGGTTAGCAGTGCAGGAAAATATCGATTAGAAAACAGAACAGGCGTTCCAAATGTATTGTCGTATTCCGACGCAACAATGCCAAATTTAGTTTCTAATGCTTTGTCAATTAATACATTAAATAAATCAGATGTAACAAACGGCTGGTCGCTCACTGCGAGAATAACTCCTGCAATGTTCGGATGCATCGTCATGAGTTCTTGGACCCCAGCCACTATTGATGAAGCCATTCCACTTTCCCAATTTACATTCTGAACGGCGTGGTAAGAGAGTGAAGCTAATTCCTCTTCGATTAATGTTGAATTGGAACCGGTTACTACAATCACAGTTGCACTTTTCGCTTCGATTGCAGCTTTGGTAACGTGCCTGATGAGCGTCTTGCCTTGATATTTCAGCAGTTGCTTCGGTTCGCCGAGTCGTGAGGAATTGCCGGCGGCAAGAATAATGGTCGCATATCCGGACGCCTGATGCATATTTAGGATTGTGAAGTTTGAATTTCACAAAGAAAATCTTCCCTTGTGGATTTGTGATAATCCACTTTTTGATCTGATCTGCTGTGAATAGGCTCGGGCTTTTCACGCAATGAAATTCCGGTTCTGCCATTTAGAACGGCTTTGATTTCCGCAAGCACCGACAATGCGATTTCTTCTGATGTTTCAGCGCCAACGTCCAATCCAACCGGTCCGAAAATTTTGGATTTTTGCGCGTCAGTTACGAAAATTCCTTCATTTCTGAGATCGTCATACATTCTTTCGAGTTTCTTTTTTGGGCCCAGTGCACCTATATAAATGCAATCTTTCAGATTGATCAACTCTTTTAGCAGCGCCAGATCGTAGTTATAATTATGCGTCATGAGCACAAAGAATGTTTGTGCGTCAGTTTCAATTCTGGACAGCACTTCGGATGCCTTTGCGACAATCACATTGTTCGCTTTTGGAAAGCGTTGCTTCGTTGCATGACCATTCCGGCCGTCGACAACCGTAACGTCCCAACCTAAAATGTGCGCCATTTCAGATAACGGAACGGTGTCATTGCCAGCGCCCGCAATGATCAGCGCCGGAGCCGGACGCAGATATTCCACAAATCCGGTGAGTTTTTGACCATACAAAATAAATTCTTTGAAAAACGATTCCTGTCGTTCTTTTACCAGCTCAGCCTCGGGAATCAGTTGTTCTAAAAGATTATGATCCGACACATTATTAATGGTGATCTTGTCCGTTTCCAGATCCAGGAAGCAAGTGCCAGGCTGGCTGGCAGTTCTCGAACTGAGTGAAAAAAGGGTGATCACCACTGCATTCTGACGCTTTTCGAGTGCCAGTTTCATAAGCGCAACAGGGTTTGCGGCATCATCCGGATGAATAGGTTCAAACAGAATATGGACTATGCCGTTACAGCCGAGCTGAACGCCAAGTGTTGTGTCGTTGTCGTCCGTTGTATCGTAGGTAACAAGTTTGTTTTTTTGTTGAGAAATTGCCAGCAATGCTTTTCTGAGCGCATCTCCTTCGAGGCAACCGCCACTAATAGCGCCCGTGAGCTGTCCATCGTCGGTGACGAGCATACGCGCTCCGGGCCGTCGGTAGGATGAGCCTTCTACATGCACAACTGTTGCCAGTGCCGTTTTTTTTCCGGCCGCAACTGCAAGGTCATATGACTTTATGATGTCCGTAATTTCTTTCACTTCTATGCTCCTTTACAATTTTAGAAATGACCTTTACAGCGTGATCTACTTGTTGTTCCGTAGAGAACCTGCCAAAGCTGAACCTGAATGTGTTGTGAATCAGTTCATTGGAAAGGCCCATCGCTTTTAACACATAACTGGGTTCAAGTGTGGCGGAGGTGCAGGCCGAGCTTCTCGAAAATGCAATGTCGCTGCCTGCTTCGAAAATCATTTTTTCGCCGTCTATATCGTGAAATGAAATGTTCGTCGCATGTGGCAAGCGCGGCGCATGACCGGCATTAATGTCAATGTTGTCCAATTCCAAAATCTGCTTTTCAAAACTGTCGCGAAGTACGCCCAGGCGCTCGTTCTCAGAAGTGATCTTTTCTGCGCAGATTTCGCACGCCTTACCAAAAGCCACGATGCCGGGGACATTGAGTGTGCCGCTGCGCATGTTGCGTTCGTGGCCTCCGCCATCGATTTGTGCGGTCAGCGTAACCGTCGGGTTTTTCTTTCTTACATAAAGTGCGCCAACGCCTTTTGGACCATACAGTTTGTGGGCGCTGAAAGCCAGCATATCAATGCCATCTGTCTGCACATTGACCGGAATTTTACCAACAGCCTGTGTTGCGTCTGTAAAAAACAGAATGCCACGGGCTTTTGCAATGTCGCTTATTTCTTTAATCGGCTGGATCACGCCCGTTTCATTGTTGGCATACATCACAGCAATCAGGAATGTGTCTGGCGTTATGGCTTTCTCCAGCACTTTAAGATCAACCAACCCATTTGACTGAACAGGCAGATAGGTGACCGAACCGCCTACGTTTTCAATATGCTTGCAAGTGTCCAGAACAGCCTTGTGTTCAGTTATAATGGTGATAATGTGCCCTTTCTTTTCAGGATCATTTTGCCAGGCACCTTTAATAGCAAGGTTTACTGCCTCCGTGGCGCCGGATGTAAAAACGATTTCCTGTGGATGAGATCCGATCAGGCCGGCAATATTTTCGCGGGCAATGTCAACTGCTTCTTCTGCTTCCCAGCCATAAGCGTGCGTGCGGCTGGCTGCATTACCGAATTTTTCCGAAAAGTAGGGCAACATCTCTTCCAAAACCTTTGGGTCCATTGGAGTGGTTGCATTATTATCCAGATAAACGGGCAAATTTAAACTCATGGCAACAGAAGTGAATGTTTATTTAGAAAACAAAAACCTTCTTTATAGTTCAAAATAAACAAAAAACCATCTCGAATTGAGAAACTCATTTTTGAAACTTATTATTTATTTTTGCGTTAACTCTATGACCTTAGTAGATTATATCGTCCACTTAAATCTTTATATATTATGTCACTTCGACTAGGAGACATCGCCCCTGATTTCGAGGCAAATACCACACAAGGCCAGATTAAGTTTCACGAATGGCTGGGAGACAGCTGGGGATTGTTATTTTCTCACCCTGCCGACTTTACACCTGTTTGTACAACTGAACTTGGAAAAACGGCTCTTTTGCAAGGCGAGTTTGAGAAGCGCAATGTGAAAGTGCTTGCAGTGAGTGTTGACGACATTGATTCTCACAATCGCTGGATTCCGGATATTAATGAAGTGAATAACACCGAAGTTAATTTCCCGATCATCGCCGATGAAGGCCGCAAGGTTGCTGAACTTTATGATATGATCCATCCTAATGCAAGCGAGAAGTCAACAGTTAGGTCTGTATTCATCGTTGGTCCTGATAAGAAAATTAAGCTTACACTGACTTACCCAGCTTCCACTGGCCGTAATTTTAACGAAATCCTGCGTGTGGTTGATTCGCTTCAACTCACTGCAAATTATTCCGTTGCAACGCCAGCCGACTGGAAAGATGGCGAGGATGTGATCGTTGTGCCGGCAGTAAGCACAGAGGACGCACAAAAGAAATTTACAAAAGGCCTTAATATTGTGAAGCCTTATCTGCGTTACACGCCACAGCCAAATAAATAGCCTGGCAGCAGTAATCCGGTCCGGCCATAAAAAAGAGGATGTCTGTTCACAGGCATCCTCTTTTTTATGGCCGATTAAGTATGAAAGATTAGCTTTCGTTTTCGAGCACTTCTTCCGGCTTGATCATTTCCTCACCGTAGTAAATCATATGCCGGGCTCCCTGATAATAAAACCAGATCGAAGCGCCCATGCTGATGTGGCTAATGTCATTGTAGTTAAACCATGGCCCGAAACTGAATTTCAACGCATGCAAACCAGCCGATACGGCTCCTAGTCCCGTTGCAATGAATATATTGACGCTTCCGGGATCCTTTCGCTTTTTGTAAACATAAATTTCTATTAAAAAGAGCATGAGGAAAAGCCCGTAAAATGCGTGGATTTCTACAACCACAAAATTCAGCGTAACGAAGGTGAGGACGAAGAAAATAACGAGCTCGACATAATTTAGCCAGCCCAATATCAACCCGTTACGTGCGTGCAAAAGTGGTTTGATATGCCATATGGCGGCCCGTTCGAACAATGCTACGGCGATCATACTGGCAAACCAGCCGGGGATTTTTCCGGGTTGTCCGGTCAGGTAAAGAAATCCGTGGCCGAGAACGCCGCCGATTGCGGTGGCAATTCCCATAAACAGGAAAAAATACTGGATCTGCAAATACATTCTATGCGCACGGCCTAATTTGTTTAACTGGAAAAATGCGTAGATGCATATTATGGTCATCATCAGACTGGTGATGACAGTCGAAGGTTCCAAAATGGTTATTCCAAAAACCTGGATCTGGTGAACCTTGCTGAAATCAATGGCAACTTCATTCATGAACGGAAGAGTATTTTAAATATTAATATAACAAAATTATACCACGATCCGGAAATGACATCTCATTTCCCGGATAATCTTCCAAGTATGCTTATATTAAGCATATATTTGAGGCGAATAAAACGTTATTATACGGAGTAGTTTTGGTATTTTTTTAATGCGGATTATCGCTTGAGTAGTTTCCATTTTTAACATTAATTGCATGAAATGGTCTTTCGTAATTCAACAGAAATTAAAAGCAGCATTGTTGCTGGGAGGCATTATGGCGCTGATCATACTGGCTACACTGCTGTCCAGGCACAATATGGAGGGAATCGACAAGTCATTTTCGTCTATTTACCAAGACAGGCTTATACCAGCTACGACGATCATTTATTTAACCGAAAATCTTTACGGGAAGCGCCTTTCGCTGGAAGAATATTTACTGACGAATGGCGCAGGAAATGAAAGTGAGATAAAATCACAATTAAGCGCACATAACCAGCGTATTGACTCGCTGATCGCCGCATTCGAAAAAACGTATCTTGTGGATGAAGAGGCAAAAAGCCTCACGACCTTCAAGACCGAAGTAGTGAAATACACCGCGTTGGAAAAATCGGTGTTAAACCTATGTAATGCAGGTGAGCAGGAGGAGGGCAAAAAGCTTTTTGCCGGGGCGGGAGCAAACACTTTCAGGAACACGATTACCAATTTGAATGAGCTGACAAACATTCAGTCGAGCATTGGAAAGGATTTGATGAAGGAATCTAAAAGTGACATTGCCAGCTTTGGGATTATTTCTTTCCTGCAAATTGGGCTGGCGGTGGTTATCGGCCTCATGTTGCTGGTTCTGATACAAAACTCAGCGATTATTAATAAACCGAAAATCACAGGTGAGAAAAACCGGCATTTTAACCTTAATTAGAACGACATTAAACGCAAAAAGGTCAGGATTTCCTGACCTTTTTGCGTTGTTGATAAATATGTCACTGACCTACTTTGCGGCCTTTCAAAGTTTCTCTTGAATTTTTAACCTGTTTCAATAGGTCTTTCTTCACAAATAAACGGGCGCCGTTTCCGCCTTGCAAATCGAATGTGCGTTCTTTGTAGTCAAACTTATTGTTTGGCAGCACATCCAGAAAATAATTCTGTCCGCTCAAATTGAACTTCATTCCTTTGGTATCCTGTTGCGTATCATCCCATGAAACGTGGATAACGCCATTATCCGAGCTCAGTGCCACACCTGGCGTAAACGGAAGCACATTAATGGTTTGAATGCTCTTGCCATTGCTCATTGTGATCTGTCCTTCAGGATTGACTTTAATGTCGTTCGGATCGGAAACTTCTCTGCGAATGTTGATGGCCTTGTCGTTGAAAAACTGGACTTTGGCTATCTCAATATTTGCTGATTCCAGGTCGCGGCGAAGATCTTCCGTAAACACTGTATAATTAGAGAGAGGGACGGAATTCATTGTGGTGCAGGCTGATACTGCGCTCAATAAAAATACGCCTGCAAAAAGTTTTTTAATAAGATTCATGTTACTAATTGGTGTTCTGAATGAACGGTTTGGATGATTTTAGTTGAGTTGTTTACAGATCGCAATATTAAGAAAAAAGCCAGTCAGTTACCAACCCCTTGATTTTATGCAATTGATTTAGCATTCCTGACAATCTGTCAGCCAAACCGCTTTTAACTGTATTTGGAACGCATATTTGAGTTCGGTATTGCAGAGTAGAAAAAACAATTTCTTCAATAATATAAACAAAAACGGCATAACTATGGAATCAGTGATTCAGGAAAAAGGAAACCTAAGCATTCATACCGAGAACATATTTCCGATCATCAAAAAATTCCTTTATTCGGACCACGAAATATTTTTACGAGAATTAGTATCCAATGCAGTTGACGCCTCTCAGAAAATCAAAAAACTGGCTTCTTACGGCGAATTCAACGGAGAGCTGGGCGACCTTAAAGTGGTTGTAAAGCTTGATAAGGAGGCCAAAACCATTACGATCAGCGACAATGGGATTGGTATGACTGCTGACGAGATCAAAAAATATATCAACCAGATTGCATTCTCCGGTGCCACTGAATTTGTAGAAAAATACAAAGACAAAGGTGAGGACGGAAAAGGCGACAAAGGCATAATCGGTCACTTTGGACTTGGTTTTTACTCTGCCTATATGGTTGCGGAAAATGTAGAGATCATTACAAAATCTTACAAGGAAGGCGCGGAAGCTGTTCGCTGGGAATGCGATGGCTCTACGGAATTTGAATTGGGTCCGGCGGAGAAAGCAGAGCGCGGTTCGGATATTATCCTGCACATTGCTGCTGATTCTGAGGAGTTTCTGGACGAACACCGTTTGCGTGGCATCCTTGAAAAATATGGTAAGTTTCTTCCGATTGAAATTGAGTTCGAAGAAAAGGTAATCAACAACCCGAATCCGATCTGGACAAAAAATCCTGCTGACCTGAAAGACGAGGATTATCTGGCATTTTATAAAGAGCTTTATCCGTTCAGTGAAGATCCGCTTTTCTGGATCCATTTGAATGTGGATTATCCGTTCAACCTGACAGGGGTTTTGTATTTCCCTAAATTGAAAAATGATTTTCAGGGACAGCGCGAAAAAATCCAGCTTTACAGCCGTCAGGTGTTCATTACGGATGAAGTAAAAGACATTGTTCCCGATTTCCTTCAATTACTCCACGGTGTAATCGACTCGCCGGATATTCCGTTGAACGTGTCGAGAAGTTACCTGCAAGCGGATGGTAATGTGAAGAAAATCAATGGCTATATCACCCGTAAAGTGGCGGATAAGCTTTCTGAGATCTTTAAGAACGACCGCGAGGGTTTTGAGAAGAAGTTTGATGATATCGGCCTTTTTGTAAAATATGGCATCATCAGCGACGATAAATTCTATGAAAAAGCGAAGGATTTCTGCCTGT
This sequence comes from Dyadobacter chenwenxiniae, assembly GCF_022869785.1. Lineage (NCBI taxonomy): Bacteria > Pseudomonadati > Bacteroidota > Cytophagia > Cytophagales > Spirosomataceae > Dyadobacter > Dyadobacter chenwenxiniae. Next base: position 3,672,618 of record NZ_CP094997.1, on the reverse strand, counting down.
TGAAAAATACGGAAGGCAAGTTCTTCACATTTGAGGAATATCGCGAGCATGTGAAAGGCAACCAGACAGACAAAAACGACACCCAGGTTTGGCTTTATACAACGGATGAGAAAAAGCAGGATGCATTTATCCAGTCGGCCAAGAAACGCAGCTATGACGTCCTGACTTTCACCACGATCATTGATTCACATTTTATCAATGCGCTTGAACAGAAACTTGAAAAAGTGAATGTGAAACGTGTGGATGCGGATACGCTTGACAAACTGGTTGAAAAGGATGTAACATTAGAAAGTATTCTTTCCAGCGATGACCAGGATAAAGTGAAGAAGATTTTTGAGGAAGTGGCCGGAAGCAAGAGCGCTCACGTTCAGGTAGAAGCGATGCCGGTGGACGAATTGCCTGTTGTGATCACATTTCCTGAGTTTATGCGTCGTATGACGGACATGCAGGCGACTTCGGGACAGCGTTCGATGTTTGGTGACATGCCATTAATGTATACCGTTTCGCTTAATTCCAATCACCCGGTAATTAGCCGCGTGTTGCAAACTGAAAACGAAGAGGAGCAGAAATCGCTTGCCAAGCAGGTTTTTGATCTTGCATTGCTTTCGCAAGGTTTGCTTTCAGGAAGCGATTTGACGCAATTTATTCAGCGCACCGTCTCGACTTTGTAAGCTGTAACCAGACTAGACTTACCAAGTCTTCAAGACTTGGTAAGTCTATCGCACAAAAAAGCCCGCTAATATTCGGTTAGCGGGCTTTCTTTATATGGTAAGTCAGGATTATTCTTTGCCTGACAGAATCAATCTTTTAAGTTGTTCCAGTTCATCCCATTTCTGGTCCCTGGCCAGCAATGCTTGCTTTGGCCAGGAAGTCGGGTTTTGGATCTGAAACCGTGGACCGGCTTTTTTCAAAATAGCCGCGATCCTGATAATGGAAGTGTCTGCTAGCTGTTCAATGGTACGAATGCCTTCCCGATTGAGCAATTCTTCAATTTTCGGCCCGATCCCTTCAATAATCTTCAAATCTTCCATTAGCTGCATGCTTAGCGGTTCATGGAGATCAGGAATTCCTCGTTGCTTCTGGTGCCTTTCATATGTTCAAGCAAGAAGTCCATAGATTCCATAGCATTCATGTCGGACATGTGTTTTCTAAGGATCCACACTTTTTTCAATGTTTCTTTATCCAAAAGCAAATCTTCACGACGCGTACCCGATGCCATCACATCGATAGCGGGGAATACACGTTTGTTGGAAAGCTTGCGATCCAGCTGCAATTCCATGTTACCCGTTCCTTTGAACTCTTCAAAGATTACTTCGTCCATTTTAGAACCTGTATCAATCAGCGCCGTGGCAATAATCGTCAGTGATCCGCCATTTTCAACATTTCTCGCCGCTCCAAAGAATCTCTTTGGCTTATGCAATGCATTGGCATCCACACCACCTGAAAGGATTTTACCGGATGAAGGAACCACTGTGTTATATGCACGGGCAAGACGCGTGATAGAATCCAGCAGGATAACCACGTCATGACCACATTCAACCATTCTTTTGGCTTTTTCCAAAACAATGCTCGCAACTTTCACGTGACGGTCTGCCTGCTCATCAAATGTAGAAGCAATCACCTCAGCTCTCACGCTGCGCTGCATATCCGTAACCTCTTCCGGACGTTCGTCGATCAGCAGGATCAAAAGGAAAACTTCCGGATGGTTGCGCGTGATGGCGTTTGCAATTTCTTTTAACAAAACAGTTTTACCTGTTTTGGGCTGCGCAACGATCATTCCGCGCTGCCCTTTTCCGATCGGAGCAAACAGATCGAGGATCCTTGTAGAATATTGATCAGGACGTGAGCTTAGTTTTAAACATTCTTCCGGGAAAAGCGGCGTAAGATATTCGAAAGGAATACGATCCCTGATCTCCTCTGTTGTCTTACCGTTAACTGTTTCAACACGAAGCAACGCAAAATATTTTTCACCTTCTTTCGGCGGGCGAATCTGTCCCCGCACGGTATCACCGGTTTTCAAACCAAAAAGCTTGATCTGAGAAGGCGAAACGTATATATCATCAGGACTAGCCAGGTAATTGTAATCTGCCGAGCGAAGGAAACCGTAGCCGCCGTCCTGCATAATTTCAAGGACACCTTCGTTAACGATCAGTCCGTCAAACTCTCTAACGTAGTTGTTGTAATTGCGCTTAATTTTCGAAGACGGATCGTCGCGGTGGGCAGGCTGTTGAGGTTGCTGCGATTGGCGGTCGTTTGCTTCGTTAGGCTGTTGAGGTTGCTGCGATTGACGGTCGTTTCCTTCGTTAGGCTGATTTTGTTGGTTCGGCTGGCGGTTTTGCTTTTCTTCTTTCGCAATCGCAGCAGCTTCTTCAATGGTTGTTTCATGTTTTTCCTGAGCAACTTCCTCATTTACAGGCGTAACTTCCTCGGGTTGACTCACAATTTCTTCTTTGCCCAAATCATTCAGCGTATCGCTGTCAGAATCCGCTTCTTCACGGATATCCAAATTCTTTGGTCGGTCATTTATATCGGGACGCTGATTTCTCAGGGAAGTATCAAATAGGGGAGCAGGTGAAGGAACTTGCGATGCACTGTCTTTTTTCATTCTTGCCGACCTGTTATTTGCATTTGCCGGCCTGTTGTTCGCAGGTTTCATCGTATCCCCGGCAGCGTTCTCGGCTGGCCTTCGTGCTCTTTTTTTCTTTGGCTCGTCGGAGTTATAACCATCCGAATCTGAGGCCGTCGGATCAACCGGGGCTGCCTCCGGTGTATTGTTAACGGGCTCGGAAGCTGTGGATGCTTCGGTAGCCGGTACAGGTTCCTGTTTAAGCAGGATTCTGTTAATCAATTCTTTCTTAGGGAGTTTAGCATAATCCGCAACACCAAGGTTGCCAGCTATTTCTTTAAGCTCTGATAAAAGCTTAATGTTCAATTCATCAATTGTAGGCATACAGACAAGGGAAAGTAAAGTAACACTTTACCAAATGGATATTAAAGTTTTGAATTTTTTTGGACAAAAGCCGAGAAGCATATCTCGAAGTGACGTGATGGTCATTAATATTGAAAAAATATCTTTTGTATAAGCCCGGGTGGCGACTTTACAAGCTGAAAAACTTTATTGGATTTACTCTGAAAGTTAGCAATTAAATAAAGGAAGTAAAGACAGTAAATCTGCAAGATTTTTAAAACCTCGACAACGTTGAGAGTTATCGCGAGATGGAATTTGGATTTAGAAGTCGATACTGGACTTATAGCGACGAAGGTAAAGAAAATCTTTTCAATCTCAAAATAAAAATTTGATAAAGATTTAAAAATGATAAATATATGGCCTATACACTCGAATGCAAATCTTTAAGGCCTGATAATGAATGTACAAAACACAGACGGGTCTTTTAAAAGCGTTAGTTTTTGTGCCTCAAATGTAGGACTTTTGCAAAATTATGAACATTGTCATTGACTCAGGGAACACCTATTCGAAAGTTGGGTGGTTTCAGGAAGAGAAACTCTTACGATATACGACGCGGCTTACTTTCAGCGAATTGATAGAAGCGGTGCGCTCCGAAATCCCTGAGTACATTTTATTCTCATCCGTGAGTTACACCGCAGCTGATTTTGAGAATGCGCTGGGTAAGTCTTTGAAAACATTCGAGCTGACGCCGGAAACGCCTTTACCGATCACAAAGAACTACGATACACCTCAAACTTTGGGCGCAGACAGGATTGCAGCATCGGCAGGCGCTAATTTTCTGTATCCCGGTGAAGATTTGGTTGTGATTGATATGGGGACATGCATTACATATGACCTGATAGATAAAAATGCGGTGTTTCAGGGCGGATTGATTTCCCCGGGTGTGAAGATGCGATTTAATGCCATGCATTCGTTCACTAAGCGGCTTCCACTGGTAGAGCCCGAGCCTGGCCCTCCATTAATAGGGAAAAGCACGCGTAGCGCTATGCAGAGCGGTGTTATGAACGGGGTTTTGGCAGAAATACAAGGAATTATTGAGCAGTATCGTCACAATTCACCGGATTTGCGCGTACTATTATGTGGAGGAGATGCCGCTTTTTTTGAAAGTAGCCTGAAACCACCCATCTTTGCGGTGCCGGAATTGGTTTTAATAGGATTGAACAGAATTTTAACATATAATGTCTCGTTACAGTAGATTCAGAATACTCACTTTTGCAATTGCACTCATTTGGAATTGTACATACCTAAATACGGCGCTGAAAGCACAAGGCCTGGGCAATTCTCCATACTCTTCACTGGGGATGGGTGAGTTTTACGGAGATGCTTATTCTGACAATACAGGGATGGGGCAATCGGGTGTTAGTACCAGCAGCGGATTTCAGATCAATAACCTCAATCCTGCGCTTTGGGTCCGTAATCGGTTCACCACGCTTGATATCGGTCTGGTGGGACAATATAAGGATGTTGTTTCCGGTTCAAAAAAGCAAACCAATGCGGGTGGAAACCTGGCTTATGTTTCGCTTGCGTTCCCGATCAGCCCGCGCTGGGTCATGGGTGTGAGCCTTAAACCATACACATTTGTTGATTACAGTAACGCATCTGTTCGCGAAGTGCAGGGAACGCAATTTGTTGGAATATATAACACAACCGGCAAAGGTGGCATCAACAAAGCCTCATTAACAACGTCTTATCAGGTTACAAAATACCTGAGCCTTGGACTTGAAAGCTCTTACTTCTTCGGCAATGTACGTAAAGCCACAGAGGTTTCCCTAGTTGATAGAGTTGTTCTCGAAAGCGGCGCAGACTTTTCAGATGAGGCTGTTGTGAGCTTAAATGACAGAACAACCTATAATGACATTGCTTTTCGCGCTGGTGCGGCATTAAGAATCCCCATCAAAAAAGAAAACAAGCTGAACCTGAACCTGGGTGCATCTTACAGCTTCGGAACGACCATTAATGCAGACCGGACGACCACTTTCGAAGTGACGTCCAATGCGTTCAACATCATTGACCCCGACACGCTGGATAATGCGGTTGGCGGAGGTCTTAAAACGCCTAACCAGCTCCAAGTAGGAGGAAGCTTGGAATGGCCGTTTAAACTGATCCTTTCTGCCGATTTCAGTTACCAGCAATGGTCAAAATACAGAAGCTTTGCAAAGTCCAACGATGGTCTGAATGATGTAGGACGCATCAATGTGGGTGCTGAATACCTTCCCAGATTTACATCGCTTAATTATTTCGACCTTGTGAGATACCGCGTTGGTTTCAGTTATGGCAAAACGCCTTATACAATTGGAAACAGAGATGTGAACGATGCAAGCGTGAGCTTGGGCTTCACATTTCCAATGGGTCGCGGTTACCAGAACTTTCTATCCGTTGCGCTCGTCGGTGGTCAGAGGGGTTACACAGGCGGCGGGATGATCCGCGAACGTTACGGACGCATTGTGCTGGGTGTTACACTGTTGGAAAGGTGGTTTGTTAAACAAAAAATTGATTAAAAAGCTGATATGCGTATTGCATTGATCTTCAAGTATATAATTAAAGGAGATAAATTTTTATCTCCTTTTTATGTTATTGTGCTGGCCACCTGGCTGTTGGCGGCTTGCGAGGGCAAACAAAACAAGGTGGGGGCATTATACACCGGCCCACTCGAAGTCGTGAATGATGTTGAGGTAAAATACAGCGAGCAGGGTAAGCTGAAAGTCGTGATGAAAACGCCAAGGAGGCTTGCTTATCAAAATGAAGCACAAGTTTTTCCGGACACAATTAACATTAATTTTTACGATACAACAGGCACTATTGTAACACGGCTGCGTTCTGATTCAGGACATTATGACAAAGCTGCGGATGTTTATATTGTGAAAGGCAATGTGCGGGTCGTGAAGTCGGAAACAGAGGAGTTACTTAAAACAACGGAGTTGAATTGGAGCCCCAGAACGCGTAAAGTTTTTACTGAAAAACCGCTTTCAGTTATCAATAAAAGGACTTCCGAAGTAACAAATGCCATTGGAATGGACGCCGAGCAGGATTTTACGAGGATCAAATTCCGGAAGGCGACCGGCATCTACAAGTTTAGCGGCGCGCCTTAATATGCTTTGCAATTTTTTAATGCAGTTTGAACAGCTTCAATAGGCGTATATAAGCTGTCTTTTCCCCATTTCATACGCACAAACGTCACCAGCTCAGCAATCTCAATTTCGGTCAGCTTCGGATTTGCCGGCATAGGGCGGTTAAATTCCTTTCCGTTCACGAGAATGGTGCCTTTCATCCCATTTCTGATAATGCAGGCAACGGCGGACTTGTCATTAAGTATAGAGGAATTGGCTAATGGTGGATACAGATTAGACATCCCTTTCCCATCGGCCTGATGGCAGTTGGCGCAATAGGTCGTGTAAAGTTGATATCCTACTACAAAATACTGCTCGCTCTTTAACTCCGATGCGCTTTTGCAAGCAAACATTGTAGTGACAAACAAAAGAAAAATTGCTGATTTGGTCATTAAATTGAGAGATAGGTTACTGCTTATATTCTTCAAGCAGTGTTTTAATGTCAGCTATTAATTTCTGAGTTCCTTCTTCAGTGGTGCCGTCATACATACCCCTGATGTGCTTTTCCTTATCAACAAGAATGAATGCACCGCTGTGAATGTAGCCACCGTCAGCCGTCTTGTCTTCCTTTGCCGTGGACAAGTATTTCTTCTGGCCGATTTCGTAAATTTTCTCTTTTTCTCCTGTCAAAAACTGCCACTGATCGCCGCTGATGCCCAGATCCGTCGCAAATTTCTTTAAAACCTGAGGCGTATCGTGATCAGGATCGATAGAGTGGGAGAGGATCATTACATCCGGATTGCCTTTGTATTGGTTATAAACCTTCACCATTTGACGCTTCATAACCGGGCAAATGGTAGGACAGGTTGTGAAGAAAAAATCAGCTACATAAATTTTACCTTCTACAATTTTTTCAGAAACCGTGTCGCCTTCCTGGTTTACAAAAGTGAAAGCAGGAATGGCATTGAAGACCGTATCAACGACCTCTTTGCCGTCCACCGTTTTCTTCACCACGTCCCGTTCGCCTAATATGGGCAGCCTCCGATCTTCCTTACAACTGATCACACTGGAAACCAGTATAGTAAGAACGAATGTGTATATATGACCGGCGTTTTTTATTAGTTTCATAATCTTACTCCAAAAATGTTTGCGCTTCCTGAATAGACTTTAAAGTTGTTTGCTTTACTTCCAGGATTTTTTCCTTTTCCTTTTCAAAATATGCCACAGCTCCTTCCGGCGCTAATTTCTTCGCAGAGTCGCCGCGGTATGCGTGCATCCAGCTCATCATCAGCTTATCCGACTCATTGAGTTTTTGATTGAGATCAACGGCTTTAATTCGCTCTTCGGCAATGGTGTTACTGCTTATCCCCTCATTTTGCAAGCTGTCCATATGCTGTATTTTCTTGGATAGCTGTGATTTCAATGTCATAATCTGATCCATTTGCGGCATTACTTCGTCGTGAATGGTCATTACTTCGGCTTCCAGCTCAGAAACTTTGTCTTTTTTTGCTTCGTTGCCACAGCCGGCCAAAAAAACCAGGGTTAATAGAGGGAGTATTAAACATTTCATATCATGAAGAGGTTAGGTGTTAATTATAAAAATGCTTTGTTATGTTTGTTCTTTCAGGATCATTTCGCGCGCATTCACCAGCACTGTTTCCGATGGATTATGCCCACCTATCATTTGCGCGATTTCCTGAACCCGCTCGTCTACGGTCAGTTTTTTAATCTTACTTACAGTCTTGTCCGACGAATGGTCTTTGTAAACGAAATAATGCGCATTGCCGCTGCTGGCGATCTGATGTAAATGGGTGATGGCGATGATCTGATGGTTATGAGCCATATTCAGCATCATTTTGCCCATTTTCCTGGCAATTTCACCTGAAACTCCCGTATCAATCTCGTCAAAGATAATGGTGGGAAGTTTTCTCTTGTCAGCCAAAATGTATTTGATAACCATCATTAATCGCGAAAATTCACCACCGGAAGCTACTTGCTTCAATTCCTGCGGAACAATTCCTTTGTTTCCGCTGAACAGGAATGCAACCGAATCCAGACCATTCGCGGTCGGCAATGTCTCGGTGATCTGTATAGATAAACTGGCGTTTGGTATTCCCAGTTCCGAAAGCCTTTCTAAAATCAGCTTTTCTATTGCCTTGGTCACTTTGCGGCGTTTTTCGGAGAGAACATTTGCACTTTTAAGCATTTTCTCTTTGGCCTGAATTGCCGTCTTTTCTGCTCTTGCCAAGTCTTCGTCCAAATTCAAAACAATGCTCAGCTTATGCTGCAAATCAGCTTCTATTGCGAGCAGCTGATCAACATTGGTTGCCTGGTGTTTTTTGAGCAAAGTGTAAATCAGATCCAGGCGCTCCTGAACCAGCTCAGCCCGGCCCTGATCAATGTCCACCGAGCTGTTTGCCTGGTCGATCTCGTCCGCAACATCGCGCAATTCGATCAATGTGCTTTGGACGCGCTCGCGTATCGCGTCGTAAACGGGAACGAGGCGCGCTGCCTGGCCTAACGCATTCGCAGCATTTTTAAGTAATTCAAGAATAGAGTTATCGGGGCTATCGAGCAGCGTGTGGGCCAGTTGCAGCTTTTCCCTGATCTCGACTGCATTTTCGAGGATGTTCAGTTCCGCCTCCAGCTTTTCCTGTTCATCACTCGCGAGCTTCGCATTTTCCAGCTCCTGAAAAAGAAACTGATCATAATCAAACTCTTTCCTTAACTTGACTGCTTCTTGTTGAAGATTTTCAAATGCTCTTGCTGCTTCTTTGTAAGCTGAGAAATCGCGTTGATAAGATTTAAGTAATTGTGAATTATCTGCAAATGAGTCCACAACCTGCAACTGGAACTCATTATTGCCGAGCATGACAGAGTCGTGCTGCGAGTGAATATCGAGTAACTGACTTCCTATGCGCTTCAATGCATCCAGATTAACCGGCGTGTCATTGATAAATGCGCGCGATTTGCCTGCCACAGAAATCTCGCGCCGAATAATGCAGTCATCGGAATAATCGAGGTTTTCGTCTTCAAAGTTGGGTGCGAGATCATATCCTGAAAGGCTGAAACTGCCTTCAATGACGCACTTTTCACTGGAATCATACAAGGATTTTACGTCGGCCCGATTGCCCAGAAGCAATCCGATAGCGCCCAGCATAATAGACTTTCCTGCGCCCGTTTCACCTGTAATGATGTTCAGCCCGGGATCGGGGGACATCTCCAGCTGCTTTATCAGCGCGTAATTCTTTATAAGTAAATTTGAAAGCATCTCTATACGAATATAGTTATCATATCAACAAATAGGAAATATAACCATCCGCTGCCCATTTTGGCTTGCTTACTTTGAACTTGCGTCATAAACAATTTCGTAAAGCGACAGCAATGGAATATGGTGCGCATGATTTCGCGTATCCCGGATCAGCAGGTTCTCTTTGGTGAACGATTCCAGTTTGCCAAAGTGCGTATTGCCGTTGTCCGTGATCGCGTTAATCTCTGTTTTGAGCAGCCTTTCGAGTGAAGAATAAATGTCTTTGGCAGAAATACGAACTAATCTTTTACTCATAATCGGGAGCTTCGAATGGAGGTGCTGATGGAGAGAATGCAGATGTTATAAGGAAAGACGTTGATATAATTGCGTTTTTCCAGGATCCAACCCCACCAATAAGGTGTAAGCTTTGGCCCGCTCCTCGGGTTGGGCTTCGATCAGGATCCTATAAAGTTCGTCAGATTTGGAATCAAAAAATGAGTTGATCACCACGCTGGCGGGACGAAGCTGATTTACTTCTTTGGCCGTATTCAGGACTTCCAAAACCTTGGCGCGTGTTTCAGCAGGATTTTGAGTTGCTACGTCCAGTCCAAGCCGGTAATATTTATACATACCCTCGCGGAAAGGCGTAAACTGCTGGCTCATGAGGTTTTCAACCAGCCAATAACGATTGCGGGAATCGCCATTGGAATCCCAGCCCCGCTTGTTAGGCGACGAGTTACGCGCTTGGTTTACAAGATTAAATGCTTTCTGAACATAAGGCGAACCGCCTAACTTGCTAAAAGAATCATAATCGAAAATCAACGCGATGTTGGCATAAAAAGCCAGAATATAGGGAAGCTCTTCGGTGTAATTGTTTTCGTTGAAGTAAAGCGGTGTGTTGGGCAAATAGGTGAAAGTGAAATTTTTATCGACGTAAGTAAATAGGACCGTCTCGTAATTGGAGTTGTAGACCGGTCTTGAAACAATCAGTTGTGCATTTCCCTCATAGTTTCCCTGATTCAGCGAGCGGGTCAGATTGACATTCAATTTACATCTGATTTTCTCTTCCTTTCCAAATTCATCATTTGTCCAGCGGGTGTTGTTCAGAAAGTCACTCATATAAGTTTGAAGCTGGGCCATGGACTGCGGGTCAGTCTTTTGCTGTGCAACGAGCTGTTCATAATTGAGATTGACCGAGAACTGGAATTCCTGGGCAAAGGACTGCCCGGAAATGGTGCAGGCAACCAGTAAAATCAACCAAACCCCTATTTTTTTCATGCTTCACTCCATTTATTTAGGACAATGTTCAGGATGTCCTGTGCCACTTCTTCTTTATGTTTCAGATCGAAATGTTTCACATTTTTCCTTTTGTCAATAACGGTTATTTTGTTCGTATCGTGTGCAAAACCTGCGCCCGGATCATTCAATGAATTCAGAATGATGTAGTCGAAGTTTTTGCGCAGTAATTTGTCCATGGCATACTCCATTTCATTTTCCGTTTCCAGCGCAAAACCAATCAGCAGCTGGTTTTCCGTTTTCGATTTGCCTAATGTTCCCGCAATGTCCCGGGTCTTAACCAAATCGAGCGCCATTTCTTCGCCTTGCTTCTTGATCTTATTCGCTGCAACAAATTTTGAAGTATAATCTGCAACGGCCGCCGCAAATATCACCACGTCGCTCTCCGCAAAATGTTCATGGGTTGCTGTAAACATTTCATCGGCACTTTGCACATTGATGCGTTGTATAGTCGGTTCAGGAATCGGCAGGCTCGTGGGGCCGCTGACAAGCGTAACCATCGCGCCCGATGCGGCGAACGCTTCTGCGATTGCGTAACCCATTTTGCCGGAAGAGCGGTTGCTAATGTAACGAACCGGATCAAGCGCTTCAACGGTCGGACCTGCTGTAATAAGCACTCGTTTCCCGGAAGCGACAGCCTTTTTAGCAAAAAAGACTGACAATGTCCGGACGATCGTCTCTGGCTCGGCGAGACGTCCATCACCGATCAGCCCGCTGGCCAGTTCACCGTGTTCCGCCTCGATAAAATGATTTCCAAAGCGAATTAATGCTTCAATATTTTGCCTGGTAGAAGGATGCTGATACATATCCACGTCCATTGCCGGCGCGAAAAAAACCGGGCATCGTGCTGATAAGTAGACAGCTGTGAGCAAGTCATCACAGTTTCCCGTTGCGCATTTGGAAAGCGTGCGTGCTGTTGCAGGAGCCACAATGATGGCATCCGCCCAAAGCCCCAGCTCCACGTGATTATTCCAGGTTCCTTCTTCCCCGTCTGTGAATGTGCTTAATACAGGCTTTTTGGATAACACAGACAACGTCAGCGGTGTAATAAATTCCTTAGCAGACTTTGTCATAACCACTTGGACCTCAGCGGCAGCCTTAACCAGGAGTCGGACAAGAAGCGCGGATTTATATGCAGCAATGCTGCCGGAAACGGCAACGAGTATCTTTTTACCTTTGAGATTCAATCTTCAATCGCTTTGGGTGGTCAATTCGGATGAATTCCTATCAGGCATAAAGTTACAGAGATAAGTGTAACAATTTAAAATCTTTGGGGCCTATAAATGAAAAGCCAGCCGCAAAAGAACTTTGGCGGCTGGCTTTTTGTAAATCAAATTTTATTCTTCTGTCGTATCGCGGTAAGCGTGATATGTTTTTCCTTCGATAAACTCATCGATTGAAATGCTTCCGGCTTTTGGCATGCGCTCGTAAAACTTAGAAATTTCAATCTGCTCTCTGTTTTCAAACACCTCTTCCAGGTTATCTACGCCAGAAGCAAATTCAGCCAGCTTGTTGTTAAGCTCTTCCTTCATTTTGCTCGAAATCTGACGGGCTCTTTTAGAAATCACTGATACTGACTCGTACAAGTTACCAGTTACGTCTGCGATCTTGTCCGTATCCCGGGTAATGATTGATGGATTGGTTGCCATGCTTATGGATATTAGTTGAAATTTTGATTAATAAAAAGAACTACTGTCCTTTTGGTTCCGAAATGGCCGGCGTTGTTACTTTCGTCGGCTTATTAGCTGGATCCGGCTGTGTTTCAAGTAGTTTTTGCCGCTCCACTTCTGCTTTTGCAATGACTTCAATTTGCTTCTGACTTTCGTCAAACATCTTTTCCGCGTCCCTGTTAAACTTGCCGGTCGGATATTTGTCGATCAGTTCCTGGTAGAACTTCAAAACGTCCTGATATCTTTCTTTTTGCTTGATGCTGTAACTGTTCGCTGCAAGATTGTATTGTGATTCCACTTTCAGGAATGCAAGCTCCTCGTTGTATTTTGAATCCGGGAAATCTTTACGAAAGTTCTCAATCGAAATTACAGCTGATTTCAAAGACATTGCATTGAAGTCACTGATCTTGTGGTATAAGCGTGCTCTCTCGTAAGCTTTCTTTTCCAGTTTCGAGCGTAGTTCTAATATATACCGCGTACATTCTTCCCTGAACGGACTTTCAGGATATGTGTTGATAAAATCCTGCATCGCGGAAACGGCCGTGAAAGTGCTGGTCTGATCTAAATTGAACGGCGACGAGTCCTTATACAGGGAAAAAGCATGCATGTATAGTGCTTCCTGTGCGTAATCGCTGCGTGCGTATGTATCAAAGAACTTTTTAAATAAAAACTGGCTGGTATTATACTGCCCTTGCTGATATTGGGTGTAAGCATAATAAAACTGCGCTAACTCAGATTCCGTACTTCCTTTCAATAACGGAATGAGTTCTTCGAAGAGTAAACCGGAACGGTAAAAGTCCCCCTTTTTGTAATAGGACATCGCGGCATCATATTTTTCCTGATCCGTACCAGTCTTTTGTAACTTCGAGAACTTACTACAAGAAGTAATTACAAGGATCGCAATAAAAAGCAAGAAATAGCTTGCTGGACTGTTTTTTCGCATATTAGGTGCAAAGGTAATAAAAAAAGCTACACCATTCATAACGAATGCGTAGCTGATATAGTGTTAAAAATTAGCCTATTGCTGATGACGTACAAGCATTTTTTTGGTGGCTACTTTCTGACCGTCCAGTGACAATTGATAGAAATAAAGCCCTGTTGGCATATCCTTCGTATTCACACGCAGCTTTCTGTCATTTCTGTTTAGGGGCAGCTCAGCCATTTGCGAACCGAGCACATTGTATATAATCACTTTTGCGTCACGAATGCTTGCTGTAATGTTATAATCAAGATCCGCATATTCGCTGGCAGGATTGGGATAGATATTTGAAACCGAAATTTTGTCATTTACATACAACTGCTCTTCCGCTTTCATCTGCGCTTCCATCGCTGGCTGTCTTCTGTCCGTTGTCTTTTCCACAATCTCAGTTGCTGCTACACCCGTGCTTTCAGAAGCATTTGGAGAGGAGAAAAGGAAAGAACGGTAAAAACTATTCAGTGCTTTTGGATTTTGCAAAGACAACAATTTATAGCTTGAACCCGTTGCCAGGCCTGAAAATTTGATGTTTTCCCCGGAGGCCGGTTTCTTTTTGCTGACCATGTTCAAACGACTGCCGTTCGAGACGGATTGTGCGTTTAAACCCTGTAAGGCCAACGTTAGTGAGATTAGTAAGTAAAGTATATTTCTTTTCATAGCGTCTTATTGTGATACTTTTGACTAATAATTTTTGACTATTTTAGCAAAAAAGTACATTACAAAAATATAGAGAAATAATTGTATCTTCAAAATATATTGTGTGAATGGACATCTTTATTTTTTAAAATAAAAAACCATGCCGGTCTGCCGATTTTTAAGCTTGCCCTGATATATTTTTCACAACTCTCTCCAAATTGTCTTATTCTTAGTTGGTTTTTCTGTAATTCTCCAGTTAAACCCTTCCAATTGTCTCTCCGGGGCCTTGATTTTCGAAGGCGGAATCAGCTTGCCGTCTGGTTTCCCCACAAATGAGATTTTTTGTACCCGATTGTCGGTAAACAGCAGATTCATCCTTCCACACTCTACGCGGTTCAGCCCAATGTTTTTCTGGTTATCATCCACCGCATAATAAGCACTTTCGCCGTTTCCGTCCACGAGAACCTGTTTTAACTTGTTACCCGTTTCGAAGTATGCATTGATCGTGCGGCCTTTTACCTGGTTAAACTGTTTTACCAATGTGTCCTCCGTAATCACGAAAGATTTTCCTTTCAGCAACATCCGGTTAATCTCGTTATTAACCAGAAACGCGGTGATTGAGTCGGCCTCCATCTGATAATGCTGATCGCTCCAGAGGATCGGCTTGCGGAAAAAACGGATGATCGAATCAGCAGTATTATACGTGATCGAATCGCATTTGCCCTGGAAATCGGATTTGTATATAAATACATTCTTGTTCCCAACCAATTTTCTGGTACTATCGCGCTGATTTTCATAAGAATATAATGTGTCGGCGCGAATATAAAGCGTGTCATCGGAAACCACATTTCTGACATAAGCGTGACCGAAGATTTTGGAATAACCTTCCTTTTTCCAATAATAACCTTCGTCACCATTCAGAACCGTCTTGTCCTTTTTTGCAACAATAACTACGTTCCCTTTTCCTCTACCATTGTTACTTTTTCCGTCCACTTCCAGCGAGTCAGCGGTGAGTGTATACGTTTCATTATCAACCGTAGTCCGCTTCTGAAATGCCGACGCTGCTGACTCTGTATTATAGCGACCTTTTGTTCCGTTTACTGTGCCGTCTTTATTGGTGATTTTCGTCACACCATTAAAGTCCGACCATTTCGTAATCGAGTTATAAAGCAATGTGTCGGTAGTCAGCACATATTTTTTGTTAACCAGTTTTACATTTCGATAATATGTAAACTCCTTGGTCCGTGTGTTATAAAAGCCCTCTTTGCTCGTCAGCACATTCTCCTCATCGACGGTCCGGCCCGGCGTTTTGTAATTGGCAATGCCGTTGGCCATGTCGTACTCAATCTTCCGGGTTGTCAGGGTGCGCTTACTATCTTTCAGGACCGTCTTTTTACCGCTAACAATCGCCAGACGCGTATTGCCGTAGTAATAAAGCGTGTCGCCGGTAACCGTAACCGTATCACCCTGAACGATTTTTACATTTCCAAAGGCCTCAATCACGTTCGTATTAATATTCTGAATGGCCAGTTTACTGTATAAAAGTGCTCCTTTGTGCTTAAATACGCCATTTGTGACACGTCTGGAATCAACGCCATTTTCATTCACAATTTCCAGCTCGTCGGACTTTATAATTTCAACAAGATCCTCACTCTGAACGGGCTTAGATTGCGATAATGCTTTCTGTGCCAGCAGATAAGGTGAAAAAAACATCAAGACAAAGAACGTCAATCGGAATATGTTACTTTTGATATTGATGACGCGTAAAAGTTTAAAAGGGTTGCAGTTTGTGATGTATTTTTTTTTCTTCATGTTGCCGTTCTTTCCTTTACCTTTGAAATAGGTGCCCTTAGTAAGCCTGGTAAAAGACTTTTTATTCTTATATACGCCAAAACTACATCAATTACGTTTCTTAGGTTCATGTTGGATCCTTTTTTAACTTTTATTAACCAACACAAGCTGGATCTCAAAAAGCAGCCTTGCTTACTGACTGTGAGTGGGGGAGTGGATTCGGTGGTAATGCTTCATTTGTTTCAAAAAGCTGGTTTTCCTGCGGGAATTGCACATTGTAATTTTGGGTTAAGAGGCGATGAATCGGAAGGTGACGAGCAGTTTGTAAAAGAGCTTGCCAAGACATATGATTTTCCTTTTTTTTCGAAACGTTTTGATGTTAAATCTTTCGCAAAGAAAAGAGGCATTTCTACTCAAATGGCCGCCAGAGAGTTGCGTTATGAATGGTTTGAGCAACTCAGGGCAGCACACAATTACGCATATATTGCTACTGCGCACCACGCGAACGATTCGCTCGAAACAGTGCTCCTGAATCTAACACGTGGAACAGGATTATCGGGACTGTATGGCATATCGGGCATTAATAGTTACCTTTTGCGTCCATTGATCCTGGCTACGAAAGAGCAAATCCTGGCTTACGCGCAAGCAAATGGATTGCATTGGCGAGAGGATCAATCCAATGACTCGGATGATTACAAACGCAATTTGATCAGGCACAAAGTTGTTCCGGTCTTGCAGCAGCTCAATCCTTCGTTGGAAGCAACATTCATTCATTCTGCGGATAAGCTCCAAAGCGCGGATCAATTGCTGAGGGAATTGCTGGATGAGTGGTCAATAAGGGCCGTTATAAAAAAAAATGATCAAATCCGGATTCATATCGCTTTGCTTCTCGCCGAGGGCCAGGCTGCATACCGGCTTTGGCATTTGTTGGATCAATTTGGGTTTTCGTATCGCCAGTCAGTTCAAATCATCGCGAGCTTACCAGGCATTCCCGGAAGGCAATTTTTATCTGATTCACATATTTTACTGATTGATAGAGAGGAGTTAATTGTCCAAAAAAAATTTGAAGGTCTGGAAAGTTCAACTTGGGCGATTCATGTCCCGAATGGCGAGTTACAACTGGGCGGCTTCATACTCCGCCTTTCGCAGAAAGACAGGGATTCGCTTCCCCGCAACGCTTACGACAGCCAGACAGTCATTCTGAATTCTCAAAAGCTCGAATTCCCTTTAACCGTCAGGAAGTGGCAGACAGGCGACGTTTTTCAACCCTTTGGAATGAACGGCAGGAAAAAAAAGCTGAGCGATTTTTTTACCGATCTGAAAATGGACCTCTTTACAAAACAAAGTACATTTATCCTTGTAAATGGTAATCAGGAAATAATCTGGGTAATCGGCTTGCGATTAGACGAACGCTATCGAGTTAATCCGGACACGACAGGCTTTTTAGAGGTTACATGGACAGTTTGCGAGTGAGCAGAAGAACGCACTCGCAAACTGTTCAGGTCAATGCAACCGAGTTTGCACTTGCAAAAGAGAAATTACTCATAACAGCATCTTTCAACAGGAGACCATTTTTTTAATGTCGTGCCGGAAGGCTCCAAATAGTCTGCTCGGGCATTTACTCGGTTCTTAAAGCAGAAACAGGGTTCAGCCAGGCGGCTTTAATGGCCTGGGAGCTAACAGTAAGCAAGGCAATGGACGTGGTCACCACACCTGATACGGCAAAAATCCACCAACTTATTCCCGTGCGATAGGCAAATGTTCCCAGCCAGCTGCTTAAAGCCCACCATGCGAGCGGGGAGGCCAGCAGCAATGCGATCAGGATGAGTTTTAAAAAGTCGGATGAAAGCAGCCCGACAATGTTGGCCGAGCTTGCTCCGAGGACTTTTCGCACCCCGATTTCTTTGGTTCGCTGCTCAGCCGTGAATGCAGCCAGCCCAAATAGTCCGAGACACGAAATCAGGATTGCCAGCACACCAAAATAGTTCACAAGCGTATTCACCTGTTGCTCGCTCCGGTAAAGATTTTCATACTCATCGTCCAGAAAATGATAATTGAAAGGGTAGTCCGGGTTAAATTCGCGGCTAACATTTTTGAGATCTGCGAGGGCCTGCTCTGTTTTTCGAGCGCGCGTTTTAATCAATAAGTAACTCGAATTTTCAGGGATATAAGTCAATATAAGCGGCGTTATGGCCTGGTGGAGTGAACTCATATGAAAGTCCTTCATGAGCCCGATCACACGTCCGGTGCCTTTCCAGAATTTGATTTCCTTGCCGACCGGATTTTTTTCGCCCATCAGCCGTGCCGTCGCTTCATTGATCAGGTAAGCTGATGAATCCGCCGCACTGCCAGGACGAAAGTCTCTGCCGTCCACCAGTTTAATGTTCATCGTTTTGATGAAATCGGCTCCCACTGTCATAGCGGTCACCGTAGTTTCCAGGTTCGGATCTTTACCGGGCCATGTCAAATCGCCTGATGTCGCCTGGATATTGACCGGGAGCATGGCGGTCACCGACGCCGAGGCCACGGATGGCTGCCGCATTACTTCCTGTCGGAAGGCTTCCATTTTTTCAGGCTTGGTAACATTGCCTTCCAAGGGGAGGTAAATGACATTGTCACGGTCTAAACCAAGATTTTTCGTGCGCAAATATTGCATTTGTTTACTCACAGTAAGCATACCCACGATCAGGAAGACGGATAGAGAGAACTGAAAAGTTACCAGGACCCGCCGGAAGAGTGCCGGGCCATTCCCAAACTGTAATTTGCCTTTGAGGATCTTGATCGGCTTTAATGCGGACAGAAACAACGCCGGGTAGCTTCCGGCCAAAAGTCCGGTCAACAATGTCAGTGCCAAAATCCCTGCACAGAGTGCCGGGTTGGTAAGGTCCACGGTCAGCTGCTTTCCAAACAACTGGTTAAAAGTAGGTAGCGCCAGCCAGACGGCTGCCAGGGCCAGGACAACTGCTAGCGCACTGGTAAGAACCGATTCACTTAGAAATTGCCCGATCAGCGACGAACGATGTGCCCCAACCACCTTTCTTACACCCACCTCTTTTGCCCGTGTAGCCGACCGGGCAGTGGCCAGATTCATAAAATTGATGCAGGCAATGAGCAGAAGAAACCCGGCAACGATCGAAAACACACGGACATACTCAATCCGCCCACCGACCGGCTTTCCCAATTTGTACTCACCATAAAGGTAAACGTCCGTAATGGGCTGAAGAATGGGGACGCTGGTATTTTCCTTGTCTGTATAGCGCTTGTAAATCCCCTTCATGCTTTGCTCGGCCTGTGTTGCGGACGTATTTTGCTGTAGCCGGACATAGGTTAGAAAAGAACTGTTGCCCCAGGTTTTTTGCCACGGCTGTTCCTGCTCTTTCCAGTTGACAACCCAGCTGAACTTTAAGGTCGAATTGCTAGGCAGGTCCTTCAAAACAGCGCCGACAACGTAGAATTTCTCGTTATTCAGCTGTAATGTTTTTCCCAGCGCCTCGGTGTTAGGGAAATATTTGTCGGCAATTTTTTGTGTAATGATTATTTGATTTGTTTGCGCAAGCGCCATGCGCGGGTTACCTTTCAAAGCAGGAAATTCGAATACGCCGAAAAAATCTTCCGTTGCATAATATCCCTTTTCCTTGGCACTCTTTTCTCCCGCTTTGACCAATAACTCCATCCAGGGATTGATTTTTGTGGCGGCCGCAACTTCCGGAATGTCCTTTGAAATGGCATCCTGCAACGGTCCGGGCGTCACTTCACCTGTGCCGATCTCTCCCGTGTTGCGGTTGGTAGAGTTTGTCCTTACAAAAAAGACTTTTTCTGCATCCGGAATGAAGCGGTTATAGCTAAGCTCGTCTTTTACCCACAAACCGATCAGCAGGGCGCAGGCCATGCCAAGGGCGAGTCCAAAGACATTGATGCTGGTGTACATTTTGTTTTTGGCGAGGTTGCGCCGGGCGGTCGTAAAATAGGAATGCAGCATATCGGCAAGGGTTGGTTTAGGATATTTTGAAATGACTTGTCGTTTGTAAAAGAAAGGGGTAATGCAATGTAAAACGGCCCATGTATACGCACGCCGGGCACGGGTCGGTCCGCTCATTGCCACTTGTTTATGGAATGCTTCATGCAGGTCGCCCTGCACAAATTCGAGCAGGTGCGGTGCTACAAACCATTCAAGAAGCTTGTCAGCCCAGCGGGGAGGATTGACGGCCGGTTGTTGATGTTGATCTTTTCGGGTCACGCTTTCATGAGCTAAAGGCCTAATAATTTCAATTTTTCTTCCGGAATAGCTTGCCAAAGATTTTCGCGCATTGCACGGATTTCGGCCAGCACGCTGGCGCCAGCTGCCGTCAATGCAAAAAAACGCTTGCGTCTTCCGCCCCTGTCACTGGTCGCCCCGCCGACGGATGAAGATAGGAAGCCCTTTTCTTCGAGCCGGTACAACGTGGTATGCACAGCACCAATGGTAAAGCTGCGACCAGCGTGCGCTTGCAGTTGTTCCATTACAGGAACCCCATAAACTGGTCCGGTACTGGCGGCCACCACTAGGAGCACCAGTTCCTCCAATTCTCCCAGGACTGTTTTCTTCATGAATGTAGGACCCCTGATTATATACAATAAGTTAAATCAAATGCCATGCCTGAGGCTGAATGTGCCCTCTTAGGCCAGTATAAGGGCAAAGCAAATGAAAAGGGCGTTCGAATACGGACAGATCATGTCCATCATCGAACAGCCGATATTTAGCGCATAGGATGTGTTCAACATTTACTGTCCATCAGGACGCAACACGAATGGCCTGCTTTTCTTGCGTAGATTAAGCTTGATTAATGCACTCAATTGCCCGGAAATTTTTGGATATCGGCACTACTCGGGCGTCGATCAGCTCGATTATTAAATTAAAATTTCAAAAAACTGAACTTTTTGAAGTATGTTTAGGATACCTATCCATTTCAATGAAAACGGCCGCCTGCATTATTCTGCTCGTACTGCTGCTTTGCAATATGCTGAGCCTTTCATTGACTATTTTATTCTTCGACAGCGGCTATAAGAATGCCAAGATCAGTATTAAAGGCAACGTAACCCAAGCTATTAAAATCCCGTTGCCGTCGATCCCATACGCAGCTCCGTTAGAGTTGGGTGATGTAGAAAACCATTTGTTGCGCATTGCAGACGGTTTTTATAATATCACCCGATTTGTGCACGAAAACGATACGCTATTCGTGACACTTACGCCTGATGCATCTGCCCATCAGCGTTTTGCGGAGCTTTCCCACATGGTGCAGCAAGTGCACGAATTTCCGGCTGGAACATCCGAATCTCCACGCAGCAAAACAATCAAGCTGCTGAATGATCTTATCAAGATCTATCTGCCGGCAAATGCTGATGTGTTGGATGGTGATATGTTTTTGGTAGATTTAATCATCGAAAACCGGTATCCTTGCCTCAATTTCAAACTACTTTCCTCAATTCATACGCCTCCATATTCTCCTCCGGAAGCAGCCTAATACTTCATTGATTGGTTGACATAACACGGCTGTAATCCGTGCGTATGCCTGTATTTTATTATCCAAAATCAAAAAAATGACGAGCACATAGCTGCTGAGTCTATTGTGAAACTGCGGGTAAAATCGGTTCTATTCAAAATCTTTCATAAAGTTATGACGAAGATCAGACCAAAAATTATATTATCAATACTGGTTGCAGGAGGGGTTATGGCCATGAGCCTTTGCAAAAAACCTTCATCCGAAGAGAAAATGCTGCAACTCTTGCAAGACAGTAAAGCCAGGGTTTTTAATTATCAAAACAATTTTAGCCCTGAAGCGCAACTCGCTTATCTTGATTCCTGCATTAAAACAATCCCGGAGACAGAACAGGGCCAGCTTTTTAAGCTTAACCACTTCAAAGCGAACGTCCTCGTACAGCTGGGGAACGCTAAGGAAGCGATAACGATCCTGAAAAAGCTGGAACGAGACCCAAATCCGATATACCGGCACATCGGAATTATTCGAAGAGTGAAGGATGACCTGGCAGTAGCCTATCTCCGGCTCGGAGAGCAAACCAACTGCATAACCAACCATTCCATCGACGCCTGCATATTGCCTATAAAAAATGGGGGCGTACACCGTGATATGGGCGGTTCGAAAGGCACAATAGGCATTTATAAAAGATTGCTGGCGGAACGCCCGGATGATCTGGAAGCGCTTTGGCTGCTCAATGTTGCTTATATGACCTTGGGCAAATATCCGGAGGGTGTTCCAAAGAAAATGCTGATCCCAAACCTTGATAAGGCTGATGAAATTAGTGTAAATGCCTTTCAGGACATTGCCCCGGACCTGGGACTGGATGTCAAAAACATGGCAGGCGGAACGATCATTGACGATTTCGATAACGATGGTTATCTCGATTTAATCATGTCGAGCTGGGATCTGGGAGAATCCATGCATTATTTCAGAAACAAGGGTGATGGTTCATTTGAAGACAGATCCGCCGCTTCGGGTCTGGACCGTTTTACCGGCGGCTTGCATATTATGCAGACCGATTTTAACAATGATGGTCTCAAAGACGTATTTGTGATGCGCGGCGCCTGGCTCGGCAACACATTTGGTGAGCAGCCCAACTCCCTTCTGAAGAACAATGGTGACGGTACATTCACCGATGTGACCATCGATAGCGGCTTACTCTCATTCCACCCCACCCAAACCGCAACCTGGAACGACTTCAATAACGATGGCTGGGTGGATGTCTTTATAGGTAACGAGACAAGTCTCGGGGTTAACAGTCATCCCTGCGAACTTTACCTGAATAACAAGAATGGCACCTTTACGGAATCCGGGAAGCTTGCTAATGCCGGGATCGAGGCTTTTGTGAAGGGAGTCACTTCCGGCGATTATGATAATGATGGCTGGAATGACATATTCCTGTCGACGCTCAGCGGGAAGAGGATTTTATTAAAAAACAAGGGTATATCCGGTTTAAAAACAGGTCATGTTCTCTTTGAAGATGTGTCGAAAAAAGCGGCTTTGGATTTGGATCAAAACAGAAGTTTTACAACCTGGTTTTTTGATTATGACAATGATGGCTGGTTGGATATTCTTTGCGGCGATTACACGATGGAACACAATCTGAGTTATTATGCTGCTGCTGAACAACTGGGCATCTCTCCTGAATTTCATGGCCAGCCTGTTGTTTACAAAAACAATCGCGACGGCACATTCAGCAATGTTACCAGAGCACTGGGCCTGGATAAAACTGGTTTTGGAATGGGAGGGAGCTTTGGCGATATCGATAATGATGGCTTTCTGGATATTTTTCTGGGAACAGGCAATCCGAGCTACAAATCTTTGATACCAAACAAGATGTTCAAAAATGTCGGTGGCCAATCATTTGTGGATGTAACGTCATCAGCAAAAGTGGGAAGCCTGCAAAAGGGGCATAGCGTTGGATTTGGGGATATGGATAATGACGGCGACCAGGATATATATATCGAAATGGGCGGTGCGTATCTCGGCGACGCATACCAGAATTCGTTTTTTCTAAATCCAGGGCAGGCAGCAAATAACTGGATCTCCATCGATCTTGAGGGAATGGCAGCCAACAAAGCAGCTATTGGAAGCAGGCTTAAAATCACAATCCGCGAGGATGGTGTCACCAGGCATATTTATCGGGATGTAAACTCAGGTGGCAGTTTTGGATCAGCTCCTTTCAAAAGAGAAATTGGTCTGGGAAAGGCTACGCAAATTGATGAAGTAGAAATTAAATGGAATGGAAGCGGGAGAATTCAAAAGATTCGGAATGTTGCTGTAAACCAATTTGTTAAAATTAAAGAAGGCAGTAACAAAGTCGAGAAAGTAATGCTGAAAATGCTTGCCTTTAAAAACAGATCAGATCACCAAATTCCAGTTTGTCCACCTATTGCCAAGGCGTCTATATAGTATGTAAGTAGGCATTATAACTTGGAGATCCATTGATAAAGGGTCTCCAAGTTTTGCTTTTTTTCTCAAATAGTTCGGCCACATCAGATCTTCGTGAGATTTGTCGCATTGCAACCACGGCAGTTTTTGCCGTCAGCCGGGCTTTACAACCCAAGGGGGAAGGTTATGAATACTTTATGAAGGGCTTGATATTGTTGATGTAATTCTGCTAAGCCAATACCACCTATCCTAATCCTTCCTGGCCTTAGCTAGCGTCAGTTCACTATTCAGATCATCTTGCTGTTGCATAAGGATCAGGTTTTCTTTCTGGAGAGTGGTCATCTTGGTTTTCATGACCATCAGTGTTGTGTCATCAGCTTTGCTCTTAATAATTTCGTTAAAAAGATCGACATAACTGGTGATAATGCTTGTGTAAAATGGCTGCTGATACGCATTTTTAAGATCACCTGTCCATTTAAAAAGGGGGGCAAGTGCCTGTGCCTTTACATCGGCTGCCTTTTGGATTTGAATAACCAATGTATCCGCGTCGTTGGTATGATGTATTAATTTTTCAACCTGCTCATTCGTGATCGCAGTCAGTTCACTTTGCTTTTTTGGTATTTCAATCAAGGAAAAGTAGAGCAGGAAAACGAACAACAAAATCATTACAAAATAACAAAGAGAGAACCGGAGTATTACTGCATTGCGCTGCGCAGCATTGATTGGCTTCATGGAAAGTCGGTTATGGTAAGCCCAGCAGGACCTGTTTGATCATTTGATTCTGAGATTTTAACTCTGTATTTTGTTCTTCCAATTTGGCAACTAACGCACTGACACGTTTTACTTCACCTGCCTGCTCATTTCGTTTGCTTATTAAGTGCTTGTTCAACAAAACTCTCACCTGGTAATTCCGGATGAGTTTGGATGCTAACAGGGCAGGGGAGGTTTGTCCCGCATATTCCTTTTTCATCCATGTAAATTGCTTTTCCAAGATGGCATCCGTGCTTGCAATCGCGATCTGATCATTGGAAATCAATGCATTGACGTGTTGTTTATACAAGCTGTCAAGGACTATCACTTCTTTTCTGAACTCACTTTCTTTTTCCTGGCTAATCAGCTTTGTTTGATTGCTCTTTCGAAACTTGGGTGTCGCATAGTAAAAAGAGATGCTACCGAAGAGGAATAACATTGTGTTGATCAGTATATACCAATGAGATCGATTCATATTCCTTAGAGGTTAAGCAATGTCCCATTTCCCGGCGTCGACGTAGGGTAGTGCCAGCAGGTTTTGAAGGACAAAATCAATGAAGTCCAGATAGCCTTTCACATTGTCGAGCAAATGGCTGCAATCATTATGGTTATAAGGGCTTGTCAACACCGAATCGATCATCGAATCCATTACCGACTTGGTTACTTCACCGTAATGCGTGTTGAACTTGGTTGTTCCTGCCACATTATTTCGCAGATACTGGTAAAAACGACTAGCACTATTTTCGGACAAACAATCGATTGCAGTGCGCATCGTGCGGGCATATCTAACGAGCTCCTGGATAAAATGGACTGGAGGGAGATCTTTGGAAATAAGCCGGTAATGATCGATAATTTCGAGGCCTGCAAAAACCAGCTTCTCCGAAATTTGGTAAATGTCCCGGGCAATTGGCGACTGGTTTTGCATAGCATTAATTTTCCTCAGGATTAAAATTGCGGTCTGATGTATGCTGTTGATCTGTTTTCCACAAGTTTCATAATACCAAAGCAGATTCTCGCCGAAAACGCCAGCCGAGGGAGGAATGTAATCGTAATCAGGAGAAAACATCTGCCCTTCAAACCTAATCCTGAAAATAGGCATACTATGGGCGTCAGAAAGCTTTTCATGAACAGAAAGCAGTTCCAGCATGGGTTTTAGTGTCACAAACGGTTTACGAAGCGGTTGCTCCTCCATGTCATATTCGCCCGTTTCCGTTAAGCCGGACAGCGCAATGCGCAGGACTACGTAAAAAATACCCACATTGCCAAGCCGATTTTTGTAATCCATCAACGACAAGCTTACACTATCCGGGTCGGTGCCCGCGTCCCATTCCACGCGTATGCCGCCGGGTGTAATGGCACGGCAGGACAACATTTGAATGGTATCGCCCAGGACCCGAAGCTGTATCCCGGCACCCGCATTATCTGCGTCGGGCAGCAGACCATAATTATGCGCATTCAAAAAAATGGCGGTGGCATCGCGCACTGCGTCGCGAATTGCGTGGTCGTGGGCGACGAGATGCCGCTGGGTAATTTTCATCCCATCCCGCCAGTTCAGAAATGGATAAGTAATTTCTGGAAGTGTCATGACCGGATTGGATTAGTGCTGATTGCGTAAATAGTGTCATTTCCCCTTACATCATTCTCAAAAAGGGTTTTATCTGTATCTAAAATGATCTTCTTCCTTCGAGAAGAATATTTGAACAACATCCATTCAAGTGGCAGTTGGTTATCCGACAAGAACTGGATGGGTTTCTTGCGATATTCCCTGTGTTTGTTATGAAAAGAAATGAAGTAATGAAAAAGCTGTCCCAAACTGGTGTTCCCAGGATATTCCACTTCATAACCTTCGAACGGCTCATTTTTGCCGGGCACAGGCGTGAAATTCATCATTACCCTGATGGTTTCAACGGGCACCAGTCTTGGCACCGGCTCATTTACCGGATAAGCCCAGGTCTTGTATCTTAGTGCAGGAATGGTTATCCAAAGTTTATAAGAAACAAAAATCAGGGCCGGGAGAAGAAATGCGGGGGAACCAGAGAGTAAAAGATATTGAAAAGGATTGTTGTGTTCCAGCAGGTTGTAAGTGATGATATATCCGGCAATCCCAACAAAGTAAAGTGACAAGCCGCCAATGAAGACGTCCAGCAAGGAATCATTGCTCCACCATGACAGCGTCATGGGCGCCAGTATAAGATACAGGATACCCATTATAAAGGACACAGCAAGTAATACGATAAAGCCAGTTGTAATCGAATCTGTTTTTGAATTAACAAATCCTAAAACGGCAAACAGAAGAAATGTCCAGATCAGCCAGATCGCCCACCTCAAAATGGACATCGCGCTTCCTTTCTCGTACATTAAAATTCCAGTAAAGGCGAGCCCTGATAACAGTGCTAGCAATGCTGGTAATATCTTGTAAAACAACTCCATAAATGCCAATAATCATAAAATTGTTGAATAGCCGAGGACACCCGTTTCCCTGGTTTTATTAATGGTGAAAAAGCCTTTTTCAGCGATCAGTAACATGTCCCAGGATATTTCCGCCGGCAGTAGTAAGTCGCATAGGAATGTCAGCGTGCGATACTGTTTTCCGTACGGCTCATGGCTTCTAAAATCGTAAAGCCCGGAGTCGGCAACCGGGCCAACGCGGATGTTGATGTGATCAGGATTGTTGTATTTCCCATGCAGGATCCAGTCGACGCCTAACGTGCCTTTGCCCAGCGGTTGCAGGAAATCCATTCCAACGCTATGCTCAGACTTTTGCTGGCTCGTATCAAAGGACACTTTTTGCCCCAGCACTTTTTCAAAATAAACCGGGCAAGCCTGCATATTGCCGACGATCAAATGTGCGTGAATGGTCAGCTCTAAAATCGCCTCCTTCTGCTCCGGCGAAAGTTGGAGGTCCAGATCCGGCCATAAGTAATCGAATAGTGTGTCGTGATAATAGGCGAATGGATTCACTACGGAATGATGCTCATGCATTTCCAATGCCATCCGCTGCCTTCCAAATTCAATATCAAAGGGTGAGAAGAATGTTCTTGCCTGACTAATTCCGGTTTCATAGTCATCAATGTCTTCCAGCACAACTTCTGTGGAACGTTCGCTCCGGCTGATCGTCGGCTGGAATATCATTCCCGGCGGCAGCATATCCGAGATCCCCTCCCGCGTCATGCGCACTTTGGTATAAGGCATCTGCAAATCGGAATCCCGGTTCTCGTCCGTTATGGCCGTAACATCCCTGGATCCGGACCTGTTAAAGGCGCCGACGGGCGCTAACAGAATATTTTCGGGAGTTTGGATGGCTGCTTCGGCGATTTCGCGTGCGACGGTCTCCGCTCGCAAGTCGGGCTTTAATTTGAGCAGTGTTTCGGCAACTTCATATATCTCCATCACATTTTCCAGTTAAATCCGTGAACAGAAACATATAAGGGCATCATCCCCACCGACTTTTGTGAAAGGTTGTTTTTCACCAATCGGGCCTGCCTCATCCAATATTCATCATTCTGATCTTCTTTATTTGGGAATATCAAAACATCCAATGCGAAGCGAAGGCCTTCCTTTTGTCCTTCACCTATGCCCAGTCCTTTTTTGACCTCAACCTTTGATGCAGTATCGCCTAAATAGTTCTGTGCCATTGTGCGGTAGTCTTCAAGCGTAACGGCTCGTCCCCGCGTGAGCAGTGTTTCTTTGAGTGCCTTTTGCATTTGCACATCGTTCATAGGAGCGCGGCCGCCTGTGGTAGGGAGCATTAAGAAGGATGCTTCGGTTTTGAATCGATTCGAAGGAGCGGCATTCAGCTTCGTTAATGCACGGAGACCATTTGCTTTCTCACCTTCGGAAGTCCAAAAATACACGTCGAGAATGGTTCCCACAGACCGGGTTTTCACCATAATGTAAACCTGAGGCAGTGCGAAATCGAATGTTTCCAAATGCTCCTTTAACTTACTTACACTCTGATTGATTTTATCCAGATGATTGGAGACGGTGGAAATATCAAGTGCGTTAAAAGCAGCCAAGTCGTCGCGCATTTTAGCCGTAACATCATTCAGGCTTTGGAAAGCGTCGCGTTTATCAAAACGTGCAACGCCGCGGTTGCGTAGTGCGTACACATTCTGGCCGTTTGCGAATTTATTTTTTTCAGATGACAAAAGCGTTTCCCCGTCTCCATTCACAACTTTATCAATCGTCATAAAACCCTCGTCATCTTTCAGGCCATATACATTAAAAAGCGGCTGCAATCTGCCGCGTTGATGGACAAGCTTTCGGTTGAGGACAGGAATACAGTTCGTGAAAACTTCCATTTTGTCCAGTGCTTCGGGTGTGATCGAAGCCGGGCAGCGCATTTTTATCCAAAGTAATTTATTTGGGAAAAGCGTTTTGACATTTGATTCGGGAATGATCCCAGTCCATTCTTTCGGATGATTTTCTAGTTCAGATCCGGCTTTAAGTCCGGTAACCGTCATAAAGTGCGCGTTATAAGATTCCCTCACGCTCTCTTCAATGGGTTTGAAAAATTCTTCTTTGTTTTCGACAGTTTCGATGGTCGTCACACCGTCGAGTAATCCGTAATGCAGAACGGGATCTGTAAATGTGCCTGGCGAGCTGTTGGAAAACCTAATTAAGGGTATGTACGACAGGTTTTTAGATTGATCAGCGATCGCCGTCCAGTTGAAAAACAATGTTATTTGATCGGGCACTTCTTTTTCCGGAATTTCAAGGGCAACCCAACAGGTTTGTTGTTCGATAGGTTTGCCGGTGATCCGGAATGCAGTTTCCCTTTGAAAAGTGGAGCCGATCCTGTCGATCCGTGCGCCAGTTGCTATAAAGCGGACGGTGGCACCCGAAAGTCGGAAAGATCCCGCCGGGCTCATCGTGATCTGGTTATTGCCCTGGGTTGTAAACTGATCCGAACGGATAATGTCGATTGGTCCTGAATTGGTTTTGACCATCAATACGGAGTGCGCAGGAACAATGCCTGTGATTGTTTCGGGTAACACTGCCTCGGCCATGCGCTTCACAGTATGGGATTGTGAGGACTCAATCTCTTGCCAGATCTTTTCGGTTTCAGTCGCAAACGCACCAAACAGCAGATCTACAAGCGGGTCGAACGAACCATTTTTCAGGTCAATTTCATCCACGCCCCATTGCCGGGCAGCTTCCTTATGCAAGCGGCTTTTTATCGACTCTTTGGTTTCTGAAATTTGCATAATGTTGGATTTCGACTGATGTCACTCAAACCACCGTAATCGGCCCGAAGAACATTAAAAATGTTTCGTCAAAATTTTCACCGGACTGAATCACAATTCCCTTGACTCTTATGTTGAGACGATTTCGAATGCGTGTAACTTTATTTTCTTTGTTAACTTCTTGCAATTCATCTCTTTGTACATCTACGTCGTGGATTTTTAGCCGTGTCTCGTATTTATGGACAGAAAGCCTGATGTCGTCCCTGACCTGGTCTAACCAAATATTGAGGTTGTCTGTTTGTTCAAAATCTTTTTCCCACAACAAGCATTGAAATCCGTTGTCATAGCGCCATTCACCGCGCTGGGTAAGCAGCAGGAGATAAATGTATTCGCGCACCGATGCTTTTATCGTGACCTGTGGCAGCGGCTTTTTTTTGAGCAGCGCGCCAAAATCAACTGGAATGCGGTGATGCTTAGCCATTATTTTAGTTGATCATCACCATGGCCGCTTTCAAGCTTGCCTGGGCACCGCCTTCGAGTGCAAGTTGCGCATTCCCTTTTACGCTGGTTTGAGACTTGCCCTCGATATTTACAGTCGCGCCTCCGATCTGCATTTTGGCTTTGGCTTCAATGCTGCCTTTATTGGTTTCGACGGTCCAGTCTTGCTGGGCATTCATGCTTATTTTGTCTGCTTTCAATTCTATTTCTTTTGCTTCGAGCTTGATTTTTCCTTCGCTTTTTACGCTGATGACGGGTTCTCCGTCCAGGGTCAGGATCACCTCGTTTTTGTTACCCTTATTGTAAATCCTGATCGCTTCTTTTCCGCTTGAATCATCGATAATGATGTGGTTACCGCCTTTGGTAATGATCCCTTTGATCATATTATCTTTTTCAAAAAGGTTACTTCCAGGCAATGCTGAACCCGTGAACATGGATCCGCGCACAAAGGGCAGGTCTGGGTTTCCGAACTCAAAATCAACAAAAACCACCTCATCTATTTCAGGCACAAAATAAACGCCGCGCTCATCGCCGCTCATTAGGTTTGCTACCCGGGCCCATGGCGTTGAATCACCATCTTTTTGCCAGTAAAACTGCACTTTCACCCGACCCATTTGCTCGGGATCGTTGGTATCAATCACTTTGGCTGGCTGGGTTTCGGCTTTGGGTTGAAAAACCGGGTAAGCTACGGGGGGATAATCAATGTCCTGCGGAATTGCTTCGAAACTATTTTGATAGAAACCTCTGGAATCTACATAATGTCTGATGCTTGTGATGATGAATGAGCCATAGTCGTCGGTGCGAATGATTTTGCCGTTTTCTTTAATATCATCTTTAACCTTGATCGGGCTTCCTATACTGATTTCCAGGCTGGTTGAAGATCCTTTGAGAATGGCAAGGCTGTTGGTAGATTTGCTTTTATTATTTTTTACCGATTTGCTGATTAACGACTGTTCATCATCTCCCGAAAATTCAATGTTGAGGACTTCTTCACTGAACATGCTCTCGGATTTGGATAATGCTAATTGAGCAAAATCTTGCAGGTCGACAGTCTCGCTTTTCGACGAAACTTCGAGTTTTTCATCCTTTATATAATTGTAATACTGACCTTTGAAGGTCAGCGGCACCAGTTTCAGTTCATACTCCATTTGCGTGAGGTTCACGCGGTATTCAAGGTTAGCAACGTTCGTTTTACTCCGAGCTGATTTTCCAAACAGCACTTCCTCCCCGTCATAATAAAACCATTCACCGTAAGTTTCGGCCAGGCGTTGCAAGAATTGATAATTGTCTTCCTGATATTGCGTGATATAGGGGATTCTTTCGCCGAATTCCGGTGAGATTTTAGCTTTTAGCAAACCCTTAAAAGGATTTACAACCTCCTCCACAATGTCTGCCAGCGTTTTTTCTGAGAATGCGCGCGTATTGCTTCCTGTTTTGAACAAAACGGTTGGGCAAACGCCGTAAATGACCAATGTGTTGTCAACGGCATCATTCATCTGAATTTGAACGCCTTTCACGATCCCTATGAAAGTGTGCTTGGTTTTCTCCTTCAAATTGTTGGAAGTGTCTGCCTCGCCCTGCATGATTGTCGCTGTCACTTTTTCACCGGCCCATTTTTGGGTTAGTTCTTTCAGGCTTACCTGGCTGTCAATGCCTTTGCCCAGCAAGTCGTTGATATCCTCGAAAGTAACGTGGATATCTAAACTATGCTGGGAGTCAAAAGGTTGTGACAGACTCAAAAAGCTAAACTTTTTGAGGGTTAATCCGCCAAGATTTACGTCTATCCGGTTGATCATTTGGCTTTCTATTTTAGCGTTATAGACTATATGACACTTATACAGCCAAGCTTAGCATGTTTGTAAGATTATTTAGCTACTGCCAGTCTGCAGATGAGTTCGGTCCATAGTGCCAAGGGGTCTGGACCATATTTGTTCATATTGAAATCTTGTTTCAGATTTGGACCATGAATGCATAATATGTCTGTCAATGTGGTCAGGAGAAAACGCGTAGACGGCCTCATATTCGTTAGAGAATTGAGCCTGGGCTGCGTGCTGAATCATATTTTCACCAATGCGCTTATTAACATAGTTTTCTACTGCAAAAAAGCGAGGTCCTCTGTTGTGTTGATGACCATAGCGAGCCTCATTTACTGTACGAAAGTTTCTTCTTTCGTGTCCTATCGGTACGATATCAAATAAATCGTAGTCTCCAAATAAGTACTTTCCATCAAATTTTACACATCCGTAATAGCGCGACGATGGATTCCTGTCAACACTAAATCTAAATTCTTGTATACTGTTAGGCTTAGTAAGATTAGATAGTGTTGAGCCTAGCCTAGCAGCGTATCTATTCCAGTTGATCTTTTTTTCATTTGAATATATTCCCGGCAGCAAATCCGGACTAGCCACCAAACCAGCTACATTGTGAAACTTATTATTTATCCACACACCATAATCAGCGGTCTTGAATTTGCATTGAATTGGCTTAGGACTGAATCCTGATTTTCCTATGTATCGTAGCGAGTGGTGGTTTGTGCGTTTTAGCAAAATCCAAGCATTTATTTCGACTGCTGCATTTTTAAAAATTATGGCATCTTGAATTCTGATATTTTCAAATGAGATTCCCATATTTTCGCTAAGTAAGAGTTATTGAATATACGGCAAAGAGGACCAGAAAACAGAACGGTTATCTATTGACAGCCATATTCCGCTGCACCCATGTGATCGAAACCTGTTAAAGATATCCACTTAGTGTAGTTGGAGTCGGTCGGCTTATTCTTATAATATGTATTTTCACCGAAACTAATCTCTGTTATGTTTTCTGGAAAGTTTACCCTGTCAATTGGCAGCAGAAATTTCTTTCTGGCATCATTTATTAATAAGCTATCTCTGAGTAAAATATTTATTTGACGAAGATTTCCGTGTTCAAATTTTAAATCAATATGTTGAAATGATGAGTCAATTTTAGCAGTTGTTTCATCCCCGATCTGGAATCCTTCATAGTATTGAGTTGTTTGGTTGCAAGGATCTCCTTTATTTATGTAGCTTTTATTGCTGCAATTATATAAATTATGATGATAGCCAAGCTCCTTCTCAAATATGCATCCTAATTCAGTGGATGGCATTCGTAATAAAGTTACCAATGGGTATTTATCAAATAAATTTGAAGGTTTCGGACGACCCATCAAACTGTCAGATACTTCTGTAAGATCTGTATTAGTTTCTTTGATCTTGTTGCAGCTGATCGCTAAACTGACCAAGAAAATGAAGGCTGTATATTTCATTTTAATATTTATGACTATCGCCCATTGACGGACCAGTGTGGAGCATCGTTAAGGTGCTTTATTAATCCATAAGATTTACCAACTTCGATTAACTTCTTATTTGTATTAGGATTATCCTGATAAGTAAGCTCGATTTTGGTTCCGTCTTTCTTTTGGACATGAATTTTTCCAACCCAGTTGATATCGAGGTCGACTGCTTTTCCTAAAATGTGATTACTGCGTAAAGCAGGTGCCACATTACTTCGAGGCGGTATAGCAAGGCCAAACGCGCGAACCATTTCTTCGGCACCGGCAATACTCTGCATTTTATTTCCATGATCCCAACTAATGTCAACACCTTCCATTGAGGTTGCCGCTGATGGGCTGCATTTCCCAAGTGCAATTAACCAACTCCAATGGAATAGATAAGCTCGTCTTGCGGATCGCCTCGTTGCCTGGACTGAAACAACAGCACCAGCCGCAACAAGTGCTTCAACAAAATCCTTTACTTGTATCCTGAAGTGGGGATCCAATGCCATTAATCCCTTGCTATTCGGAGCATTTAGATCTGCCCATTGCTTCCAATGTTTCCCAGATTTTCTATTCATAAGTTCCAAATAAATTAGTATATACTAACATTCAAATTACGAACACACCAGCTGCGAAAACGAGCAATTCGTAATTTGAAATGTTATATCTTTTGTGACTACCACTTTTTCTCAAAAGCCACTTCGTCGATTGTCAGTTTCTTTACCGAAAGAGTTACATTTTCCGTCGTTGTACCAGTTGATCGAGCATCGAGAGATTCGCTATATCCGACAACAGCAGCATCTTCAAATGCAACAGTTTTAAAAGTTTTTTCCTCATCATCATCTGCTTTAAAGATGATCTCCCCTTTAAACCGTTTGGTTGGGTGAATGGCGTATTCCCAGAATTTGGATTTATTAACAGATTCGACCTCCAATGTTACATTTCCAGCATACACTTCTGAGGTAGTTTTACCAGTTACATAGTCGGCGCTCTGAGATACGGAATAAGAGGCATGAAGAACCCGTCTTTCTGGTGAGCCTTCGAAATTAATTTTAGCATCAAACGGCATGATCGTGATAGTTAGAGATTTGAAAATGATTAAGATTATTTAATTTCTGTGTTCCATGCATCTCCGCCGTCCATCCCTGACAAGCTTACCAAGAAACTTCTGGCTGAGAAATGCGGGGTGATTGAAATATCCAGGATAATGTTTTTGATATCGTTCGGGTCACGGCGAATGTCCTTTACCGTGTAATCTTTGATCAGCTTCTTGGATCCGGTGATGCTGTTCAGGAACTTGGAGATCTGTTTCCGCAAATTATCATCTGTGTCGTAAGTCCAGTTTTGAAATGCATAACGGTCCAGGAAGTCGACCAGCACTTTATTGATCCAGTCAAAAACGCGGACAACGGAATAAGTTTGTAATCCAACATTGTCGCCATTGAACATGGTCCTGTCCGAAAATGCCTGCACTTTTCCGTAAGCCGACAGCATCGGGATCAGCCCCATGCGGTTCATATCCCCGGCCTGGTTCCGGTCAATGTTAAAACGCGTTCCTTCTGCGCCCATCAGCATGCCGTAAGTTGCTCCGGCCACCGGTTGCGACATTAATACCGAGTGCATTCTGCCAGCCAGCGCCGTGGAAGGCGGAATGTGCAATGCTTCCTCTTCACCCAGATCATTGTAAGCTTTTCTTCCGACAAGCCAGTTGCAGGCCATTAACAAGTTGGCTTTGTGATTGCTTGCGTCGGCCAGTTTATTTTTTTCGAATGAGGAAATCGCATCCTTAACGTCCACAAAATCCTCGTAATCGGTGATCATCATGACCTTATGCTTGCTGGCCACCCGCGCAAATGAATCGATGACCGTATTTTTGCCCATATAACCCGGGATCACCATCAACGAATAATTGTCGCTCAGATCGTAAACCTGATAGTTGTTATGCAGCTCTTCATCAATGGTTTGTAACACTTCGCCATCCTTAATGTCCGCTACCTGATCCATGGAAGCATTCACCAATGTCAGCTTTGGAATAGAACGTTGCTCCGTATTGAGCATGAATGTCGAAAGTCCCTGATACGAAACTTCCAGGTCGCGGGAGGCTTCGAGAATAGAGGATTGGTTTTTTTTAAGTAAAGCCTCATTCAGTTCCTGTCCAGCTCGGGCTTTGGACTGCATTTCATCCACGGAGGCACTTTCGCTGATGAGCTCAGCCCACAGTTCGAGGCGCTGCAGTAAATCTTTACGCTCCTGCTCGGTGTCTTCATCCGAAAGATAATTGGCTTTCGCCCCTGCTTTCTGGGGATTAAGATCGCGCACTCCTTCTACGGTCGTTTCGATAAATTTGAATCCGCCCAACGATTTCAATAATTCCAGGCTATCATTCAGTGAAAGCTGCTGCGAGGCAGTTTGTGCTGCCGACGGCTCCTTAAACGCAGCTTCTGATCCTAATGGCTGGGTTTCTTCCTGTTGTTTTGCCATGTCTGTATGACTGGTTAAAAAATGTTTTGAAATAGATAACAGGGATTACAAGCTTTCCTTTAACTCGCCGATCAGCGTTTGCAATGCGCTCAGATACGTTGCGCGCGTGGCGGGGTCGCTTAATGCTTTTTGTAATTGGCGGTTGTTTTTGAGGTTTTTATAAAAACGGTCGTAATTATATTCTTTCCCCGAAAGTTCTTTCAAAAACGGGCTTTGTTCCAACATTCCCTCGGGAGAGAAATCTTTCATTTTGGTAAAAGAAATGGTTTCAAAAACAGGCGCACCATTCTCATCCTCGAATTCTGCCTCGACTTCGGGCTTGAAATGTTCGAAAACGGCTTCCATAGTTTCCAGTCCGGTAACCTTTTCCTTTTCTGGGTTGCTGTTGAAGGCCGAGACATACAATGTCCTGGAAGGAGGCAGTGCTTCTATCTTTTCATAACCTTTGTTAGCGTCGGGATCCACATTTCCGCCGGGGCGAATGAAGTCAAATTGGCCAGCCATAAGCTTTTGTATTTTAAATTTTATGGGTAAAAATTTTAGTCAAACGGAATGACGTTTTCCTGTATACGTAAACAAACTAATGCTCCCAAACGTAGGCGTTATCTTCTCCAAAGCTTAGCTTCACATTGCTTCCTTTTCCAATTTCTCCTGAGATGATCATCTGCGAAAGCGGCTGTCGTAATCGGTTGCTGATGACGGCCCTGACCGGCCGCGCCCCGAACTGCGGGTTGTAACCTTCCAGTGCTAATGCTTTTTCTGCTTCTTCGGTGATGCTTAATATGATGCCCAGCTTATCGAGGCTTTTGCGCAATGGCCGCAATTGGAAATTGAAAATCTTGCGAATGGTGTCTTCCGTGATCGGCCGGAAGGGCGTCAGGCCTGTAAGCCGACCAAGGAATTCGGGGCGGAAGTAGCCTTCCATATTCTGTATCAAGTCAGTCTGCGAAGGCACACGTCCTTCATTGAACTCTTTAACTATAAACTGAGAACCAATGTTTGAAGTGAACAGCAGGATCGCATTCGTAAAATCGCCCTCTCGGTCCAATGTATCGTGTAACCGTCCTTCGTCCAGGATTTGGAGAAAAATGTCGTACACTTTTGGGTGTGCTTTTTCCACTTCGTCAAAAAGGAGAACTGCAAAAGGCTGCTGACGGATCCGGGTAACGAGCAAACCACCTTCTTCATAACCAACATAGCCCGGAGGCGAACCTTTTAATAGTGAAACCGTATGTTCCTCCGCATACTCGGACATATCAAAACGGATCAATGCTTTTTCATCATTAAAAAGCAATTCGGAAACCGCTTTTGCCAGCTCTGTCTTTCCTGTTCCTGTCGGTCCCAGCAAAAAGAATGAAGCTGGCTTGCCCGTCTCGCCTACACCGGAACGGCTCTGCCTGATCGCATTGGATATGATCTCGATAGCAGTATCTTGGCCCACAACCCGTTTCCTCAAATGGTCTTCCAGCTGCATTAGCTTCTCTTGCTCGTTCACCTGGATCTTACCCAGCGGGATCCCCGTTTTGTAAGCCACTACGGCGGCAATATCCGTTTTGTCAACCAATTCTTTGTGTTGCTGTCCCTGAAATGCTACTTTTTCGAGGAGTAATGTTAGTAATTCAATGGCCGTCTGCGGGTCTTCAATGTTCTTAATGTCATTGAGTTCCTCAATTTGTCCCAACAAAACAGGGCTTAGCCGATCATGCAATTGTTGCTCAAACCACCGCAGTTCTTCCAGAAATAATGCTGGTTCGGCTTCTCTGTATTCATCTTTTAACCTCCTAAATTCCTCGTTAAGATATTCAATTTCCCCCGGCGTTGTTTCGGCCATCAGTTTGCGTGCGGCCATGGTGCGGTCTATCAAATCCAATGCTGCGTCGGGTAGGCGACGGTCTTTAATGTATCGCCTTGATAACATCACTGCTTCTTTGACAGCATCTGTATCCAGATTTAAGCCATGATGTAGTTCAAATTGGGGCACAACCTTTTCGATCATTCTACGCGCACGCACATCGTCCGGCTCGTCGACTTTAACAATTTCGAAACGTCTGCTGAAAGCCTCATCGCGCTCCATGTATTTGCGATATTCGTCCAGCGTTGTAGCACCAATCACCGTCAGTTCGCCTCTTGCGAGTTCCGGTTTAAGAAGATTTGCCAATCCCGGAACACCGCCCTGCGGGTCCATTAAAACGTGGATCTCATCGATAAAGAGCAAGGCCCTTTCGTATTGTTTTATTTCTGCAATAATATTTTTCAAACGGTCCTCAACCTCGCCTTTATAGGACGCACCGGCAATTAATGAGCCCATATCCAGCTGGAAAAGCTGAGAATTGAGCAAATGTGCGGGCACATTTCCGTTGATAATCAAGTGGGTTAATCCTTCCACCAATGCTGTTTTGCCCACGCCTGGTTCACCTACAATGATCACATTGGGTTTTGTTCTTCTTCCCAATGTCTCCACCATCATCCGGGTTTCTTTTTCCCGGCCAACGATCGGATCCAGTTTGCCTGCTTTTGCCATAGCAATCTTGTCAATACAAAATTTCGCTATTGCTTTGTTTTGTGGATTTGCGGGCGGTGCAATGGTGGCTGCCTGCGCGGACCCGTTTGGCAACGTTGTTCCATTATTGCCGGAATCCATGGACTGAACCTCTTCCAGCGTTTTGGTCAGCAGAACGGATTCGGTTATCGGGAAAGCTTTTAATTCATTTTTAGTAAAAGCAACTTCGGGGCGGGTCAGTGCTATGAGGACGGCAAAAGGTGAAACTTCCTGTTCTCCCAGTTTGAGCCGGATCACATCCGCAACTTCCATCGTCTTCATAACCTTTTCGTCACCGGCGGGTTCTTCGATGGCACGCGCCGATTTAGGATATTTCTCAATCTTGTATTCGGCCCAGTCGCGGATAAACTGAATGTCCGTTCCCCACGCCACCAGTGTGCTTCCTATGCCCACATCATTGTGCAAAAGGCCGATCAATAAATGCGACGGTGAGAATGTTGCATGCCGGTATTCTCTGGCAGTTGCCTGGGCAACCTGCAATGCGCGAATCAGTTCGTCGGAGAGATTTGAAGTCAGCATGAAAACCCGCTTAGAAGGTGTATTGAATTAACGATGCAATGTTATTAAAGATAAAGGGCGGGCGAAATACGTCATTTGACGTATTTTTTAGCATTACCACTTTTTGCTACTTGCATTGGTCTTGAAACCGGCTTTTGAACTTCATGAATCCATCTGCAAAGCGCATTACCATTGGCCGAAAACCGGGTAACACCATTGTCCTCAACACGCACGATGTTAGCGGCACACACGCTTCGCTCACATTGATAACGCCAGTAACGAATACGTGGGAAATTCAGGACCTGGGATCAGCGAATGGCACTTTTGTGGATGGAATGCGCGTGTATAGAAAGGAAATTACACCTGCAAATCAGATTAAGCTGGGGCAAACATTGCTTTCATGGGAGCTTATACTGGACCCGCGGCCGTTGCCGCCGGTGGTCCCTGTGATGCAAACAGCCAAAGTCCCTGAGCCCGAAGAGCCTTCCGCAGAAGAGGAAGAAATACGCGAGATTGCCTGGAACCTCAAAAAAGTAAGCGACGACTTCCGGGAAAAGCGGAACAGGATCGCAGAAATACAGGCGCAGGAATCCATCAATTCCAGAATTCAGGGTTTGGGTTTTCCAATGGGAGCTGTAATAGGTTCATTGGCACAGGCGCTGCCGCCGGATTATAAAATATTCGGATACGCAGGTGGCGTCATTTCGCTTGGGTTCGCGGTAAGCGCTTTGATTAGTTCAAAGAAATTGAGTAAGGAAAAAAAGAAATATATGGGGCTCGACGACTGGTACAAAATCAACTATGTGTGCCCGCACTGTCACACATTTATCCAGCAACCTTTTGAGTTACTTGAAAAAACAAAGAATTGCAGGGCATGTAAAAAGCCCCTGATTCCTTAATATCATATGGATATCTTATGAACAATCTAGATTTCGAAAAAACCCAGATCTGGGCGAAAAACCTGGCTGCTAACCCTGTTCCGCCTGCGACCACCATTCCCAGACCGTCCTTAAATTTTCAAAAGCCGGCTTTCAACATGAAGAAACCCGTGCTCAGGCCATTGACAAAAGAGGAGAAAATTACCCTGGCAGCAGGCGGCGCATTGGCGATAGGCCTGGGAGCCATTGTCATCACGAGTTTGTCTGACGAGGAAGTCGCAGCTACTCCAGCCGCTCCGTCCATTGCACACCTGAACGCGCCAAAACTTAATCTTGACTCGCCGGAGCCGGTTGTAAAACCAGCAGATCCGGAGCCCGCACATCACACGCCACCACCACCAAGACCCCCTTCCAGGCCACATGAACTAGCCCGCGAGCATTCTAAACCAGACGGCCTTCATGCCCTGATCGACATTCCGGAAACACCCCGAAGTTGCTACAACGCCGAAAGACGAGCAGACTTTTATCGATGCATTTAATACGGCCAGAAAGGAAGTAGGCCCGGCCGGACTTTTCGCATGGAGGGACACCTATTACAGCACATTTACCGACAAAGAGTGGGAATCCGTTGCGGAGGACAAGAAAACATTATGGCTTGACGGCGCCCAACCGATCATTGATCCGCACGTCGAAAATATAGTGCAAGTGGCTGAGCCAGTTGCTGAGCAGCAGAATGTGATCGTGGCAGAGCGGGGAGCGGTGACCTGGACAGGGATCGACAAGGACGAAGACGGGCAGGCGGAAATCCTGATGGCGCGTATCAATGGCCAGTCTCCTATGGTGCTCATGGATACGGATGGCGACGGGCTGCTGGATACGCGGTATGATTATGAAGCTTCCAGCGGTAGGACTTATGCATCAGTAATCGATCCGATTTCAATGAGCGCGGCAGAGATCGCACAGCTTGAAATCGTACCCGTGGGGCCGGATATGGGTTTCTTTTAATCAATCTACAAGCGTACATTCGTCTGAGTCATTGCCCGTTTCTATTGTAGAATATGGGGATAGTTATGTTGTAAGCCTGGACAGCAATAACGATAACACAGTTGATGCTATAACTTACTTAACGGACGATCGCGGGCCGATTGTTGGTCTGGATCACGATAACGACGGGCAGATCGAGACAGGTTATGTTTACGATTCGGAAAGCGGAACGATCAAATTCCAGGAAACCGCGCCGATGGAGGAGATGACCGTGGGCCCACCGGAGTACCAGTTGTTTTCGGAAACGTCAGGTCAGGAAGAGCTTCATACACCGGATCTGCCGGATAATGAAGCATTGTCGGTGAATGAGGACGATGATGTTACCGACGATTTTGATTCTTATTTTAAAAACGATTCGGATCAGTCGGACGAGTATTCAAATGCCTGAGCGAAATGTTAACATGGCAATAAAATGGAAATAGCATGCAGAAAGTGCGGCGCCGTGCTATCCGTAGCCAGCACCGCTATACCGATTGTGAAATGTACCAACTGCGGGTATCCCAATCCCGTGATCGCGGGGGCACAGCCGCCGCCTGCAAGACCGCAAATGCCCGCTCCACCTGCGCCATCTCAACAAATGGCTGCTCCGTCACCGCAGCCATCCATGTCCCAGCCGCCTAGACCAGCGGCGGGCAGGACACAGGCAACCGCGCCGGAATTGGGTTGGCTGGTAGTCCACGACGAAAATGCGGATCAGCAAACCCATCCCCTACGAATTGGCAAACAGGTTATTGGCAGGAAAAGCGTTAGCCGCCCGTGCGACATCATGATCGATACGGACGATCCTTATATGGGCCGCAATCATTGCATTTTGGAGGTTAAGCCCAGCAGGACCGGCAGCTATGAATTCTTTTTGTCGGATGTGAAAATGACCAATGGTATTCCCGAACAAATGAGCACGAACGGAACATTCGTGAATTCGCAGCCCGCTCCGTTGCGTCCAAAAGATATGGTGTATCTCAAAGATGGGGACACCATTCAAATGGGCAAAACCAAAGTCGTAATTAAAACATTAATTACCGTTGCCAGTGCTCAGGATGCGTCCCGAATTGTGCAGGACATGGACTATGCGCCGACCGTCATTATCAAATAACAACACCCAGATAAGTCAGGAAATTTAAAGCCTCTCCCGGAATGAAAATATCAATTCATCAGCCAGCCGGTTTTAACGAAATAGGTGGACGCTCCAACAATGAGGACAGCATTTATCCCGCTCCCGGAAAAGCCACAATTTCGGACCGGCTCTTTATGGTTTGTGATGGGGTGGGAGGTGAGCATAAAGGGGAAGTAGCAAGTTTTCTTGCTTGTAAGCATATCGGCGAGTTCTTCTCACAGACTGGTGAAGTTGATGTTTCAAAAGCATTTGTTCAAAAAGCAGTCGACACGGCTAGGGAAGCTT
Source organism: Dyadobacter chenwenxiniae (assembly GCF_022869785.1). Classification (NCBI taxonomy): domain Bacteria; kingdom Pseudomonadati; phylum Bacteroidota; class Cytophagia; order Cytophagales; family Spirosomataceae; genus Dyadobacter; species Dyadobacter chenwenxiniae. The sequence goes on along the minus strand of NZ_CP094997.1, from coordinate 3,630,491 downwards.
TTATAGAAACCGAAAAAAATGACCCGGAGACGGCAGGAATGGCCACAACGCTGACATTGCTTTACTTTGATGATTCCGGTGCAATATTGGCTCATCTGGGGGATAGCCGGATTTACCATATCCGAAACGGGAAGGTGATTTTTCAAACCAAAGATCACAAATGGGTAAACGAACTGGTGGAAAGTGGGGTGATTACCGAAGCGCAGGCTACACAACATCCACAGCGAAATGTGATCACGAAAGTCATCACCGCCTCTCGTTCGGACGAAGCCGATTATATGCAGATCAGCGACATTCAGGCGGGAGACTTTTTTTTTCTGTGTTCCGATGGCGTGCTTGAACAGCTGTACGACGACCTTTTGGAGTATCACTTGCGTGACAACCCGGACAATCATCCCGAACCGATCGAAATATTAGAGGCAATAAAGACCGAATGCGCGCACCAAACGAACGACAATTTTTCAGCCTACCTCATCAGAATAGAGTCCGTCATGCAACAAAAAGTTGTGGAGGAAAAGGTGAATGAAAAGGTGGTTAATGCCGTCACGCCTGAACCGGTCATTTCACAACGACCATTAAGAAAGCCGCGTGGCGTTTTGTTTGGCCTGATCACTTTTGCAGGCATTTTTTGCAGTGGATTAATATATCATTTTGTCAGATCAGAGAAACAAGCGCAAAAAGCTTTTTTTGAGTCAAAGGTCGATGTGAACGAGGTTGATACTGCGCAGGTTAAGATTCCCGCCCGGGCGATTGACGTGCAGGAAATAGACAATTAAGTTTGAATCTGAAGTGAATTAAGAATTGATCAATATGGATGCCACCGACTTCAATGACCGCTTTGACTATGATGCCGACAACGACTTGCTCGGCGAGGGTGGTTTTGGCAAAATTTTCAAAGCCTGGGATAATGTCAGGAATGAGTTTATTGCTCTTAAAATGTCCAAAGTCGTTCCTGGCATGGAGGAATTCAGCCTTTTGAGTGAATATGAAAGGGTCAAGCAATTGGAACATCCGAATATTGCGAGATATATGGATTGCCGCCGGATCAAATTACCGGGCATAGGGACGCATGATATTGCATTGATGAAGTATTATGAGCATGGCAATCTTGCACAATTACTAAAAAATCACACCCTTACCACCGGGCAGAAAACCAAGCTTATAGAAGGACTTCTGGACGGTATTTCCTATTTACATAAATTGAAACCCCTGATCATTCACAGCGACCTCAAACCATCGAATATTCTGGTTGTGGAAAGGAGAGGGTTTTTCATTCCGTTAATCACCGATTTCGGAATAAGCCGCAGGGCAACAGTGGACGATAAGTCTTACGTAACCAATCTCACAGGCGCCGGCACGTACGCCTATGCGGCCCCGGAGCAGTGGGAAGCAAAGGAACTAAGGCCGAATGCCGACTTGTGGAGCTTTGGTATTCTTGCCATTTATGTTTGGTTCAATGGTAAAAAACTTCCTTTCCGTTCTGACGACATCAGCATTGCCACGGAATCGGGAAGAATTGAATACATGAAAAGGGTGATGGCGTTGGATTTTATTCCTGACCTGAAAGGGCTGCCGGAAATGTACCAAAAGATGATCGACGCGTGCCTGGTTATCAATCCTCAAAACAGGGTAAAGAGCGTAGATCAGCTGTATACAATCCTTCGTGGAGGCGAGCCTGCCGCGGTGGATGAGCAAACGAAGGTCATGCCAAAGCCAGAGGCAGTGAAACCAAAGCCTGTGGTCATTGACGAAAAGACCAAGATCCTGCCACAAATTCCGGAGCCTGTGAAGGAGGTCATAAAAGAGGAGCCTAAACCCCAGCCGGAACCCATTCCTGTGAAAAAAAAGAGCTATCTCATGCCTGTTGCAATCGTATCTGCGGCAGTCATTGGCGGGCTTTTGTGGGTGTTGATCACTGCGGATCCAAAGCCGGTGGCAGTGAAATCGGCACGGTCCATACCAGTCGTAGCAGTCAAGCCTGTTGTGAAAGAAGAGCCTGCGCCGACTGTTATTAAACCTGTTGAAAAGCCTAAGAAAAAACTCCCGGTCAAGAATGCCGCCGCTGTGGTAAAAAAACCCAAAACGGACAGTAAGGCTGTGTATCACGTGGTGGAAGAAAGTCCGAGGTTCCCGGGTGGAACATTGGCAATGGAAAACTGGGTTTCCAATAATATGCAGATGCCCGAAGCAGCATCCCGGTCTTTTATTTCGGGAGCTGTGCGTGTTTCGTTTGTGGTAAATGCCGATGGAACCCGTGAAGATGTACAAGTGGTCAGAGGCCTGGGCTATGGCTGTGACGAAGAGGCAGTCCGGCTTGTAAAAGCGATGCCCCGCTGGATCCCCGGCAGAACAGCCGGAAGCAGCGTGCGGGTGAGGACTATTGCCGCCATAACATTTGATTAATAAGTCCTGCCGATAACTTTGGCGACCGCCTCACGGCTTCCTCTTACTTGCAATTTTTGGTAAATGTGTTCGAGATGTTTGCGAATCGTTTTGTCCGAAACAAATAGTTTTTCGCTAATCTGCCGGACATTAAGCCCGCGCACCAGCCATTCGAGTATTTCATTTTCCCTTAATGTAAGTTCCGCTGATTTCGAAACCGACTGTATTTGAATATCATTGGATCCCTGGCGAAGCAGATCCAAAGTTTTGGCGGCCATTAACGGCGACATCGGGGCACCTCCTTCCAGCACTTCTGATATGGCATTGATGATCTTATGGGGCTTCTCATCTTTTAACAGATAACCGGATGCACCCGCTTTGATTGCTTCGAAAAGTTTGGCATCATCGTCGAACATGGTCAGAATGAGGATCTTTACCGAAGGGTATTTTTCTTTTAGCAGGCGGGTTGTCATGATCCCATCCATTTCAGCCATTTCAATGTCCATCAAGAAAACTTCTGGCAGCGCAGAATAGGCTAATTTCTTAAAAAGGTCTTTCCCGTTTATTGCCTTAAGTATAAGTTCAATGTCTTCGCTCAGAGACAATTTCTCCCATAAATCTGAGGCAATTGTGGGATTGTCTTCTACTAATCCGATACTGATTTTAGGCATAGAACAGGGGGTTAACTTTGTAACGAAAGAGAAAGACACCGCAATGCGGTAATAGCCCTTTTACAAAGTAACGAATCAGAAATCGCTCAAAAAATACGTCAAATGACGTATTTTGTTTGTTAAAGTGGGAATTCTACGTGCACTTTTGTGCCTTCTTTTGAAGAATTCAGATCGAGCTTTCCGTTTAGTTCTTCCGCCCGCTTTTTGATATTTTCCAAACCATATCCGGGACAGATTTCCTGGGGGCAAAAGCCCTTGCCATTGTCGTTAACAAGCACGGTAAAGCTGGTCTCGTCAATGGCCAGACAGACCGAAATCATGGTTGCTTCCGCGTATTTCATCGCGTTATTGACGGATTCCTGGACGATTCTAAAAATGGAAGATGCAACATGTGGTGAAAGCAGCACTTCGCTGTCTCCGTAAGCCACAATGTTCAGTTTTGGATATTCCGATTCGCAGGAAATGCGGGTAAGCAGCCCGCGGACGCGTTCCGTCAATTGACCGTATGGAATCTCAGGCTGATTGAGAACCCAGATCGTCTCCCTCAATTGCTGGAAAGTTTCACTGGTAAAGTCCCGCAGGTCCGCCAGTTGCGTTTGGCTCGCTTGATTATTGAAAGCCATGATGTCGAGTCGGGAGATAATGTGTGTTAACTGCGATCCGATACCATCATGCAAGTCCCTGGCAATGCGTTCGCGCTGGTTTTTCAGTTGAGAATGGAGCAACGCGCTTTCCTGCGAGAGGAATTGGACGGCTCTTTTCGTAGCATGCCTGTCAAGGTCACCATTCTTTTCGTTGATCGATGAGCTGGTTTTTGTGACGGCAAGCACGGGATAATCATTAAATGAGGAAACGTTAGTCATGAGGTCGGGGGCGAAAATTACGTATGTCAAATTTCATTTAACTATTTAATTGCTACAATACTGATCATTCAGTAATTTGGGAGAAACCCTCACTAAATGCAATGAACTCTACTCAGCCAATTGCTTTTGATTTGACTACGATCAGGAAGATATGGAAATCTGACATACTCAAATCGGAAGCCAAAGAAATAGAAGAATACCTGCGGGAAAATCCACTCCTGACGGAAACCCTGAATTTGAATAACACCTCAGTAGCCATCATTGACATTCAATCGATGCGCTATCTCTGCTGCCTAGGCGATGCTGAGCCCGTCATTGGATGGAGCAACGACATGATAATGCGGGAAGGAGTGCAGTTTTTTCTCTCCAAAGTCTTCCCTCCGGACTATGTCGGATTTGAAACCATGTCGGCTATGACTACTGAATATGTGTGTAAATTGGATGATCATAAGATTATTTCGTTTAAATCACTTTTTGATTTTAGAATGGTCCGGCCAGATGGGAGTTTAACCAGGGTAATGCATCAGGGAGTTGCGTTAAAGCGTGATCCTTTCGGTAATATATCTTTTCTGCTTGCATTAATCTCGGATATTACACATTTAAAGCGCGATGGAAGGCAGCACTTACACCTGACAAATGGCTCCGAAAATCTAATTTATGAGGTTAATAATGAAACAGGTATTTCCAAGAAACTGGAAAGCCTTAGCGATCGTGAACGCGAAATTGCCCGGCTGGTAGGTAAAAAGCTCACGAGCGAAGACATTGCAAAAAAGCTGTTCATAAGTACACACACCGTAAATACACACAGGCAAAACATGCTCAAAAAGTTAGACATGGCAGATACAATGGAACTGATTAATTTTTTGACCGTGTATCACCTCATTTAAGTCAGGTTAGCACATTTTAAATGTGCTCATACCATTCGTCGGAATCCTTTGTCTGGACATCATCCGTGTTTTCGGCAATTTCGTCTTCTGAGTACAATTCGTCTATCTGCTGGTCGAGACGTTGGTCTTCTGCAACCGGCTGCACGTTGAAATTTTCAGCCTCTTCATCTTCATGAACATACTCGGGATCAAGAAATTCGCGGTAGAACATTTCATTTCTGTAAACCAGGGGCTGATCATCGGAAAAGCGTTCGTAATGAAGCGAAACCGTGTCCCAATCCTCATTTAATACGGCCGTGGTCAGCTCGGGGAACCTGGATAACGAACCTGTATTATACACATAATCGAACAGGATCTGCTTTTGTCTTCCGGACAAGCTTTCCCAATCCGTATTTTCGGGAAATAAATCAGGATGCGCACTGACGAAATTTGCAATCTGATCGATCGTGCGCTGCTCATATTCGGGAACAAGCACATTCTCAAAGAGGCTCCGTTGCTGTTGCTCTGTAATAAAGATCCCGCCTCGTTCCGCCACCCAGCCCGCAGCTTCCGGGCCCGTTTTTTCCGCCGCATCAATTAATGCATATGCAGTCTCGGGATCGATACCCGCATTGGTAAGGTCTGTATAGATTTCCTGAGGTGTGCGGTGCCCCATATCGTAACCTGGTCCAATGGTAACACCCGATTTCCCCCCTGGGAAATGGGGAACTAAGCTCTGTCCCTGGTGGCCTATTTCCTGATGATAAGTAAAGGTATATTTTGCCATATGAAATAGTATTTTGTACTGCTGCGATACGACCAGGGCACCTGATTATTGTTTAAAAATACGACTTTGTTTTTTATTATCCACCGAGAAATTTTAAAGTTATTTTACGGTTAATACTACCAAAATATACGTCAATTGACGTATTGATTGCCAGTTTCGACCAACCTATTTTTGGCTTGTCAAAAGTGCAAAGTTCCCTTCTACCTTAACTTTACGCAGCCATGCACAATCGTTTACCACAGCATATCATCCTGTTGTTGTCAATACTAATCTGTGGTAACTCAATTGCGCAAACGCCTGTCCGCAAGCCCGACAAGATCTTTAAAGGCGATCAGACCATTATGGAAGTGCTGATTGAGGAGGTAAATAAAACGGACATCGCGTACAAAAAATTAAGCGACCCTAAGGGGCCCCTGTATGCCATTCCTAAAAAGGATGTGTGGAAGATCATTTGGAATAACGGCGAGATAGAAGAAGTAAACCCGCCCGTTACCGCAACGGCAAAAGCAAGAAAACCAACCGATCTGATCGTCAGTAAAAAGAAGGCGGAGGAGAAATTCTGGGAAAAAAGCGGCTTGTATGCTGGCGCCAGAATAGGGGCGGGATTGTCCTTTATGCCCGAATCAACCGGATTAATTAAAGGAACTGAATTGGCTTATAGTGGCGGCATTGCTGTTGGTCTGCATAAAAAAGCATTGGGTATTCAAATCCAGGCGCTATACACACAGCTAGGGTTTGGCGTGTCTGTGCCGCTAGGCTCGACGGGTGAGGTAACCAGTATAAAGGGCACGCAATCGCAGCTGCTTTTACCACTGACTGTTATGACGTCCCAAAAAGCAGGCCCGGTCAGAATTGGCGTTTCGGTGGGCGCATTCGGAGTCATACAGGTGGGCGCTGGGGGCCTGAAAGTCAGTGATGCAAACGGCAGCTCCACAGTGAAAAATTGCGATGCTTGTTCGGATAAAGATTTAGGTTTTGGCGTGACTGGCGGAATAGGCGTAACAATATTGGAAGGCCCGCGCCACGCCATCTTTATTAATGCAGACTGGTATTACAATCTGGGGGAAAATAAGGATTACAGGCCTGGGGAAACCAGTGTCAAGACGCATTTGGGTTTGTTAAGCGCAGGAGTGCTGCTCCATTTTCCCGGCCAGCACTGATCAAAGATCTGATATGAAAATTTATTCTGGAACGGTCGTTCTATTTCTTGTCCTGCTTGTTGGTTCTCGTGCATCATATGCGCAGGAACGCTTTTACTTTCGGAACGGCAATACGTTCCCGCATCGAATTGTGGAAGCCAATGATAAGGAGATCAAATTCTTGGAACCAAAAGGTGATGCTACGATCAGGCGCGGCATTGACCGCGAGAATGTTGTGGTCGCTTTTAATGCGCATGGTTTGTTTATTGTAATAAAAGATCTTAGTGCGGATCCGGAAGTTTCCAGAAAGTCCCTTGAAAAGTTCTATAATGCGACCGGTCCAGCCACAGATCTGCTGATCAAGTCAACACCTATTGAAGTTATTCCGGCAACGATCAGGATGGAAAATGATGCCATCAACTATCTCACAGAAGACAATAAACCTGCGTCCATTAATAAAAATGACCTGGTAGCCATCATTTATCAGGACGGCAGACATCAATTGTTAAAAGATGCTGAGGAAGCCGAAAATTTACTTAGCGCCGCCGCCGACAAAGTGCTGAAATATAGCAAGCCTGCATCCAAACGGGCCAATGTGCCACCCGCGAAAGTGGTCACTGCACCGCAGCCGGTTGCCGAAAAAGCAAAACAGCCTGTGTTGTCCGAACAGGAATATAAAGAGTACAGGCAAAAATCAATCACTAAGGTGGAACAATTTAGTGACTATCTGCAAGTGATTGTAGACAGGAGTTTTTCCATGAATGAAAGGGATTTGGCTATTAAAAACGCATTGCAGCTTTTTCTGCCTGAAACACAAATCGAGGTTTCTTCGAAAAACAGAAAAGGCGTAACAAAGCTGCCGCTGGAAATGTATCTCAAACGCCTGAAAATGCTTCCGTATGGAAATGTTCAGATTAAATGGAGCCAGATTGAATATGTGAGCGAACTGAAACAGGAGCAGGATGGCAACTATTATGGGACCATTGTCGGTAACCAGACATTCACCGGCTATGGAGAAAAAAACCAGAACATTCTTTACAGTGATATCACGAAAAAGAGCGTTCGGGTAAAGCTTGAAGCATATCAAAAAGAAATTGACGGGCAAAGTAAAACCAACTGGACGGTGCTGCTCGGGAACATTGGTGTGGTGGCTGACGAATAGTTATTCTAATATTTTGATGAAAAAGGTTTTGCTGCTTTTGTTGCTGAGTATAGTGATCTGGGACCTGAATGCGTCACCTCAGGCACTGCGTATTAATGGACAGGCCAATGATGTGCGCTCCGGAGCAAGCGTGTCGGGTGTATCGTTTTACATTGAAAAAGAAAACCGGCGCACATTGCTTTCGTCCACAGACGAGCAAGGGCGTTTTAGTCTCGACCTGCTTTCGGATGCTACAAAGCTTATTATAGAGAAAAAAGGTTATCGCCTGATCAGTACGGGAATTTCAACATATAAGAACACGGGGAAGAGGATCGACTTTTTTGTTAAGATACCACTCATACCACTTGATGAACAGGCGAATGATACACCCTATATGCAAAGCCAGCAAACGCAATATACAGTTGAGAATGAGCAAAAGAAGAAGACGGCCATCGTGAGAAAGTTTTTTGTTTTCGACGCTGTAAACGGCGCTCCCGTGAAAAAAGGGATCTTGTGTTTCGAGTTCACAAGAAATGCCAAAAAGGAATGTAAGGATTTAAATGCAGAACCAGTCATGTCTTTTGGCGAATCGGACATTGTGGGCTTTACCGTTTCCGCGGAAGGTTACCAGGAATACACAGGCAACCTGATCATTGAGAAAATGGATGAAAGACCAGGCAAATACGACATTAAACTTACGCCGGAAATCACCATGCTTTCATTAAATATAACCGGAAATCCAATGGTGGCTTCTTGTAAACTCACCGCGGATTCAGGCGGAGAAATTGTGTTGCCTGCTTTGGATAAGATGGCCTATTCGGCCATGATGCGTGCGGGAAATTATCGCCTTAGTGTATATGACAGGAAAATGGCATTAATACATTCCGAGAAGGTTTTAGTGACAAAGGGGCTGAATTTTATGGGCCTGGTCGTAGGAAATAAACCCATTCGCGTTCAGGAAGCGCTGGTTGAAAAAGTTGAAATAGAGCCTGTAAAGGCAGAGGGGCTGGATTCTCTGGAAACGCTTACAATATATTTCAATCAGAGCGATTACACATTCAAACCGGAGGAAAAAGCGAAACTCGATGCCCTAGCAGAATGGCTAAAACAAAATATCAACAAGAAAGTACGGGTAGTAGGGCATACCGATAATGTGGGCAGTACCAAGCTGAACATTACGCTTTCCGAATTTAGGGCCAAGGTAATCCGTCATTACCTGTTGTCGAGGAAGGTAAGCGAAAAGCAAATTCTGTGGGCTGGGGTGGGAGGAAAGTATCCGGCCAGGAAAAACGATACGGAAGAAAACAAACGATTGAACAGGAGAGTCGAAATTTCCATGCTCCCTTAAAATTTAGACTAAAATCATTAACCGATATAGCTTATGCGATTGATTTGTACCACCTGCTTTTATTTACTCGTCCGGGCTTTGGCATTCTCACAAACCCAGGAACTTTCACCTGCCGACATTAAAGAGATACGCGCTGAGGCCAGGAAGGTTGTAGAAGTGCAGCTCAACGACCTGCTGAACACCGTCGCCCTGGACAACATTACCGAAAGCAACAAACAGCTTTTGATTTACGACAGCTATCTGCCGAGCCAGAATCAGGTTTTTTATGGAGACAAGGCCATGGTGGAAGATGATGTCAACCCGGATAATACTGTAAAAAAGTCAGGGCCGGACCTGCCGATCCGCAAGTATCTGGACGATCTTAAATTGTATTATAACAAAAGCCCCAAATACAGTATCAAAATTTCGGAGGTCGCGGTTGGTCAGGTGCAACAAAAGGAATATCCCTATGTGCAAGTTACCTTCAAAACACATTTCACCAATACACACCGCCAAAAGGCAACCAAATACGAAAACGTATATAGGGTAGCGGAATTGCGTGCAGACAAGCCAGACAAGCAATGGATCGTGCTGATAACACGGATCGGCTATTATCAGCCATCAGCAAACACAGTTGCAACCGCACCAACGGCAACAGCGCCGGTTGTTGCATCAGCACCGGTTGCGGTTAAAAAACCGGAAGAAACCAAAAAGATAGAGGAAGCGAAAAAGCCCGAGGAACCTAAAAAAACAGCGACTGTTGTTCCGGAAAAAGCGGCGGTGACGGCGGTAGCGAACAAAGAACCGGATAATGTGCCCAAAAAAGAAGCTCCTGCCAAAAGCACGATCAAGGAAGAAGTGCCTGTGGCTGAATTGAAAAAACCAGAGGGTCCGGAAAAGAAAGAAACACCAAAAACAGAGCCGAAAAAGGAAACTCCCGCCACAGTAAAGCCAGCCGAGAAGTCGCCAGAAATGGTTCCGACCGCTCCCAAGGACAGGCGAACAGTGACTTTGAATGCAGAACTGGCCTCTCTGGAGAGAAAAGCAGCCAAATATAAACGGGAAAGCACGCTCATCCGAGCAGGTGCAGGCATTGCGGTCGTGGCTTCAATAGCAACCGGTGTGATCTTATACGGCGCTTACAACGATTACAAGTCCGAGATTGATAAAAATAACGCAGCTTTTGACAAGTGGTATGATACGGAAGTCGGGGGCGTAAGAAATGGGGAAAGATTCAATTCCCGGGCGAGCTATCACGCCAGACCCAACAGCCTCATCTCTTTTGCAAGTCCGGGGATTTTTGTGGCAGGCGCCGGCATCATTGCCGGAGGCGTGCTCTGGTTTGTGGGCAGTAAAAGTGCCAAGGAAGCCAAACGTTACAACAAGTTGCTCGAGCAGAAGAGAAAGCAGATCGTTGTCTCCCCTCAGTGGAATGGTACCCAACGATATGCCGGGGTTCATTTGACTTACCAGTTTTAATTGATTTCTAAATCCGACGGAAATGATTTCCAAGATAGCCCTCATACTCATTGCATTAGTAACCGTCGCCTGTTCAATGCAGGAGCCCGGTGCTCCAAAGGTGGATTTCGAAGCATCGATTACGGACTGCCAGGCGCCATGTAAGGTCGAATTCAAAGATTTGTCAGTAAATAAAGGTGTTTACAATTGGGAATACGACTGGGCATTCAAGGATAGCGCGAGCTTTTCATCAGACCAGGATCCTACTTTTACTTTTGACAAAGCAGGTAAGTACCAGGTTGTAATGACCATCCGTAATGCAAAATATGGCAGCCACAGCGCAGAAAAAACCATCACTATTACGGCACCCATTGCTCCGGTAGCGGAATTTAGTTTCACGGGCAACAATTGTCAGGCACCGTGCGAGGTTGGTTTCACCAATCTTTCTAAGAATGCACAAACATTCAAGTGGGAGTTTGGGGATAGCAGCACGGTGAATACAGAACAATCTCCAAAGCATACGTTCAACAAAGCTGGGAAATTTAAAGTCATATTAACCGCCTTCAACGAAACGGTAAGCGACACCGCTGCGAAAGTCGTGACCATTATCACGGCGTCCAAAGTACTGGAAGCCGATTTCGACATTGTTGCAAAAGATACAACCCGTTCCGATTCAGCTGTTTACTCATTCGTCAACAAATCCAAGAATGCAACCAGCTATTTGTGGGATTTCGGAGATAAGAGCCGGGTCAAGGTCGACTCACCGACACACGCATTTCCACGCAGCGCCAAAGATGTTACGTATAACATCTCTCTTTCCGCCATTTCGGGAAGTGAAATGAAGAAAAAAACAAAAGCCCTCATCATCAGAAAGAAATAGCAAGCCGAACCTATGAGAAGAATTTTAATTCAGTTTTTGTTACTGGCAATCGTTTTCGGCTGTCATAAAGAGCTGCCACCGCAGCCGGTAGCTGTATTTACTTTCGCGCCAGAAACCTGCACTGCACCTTGTAAGGTAACATTCACCAGCAGATCGGAAAATGCAAATAACCTCGAATGGGATTTTGATGATGGAAAAGGTATCAAAACAGGCAGCGGGCCAATTGAATATAATTTTGAAGACGGAAAAGACTACTATGTTAAGCTAATTGCTAAAAGTGCGGACGGAGGCAGTCATGGAATCACACAGAAAGTCGTGGTGAATGCCAAACCGGCCTCAAAACCAGAAGCCATTTTTTCAGTTACGCTCGACCATGATAGCATAGCGCCAGCTACGGCGACATTCAGCAATCTATCTAAAAATGCTAAAACTTATCTATGGAACTTCGGTGACGAAGAAAATAGCACTCCGTCTAATCCAAATACCAGCAAAGAGCAGAATCCGAAACACCGATATGAAAAGCCCGGAAAATATAGCGTATCGTTAACATCTTATAATGAAGAAAATGTAGCTTCCGAACCAAAGGTTATCGTAGTTGAAGTCAAGTCAATGAAACCTATCGCTAACTTCACCTTTCCTGAGAATGAATGCTTTGCCCCCTGTGAAATTGCTTTCACAAATAAGTCAACCGGTGCGAAATCATATAGCTGGGATTTTGGAGATGAAGGTGCGAAGAGCGCAGAGATTTCACCCAAACATACATTCAAAGAAGCTAAATCCTATATCGTAACTCTGACTGCTTTTGGCGATGGAGGCCAAAGCAATGTTAAGACAGATACGGTTATTATAAAGAAGAGCGAATCTAATGCGGTGAGTATTTCCAGCGAATGGAATGAGCCTCGTGACATCATTGCTGACGCAGTTGGAAATATATACATATGTGGTATAACGAGAGGCGAAACCAGATTTGGTGACGGAAGAGTTTTTTCCTCCAATTCAAAAGGTAAAAACGATTTTTACATTGCGAAATATAACATCTCTGGGCAGATGATCTGGGCATACGTGGATGGAAGTGTAGAAGATGACGCTGCGAATGGCATGGCCCTGGATGATCAAGGGAATGTATACCTTACCGGTTTCGTCGGTGGTGCAGTACAAATTAACAATATAATACCCCAGGGTAACTCTGATGGCTTCGTTGCCAAATTCAATGCCGCAGGTGTGCGGCAATGGTTTACTCTTTATGGAGGCCCCGACAATGATGATGGTGCAGCATTGGCATTTTATAATACTCCAGAAGGCCCAAGAGTCTACTTAGCAGGCAACCTCACTGGCGATCCAAGAAGAGATAACATAAATTTTTTCAACGGAGCCCCGAAGATGTCTGCCTTCGATGAGGATATTGTTTTTGTTTTTGTAGACGCAAATAATGGAATGATCAGGCAGCCTACTATTTTGACACATGTTGGTAATCAGCGCGTTAATGCCTTGAAAGTGGATAGCGACGGAAATGCTTACTTAGCCGGAACATTTGAAGATGTAATTATCTTTCCAGGGTCCGACCCACCGCTCGAGTCGCTTGGTCGGACTGATGCCTTTGTTGCGAAATGGATATTACACCCAGGCCGCTTCGAGTGGTCCAGACGAGCAGGATCTCCAAATGAAGACTCCGGATATGATGTTGTAATTGATAACGGGAGAAACGTATATGTAACGGGAAAATATATTGGCCCTTTAACTCCCTTGGGTGTAGGCAGTAGAGGAGATATTAATGTTTTCCTTGGCAGATGGAATGCCGACGGAAGTACAAATAACGAAATCCCCTGGGGTAAAAGCGGTTTCAATAATGGCAACAATGATTATCCTGGTGGCATTGCCATTAGTCCAAGCGGAAATATTTTAATATCCGGATCCTATCCTGGCACAGGCAGTTTTCCTTTTGATACCCGGGTTCCTTTTGAATCGCAAGGGAGCACCGATATGATCATAGCAGAGGTTGGCGCGGGTGATGGCCTGGCAACAAACAAATTCCAGATCACCGGTGGAGGACGAGGCGAAGACCAGGGAATCAAAATTTGCGTGTCGCCTGATGGCCATGTGTACAGTGCCGGATTTTTTTCCGGAACGGCAACATTCAACGGTAAGGAGCTTTCTACGACTGGATCTCGCAATACCTATATCGTAAAATACAAATACTAACTGCTCAATGGGAAAACCAGCTGCAAGAATAGGCGATATGCACGTCTGCCCAATGGTAACCGGGCTCGTACCACACGTAGGCGGCCCGGTCATCGGCCCTGGCGTCCCAACCGTCCTGATCGGCGGAATGCCTGCCGCGGTCTCAGGCGATATGTGCGTATGCACCGGCCCGCCTGATACGATTGTGCTTGGTTCTACTGGTGTTTTTATTGGTGGAAAACCGGCCGCAAGGATGGGGGATATGTGCGCACATGGCGGGACGATTGTGGTTGGGTTGCCTACGGTTTTGATTGGGGAGACGTATGCGGGGAGTGCGGCTGCGGGCGCGCCTCCGGCGGCGTTGGCGGCAGGGTTGAAAGATATGCCCGATGCCCTTTCGAAGGTAGTCGCCCAGGCCGTCACATTGAAGAGGGCGGCAGATAATGGTGTTCCGTTTTGCGAGAAATGTTAAAAATCAGCTATGAAGATTTATAAAAAGCAGTATCAGTCAATTGATCTGATCCTAATAAATGCATATCAGAAAAAAGTAATTGCCTACCTGACGCAAACTTTTGATACTAAAACTTTCCCAAGTTTGCTAGGAGGTCTCAGTGCGGAACAATTCACATATAAATGTTATAGGCAGGCAATAGAATATAATATTGATCAGGAAGCAAGTGTAACTGCTTATACCTTATTAAGTATATTAAATGGTATTAATTTTATTGAAAAGCCGGAATACGAAATATACAAATATAAACTATTAGAAGATACTACGGATTCTAACTTGTATATCTTTGAAATTCCATCACTTTCAATGAAGTAGAAAAATGGATATTCTGTTTACTCAAAAAGCATTGGGATGTGCTGAAAATTGTATTTCTAAACAACCGAACAAGGAGAGCAGGTATCTTAGAAGGCAATCTCTAATTTACGAGGGTAAGCAAAGTGGTAATGAAATTTTGATGTTAGCTGCTGAAAGGTTAGAACGAAACAGTCGGGCAGTAGAAAATGCCAAACTGAGTAAGGATGTTTATGATGCAGACAAGAATTTTATATCACCTATTGAAGGTCAACCCGAGGGTTGGCATAAACTTGATGAAGCGGAACTTAATTCGATTGGTATTAATAAGTCAGATTTAATAGATCCCATCAGCGATTTTAAAGCAGCAATTTATAAACCTAGTTTTAAATCTCCTCCTCCAAAATATGTCGTCGCTTTTGCAGGAACTGATTCCGTTACTGATATGGAACACAATATCAAACAAGGTTTGGGAAAAAAGTCAGAACAATATAACTATGCTATGGAAATAGCTAAAAGGATTCAAAACAGAGTTGGGACTGCAAACGTAGAGTTCACTGGCCATTCATTGGGAGGAGGACTTGCTTCTGCGGCAAGCACTGTTACGGGCAGTAAAGCTTCAACTATTAACTCTGCGGGGCTCAACATGGCGACAGTAAAGCGCTTAGGGATTGATCCCGAGGTATTTGAAGCCAGGGCTAAGAACATTGACGCATTTTATTCTAAAAGCGACCCGCTTAATAACATACAGGACAATTTTTCGCTTACTCCAAAAGCCATAGGCAACAGATTCGATGTTAATGTTCCGAATATGGATCAACATTCATGGCTTGCGTTAATTATTCCTGTAATTGCCCTTAGTTTTCTCTCACCCATATTATCAGTGGTCTATGGCCTGCGTAAGAGTGGGAACATGGCCTTGCAGGGGCATAGTGTTGATCAAATGATTGTCAACTTTGAATATGAAAAAAATATGGATGAATATATCTTGTCAATCGGTAAAGATACGTCTATGCTTGGGTAGCATATTTACTGTTATATTTGCTATTGCGTACTATTTTTTTATTATGACACAAAACAGTGATTTATTCCGAGGAGAAGATTGTAAAATAGCAGAAGCTGTTTGCAATGAGGATTTGAATTATCTGGAAAGTCATTTAAACGAATCTAATATAAATCATCTGAATGAAGGTGGATTGACATTTATTAATCTAGCCTATTTAAAAAATAAAAAAAAATCTTTTAAGTGGCTGATAAATCACTCAGCGGATCCAAACGTGCCGATTTATCAAAATGGCTCATATCTAACTTTTTTACTGAATTTGGCAATAAAAGATGATTCAAATTTTTATTATCAGCTTCTTATTGGTAAAGGAGATTTTGAATTGAAAGATTATAAAGGGCTTAGTCCGGTACATAATGCATTAAGAGTTTCACAGTTTGAAAGAGCTTTGGAATTAATAGATGCGGGTGCCAATATTAATGTAGTTGATAGTCATCATCAGACTCCAGTCTTTTATTTATGCCAGATTGGTAATTATGAACTGGCGTATAAATTTCTACAACGCGGTGCAGATATAGATATACCGGATGATGGAGGAATTAAAATAGCTTTTATGATTTCCAATGACCAGCTTCCAATCAAGTCTAAGGCGTATTTCTGGCAACAGAAGATCCTGGAGGAATTCATATACCACTAGATAACCTTATTCCATGCCAACCCACCTCCTCCTAGACGCAGCCCGCATGGAAGATGCAATGGATCGGGCACGGGAACTTAATCCTTTGCACGCGTCGCTTTACCGCAACAAGGAGGGACAGGATGAGATTCTTCCTTCTGTGGCGCCGTTTTTGTTTACGTATCCCTATACAGCCGACTTTGAGGAGTTTGTAATGGGCGAGGGGTGGGGCAATTCCTGGGGCCTTTGGGTGGAGAGTAATGCTGAGTTTGAGGAGCTTTACAAACATTTTCGTCGGTTTCTCATGGTGCAGACGGAAGATGGACAGGAGCTTTATTTTCGGTTTTATGATCCGCGGGTTTTGCGGATTTTTCTGCCTACTTGCGATCAGGATCAGCTAGCAGAGTTTTTCGGGCCTGTCAGCCAGTTTGTTATGGAGGATGAAGATCCTGCTTTTTGCATTCTGTTTTCACTTTGGCAAGCGCAATTGTTTGTGGATCGCCAGGATGCTTCTTTATTGAAATATATTCTGAATGATGAGGTAAGCGGCTGAAATGTGCCCGCGTGATTAACGATTACATTCGTAAAAGTAGGTGTTGTCCCCGCTGAAAAGATTCGATTTCGTAGGGAAGCCTTCGCTGTTATATTGTGTGAATGCGGTTGCTTCATTTACCTGCATTTCATCCATCGATCCGGCGCGGTATATCGCCTTCGTGTAGCTGGTTATATTATGTAAAATAACACCTTCCGGTGCCAGGTAGGACGGATGACCCAGAAATACGCGGGAGAGTAAATTGATATTTTTTTGATTATCATATCTCCATTCCTCAACACAATTCGTCTCAAAAGCCAGAGCGGGATCCCGGAAAGTTTTTCTGATTAATTGTCCCTCATTATCATATTCCAATTTTTGCTTTGCATTGTCTGTAAACTCGATCTCGGAAATTCGGTTATTTGCAATGATATATCTGGTGACTCTGTATGTTTTGGTAAAATTCTGGTGTTTAAGTGTATACAATTCACTTGGATTTTCACTGCTCGGGTTAATCGAGGTGAGCAGGCCGGTTTCAGAATAGTTGTAAACAGTGCCGTCAACAGTGACTTTTGAAACATTGTAATTTGAATGATACTCGTACTGAAGGGCCGACCTGCTTATCGTACTTCCCCCGGCAGGATTGTTCCGGTCCTTGACGGTTGTTCTCAAAATTTCGGTGGAGGACAATAATCCGTCATTATTATATTTATGAGTAAACCTTCCGGAACTGATCTCGACCACAACCTGGCTATTGTTTCTCACCGATAAAGAATAATTCCGAACCGTCAGAAAACCGTCTGCGTAAGTATAATCGTTGACGATTCGGGAGACCGGAGCACCCGAAACTTCGTTTTCTATTTCCGTACTTCGAAGCGGGAAGTCATTCGCGTCGTAGCTGTAAAGAGCTTCGTAATTTCCGCTGATCTGGTGCTGCCTTGTTTGTTTGGTGAATTTACATTTGGCGTAGATCTGCACCGTCTTCTTTTTCATGCTGGTCAAACTTCCATTTTTGGTGACAAGTATGACATTATACGCTCCTGCACGCTTGTAATTGTGTTTTGGTGAAAGATCGGTTGATAAACCTCCATCCCCGAAGTTCCATAGATACGTGATCCCACTGGTGGATTTGTTTGTGAATGTGACATCACAATTATGTGTGCAGTCGTCCCCGGAGATATCAAATTCCGCTGTCGGTTGCACAGACTGCGGCGCAGTCACGCGTAAAGTCTTGGTCAGCGTGTCATTTGGAAGGCCATTTGCCTTTGCAATTAATGTAATGGCATAACTGCCAGGATCGTTGAAAGTGCGGCTAAGTTTCACTTCACGTGTCTCAACAGGCGTATTGTCGCCAAAAAACCAGGTAAAGGACGTGGAATGAATAGAGGAGTTGGTGATGGATACTGTGCACGGAGCGGCGCATTCGGTGGCCGGGTCCAGTTCAAAAATTGCTTTGGGGAGCGGTCTGTCGGGCTTCTCCACTTTCACCGGCCTGGAAATTCCATGGGACCCGCCGCCACTTTTGGCGATCAGTCTCACTGTGAAATCGCCGCCAATCTTGAAGTTGTGAGTAACCTCGACATCGCTGCTGGTCACGATGGTCGAGGTGTCCCCAAAATCCCATTCATAAGCACTGGCATTCCGGGAAGTGTTTCTGAACGTTGCAGGCACGCCCGCCTTGATCGTTCCCGTCGGCACTTCGAAATCCGCTTCCGGAAACTCGACCTCTTTGTGACAGGAGAGGACGACCGCCAACAAAACCATCAAAATAATATTTTTCATCATTGGATTAATCTTTGTTTAAATGGAAATCCCCATAAACTGTTAATTCCCGTTAATAAAGATAAAATCACTATTAGCTCGCAACAATACGTCATTTGACGTATTTTAGATAGCAATTTTACGATTGAGACGATTGTGCGGATTGAGGAGGTGCTACAGGTGGAGTTGATTGGGGTTAAGGTGGAGTGAGTAACAAGCCTGCCAAATTCTTCAGAATAGAGATTCTGGAAATTGCTCATCCTCCGTAATGCAAGAATTATCTAATTCTGCGGAGGAAAATCCTTTTTCTCTCGCAAGTAAGGTCTCCCTATGTTCCATTGCCTCCGGAACAGAGGTGAATTCCGCCTTGAAACCGAGTTCAGTAATTTTACTTTCGATCTCCTCTAACGACACATTAAAAAATTCCCTCCGGTAGTTTAGCATGTTGACCTTTAAAGTCCAGGATACCCATATGTATTGGAATGGAGGTTTTGAATAAATCAAATATATATAACTAATTCAAAAAAAATAATCCAACGTGTCGGATCAAATCGCAGAGTACGTTTAGCCGCAGAGCGGCTCCTTGTTTATAGAAAAGTACATTCCAATATTAATGCAAAGGCCCCAGCGGGGCCTCCTGATTGATTGCCAATTCAAAGGAGGCCCCGCTGGGGCCAGAAACATACGATCTTCGATTTTCTAGAAACAGGTAGCTCCTCCGGAGCTTTAAGCTGTCTTTTTTGTCTACCCCCGAATCAGCCGCTCCAACCGCCCCATCATTTCATCCTTCTCCTTCAACATCCGCTCATACAAAGCAATCTTCTCCTCGTGAAGTTGAATAATCTTTTCAACCGGATGTAAATTAAAGGTGCCGAAGTTGAAGGAGTTTTCAACTTTATCAAATGTGTTCGCGATAATATTCACAGCTTGCTGCTCATCAAAATTCCGAATCGCCTCAGCAGGAATTTTAAGAATCGCCGCAACTTGTTCCAAAATATCAGAATCAATTTTTTCTTTTTGTTCGAGTAGCGAGATTTTTTGCTGGTTCCAATCTTCACCGAGCTCAAATGCTAGCGCATCTTGCTTCACCGACATCATTTCCCTGAAACGCTTCAAATTACGGCCTTCGTGAATCTTTGGATTGGAGGTAGTATGTGTCATGCGAAAAGGTGTTTGGTTAAAAAAAGCAATTTATGTAAATCTCCCCGGAAGTGCCCGGATATCTTACATGCATTGCAATGTATGTTACCTGATGGATTCGTTGCGTACAATTGGGGAGAGTCGGTGCTTTAACTAGCCATCCTCCCCAAGTGACATGGCAAAATGCCTTTGCAATCTGCTTCGAGAAGAAAGTTCATTTATGGACAGCTACCAAGTTTGCGCCAATATATCAATTTTTTTAGTTAGCGATCTCCGATCTGTTTTGTTCAATCAACTCGGTTGGCGTCAGGCCGAATGTTTTTTTGAAAGCGAATGAAAAGTGCGACAGGTTTTCAAACCCAACTTCTAGATAAACCTCAGAAGGCCGCATTGATCTCTTTGAAATGAGATAATGCGCTTGTTCCAAACGCTTTTGCTGTAACCACTTTTCGGGCGATGTTTCAAATATCTTTGTAAAATCCCGTTTGAAGGTAGACAGGCTACGCCCTGCGAGTTTAGCAAACGATGATAGGGGAATGTTATACTTGAAATTGTGGTTCATGTACGTTTCCAAATCCATCTTATGCGGTTCCTGAAAATCAAACAAAAGTTTTCGGTAAACATCACCGCTTTGTAGCAATAGCTCAATGGCTTCACGGGTTTTTAGCTCCGCTAGCTTTGCTGTTAGTTTGCTCGGATGATCGACGTAGGGCAGCAATGAATCAAAAAATCCCTTTAAAAACACATTGCCTGTTAAGTCAATCATAGCGTGCCCCTTATACCCGCTTTGTTTTGGAACATCATTTTCTGCTGCGTATTGGAGTAAAGATTTTTGATCAAGGAATATGCAGATCAATGAAGGCGGCTCACCGTTTGGACCTGCTTTTTTGAGCTTTTTGAATAACTCATTTTTACGCATTAAGCAGATGGTGCCTTCCCTCATCACAAATGTTCCGTCATTCGAAAAATAGTACGATTCGCCTGACAGCATGATTCCCAGGGCGTGTTCGGGAAAGTAATGTTCACTGCTTTGCGTTTTTTGATGACCCAGTGCATACAGGATATTATGTTGAATGACGACGTTTTCCACAGCACACTATTTTATTTGGCTCATGATCAATCTATCCATTTGCTTGTCGGATAGAATTTTTCTCAAAAATAGCAAAAGCGAGGAGGCCATTTGTGAAGTCGTATACCGTGTTTTCGGACTTTTTGCTTCTATCCCGTTCCTGACGAGCTTAGCGATCACTTCCGGTTCTGCTATATCCTTATTTAACCGGGTAAATACATTGTGTGTTTTGGCCGCCAGGTCTTTATAAGCGGTATGGCCTGAAACTTTCATGAGAATATCCGTTGCAACATTGCCCCATTCAGATCGGGTGGCGCCAGGCTCAACAACGATCACGTCGATACCAAATTCCTTCACTTCACTTCGCATACTATCGCTCAATGCTTCCAGTGCAAATTTGCTGGCGTGATACCAACCACCCAGTGGAAAAGCAATCTTACCGCCAACAGACGAAATGTTCACAATCTTGCCGTATCTGTTTTCCCGCATTTTCGGTAAAACCAGTTGTGCCAAACGCATGGCACCAAAGACATTCACCTCTAATTGATAGCGTGCGTCTTCCATGGGTATATCTTCGATCGCCCCTTCCAGTCCAAAGCCTGCATTGTTTACCAAAATATCAATACTCCCTTCTTCCTGAAATATTTGATTTACGCACGCTGTCACGCTTTCATCTTTTGTTACATCGAGTGAGATCGGTTTAATGCCGTACGTTTTCAAGTCTTGCATTTTGTCGATCCTGCGCGCTGCACCGTACACATTATAACCATTTTGTGCGAGATAAATGGCAGTCGCTTTGCCAATTCCAGCCGAAGCCCCTGTTACTAACACTGTCTTTTTCATATTGCCTAAGTTTTCTTTTGCTAAAATTTATATAGCAAAGGTAATTCAGGCTCGCAGGTGCGGGTTTGTTGAAAAGTCCAAGTTTGTATGCTGACAGGGTCATGCTTCAAAGGCAGTGCATCACAATAAATTCTTAGTTATAGCCCGCCCTGAATTGCAGTGGTGTTTGCTGTGTCTTTGTTTTGAAAAGCTTGCTAAATGACTGCGGATAATCGAAACCTAATTGATAGGCAATTTCACTGACTGACAGCTGCGTAGTCGAGAGCCTTTCCTTGGCCCGCTCGATCAATTTTTCATGGATCAATTGTTGCGTGGTGCAGCCCGTAAGCTGTTTTAGGCAATCGCTCAGATACTTGGAAGATAAATGTAACTCTTCCGCCAAGAACTGGGCCGTGAGTAAACCATTATTGAGCTGGTCGGACTCAAAGTAATTGTTCAAGATTCTTTCAACTTTATTCAGAAGCTCATCGCTGACTGTTTTGCGCGTGATAAACTGCCGGTTGTAGTAGCGATCGCAGTAAGTCAACATCAGCTCAATATTCGCAATCCATACTTCCTGACTAAAATTGTCAATAGGCAGCAATAATTCTTTGTGCAATTGCAGGAAAATCGTTTCCATTGTCTTCTGCTCATCGTCGGAGAGGATAAGCGCTTCATTGACAGCATAATCAAAATAACCGTAAGACTTGATCTTGCTCCCCAAAGCCGAATTTCGCAGGAAATCCGGATGGATAGATAGCTGCCAGCCAGCTTTGGCAAAGACAAAATCCTTCTCAATAAAGCTTACCTGCCGCGGCGCAAAGCAGGACATTACCCCTTCATCAAAATCAAAAATGCTTTGGCCGTACTGAATTTTGCAGGGGCATTCTGTCTTCAGAGTCACCTGGTAAAAATCCGTAATAAGCCTTGTACGCTCTTCAATTTTTATTTCGGGAAAATCCTTAAATGGGATCAGGCTCACCATTGGATGCCTGGGCTTCGGGAGCTGCAAGAGTTGGTGCAGCTGGCTGATAGACTGAATGTGAACCGTCGTTGTCGTTTCCATCGTACTAAGTTAGTTACAAGAGCGCTAATTTTTTCTGATAGGACTTGGCCATAAAGCGGGTGATCATCGCATTAGGCAATAACGCCACGATACGTGAGCCCAGGCGGTTCCTGCTTCCGGATACGTGGAAATGTTTTTTTGTGTTTAATGCCTGCAATAGTTCGTCGGCCACTTCGTCCGGCGTCTGCGTTGCAGCGGTTTGATAATCTGCGTTCAGTCCGGCTCCCTTTTCATTATTGATGCCCGCAGCTTCGTTGAAATTGGTTTTTGTGAGTCCCGGCGCAAACAACATAACCTGAATATTATATGGTTTACATTCTTCTGTTATCGCCTCGGTAAAGGAGCGGACAAATACTTTGCTCGCTGCATAAGTCGCCATGTAGGGTACCGGAGCGAAAGCTGCCAGCGAGGCTACATTGATGATTGTACCGCTTTTACGATCACGCATAGGTTGCATGAAAAGATGCGTCATAGCCACCAGGGATGCATTATTTAGTTGCATCAGATCCAATTCCGATTGCAAATTCAACGTTGCAAACTCACCACCTGAGCCGATTCCGGCATTGTTGACCAGCATATCGATTTCCCAGTTTTGTCTTCGGGTTTCTTGAAAAATTTGAAATGGAGCCTCCTGTTTAGCAAGGTCTGCCGCAATGTAAGCTGCCTGCACTCCGTAGGTTTCCTGTAATTGTTTACTAAGCTTGGAGAGTTTCTCCGCGTTGCGGGCTACAAGAACGAGGTTATGCTTTTTCTTAGCCAGCTTTATTGCCAAAGCTTCTCCGATTCCGCCAGAAGCTCCCGTTACCAATGTATATTTCATTTTGTCTCTGCATTAAATGATGATGCAAAAGACGCTCGGTACGCTGAACAACTTGTAATCAAAAGTCGGTTTGTTGTGTTCAATAATCGGGTGACTCGTCAAGCAATGCGAAGTGTATATGTCAAGGACGAGCAATCAGCAGTATTTGGATTACTACTACAAAAATCCTGACAAGCCATTTTGCAAAACTTGAATCCTCAGCCCGAAAAAACAAGCTCAGCGTAAGGCAGAAGGGCTTGGTTTATGAAAATGGAGTCAGAGAAAACAGTTCTGAAACCAGTAATAAAATCTGAATGGTCAATCTTCGAGTAAATTCAGAAATAACGATTTCGTTAAAGTCTTCCTGTGAGTTATTACTTCAAATTCGTTTCGACCCGACCTTTCAGCACAACCCTTTCCGGATAGATTGGACCGAAAGAAGAATTTCTCTGACTTATCTTAAAACTGAGGTCGAATTCGGCATGAATTGCTCCGGTGAGGGGATCGTAACTTAAAACATTAATAGTGTTTTCCACACTTCTGTCCATTACATATTGGTCTTTACCAGCATCACAATTGATGCTGGTAAACTTCAATACAGTGTATTCGTGCTCGGTTAACTCTACAAACTTGTTCATTGATGTGATTCCAGTAGCAAGGGGTACCCTAAACAGCAAAGTCTCTAAAATACAAGATTCAATGGGACGATTGGTCAGCAAAGAAGATATAGAGATGAATAACTCCTGGCTTCCACCCACGGAATTTGGAGGGCTTAAGACCTCGGCGTTAATTGAAAGGTATGGTGCATGATTCCATGTATGCCCATTGAAAGAAGCCTCAATCTGGCCACCCAGAATTTCAGACTTGTAAGTTTGGATATCAGAGCCATCCATATTTTTTGGGTATTGCCCATCATATGAATTTGGATTGAAGCCGATGTCATCCTTACAAGAAAAAGTAAGGATGACAAAAACCAGAATACTTACCGTTTTCATAACTTAATTATTTAAGCACAACAAAGGGTCTGGCGGTGGTTTTTGTACCGCTTTTGAATTTGCATATATACATGCCACTATTTAACGATGTTAATTCAACAAAATGTTTGTGACTCCCGGCGGCGACACCTTTAATTGTTTTTTGAACCCTTTTCTGACCTGTTATATCTAATAATTCCAATTCAACATCGGATGTTTCACTAAGAGAGAAATCGACCGTAAGCACTTTATCTGCTGGATTGGGATAGACCGCCTTGACATCAGTAACCAGCTCCTTAGAAGTACTTGCCGTAACAAACTCGGAGGACTGCCTGCATCCCGAACAGATATTTACATTGATTGTGGTAGTTGTAACATAATTTTGTCCCCCGTTATTGATTATGCAACGAAGAAACAGGGTGCCATTGTTACTGGCGTCAATGTTATAGAAATTGACTGCATCCCCAAAACCTACCGGGGACCCATAGTTAAAGCCATCAGTACTGAATTGCCAGGTCGTGGAACCAAGAGGCTGGCAAAAAAAGTATAATTCCCAATCGTACCAACCAGCTGTGTTTATACTTGTTGGGCCGATAATGGTTGCATTAAAAGGTTGCGTTACTGATGGCCTAAAATTTACAACATTCAAACTGGTTTCTGAGATGACTCTGGCAACATGGTTAACGTTACTTGTTCCGGTCGGCACGCCGTTGAAATTTACATTTGGGCTGGAAAAGTGCATTATACGGTTTGAATTGTCTTGAAACGTATGCATCATCGTCCGAAATGCGCCGTTGGCTGCAAATGCAAAACCGTGGGAATATGAAGGTGGACCTGGGTCAGTCTGATGACGTCCCCCCATTAAATGACCTAATTCATGAGTGAATGTGAAAAAATTCGCAGCACTTGAGAAGGGCCCCCTTACGATGGCTGCATAATTAACATTACTCGCCGGGACAACAACAACTGAACCAATAGCCCCATTATTATATTCCCGTTCTACCATGCAAATCACCAGGTCTGCATTGTGTTGATTTCTTAGGTTCTGGATGTTTGCATTGTCCCGCACGAAAGCCGCAGCTTGTTCAGCGTCGGGCGTACCCTCAGGATCGTTTGCCCCAGCGAAGTTTACCAACTGCGTGCCAGTTAATACAATATTGTTTGTCTGGGGCGTTGATACCCCCGAGTTAGCTAATGTCTGATTGTACTGTTGGACCGACAAATTGATTGTCTGTCCAATGTTCGCTACGCTGTTGGCGGCTGCTTGGGTATATACCACTAAAACCCGGGTTGGTTCCGTACACACGCCCATTCTCGCGCCTTTGTCTGTTGGAATTGAAGGCTGCACTATCGTATCTGGCTTTGCATAGCCGTGCTCACCAGAACTACACTGGACGGTGATATCCGTTCTGTCTTCCTGCAGAATAGATATTCCATCGTCCAAAGTATATACCTGAAAGTACCGTTTGCCAACATTGAATGCTCCGGATATAGCCCCTTTTTCACTTATAAAAGTCGCCGTAGATAAATAATCTTTCGAATGGCCGTACCATACAAAATCAAGGTCAGATTCAGCATTGACCTTTTGTGCAATGAAAGTGAATTTTTCTTGTGAACCCGGGATGGAAAATGTGAGGACTCCGTTTTTTTGGATTCGGGGTATTCGCCCAATTTTTACTGGAACGATCTGCTGGTAGAGCCTGGATCCGTTCATCTTATTAATCTTTTCTGAGACAGTCGCCTGAAGCGAAACCTCGTCTTTCGAAATAACTGTAAATAGATCCGTTTCTGAGCCAGTTGACTGGCCAACTACCGAACTTATAGCAACCAATAATAACAGGACAGCCAAGTATGGCTGTTTACTCTGTAAGGATAAACCGCCTCTTAGTTCTGCGATAAATCTGATGGGAGAAAATGTAAAAAATCTGTTCATTGTTTTTTGAAGTTAAAATGAGCAAAAAGAATACTTTTTTACACGAAGACTCCAATGCGCCCCATATGGTTGTAACTATTTTTACATTTATTTAAATTTTTTCTTAAAAATAGAAATTTAAGTAGCATTAATATGACGCAAAAGAGCTACAATCTTGAATACGTATATCAGAATCGAACCAATGGGTGGATCGGATCAATTCTCTTCTCGAACCGATTCCATCGAACTCAATGCAAACGAACGTTACAACGCAAAAAAATGATGACTGCAAGCCGGCACTGTTATCCGGGAGAAAACTACTTTCCAGAAGACCGCAGCTATGTAGTCGTTGAATCCATTGAGGTATCTAAAAGATAAAGGAGTTCTCCGCCTGGCCAGACTATCGAAACTTACTCTACTGGACGAACTCTTACGTTCAATCTGAAACTCAATAAGCGACCAGAATCAAACTTGGCAAGCAAACCACTCGGACGCATTAAACATGCACTATTTTGCTAACCGCACAATGGGTTAATAACGTTAGTCAAGATAAATACGCCCATCCTTCAATTGCCAAGTCAAAAAAACAGTGAGCTGCTTTATTTATCAGATCTCAGCAATCAATTGCCTCGGGTTCAGCCCGGGGAATAAGTTATTCAATGCTTGCCAAACAGGGACGTAAAGCCTGATCCCGTTCTCTGGTCCACAATGTTCAAAATGTAGGTTCCGGCAGGTAATGCTTGCAAATCAAGTTTGATAGTCTCGACAGCGCCTGATTTCTGCTGCGTCATTACCCTGCCTGTTATATCCAGAACATACAGCTCAACCGGCTTGTTTATTTTGATACCGGATACATTTAAAATCCCATCGGTCGGGTTGGGATATACCACATACTGAGCTGGTGCTAATGGCTGTTTTAAGGCGACCATTTTCGAATAACTATATGTCCCATCATAATCGACCTGTTTGAGGCGATAATAGGATAGTGCAACAGGAGAAAGGTCGTAATAATGATATGTTTTTGATTGAGTCGAATTCCCCGTTCCTGCAATCCGTGTCAGGGGGTAAAATATCAAGCCGTCTGACGATCGCTCTACCTGGAAATATTCGTTGTTCGTTTCTTCCGAAGTTGCCCATCGCAGCTCATTCTGGGCGTCAAAGGCTTTTCCTGTAAAATAAATGAGCTTAACAGGGAAAGGGGCAAAAGCATCGGGCTGTAATAATCCTTGTGACAGCATATTTGCCGGGGATTTTAATGTCTGTACGCCTGCCATTTCGCCCACACTCCAATCCAGATACAGGGTTCCGGCATTTCCCTGCCCACCGCCTGCATTAATTATTTGCGGGCTCAGGCTTTGGGCGCGGACTACCAACGTGCAGTTTGCCAAGAAGACAGCTATTAAATACTTTTTCATGTTGATCGGGTTGATGTTAGTAGACCAAAACACTCGTATAGCCCCATTCACAGTTGATCCAGTTCGCGCTGCTGGTAACACCTCCCATTCCAAAGTCATAAGTCCCCGCAGGAAGATTTTTGAAAACGCCGTTGACAGAATGGATAATTCTTGTATTGGCCGGCACCTGAAGTCCAAACATGCCCAGGCCCAACTCTATAATCGGACTGCCTGGGATGGTACTCTGAGCAATTGGCTTGATACCCAATTCGTTAGCCACAAAATAACCTCCCAAAGCCCTTGATGCAATGACAAAAACTGATTGACCCTCCTGAATGGTTAACCTGACAGGTTTGGTGATGAATGCCATGATGGATGAAGGGTATGGGGCTGAGCCCGCTTCATACGCACTTTGAATAACACCTGGAGAACCTTGTGGCCCCTGAGGGCCTGTCCCACCCAGCAAAATCCAATTTGGGGAACCAGCGGAGCCTTTGTTATAGTAGAATCCCTCCGGCGCTTCGGTCTGGTATACCAACAGCCCGGTTGCTGGCTGAGAAAGGGTTGTTCTTTGCTGGGCGTTCATCCGCGGAACCAGCAATCCTTTGGACTCACTGCTCAGGTCCAGCAATGCGCTTGCGTCCGGAGCGTTTGTCCCGATACCTACATTGCCGCTGTTCTTGTTGATAATGCTATTGCCATTTGTTTTCCACTGATTGTCGGCACTGCTCAATGAATAAGGTACACTCAGCAATTGCGAGGAGCCCATGTCGGTGAAAGCATTACCGCCACTGGGATCGATTTCAACTTTCAGAAATTTCGGACCGTTTTCCCAGTTCGCTGCGTTCATGGAGCCAGACACATCCGTGGCGCCATTACTGCCAATCGCGACCGTAAACAAGCCCAGATTATTGGTGGTAACGCTTCTGGTTTCACTATACTCAGCATTACCCGACGGGCTATCGTGTCGGACACTGAGGCGCAACGTAATGTTCTGATTAGAGAGGGCAATCCCAGCCGCATTCCGGGCAACTGCCTGGTAATTCATTTGTTCAGGTGCCTGCGCCTTGAGTGAAATTTTTCCCAGAAAGCAAAGAAGGAAGGTGAGTATTGATAGCCATTTCATGATAAAAAGTTTAATAGTGTTTAAAATAACGCCGTAAATGTAGAATGGCCCGCCAGCTCAGTACTAAGGGGACTGAGTGGATGGCGGTTTGCCTGGTGTATGCAGTTACTTTATTGAGTACATGATTTAACGGTCAAAGAACACACCGTATCCTGCCCGATTGACGTCCGGTCTGACCGCTAATGAGACGCGCCTGCGACCAAGAAATTGAGTTAGCGGCTATGTTTTTCGCGCGGAATATTTATGGCGTTACAGAACACTCAAAAAAAGTGCATTCCGCTCATTACCAGATTCGCAAGCTGGCGCCTCACCATAGTTTTGCACAAAACAAAACATAAAACAGAAATGAAATCTTTCAGAATTTACAGTTTGCTTTTATTAGCACTCATGGCTATCGCCGCATGCAGCAATGATGATGATGATGCCGTCCAACCTGCGCCCACGTCAGTGGAAGGTACCTGGGAAGGAAAGTATGGAAACGGAACCAAGGTGCCCGACTGGTTCATGGGCTTTGAAATCGACCCCAATGGCGTGATTCATGAGCTGAATGAAGACGGCAAAAAAATCGGCAAAGGGGTGTGGACGATTTCAGGAGATCAGTTTTTATCCACTTATCACAACGACATACCCTACAACTCAAATTATTCGCTTAAAGCAACCTTCATAAAGTCGCAAGGCACATTAAAAGGAACCTGGGGTTTTGGCAATAAGGATACCGATGGTGGCACTTTTGAGTTGGTCAGGAAAGGGGTAACCAACAAACGCTGAGTCAATTGCTTCATAACAATATAAATCATTCAATCACAAGCACATGAAAAAGTTATTAGTACCATTTTGCTTGCTTCTTTTGGCAGGATTTACAGCATTCAGGCCGGTTAGTAAAGTCGACGGTGTATTTATCCGGTCAGCCTACAAATTTGGCGATATGAAGGATTGGGGGAAGGACGATTCCTTAACGGTGATCAAAGTATTGCGGGACGGCTTTTGGATGGTCGCTTATTATGACGACAACAGAAAGGGCCGTGCTTCCTTCAATGGCCTTGCAGGAGGAACATATGAGATAGCAAACGGAAAATACGTGGAGCATATCAGCTTCTATTCCTGGGATTCAACAGCTGCCGGGAAAACTTTTGAATTCGACTTCGAGGTTGGCGACCAGTCGTTTGAACAGCACGGCAAGATCAATTCGGATAAGTACAAAAACTATCCTATTCATGAGAAATTCAAACGGCTGCAAGCAGATACACCATTGGAAGACAAAAGGCTGGAAGGAATCTGGAAAATGACGCGAGGCGAATGGGGAGAGAAGGGCCGGTTTGGAGAAGGCATTTACAAAAATATGACCACCATCAAGATCTATTCCTACCCGATTGCTATATACGCATACTACAATGAGGCGACTAAGAGCTTTCAGGGAGGGGGTGGAGTTCGTTACAATTTCAATGGGGAAACGCTGACGGAAACCAATGAGTTTTGGTCATGGAAGCCGGATGGTAGCCGAAAAGGTCTGTTGCAGACACACCAGATCACATTTGATAAAAACAAAGTGACGCAAAAGGGTTGGGAAGGCAAGCTGCATGAAGAATATGAGAAATTGAAATAATCCGGTAACGAAACGAAACACGGAAACTTTAAAGAAAGAACCCAGCTGCGCGGACAATAGCCGGATTACAGAAAGCGCACTAAGGTGCGCTTTCTTCGTTTAAATTAGTCTGAAATCAGCTGTCTACAAGATAAGTGAATCATTGACAGTCCACATGGGAAATGTTACCGTTTACTAAATAAATCGGACAGGTACAGATCAATACATCCAAAATGCCGATTAAATCGGGAATTTGTTAGCTTAAATGAATTCACGAGCTTGAACTGTTTCAAAAACTTAATTACCCGCTTCGTTGTCACACTTTTTCAGTTGTGCGGTTTTACCTGCCTGGCACAGCTCCCTGATTTCAATGTGCAGGTACTCAATGAAAGCAACGGAATTAAGACGTCAGACATTTACCGGATCATTAAAGATAAAAAGGGCTTTTTGTGGATACAGTCTTCGAGGCATTTACAACGGTTTGACGGCCAGAATGTAAAACGTATCGAGACAAATGGTGAGGATCTGCACGATATCGCAGCCGATTCGTCGGGAGTAATTTACATTACAACTGAATCTGGTATTGAGCGGTATGTAAATGATATCAAAGGGTTTGAGCCAATACGCATTACCGGCAGGGGCGTAAAGCCGGATAATAAGCTTAACAAATTACAGGTCACACCGGACAACCGGATCTGGGCCAATTCGACAAAAGGCCTCTACAGTTACATTGCCGGAGAGGATGCATTTAAGCATTATCCATTGCCCGGCCTTGAAAACCACAGGTTTTACCGGCGGATATTTAACGCAAAAGGATATAATCTTTTTATAGCGGATATCGACACAGTTTTCACAGTAAACACCCGAAGCAAGGAAGTTCGAATGGTTCCTCTCCCAGGTATCAGAACTGTGGTTCCTTTTTCAGAAGATGTGGCCTGGGCCACAAACCACCTGCTTCAAAATTTTGAAGTAAATTTCAAAACAAGGTCGGTCAAACGCATTTCCGGGTTGCCATTGGTCGAATTGAACAGCATAAATCATTTAAAAGGAGATAATTATCTGGTTAACACGAGGAAAGGCTGTTACAAGTATAACAAAACAGCGAAGGCGTTCACCAAAGCCACACTTTACAATTCGGGAAACGAGCTTCCCAATGACGAAAATTATACGGATTATTTCGATTCCGACAGTACTTTCTGGCTCGTTTGTCAGGAAGGCATCGTGTTTTTCAGGCCACTCGAACATAACATTGGCTGGTTGCGAGGTTTGAAAAACGCTGACAGGGAATGGAATAATAATATCCGTGCCGTGACTGAAGACAAAAATGGTAACATCTGGCTGGGGACCGTTGAAGGGTTTTACAGGCTAAACCTGGTTGACGGCAAAGTCAAATCTTACCGTCCGGATGTTAAGGGGCGTAAAGGTTTACCTTTTCCGGCGGTGCGGTCACTTGTTCATGACGGACGAATTCTCATTATCGCACCAGAAAAAGGCGAGCCTGTTATTTTTGATCCGGTTGCCGAATCGTTCAGGCCGCTGAAATATCCACAGGGAATATCTGGTATCAGGCTGAGAAGAAAAATGCAGAACGAATTGATCGCGACGATTTACCGACTGCACAAAGGCGGCCACCTGATCGTTGGAGAGGAAACCTGCTATTTCATCGAAAAAGATACTTATCTGGTCAGTGAAAGGTATTTTCCGGAGGCCTATCACAACATTCAAACGGTTGCAGAGGAACAGGGCGGCAACTTTTGGATGGGCTCGTACAGAGGCTTGTTGTATGTAAACAAGAATTTCAAAACGTTGTATAATGATATCAGCTTTACGCCCAGTCTTTTGATAACATCTTTGCTGATACAAAACGACTCGACAATCTGGTGCGGCTCGGTAGGTTTATACGAAGTCATCCGCTCGGAGAAATCATTAAAAAGAAGGCTTATATTCCCACAGCTGCGTAACCAGCGGATTACTATGTTATACCGTGACAAAACCGGCAAAACGTGGATTGGCGCCGACGATGGATTGTACCGTTATGACCACGTTTCTCAAAAGCTCGAATGGTTTGATGTTTGGGACAATATTCAGAATAAGCGATTTAATCTCAATGCTTTAAAGGAATCCCGCAGCGGATATGTCTTTCTCGGGGGATTCAACGGGTTGAATTACTTCAAACCGGAGGAGATCAAACCAATAAAGGAGAAACTGAACGTAAGCATTTCCAACGTCAAGGTTAATCAGGACGATACCATGTATCTGCTGCGGCCTGCCCCTATGGAATTGAACTGGCAAGAAAACTCGGTTGAATTTCAATACCTGACCACTTATTACCGAAATCCTCAAAAGCTGACTTACCGGTACCGGATGATCGGGCTGGACAGCAACTGGTCGTTAAACGGACGGAACAACAAGGTTCGTTTTTCTTCACTCTCATCCGGCAATTACACTTTCACGGTGGCGGCCAGTCTGGACGGCGTAAATTGGGATGAAACCTCGAACCCTTTCTCTTTTGTGATTTTACCTCCGATCTGGAAACGTGCCTGGTTCATAGGCTTGGGTATACTGGTCACCGGCGGGATCGGGTATGTCATATTCCGGGGCCGGATCCGGGCTATCCGACAGCAAATCACCATGCGCGAACGTGTTTCAGAGATTGAGATGAGAGCATTGCGTGCGCAAATGAACCCGCATTTTATTTTCAATTGCCTTAATTCGATTAACCGTTATATCGTGAAAAGCGATAATGCGACCGCCTCTCTTTATCTGACCAGGTTTTCAAAGCTGATCAGGCTCATTCTTGAGAATTCAAACAGTAAAAAAGTGCTGCTTTCCAATGAACTGGAAGCATTGCGGCTGTACATTGAAATGGAAGGAATTCGTTTTGACAATAAATTCAGCTGCGAAATATTCCTTGCCGATAATGTTTTTGCAGATTCAATCGAAGTGCCTTCACTCATCATTCAGCCCTATGTCGAAAATGCGATTTGGCATGGTCTGCTGCATCAGGAAACCAATGGTAAGCTCCTGATAAAGATCAGTATGCTGGAAGAGAACGTGCTGCAGTGCGTCGTCGAAGATAATGGCGTGGGGCGTGAAAAAGCGCGTGAATTTAAAAGCAAGTCGGCAACAAGTAAGAAATCTATGGGAATGAAACTCACCGAGGACAGGATTGCCATCCTGAACCAATATGCCCAAACCAGCGCCAGTGTAGAAATCATCGACCTCATGGACCAAAACAACGAGGCGTCCGGGACCCAGGTCATTATCAGGATTCCGGTTTAAGTGGTAATAAATGGAGTATCAAACTTTAATATCAGCTGCCTGAAATATGGAAACTATAAAATGTGTCATTATTGACGATGAAAACAATTGCCTCGAAATGATGGAGTGGCTTTTGAAAATGTACGCACCCACCGTCTCCATTTCTGCCATGTGCAATTCGGCAGAGAAAGGTATTGCGGCAATCCACGCGCACCGGCCCGATGTGGTTTTTCTGGATATTGAGATGCCCAGGATGAACGGTTTTGATATGCTCGAACAATTCGATAAACTTTTCTTTGATGTGGTTTTTACCACAGCGTATGACAAGTTTGCTATTAAAGCATTCAAGTACAGCGCATTGAACTATTTATTAAAACCGGTCGACCCCGACGATCTGAAAGAAACGGTCAGGCGGATGGAAAACAAGAAAACAGTTCCCTCCAAAGAACAGATTGAGCTGCTTTTCCAGAGCGTAAGGCAAATGAAACCGACCCCGATGCGCATTGCCCTTACGACGGCGGAGGGGCTGATTTTTGCCACTACACAGGATATCATCTATTGCGAAGCGGAAAGCAATTACACCACGGTGGTCCTGTCAGGCGGGAAAAAAATTGTGGTTTCAAAGGTGCTCAAGGATATCGATGAAGCACTAAACGGCCCTGACTTTTTCAGGGTACATAATTCTTATCTGATTAACCTGAACCGGATCAAGAAGTTTGTGCGCGGGGACGGCGGCTACGTCGTAATGGATAACGATATGGCTATCGGTATTTCACGCTCGCGCCGTCAGGAGTTCATGGACATGTTCGCCAAGTTCTAGTGAATGTACCAACCTTTCCAGATAACAACAGACTCAACAAAATAGCAGCAAACTAAACAAGAAAGCGGTCCGTTCCTTCACATTGATGTAGACAATCAATAGAAGTAACATGGGTTTGGCATTAAGGAAGCTGACATCCATATTCTGTCATATTAAAAAGTAACCGTAAAGCCTGCTGAATTTTGAACAAGCTAAAAAAGGCAATGTGATTTTTGTTCGATGAGCTTATCGAAGCTTGTTTATACTATAGTACATACATGTCTTGCGAGATACTCTTGAAGCTATCCCATATCTCGCAAGTAGCATCCGATTGAAATCGAGTCATTTATTTGTCGATCTCGATTCCGATCTTGCCGTAGAAGTTTTTATCTCCGGTTTTGTTTTCCAGCAAACTATGCGCTTTACTCATCTCCGACAACGAAAAGACCTTGTTAAGAACAGGTTTTAACTTGTTGGTTTCTACCAGTTTCGTTATTTCATCCAATTTATTTCGGTTTTGGCGGGTAAAGACAAAATGATAGGTCGCATTTTTCCCCCAGGCGTGAATCAGGTTTTGAGGTTTTTCAATGTCGACCACTGTAACTACCTGCCCCATCTGGCTAAGGATCAGCCCGCTATCAGAAAGTGTATTACCTCCAAGGGTGTCAATAATGACATCAACCCCCTTACCACCAGTAAGTTGCTGAATAGCGTCGATGTAGTTTTCATTTTCATAGTCGATCACATGATCAGCTCCTAATTCAAGCAGAAATCGGTGGTGGACTTTCCTAGCTGTGGTGAAAACGATCGCTCCCATTGCCTTGGCAATCTGAATGGTCGGTATTCCTACGCCACCGGCACCACCATGGATCAAGATGGATTGATTGATCTTTAGCTGTGCCCTGGTAACCAGCATTTCCCAAGCCGTGCCCGCTGCTAAGGGAAGCGTTGCAGCTTCGAGATGGCTTAGGTTTTTTGGTTTTAATGCAATGATAGACTCATGGGCGCAGTGATACTGCGCATAGCTTCCCTGGCCCTTAAAGATCTCAGGGGTATAATATACCTGGTCACCGATCTTGAAATTTTCTACACCCTGACCGACTTCTACAATTTCACCGGAGACATCGTGACCTGTTATGACAGGTAAGGACAATTCATTTTTATAATCTCCACGGCGGACCTGGTAGTCCAAAGGGTTCACAGATGTTGCAAACACTTTGACCAAAACTTCTCTGAAACCTGGTTTTGGCATCGGCACGTCTACAATTTCGAAATTTTCGGCAGGGCCGAACTCCTTTAAGATTGCTGCTTTCATTTTGCTTTTAGTTAATTAGGTAAATATCTAAGTTTCTTGTCAAAAAAATTATAAATTCTCTTTTATGTGCTTCGCCAAATTTTGGATTGATTGTTCATTCCTCTTGTAATATGTCCACTGATCCTTTCTTGTGGCGGTTAAAATACTGGCGGTCGACATTGCTTTTAAATAAACAGAAACGGTAGGGACAGACATCCCTGCTTTTTTTGCAATATCAGAAACACATACGCCTAACTCTGGCGAATAGTCGGCTAGCTCTTCGGCAGGAAAGTGCGTAAAAGGCTCTTTTAACCATTCTAGAATGTTTAGCCGGGTCTGATTTGATAATGCCTTAATGACTTCTAATAGAACCATGATACAAATTTAGAAAATTACCTAAACGCCTACAAGTCTTTTTGCTTTTTTTTTTAGTATAATCGTTTTCGGGTCGGCGATTTGCGTTTGACTAGCGTGTATATTCCAGATTTGTCCGGCAAATTTAGGACAGGCATATTTCTCTTACAGGGAATGCAATCAGGTCAAAAAATAATCTAATTAATTTCCACAGGGGAAGTGGACGTAAAATCAACATGCTCGATGTTCGTTGTTTCGTACGGATCATTTCCTGTGAAGTAAAAATCAAAATTTTTTTACCAAATGGTAAATGAACTGTCCCCAACCAAGTCGAAATTTAATGTATGGAAGAATTCATTAATTATATATTACAGTTTGGAAATCTGAATAAGCAGCAAACAGATTTCATTGTTGGCAAAGCAAAGACGCTGGAACTTCATAAGGAGGACTATTTTTCAGAAGCCGGAAAGATCCCAAGGCAGGTTGGATTTCTTCTCGAAGGGGTCGTTCGTTTTTGCTATTATAATAACAAAGGTGAAGAAATCACGCAATACTTCATTGACGAGAATAATTTTGTTTCGGACCAACAAAGATTTGAGGCACAAGTAGTGGCTTCCGAGTATATACAGGCAGTTACCGATTGTAAATTGCTTGTTTTTTCAAAGAAAGATTGGGACGAGATTGGAAATACTATTGTTGGCTGGGACGCTATTACAGGTCTGATATTAAAAAATTGTTTGTTGAAAACGATAGAAAGGAGGAGCCCCCTGGTTTCAGAGGATGCAACCACCCGATATTTATCATTTATCGAACATTTTCCTGGCCTTGTCACTCGTATCCCGCTTTCTCATATCGCTTCTTATATAGGAATTACACAGCAGTCTTTAAGTAGAATAAGAAAAAACATCCGTTAAAATCCGTTTTTACCATTTGTTAAATGCTTTCCTTTTTTAGATTCTGACCTTTGTCTCATGATTTAAATTAAATAGAAATGAGCAAAAAGATCGTTTTAATTACAGGAACAAATAGTGGTTTTGGATGGCTTACTGCCAATAGTTTAGCCGCTTTGGGGCATAAAGTTTACGCCACCATGAGAGATACCAACGGAAAGAATGCTGATAAAGCAAAAGCACTGTCACAAGTGGAAAATATCACCGTGTTAGATGTAACCCTAACAGACGAAACCAGCGTGAAAACTGCTATTGACACCATCATCACCAAAGAAGGAACCATTGATGTAGTGGTGAATAATGCCGGTATTGGAATGATGGGCGTGGCAGAAAGTTATTCGGTGAAGGATGTGCAGGAAATGTTTGACGTGAACGTAATTGCACCTTTTAGATTAATAAAACTGGCATTGCCATTCATGCGCAAAAAATCAGAAGGACTGATCATTAATATCACAAGTGGTTTCGGGAGGGTTAGCTTTCCTTTTTCGGTAGTTTATGGTGCTTCAAAATTTGGTTTGGAGGGATTGAGCGAAGGTTTGCATTATGAAGTAAGGCCGTTGGGAATTGATGTGGCAATTATAGAACCGGGCGCATTTCCTACCGAGATGAGCCAAAAAGCCAGACTTGCTTCGGATGTGGAAACCACTAATGGATACGAAGAATTGTTAGCCGTTTATCCGAATAAAATGGTAGCCGCCATTGGCCAACTATTTGAAACTTTTACGCCCAATCCTCAGGATGTGGCAGATGCAGTAGTGGATCTGATCAATTTGCCAAATGGAGAAAGACCATTAAGAACAGTTGTCGATCCCACGACAGGGGAATTTATAAAAAAAGCCAACGACGCTGTCAGTGTTGAATATTCAAAAGCTTTGACAGCATTTGGGATGGAAGGCCTTTTAGCATAAACTTTCATGGTTGTTCAAATCAGCCCGGGGGATCACTTATTCCCGGGCTGATTTGCTGTAATAATAAACCATACTTCTTTAACTTGGAAGTAACTAGTACATGCTAAGATTGCTTCACCAACTGCAATTCAACATGGATAGATATATCGTCACTTACCAATAACCCTCCGGTTTCCAAAGGCATATTCCAGTTTAATCCCCAATCTTTACGACTAATCGTACCCGTTACCGAAAAGATCGCTTTTTCCTTGCCCCAAGGATCTTTAATGATGCCTCCAAACTCAACCGTTAGTTTCACTTGCTTGCTGACACCTTTGATTGTAAGCGCACCATAAATGTTATACTTGTTGCTCTTATCAGCCGCTTCATAGGTGTTTCCAGTAAAATTAATTTCCTTAAAGTGATCAGTGTCAAAGAAATCGGAATTCCTCAGGTGGTCATCCCTTTGTGCATTGCCTGTATCTATTGAGGCAGGATTGATCCAAAAATCAACCTCAGCAGTTAAAAAATCTTCATTTGTTGTGTAGATACTAGCATCATATTCTTTGAAGACGCCTCGTACAGTCGATACCATAAGATGTTTGAGTTTAAAGCCTACTTCGCTGTGGCTCCGATCAATCACCCATCTTGTTTTATTTAATGTTTCCATTTGTATTTATTTAAATTCTATGACTGATTTTGGATGCTGTTAGATTGGGAAACTGCTTTCTTTTTCATGCTATATTGACGTTGAGGGATTAAAGTTTAGGTAGACATTTGGGGGGAGACTGGCTTTCGACGTTCTGATTGACCAGCGGAATCACTTTGCTGCCGATCAACTCGATAGACCGCATTAACTGCTCATGTGTCAGGCCCGCGATGTCCATTTGGAATGTGAACAGGTCGATACCGCCGAGTGCTTCACTATGCCTTTTCAGCTTTTCGGCCACCGTTTCCGGTCCGCCGACTACCAGGACACCTTTTGCCGAGGCACCCGCATCGAATTGCGATTTGGTAACCGGCGGCCAGCCGCGTTCCCGGCCTATTTTGGACCATGACTCTATGTACCCGGGAGCATAATCCGCGATCGCCGACTGATCAGTATCGCCTACATATCCCGGTGAGTGCAGTCCAACTT
The DNA here is from genome assembly GCF_022869785.1 of Dyadobacter chenwenxiniae. NCBI lineage: Bacteria > Pseudomonadati > Bacteroidota > Cytophagia > Cytophagales > Spirosomataceae > Dyadobacter > Dyadobacter chenwenxiniae. The sequence continues at coordinate 3,591,458 of NZ_CP094997.1, read as the reverse complement.
TCAAATCCTCCGGCTTGAAACCAGCTTCTTTTCCAGACTTTCTGTAGAGATCTACCAGCGGCCTGAAACTTTCTGTCTGTCCGCCTATGACGGCCACCATTAGCGGAAGCCCCAGCGTACCGGCACGCACAAATGATTGCGCCGTACCGCCTACGCCTACCCAAACTGGTAATTTCTTCTGTACAGGGCGGGGATAGACCGGCTGATTATGCAATGCAGGTCTGAACTTACCCGACCACGTCACGAACTCCTCGTCCCTGATTTGTAGCAACAGTTTTAGCTTTTCTTTGAACAAAGCGTCATAATCATTAAGGTTATAACCGAACAACGGAAATGCCTCGGTGGCAGAACCCCGGCCGGCGATGATCTCCGCACGTCCTTTGGAAATAATATCCAGTGTAGCGAATTGCTGAAACACCCGAACCGGGTCGGATGTACTTAACACGGTCACTGCACTCATCAGCCTGATCCTTTTGGTACGGGCGGCGGCAGCTGCCAATATCACCGCCGGAACCGAATCCAGAAATTCTTTTTTATGATGTTCTCCGATCCCGAAAACATCGAGTCCAGCCTCGTCTGCCGCCACGATCCTGTCCAGCAGTTGCTCCATTGCGTCGACGCTGTTCAGTTCATTACTTCCATACATGGCCGATGCGAAACTATCTATGCCTATTTCCATATTCTTCCGTTTTTGAGTTTGTATTGAATGATATCAGTATCCGGTTACTGAACCGCTGTCAGGACAAGGTATTGGCGAGCATAAAGGCGACATCCTGAAATGATCGGAATGTCGCCTTGCCGGTGGTGTTTGTTATTGTGCCGGTACAGGGGTATTTAACAATTGCTGTTCCCATGCATAAGCTACGCCGGTTGCTCCGCAATGCTCGATCATCAAGCCGGATAACTGGGTAGCTGTATCAAGCCGCGCCCAATCACGCTGCCATTCAGATAAGACTGCAAACCAGTTAATTGGCGTAATACCATGCTGTACCATACGTCGCACAGCCATTTCGTGCCCTTCCAGCGATGACGACCCACAGGCATCGGTTACAACAAATACATCATAGCCCTCCGCTGCTGCCTGGATGGCAGGCATAGCTACGCATATCTCTGTCCATAATCCGGCAATGATCAGCTGCTTGCGGCCGCTTTTTGCCACAACATCGGTCACATCGGGGTCTTCCCAGGTATTGATCCATGTACGGTTGATCGGTTTTTGCTCCGGAAATACATCCTGGATCTGTTTGATGATCAAACCGCCGCGTTCCTCGAGCACCGTGGTCAGAATGGTGGGCACATTAAAAATCTTTGCGGCTTTTGAAAGGCCTGCAACATTGTTAATGATCATCGTCGGCTCGTGGCTGTTCAGGTTAGTAAACTGGAATGGCTGGTGATCGATCAGCACAACAATACTGTCCTCGGGACGCAACAGGGCATCAAGGCCTTTTTTTTGATTGATTGACATTTTTTAATTATTGTATGGTTAATGAACAGTTGAGACTGTGATGCGGGTACGGAAGGTTTGTTTTTGTGGATGCAAAGTTCATGAACCAGACAAGTCGGAACGATGACATTTGAAGCAAAATCACGTAGATAATTGTCTATGAAATTTTAACAGATACCCCAGTGGGTAAAAGCATATAATTTATAAAAAGCAGTCTATCAGACAATTAACAGACACGCAGGGCCTGCGCTCGGAGGAATGCTCCATTAATCTTATATTTGTATGACGGTCAAAAATATTTTAGAGAGATACAAAGGCTTATATGTACGACGCTTATTTTGAATATCTGAAGAAATTTAGCTCCGAACCACTTACAGACGACGAAAAGGCATTGATAAGGCTGAACGTAACGCCATTCAGATTAAGGAAAAGACAATATTCATTACAGGCCGGGGACATTTGTAGGAAGTATGCATTTATCGTAAAAGGCGCGATGCGGATGTATTTTGTAGATGATAAGGGCATAGAGCATATTGTGAGGCTTGGGATCGAGGATTGGTGGATGGGCGACCGTGAAAGTTTTGTAAATCTTACGCCAAGCCGTTACAATATTGATGCTCTGGAGCCATGCGACCTGCTCTATATGACTTTGGATAATGCTAACGAGTTGCAGAAAAAAGTTCCGGCCTTTCATCAGATGAAGAACATGCTTGACGAACGAAACCAAATGGCCAACCACCGCCGCATCACATCTGCGATCAGTTCAACTGCAGAAAAGCGATATGTGGAATTTGTTGAATGCTATCCCGAGCTTGTCAATCGTTTCCCTCAGCATGTTATCGCTTCTTATCTCGGTGTCAATAAGGATACGCTAAGCCGTGTTAAACGCCAGCACAATTTGAAATAATACAGTGTTGTTTTTTGTCTCAATTAAATAAGTAGACATTTATCTACTTCATTTTCCTACAAACATCATCGTCCTGCGGCATCTGGTTGCCGACATTTGTATGGCAGCTTTAACGATCGTCATGCACTGCACGGAATCCGTATCCTCATGGAAATCCGTCTTACATGGCGGCAAAAAATCAGAAAGATATGGAAATCCACGAATATGCGAACGGGGAGGTAACCCTCCTCTGGAAACCCAAACTATGCATCCACTCGGCCATTTGCGTTCGGACGCTTCCTAATGTTTATGACCCGAAGGCGCGTCCCTGGATCAGACCAGAGAATGCGACCGGCGATGAATTAATCGAACAGATCGCCAAATGTCCCTCAGGTGCATTAAGTGTCAAAGAAGAATCGAAAATGAGCAATAAACTTGAATAATGGAAAGTACAAAAGTTGTTTTTACAGGGCATGTCCATGGTGAGGTCCAGCTCTTTGCGGATGAGGAACAGATCGGTAAAATGAGTCTGGCCATGACGGGAGGTAGGCTGGCGGTATTTCATACCGAGGTTGACCCGGAGTTCGAGGGCCGGGGTTTTGCAAAACTGCTGCTGGCCGAGCTGGTCGGCTACGCCAGAGAAAAAGATCTGAAGATCATTCCGCTTTGCCCCTACGTGAACGCGCAGTTCCACCGACATCCCGCGGAATATGAAGATGTGTGGAGCAAGGACTGGCATGGAATGCAAGGTTGATGAAACTAAACATAATACTGCTGGCAGGTCTGTTAATCTTAGCAAAATTCTCCCAGGCCCAAAATTTCAGGCTGCTGCGCTTTGATGAGGACTGAGGAGGAAGGGAGGTTTGCATGCAGGTTTTTCTCTTGCAACGGTATCAGCTACACGCCGATCTGCATTTAGGTGATCGGGCCCTGCAATATGGCAGCGGCCGCCTCATCGATGTACAGGAAGGCCCTATATCTCCGGCTCTATTTTGACGGTGCTAAGGTTGCTTACAGTTCTGCTAAGCTAAGCGTAGACGGCTTTGTCATGGCCAACGGCGGGATAAAAACCGGTGTCTTTGACAATCGGGTGAGCCGTATGGCGGGTTTATAGGGAGTATACAGCACCTGGTTTGCAGCTAAAAAGATCAATATCGATCTGTCTTATCTCGGGATCAGCCGGACTGGTGCCAGGTTTGACGAGGGAATTGCTGATGAATTGCGACATACCGTAGGCGCGCGGTTCTGGAATTCGGGCAGCGGCTTTTTGTACAACTTAGAGACGAGTTATCAGTTTGGGTCCTTCGGGGAGGGAAAAATTCAGCCCTGGGGTGGCTTTGCCAATAACCACTATTGAAAGCAAATACATGAAAAATAACGCTATGGATTTCGGTCAATATATATCCGATTTTAAAGCAGTGAATGAAAAAGCAGAACCAATTGAGGTCAAAAAGCTGGATGTGAACACTTGGAAAGTTGCGGACCTGAAAAACGCTGCTTAAATAAGTTACCCGGTGTCCGACGGATGGGAACACCTTATGCAGCAAACTGTATTGAACAGGATACAAATCTTGCGACTCGGCTTAGCACATTTCAGATCGTAATACTACAAAATGAGTGAGAAAAAATTGTTTAGCCTTTTTAGAAAAATAGGCAGAGCGATACCCTAATTGCTGTTATATTCACATTCCCTATTTGATCTAACAGTTTCGGAATATCTCTATATGCTCCGCCCCTCTGCATGCATTTCAGTTCTTATTTTTTGTGGGGGTATATTGTGTTTTCTTTCGCAGGGAAAAGCCGGAACAATCGACTCCCATGAAAGCCTGTTCAAAAAAGCGACAACACAACAGGAATTAAGGCAAGCAGAACGCTACGGGCGAAAAGCGTGCGAAATGGCTGTCCGGGAGAAGGAGTTTGAAAAAGCTTCAACTTACTACCTCACGCTTGGGAAAGTATTTTACGATAGAGGTAACTACCTGCCCGGAATAGCTCAGGCGCTCGCCGGGTTGCGGGTCATCGAACAGTTTAAAGTCAACAACGATACATTAAAGTTCAATCAGTTTTCGCTGCTCTCGGCTTCTTACAGTCGGCTGCCTATGAGCGATTCCGCCACCTTTTGGTTTACCAAAGCAAATGACTGGCTGAAACAGCAACCTCTGATTGCGAAAAAGATACCCGCAGATGTTTGCGGACATTACCTGAATCAGGGCCTTTTTTACGGTTGGACAGGTGATTTTGGCAGGTCTACCAAATATCTGCGGGAAGCACTGGTTTTGTCTAAAGCAGTCAAAAACATCCGGCTCGAATCCATCGCTTATAATTATCTGGGCAATAGCTATTTCAGGCAAAAAAATTTCCGGGAAGCCGATCATTACTACAGAAAAGCATTGGCGGGTTACCGGTCCGGCTCTACCGATAAGTGCTGGGGTGAAATCATTCTGGGTAACAATCTCAGGGCGGAGGGGCGTTTATCGGAAGGGATTACACATATCCGAACCGGGCAGAAGGATTATAACCGGATAAAAAGAGGAGACCCGGCGCAACAGGACATTGATTTCGAAATCCAGTCATCGAATTACCTTGCTGAATGTTTTCGAGCAGCAAAGGATTTTAATGCGGCTGAGAAATCATACAGGACTTGTATAGAACTGCACAAAAGATCAGGGCGATTACAGGGCGAATTCATTGCATTCAGCTGGATAGGGCTGGCCCATATTGCCCGCCAAAGGCAAAGCCTGGACTCCGCGCTTCACTACGCGGATGAGGCGATCAATGCTTCGAGATATCCGGTAGCAAAAAAGAAAACTGCCTTTCCCGCTGTCGTAAGTGAAAAAACGCTGTATGAAGCTTTGCTTATTTCTGCCGAAGTGAAACAGGACAAATGGAAAAAAACTAATTCTGTAAAACAACTTGCAGAAGCGGTTTTGGCATACGAAGAAAGCCTGGAAGCGGCGGCCAGACTTCGCAGAAACATGATCCCGGAAGAGTCAAAGCATTTTCATGTTGAACGCGTTGCAAAAAGTGCGAGTACGGCGGTTCGGCTCTGTTATGAAATCTATACAAAAACGAAATCCGATCAATGGAAAAGTTTGCTTTTTGATCTGACAGAAAGAAACCGTAGCATGGTCATTTCGGACCTTCTGCACGAAAAATACAGGGTCGTAAAAAAGGTGCCTTCCAGAATAATAGCCGTCGAACGCACGCTGAAACAACGGAACACCGAACTCAACAAACAGCTTGCCGCCAGCCGGACAAAACAAAGCACCGATAGCTTGCTCGCATTATTAAACACTGTGGACGTTCAATCCTATAATTTCCTGGACAGTCTGGAAAGAGAATTCAGCCAATATTATGCCTTAAAATATGATTTCAAGGAGCTCAGTTTGGCAGATGTGGCCGACCGGCTCGAAAAGAATACTGCGTATTTGTCTTACTTTATTGACGGAGAGTCGCTCTACTGCATTTTCATCCACAATGGCAAAAGCAAAGTAAAACGAATGCGGTTACCTGCAAATTTTCCTGCTCTGGTCATGCAGTTGCGGCAGGCTTTGGTCGCCGACCCGGTGATGTTTGCATTTTCAGGACATAGCCAATCCGCAGCACTTAATGATATTCTTATCAAACCTTTTCTGCGGCCTGAAAAGTCGATCAGGCGATTGATCATCACCAGGGACGGGCTGCTTCATTACCTTCCCTTCGAGGTTTTAGAACCAAAAGATAAGCCGGAGCATTTCCTGGCCAGGAATTACGCGATCAGTTACAGCTACTCTGCCAAGCTTACGTTTGATGCTGACCGTCAATTCAAGGGCGCTCCAAAAGTGCTTGGATTTGCACCTTTCGCGGGTGATAATGTTCCAGATTCATCCAAATTAATCAGCTCTCTTTCAGAAGTAAAAGCCTGGAAAGGGGTGATTTTAATTGATTCGGCTGCGACAAAACCGTCGCTTCACAAAATGATCGGCCAAACGGACATCCTGCTGCTTGCTACCCACGCGATGGCGGACGTAAAGTCTCCTGAGCATTCTTTTATTGCACTTCATCCAGACACACCCGATAGCCTGCTTTACGCAACCGAAATTGTCAATATGCCGCTTGAAAAGCTCCGGATGGTGATTCTTAGTGCCTGTGAAGGACATGAAGGATCTTTTAACAAAGCCGAAGGACTGTTGAGCCTCGCGAGGGCATTCAGGATAGCGGGTTGCCAGACTATACTTACCACTTCCTGGAAAGCCCAGAGTGAAAGCACATCGGAATTTTCAAAACTGTTTCATCAGTACCTTACCGAAGGATATCCCACCGACATTGCACTGCTAAAAACACGTCAACAATTCTTTACAGATTCCCGACTGCTCAAATGGGCTCATCCCTATTACTGGGCGAATTTTACATTAATCGGGAATTCTGCTGTGATTTACCCTCCTGAAATTGCGTACAATCCCTGGTACTACTGGGTTGTCGCATTACTTTTCATTGTTTTTCTTCTGCTGATAATCAGCCGTTCAAGAGCCGCCGGTCCATTGTGACCTTTTCAGGTGCCACCAGATTTTCCAGCGCTCGATCGCCGGTACGGAATATTCTTTGGAATCCTGCAGTTCATGATAGGTCTCGTTTGCTTTCTCAGTTTGGCTGTTTTTGAGATAGCAAATTACCAGGTGCCATTGTGCCGCCTCCTTGAAATAGGGCCTGAGGTCGGAGTAGCCTAATACTTTTTCAAATCGCTGTTGAGCCAGCTGGGATTCGCCCTCAGCAAGATAAGATTGTCCTTCAAAAAACAGGTCGAAAGCCTGCTTTTTTGCAAGTGAAAGGTTATTGGTAGAATCTGCCTTGTATTTGGCCCTGAAATCACGCAGAATGCTCAGGTCGTTTTCTTGTGCAGGCAGCCTGAGTGGAGAATATGCCAGGAACAAGATAAAAGCGATGCAGGCCGCTGCCGCGAAGCTGCTCGTCAATGTGAAAATGCGCGTTACTTTTCTCCTGGAGCGGCCTTCATCCCGTAGTTTTTCTAAAATGTGCCTGGCGTTTTTCTCAAATCTTACTTCTTCCAGCAATTGTATGCCCGGGCGAAGGCTTTTGGCTTCCCTGGCAAAATCCTCGTTTTCTTTCATTTCTTTTTCAAAAAAGAGTTTCTCGTCATGGGATAGCTTTCCCGACCAATACTTCTCTATCCATTCCCATTCTTCCAATTGTCCAACAGGGCGTTTCATAGCGACGGATTAATAAGTTTTCCCAATCTCTTCAAACAATGATATTTCTGCGCTTTGGCTGATGCAGCATTTCTGAAACCAACCATCACCGCAATATCTTCCATAGACCAGCCATCCATAAATGCCCTGATCAGTTTCTGGCAGTTAGGTTCCAGCTTTTCGAGCAACCTTTCCACAAGCTCTTGATTCTCATAATTTGTAAACTGAGAATCATCCGCTTCATCTGCCTGCGTCCCCGCTTCGATGTCTTCGGCAGCCCTCGGCCTTGTTTTCTGTTTTTTCAATTCTGTAAGCCACTTGCGCTTCGCTACACCATAGAAGTACGTGCTGATTTTTGCATCCTGATGCTCAAACTTTTCCGACCGGACATTTTTGAAAAATGTAAACACCACATCATTCAGGATTTCCTCAGCCTCTTCCCGCGAGCCGCTGTTGGAAGTGACATACCTTAAAATCATCGGCTCATAGGCCTTGTGAAGAAATTTTAGGGCTTCGTTGTGCATGCGAATGTCAGTCGACTGCAGCATTGAAATTACTTCCTGGTCTGAGTAGCGTTTGGCCATAGGTGTAGGGACATTTTACTTCTTAATGCCCCATTGTTCGGTTAAGGTAAAAAATATTACAAAAAAGATGTGAAAAAGTCAGGCTCTCTTCGATGAATAGAGGAAGAGCGGATCAAGGCGCCAATCCTGCTCGGTTTTTTTCCTCACTTAAACAATCGACTGAAATGAAACTGACAGTGCTTTTGGCGCATGGTCGCTCCATAGGGGTATGCCTTGCTGTTGTCGGAATGCTTTGGCTGGCATCCTGCGAATCGCAGTCCGACGTTAAACCGCTGACCAAGTCGGCAGCGGATTCCACCTCCCACAACCTGGTAGCCGACGATCCGCCGGTGAAGCCAAGTGGCCCTGGCGGAGGGCCCTAAGTGCCAATGCAGCTGCGGCCTGTTTGATCAGGTCGCAGCTAAACATTAAAGGGTAAGCGTATATGGTAATACGTTACAGTGACGAAAGAAAAAAACTTTAAAAAGCACTTTACTTCTTGCAAGCAGATGTGCATTCATCGGAAAAGGGCATAAAAGTCTGCTCAATGTAAACCAATTTAAATTTTACCTTAAAACAAGCCCCCTATTATGAAGACACTCGCCGTTTCTATTTTTCTGCTGGCCATTTGCGGCAGCGTTTTTGCTCAGGATATCAAGATCGCTCCAGTGCTTGGACCAAGTGTGAGCATTCCAATGGTATCAACCGAAATGAGGGATCTTCTTACCGACATCTACGACGAGGATTTTGAAACATCCTCCAAAAGTACATTTCCGCCCTCGTTAAGATTGCAGGCTGGTGCACTTGTAGACTACGGATTTAACGAATCGCTGAGCCTTCAGACCGGATTAATTTTCAATCTCAGAGGCTTTAAGTATAAAATAAAAGCGGATTATACGGATGCAGATGGGGACAGACAAAAAGCGAGCGGGAAAGCCACTTTTTCCATAACCTATCTCGAAATACCTATTTGGCTTAGCTACCGTCTGGGAGACACCGGGTTTAAAATTATTGCTGGTCCCGGTTTCGGATTTGCAATAGGCGGAAAGGCAAAAAGCAAAATGAGCGTAGGCGATGAATCAGAATCGTATTCCGAAAAGCTTGACATTGGCACGGATCCTGATTCAGACGCCGTAAAGCCTTTTGATTTGAATTTTAATATCGGAATTGCAAAGGAAATTAATTTGGCTGACCGTCCGCTTGAAATATCTGTTTTTGCTCAGCCTTCAGTTACAAAATGGATCCCCAGATCCAGTGCAGAATCGGATTATTTCGCCCGCCATCTTAGTGCTGGGATTCGTGTAGCTTACTTCTTTCAGATCAAATAATAGCAGCGATAACCATTGTAAACCATCCTTTATCATGAAAAAGTACCTGCTTTTTTCTATGCTCATGTTGATCCTGGGAGGTTGTGAAAAAGACAATCTCCCGGACAAAATGCCGGAAGTATATGTTTACGCGAATGTCAACGGTGAGAAATTTAGATACGAAGGCGAAGAGGATTATTTCGCTGAAAATAAACCGTGGGTGCCTCAGTTTCAATTAGGAGCATTTCTAAGTGATTTTGAAGGCCTGGCTTTCTCAACAGAAGACGCATTGAGCGGTAAATCCCAAACATTGAAAATCAATTCCGCCACGTTTTCAGACAGCCGGTATACTGAATATTCGTCGGGAGATTACAGCAACGCAGGCAAACCAACCAACGGAAAATGTACTATCACGCATGCCGATAACTACGTAGTTGAAGGGACATTCTATTTTGACGTGTATGACGAGGATGGTTACGGCAATAAAAAGCTTTCGATTAAAGACGGGCGCTTTCGGGTGAAGTATAATTAGCACGTCGCGGTTATCAAATTCGCTATCCATTCTTAGTAACTACTATTTCGGCATCCGCTTCCAAATGATGAAAAATGCATTTCTATTGATGGTCCTATTCCTGACCATCACGAACTTATACGCGCAAAAGGGTGAGGTTTTAAGCAATAATAACATTGTTGCTATGCACCAGGCCAAGGTGTCCAAGAGTTTGATTATTCAGAAAATTAACGCGAGCACGGCCAGATTTGACATGTCCGTTCCCGGTATGCTTGCCCTGGAAAGTGTCAAAGTGCCTGAGGCAATTATGGAAGTAATGCTCACTGCCAGCAAACCGGCAGACGTACTTCAAAACGAGCAGATCATTCAAATGCATCAGGCGGGTTTTTCCAAACGGCTGATCATCCAGAGAATACAGGCCGGGCCGAACAGATTCAATGTCACGACAGATGGATTGATCCAGCTCCGGATTGCCAAAGTGCCCGAAGCGATTACCAAAGTGATGATCAACGGAAATTCAAAGTCGAAGTGAAAAGCATTTCCAGGGCAAATCGGAAAATATCAGCGCATTTAGCATCTTAAAACAATGAACAACTTTTACCGAACACTCGGGCTCTCATCATTATTGTCCGTAATAATGGCAGGATGCGGCGCAACAGAAAATCGAGAAGCAGACCGCCCGGATTGGAATTTCGACAAATCAGAAATTACGGATACAGGCGCTGCCAGTACTGAGAAATTGAATGTTGATGTGTATCTGGATGTAACCGGGTCCATGGAGGGATTTTCCGTACCAGGACAAAGCGACTTCGGGAACTTTGTGGACGATATTGAATCGACCTGCCAGAACACCTGGAAGAAGACCGATATCAAGTACTTCAAGTACGGGAGCCGGGTTGACAGCATTTCCAGGAGCGAATTCGTTTCGGCCAAAAATGATAAGGCGATTTTTACCGACAAAACCCTGAACAATAAAACGGACTTCGCCAACACGATAAAGAATACAGATCCAAAACGTGTCAGTATTCTCATTACCGACCTGTTTTACAACAACAATGACATTAACTCAGTAGTGGGCACCATTAAAGAGCAATGCATTCAGAAAGGGATAGAGATTGGTGTGGTGGGTGTTTCCAGTGCTTTTAATGGCTCCGTCGGCGACCTTGGGCAAGGTGTAAGCAGGTTGACCGTCAATGCGCAGCGCCCGCTTTTCGCATTGGTTTTTGGTGACAAAACAAACATTGACCTGTTGTTCCGAAGCTTGCAAAACAAGCCCTACATTACTGGAAACAGGTTTCTGATACTCGCTAATAAGCCAACTGAAAGTTTTGATGTAGCGCTGGAAAAGGATAGAAAAAGCAAATCTATCAATAGAAGCAGCCTGCCCAAAAAACAACTTGAATCCTATGGTACCGTCTTCGCTTTTACCATGAAGGAACGTGAAAAAGAGGCGCTGCTCCATTTGGATATGACGTTGCTAATGGATAAGTCCATGCCGGATTTTACAGAGAAGAACATCAAAGCGCAAGTATTTAAAAGGAAGATTTCAGGCAAAGATTCTGTTGCCGTAGATAGTGAGATCAGGCTTGAAAATCTGAAAATTTCAGGCGGCAAAGTCACTGCCGACATTAAGCTCAACAACGCCGATCCGGAAGGGATTTTTTCCTATGCTGTGTACCTCACCATGGATAATACGGTACCGCTTGCTATGCCTAAATGGATTAAAGATATAAGTACCGATTCCATTGACGGCGTACAGGCAGGCAAAACACTAAACCTGGAAAAACTCCTCACCGATATTGCCACCAGCCACGCTACGGCGAAGCAGCCGAAAGTCGCCAAGTTTTACATATACCTCGAAAAAAAATAAACTTCAAATCCTCAACCAAGATGAACAAAAGTCCGATTAACTATGTACTGACCGCCGTAATTGGCGCAACGCTCTGGGTCATTTTTGCCATATTTCTGGCCAGTTATTTTTCAGAAAATCCAAGCCTGGCCGAGAAGTACCCGGAAGATCTCGCGGTAGAATTGCGTCTTATTTTCGGCGCGGGAACAATGCTGAGTATCCTTTTCGCAGGCTACTGGTATTATTACGGCAGCCAGGAAAAAGTAGCAGGTCAGCTGCCTGCGGCTAAAACCAAATGGCGGACCCTATTTTTCATGCAGGTTCTTATTGCCGTAGCCCTCGCATTTGCAATTGTGATCCGGAACAGGAACGAGGGAATTGAATCTCAATGGTTTGTAATATACTTCCTGGTTCTTTCCCTGCTGACATTCACACTATTCTGGCTTACTACATTCCTGTTTTCTCCCCGGACTGTCAAGTTCGTTCCATTCGGCAAATAACTAAACTCCTGCACCATGTTAAAAAATGTTTTGATCGGAATTGGGGGAACGGGTTCGAGGGTCATTGAATCAGTTATTCACCTATGTGCCGCAGGGCTGGGGCCAGACAAGTTACACATCTTCATGATCGATCCGGATCAGGGAAATGGCAACCTCACCAGGACACATACTTTGATTAAAAATTACATTGACCTCAGGAATAAATTTCAGCGGAGGGGGAACAACAAATCTTTCCGGACCGAAATCATAATCCCGCCGGGTGACAAGCAATTCGTTTGGAATATTTTTGAAGAAAGCAATTACACACTCGCCAAATACATCAACTACGACAACATTGTTAAGACCAAACCGGAAATAGCGGACCTGGCAAATGTATTGTTTACAGAAAAGGAATTAAATACCTCGTTGAACAAGGGTTTTCGCGGGCATCCTTCTATCGGTGCGGTCGTGATGGCGGATCCGCCGATGGAAGAATACCCTTTCAAAATGCTTTGGGAAGGAATTGAGTCATTCGGGGCAAACGAGCTGCGCGTATTTCTTGTAGGCTCTATATTCGGCGGAACCGGCGCGGCAGGCTTTCCGACTCTGGGCTCCCGCCAGCTCATTAAATTCAACGAATCCATGCAGGCCAGCCTGGGTGGTGAGCAAAGCCGGGTGCTGCTGGGAGGCGCGCTTGTGCTTCCTTATTTCAGCTTTTCGGTGGATAGTGTAAGCAGTGCGGGCGAACCAATGTTTGTTACCACGGGAGATTTTCCCATTGCCACAAAAGCGGCATTGCAATATTACAATGACAAGCAGCTCGGTTTTGACCAGTATTACTTCATCGGAGATTCGCTGGCACAAAAGGTCGGCGATTTCAGCACCGGAAGTTCCACACAGCAAAACAAGCCCCATTACATTGAAATGGTCAGCGCACTGGCAGGTTTCGATTTCTTTGGTCAACCGGCTCAGCTGCCGAATAACAATAAAAAGTATTTTTTAGCGAGCCGCGAAACTGAGAAAATCACCTGGAACGTACTTCCCCTGACCAGGGACAATACGGGCCTGACTGAATACAAGCGGAAATTCAAAGCTGCAATTGCTGATTTTACCGTGTTCGCCTATGCTTATCTGACATACGGAAAAAAAGAGCTGAACAGGACCCACAAAGAAGTCTCGATTGAGCCGTGGTATTCCGAGAATTTCGGACGGGATTTTAAGGAAGATAACCACCTGTACAATCCGCGGCACAATCAAAACAGCGATCTGTACAACGTAGCCGACCATTTTCTGAATGCGTTCCTGTATTGGATCGCCTCCATAGACGATGGTGAAACGGTATTTCTGATCGATAGTAAAAAGCTCGCATCCGGCGCAATCGCCCCCAATAAGAAGCTTGAACTTTTTGATCCCGAAACCAACATTGGCAACATCGGAGAGTTGGTCAAGGGAGATTCAATGCATAAAACTTTCAATGCTTTTAGAATAGAAGGACTTCAGGAGGCGATCATCAAGGATAACATCACTGCCGGAAGCAAGTACCTGAACATTTTCTATGACGCTGCAACCAGGTTTAACACTAGTAATCTGGTCAACAACTAACGCTCTGATTTATGTCACAAAAACATCTATACCTTCCAAAGCTGATCACGGGAGCAGAAATCAGCGAGCCCACCTCAGATGCACTCTGGGAAGATAAACAGCGCAGAATAATCACCGATATAGGCAATGGGATCGAAATAGACGAGTCGGCCCAGGCGAGGGGCGTTTCATCCATTCCGGACATTTACGCAAGACCGCTCACGTTCCAGGGCGCTCTCAGTTCCGAGAAGCACCCGCTCCGCGACCGCATTGTGCAGGAATGGAAGGGATTACTGAGCTTGCTCGCATTGCACAGCGTAAAGCCTGACCTGGGCAAACTGCAAATATCGCCGGTGATTTTCAACGACGAAAAGTTTTGCCGGGCGCTGGTTAACCTGGCACCGAAGCCCATTGAGCTCCAATCGAATGGAACATTATATTCCTGGACGGACATTCTGATCATCAAGTTTGGGGACATTCCGATCGGGGCGTTTTCTCCGGCCACCATGGTTTATACATCAGCCGATTACAATCGGAAACTAAAAGACTTGCGTGGATTTTCGCTGAAAGACAGTGAAGGCTATCTGCGCCCGCCATTGAAATACGAAGGGCTGGAATATGTGGGAAAATGGCTGGAAGATTTCCTCGACAAGTTCAATCGCATTGCACAAACCAATGATACCCCGTCGCAAGGGCATGCTTACATTGGCGATATCAACAAGTTGCTAGCCGACTGGCTTAAAGAAATAAAACAGGAGCTGGGTGTTGCGCAGGACAAGATCATCCAGTCCGCTAAGGTGAAAGTAGCCGAAGAAATGCCCGAGGCGATACGGAGAAACCCGCCTGCATTTCTTTCACGATATGAAATTTACCAGCACATTCTTACCCCGCTGGTGGAAGGCGACGTAGATGGTGAAAGAAATAAATCGGATTACAGTCTCTCTATGTCCCGGAACAAATCGGGTTATCTTGAAAACAAATCGGGGTATAAAGAGGTGGTGGTTATTACGCCTTCACTGCTGTCGCAAAACAAAACTTTATGGGATGGTCTCACACCGAGGGAATTGGGAGATGATACCCATTCGCTGGTTAGTAAATTTTTCAATGAAGAGTCAGGTGTTTTTATCAATAACATCAACATCAAGAACCACGATTCGATCTGGATCAGGCCGGAGCTCTACTTTCTGACGGATACTTTGTTGAAAAATAAGACCGATGATGACATTCTCAATACCACAGAAGCCTTTCTGAATGGCGACGAAACTGAATTTATCCTGCCGTTCAAGAAAGAAATTCTTTACTTTTTCACACCCGAGGATATTCAGGAAAAATTGAAGCCACGTTTTGTAAAAACGGACGAAAAAGTCGTTTTCTCATTTTCCCTGCCTTTGATCGACGGGCAACGGGTGGAAATTAAAAAGACATTCAGGACTGCGCAATCGGGTCTTCAAAAGGGAGAAGGCGAGATTATCGAAGTAGAAGTGCCCGTTCTTGAAATCTTTCCCGACTATCTGGGAGATTTCTGGTGCCAGTATTTTATGCTTTGTTCCAACATTGATTCCTTCAAAATCGCGCCGCTGAATTTCGCGGAAAACATAATCGTTTCCCAGAAAGAACAGAAAATTGAATCCAACCAGGACAGGGAAAAAGCAGAGATTATCCGGATTTCTGGATATAATTCTTTCCCGGAAGCAGTTTCTATCAACAGTTCAAATCGCGGCAACAATGCGTATGGTCTGGTTTTGCTGAGTAAAAACCCGGATGTGGAAGGAAAACAGTTTACCAATAAATGCATTGTAGGAGTCGACCTGGGAACATCCAATACCAACATCTACCGCTATACCAATGAAAATGCGAAAAGGTGGGTTTTCAGTTTTTCCAAATATGTGAGATCCATTTTGAATTCCGATCCGCAATCGGCAGGAGGAAACAGCAACCAAAAAAAGGAAAAGTCGAAAAGGGAAAAAATCACGCGGGCGTTTTTTGTTCCAACCGAAGACCAACATCTGCCGATACCGACATTGCTGAGGATTTTCAAAGCTGGTATCACCAAAGATATCCTGCTCGACCAGTTCATTTATTTTCCCAACGAGCCTCAGTATCCCAATTACGTTTTTACGGATGTGAAATGGCACGAGGATACCGCGGGAATGATTGCATTTATCCGATCCACCATTTTTCTGGTAATTATTGATCTGTTGCAAAACCGGGTTGGAAAAATTGAATTCAGGTGCACTTATCCCAAGTCTTACTCAGATGACAAAGTCCGGGCAGTGAAAAGGGCCTGGACCGAATCACTCGAAAAATTCGTGCACGTGGCAGACGAGGGTGAAAAGAATGTTCCAGACGGAAAATTCATCTGGGGGGAAAGGCGGCGATTCGACGAGTATGAAGGATATTACAATATCACCACTAAAAACAATGGGAAAATTATCATTAACACAAAACCCAGCTTTACAACGGAGGGAATTGCCGCTGGCGAGTATTTTTCCAGTGACCATATCAACAACGATGGCACCAGTCCGGCTAATAAAGAAGATGGCGCACTTTGTGTGGATGTGGGCGGCGGCACGACCGATTACAGCATTTGGTTTAACAGCAAAATAAGGCTCGACGCGTCGGTAAAACTGGCCGGCACACAGATAGCCAACTTGCTGAAAAACAACTCCCGGGTACGCGACCTGTTATTTACCGATGATTCAGCCAATGCGCTGAACGAAGTTAAGGAGGATTCGCTCCTTTTCTTTTCCCGGCTCAACTTTGTACTCCGGAAAGAAGAAAAACAAATTGCCTCCAATCTGAGCAACAACGCCGGCAACCGGGATATTGCCTGGCTGCGACGCATTCTTGCTATCGAGTTCGGGGCGCTATCATTTTATGCGGCGCACCTTTGCCTGGCTGTGGACGAATTTCTGGAATCGGGACTTTCCAAACGCGCCAAAGAGAACATATTCAAACTGCACTGGGGTGGAAACGCGGCCAAATTTATCAATTGGATCGATTACGGCCGTTACGAACAGGATGGTATCGCATCAAAATTCCTGAATGGGATATTTGCCAATACGATCTACGACAAAAGCATAGGCGCCAGGGGATTTTTACCTTTGAAACTCGGTCAAATCCAATCTCCGGGGCATAAGGACGAAGCATCAGGCGGCATTGTGGTAATGGAAAATGTCCCAGCGCCTGATGGCCAGTCTGCTGACTCACCCGGCGGGTTGATATTACTTGAAGATGATTTTTCGAGTAAAGACAGACTTGAAGGAGTCATACTAGGCGAACGTATAAACATAGGCGGCAGTAAATTCGAACACTATCAGGTAATCAATAAAAACGACTTCTTCAACGAAGCCAGAAGTGTTTTTGAAAGCACTGAACTGGTGCAGTTGGAAAGGTTTGTGCATCTGATCAACCAGGTAGGACTGAAAACCGGGCTTTTCCCGGAAGGCGCCCAAATCAATTTATCGCTCGAAGAGAAGCTTTCCATCAAGCAACGGGTGAAAAATGAACTGGCCCGCCAGGCCCAGCGTGGCCCGGACGAACGGGACGTTGAGCCGATTATCATCTTGGAGATCAAATATTTGCTAGACATATTAAGCCATAAAATGAAATGATCCCACGCGTAGGAATCGATCTTGGAACTACTTTTTCTTGTATGAGCTACATTGATGAACAGGGAATTCCGGTAATCATCAAAAACAGCGACGGCCAGGATACCACTCCGTCTGTGATCTGGTTTGACGGCAAGGTTGCATATGTTGGAAAAAAAGCAAATGACAGGAAACTACAGGCGAATTCCCCGGTTTACGAGTTTGTAAAAAGGGATATTGGAAAATCTGTATCGAACCGGTATGTGATCGATGGATTTGATTATGGTGCAGTCGGAATGTCAGCGATTATTCTCAGAAAGCTGAAATACGATGCTTTTTATTTTTTCAAAAGGAAAGCGTGGCTGTCGCCCGATGATACTTTGCAAAACCTTGTGATACCCGCAGTGATTACCGTACCCGCCTATTTTCGCGACAAGCAACGGCACGAAACAAGGCTGGCGGGCATTGCTGCCGGGTTCGACGTGATTGCGATCGTCAACGAACCGACTGCTGCTGCACTTACTTATGGTTTTGACCTGAACGAAACGAAACGGATCATGGTGTTCGATCTGGGCGGAGGTACTTTTGACGCGAGCATTCTGGAAATTGCCAAAGGAAATGCAAAGGTGATCGCCTCCGACGGTGCCGACCAGCTGGGTGGAAAAGATTGGGACAAAATCATCAAAGACTATCTTTTAGCCGAATTTGAAAGGCAAACAGGCAAGGAAGTGCCCGACGACCTTTGCTGGGACATCGACAGGCATGCCAATGAAAGCAAGATCAATCTCACCGAGCAGCCGGAGATCAGTGTCCTTTTGAATGCGGAAGGAAATGTTGCTGAACTGACCTTGTACCGGGAGCGCCCGGCGGGAAGCGGCGACGTGCTTACGGATTTCATACTTGACGATGAAAATGAGGATGGCGGTTTTTATTTCGAGGAACGAGCACAGGACCTGTTGGCTATCTGCAAAGCGATCATGAACAACATGCTAGATAAAGCCGGTTTTACCTGGAATGATATCGATGATATCGTTCTGGCAGGCGGCTCTTCCAGGATGCCCATGATCTCCAAAATGCTCGAACAGGTTTCCAGGAAGAAAATAAGGCGCAGTATCTCCGGATATAGCTTTGATACCGCTATTTCACAGGGCGCCGCCATTTACGGGAGAAATCGTGAGCGGGTTATCGATGTCACTTCCAAGTCAGTGGGAATTGAAATGCGCCAATCGGGCAAAATGATCATTGAACATTTGATCAAGAAAAACATGCCGCTGCCGGTCAGTATCACCGAAACATTTCCCGCAGAAAAGAACACGACTTTAAAGATATACGAGGGAGAAGACAGCACAGACCCTGAACATTGTTACCCGAGAGGCAAGTTGCAACTCGAAAATCCGGCCGGAAAGGTGGTGGTAGGTTTAACCATCGACGCATTCGGCATCATCCACGCGTCTATTGATTCCAATGGAACCAAGGCTGAGTTGAGGATTCAATCAGAAGAAGGTGAGATTGATATTGTAGAGCTGAAAAGCAAAATCGAGGCAATTGACCTAAGAGCATAACAGATATGGAAGGTTCAGAAGATAAGATAATCCCCGGAGAGAATTCCAGTTTCTCACCCAGCCAGAAAGTCATTCCCGGTGGGCAGAACGCGACTTACGGAACCAGCAAAGTGCTTCCTGGCGAAGATGCGCCTCTTGAAAAACCGGGCAGTAATGCGCCGCGGCCCGCGCCTGAGGCAAGTCCGACTGACATAAAGCAGCTCATTGCTATGTCAACAAGCAAGGGCGGATTGAAAGTCATTCCGCCGGATTTTGAAAATAAGAATGGTTCATGGAGCAGCATTACTTCAACCAATCCATTCGAAATCTTGTACCTGGATTACAGGCAGTACAAAAGCATTACCCCGGAGATTGTGCAGAACAATCACAGGATCATTGCGGAATTCTGGGCGGATAAATTGCTGATCATGAACCGGGGCGCGCGCGATCAGATTGAGAAAAAATACACGGCGGCCGTCGTAACCGGCGCAGAAAAAAGGCTTCAAGCGGCATTTAACAAATTAAAAACGACCGCCAGCCTGGAACTTACCTTTCAGCAGGTAGACGAAAAGAGGCTCACCGACGGTTTTGCAGCTATCGCGGATTTGATTGATTTGTCGGTTCAGGACGGTGATATTACCGAAAATAAGGCTAACGTCATTATCACAAGAGGGTTAAAAAATGGCCTGGAAACGCACGAAATTGAACGTTACATTATTTCTGTTATTCAAGAAAAAGGATTTAACCCGAGAGCAGAAAAGCCAGACGAAACGCGTCCGTTTAGAAACCTGTGGATGACAGACGTAGCCTGGGCAGCCTACCAGAAAAGGGCAATTATAAGGGTAGAATGGCTGGACGAATACGCATCATCATTGGAAGAACTGGGCGATATCACATTTAGGAAAAAGGAGAAATCCGAATATTTTCTCAGGGACACCAATTTCCTGCCGCCGCTTGTAAACAAACTGACAGACAGCGCATCCAGAACTGCCGAATTTCAGCGGATCATTCAAGAAGAAAAAGATGCCGAAAAAAAATACCTGAAAATCCTCTACCATTTAAACCCTGCATTACCTTTCCGGTTTCGCGGCACGGGCTTTACCGAGGTTGATCAGCTTTTGGAGCATGCCTGTGAAAAGCCAGAATCATTTTGGGAAGCTGCTGATTTTTTCTCGAAAGATTATCTCCAGATATGGCTCAGTGAGTCTGCACCGCAGGTTATGATGCTGGCCCCGGAGAAAAGGGACGCGATCGGCTTTCTGACTTTCCTGTATTCTGTTAATAGAAATTATCCCTTTTATCTCAACAATAATAAATTTCTTAGCCCCGAAGACCTCGCGCGTTCTATGAAGACCAACCAGGCGATGTGGGTCAATGTAGCTCAGCATATGGAGAACGGGTATCTTCCGGTCTGGTTCAAAGCAATCGGCAGATCTGATATCAACAGCAGGTACAATACCCACCTGGAATCCATAATCGGCTCGGGGTTGTATGATGCGAAAGAATTGAAGCTGGCCGCGGCGCAAACGCTGATACTCATCATTGACTCCTCTGTTACTATACCCACCATCACTGCCGACGTCAAACAGATTACATTACCAGAGGTGGAAGGCGGGAGCGTGGTAAAGTCTGCCGTCAGGTTAAGGATACAGAATCATGCATTCGTAAAAGCAACAGTAAAACTCGACACCCAAATCGAAGGCATTACGATTAGTGAGAGTGAACTGACATTCAACAGCTATACCCACGACTCAGAAAGGGAGGTGTTTGTTACCATAAACTCAGCCCAATTAATCAAAGACAGACCTTACTCCCTGAATCTTTTGATACAAACGTCTTACGGCATTGTTGATATTCCGATCCAGATCAAAGTCGTTTTCCCGAAAAGAGCCGTGACAATCAAGCTGGCTCAATATGGCGCAGCAACCGCACTTTATTTCGGATTATTCAGGTATCTGTTGAGTCTGCTTCTAAACTATGACGATTGGCTGGTGGGTTACAGCTATGTGACCGGGAATTACCCTTTTCTGGTATTTCTCCTCTTTGCAGGCTTTATTTCAGGAGGTGCTTATTCTTACAAACTGGTCAAAAAACTTGAAAAAATTTAGGACATGAAAAAGAAAAAATCTTATTTCTGGCCCATTGTATTATTAGTGGTCGTTTTCTCTCTGATGAGCGATTTCCTGGCGAGGATCAGTTCAGCATTTTTCCTGCCTGTTGACAGATTGCTGTTCATTTCCCCCAGCATATCACCCGTCACCATGTGGGCGTTTCTGGGGATGCTGCTGGGGGTAGTATACGGATCTTTTGTAGCGATAAAAAAATTTCGGCTTGATAGTAAGCTGATCGTGATACCCGTCGGAATAGCGATCGTTATGATCAACTTAATGATCCTTTTGTCATGAATACGGCCAGCTGCTTGTCACGAATATGTGATTTCATGGAATGAAATCACATATTCGGAAGCACAACCCAATAAAAAGTAACGACCCTTCGTCTCTTATCATTTTTCAAGACCTCGTCCGGGAGTCCAGGCGGGAGTTCTTCACCTCTTCCCAGCGTTTGCACGGATATGTCGATCAGGTTTGCGTGTTCCTTTTTGCGATCAGCAATGATCCGTTCGAGAAGCTGCCGGACGGCATCAGCCCGCAGCTCCGACAACTTGCGGTTGAGGTCGGGCTGGCCCGGCTCCGTGATATTTTCCGATTGCGAGAGTCTGGCTGCAAGATCCTTGTATAATGCAGAACCCGGTTCGACCGCGGTAGCATCAGAATATCCGGTAACGATGATTTGTCCTTTCAGACTATTGAAGGCATTCTTATATTTATTTGCAAAAACGTACAGTTTTTCAACCACAGGACCAAACAACCGCGTTCCCTCTCTTACCTGCTCCCTGATCAGCCTATATTCGCCCGGCCTGAACAAAGCGCCGATCTCAGACTTGGAAAAGGTTTCACTTCCCAGAAAGTCGACAATCACTTTCGTTTTCTCTTCCATGATCCTGAGGATCTCAGCTGACTCGAACACAGTGCGACTTGCATTAGCCAGGATTTCTGCCTCCTTTTTATCTGTCTTGTCGTTTTCAAAGTCCCTGATATCTTGTTGTGCGGCTTCCAGTTTTCGGGTAATTTCATGAATCTTCTTACGTTCCGAATTCACGTAGTTTTGGATATCCACATTCGTTTCATGATTGATCTGCCGGGATGAGTCGGCCCTGTTCGCATTGTCGGAAACCCTTTCCAGCATGATGAGTGCATTTTGTTGAGATTCCAATGCTACTTTCAGGGCCAATGCCGATTGAGACGTCGCGACGCTTTTTTTTGCACATTCGGTCAGCAAGAAAATCATCATAAATCCGGTAATTGCGAGAAAGACCCGAGGGTGAATTACAGAATGCATAGAGGAGTTAAGTAAGGTCGGGTTCTATAATGGATTAAAAATTAAAGCCAATCGGCCACAACAGCAAGTTAATTCTAAATATTTGGCAAAAAACTGGTGCTAGGAAGATGCCATTATAAAATGAAGTATCCGCCGGTTGCAGGAAGGCGGGTTTAAAGTACATTTTTACTGTTAATTTTTTAGTTTTGGTAAAGACTTTCCATCAAACCTCCTATGAATAAGCTGTTTGCTCTTCTTATCATTTTCACTATCCCTTGCAAGGCACAGCAGACGGACCGGATCACCTGGAAATTGTTGTTTGAGATTCATGATGCACAGTCGGGTGTTTTGAGAGAAGCAAAGATTAGCAACCGCTTATTTCAGCGAATGTCTGCAAAATCGAACATTTGGCGCAGGAACAGAATTGATAACACTGATGGGACTGATCATCAATGGACCGAAGAAATCCATTTGAACTCCTCAAAACCTGAAACCGTTATTTTCGTTACCAGCGAACCTGCGGAATTTGACCGACTGGTTAAGTCTCTTACCGATCAACAAGTGGGCGCGGGTGAAGGTCAGGGCTTTGCGTCGCTGGAAGCACGGACTTTCGCCAGTGGGAGAACAATGTCGAGTTTTTCAAAGAGTTCACGTTTGGTGGAGGTGCTGTCCAACAATAATGCAGGTACCCAGGAATGGATTTTTCAATTGTCCAAAACAGCACCGGCAACTCCTACTCCTACAAAGGACAAAACTCCGCCGGTGATTTCCATCATTGAACCGAAAGAGGCACAAACCAAGTCGCTTGTTGAAGTAAGATTGAGCAGGATTTCTGTCAAAATCAAAGTATCTGACGGCAGCGGGATCAAATCTGTTGTGATGGATGGAAAACTGGTAAAACCGGACGTAGACAGCATATATAGTCAGGTATTTACGCTCCCGCCCAATTTGTCTCAAAAAACGGTAAAAATTGAAGCAATTGACAATCCAGGGAACGTAGCTTCGGCCCTGGTAACACTTAAATCCAAGTTGCCGGAACCCATTACTGCCAGTGACGAGACCAATTTTGAAGACATTGCTCAGGGTCGGTATTACGCCTTGATCATTTCGGTTCAGAGCTATCAGCCTGGCATCCGGCCGCTTAGCAATCCGCACAAAGATGGGGAGGCACTGTCCAAGGTGCTTTTACGCCGTTATAAATTTAATGCTGGCGATGTTTCCATCCTCAAAGACCCAACTGTTGCCGAACTTGGGCAAGCGCTTGAAAAGCTCAAAGCCACTCTGACGAAAAAAGACAACCTGCTGATCTTCTTCTCTGGGCACGGCGAATGGGATGAAAAAATCGGACAGGGATACTGGCTTTTAAAAGATGCCGAATACAAAAACCAGGCGACCTGGATTTCCAACTCAACGGTTAAAGATTACATCCGCGGGATCAATTCGCGGCATACATTACTGGTAACCGATGCTTGCTTTGGAGGGAGTATCTCATCTAAAAGTGCTGACGACACGGCCGAAAAGAAGATCTATAAATTGCCCAGCCGCATCGCCATCACTAGCGGAAATCTGGAACAAGTACC
The DNA here is from genome assembly GCF_022869785.1 of Dyadobacter chenwenxiniae. NCBI lineage: Bacteria > Pseudomonadati > Bacteroidota > Cytophagia > Cytophagales > Spirosomataceae > Dyadobacter > Dyadobacter chenwenxiniae. Next base: position 3,567,563 of record NZ_CP094997.1, on the reverse strand, counting down.
TGACAATAGTGTCTTTATGAAGTATTTTTTGGAAAGGCTGCGTGAAAACGAGAGCAAATACTTGCCGGCACTCGCGTTTTTCAGTTCTTTTTACACGGCGGTGATCAGCAATTCAGGAGAAAATACGCCGCACCAGCCTCAATACAGCCGCATTGATAACACCGGTCATCAGGGAGGAGATTTTATTTTTACCTTGAAATAAGGTTTCAAACATAGCACGGAGGATCAAGATGCGAATCGCAACCGGGCGCCCATGCGTAAAGCCCGGCTAAATTGCCAGGCAGTACGTTACTCAACCGTCCTTATTTTTTTAAGAAGAGCTCGCGTTCTCCGTCCGTAGCTTTTTCAGCAACATTGCCTTTCCGGTTAGAAGCTATCCTGAATGTGCCGCCTGATTCGGAGAATGCGTCGCTGTCGTAAAAAGCCCTTCCGGTATTGTTTGGAATCAGGTCATCATTAACGTTGCCGTAATTGTCTATCATTATAATCGCGTTCTGTATGTTTTTGATCCCGGTCGGAGATAACTCTCCGGAATATACTTCCAGCATCTTAAACCTGGAACTGTTGTAAGTGTGCTCCCCCTCCGTTACGATAAATACCGTAAAGAAATTACCTTTTCCCGCTATATACGCCCCATTCTGACCAATTGAAGTGGTGCGGAGCTCACCGGAAAAATTGTAACCTTTATTATCCAGGGATATGGTAAGCTTTTTCTCATCCTGATTGTAAAGTTTTATTTTATAATCATCGAATCGATGGCCCACCTTATAATTATCGTTTGGCACTTCGGTCATTGTCATGATCAGCGGAGATAGCCAGTAGGTACCGTTTAATAAAGGTGGTTTTGTACCCTCGTTCACTTTAATGCCCATTTCTCTTATTTTATCAATCGTCTCTTGGGGGATATTACTGCGAATTGCTTCGCTGAAGGGTTCGTCAGGCTGCGGATCATTGTTTTTGCAGGCCCCAAAAGTCAGCGCGATTCCAACGATAAGTAGCAGACGAAGGCTGAATAATTTCTGAGATAAAGTTGCAGTTTTCATAAAGTCAAAAAGTTAAATTGGATGGTTGATTTTGCTTTCGTTAATTCATCGTACGACCCTATCGATTTTCACACAATGCATAAATTTTTTTTCAATCGCTTTTTACTATTTTCTGATTCTGCCTATTAAGTAATAAGTAAGTCGCTATTTCAAAATCTGCGTCTGAATTCGCTTTAACATTGTTGGATAATGCGTGAAAATCCCGTGGATGATCCGATACAGTGAGAGGCTAGGGGAGAGGAAGCAAAACTCTTCAGACTTAAAAAAAAGAATGCGGTTCTCGCATAGATTAGACTATGAATCAGTATTTTTTGACTTAAATAACCTCCTTCTATTTATGAGTACGGAAAAGCCGCCTTGTCCCGAATACAATACGGATGCAGAACTGTTAAAAGATTTTCTTGAAAAACTTGACAAGGCATATACTTGCCTGCTTTTTATATGTTATCGCAAGATCATTCCGAGCCTGAAAAGGAAAAATTTCCAGATAGAAAAGGATGTGGAAGATATTGTGATGAATGCGCTGACGGAAGTCGTTATGAAAACAGAAGTGTACGGTTCATTGAAGAAATTATTGTGGACTGTGAGCAGCATGCGGTTGATCGACTGGATCAGAAGATTCTCGTCCTATGATGCTGACGGAGAGGTTATCGTCAGGGAGAATACAACCGACAACTGGGGCGTTTTTGAATCGCTTTTCGTACAGGCAGACCCGATCCTGGACATCGAGTTCGAAGATGAATTCAGGTCTTTTCGTACGACACTCAACGAGCGGGAGGAATTGCTTCTGCGGCTACTTTCCGAGGGTAAGACTGAGGAAATGATTGCTACAATGATGGATTTGAAACCCGGGTACGTAGATAATCTCAAATCGAGTGTTAAAAGAAGCTACCTAAAATTTTTCGATGTGCGAAAATAAAAGCGGATCGGTGTGCGAATTGTCAGTTGAATTTTAAAAACAAAAGTTCTCAAAGTGGAAAATTTAAGCCGGGAAGATATTAAACAAATTCACCTTTATCTGCATCATCTGATGGAGCCGGAAGAGCGTGAACAATTTGAGTTAAAAATAAAATCAGATAAAGCGTTTGCTGATGAAGTAGAAATTCAGCGGATCGCCCAAATGTACCGTTTTACAAAAATCAAGGATCATCTTGCGGGCCTACGAGACGAGATGATTGCTAATGGACAGCTTTCCGATGAAAAGGAGAGCTTACCTCTAAAAGAGCTCCCGCTGCTGGGCCGTAAGGCCGACATCAATTCGGAAACAAACGTAATTTCACTTTGGCCCAAAAGACTTGCAGCCGCAGCATTGATTATTGCAATGCTGGGCTTCGGAACCTGGTATTGGTACAACCAGAACAATACGGGCGATGAGATTGCTGACGGCATTAAGAAGGAGCAGAAAAAAGACAAGGTAACCCCGATTAGTCCGACCGCCGAAGACATGGTAGCCGTATTCATTGGCGAGGCCTCACAACCAAGGGAGAATGTGCCTCCAAATTTCAAAAAGGCAGTTGGCGCATTTGAAAACCAGAAAACCGATGAGGCGATCAGAATGTTGCTGGACAAAAATATAAGCCAGCCACCCAAAGGATCAAAGGGTGAATATGGCGCTAGTCAAAAAGGTCCGAAAGCGGATCCTGTTCTGGAATCGTACCGAAAATTTTACCTGGGGATCAGTTACTTGTCCAAAGGCGAGCCGGCGAAAGCATTAACCTACCTGAGACAGGTTAAGGCGCCATTGAAGGATGAAGGACGCTGGTACATGGCATTGGCATATCTAAAAAATAGCGAACCTGCCAAAGCCAGACCGCTACTGAGGTCCATTAACAGCGACAGATCTTCCAAGCATGTGGATGAAGCTGCACAATTACTAAGGGAGTTGAAATAGATTACTATGAAATCATTGGAGCTGCTTCTTTCTATTTTGCTTGCGATCGCTGCCGGGGCGCAGGAAACTTTGCAAGGGCAGAGCCTGGAAATCAATGATTCTGTTTACAATTCAATCGAATCCGCCAACATGCTCTACGGAGCTGCGCTTCCGGAGGGAGCTCCGAAAAATTTAAGTTTGCGAATGTACTGTCCCCTAGCTCCTGTTACGGCTTCGGGAGGACTAATCTGGACGGCCGCAATCAGCAAAGCGATGAGCATAATGTTGGGATACGGTAAACAGTGGAGCCGGGAGCAGGTCGAAAACCAAGCCTTTTCACCGTATTTTTTATTTGATATGCTGCCAAAAGTATCAATTGAAAGTTGCGGGCTTCATAAGGAATGGATAAAACAAACGCAGGATTTGCTTGTCAACATTGGAAATGTCAAGTTGACTAAATATAGTCAAGGCGCGGCTGACTGCCACAATAAACCATCGGAACTACTCAATAAGGTCGACCGCTATCTGATTCGTGCAATGACCAGGCTCTTTGTTAATAATCCCACGGATGATCTTGCGAGCATTGGTCAGAAACAATTTGTCATCAAACGCTGTCTTGGCCGGAAGCACCCGGTTGTGTTGTGTATAATGGCCGACGAGGGCTTTGTAAATCTTAAAACGGACGTTTGGGCACCTGGTTCCGGTATGAAAAGCCTTCAAACGGTTGTGGTAACCGGATATGATGACCAGCGGCAGGCATTTGAAATTACGCATCCGATTGGTAAGAATTGGGGAAAAGGTGGTTTTGCCTGGATCCGTTATGCTGATCTTGGACATGCAAAGTATGCATTTGAATTTACAATGGAAGACCGTCCCGTACTCGCCCGTGAATCAGAAAAGAACATTGCCAGGCATCAAAAATCCAACACTGGTACACATATTCCTGATAGAAGTGTACTATATGGAACATTGGTGCTAAATTCAGTCAATACAGAAGGAAATTACATACCTGTGGCGCTAACCAGCCACCCTGCAGGTTACTATGAACCCGACAGACGCTACGACGTGCTTTCTCAGTTTCAATTGCTGGGTACTGGTGCCGCGAAGAGTTATGTATATGTTTTGGGCGTAGATCCCGATGGAAAAGCACAGCTGCATTACCCGCATCAAAAAGAATATAAAGAAGATTCTCCCCGAATATCGTCAGCGATGTTGTCCGAAGCCCAAAGCCAGGTTGTAATCCCTGAGCCGATCCTGACTTACGATGTGAATGGAAATCAGATCCGAAAGGAGCAGGTATTTATCAAAGAACGTCAAGGAACTGATTGGTTGGCAGCAATTTTTAGCAATAAAAAGATGGACCGGGAAATCACGATCCTGATTCGGGAGCTGGACGGGCATAGTACTGATTTTCTATCGCGCTTTCAACAAGTCTTTGGCAAATACCTTACGCCAAAATCAATGGTAAACTTTGAAAAAGACCACATGAAATTCAAAAGCAGCCCATTGCCGGATGCGTCACTAGTTCCAGTTATTTTAAAATTAGAGGGCAACTAGAAAAACCGATGCGATCAAAAAAAATAAAGATGAAGCTTACCCCTTATTTTACTCTCCTGGCAACTCTTGTGTGTTCTGTAGTAATAGCGCAGGAACAACAGGGGTTCGGGTTGATATTTGACGAAAAGAATTTTTCACTAATTCCGAGAATGCCCGAGCAGACCTCTGCGACAAAAAGCCTGGGAAACATTGCATTGCGAAAAGATTTATTGCAATATGCGCCCAGCCCTGCCGCACAGGGGGCGATTCAAAGCTGTGTTTCCTGGGCAACTGCTTACTATGCCTATACCATCCAGTATGCCGTTCAACATAAAATAACAGACCGGTCGGAGATTGATAAGATCGCACTCTCAGCCATGTACCCTTACAAAAAGTTACGCCCTGGTTGTGAAGGAGGTATGGATATCTTTGAGATTGCGGATTACATGAAAAAGCAGGGAAACATTCCCTTTAAAGAATTTTCTATAAACGCTTGTAGTGGCAAACTGCCGTCCTCAGTATCACCGATTTTCCCTATCATAGATTATCAGGCGGTATTTGACTACAAAAAGGATCCTGGGAACAAGGGAGTACAAGCCATATTGCAGGCGATTGCTTTCAATGACTTGCCCGTGATTGTGGGCATGGAAGTAGGGGATGTTTTTGCAAAACTCAATGAATCAAAAAACCATTATGACCCCAAAAAAGAAGGAACGAAAAAGTATGGTCACGCTATGACGGTAGTCGGCTATGATCTTCCCAAAAAAGCATTTAAAATTCTGAACAGCTGGGGGGAAAAGTGGGGCCAGCAGGGCTGCTTTTGGATCGGGTTCGAAGATTTTTCGAGGATTGCCAAGGCAGGAATCATCTTGATCCTACCCGAAGAAGTGACCGAGGCAAAGGCTGAAACAGGCGGTATGACAAAAGTTGGCGGAGTATTCGGTTTTCAATACCTGGACGAGAAAACAAGCGATTTTGTACGGGCCAGCCCGGCATATTTGAGTAATGGTGTTTATGAACTCAACAAAAAAGACTGGAAGGTAGGCCAGGCATTTCAGCTCCTCACCAATAATGCCCGCAATGGTATGTCCATGTGCGTTTTCAGTATTAATAGTAAAGGGAAGTCGACCGTGCACTGGCCAAGGGATAAAGATTTTGGATTAGGAACGGGAGACAAGCTGCCTGTCAGGGGTTTCGATATGGTTATCCCTTCGCCTGAAAGCGCCTTACTAATTGAAGAAGTCGGCTCAGATTACTTATGTGTCTTTTACAGCAATCAGACCTTGATGCCTCATTTACAGGGCATTCTTGAACGTATTGAAAATGGTAAAGGAGATATTCCGTCACGTATCCGTGAGAGCCTTGGCAGCAAATTGATGAACCCTACAAGTATACGTTACGAAGCCAAAGAAATGCGTTTTTCCGCGGCAGGGAATGAAGGAGACACAGTTCCTCTGATTTTGAAAATTGAGTCTGTGAAATAAAAGAGTTGTCATAATGCGAACCGCATAAATGCCCTGCCCCGCCAAGTGCTGGCCAGAACGCGCCAGAACTTCCACTTCAATATCTGCCGCGGCAAAATCATCCCATGGGAAGCCACATTATCAACCATTTGTTGGATTACCGGAAGAAGAAATGGCTGACGCTGCGTCAGCGCTCGCATGAGATATAATACCCCTTAATTGCTCTTGGGCGTTTTTTCAAACATGGCAACGAACTTCAGTGCGGTCGGCACCGAAATTGTGAGTACCGACAAATATTTCAGCAGGGTTTCGTAAGCCTCCTGCTGGGACGCGAAAAGAAATGCGAACACTGCCACGATCAAGATGATCAATGGAATTCTCAAGCTGTTCCATTCTCCATTATCCCTGATCTGGCTACGGATTTTCATGACCTCACCGGTACCGATAGATGTAAGAATTAAATGACGGAAGCCGAAATAAAAAATGCCCAAACCGCTGTCATCCTGCAAAATGAGCCCTTTCAGGATCAAAAGGGATAGGTTATGATTGTCAAACGGGTTCCATCGGCATAGTCTGTCAAATCAAACCATTTCCTAAAGAGAGAACCGTCGTTGTACATTCCATAAGTGCCTACATAGATTTTTGGAGCATTTTCTGAGGCCTTTACCCTCTTCTATGTTTTGTTGGTTAAGATAAAATCCGCTAATGAAACAAACCGTCCGCCAGGGATTTAGGGTTTTAAAGGTGAACTTTATTGGAAATCAGTTCGAACCGTGGTTTTTGGGCTTCGAGCCAACAAAGTGTGGCTGTATAAAATCCAGATTTTATTTTCTTAGGAATTTCTACATTGAATTCACCTGCCATTAACTCCCCATTTTTCCGGTACGGCCTGTCATCTTTCAGCGCCACCAGATAAAAGCAATTAGGATTTGAATTTTCCGAAAGTCCCAGATAAACATCCTTTCTGGGCACATCACCCCCGACATTCAAGATTTTGATCGCATTGATCCTGTAGATAAAGCTTTTGTACCTGTCTAATTCCGGATATTCGGTTACCTGTATTTCCAAACCATGTCCAGGCAAAGCGGTTGCGCTTTTCCATGCATCAATAATCTTGTTGTCAAAATATTCCGGAAATGAGTAGTTTTCGAAAAATGCGGGCTCAGGTTCAGGAAGGTTATAATATTGATGAAGGAAAATTCCATTCCTTGTGTAATTGTAAGTATCAGCTTTCAGCCCGCTGTCATTGAAATTGACCGCCCGATCATATTTTTTGTAACTGTAAATGCTTACGACCAATGCAACACCTATGGAAGTGATTTTGAAAAAAGAAGCTTTTCGAAATGGGGCACTTTTAACCATAAACAAATAGAAGACGATTGCTATGCTCACGGAGTAAATCTGAAACCGTGGTGCGATCATTGTTCCCACCCCTTCTGCATAACGTCCAATCATAATGGTCGCCATGCTAGCGAGCATTCTTAAAAAGCAGATATCTGTCAAATCAAAATTAAGCAGTTCTTCCAAAGAGAACTTTATACCTTCTTGTGAGCGACGGAAAAACTTAAGCGAAAGAAAAATGACAAGAATGCCGGAACCCAAGATTGTGGACAGAACTATGCCGTGGGTGTCTGAAATAAATTTAGCAATCGAACCCGTGATAACAATAAAAGCGTGCGCCATAACCGGCAAATTAGTAACTGAAAAGTCAATGTGGCTGGCTGAGGAAAGTTTGAAATTTGTAAAGTAGATGGCCATATAAAAAGCCGTAAGGCCAAAGAAAACTGCCCCGTCTTTCCAGCGTTTCTGCATCAAAAGCCAAACAATACATACGGGCATGACGCTAATGCCGTCTAGGTTGGTCAGGCTGGCTGCTACGGCGATGGGAAATGCAAAAAACCAGGAAGCTTTCTTTTTAGGCTGTAAAAAATACAGGCTCAAAATGGAAAATGCAATAGAAAGGGTGTGCTGAAAAGCAGTAAGGCTCCAGAGATGGACGTGATAGACTAATGGAGAAAATAGCAATAACGGCACCGGTAAGAACAGGGTATTCTCTTTATTCGCAGATCTGTAAATGAGGTAAAAAGCATAGCCCAGTAGCATAAGGTTAAAGTATCCCAAAAGGACTGTCAACCTGAAATTCAACGTACCACTCAGGAGATAGCTGACTATAATGCCCAATCGTGGAAAGGTCGACCGGTGGTCATTCTGCTGTCGGAAAAGAGTGGTGAAGGCATTTGTAGTTCCCTTTTTAAGAACATTGACACAATCGATGAGTTCCATGTCATCCATATAAGGAACGTTGAGTGCATGTTTAAAGACGTAAACAGCAAACACAACGACTGGAACGGACATTGTAAAATAAAGCAGGATTTGCTTCCCCTTGGTACTAAGCGCCTTCATGCAGTTAGTTGTTTGAAATATAAGGCATCTTAATTCAATTTGACCGGCAAAATAAAAAAGTGTGATCCACCGATTATTGGAGCGCTGCACTATTTCTTGACTAAGCCTTTGAGATATCCATATGTATGAATGATCGTCAGCCAAGCATTCCTTTTAATTGAATCGACAGAATTTGCGAATTGTACATAGCCGGAAAACTTTATCGGACCATAGTTGTTTTCAATATATTCCCTTGCATTTGCCTCAGAACGAAGGTACAGATCGCGATTGTCATTCGCTTGTGTACCGCTGCTTGTACTATCGAAAGGGGCGTGCCTGGTGTAATCTTCTAAACGCAGATGTTTGAAGCGGTATCCTTTTTGGTAAACGTCGTGTGACCAGACAGTGGCATTATCTACACCGCCCCAATTGCCTCCATAGCAACCAATATCGCCATCAGGAATAGTTTCTCTCCGGTAGCTTTTCACATTGATCATTGCGCAGTATTCATTCAATCGGCATTCGGGCATAATATGGACCCGACCGCCAGAGATTACATTTTTCTGTATTTGCTGTCGGGGAGTGGCGTAGGCCTCCGTAATTTCCATGGCCTCTTGGTAAGTAGGAACAAAATCTTCGTACACGTGAGGGTTGCACTTATTTGCCCAATCACTTCCTGCGGGACAACTCCAGCATTGGCCAATAGAACCTATACCAATTAAGTTTTCAGGACCGGTCGTCATTTGTTGCAGCATTATCCCGATCATGTCGTCATGGAACAACATGTCGTTATGCATAATACACAAATAGTTCTTTTTCGTGGTTTCCAACGCATACTGGTACATAATACTCTGCCTCCAGCTGGTATCATTCTTCGCTCTTTGCAAATCTATCACACCAAGACCGAGATGGTGATATGGATAATGAATGACCAGGCGAACGTTTGGATCGTTGCGGAAGTAGTCGACAACCTTAAAGATTCCTATATAATCATTGTGTGGTTGTCTGCGTTCGCGGGATATGTATATTTTGTCTATGTATTGACCGCTATGTTGGATTAGCGACTTAATAGTAACAATGGTCTGATAGGGTTTGCCATAAAATGCAATACCGACGTCGACTTGGGGTTTCATAACTATAATTTAAAATATTCTGTCAACTTATATTACCTTTTTTGAGACAATTGACTTGGTGATTTATTGGAACGGAACAGAGACAAATCTTTTAAAAGTACCTTCAAAGTTTGTTCAACTCGTTTGTTAATCCGAAGACTACCTGCGCTGTCATCATTAGCATATGCTGATTAATACATCTGGGAGCTGTTGCTTTAAATTTTAGTAGAAATTGGATTTATCCGGGAAGCAACCAAACGGCATCAATGCCATTTTTATGCAGGAAATATATAGTGGCCTGTCACCTGAAGCAATAGTCAAAGGTAAGAATACTGTAAAAATTGACACCATTGCGGAAAATTTACGATTTAAGTAATACTACAAAAGTCAGTGACATAGTGCAAAAGTAACTTATTAAACGGTTGTAAAAGTCGAAGAACCGTATTTAAACTTTACGCCGGGGATATTGGGTGGTGGGCAAGACCCGCTCATGAAACGGGTGTTCGCAGAAAAGACTTATTTCGGAGGGTTTGACCGATAAAGTGACCGATTCCGCACCGATAATGTGGGCGATCTAGTAAGCGATATTTATCACCTGTCTTTGTCTGCGGTCTTCAAAAGAATATAACAACTCACCTATAACAAGTTCCTGCCTGGGAGTCAGCCTTGTTGTTGTCGTAAATAAAGTCATTTTGCTTGATCGTTGCATCAGGTGCAAGTGTTCGATAGAGTTCCTCTATAAGAAGTTCGTATTCCATTCCACTACTCATAGTTACCAATTGCAATTATTGATGTTCGGATTTATCCTCAATCCAGTGACCATAAATATATAAGGTGAGTATTTGACGAAATTGGTGCCTTTGTATCCATTCTGACAATGATAATGTCGGCCAATTACTAACGGTAGTCAAAATCAATTTGAATATGTTGGCCGGGTATACGCAAATGACCCTCAGTCCTTGCAGAGGGTAAGCGAAACAAGTCAAATTACGACCAAGATAATAAATGAGATTCGTTCGCTTACAAAAAGCATGGATCAGAGTTTCATTGCCCATCACGGACTGGCGGAGGCATTGAGTCATCATCTGGGTTATGTAAGTTAGGCTAAAAATATTGAGACTGAAATTGTTACGTAGGGAGACGCCCATCCTATGGGCTTTGAAAAAGAGATTGTGATAGTGAGAATTGCTCAGAAATTTTTCAACAACTCGCTAAAACATTCCAGAGCTACAAAAATTTCAGTTTTACTTAATTTCGAAAGTCATCATCTACAAATCGAATTATTTGACAATGGAGTTGGGATGGATATCGAGATTATCTAATCAAGGAATATGGATGTTTCAGATGCAGGACTCCCGTATAATAAAAGACCTTATCAATTGTTCTTGGGCGTTTTTTCAAACATTGCAAAGAACTTCAATGCAGTCGGTACCGAAATGGTAAGTACCGACAAATACTTAAGCAACGTTTCGTAAGCTTCCTGCTGCGAAGCAAAGAGAAATGCGAACACCGCCACAATCAAAATGATCAATGGAATTCGCAGGCTGTTCCAGGCCCCATTATCCCTGATCTGGCTACGGATTTTCATGACCTCACCGGTACCGATAGATGTAAGAATGAAATGACGGAAGCCGACATTAAAAATGCGCAAACCGCTGTCATCTTGCAAAATCAGCCCTTTCAGGATCAAAAGCGACAGGTTATGTTCGTCAAACGGATTCACCAGTCCATCTTCGGCCAGGTCATAAAGTATAAATTTTTCCTCTTTGGTTAGAGATTGCCATAAGCCCATATAGTAGTAATGCGAAGTTATTTCCATTTTAAAGTCCAGTGAATCTCCGTCAAGCATACGCAGATTTTTATTTGACATTTGTGTTAATACTTTCATTGCAGGGTTCCGCATTTCATTCAGGAACGATCCGTAACGCAATTCCGACTTGATGGTTTTCTGCCATTCGGTGGTGGCACTGCGTGATTTTCTGCCATCAGCGATTCCTCTCACGATAATCCTGAAATGACAAAGCAATAGATGCCATCGTTCGAGGTCATGCTCAGGCTGCCTTTGCCCTACCGGCTTTTTATTTTCAGCCTGATTTAGTGAATCCAGGAAGTTGATTGGGTGCACTGTTGATACAATGATTATTTTGCAGTCGGTTTTGTGCAGCAGGCTTTCCAGGAAATTCAGCTTTATCCGGTTGGTATTCATATTATGAAGATCGTATTCAAAATGGTTCACGATAATTAGTTTGTAATTTTTATTCCTTGTACTGGCCTGGATGCCAAGCCATATTTTATCGGTCTTTGCATCTTCCTCATTGTCCGGGATCATAAGCATATCTGCGATATGGGCATTTTTGGTCCATGGAAAACCACCCCCAAAAGCCAGCTTCTCATCGCCCGGCCCTCGGATCTTGCCGGCGTTTACATGTTCTTCAACCATTTCAAGAATATTGGAGCCAAAAGGTCCGATCAAGAACAAGTTGGAATTCAAATTGTTGTTGAGGAGCAGTTCTTCATCAATCTTGGCCCAGCCAATCTGCTTTGGAAGATTGAGCGCAAACAGCTTCCGGATAATTCTGTGCAGGATAAATGCAAACAAAACCAATGCACCCAGAAAAATACACCAGTAAGAAACGCCCTTCCAATCTAACCAGTTAGCCCAGTTAGTTCCAACGACGGCAGGAAGCCTATAATTGATTGGTTCAGTAGTTAGTCGGTTGAAACCCGGGTTGTCAGCCTGGAAATCCGTAGTTGTGATGCCTCCTTTGAATCTGGCATATCCGCCGGCTTTCTGCGCACCTGTGTATGAAACGCCTTCATCATGTGGGATATGCCCGCCCAACTTTTCGAATAAACGTTTTGCCATATCTTCCATATCTGCCGCTATCGCATCAGGTTTTTGCAAACCTGCAATCCATACATTGTCAAAAAACATATTGGTACCCAGCCCAAAGTGCTTTACCCCGCCGCGCCGGACAAATTCCTCATTAAATTGTTTGTGACGATAAGTGCCGATTAGCGACGATTCGTAGTTGTAAGCTGAAATAAAGAAGTAAGCGACCGGCAAGGCACTCATAATAAGAAGCCTGGTAAAGACCATGGCCGTAAAGCAATGGCTTACCCGGAAATTACTGGCCAAATTGACCAAGCGACGCCTGTGTCGGGTCTGAACCGTAAGCTTTGTGTAAAAAAAGCCAAAAACAGAGATGATGATTGTAAAATACAGAAAGCAGTTAAAGTCCGTATTCACTGCGGCGGCAATAATAATGACACCCGCAATCCCGAAAAGCGTTTTGATGGCCTTCTCCTTTTGCCGGAACTTGTGAGCCTCATTCTTGAAATAACTCCTGTTATACTGGATGTTAAGGAATATCGAAACCGCAGTAGCAGAAAGCAGCATGATAAAAAGAAACTGCATAAAAGATGCAAAGCAGGCGAACGGAATGAGCAAAACAATAATGACGCAATTGAAAACAAAAACAAGAATGTACCTCGGCCTGAACTTCTTATTAGGTCCCAGCCAGGCAATGTCGAAGTAATGCTTTTTAAGGAAACTTGGCCGCTGATAAAGCAGATAGATCACCACAAAATGAATGGCAAGGAAAAGAAAGAAGAGGAACAAAAGTGTAAAAGTAAAAACAAATACCTTGGTATCTCTTGCGGAGTTGAAACCGGTGTCTTCAAAAACAACCATGTAATAAGGCAACCTACTAAACGGTGAAATGTATACGTTGCTCTCTTTTCCGCTGTATTTGGTTTTCATGGAGAAATCCTCCGTCCCGCGCAATCCTTCCCGCAGCAGATCTGTGTCGTAAAATTCCTGAATCAGGTTTTCGTTCAGATTCTTGAACGGATTTGAATGGTACAGAACATTTCCTTCCTTGTCTATTATGGCAAATGTGAAACCTGCCGGCAGAAGCGGGCGCGCAACACTTTTAGGATTGAACGCAATAGCCGCGTAAGACGCAGCACTATCGCCTTCGACTTTTTTGGAAACTACAGTCACGAAACTACCTGTGGTCCACGAAACGACTTGCTCAAGGCCAAAACCGGATCCGTTTTCTAAATGGTACGGTCGGTTGTCGGACAATTGTTTGTAATAACTGCGATCAGCGTAGCTAGCAGAGGGCGCACTCGTCGTTTTGTTGTAATTGTATATCTGCCAGCCCTTGCGATCGAGCCAGAAAACCTCCTCAACAATCAATTTTGATATAAGTGGCTGCAGCGCGGCTTTTGCAGTCTTGTCACTGAGTTTCACCGGAGTCACCGCATTCTGGGATTTAATATCCGCCGAAATATTCGAGAGGTTTCTATTTATGTTATTCTTGATGCGTAAACTATCAATACTGGAAAGCACATTGAAGGCTTTTGTAATGTCTGACTCAAATGCTGTTTTCAAACCATTTGCCAGGTTCCTGCTGCTAATCTTGGAGGAGCGCTCGCCCGGCTGCATAATCCCATTGTAATTCAGAAAGGCGAAAACGAGGAAAGCAAGCAGCAACAAAGACGATACGAATGCAAAAAGGCCATCAAAAACCGTCAACCTATCCTGATTTCCAATTTGATAAAGCTTAATCCAGGGAAAAGAAAGAATGAGCGCCAGCAGGATAAACAGTATAAATACTACCATGTTTTCAGGCAGGCTAGTATTCAAGTGCTGATACTTCTGCTTATTTAGCAGCCCCGCAATGGTCACAAACTTGGTTGGAGCCAGCTTGATCTTCTGAAGAAAAATCTTGTAATCAACCCCTCCCAGACGAATGTCCCGGACGTTTTTGTTCTTGAACCCGGTGTAATTGCTTTCAATCGAATCCATGGGAAGCACGATGGCCCCGCTATGAAACGTCTGATAAATGATTCGCCCCCGTTCATCGATCAGCAAATAATTGTCGAATGCATCTTTGGAAAGTAAAGGCTCAATGAATTTTTGGAGCGTATATTTCATCTGGATACTCAGATTGTCATTTTGCAATCTGATCTTCACATTTTCATCGTCAAAAGAGATTTTCCGGAGGTTGTCCCCTCTCGTGTCCAGTGGAAATGAGTCATCGGGCTTAACCTCAGACAATTCAAAATCGTTCTTCGGAAAGGACTTTATATATGAAGCCACAACAGTATCCTTATTCTGTTGGTACGCCAACAACTGGTTCATCAACATCACAGAATTGTCAACCTTCTTGCCAATATTTTTATCAATGTTTTGAATTGCCCGGAAGCGGATTGCCTCTACATTCCTTTGATTGGATGGTATGTAAATAAAAAGATACAGCGCAGCAGTAACCAGTATAGAAAGGATCGTCATCAGGATAACGATTTGTTTTCTGTCCAGAGAGAAGAAATTTGAGAGCGAAAATGTCGCGGCTTCCTGGTTCATATTGGTAGGGGGTAAAATCACTTAAACTCCAAAGCTCGCAAGTAAAACGACCACTTTAAATACCTGATTACTACTAATTTGCATCCTAAAATTTAAGGATATTGCCCTTGGTAAATCGTTGTATCTTCGTTAAGTTTACCTAAACGCCTCCTCTATGAAAAAACTGCTACTTATTTTATCAATACTGTCGTCGAACTGCTACGCACAGCAGGCTGCTATCGATGGTTTAAAACAAGAACTAAGCAATGCGGGCTCGAAACCCAAAGGATTGGTAAGGGACACGCTTATATGCTACGCTCTGAAATCCATCATGCGGGCTTATGTGGATGTAGATATTGATTCCTCGTCGCATTACAACCAACTATTGATTGCTCAAAGTGAAAAGCCGGGACTGGAGAATTACCTGATTTATGCCTATCAATATGCCGGGTATCTTTACCAGGTACGCGGAGATTATCATCAGAGCATTCGCTACCATTATAAAGCGCTTCCGCTTGCCGAAAAAATGCGTCAATACACGCGGACGGCTGCTTCCCTCGGGTGGCTCGCTCATGCATATACCAGCCTGACGGAATTCGATAAGGCTTCAAAGCTTTGTCAGCAGGGCCTGGCAGTCCTGCGCAGGCACCCCGATTCTTACATTGAGTCTTCGATCCTCAATGTACAAGGGGCGATATTTCGGCAGCAGGGCGAGTTGGAACAAGCGCTTGAAGTTAATCAAAAACTTTACAGACTTGCCCAAAGGGAGCAGCTCACGTGGTATGAAGCCCAGGGATTGCACGCGATTGGCTGGGTTTATAAAGAAATGAAAGATATGCCCAAGGCACTGGATTATTTCAGAAAAGCACTTTCACTAGCCCGCGAAACAGGAAGTGCTGATCTGGAGGGAAGTATTTTGCTGAATATCAGCAATCTTTATTCCAGCCAGAAAAGATGGACAGAGGCCCTTGCTTACTGCCAATTGGCTAAAGAAACTGCCAAAGATGTGGGTGACAGCAGCATTGAAGCAGAGGCATTTGAAGCGCTTTACAAAATATTCAAGCAGACCGGCAACCCCGCCAAAGCGCTGAATGCATACGAAAACTATGTGCTGTTAAGAGACAGTCTTTCGAAGGAAAAAACAGACCATCGGATAGAAACGCTGCAGGCCCAATATGACAATGTTCAAAAGACCAGTGAATTGCAGAAAAAACAAGTAGAGCTATTGGCCAATCAAAAGGCCCGCAAAGTGCTTTTCATTGGAATAATTCTCATTTTGGCCGTTGCCGGGCTGCTTTTTTGGAACAACAACGGTCTGCAGGCCAAAAACAAACTAATCAACAGACAAAAGGCGCAGCTGGTAACAACCCAGGCAGAGCTTGCCAATATTAACAAGACGCTGGAAAGCCGGGTAGAAGAACGAACGCTGGAGCTGGTGGAAGCAAACTGCGAATTGATCAGGAAAAACGAGGAAATTAAAGCAGCACTTTTCAAAGGGCAGACTATTGAACGTAAACGGGTCGCAATTGAGCTGCATGATAATCTGAGTAGTCTCCTCAGTGCCGTTAACATGAGCATACAGCACATCAATCCGCACCATTTATCAGAATCAGAGCAGTCGGTGTATCAGAATATAAAGCATCTTATACAGAACGCGTATGCCGAAGTCCGCAACATCTCACACAATATTCTGCCTGCCGAACTGGAAAAAGAAGGTCTGGTAAGAGCTTTGGCTTCCCTTGTCGCTAAGCTCAACCAAAATTCACCGCTGCAATTTTCGTTGATGTTTGCAGGGCTGGATCAGCGGCTGCCTGCCGAAATTGAATTTAATGTTTATAGTATCGTGCTCGAACTGATCAACAATGTGATCAAACACGCGAAAGCATCAGCTGCGGGAATCAGCATACGCAGGAGCAGTTACGGCGTCGACATTGCAGTTACCGACAACGGAATCGGGCTGGGGGAAAACCAGGTTAAGAAAGGGATCGGCCTACAGAATGTTGAAACCAGGCTCGAATCCCTTGGCGGTAGCCTGACCGCTACATTGTCTGATGGTAGAGGCATGAGGATAGCCATAAACATTCCCATTGAAACGGAAAGCCTCAATGGGAATGTGTTCATCGCCTGAAGCCGGATCCTTGATTATGGTCTGGGAGGCCCCGTCGGATTCATGTCGTCCATCGTTTCAGGAGTAGGCAGTTCGGCCGTTTCCCAGGTGAGGTCAGGATCAATGATCTTCCAAAGGTCATCATAAAGCTTAAACTGGTCTTCCGTAAACTGCGCGTACATGTCGATCTTCAAAAATCTGATCGGCGGGTTTACGGGCGGTGGTACCACAGGCGGATTTTCCGGAAATGATGGAGTCCAACCTTCTGGTGTCCCGGGGATAAAGGAGAAAAAAATGGGCCTCTTCACTGGATAGGGTTTTCCCATGGGATCGCACATGCTGAGGGTCAGGCGCCCGTCCACTGCCACGCCAATGTGGGCATAGCCCCGCAGACGTACATACTTTACTGTTTCTGTGACAGTCTCTGCTGCTGTTTCAGTCATAATCATAATTGTAGTTAACGGTTGAAGGTTTATTAATTTATCTTGCTCAATTGGGTCAGCACCTGGGGACTGTAAAACTTATAGCCTGCTGCGATCAGGTTCATTGCTGTTTCCAGCTGTTCGAATTCGGCATTTTTCAGGATATAACCATCTGCTCCGGCATCTATTGCTTGTTTGATGATCTCTGGCTGATCTTCGACTGTCAGCAAACAGATCTTTACCATCGGGAAGCGCTCCTTCAATGCACAGGTAAGCTCGATTCCTCCCATACCTGCCATATGTAAATCAGAAATCACGAGATCGATATCGGAATGCTGTCTCAATGCATTTAAGACCTGCTGGCCATTTGCATGGCCCGACACGATCTCTACACCTTTTATGCGTGACATTAAAAGTGTAAGCGTTCTTAATAATATTTGATTGTCTTCCGCTATTAAAATCCGCATACATGCATGATAGAACATGACAAAGGTGCCTGATTTAAAAGCTTGTAAAAATCCCCGATTCTTATGATTTTTTATCCTAGAATTTTAGGATTTGGAATGAAATACAAAATGGCCATGCACTGCGGGATCATTTACTTGCAGCTACATTTATTGGCGAAGTTATGCAGCCATTTATTTTCATACATTGAAAGGGACAAAAGATAATATGATGATAATCTTAGTTGTTAAAAAATATTTCAAAATTGCGCCGTTGTTGCACTTATAACGGAGAGATTTTCCTGATTTTTGCTTTGTTATTATAGTGGAATATCCAATAGGTTAAAACCTGTGAATTAAATTTACCGGATAATTTTCATGCTTTGTAATGATCTAACTTCTTCGTGAAAAAATGATGCGTATTCTGATAGCAGATGACCACAGAATTCTACTTGATAGTCTGGTTTTACTTCTATCCAGTATGAAAGATGTAGAAGTAGTTTCTAAACATACAAATGGACAGCAGGTATTATCTGCACTCGAATTGGAGCCAAATATTGATCTGGTCGTTTCGGACATTCAAATGCCCTTCATGGGTGGGATTGATTTGACATTAAGAATGAGAGAACGATTTCCGAATGTTAAAATCTGCCTGCTCACTGTAGCGGATCAGCCCGAAGCCATTAAGGAGGCTATTCGCGCCGGCGCTCATGGCTATGTACTTAAAAGTGCGGAGAAACACGAGCTTGAAACGGCAATTAACCTGATTGCAAAAGGGAATAAATACTATTGTGCCGAAGTTTGGACCGTATTGTCGAGAGATACGAGTCTGGATTTAACGATTAAAGTTAACAAGCCGCAGAGTATCGCTATTACCAAGCGGGAACTCGAAGTGCTCAGGCTAATTGCAGAAGAATATTCAGGAACTGAAATTGCCGAAAAGCTTTTTATTGAACCAACGACCGTGGAAACGCATCGCAAACATCTCATGCAGAAGTTAGGAGTACAATCTACAATTGGCCTTGTCAAATATGCATTGAAATTTCAGATTATATAAATTAATCATCCATTTCATCCTAAGAACTGCCTGCTTGTACAAGGAGGTAAAACAAAAGAAGCCGCCTTTGCATTAAGGAAGGCGATTGGACCAATATAAATTACCACCATCTATTTTCAACTGAAATATCCTCAAATTATAGGATATCAAATCGTCATAATCCAGTATTTACAAGACGCCAATTCATCACGAACTT
Source organism: Dyadobacter chenwenxiniae (assembly GCF_022869785.1). Classification (NCBI taxonomy): domain Bacteria; kingdom Pseudomonadati; phylum Bacteroidota; class Cytophagia; order Cytophagales; family Spirosomataceae; genus Dyadobacter; species Dyadobacter chenwenxiniae. Next base: position 3,548,579 of record NZ_CP094997.1, on the reverse strand, counting down.
TGATTCGTAAAAAATGTATTGGACTTAGCTGCATCAAGTGTCAGATACATTTTCAAGCAGTTTTTAAATCGCATAAATTATGAAATTTCAGCATTGACCAACTGGTGGATAGTTGGGACTTTCAAGATAACCCACATCCATAAATTTAACAACAGTTGGCCAGATAAGCAGAACTCAAATGCAAATTTTACATGATAACAATTAACAATATTTTCACATGAACGGGATATTAGATTCGACAAATGTATCGCTGAAAACTCATATCGACCTACTGAGCGACTTGCAGGGAAACATACTTAAATTTCATGGACGGACGCATGCATTTCATATCTTCCTGCAATTTGATCGTGAATTGGCGGAGGCCGCCAGAGATTGGATTTCCAGATTCAATGTAACTTCTTCTGCCACGCAACTGGGTGATGCCCATTTAAGAAAATCTAACCCCACACATGATGGCGGAGCTTTTTTCAATTTCTCGTTAGCTGCCTCGGGATACGAGGAGTTAGGAATTCCGGAGGCGCTTATACCCTCGGAAAGGGCATTTCGCGACGGCTTGCAAAATAGGGTAAGCGAAACGGCTGATGACCTTGAAAAATGGGAGCCGGATTTCAGGCAACGAATTGATGCCCTAATCATAGTCGCGGACAGCAATATTTCAAAAGCAACACTGGAGAAAGATCGCATTTTAAATGAGGTATCCGGATTTGCAAAAATAGTCCATGTTCAGAAAGGGAAAGTCCTGCGTAATGCGAGCGGCATCGGCATTGAGCATTTCGGTTACGCCGACGGCGTTAGCCAACCCAGCTTTCTGGCCCATAACGATTCTCCGGCCTCACAATGGGACGATAATGGTGCTTTATTGAAGACACTCCTGGTGCCCGAAGCAAACGAAAGCGACACGGAGACATTCGGGAGCTACTTTGTATTCAGAAAGCTGGACCAAAATGTCAGGAAATTTAAAGAAATGGAGGACCGGTTAAGTAAGCAATTTAACAAGATATCTGATGAAGAATATGGAATATTAAACCGAAAAGGCAAAAGCAATAGGGAACTGGCAGGTGCAATGATCGTAGGCAGGTTTGAAGACGGGACTGCAGTAACAAATCATAGTGATGAGTTCGGAATAACAGGAGAAGCACAATTGGAAAACGATTTCGATTATCGCGATGATTTAAAAGGCTTGAAATGTCCGTTTCACGCGCACATCAGAATCACCAATCCTCGCCGGGATGTCAGTAATGAATTTGCAAAAAGCGTGAGACTTACGAGAAGGGGAATTCCATACAACGACATTGGCCGCGACGAGCATAATCTTGAAGAAGATCAACCAGATGGCGGTGTAGGGCTTCTTTTTATGTGCTATCAGAGCAGCATTGAAGGTCAATTTGAGTTTATTCAAAGGGATTGGGCTAATAAAGGGGACATTGGTGGCAAGCTTGTGGGCCAAGATGCGATTATTGGTCAGGGGCCGAATGGATTTATCAAATCTCTGCCGAATCAATGGAATACTGATACAGGCAGAGAAAATATACCTACCGATTTCAGGGACTTTGTTACCATGAAAGGCGGCGAGTATTTTTTTACGCCTAGTATCGGGTTTTTAAGAGGATTGGTTTGAAAACTAATTTGAGCAATAAAGGAATAAATATCTATCAATATGGCAAGGGGAAATATTTATCCGATCACTAACCATTTCTTAGTTATAATGAATTCCGGCTTCGGCTGAATACAGTTACGGACCGGCAATAGCGATGCAGGATACATCTATTTTGAATCCGATTTAAGCGGCAAGCCAGATCGCTTTGGCGGACCAAATGAGCACCCTTACATCGTTACAACTTTGCCCTCAAGTATGTTGGACACAATCCTGAATCTCCTTAGAAACGAGCAAAATATATTTATAAGGGGATTTGAAAGTGGTGATGGCGATGTTACCGCATTCCTTTTCACCTCCGGCGATGGTGCATTCTTCGAAGGTGGATAAGATTGCCGGAGAGCTTATTCCTCCTGCCAGAACCCAGGCTATTGTTGGCACTGTTATTCACAGTTCCGGAATGTCAGGGGAGTGGAAGTGTACTTCCAGAATGGATTAACAGGCGAGATAATTGTAAAAGTGGCGAACCTTTCAGTAATGTAAAACTCTTCCCCTATGACCCTTGCCGACATCCCTATCCTCGCTACCGCCATAGCTATCGTGGTCAGTTGGGCTTTATATGCATTGTTCTGCAGCTATATCCTCGAAGCCTGGGTGCAGATCAAGGCGGACCGCGGAAGATTTATGAAAGATTATCTGTACCTGCAATTAATGGACAATGTGAACGGGATCAATTGGGCGGAAATGATTTACACGCATGGAACAATTGATTTATTAAGCCGTGATCCAAAGAAGCCTTCCAATGATATCTCCCCAAAGCTTTTTGCGGAGACACTTGTTGAAATCGTAGGAAGTGCACATTTGGTTCGGAGCGGAATCAGTTCTTTTAAAGGGCCGACTGTTGGTTATCGATCAGAACTGTTAAGAGATTTTAAATATGGCACGCTCCTACTCAATGCAAGCGACGTAGTCTCACTTTTCAGGCAGGCAATAAATTATGCAGAATTGAAAGCAAAAAAGGATGCTGCAGGTAATATCAATGAGGAAGATGTACATAATCATCTCGTTGGTTATTTCGAAAACTGGTTCAACGAGTTTACACAAAGGCTTACATTATGGTACAAAAAGAAAACCAGGGAAAGATTGTTTTATCTTGGCATATTAATGGCTGTTATAATTAATGTGGACAGCCTTCAATTATTTACTTTCTACGAAAACAATCCGAAGGCAAAAGCAGATGTTATCAGGTTTTACAATAAACATCCAAATCTGGAAATAGGCACTGCCGTAAATGCTTCAAAGAATCCCCTGACAGATACATTAAAGAGCCTGATCGAAGAAACCCAATTGCCTGTGGGCTTTAAACACAATCTATTTAAAGATAAGATTTTTCAGCACAAGGCAAAATCGAATAAGTGGGAAATTTTACTCAAAATCCTTGGTGTTTTGGCCTCCGGTTTCGCTGCCAGCTTCGGGGCTCCTTTCTGGTTTGACGTTCTGAAAAAAGCTACTTCCAAACCTTCTTAAATCATGCAATTCTATAATGTTCATAGTCATGTATTTAACATCAGGAATGCGCCAAAAAAATTCCTTAACCTCTTTCTTCCGGATTTCGCTGCATACCTGGTAGACCGCCTGACCAACACAGATGCCGGGTCGGCCATGTTCCAGGTACTGTTGTCCAAATTAGGAGGGAATCTGGGAAAGAGGTATGCCAGCTTTTTACAGGTCGGCAAAAGCAGAAATCAGCGTGAAATCTTTGAGAATTTAAAAAAGCAATATGATGATGACCCGCATCTGAAGATTGTTGCACTTACGATGTATATGGAAAAATGCGGAGCAGGACCATCCGACACGGGGTACGAAGGTCAATTAGAAGGTATTATTGAAATTAAAAAAGAGAATCCGGATAATCTTTTGGTTTTCCTTGGTATTGATCCCCGATGGAAAGCAACGGGGAAAGAGTTGAAAGAAACCGTTGAGCGTTATTTTGAAACAAAGGTCCGGGTTAACGCGGAACGGTCCGTATATCCGTTCGCCGGCCTGAAAATCTATCCAAGTCTGGGCTTCTATGCTTTTGATGAAAAATTGAAAGATACTTTTGAATGGGCCGCCGAAAATGAGGTGCCTGTTTTGACACATTGCAGCTATCTCGGCGGGATTTACAATAATGATACCAGGTTTGTTAATGAAAGTCTGGATCCTGTTAATGCTTACACTGGTCTTAAGTACTCTGAAACACTTGGAAGTGAAGCAACGCCTCCGTCGCCAGACAAATCCATAAACATCCTCAAATGGATATTTGGACAAAATGACAACAATCGAAATCTCAATACCTGTTCATATTTTCTAGAGCCTGAGAGCTACCGATCGCTTTTGGAATACTTTAAGAACAAAACAAAGCCACTGAAAATTTGCCTTGCTCATTTTGGAGGTGATGAGCATGTGTTAAATGAAAGCAAGGAATCATCTTCGGGAAAGCTATTTGGAACCTTACAAAAAAATTGGTGTGCCCAAATCAAAAATCTGATTCGCGAATTTCCTGAAAGCGTTTACACCGATATCTCATTTACGGTAGGCAATCCTGATACACACAAGCCTTTCTTTAAGGATTTAAAGGATCCTGAACTGCAAAATCGCATTATGTTCGGCACCGACTTCTTCCTGACCGAACGGCTACTTCCCGAGAAAGACGATTACGCCACTTTTAAAAAAGCAGCACTGGCGCAACCGTTTGGAAATACCAATGCCTGGGAAATAATGGCTTCAAAAAATGTGGAGTCGTTTTTAGCCAGTAAGTACAATCCATGACATCCAGGTTCATTGTTCAATTCTAAATTACGAGATTTAAAATGGCACTTCCCCGTCTTATCCCTGCCAGTGATTCTGTCAACGTCCAGCAAACAACATTTGGGCTTGACGTGATACCGCGTTTTGTTTGCAATACATGGGATGAAGCAACATCGGATTCGGAGGGAATTGATGTTGTCGTAATTGGCTCCGGCATGTATGGAGGATACTGCGCTTCAAAGATTTATGAAATGAGCCGGGAGCGTTTCGCACAGGGAGACGCCACCAAAGCGCTTCGTGTTCTGGTTTTGGAAGCAGGTCCATTCGTGGTGGCCGAACATACCCAGAACATTCCTAACCTCGGATTATTTGATCCTGCAGGTGCTGGACCGGTTTCCGTTGGATCGGGTTCAAATCCGGGAACCCGCAACCTGGTTTGGGGGGTAGGCTGGCGAAGTAACCAGCCGTTTGTCGGCCAAGCTTACTGCGTTGGCGGAAAGGGAATCTACTGGGGTGGGTGGTGCCCGCGTTTACAGGAATCCGATCTGAAAGAATGGCCGGAGGAAGTCCGTAATTATTTGCTGGATGTAAATGACAATAATCCTGTTGGCACAAGGCCAATCAGCCATAAAGATCCGGTGACGGAAAAGACATTTGTACGTGGCGAACCACTTTCTGCCTACGAGGCTGTTGAGTACGAAATCGGCGTTGCTCCGGGCGACGATTTTGTTTTTGATCCGATTTCTTTTAACAAGGAGGGCCCCGAACCGGTAGGGCTGAACGAAGCACTCCGCGTTTTCCTCACTAAACAGCAAGCAACGATTGATCCCCGGATTACTCAAATACTTCCTGCGCCGATCGCCGTCCAAACCCAGTCCTATATTTCCGGTTTATTTGCGCTGGACAAGTATTCCAGTGTTCCGGCATTAACGGCCAGCACGCGGGCAGATCATGGGGATGGCCGCTCCTCCGATCTGCGTATGTGTGTTGTTCCTCTGACCCACGTAATCAAACTGGAATGTGCCCCTGCCGGAGCCGAAAGCCCTGAAACAGGCACCAGACTTGTTGATCGTATTGTTGTCAATACGCCCGGAGGACGCAAAACGCTCAATCTCGGTCCTCATTGCCAGGTCGTACTGGCTATGAGCAGCATCGAGTCAACACGCCTTGCCCTCGAATCGTTTTCATTGGAATCTTCGCGTCTCAGAGCGCCGGGGGAGGAGCTGATGGGCCGTAATTTTATGATCCATATCAGGTCAGATATCAAATTCAAGGTTGAGCGTGAAAAATTTGCAGCGTTTGTTGCAACCCAATGGCCAGGAAAAAAATTAGCTGACGTGCTTCAGCTGGCTTCTCTGCACGTGCAGTGTGAAGGAGCGCATGGTACCTATCAATATCAGCTTTATGCAGCAACCAATACTTTTGGCCCTGATTCAAATATGTACAAGATGGTACCCGACCTGCAAATTCAATCGAGAATAGCAGACGACTTTGACAGTGAATCGATTAGTCTTGTGCTCAGGTCCAGCGGGGAGGTGAAAGGCGGGCGAAATACTGTATTAAAGGATCCCGCATTCGACTACGTTGACCTGGCAGGAGATGCCGACAGCGACTTTGAATTTGGTCACCGCAGGGCGTGGGTGCAATTCAAAACGAATCCCGATCATACTTCGGACCTAATTTGGCTGGATATGCACGACACTGCGCATGCGATTGCCCGGGCATTGGCAAACGGTGGTTCACTCACGTATGATGCTGATTACACATTGCCGGCATTCAGCAGGCAGCAAGGTGTGGGTACTACTTTCCACGATGCCGGGACCCTCTGGATGGGAGATCATCCCGATACCTCGGTAACCGACGCGAATGGACATTTTCATCACGTAACAAACGCTTATTGCGCAGATCAGGCATTGTTCACGACTGTCGGATCTGCGAACCCGGTTCTGACGGGGCTGGGACTGGCGCGCAAAGTTGCTGACGATATCGTGTCGCGTCACGGCAGTTACACCGCGCCGGCATCTGAGTTAACCGGTTTCAGGATTGAATCTCTCGCCCCGGGCCGCGGCTGGAAAACGGCTCCGTATAATGGTATCCGTTTGCTGGATTCTGATATCATTGAGACAAACCCGGATCAGGGAATCGGGATTTATTACCTGCCTGAAGAGCTTGACGATTTCGAGCTATCTGTTGAATGGAAAGCGTTCCGCACCCCGGCATTCCCGAACTCCGGCATACTGCTACGAATGCCTGATCCGTCTGCGGTCAATTTCAACGACCAGGCGCAATTTGATGCATTTTATGAGAGCTCCATTGAGGTTCAAATTGATGACCTGGGAAAGAATTTCGATAAAGACAGAATCCCCCAATCGATTTTTGGTGATTCGAAATACAAAACCGGTGCCATTTACGGTGTTTCTCCTGCTCGCCAATGGGCATCCACTGTACTCGCACCCGATGGTCCGTTAACAACAGAAAGATATTGGAACCTGTATCAGATCTCCGTGAACCAAAATGAAATAACGGTGCGGTTGAATGGAAAATTAGTCAATAAAGCGACGTTACCTGTCTCCAAAAGAACCAAAGGTTTTCTTGGTTTTCAATTTCACACAGGACGGGTGCAGTTTAGGAACTTACATATTAAGTAAAATCTTCAACCTTCAAATATCGAAAACATGAACAATCCAGCACAAGACGCAAGAGACCCGAACAAGAAATCAACAGGGATTCCCGTGGCAAAAAATGAGCGGAAAATCGCCCGAGGCCACGGATTTGGCACACGTACGGAAGAATGTCAGCCTTTGGGCCAATTTTCTCAAACCGGCAAGTTCGGGAGGCTGTTTCCATTGCTTAAACCGCTGGTTCCGCCTGCGGCAAGTCTTGAAGCCCTAGGTGCTGCCATGATTGACAGTGTTACGGTTGATATAAACGGACCAGTAGCTCACCCCGACGGCGACAACGACAACCTTCCGGCAGGATACACTTATTTCGGACAGTTTGTTGATCATGATATTACACTCGACACCACTTCTCTTCAGGAAATCTTGGTTGACCCTTTGGCAGTTACAAATTTCCGGACCCCGATGCTTGACCTTGACTCGATCTACGGCTCCGGGCCGGTAGCCAATCCTTATCTCTATCAAAGAGATAATAACGGTTTATTTTTGATCGGAAACACCAGCAACACGCCTCCGTTTGGAGACCCCTCTGTTCCGGTAAGTCTTCCTAACGATCTTCCCCGTAATTCAGAAGGCTTCGCACTGATAGGAGACCCCAGAAACGACGAGAACCTGGTCGTAGCTCAATTACATCTAGCATTTCTGAAATTTCACAATAAGGTCGTGGAAGGGCTTGTGGACGGATCAATTCCCCGTGAATCTCCGTTACGTAAATCGACTTTCGAAGAAGCCCGTGATCTGGTGATCTGGCACTACCAATGGATAGTCTTGCATGACTTTTTGCCCAGGATACTGGATCCCGTGCAACTGAACGATGTACTTGTAAACGGTAGAAAGTTTTACAATATCAATGATGACATACCATTTATTCCAGTAGAATTCTCCGTCGCTGCTTACCGTTTTGGCCATAGCATGGTAAGGGAAGCGTATAATTATAACCGTGTTTTTGGTTTTGGACCCGGGGCAGTAACACCGGCAACATTGGAACTACTATTCGAATTCAGTGGATTGTCCTCGCGTAATCCCCAAAGTAGTGTTCCTATACCAAGCGATTGGATCATTGACTGGAGACAGTTTCTGGAAATAGAGCCGAATATAAAACCAGAACTTAGCCGTGGGATTAATCCATTGATTATCCCTAAATTACATGACATCCCTGGATTAGGAAGCCTAGCTGTACGAAACCTTAAACGCGGCAGTAGCATGGGCTTGCCTCCGGGCCAGAGCATTGCCAGACTGATGGCCTTCACGCCACTGACGCCCGATGAGATAGCAACCGGAGCAGATGGCGAGGTAGCAGCAGCGCATGATTTGCATCTGGAAACACCTCTATGGTACTACATTCTAAAGGAGGCGGAAATTCAGGGCGATAGTAAGCATCTAGGTCAGGTTGGGAGTCGCATTGTTGCAGAGGTTTTTATCGGATTGTTAAAAGCAGATTCCAGCTCGTTTCTTGCCAGAAAACCGGAATGGGTTCCTACTCTGGGTGTGCCAGGATCAGGAAACTTTACACTGGCGGATCTTGTCAGGTTTGTGGGTGAAATAAATCAAATCGGTGACACCTTTGATTGGAGAGCAACAGTGGACCTGCAACCTGTTCAACCTACGCCTGGTGGTACTTTAAGTGTGGTTGGAAAAATAAATATGCATCAGGAAATAAAGGTTGCCCAACTTCAAAAACGCATTCCACAGGGAATAAATCCTTCCATTTTGCAATTGGAGATCATCAAAATTGATGCTGAGCTCCCGGAAGGTATTCAGGAAATCAGGTATGAAGAAAATCTGACCACGACAGACCAGTACAGTTCGATTGAGGTCTTTCTGGGTAGTGAAGTGGTGAAAAATATCACTGACATTCAAATTGTTCAATAGTTAAAGGAATTTTCAAGAACAACTTTGTGACCAATGTCTTCCCTAACACAACTTTCAGATATCTGCCAGCGACTGGCGCCGTTCGGTTGGGCGGCGCTTTTAAAAAGGCACGGCCTTAACATTGAAGCTCCGAACCTGGAAGCGGAGATCTACAAGGATATTTCGGCAACCATTGATCGGAACATATTGGGGTTCGAGGATTTTATTTCCTCCGGACGCCGGGCAGTTGAGCCTTATATCCCTTGCAAAAGCCTCCTTTTCCATGCATTTTCAAGCCCGAATGTGCATCCAGGACCAGGGAATTCGATTGTAGATAACCAGGATGCCTATCCCACACTGACCGAGCTCGATGCGTTGGAAAACTTCATTTTTTCTTCTCATCATGGAGCGTCCGGAGTTGCTGTTCGGGATAAGACATTTTTTGAGGAAAATTTTCAATCTGATAACCTGTCGATTACCGTTTTTGCCTATCAGTACCGGGCAGGGATAAGGAGTGTCAACGAGAGATATGCCGACTTTGTCTATTCCAGAACAGGCGTTTCCCGTGTTGGGACGGCCGGTCCTGTGTATGTTCCGGCACGAAGGAGTTTTTGGACCATCCCCGAAAACGGGGAAGATACCATTCCTGTACTGCCTGCGAGATATGGCCTGTTTCTAGCGGAAAAAAGACTCGCGACACGCCGGGAGGACGTGTTGCGTAACCCGAGTGATAACCGGGACTACAATTTTCCAATCCACAAAATTTTCAGTGGAGACGATTGTATCAGGAACCTCAACATTCCGGACTTTGAGTTTGCAGAAAACCATCTTTCTGAAAAATTAAAGCGTGCTTTTGAAGCAATCAATGTGCCGCAAAACGGCTTTGACATCAATCATGCACCTTTTTTGACGAGCTCTAAGTCGGGTGGAAAGTTGGTCAGCCTGGAACCGGTCGGTTCTTCGGCCATCCTGGTGCCGGAGCATGAAGAAACATTGGTCAGTTTCGCAGAGCAGGACGGAAGAAAAGTCAGTTTCCGGGTTCCCGCAAGAGGTAATAATAACCGCTTTTCAACTTCCTTCCAGATCCCCACATTCGGCGGAGGATTAAGACTGGGACCAGAATACATGAATATCCGTTTTCAGCTTATGGCAGACGACACGGTCGAAAATGTGTCAGATCAATTTCCAGCTGCGCGGCACAATGATTTTTTGACAAAAGTCAGGACCGGCGGCTATGATGCAGCCCTGTTCACCGATAAGACCTGTGACGGATGCATTGTTCCTCAATTTGCTGGCCCAAATCCGCTAACCGATAAAATCCTGCCTGCCTATTCGCTTGTGACGGCACCGGATTTCTTTCCATTATGTGATCAGCTGGAAATCGTGAACTGGCTCGCCGAAAACAGACTCACCGCCAACGAGCATTTTGCATTTGGAGCACCGCGACCGCTCTTTAACGATAGGTCCCGCATCAATCCTTTCATCGAACTGCCGGATTCAGGGAACGCTGCTTTTTCTGAAAATACGCAAACTGAAACAGTCGTGGCCATTGTGAGTATGTCCGTTTTTAGCAATTCCAATTCAATTGTTACAAAGGATCATAACCAGGTCAGCTTTTTAACCGATGCCGCGAGCGGGGTCTTTGCGCCAGGCTGGGATGTATCGTTGGTGTTTGACAGAGGGTTGAACAAATCATTTCTAAGTTCCAGCGGGTTGGGAAGTCCATTCCCGGAAGATGCGAAACTTTGCGCCGCTCTGAACTCATTTTGGCCGGCGGTGGCGCCGGATGCTTCTCAAACTTTTATTGATGACAAGGTAAACGGGGTGATCCCTACGGCCTTCCCGATGATGAACTCAGAGCTGGGCTATCACCAGAACCACCCTTTGGTCACTACCGGCATAAAGAGCGCATCAACCGGCTGGGATGGCGAGCAGGGGCCCTTCTTTGAAGGAGATTTTCAATTTGTAAATTTTACCAACATTGAAAGATCCGACTACACGGCAAACGCGCTGAAAGGAAAAATATCGGTAAAGCAATTATGTATGGTTGGCGCGAGCGAATGGATCGACCGGATGACTGTTTTAAGAAACTGCATTTTTATCTTACCGGGTAATGGCCGGGTACCCGACTCGAAGGAAATGCGATTGGTTTATGCTGAGAAGATAACGGATTGGGGTGAGGCTGCGGAAAGGGTGGATGTTCGTCTGACAGGAGTCGGCTATATTTTTCAATTTGCAGTATTGGAAGGTAATGAACTGTCTACGGGAGAAGTAATGCGCAGAAAAAAGGCTGTGAAAGAATCGTACACATGTCAGATTTCTGAAACATTCATTTTCTTCAAAGAAAATTCCCAACCTAATTTTCAGGCAGTAAGGAGATCCGCAATACCGATCAGACGTTGAGCACCGACTAAAAATGAATGCATTGATCATTGGTGCCGGCCCCGCTGGTACTTCCTGCGCAATTCAACTTTTAAAGGCTGGTATTGAGGTTAGCATATTGGATAAGCAACATTTTCCAAGATCCGCTCCTGGTGAAACGTTGCATCCCGGTATTGAGCCACTGTTGAAAGAACTGGACATTTGGAAGGAAATCGAAGGGTTTTCCTTTAAGCGGCATCCCGGAATTATTACAGAATTCCGGGATTCGGCTAAGTTGGACTTGTACAATCAGGAAGGCAGTTGGGAAGGGTTTCAATTTCCCCGGGACACTTTCGATCAACTTTTGCTGGATCAGGCAATTAGTTTAGGTGCAAAATTCTATTCCGGCTCCAAAATAACCGATGTGACATTAAGCTCTATCGGCATTGCGACGGTGTTTACTAATTCCGGAAGCTTCAACGCAAGTTTTTTCATTGATGCATCGGGAAGAAATGCTGTATTGCCTAAAAAATTGGGTATCCGATATAAACAACAGTCAACCCCATTATTTGTCCATTTTGGTTATGTAGAATCGGAGAATACCCATTCATTTTCAACTCCCCGGATGATTTGGGATGCTGACGGCTGGATTTGGGTTTCGAGGATCTCGGAAAAGCTCATCAGTTGGAACCGACTTTATCCGTTTAACCAAAAAATTGCTAAAAACTGGCTGCCGGAATGCCTGCAACACCTCAAACCGGCCGGGTCGCACAAGGCTGCAGATGTTACCTGGCGGATAGCCGAAAACGTTTCCCGGAGTAACTACTTTTTAATCGGCGATGCCGCCTTCACATTTGACCCGGCATCCTCCAAAGGCGTTTTGAAAGCGGTCATGAGCGGTATGATGTGCGGCTATTTGCTGGGACAATTGAAGCTTGTAAAATCGGATATTAAAGAAATACATGCTCATTACAACACCTGGATGAATGACTGGTTTTCGAACGATCTGGCGAATATGAAAAACATGTACGCAGAGAAAGGATTTCCAATTTAATTTATATCAACCTTCGACGCTTGTTCCAGTGAAAGTGCTCCTGGTTTTCACAATGTTATGCCTTTGCTACTGCACTTCTTTACAAATCAATAGCGTATCAGGAGTTTGTTTGATGCTTGAATTCTGACCTTAAAAACAAAAAAGGACTGTCGCCAACAGTCCTCCGATTCCTAAACCTTTTCTCCCAACTTCTGAAACCCCTCTACAAGTAAGTTCACATCAAAAAGCGCCGACTTTTCGGTCGTATCAAACGGAATATCCGAATGATAAAGCGCCAGATCATGGACCATTTTGAGCGAATGTGCCAGCTCCTTGCAGCCCTGACATTCTACAAGATACCGAAATGATCGGCGGCAGCATTGTTGCTTTTTTCACAAGGCAAATCCCTTGGTAGCAGAAAAATCGAAAAAGTACTAAATTGCCGCACAAAACCCACACCCTATGAAATCCACACTCGCCCACCTCCCAAAAACCAAACAAGACCAACTAAAAGCGCTCACCCAAATAATTCTCGACAAAGTCCCAGCCGAAATGATCATCCTCTTCGGCAGCTACGCGCGGGGCGATTGGGTCGAAGACTACCAGGAAAAATACGAATATGTGAGCGATTTCGACATTCTGATTGTCACCAAAGACAAGAATGCCGCCAAGCAAGTCAAGAAATCGCGGGAGCTGGACAAGGAATTGATGGCCAATGAGGCGATCACCAGAACCAGCATCATCTACCACAGCATTGGTTTTGTGAACGACAAGATCGAGCGGAACTACTATTTTTTTGTAGATATTTTGAAGGAAGGAATTTTGCTTTATGATTCAGGAAAATTCACTTTGTCCGAGCCGAAAAATCTTAATGTGGCGCAACGGGTGGAAAAATCGACTGAGGAATTTGAACATTGGTTCGAAGGTGCTTGCCAGTTTTTGGAGACAGCATATATCCAGATTGAAAAAACCTGGTATAAAATAGCTGCCTTTCAACTTCACCAAGCCACTGAAAGATATTATGCTGCCATACTTCTCGTTTTCACTGATTACAAGCCAAGAATCCATGACATTGATTCTAGGAAATCAGGTCGAAAAACTGAACACCAACTTCGCGACAGTTTTTCCAAAAACGACAGCCGAAGAAGAGCGACTATTTATTCTTCTTAAGAAAGCGTACATCGATGCGCGTTACAACAAGAATTACAAGATTGAAAAAGAGGAATTGGAATACCTTGGCGGTCGGGTTACATTACTGAAAGATTTGACGGAACGGATTTGTAGAGAGCGGATTGCGCAGTTTACTGACAGCTGATCCAATGAACGAAGCTTTTTTCGCTTTGGCTGCTACTTGAAGAACTCGGCTTCGCTATTCTGCATCACCCCAGCGATCAATACATGCTTGCAGCCGCTTTCAACGTGCCGACTTCGTTGCCTATCCGTATTAATTGACCACATAATTTCCTTAAAACTCTCAATTCCTGCTTCCAAATTCTCAATAATATCATTGGCAAAAATGTCAGGATCAGGCAAATTATCCAGGTCTGTCAAGCTATTGTCTTTTAGCCAGATTACGCAAGTTTGGGCAAATTCACTTCCTCAGGTTGAACCGCTGAGTTCAGTGCAGCCATTTTTATAATATTATCAGCATTCTCAGGATTGATCATTAAATGTGTCCTCTCCAATAAGAGCTTGTCATTTAAGAACTTGTGCTTCATCTCAAATTCGGCGAATATCTGGCTCCATTTCTTAACATAAACTTTAATACGTCCCTTATCAGACCAATGCACCAATGATTCAATTCCATGGTTAGCATTCGTCTCTATCAGTTTTTTTATAAATCCTGTATTGTCAAACTCGTTTCCAATCAAATAGAATTCCCAAGACATATTAGGCGCATTGAACATTGGCTCATTTAGGATTGTCTGTAAATACTTATCCACTTGCCCATACTGGCTCAGTCCTAGCCTAATTTTCGGGTGTTTTAATTCAACTACAATATTTTCAATTCTATTTGTCTGAACATTTTGTCTGCACATAAATATGTCCATTTCTTTGTATTTATGAGGATGGTCGAGCTTATGATCAGTATCCTCTTTATATAACAAATAGTGATATCGTCTTAAAGCTTCATCAAACTTTGGTTCGGCTGCTGTGACTAAGTGATATTGTTCTCCGAAAAGCCAATAATGATTTTCAATAACCTTTTGTAAATGATTGACCTCGTTTGCTTTGAGATCAGCGCTAAATACCAAATCTCTTAGATGATAATATGTTTTGTATCGATCCTCAATTAGCTTAATGCATTCAACAATTCTGTTAAGCTTCGTGGTTTTGAATAACTCCACAAAGTCGTTCCTTTCCTCCGTATCAAGATCCACAACTTCATCAATTATTCTCAGCAAATTATCCCTTTCATTTGAGTCGAGCAGCAAATCCAGTAATCTGACAAATGTTTTCTTCTGATCAGTGTTCAGACTAATAAAGAGTTTAGGTTGCACCTCATAGAGTCCAATGATCGTTTCTTCAAGCAAAGATTTTTTGAAGATTTTTTCCCATTCATTTCGATATATGGGCATTATTCCATCTTGCTCGTATTGTTGAACCAGTTTCGCACCGTATTCCCTGAGGAATGGCTTCCGCTTCTCACGTAAATATTTGGTGATCTCAAAAAGCAAAAATTTGTATTCAAGTGAAGATTTTGCCTTGCTAAGCAAACTTAGCTGAGGTGATGATTCTGAACTTCCGAAATCGAAGTTGTCAAAAATATCACTTTGAATGTAGACGCTGTGATAAAACTCGTCACCTTTCTTATTTAGTGTTGTAAAATCTTTATATACCTCGTCTCCAGCACTGGAAAGAAAATAAAACTTGGAAAGCTCTTTATGAAGTGTCTCTTTCCACTGCACATACTTGAACGTGAATACAGTACCCGTAGCCTCATAGATTAGTGTTTGTGTTTCTTGGTAGTCGAGAATGTTGTTAATGTAATCTAAATCAGCGTCATTGACAATAATCCTGAACCCCTTTGCTTTGTTCAATTCAAGAAACCAGCAAAATTCGGAGACTAAAAATGGAATCACCGAATTCTCCATTACTTCCTTGGAAATGAACACATTGTAAAATAAAACCTCAGTTCCAGATAGACTAGTTATTGGAGAATTATGTTGGACTGCGTTGTATGTATGCAAGCCGGATACGCCAATTTCAACTGTCCCACTTGCAAGTCCGTTCTTTGTCTCGAACGCCGTTGTCCATCTTGCGTTGTGGGCAAATGTAAAGAATGTGAGACGTCCCACGCCATTCTTTCCATGCGTTGCAGAATGATGTTTTGGGGAGGATATTTCTATCGCCTTTTCAGACTCATAAAAGGGCACAAATTTGACAGGGAGCTTTTCGAAGTCAATGCCATATCCGTTGTCCGTAATTCTGACTTCATTTATATTTTCGAAGGCGTCAATAGAATACTTGAGATTTACAATAGTCGCATCTGCGTCAAATCCATTCCATATATATTCGGCAATCGACAGTTGTGCGTTGTAATTGCGAAGAATTTTTTTAATTCCCTTTGAGCTTATTTCTAGTCTATTTCTCACGGTTTACAGGCTGATTTCTGATTGTATGCCAAGTTTGCTGGATTAGCTTGATCATGAGGTTATTGTATATCCTAAACCTTCGTCAAGGCAACTTCTATTATGTCGTTGTCAAAACCAATTTGGTTTAAGAAGCATGCTACAAGCAACAGTTTGATCTTTTTGGTAACGTAATATAACTCCTTTCCATCTAGAATGTCATCGCTATCCTTTTTGTAGAAATGAGAGTAATAGTGTCTCGAGTCTACTACCTGCTTGAAAATTTCCGTCTTATTGACAAAAGCCGAGCTAATCACGCTGAGATGGCAGAATTCATCATGTAAGCATAGGAGTCTGTCTGAAAGGCCTTTTTGTTTCGCATATCTAAATCGGCGATGGAATCCCTCCAAGGACTGTACAATGTTCAGGAAGTTGTTCACCGCAAATACATTATTGGGCTTGATGTTCTCAATAAGGTATCTTCGAATCGGCCAAAGATCACCATCCATATGTAGCCAGTTTTCAAGCAACTTTTTCACCAAATGATCTACTTGGTTGAATGAAAATAAGAATTTTGAAAAATGCTTTACTGTTGGCGTGTAAGATAACGGTGGTTCTAGAAATACATCCAAAGTAATTGGCCGATTGTGTTCATGTTCTCCCTTCATGTTCCAAAATAACTTAATGGCTGCAACCTTCACTTCTGAAAGCGTAGCAAGAGATAGAAAGTCACAGAATAGTGAAATTTGCTTGGATAACTCAAGATAGGAAACGGAAATTTGGCTCTCAATATCTACGAATACGTCCTGGTTTATTTCCCGTCTGTACTGATCTTTTCCTTGATAATCATACTTATAGTTGAGAGTAAACTTATATTGGTCGTCGATAGCAATTGCAATCGGTTCAGGATATTTGTATTCAAGACTAAATCCTGATTCATCAACGGAGGTACGAGTTATACCAGTGAAGCCAAGCCATTCTTGCAAATGTGAATATTGAACACGAATTTTTTTGAAGATGGCCTCGTTTGGGTCTTCGAGGAAACAGCCCGCCACAATGTCACCAACGATGAAGGAGGTCAATGGGAACTCTGAATTCAAATTAAGACTGGATGCACCGGGTATACAGTTTAGTAAAGAATATCCTTCACCGTTAGCCCCCCGTCCAAAAATTGCGGGCGTATTTTTCGATTGTTCCTTTTCGAGCGAACTGAGATATTCGTCATGCGAATTCCCGTTCAATGAGCCAAATAACTCAAGCCGGAATCGATCTCCTTCAACATTTAAAATGCCCGCAATTCTGTTTTCTTCATGATTGGGCAAGAACCAATATCCTTTAACCGGAAATTTTGTCATCATAGTTATTTTTGGGAGGATTTGCTTCATAAAGTCTGGGTTGAGACTGCCATCCTTCAAAAACTTATTAACCGGTTTTTGCATACATATAAATCTTCCTAACTAGACAATTCACCCACCCTCTAACATGACCGCCGAAACCCTCAACATTCAACTCCTCGAACTCTACCAAACATACACCCAATCCATCTACTCCCAAACCTGGGATGACAATGTCTCCGCACCATTGCTAATGCACGTTTTTGACGAGTATTGTGTGATGGAAAATAAGATTCTTTTCGTCGGACAGGAGACCCATAGCTGGGGACAGATGAACTTAAAACCAAGTCCCGAAGAGCTACTAAACAAATACCGTGATTTCAATCTCGGCAAGTCGGCCGACTATGGCGACGGAAAGCCGTTTCGTTATTTGCGTAGTCCGTTCTGGAATTTTAATCGCAATCTCTTCTTTCAGGGGAATTGGCGTAACAGTGAGGTAACTAACAAAACGAATGGATTTCTTTGGACCAATATATCCAAGTTCGATTGCAACAGTACTACGCCGTCACACGAGCTGCAAGATCGCAACAAGGCAGGTTTTGAATTGCTGAAAGCTGAAATTTCCATATTAAAACCAGATGTGGTGGTTTTCCTCACCGGTTCCAAATACGACCATCGCATCGATGAGGTGTTCAAGCCTACGCGCGAAACCATTTTGCCCGACGGATATTTATATCGACTTTCCACCAGCGACGGTTCTCTGCCGCCCCGCACTTTCCAAACCAAACATCCCAGAACATTACTAGGCTCCCGCCGGAATAAAATGCCGAATCG
Organism: Dyadobacter chenwenxiniae; assembly: GCF_022869785.1. NCBI lineage: Bacteria > Pseudomonadati > Bacteroidota > Cytophagia > Cytophagales > Spirosomataceae > Dyadobacter > Dyadobacter chenwenxiniae. The sequence goes on along the minus strand of NZ_CP094997.1, from coordinate 3,530,532 downwards.
GTATCAGGAGGTTTTGGGGGAGGTTGTTGAATGTGGGTTTTCAATTTAAAACTTATAAATTTATGAAATGAGTTCTGTAAAATTTGATCTGGCAATATTGGGTTGGCAGCAGTTTGAGTTGCTTGCGTTTAAATGTCTCCAAGAGGATATATCTCGATCGATAAAGTATTTTGATGGCGGAAAAGATAAAGGTAGAGACATAATATACAGCGGTGTTACGCATTTCTTTGAAGTTGGTGAAAATTCAGCGGACCATATCTTCCAAGTGAAGCATAAATCGGATCTAAAAGCATTTGCGGACTTAAAAAATGATCTCAATAAGGAATTGAGAAAAGTTATTATTCGACATGATTTACCTTTTGATAATTATTGTCTTGTAACGAATCTGCCGATAAACGCAAATGAATACGATGAACTTAGAGAACTATTTATTGATTTCAAAGCTGAGCATTCGCCAAATAGGAGTATTAATTTCTATATATATGATTATCATCACTTTGAAAGTGCAATAGAAAAATATAGTTATATTAAATGGAGCTTTCCCTCCATAGTCAAGTCAACCGACTTTGAATATATAATTAGAAATTTGTTCATCGAAAAAAATAGCCTCTTTGTTAAGACATGGCTAAGCATATTTAATAGGAACCGAGCAAAGTTTATAAATACTAATATCTATGAAGAGGCAAAAGTGAAAATCGAGGATAATACAGCAATACTATTGTCAGGCCCACCAAGAACTGGTAAAACATTTACTGCGGAAATGATCCTATTGGATAAGTTTATTCAGGAAGGTTTTTGTCCCTATAAGATAGATAATATTGAAAAATTCTTTAATTTTTTTGTTGAGGGAGAGAAGCAACTATTTTTGTTTGATGATACATTTGGTCGTCACGAGATAGAACCTTCTCGAGCAGACGAAATTAATCGTAAATTGGAAGATGTGTTTGAATTGTTGGATTCTAATCACAAATGTGTTTTTACTAGCCGGGAATATATTGTTAGAGCATTTGATGAGTATTCTGACTTAAATATTGAAAAGATGCTATCGAAAATTACCGTGGATACGTCTTTCCTAACTCCTGAAGAAAAAGAGAATTTATTGCTGCGCTATTTCACAATCAAATTTCCTAATTGTGACTTTGCTTATCCAAATGGCTTAAAATTGCTGACTTCGCATGTTAATTTTTCCCCAGAAAGTGTACGTTCGTATTTTGAAGATGTAGACGAATTCAAGGCACATCTCTTTCTTCGACATATAGGAAAACCATTCAAATATTTAGAAAAAATTTTCATTAACCTATCAATTGAAAAGCAAAGTATTCTCCTCTCGATCCTAGTTTCCCTGCGTTCAGATTTAAAGAATATTGAATATTCATACAAAAATATATGTAACGATTATGGACGAAATTCTTTCATTAGTTTGCAAAGAGAGGTTTATAATATGGACGAGTCAATTATCAAAATTGAAGGTAATCAAATAAGTTTTTTTCATCCGTCGATGGTAGATTTTTTTGTTGAATACTTAGGAAATCTAAATGATATTTATCGAGACGTAATAATAAAAAATATAAATTTCGAGCTACTAAGCTTAGTTAGATTTAATAACAGATCTAGTCCCGAAATATTGAAAAAATACATCTATTTGGAATTGAGTGATTTAGATAGTTTGCAACTTGGGTTCCGAAGAATCATTTCTAACCAAAATATATCAATAGCTGATATAAATGCCATTTTAATCTGGCTTAACTCACCAAATATTTTAATTAGTTTTAAGTTGCAGTGGGGTATCCAATATAGAGATTTTCAGAACGGGGTTATTTTTGACTTAGTACACGTCAATATAGATAAATTTAGAGGTTCGAGTGTTGGTGATCTAATTTTTTTCTTTAAACAAGTTACTTTACACGGATATCGACTTTCTAATGCATATAATATAGTTACAGAACTGCTTTTCTGTAAAAAGAATGATCCTGATTTTTGGAATTTAGTTTTTAGAATAATTCCAGTTACTCCACATGAAATTCTTTTTGATGAGCGGTACCTTGGTCAGACTTGGTTTGATGAATTTTATGCCACGTTGGATGCCCAAATCATCCTCCTTCTAAAAGAACAGTCTTCCTTAAGAGGTTTGGTAGATATAAGTTGGTACCCTAGGTACCTTCGCTGTAAAGAGCAATTAAAAGCAATTCAAGCTCATCATCCTCTTGGATATCCAAGATATGAAAACATTATCAACAAGTTTCAAACACTAAAAAGCCGTGAGGATTATCACCAGACATACTTCAATAGATTGAAGGGTGAAGGAAAAGAGAGATTGCCGTTCTAGCACAAAAAATGCTTTAAGATTGAATAATGAACCGTTAGAAAATTCCCCCACCCTCAATTTGCATTTCAGCAAATTTCTCCCGAATAAGCGACCTCCAAAAAAGTAGCGTTTATGAAAAATCTTGAAAGTGTCGCCCTGTTATGATGTGAGGTCGGCGAAAGTCCCTCGAACGATGATTACTTCGTCTGGACACCTTGGGCAGGGCATTTTTTTATCCATCCATCCAAAAAAGTATCTTAATGAAGAACAAACCAAACTTCCCCCGAGTCTGCGGACTCTACGTGTAAGGCCTACGGTGAAAAGGTCAAAGAATTGCTGAGGGCCAGTTCGCCAGAAGCCTGATGTGATTATCTTTGGTCGCTGCATGGCGGTTATGTGCTGGCTCAGAAGTAATTAGGCTATCCCCCCGACGCCCCAAATGTATTCTGGTCGTTCCGCGATCTGCTGTTTTTCTTTGAGAGTTTCAGGGAAAATAAGCGGAAGATTGATTGAGTGATCGGGACTCTCCCGATGTGAATTGCATTATTTACTCTCGTTCCTTATTATGATTCTTCCCCCGGTTCAGCATTGTTTTATCCGAAATCCCAATAATACAAGCCGCAACCATTTCGTCCAATGTATTAGCATACTGACTATTTTCTAATAACCAGCTTAAATGGTCGGAGGTCAGGCTGACATTCTTGTGATCAAGATCTCGCAGTGTGTACACTTTCCGTTTCCTCTGCATTTCAGCTTTCAACTTATCCAGTTCAGGAAGCAGAATGCTAAGCCACAAATCCGCGAATTGATCAAGGTCTGCATAATTCTCGTCATCATATTCTGGGTGGAAAAGAGCTAATATTTTCTCAGCATTTTGGTTGTCTGCTTCCGACTTGAAAATGTTCGTCGCGTAATAATTCAGAATTTTTTCGGCACGCTCTAATGCCCGTTTCTTCTTCCAAGGTAAGAGCTCCTTTTCTTGTTTGCGGAGCCGATACATTACCTGTCGCATTGCTTCCTTCGTATTTACTTCATTCCACCTTCGCTGAACGACCTTGCCAGTTGAAAGGTATTGCTTTAATTTTTCTGAAATTTCAGAGAAGTCAGTGTAGCTTTTGCTTGTACCATCAATTAACAGCCATTTTGGACTTTTGGCGGTGCTGCCTCTAAAAGCAAAAAAGCTCCAAGTCTGCTCTGTCTCTAAAAAGCTGATTGCTGTTTTTACCGAAGCTTCGACATCTTTATACTCATCATAAGTACGACGATCGATTAACGCGCCCTTCCCTTCAATGAGACTGTAAAGATCCTGCGTACTATCACTTACCCCGTCCCAGCCGTAGTCTTCTTGGGTGTACTCTGTAAATGCTTGTATAAAATTTTTTGTATTCAGACCATTCCTTAATTGTTTATTATAGATAGCGGTCGGGATTTCCACATTATTTCCAATCAGGCCTTGGTTACCATGAGCGTATCAATCATTCTTTTATCACCATTCAGTGAAAATTCTTCCGAATCGTCAGGCCAAAGGATGGTAATCTCTTGGTGCTCGCAGTCCATGCGTTCCAGCCGACCGATACGCTGTTCGATTATTCGCAATACACTGGGCATGTCCAGCAAAACCAGGCAACTGGCGTCTTGAAGGTTGATCCCCTCCGACATTGCATCGGAACAAAGCGCAATTAATTTCTCATCTGCCTGATTTTCTAATGCAAAAAGTCTGGTAACTTTCTCTCGGTTGCCGGTATTGTGGCCCGCAGCAACGATCGTTGTCAGATCCGGACGCTTTTCTGAAAGTAATTTGTGTAGATAATCCAGCGTGATAACAGTAGAATCAAACGCAAGAATTTTCTTATGACTCTTGGTTTGATTGATCAACTGGTTCACTTTACTCAGCTCTCTTCTATTGTTTTGCCACTTCCTGTCGGGTCCGCGATTAGCACGCGCCCTTGATCCTGCATAATCTTCATAGCGCGAGCAATACCGATTTTTTGAGAGGGCCAAAGTTCTTGCGACATTAAAGCTTGATATAAAACCGGATACTCCCGCATCCATTTGCTTTCCAGTATTTCGGCAACTGTCCTCCCAATCCGCATCCTTAAATAGCTTTTTAAGCAGTGCTATCAACTCATCATTATAGTCTTTTCCCTTACTGAAATAATATTCTCCGATGCGCTTAATGTCTTTATACATATCCTCGCTAGCAGCGTTGGATTGTTATTCGACTCTAATGTTAGCCTCAGTTTGAGCGATTGTTCCTGACTTACTGAAATTAGAGGAACCCAAAATCGCAGCATGATCGCCAATGTAAATTTTCGCGTGGAATCGATCTATGGCCTTAAAATGATAAGTCTCTGTTTTTATTTTTTCAATAATCTTTAAAATCGGACCGCAGAGTTTAGTGCTTACATTTTGCTGGCACCAAATACATCTAACAGCATGGATAGAGAAGTAAAGCCCGTCAGGATAAGGTAATCTGACGAGTTACGAATGTCCTTCAAAAGGATCTCGCGAACGGTCCGGCTTTGTTCCTTCAAATCCTATTTTAAAATAAGGTCTTATACTCCGTTTCTTAAATGGATTTACCTTGATGGCCAAGGATCCACTGACACCGCTCACTGTAATTCACCGGGCTACTATCTGAATTTACTTTATAAAGTGGCTTATTGGCTCCAACGCCTGCCACGATTTCTACACTAATTTCCTGCTTGCCCTTTAATGTTCGCAATTCGCCCAGCTCATTGTCGACATCGGCCTCCTTCCTGGCGGCGTCACAAACTTCCATTTCAGACAACCGATTGTATTTAGCTTTCGCATCACTATACTTTCCGTCGACTACCGCCTTTCTTCCGTTACTCCTCAGCGTATCGATTTTATTATAGATGCTTTTGAACTGATACCGCTGCCGAGGATTCTGTAACTGCAAGAACCAAGTAAGAATGCACTTATCAAACCAAACATCCCAGCATTGCGCAAACACCCGCCGGAATTAAATGCTGATACGACTGGAACTCTACAAATGGAAAAACTTCTGTATTCCGGCGGCTCAATATTATTTATGGTCGAAACTATTCTGGTAAAACAACTTTATCTAGAATATTAAGTGTATAGAAAACGGTTGTCTGCACAGGCATTACCAGGACGCAGATTTTTCAATTGTACTGGAAGGGGGGAAGATATTCAATCAGAACAACTTTGATCAGCTCGACAAGAAAACTAAAATCCGTGTTTACAACACTGATTTTGTGAGAGAAAATCTAAGTTGGATTCACAATGATGAAGAAGGAACTATTGAACCCCTTACAATTCTTGGTGCATTAAATGTAGACCTGGATAAGCAAATTAAAGAAATTGACTTGATGCTTGGCAGTTTAGAAGAAGCAAATGGTCATCTTGCCGATTTCAAGTCAATGGAAGAATCATTTGCGAAAACAACAGCCGAGTTTCGTAAGAAAGATATGGAGCTAGATGAATGCAATTCGCCTAGTTGATCTACTCCCAAGTTCGTAGCTCTGATAAAGGTAACAACTTGATCAGCAACACTACATACCGTTAGGTATTTTCCCTATTGATCCGCATTTGGGGCAGTACGAAGTATTATTATTTAAAGTCGCTTGATGTATGTTGTCCAAAAAAATTCCCGAACCATAGACATGACCTCGAGAGCAAATTGCCTGAATTTCCACTGGATTGATTTAAGAGAATCTAATGTGGTACCTACAAAAAGACAACAGAAATTAATACATAATCGAAAAAACCCTCAATGCTGCCTGTATTGAGGGTTTTAGCGTCTATCTGCAGAGAGAGAGGGATTCGAACCCCCGGACCTGTAACAGTCAACGGTTTTCAAGACCGTCGCAATCGACCACTCTGCCATCTCTCTAAAGTATTTCGCCGTATGCGAAACGTGGTGCAAATGTAAATATAAAATCCTTATGCGCAATAGTTGCGTTAAAAAAATCTCGTTGATCAATACGAGGAAAAGGCTGAAACCGCTTGCCGATCGGGAATGTAAGCGGTCGGGGGAGTCGAAATTTTGTATCGGACGTCTCAGTAGTAACAAGGAATAAAAGACGTTTTTATTCGAAAAGTCGCGAGAAATGATCTTTCCAATTTGCTGCGCATTCCGTTACGCAACTGTCTGAACTGCCGTTCTCAACAATTTTCACAACGCCCTTATTTAAGACAAAGCTCGCATCGGCTGGATATGTGCGCAAGATTGATCCGTTCAGCTCAACATTACGCTCTTAAAAGTGCTGTGAAAGCGTTTTATTGTGCTCTCTGGGAAGATAGTTGTAGCAGCGGTTTCAGACGGAGCCGAAGAGACAGGCACCAAAAGAGGTTTGGACCGTTTTGAGGATTCGTTGTCCCCAAAATTACCGAAAATCTCCGCTATAATGTCCTCTTCAATGTCTTTGGAAAACACAAACCGCACGGACGTGGCTGCACATAGTCTTGTAATAATGACCGTCAATGCTGTATTTTTTTTGAAGTTTTTTAAAAACAGTTGAAATACAGGCTACTTTTGCCAGATAACACACAACAATGTTCATCTCGGAATATGTGGGCGAAACTTCCATGGTTGAAGTGATTTGAAATGAAACATTACCTTGCACTTTTTGCCCTTTTTTTCTCCTTCGCAGGTCATGCCCAGGTTTTGCGAAAACGTACCACCATGCTCATGGGCGGGCGTTTCGACATTACAATCGTCGCCAAAGATTCGGCGGAGGCAGAGGAGAATATCAAGGAGGTCATCGCTGAAATCACGCGGATCGAAAACCTGATTTCCGATTGGAAGCCCACATCCCTGGTTTCAGAAGTAAATGCGTGTGCGGGCATTCGTCCGGTGCATGTCGAAATGGAGGTCTTTGAGTTAACAGAAAGGGCGATCGCGCTCTCGATATTAACCAACGGTGCCTTCGATATCAGCTTTGCCGCTATGGACCGCATCTGGAAATTCGACGGATCTATGACCGAAATGCCGACCGCTGTGGCGATTGCAAAATCCGTTGAAAAAGTGGGTTATCAAAACATTATTCTTGACAAAAAACACATGACTATTTTCCTGAAAAGGAAGGGAATGAAGATCGGGTTTGGGGCGTTGGGCGAAGGCTATGCGACGGATCGATGCAGGGATATGATGCTTAAAAAAGGGGTTGAAGCGGGCATTGTGAATGGTTCGGGCGATATGAGCGCGTGGGGAAAGCAGCCGGATGGCAGCGATTGGGTGATCGGCATTACAGACCCGAAACGACAGGGAGCACTTTTTGCAGTGGTGCCGCTCCGCCAGGGCGCGGTGGTGACTTCGGGGAGTTATGAGAAGTTTGTGGTGTTCAATAATAAACGTTATTCGCACATAATCAATCCCGCAACCGGTTACCCCGCAACCGGACTCACCAGCGTGACCGTTTTTGGCCCCAGCGCCGAGAGAGCCAATGGTTTCAGCACTTCATTGATGGTTTTGGGGAAAAATGCCGGAATGAAACTGATTAATGATTTTCCTGAATTCAGCTGCATTATGATCACCGACAACGGCAAAGTTTTCACTTCCAAGAACTTCGATATTTCGGACTATCAGACTCAGTAGCAGTCCATAAGCACCTGGCTGTGCGACTGGTAATAGCTGATGTCTTTTCCTAACCGGGCCTGGCAAATGTCGTCCAGTAAGGCGACCACCTTGTTTTGCATCGAAAGCGAACCACATAGCATAATCACGCCATCGTTTGCCAATGTATCGGCTACAAAAGCTTCATCGGCTGCGAGCAAATCGCGCACATACTGCCTTTCTCCCTCACGTGAGTAAGCAATATGGAGGCTGTTTAACTTCTTGCCTTCCAGGCTTTTATCGATAGCGTTTTTGTAAAGCGAAAAAGAAGCCTGGTCCCGGAAGCCACAGTACAACCGGCAATTCGCATCAGGACTTTGCTCATCGATCATGCCCAGAAATGGCGCTATGCCTGTTCCGTTGGAGATCATGATCACGGAAGTGGCTTTTTCCGGAAAATGAAAATGCTCATTCCCGACAATCCTGGCACTGATAACGCTTCCTGAATTGAGGCGATACAGATACTCGGAACCCAAACCGCCCTCGTGTAACTTTACGCTTAACTGAATATTATTCCCAACCTTACCAATCGAATAAAGCCGCTCGCGGTGATCATTGGCGGGATAAATAGCCAGCAAGTCGCCGGAAGTGAAGTCTGTGAGATCATTGGCCTGAAAGCTGATTAAAAATGATTCGCCTGCGTCAGTAACCTCTGTTTTATGTATTACGGTAAAGTCTTGTAATGGCTCCTGCCGGGTTGTCAGTGCATCGCTCGCAATCTCCAACGCAATGCCCGCCTGCTGCGACCAGCTTGCCGCCCATTGACCGAATTCATCGGGCGATTTGTCATTCACTGTGTGGATTTCGAGTGTTGGAATAGACCATTCCTGCTTTGCGAAAAGGTTATCAACCTCAAAAGCGAATTTGCAAAAATCGGGATAGCCATGCGAACCAAAACCTACAACGGAGAATCGGATGGGATGGGGCTGTTTGTGCTTTTCCAACTGCATTGCGAACCGGGCAGCATTGGTAGGCGGGTTACCCAGCCCGTAAGTCGCCGCCATGATGATCATATTCGATGCTTTTGGGAAAACCCTGTAATTATTTAATTCCGTGACAAAGGCTGATTTTCCATTGGTAATGAGCTGTTTATGAATGGCATTGGCAAAGCCGAATGTGCTGCCGTTTTCTGAGCCTACCAGAATAATAAACTCGCTTTCCTCGGCGGTATATTTGTTTTGGATCCGATTGGCCCTGCGCCTGAATGTCATCGCAAAGCCGGAGTAAATGAAGAAAAGGATGTTTCCCGAAGCGACTGCCAGAATAATTGCCCAAACCGCATTCGTACGGCCTGTGTGCAAATCCAGGTTAAGCTCGGTCAGCATTGAAGCAGTCGGGTAATTTATTTCGCTCAGAATATCCCCCGTTATCTGGTTCACCGTCACTTCCCGGTTGGCAAGTTTTAATGTGTAGTAATCCTCAGGATCTTCGGAAAACGGGAACTCAATGGTCTGGACTTCTGATAATTTTATGTTTTTAAATATTTCAAAATCAGCCGGATTCTTAACCGGCTCTGATTTTATGGCATCAAAATCCACTTCGGCTGACACTTTCGGCGATGCTATCAAGCCAAAACGTGCCAGCGACAGATAGGTGCCGCTTAATGCAATGATCAGGATTGGAATAAGCGATAACCTGCCCAGAATCACATGATAATACTGGGCGAAATTTTCTTTGATGATGCGGTTGAAAAACCGTTTAAGGCCACGCTGGCGCTGAATGATCAACATTGTCCCGGAAACCGTGATCAGTAGTAGCAAAAATGCCGTCAGACCGATCAGGAAGCGGCCGGTTTCGTGGATAAAAAGAGAGCGGTGTAAAGCGGTTACCCATTCAAAAAACTCGCTTTTGGGAGATGGATAACCGAGTATTTTTCCCGTTTGCGGATCAATGTAGGCTTGCAGCTTTTTTCCTTCGGCATCGGAGCCCCTGATCTGGACAAACTGGTTTTTGTCAACTGTCAGCTCGCTGATTCCGGGATATTGTTTTCTTAAAACCGGCAGTGTCCGGGCAAGCGTTGTTTCACTTAAATTGTCGGTGCGGTAGGGTAGGACTTTCTCCGATAATGGCTGGAACGCCAGGATGATACCGGTTATCGAAGCAAGGGCCAGAAAAATAAAAGAAGATACAGCCAGTGCGAGGTGGCTGTATCTCCATATGGAAATGGTCATAGGACACGCATTGCATTAATTTGGGCTAAACCGGACGTAACGAATGTATCCGGTGCCTTCATTTTTGGCAGAAAGCGCCTCGGTGGTCAATGGTATTTCCAGATCTTTTACATGATATTTCTGGTCTTCCACAGCACTTTCGAAACGAATTTTATAACCAGCATTGAGCTTCGCATTATCAATTTCAAACACGTTCACGCTGCGGTCGCCCCCGGTTACGGATGCTCCGGTGATCGCGCTAATGTTCGTTTTTTGCCTGGATTGGAATTTATGCCATTCTTTCATGCTGTTATACCACTTTTTATCCGGGCCAAGAACATACAACGTTTTTTCGTAAGCGCCTTTGCCGTTGATAAGCGAAATCACAATGTAAGCGCCTTCACCCATGTAATTCGTCATCTGGATCATGCACTTGTATTTGCTGGTGCCGGTTGTTTGCGCAATTGCAGCATTGGGTTGGGCCAGGTTCAGCGTGAGAAAAAGGATTGTTATTTTAAGTAAATCAGACATGAAAATTATTTCAGGAAATTAACGGTTACATTGTTTTTGGACAACGATTCATTTTCACCTGCCAGGTCAAAAGCAGTTTCTTTGAAGTTGGTTTCAATCTCTTTTTTAGCCCCGATCGAAAGCAGATATTTCAGCATGGCATCGTCTTTAGAAACCATCGCAGCCTTGTGCAAGGCTGTTATGCCTTCGGTGTTTTTTGCATTCACATCAATCTGATACGGCTCCAAAAGTTTCACAAGGGCCAGGTCGTTTTTCGCAACTGCCACGTGGTACAATGTGTTTCCATTTTTAGCCGGGGCAGCAATGTTGAAGCCTTTGTCTTGCAAAGCTTTCACCTTAGCTCCGAATTCATTCGCCGTTCTTGCATTGTAGGACTGTGCGAGGTAAAATGCCAGGTTATCGCCGTTTTTATCCGTTGTGTTAATGTCAGCGCCTTTGTTGATCAGGTAGCTGATCACTTCCGGAGAATTTCCGCGAACAGCCATTGCCAGCGCGCTAGCCCCCTTTTCGTTGACCTGGTTAATGTTTTTAACAGTGGAAAGTAATATTCCAATGGTCGCTGTGTCGCGATTGCTGGCCGTTGCGTTCATGAAAACGGTGTTGCCATCTTCGTCCGCTTTATTTACATCAACACCCTTGCTCAGGAAATATCTGATGATTTCTTCTTGCTTTGGCTTACGAACAATGGCGTGCAGTGCATTCTCTCCGTTCTTGCCGATCACCGTCGGTTTCAATTTCAGACTTTCCAGATATTGATAAACTTCAATCAGATTAGCACCGCCGCGAGAGCCTTGTGCCGCCATGAGGATCGCATCTGAATTTGCAGGGACACCTTTCGCCAGGAGCGCTTTTAAAACTTCAATCTTTCCTGCCCGTGCGGCGTAGCTGAATGCATTGTTACCGGCAGCGTCTGTACTTTTCAGATCAAGGCCTTTTGATATAAAATAATTGGTCAAAGCCAGATCTTTGTCATTTGCAATGCCGATGAGCAGCGCATTCGCTCCGTCATTGTTCAGGTCCTTTTTCAAGTCAGCGCCATGTGCCAGGCAGATGTCGTAAACTTTGGTATTCTGCTGACCGCCGCCCGCCGCGAAATTGATCGGAGTAGCGCCGTGGCCGTCTACATAATTTCCTTTCGAACCTTTTGCAACGAGATATTCCATCAGCTCCACATTGCCACGCATTGCGGCCCAATGCAGGTAAATGCGGCCATCGTGCGTTGCCTTGTCCACTGTGTTGCCCGGCTGGGTGAGGAGATATTCAATGGTAGGATTGGGTGCACTGGCATTAATCGCCAACACAACCGGATCAAACATGTTGTTGTTAAACTGAGCGGGATTGCTTCCTTTTTCAATTTCTGCTTTCACTGCGTTCACGTCCGGGGAGGTTTTCCAGAACGACTGTTCCAGAAGCACATTTTGCTGAGCCTGAGCAGCCAAAGAAAAGAATGCGCAAACGGCAATAAGAAGTTTTTTCATACAGACACGAATTAGTAAATGCTGGGTTAACCTGATGCGTTTCCCTGGTCAAAGAGTCAAGGTGCACAAAGTTAAACGATACTTGGTCTAAATATGGATTTGCCGGAAGTTTTTGAAATGAAATTAAATGGGAAAAAGACAAATCATCTCAATATGCCACTTGAAACAACATACTTGGAAAGTTCCTTTGCGAACCGCTGCGCGCCAGGTTCGCTGAGGTGGCAAACGTCGCAAAATGTGGCGGAATCTTTGGGCATAACGGCTGAAATGTCGAAAAAATAGGTTTTCTGTTCCCGGTGGACTCTTTCGAGCACTTGGTTGTGCGTTCGAACGCCCTTGAGGACATTTTCGGGTTTGCCCCATGTGGTCACAGGCGAGACCATGTAACAGGGCGTAAAGTATTGTTTATCAGTGGCTTCGCCCGTCAGCTTTGCACCGGTAGGGAAGAAAGTTGTGTACTTTACCAGGAGTAGCGGATCGTGTTTTTCGCTGGCCAGGCGGGCAATGTCGCTGATGTTATGGTAATAAGACTTTGCGGTTTTGATGTCTTTTCCGTAGACAGCGTAGGTAGGATCCACTTGCTCGTTGCTGACGAAATTGCGGTGCCTTAACCTGTCTATGACGCTTTTATACAATAAATGAACCGCATAGGGGATCACGGTAATGTTCAGTTCCGGGTGTAGCAGCAGCAAATTGATCTCGTCGTACCATTTGATATGGCTGTAATCGGGATAGAACATTTCCGTTGGAACGTTGTTGGCGCGGTTTTCATTAATCGCCTCGTAGTAAATAACCAGGTCGTAATGCTGGTCTTTCAGCAGCCTGTATTTCACCATATTATCGCGGGAGTTGTGCCCGGGCATCGCAACGTTGAAGAAATTGAACTTCCTGATATCCGGATAGGCTTTCTGAAACAATGTATCCAGACGCATCTCCAACCTCGACCAATGCGTATTGACCACAGAACCGCCCAGGATGAGGATATTACGCGTATCATCCCTACGCTCAACCGCTGCCTGCTGCATAGGCTGGATGTAGGGATAATATTTACTCTCGAGATATTTGGCTGGCTGAAAGAACGGGTAACCGAAAAAGACAAGCGCGATCCTGAAAACAAGCTCTGAAAAAACAAACAGGAGCCCCAACAGGGTAATGGAAAGGTAAAATTTTCTAGATAGCATGTGTTTAAGGTAATGTGCGACGTTACCATAAAGACCCCGAATCACTTTCCGAACGTTGCATCGCCCCAGAATTTATTAACTGCCCGGTTGCATGTGCGTGCTGATCGCAATGCGGTTCCAGCCGTTGATCGTCACAATGGCCATGATAACCTGCGCCAGATATTGCTGGCCGAACGTTTCCTCTGCCTGGCGGTATAGTTCGGTGGGAATACCATCATTATGGATTAAGGTCACCGCCTCGGTTAGTGCTAAAATGATCTTTTCTTCGGCTGTAAAAAGGCTGGTTTCTTTCCAGGCATTCAGCAACACCAGGCGTTCTACGGTTTCTCCGGATTTTAGCGCGTCTTTGCTATGCATGTCCAGACAAAACGCGCAATGGTTGATCTGCGAAGCCCGCATTTTAATCAGTTCTTTGTGGACTTTGGTTAACTCACTGTTTCTCAGGAAGCCTTCAAGGGCATACATTGCTTTGTAAGCTTCCGGCTGCACGGCCTGCATGTTTAATCGATTTTCCATGATCTTGTTCTATATAATGAATGAGTGAATGAATTATTAACTGGACAAATGTCGCAGTCAGTAGTCTGAAAAAACTTAAACCAGTTTAAGAACGCACTGTTGATTGTAAAAGCGGCTTGATGCAAACCGGTCAGGATAATCTTGTTCATATCCTGTTTTGTCCGAAGCTTTTAGGGTAATAAAGATTTATACTTACTTTTGAAGAAATGCTATTCTAATCCATATGCGGCCTTACATTTTTGGCAGGAAATGGTTGCTCGGCTTCGCACTCGCAATTGTCTACATCCCTTTACGAACATTCATTAATGTTCAGCAGGACTTTTGGAACACCATATTAACCAAGTTGCCGTTTTTCTGCATTGAAATCCTGATCAGCACTATTTTCTATACGGCGTGGATCTATCTCATCGACTGGTTTCTGCAAAAACTGGCACTGGTAACTGGCAGCGACAGGTCGTCGGAATTCAAGATTACCGACCAGCTGATGACACTGCTGCCTGCCGTTGTGCTTGCGCTGCTTTTCAATATTATGCTGATTTATACCTGGGGTTTCATGAATTCATTTTGGACGCACATGCCCAGTCCGACCTTTCACGGGGCTTACAGGTCTGAAATAGGAATGGTAAAATGGAGAGCTAATGAGGCTTTGACAATCCTGGCGCTGCTTGCAGGTTATTATTTGTGCCTGAGCAATCAAGTGCAGGAAAAGTTGAAAAGGTTATTGGTTGACTCCGAAAAGCTGGCGAAGGAAAACATGGCAGCACGTTTTCAGGCACTGAAAAACCAGATCAGTCCGCATTTTTTGTTCAATAATCTAAGTGTTTTAGCGTCGCTGGTGGAGTCCCAACCCGAGAAATCGGGCGAATTTATCCAGCAGCTTTCCCTGGCTTATCGCTACATCCTCAGCCAGGCGGAGTTACATCAGATCAGCTTGAAGGAGGAGATCAAGTTTTTGGAAACTTATACATTTTTGTTGCGGACCCGGTTCAAGGAGAAGGTGCGGATAGAAGTCAGCCTTGCGCCCGGGGACCTCGAACGGTTTTCCATCATTCCCCTCACATTGCAGCCGCTGATCGAAAATGCAGTTAAACACAACACCATGTCTGCCATTAATCCGCTCACGATACGGATCTTTATCCAGGATGATATGCTGGTGGTGTGCAATCTTTTGCAGGCCAGAAAGTTGAATGCGTCTTCGACAAAGCTGGGATTGCAAAATATTGAAAGCAGATATAGGCTTTTGCAGAATAAAGAGGTTATTGTTGAAAAAACAGACGCTCATTTTATTGTAAAAATTCCGTTACTGTCATGAATGTGCTCATTGTTGAAGACGAGGAACTGAGTGCCGAGCGCTTGCAAAAACTGATATTCGGGATCGATCCCTCCATTCAGGTGCTGGCCATGATCCCGTCGGTCCTGGAAACAATTGCTTATCTCGAAAACGATACGAAAACCAAGCCTGACCTTATTTTTCTGGACATTCACCTCGAAGATGACAACGGCTTCCGGATCGTTGAAAGTCTTAATTTGCTGATCCCGGTTATTTTCACCACCGCTTTCGACGAATATCTGCTGAAAGCGTTCAAAGCCAACAGCATTGATTATCTTTTGAAACCCATTAATCCGCTTGAATTGCAGGCAGCGCTGGCCAAGTTCAGAAAGTTATTCGTCACTGGCCGTCAGCAGCAGACAATTGTAGCGGCAGAACTTATTGCTAATGAGCCCTATAAAGACCGGTTCTTATGCACGGCTGGCTCGCGGATCTTTACTTTTAAAACGTCGGAGATCGCCTATTTTTCAATCGAAGAACGCGCCACCTTTCTGCGACTTTTCGATGGCCGGCATTTTGCGGTAGAATATAGTCTCGAAAAATTGTCTCAAATCCTCGATCCAAGCCATTTTTTCCGCGTCAACCGTACTTTGCTGATCTCCATCGACGCTATTAAGGACATGCACGCGATTACGGCTGGCAGGCTAAAATTAGTGCTCAGCCCGGCGGCATCGCAAGAGGTGACCGTGAGCCCCGATCGCATCGCAGGTTTCAAAAATTGGCTGGGCAGATAATGGTCCCATATGCTTCTGCATGCAAAAATGGCTTTTCGTGAATCGATAATTGACTTCCGGACACAAAAATTTTCGGGACTAATAATGATTACCAAAATTGGAATAGCATTATTCCATTTCGTATCATGCCAGCCATTAAATTCACCGTTCGCAAGCGATTCCATTTACTCCAAGGCAAGACCCGGTCATTGGATGCGGGTAAGGAACATTCAGCGCATTACCGGCTTATTTTTGTGCTTTCCGGGGAAGGGAAGTTTATTCTAAATCAGGAAATCCATTCCTATGCGCGTGATGGTGTCATTTTCCTGGAACCGGGCCAGCAGCCGGCATTCCAGGAGGACAGGGGGACGGAGATCCTGATAATCGCTTTTGATACGCATCTGTCAGACGATTTTCAACAGAAAAAGGCTTACAGTCCGGATTTTGCCGATACTTACAAACAGATCGAAAATCTTTGTAAAAATCTGCGGCTAAGCCAGGGAAAGCAAGTGAAAATCGATCGGGATGCACAGACGATCAGCTACTTGATCAACCAGATATCCTTTGAGCTCTCACAGCAATCCGCATCTTTTATCAAGCTTATCAAAAGCAGTATTGAACTGATTGTGACGATTTTGGTAAGGAACAATTTTGAATGCAGAAACGCTGCGGAAAAGCCGTTACAGCAGGACCTTGCAGCGTCTATGATTGGTTATCTCAAATCTCAGATGCAACAGAACAAGAGCGTTCGGGTAGGAGCGCTGCTGATGAAGTTCGACATTTCCGAGGAAGCGGCCAATCTATGTATGCTGAATCAAACCGGCATGTCGCTGCGCAATTTCATTTTCAAGTACAAAGCCGATCTTTTTAAGAGTAAAATGCTCAAAATGGACGTTTCAGAGTTTTCGGCGCGAGCGTGTATCGACTGATTTTCCCATCTTTGCATTTAGATAAGCACCTTTATCTGCTTATATTTTTTGCGTGGATTTATTTTAATGTTAGGAATATGTCGATTACCAAAGAAGAAGAACTGACAGGAATGCAGCGTGCCAGTGAAGCTGTGGCATTGATTCTCAAAGAAATGACGCGTTTTGCGAAGCCGGGAATAACGACCAGGGAGCTGGACAACTTCGGGGCCGGGCTATTTAAAGAGCTGGGGGCCAGATCTGCGCCAAATCTGGCTTACGGCTTTCCAGGCTGGACTTGTATCAGTGTCAATAACGAGTTTTGTCATGGCATTCCCTCTTCAAAAACAATGCTTCGTGACGGGGATCTGGTCAACATTGATGTTTCGGCAGAGGTTGACGGTTACTGGTCTGATAATGGCGGATCATTTGTTCTGGGACCGGATAAAAACGGACATCAGCAGCTGGTTGATGCGTCGAAGCTGATCTTAAAAAAGGCCATTGGCAATATTAAAGGAGGCGTAAAGATCTCGGATATAGGTTTTCTGATTGAAACCGAAGCAAAAAAACGTGGCTATAAAGTAATTAAAAATCTGAACGGTCACGGAATTGGAAGAAGTCTGCACGAGGAGCCGTCGGAAATCGCTAACTATCGCGACCGCTTCAACACGCGGCGCTTTAAGAAGAATACAGTCGTGGCTATTGAAACATTCATTTCAACAAAATCGACGCTGGCCGTTGAAACAGGTGACGGCTGGACGACGGTTGGGGATAAAGGCGGCTTCATGGCCCAGCATGAGCATACAATCGTTGTAACCGACGGTGCGCCGATCATTCTGACGCACAATAATGATATTTGGGCATAAGCCTATGCACGAAACGGATTATCCCTTCGGCAATTTATAGCCGTTGTGATAATCCGTTTCTATCAGCTTGTTAGCGGCGGAGTTATCAAATTTCCCCTTCTCTTCATTCCAGTCGATTTTCTTCCCTGTTCGGTAAGCAATGTTACCCATTTGTGACAGGATCGCAACATCGGCACCCACCTGGATAGGCGCGTTCAGGTTTTCTATTTTCCTTGACCGGATCACCTCGATGAAGTTTCTGGCATGCAGATCCAGCCCGTTATCGGAGGATTTTTGAAATGGCACGGCTTCCATTTTTTGTCCCTGCGGCAGTCCCTGCGGCAGTCCCTGAGGCACCACTTCCCAGCCCTTTCGGTCGAGGAGAAGCGTTCCGTTTCCGCCCATGAATGCAATGCCGTGCTCCCGGTTATAAATGCCGGCGCCGTAGCCAATGGCGTGTTCCCACTGAATGTTAAAGCCGTCAAATTCGTAAATGGTGGTAAGCGTATCCGGCGCGTCCACACCAAAATTAAGGACCATCCCGCCCGCAGCGGAAACGCTTTTTGGCGCGCCAGCTTTCATTCCCAGCAAGGCGTAATCCAGTAAATGAACACCCCAGTCGGTCATAATGCCGCCTGCGTAATCCCAAAACCATCTAAAACTTCCGTGGAATCGGTTTATATTGAAAGGCCGTTTTGGCGCAGGCCCGAGCCACATATCATAATCAACACCCGCAGGCACCGCGCTGTCGGGAATGGCGGATATTGGTGTGCCGTAATTGAAATAACCCCAAACTTTGACCAAACCAATGTTACCCAACTTCCCGGAATGTACAAATTCAATGGCATCCCGGAAGTGCTGCTGGCTTCGCTGCCATTGCCCTACTTGCACCACACGCTTGTAACGTTCCTGCGCGGCCACCATAATCCGGCACTCTTCTATCGAATTGCCAATAGGTTTTTCTACATACACATCTTTTCCGGCCTCACAGGCTTCCACCATCATCAGGCAATGCCAATGATCCGGTGATCCGATCACAATAGCATCGATATCTTTGTCTTCCAGCATCTTACGGTAATCGTCGTAAGTTTTGACTTTCATGCCTTTGGCAGCAAGCTCAGCTGCGCGTCTGTCGAGCACATTCTTGTCCACATCACATAATGCTACGCAAGTGACGCCTGGATTTTTGAGGACGGCATTCAGGTCGGCCCAGCCCATGCCGTTGATCCCGATCGCCGCCACGCGAATGGTGTCAGCAGGCGAAAAAATCTTAGGGAAAGCGGATCGGGAAGAGGGCAGCGTGGCAGAAAGCCCTGAGCCCGCCATAATCAGCGATGCCGAACTTATAAATTTTCTCCTGGAAGTTGTCATGCTGAGACCAAAGAAATATTCAGGCCAAATAACAGAATATTATAAATATAAAGAAATATAATGCTATGATTTGGTCGGAACATTTTCATCTGATGTTTCACATTTTTCCGACAACGGCCATGACCAGAGTTGCCGCGTTATGGGCGGCGATGTCGTAAAATGCCATAATGTCGTTTTGCGCTTTGTTATTCGCTTTGTCGCTGAGGCTGCGGATGATCAGGAAAGGCGTATTTTGCTGGTAACAGGTTTGGGCAATAGCGGCACCTTCCATTTCCGTTGCAGCGGCATTGAGTTCTTTGCGGAGGCGCTGTGTTATGATTTCAGAAGAAACAAATACATCGCCGGTAACAATGACGCCTTTTTTTACAGCCGGTTCGAAACTGCCGTTTTCGCGTTTGATTTTGGAAAATGTTAGATTTTTCGAGACAGCTAATGCTTTCGTTACCAGGGCGCTGTCGCAAACGAATGATCTCGGGTTTTCCAGCATTGTTGCAGGATTTTTGGTAGACCAATATTGCATTCCGCTGTCTTCTGCCATGCCGTAGTCATGATAAGTGACGTGCGTGCCGATCACAATGTCGCCTGGGTGCAGGGCAGGGTCAATGCCACCGGCAATGCCGGAGAAAACGATTTCCCTTGGTTTGAAATGCTCTATCATGATCGTGGTGGTGATCGCAGCATTTACTTTACCGATCCCGGTTTGCGCCAAAACGATCTGACGACCATTCAGTTTTCCCCTCGTGAAGCGGATTTGCTGGATAATGGTGTCTTTTTTGTCCTCCATTTTGCTTTGGAGCAGCACCAGTTCAGGCGGAAAAGCACCGAGTATGCCGGTCACATTCTGGGCTAGAAGGCCGTTGATTTGAGCAAATAAAAAGAAGACTAACAGGAGTGATTTTTTCATAAAATTAAAGAATGAGTGCCAAAACGGCGAAAATGTCAATGATCCATAACGCAAGACTAATCTCGCGTATCTTTCCAGTGGCAATATGCAATGCCGTCCAGCTCAGAAATCCCCAGATAATCCCTTGCGTAATGGAGTAGGTGAACGGAATGAGCACCATGGCAAAAAATGCAGGAAAGGCTTCGCTCAGGTTTCCCCAATTGATCTTCACAACCGGTTTCATCATGAAAACGCCGACGAGAACAAGCGCCGGCGCAGTTGCAATGGTTGGTATGGCGCTGAGCAATGGTGATAAAAACAGAAATGGCAGGAATAAAATTGCGCCTGCGACAGCAGTAAGACCGGTTTTCCCACCTTGTTCTATGCCCACAGCGGATTCAATGTAGGCCGTTCCCGGACTGCTTCCCACTAATCCGGCTATGGTTGTCGAAAACGCGTCGGTAATGAGGGACCGTTTGATATTTTTCGGCTCGCCGGTTTCGTCTAACAGATCAGCTGCTTCGGCCAGTCCGACGAATGTGGAGAGGCTGTCGAACATGTCTGTGAAAACGAATGCAAGTATGATCGGGGCGAGGCTCCATTGAAGTGAATTGACAAGATCAAGTTGAAAAAGGAGGCTGAAATCGGGCATTGAGATCATATTGTCAATGTTTACAATGGTCTCGGTTCCGCCCCACCATCTGCCGATAGGCCAGGCAAGTAAGCTCGTGAGCACAATGCCGATGAGGATGCTGCCTTTTATATTTCTGATCAATAAAACGACGGTAATAAGCAGTCCGGCCGCAAATGTGAGAGCCGGCGCATTTAGCTTACCCAGACCAACCATGGTCGCCGGATGCGCAACGATAAATTTGGCATTCGCAAAGCCTATTAATGTGATAAACAGACCGATACCCGCCGCGATTGCAAACCGCAAGGATTTCGGAATGGCCTTAACAATGTATGCCCTGACATTAAAAAGCGACAATAAGAGAAAGAAAACACCCGACCAGAACACGGTCCCCAGCGCAACCTGCCAGCTCAGTTTTTCGGTAAAGACGGCTGTGAATGTAAAGAAAGCATTCAGCCCCATTCCCGGCGCAACGAGGATTGGATTGTTTGCATACAAGCCCATCATCAGACTGCTGAAAAATGCGACCAGGATCGTGGCCGTAAGCACTGCCGAAAACGGCATGCCGGTCTGACTTAATATGGAAGGATTGACAACGATAATGTAAGCAGTCGCTAAAAAAGAAGAGATTCCCGCGAGAATTTCGGTTGAGAATGAAGTGTTGTTTTTCTTTAATTCAGCAGCGGAAAACATAGCGTATCTGTTTATTTCAAAGATATTGATTACGCTTTGTTTTAAAAAATGGAACGGTGGACTAATTCGCTGCGCTATCAGATCAGGCCATTTCGTTTGGCAATGTTCACGGCCTCGATGGAGTTATCGACCCGAAGCTTTCCGAGAATGCGCTGCCGGTGGGTGTTGACCGTATGCACACTGATTTGCAGCGACCAGCCGATTTCCTTACTCAGTTTTCCTGCGCTGATCATTTTGAGCACTTCTTTTTCCCGTTCCGTCAGGCCGGATGTTTCGCCGGTTTCGGCAAGTTGGATAAGCTCGCCTGTGTGAAAATTATTGATCTGATATTTCACGCCTTGCACATCTGTCTGATTGGGGGAAATGTCAATTACGCCTAATGAAAGCCAAATGTTGCCCAGCGCATCCTGTTCCAAAATTTGCTGTTGTTCAATAACCTGCACATATTTTTCATTGTCTGCCCGGATCCGGTATTCACTCACCATTTTATAATGTTTCCTGGTTTCGGGCGGCACGCTCATAATGAAATTCATGGCGTTGGAGCCATTCTTTTTCAGCTCTTCCAGATCATCGGGATGGATTTTGCTGTCGTAGATCTCGTTTTTAATGTTGATTTGCTGCGCACCGATTTCATATCCGTAAATCCTGTAAAACTGTTTGGAAGTGAAAATATGGATATTATTCTGCATGTCGTAAACCGTAACTCCACTGCTGCTCAGCTGGGCCATAGTACGGATCATAGCCAGTTGCTTTTCCAGAATTTCCTGCTCTGATCCATCAAAATGAAAAGGCTTATCGGTACAAACGCCGGAGGCATCTTTAAGGCGGTCCACATCGGTTACGGGCTGTCGTTGTAATGATAAATCAGTATTTCGTTTCATTTTGAAGCTGCCTTTATTTGTAAAAGGTTTTGGAACGTATTGGATAGCACTGGTTTGCACAGGTATGACAACTTCAACCGTGTTTACCTTAAACCTTGCTGGGCTTTTTTTGAATAAACTATGAATTTTTCTGTCATCAGGAGCGCAGATACGCTTTGGGGAAGCGCGGCCGCCATGGAACTGGCCATGCAAAAGAGACATTTGATCCTGCTGGGAAAGGAGCTTCCGGCACTAGAATCATTGAGTCAAAAAATAAGAAAGCACGCGGACGTACATGTGCAGTATTTCCAGACGGATGATGCCTCGACGCAGGATATCATTGCTGTCTGTGACTATATTAATATGCATTATGAGGTAGATATGCTTTTCAATTTTGCTGAAATAGGCTTTGAGCAGAAGCTGGAAGACTACGATATTCACCAGCTTGACATCAAATTAAAGGTAAATCACGCAGCCGGGACATTGTATCTGCACCAGCTGCTGCCTAACCTGCTTTTGCATGGCCACGCGTTAGTTATGCAATTCTGGTGCTGCGCCGCTCCGATGCAGCCCTGGCAGGAGGCTTTGGTGAATTATAACCTGCATTATGCCGAATTTTTAAATAGCCAATGGAAGGAAACAGGATTGATCATTAAAAATTTCACGGTTGAAGTTCCCAGGACGGAGCCGGTTTTTACATTTTAAGTAAGCAAATCATTTTACGGTGTGCAGGGCGTGTCATGAAATGATAACGCATTGGCGTTTGTTGGTAACCCCCCGGCGGGGGATGAATTTTACATTTGTATCAGTCAAATCGATCATTCATCTAAACAATTAACAACATGAAAACGCTGAAAAATGTATTGCTTCTTAATGCGGTAAGTTCAGGTGCAACGGGGCTGGGGCTGATCTTCTTCCCTGATTTCTTTGCCGGACTTTTTGAGATCAAAAGTACGGTTCCATTTGTTGAAACCGGCATTTTCCTGGCTGTCTTTGCGACGCTGGTGTTTGCCGCTGGGATCAAAAATCCGATCAACGCAGGCGCAGTCCGGTTTATTATCGTGCTGGATACGCTTTGGGTGGTTGCCAGTTTTACCGTTATTTTGTTTCAAATGTTCAATTTATCACTTATTGGCTATTTGATGATAGCGGCCGTAGCATTATGGGTTGCGGCAATGGCTTATCTTCAAACTGCTGGTGTGAAGCAAATATCGGTCATCAAATAATTTGATTTGCGTATAGTAAGATGCGTTATCTGAGCCAGGTAAAACGGCATTTGACACGCTATCAAAATTTTTTTCCAGCCAGGAACCTGATTCTTATTTCGTCAGTTATGGGTAACCCACATGAGGGCTTGACTGACAGGATTTTAGCCATTTGAAAATAAGATTTTGAAGAAATGAGATATCAGGTTTTCCCAGCTCCGCACGTGCTCAGCAAATACGTTCGCTATTTTTGGTCGATCGATTATCAGGAAAGTACGGATTTTAGCAAAATCATCAAGATTTTCGCAGACCGTTATCCGAGGCTGATATTCCAGGATTTGGATGGTCATCGCAAAATCCAAACTGCCAATGGAGAATGTTTGCCGGCCACATTCCTGACTGGCATCGCTACGGCCGACACCAACTACATTGTCAACGGCAAATACGCTCACCTTGGGATCAGTTTTTATCCGCAGGCGCTGAAATTGTTTTTTAATGTAGACGCATTCGAACTGACAAACCAGATGCCGGACCTGATCAATTTTTGCCCGGCCGATCTGCCCCTCAGATTGCAAGATGGTCGCAATCACCAGGAGCGTATTGCTATACTCAACCATTTTCTGATCCAAAAGTTACAAAGATATGGGAACGAGGATCATTTGGTGAACGACTGCGTGTTCGATCAGGATGTTTCGGACGAATGGCTTGTGAGTTTGTGGCTCAAAAAATACCGCATTTCAGAAAGACATTTAGAGCGCAAGTTTAAAGCTTCAGTTGGTGTTTCACCCAAGACATTCTTACGCATTACCAGATTCGAAAAAGCACTCGACATGATCAAGCGTGCACAATTTCATAATCTTTCGGACATTGCCTACGACTTGAACTATGCCGACCATTCGCACTTTATCAAAGAGTTCAAGAGCTTCTCCGGGTTTACGCCCAACACATTCCTTTCCATGCAAAAGCTGGGTGAAGAAAGCGCGTCATTTTTGATTGAGAAGGCCTGAAATAATATCAGCGGATGTCGGGTTTTTACTATTTTTCTGATGAAAGCCCCGATAGTTTTGTAAACTAAAATTTGGTTATCAGGGGCTTGACCAACTGGAATTGATTCGTTAACGACATAAATATTATATCCACCATGAACAATGAAAGTATCATTATCAGAAAACTAACGCTTCCCGCGAGCATCTCCGAAGTATGGGACGCTCTGGTGAACCCGAAGAAAACGAAGCAGTTTATGTTCAATTGTGAAGTGAATTCGGATTGGAAGATAGGAAGTCCGATTGTCTGGAAGGGGAATTATGAGGGTTATGAAAGCGGAGAAAGGGGAGTGATCCTTGAATTTGATGAAGGCAAAAGATTGAAATACACTTCATTCGATCCCAATTTCGAGCTGGCAGATACGGAGGAAAATTATTTGCATATTTCTTACGATCTGTCAGCGAAAGGGGATAACTCAACAGAACTGGTAACCACGATCGAAAATTTTAACGGTGATGCGAAGCGAAACGGACACCTCGCAGCCGGTTGGGATATAATAGTTTTGCCAGCATTGCAAAAGCTGTTTATCAAATAGAATCCGTTAGCCATGAAATAAAACTTTCAGCTCATTAACAGCGTAAGAGAATGTATTCTGGGCAGCATTCCAGTTTGCCGCTCTGTGCTGATTTTTATTTCCAGAATCACGAAACGGTCAGCCTGACCCGGGAAGCGTTTTTCCGGGCCAGGCATTGCCTTGTCATTTCAAAGCTAAGAAATTCACTCCTTTTCTTTTGACTCCTCCGGCCCTTAATGCGCCCAAAAATGTTATCATTGTATTGGAAATCAGACAAAAAACGAGTGTCAGCCCAAATCTATTTGAACAATCATGGATGATCGTGAACAACCTTCCTTTTCCCATGCAGAACCGGTTCTTGCAGTCTATAACGTGACTGGGACCATCAAATACTGGCAGGAAGTGCTGGGCTTCCCGAACCAATGGACCTGGGGCGATCCGCCAACGCACGGTGGCGTTTCGTGGCATGGCGCGTTTATCCAATTTTCACATGACCCTGCACTGGCTGCCCTCCGGCATGGGCATTCAATCTGGATTCGTGTGCGTAACATTGACCGCCTTTATGAAATTCACCAGGAGAACAAGGCCGAGATTACCATGCCGCTTTCAAAACAGGTTTACGGGCTTACCGAATATGTTGTCAAGGACAACAATGGTTACTATGTCACTTTCGCTGCTCCGACAAACTACAAAAAAGGGCATTCAGAAAAACTACCGGACAACGTTAGAATCCTGGTGAAAAAGCCAACCGTGGTTCAGTATCGTAACTTATTCGAAGCCGTGGGTTGGTCTAACAAGGCAACCGATGCCATGTTGCAGGCACAGCTTGATTTCATGCAAACGGTCATTATAGCAGAAAACGAGGACAATGGCGACGTCATCGGCTGCGCTTTACTGCTTGGCGACGGGTTTAGTTTCTATTATGTAAAAGACGTTATGGTCCACCCCGACTGGCAAGGAAAACGCGTTGGCACTGCAATCATGCAGGAACTCTCGCGCTGGCTGGATAAAAACGCAGCGAACAAAGCCATGGTGACATTATTCTCGTCCGAACATCTCGCTCCATTCTATCAGCAGGTTCATTTTTCACCAACATTTGGAATGATGCGGATCATTGACCGTGATCACCAGCCAATGCCGTAATCTTCCCCATGATTACTGGACCCGCCCCAGAAACTTTTATGCTGCCAATCAAAGTATATGGCGTTAATGGGACCGCTTGTTCTTGGCTGATAATAAAGCTTATATCCCATTCTTGAAAGTTCCTTTCTTGACCAGTCCGGCATGGCCTGGTTCAGGATCAGGCCACCCGGTTCCTTTTCATGAGCACCAAAACTCGCATACATTTGCAAAGTTTTGAAGCTTGGCGCCTCGGTTGCTTCCTGAACGGTCATTCCAAATTCCACAACATTCAAAAAGAATTGAAGCAGCAGCTGATCCTGCTCGTCGCCAGCTTGTTTGGCAAAGGAGAGGAATGGCTTTCCATCTTTAAGTGCAAGGCTTGGTGTCAATGTTACCCTGGGGCGTTTCCCCGGCTCCACAACATTGAACGGATTTTCTTTTGGATCCAGAACGAATGACTGCATACGTTGGCTTAATCCCACGCCTGTATTACCTGCAATGCAAGCGGGCACCCAACCGCCACTAGGCGTAATGCTCACCACCCAGCCTTCTTCGTCCGCTGCTTCAACGGAAGTGGTCCCGGCTGTAAATTCTTCCATATACTTTTCATTCAGTCCGTTCGCATTGCGGTTGAGCGAAGCGTGGAAGTTTCCCCAGGACCTAATCTGATCGGCGTAAGGATTTTTCTTGCCTTCAAATGGATAGGGATCTCCCTGAAGAGCCTTGGCATCATTCGTTTCCCAATTGATTTGCTTGATCCTTTCCTTTGCATATTCTTTGGAAAGCAAACCTTTCATCGGTTCTTCCGGGGCAAAAGCAGGATCGCCATAGTAAAAATCACGGTCTGCAAAGGCCAGGTTCATCGCCTGGTACAAAGTATGCACATAACGGGACGAATTGTAACCCATACTTTTCAGATCGAAGTTTTCCAGCATGTTTAATGTTTGCAGCAAAACCGGTCCTTGTGTCCATTGCTGCATTTTATAAACATCGATGCCCCTGTAAGAAGTCATCAGCGGTTCTTCAATTTTAACTTTCCAGTTTGCCATATCCTGTTCCGTGATCAGGCCGCCCTGTTCCTGGGTGCCTCTTGCAATTTCCTTGGCAATGTCCCCTTTGTAAAAACGGTCGTAAGCGGCATAAATCGCCTCTTTTCTGTTTTTGCCTTTTTTTAATGCTTCCTGCTCTGTGTCTACCAGTTTTTGGAGCGTTGCCAGCAAATCCTTTTGAACAAATATCTCACCAGCGTCAGGAGCCTCGCGCTTGGATCCGAGATGGGGTAAAAATATTTTGGTCGAGTATGGCCATTTTTTTATTTCGCCTTTATCCCTTTCAATGGCATTGGCAGTTTGCGCTTCGATCGGATATCCTTCTGCCAGCTGCATGGCTGGCGCGAGCACTTCTTTCAGTGACATGGAACCATATTCCGCAAGCATTGTCATTAATCCGCCGGCCGTTCCGGGCGTAGTTGCCGCGAGAGGACCATATTCCGGCGGATATTTCATGCCTTTATTTTTGAAAAACGCAGCCGTCGCGCCGGTTGGAGCTACGCCCATTGCATTGATGGCAATCACTTTTTTTGTTTTCGGGTTGTAAATCAAAGCCTGGGTTTCACCGCCCCAGCTTAATACATCCCACATTGTGCAGGTCGCTGCCAACATAGCACAAGAGGCATCAATCGCATTTCCTCCCTTACTAAAAATCATTGCACCCGCTGTTGCGGCCATCGGTTTACCCGTAATGCCGATCCAATGTTTCGCATGCAAAGGCGGCTTCTGCGTGGTGACCGGAAAGTTATTAAAAGACTGGCTATTCGCTGCAAACGAGATGACGGTCAGGGCGAATGATTTGAAAAGAAAATTTATTTTCATCAGGTAGCTGGTTCAGGTTTCGGCTAACGGTGATCTGTAATCACTACATTATCCTCTACGCAATTTAAACATTACTCTTTGCTGAGCCGCGCCCTTTTGTATTTTTGTTTCAATCATCCGCATTGAATGTTGTTCATGGCACGACACCCTTCGCGCCATGAAACAAACATTCAAAACAATGAACCTTGGGTATAACTGCCTCCGGGAAGACCAAGAAGCGGAAATGTTGCGATTTGCTCGTATTTAGAACCCGTGATCAGCGATCTTCTGAGCAAGATCATTTCGCTCGCCTGGAAAGTAGCCAAAAACTCGCGGTAAAGCCAGTCTATTGCTGCCTTTGCAGTTTGCAAAGCACTCATGTTCCTGGCGATGGTAAAGTGCGGATCGTCACAGAAATGATTCTCTCCCGGCGCCCATTGCCGCACATGATTGCCAACTTCCATTTTCAGCCTTTTAGCCAAATCCAGAACCTGATCCGATGCGCCTGTTTCCAAGTCAACATAGAACGTGCCGTATTCGTACTTTTTAAACTGTGTAAGCGAAATAGATAATGGAGATGCATGACGGGCCACTTTCTCAAACCCTTGGATAATACGGTCCACTTTGTTTTCGTGAATCGTGCATTTAAAGAGCGTCAGGTGAGGCACCAGGTTAGCGGCATATGCACAGCCGTAATTCTCTTCGAAATACCGCTTGACATTATGAAGCAAAGCTTCTGTAACCTTATCACATGAAAATACCAACAGATATTCATACATGTGGTGCCTAATGCTGGCCAGTGTATTCCAATGGTTGTTGTTGATGTGAACCCGTTTCATATTTATGTTGATGAAGTGTAATCCTGATGTAAAAATAATATTGTTATTTTAAATATCAAACATTTGACACTAAAAATATCTGAAATATTTTTCATAAAGCATTGACAGGGCCAGTTTTGTAGCCTAGGTAGCTTAAAAAGGCCTATATCGGTACGAAACAAGTGTTGGGTTTTTTCTTAAAAATCCGATATGCTTCATTGTATGTGGGCATAGGTGGATCAGGGTGATTAAAATACGGGTGGATCGGATAAGTGGTGACAGGGTGGTGCTCATTCGTCATTCGAAAACGGTTTTCCGTCAGTTGATCCGTGCATTATAGCGATTGGTCATTTTTTGGTTGAGGAGGGAAGGTTCAAAATGTCATTTTTGCATTGTTATGAACAAGGCAATCACCATTTTTTTCCTGCTTTACTACCCGGTCCTTGGCCAGCCGGATTGGAAATTAGCCGCTGAAAAGGAGGGGATAAAGGTGTATGCCAAAACAGTTTCCGATTCTAAAATCAAAGCACTGAAGGCGGAATGTGTCGTTGAAGCCACTGTCCAAGAGGTTGTTGCTCTGCTGCTGGATGTAAAAGCGGCTGAGCATTGGGTCTGTCATACAAAGCAATGTTCACTGATCAGAAAAGTGTCTCCAACTGAACTGTATTATTATACCGAGGTGTCATTGCCGTGGCCATTGGAAAACAGGGATTTTGTAACGCATATGGAAGTTTTTCAAGATCCGGCAACCAAGATTGTGACGGTTAATGCCCCCGCAGTGCCTGGTTTCGTTTCTCCAAAAAATGGTAAAGTACGCATTACCCATTCATCCAATGTCTGGCGAATCATTCCTCTGGACAAAAGACATGTAAAGCTGGATTACACCCTACAGGTTGATCCCGGCGGCCTGCTTCCGGCCTGGGTGGTTAACCATTTCGCTTGCCAGGGGCCAATTATAAGCTTTACGGCAATGAGAAAGGAGTTGCAAACCGGAAAATATAAGCAAACAAACGGCCATTAAATGCCGAATTTCCGAAGATTGTACACAAAGCTGATCAGGAAATATCGTTTCAGGACCTTGCTTTGGACATCTTCAATAAAAGTTTCTGCTGTGTTGCGTATGAGACTGCGGTTTTGGTTCAGTAAATCGAATATCTGCCAACGGACTTCTCCTTCTTTACCCTTCATAAATTTTTTGGCAAACGTTACATTCCAGAGCACAAATTGCTGATTATAAGCGGCAGTACGACCGGTTGTCGCATGATACGTTACATCGCTGGCAACCACCCAGTTAAAAGGGAGCTGCCAGTTCACGTCACCAGTGGCATAGGGCGACCAGAACGCTGTGTTTTGTTTTGATAAAAGCGAATATTTTGCGGTCTGATAGCTGATCCTGACGGTTAGTCCGAAATCAAGTTTGCTATCCCCGGTCGACTGAATGCCCAGCCCGCTGCCGAGCGAAACGACCCGGGAGCGATTGGTCTGACTATTGACCAAACTATTCACCTGCGTTAAATTGCTGTTCGCACTCACAGTAACAGACATTTGAATCGCCGGAATGGTCTTGCCAAGCGACAAGAAACTATTTGAAACCCAGTAACCGCCCGCATTGACTGGTTGGGTTAGTTGTGCTCCGTTTTCTGTGACGCGCGTAGCGGAGGTAATGTAATTGTTACTTTGGTTAAAGGTCGTGCTTAAAAATATGCTTTCTCTTCCCGCATTGTACGAACTGTTGTACGTCAGCACGACATTGTTGAGATATGTGGGGTCCAATCGCGGATTTCCAATGCTGATATTCAGTGGGTTACTGTTGTCGGGAACCGGTTGCAGTTGGGTAATGGACGGTGGGGTGAGCCTGCTCCTGTATTGCAATCGTATGCTTTGGTTTCCCGCGATAGCGAAATTTAGCAGCGCATTTGGTAAAACATGGAAATACTTTCGGGAGGAACTGGAATCAACGCTTCGATTTTTAAGGCTGAGCATCGACGCTTGTAGGTCGAAACCTACGGAAAAACTGTATTTCAAACGGCTCGTCTGCAAAGCGGAACCTATTTTATGGGTTGCAAAGCCGCTGCCGGACCGGTTGCTTAGCAGCATATTGGGATGAATATATTGGCCGGTTTTTTCCTGCTTTTCCCAAACTTCCCTTCCAAGACGGTTCCTCGCATCACCGTATGCATATCGTATTTCCAGCTTTTTGTTCAAAGATATCCGCTCGGTAAACGACAACGAAAGCATATTTTCGAGTGAATAATTATTTTGAAAGCTTTGTTGATCTATGCGTTTCACATCTGCATTTGTTGAGTCAGAACCGGAAAAACTGATCACAGATCGGTTATAGGAGTCGGCTTTGCCATTGTTCAACGTCGTGTTTAGGTTCGCTGATAATGTTCTGCCTGGTTTGTTTAGTTTTCGCATCAGCAAAAGGTTATTGAAACCATTCATCCTATTGCCATCGGAATCATAGACTGTATTTCCGGAATTCAGTGAATCACCATTGTTCAGGTAGGATGAGCTGTTAGCAATGCTTTTGTAATCAGTGTTTTGCCAGGAAATATTCGGAGTGATCCGGATGCTTGTCAGCGAGTCCAGCTGCCAGTCAAACCGCCCGTTGAAACGTTGGTTTGTCCGTTTATTTTTGGAATAGTTATACTGATCGGTCACAAACGAGCGGTCTGGAAGCACATTAATGCGGCGACTTTCCTGATCTGTCGTCGTAATGGTCTGATTGGCAAAATAACTTGCAGCGATTTCCGCCCTCTTGCCCCATTTTGGCTTGGCGCCATCGCTTCTGTAATTGATCCCGCCGGCTTTTGTTTCAATAATGTTAGTCGGCATCTGGTTGCCCGGCGGCCCGGCATTACCATTAATCTGAACCTCACCATTGTCACCAGTCATGGAAAAGTTCTGCTGATTAAGGTTATTCGCCTGGCCAACAACAGATAGCTGACGGGTTTGCCCGCCGTCATGGTTATTGAAACGGTTCACGCTCAAGCGTCCCTGATAACGTTCAGATCCTTCGTTGAGGCCATTTCCGGCGCCAAGCGAATTTTGTCCGAAATATCCTTTCCCCATATCCTTTTTAATGGTCAGATTGATTGTATTCTGGCGGTTTCCATCGTCCATTCCCGAAAATTGCGATTGGTCGGATGACTGCTCATACAGCTGGACTTTGTCGATAATATCGGCCGGCAGGTTGCGGGTTGCCATTTTCGGGTCATTGCCAAAAAACGGTTTCCCATCCACAAGCACCTGGGTTACAGCTTGTCCATTTGCTTTGACAGAGCCATCCCGCGCAACTTCGACGCCGGGAAGCTTCCGCAGCAACGCTTCGACCTGCGCATTCGGTTGCGTCTTAAAGGAATTGGCGTTGAACTCAATAGTGTCCTGCCTGATCCGCACCGGTGGTGCCTCCTCTTTAACAATCATTTCGTCCAGCACATTTGCCTGCTGCACCATGCTAATCGTGTCCAATGCAGCATTTAAAGTATTTACAGAAACCGGCGCTGACGCATTCCGGTAACCTATAAACGTCGCGAGCAAACGATAATTTCCTTGCGGCACATTACGGACCAGGAACCGGCCGTCGCCATCGGTTACTGTCGCATCCACATAGGACGAATCTTTCGCGGACAATAACGAGATGGTAGCAGCACGCATCGGCTTCCTGCTCACCGAGTCCACCACCACACCGAAAATCTCAGATTTGCCCGTGACTTTCTGCCCAAATACCGAAGTGGAGATAAGCAATAATGATATCCCAAAAATTGAACATCTCATGTTGTCAATCAATTGCGTTCCCGGGTCATCAACTGCTGCTGAAAGTCAGCCACTGCCTTTTGTCTAAGGTCTGCCAGTTTCTCGGCGGCTACATGCTCAGCACCTTCGGTGGGTGTAACCTCCCTGTCGTCTACCACATGAAGACTTACCTTGGATGCCTTAAATTGTTCTCCGCTGCCTTCAATAAGCAGCACAACTCCTTTTTCTGGCATCAAATCGGGGATAGGGGAGTAAGTCAAGGGCAGCTCAGTTGTAAACCACACCGTGTATGTCTCATTTTTAAACGGAACTGTTGCCTTTTTGCAATTGTAACCCGCTATTTTCCTGGTTTGCTCAGAACTTTGCCAGCCAGTTGTACGCTTGACCGGCGTTTCGGCCTGATAGGTTTTTGCTTCTTTTGCTTTTCCAACAGTGAGTTGTGTTATTGTTTTCAAATTGACGAAATCCAGAAACGTTTGCTCTTCGAAAGGACGACCCATATTCGTAGTTCGGGGCGGGCCGCCGCCGCCCTGGACAAATGTTCTCACCACCGCGTTTTGCTCATCCCGGCTCTCTTTGGCAAAATTTCCGGAAAAAGTGACTTTTTGGCCGAAAGTCCGCGTATCTGGTACGTCCGCTGGAAAGTTTGGATCGCCAGGCTTAACCTGCTCACCATTAATCATGATCCGCATGCCGGAAGGGTCTGTTTTCCTTACAACTTCATAGCTGATGTGTCCCGAAGACTGAGCGAATGCTGAAAATGTGCCGGTGAGCAGCAAGCCGGAAAGGAAGATCGATTTAAAACGTGTTTTCATGAGCGTTACCAGTTTTGTTTTGACCCATCAAAGTTGAACACACACTTTGTAATCGACTGCTATCTAGTGTTAAATAGTGTTAACTGCATAAAAAGCTGATTATGAGCATTTAGATTTGCAATATGAAACTGCGTATCCGCTCTATTTTTTGGTTGATGACCTGCTGCATCGTCGCGATCAATGCATTTCAGGGATATTGGCTTTGGACGACTTACCGGCTTAATAAGCAGCAGTTTATCCAAACCGCACAAAACGCAATGTTCCAGGTTGTGGAAGCGCAACAACTTGCAGACGCGGACCATATGTTTGGAAAGGACCATGAGAAAATGGGTGATGTGAACGGTGTTGAGCGGTCCCGGATGATCATCAAAAAATTCCGGACACCGGATAGCCGCCGTGCAAGTATGTTCTTCACCTCGTCCGACACACCTGCTGATACATTAGCGAAGCGACTTTCTAATAAATTAATGCTAGGCTGGACGAAAGGCGGGCTGTTGGACCTTACAAAATTCAAAAAGATCTATCGTGCCGAAATGGCCAGAAGAGGCATCTCGACTGATTTTACATTGGATACGCTTACTATTAAACCCAAAAAGAAAGAAGACAATGTTTATATTTTTAACAGTGAAGAAGTTGCAGTGGAGGATGGCAGCGGACTGAGCACGGTCGCTATGCCGATAAATCCGATAAAAAACCAGTTTGTAAAAGCAACATTCCTTTCCCCTTTCTCTTATTTGTTACGGCAAATGGCCTGGTTATTAGGTAGTTCAATGTTCTTGCTGATGCTTACTTCCAGCTGTTTTATCTTCATGCTCACAACCATTCTCAGGCAAAAAAAACTTTCAGAAATAAAAAATGATTTCATCAATAACATGACGCATGAGCTCAAAACGCCGATCGCAACGGTTACAGCGGCGGTCGACGCGCTAATGCATTTCGGGGCAATAAATGATCCAGGGAAAGCGCAAGCTTACTTGCAAATTTCTCACCATAATTTACAGCACCTTGCAGCTATGGTGGAAAAAGTGTTGAATCTCGCCGTTGATGAAAAGCGCGAACTTACATTGAATCGTGAGCCGGTTAGTCTTGCAGTAATGGTGCAGGAACTGGTCGATAACCATCAGCTTAAAGCGCAGAAACTTATTTATTTCGACACAGACATCCCTGCCGAAGCCGTTGTATGTGTTGATAGCATGCATTTTAGCAATGCGCTTAATAATCTAATAGACAATGCGATCAATTATTCATATGATCAGGTTAGGATTTCAATGTGTTACAAAAGAGAAGCCGATAACTGGCGCTTGATCATTTGTGACAATGGGATCGGCATTCCCAAAGCCTATCACGGGGCTATTTTTGAACGTTTCTTTCGCGTGCCGACCGGGGACCTGCACCAGGTAAAGGGATTTGGACTGGGATTAGCTTATGTACAACAAGTTATGCAGCGGCATGGCGGCAAGATCCGCGTTTCCAGTGAGTTGGAAAAGGGCAGTAAGTTCATTTTAGAGTTTTAAAATATGTCAACAGTTTTACTAATCGAAGATGAGCCAGCTTTGGGAATGATCGTGAGCGACAGCTTGCAAGTGCGCGGTTTCAATGTCATTCATGCTATGAACGGCTGTGAAGGGCTTGCGATGTTCAGCGAATTTAATCCGGACATTGTCGTTGCCGACGTAATGATGCCGGAAATGGACGGTTTCACCCTGGCCCGTCATATCCGAAAGTTCAATTCCGAAACGCCGATCATGTTCCTTACATCCCGCTCGCAGACTGCCGATGTGGTAAAAGGATTTGAGCTCGGGGGAAATGATTATTTGAAAAAGCCGTTCAGTCTGGATGAACTTGTTGTACGGATACACGCTTTGTTACGCCGCAAACCAGTAATGGCTGAAGCTGCTCCTTCCGTTTTTCAAATCGGCCGTTATCAGTTCGATCCCGCCAGACAAAAGCTGGTGTTAGAAGGCAGGGATTTCCTTTTATCGCATCGTGAATCCGAGCTTCTGCGCAGGCTTTATGAGCAACGCAACCAAGTTTTGGAGCGGAATGCAGTCCTCCTGGAACTCTGGGGAGACGACTCCTTTTTTAACGGACGCAGCCTTGATGTTTTCATTACCAAGCTGCGCCGTCACTTAATGGATGATCCTCAAATTCAGATCATTAATATCCGGGGGATTGGTTACAAGTTGATTGTTTAAACATTAGTTTTTGATCAGCTTTGACGAATGCAACGTCCCATCCTGATCCCGAACTTGTATCACATAAATACCTGCGGTAAGCTGTTTTAGACTAATCGCATTGTCTCGCAGCTGTTGAAACTGAGTTTTATTTGCCTCATAAACCACTTTCCCGGATTTATTGATGATTTTGATATGGTCTAATTGCTGTGCATTTGGCATTTCAATTGTTAGTAAGTCCGCCACCGGATTTGGATGGAACGCAATCGAAAGGTTATTTTCCAGCCGGATGTCTCTGATTCGGCTGAATGCATAACTTCCGTCATTATCGACCATTCTTAAACGGTAATAATGCACTGATGCTAACGGTCGCTCGTGTACGTAGGAATATGTACGCTCGATTTTGCTGTCGCCATTTGATTTTACCGTTCCCAACGCCAGCCAGTTTTTTCCATCTGTGCTATGTTGTATCTCAAAGAAATCGCTGTTTGCCTCAAACGAAGTACTCCAAGTCAGCACAATGTCGTCTTCCCTTTGAGCAGCCACAAAATCCACAAGCCTAACCGGCAACACGCTTCCGGATGAAGTCGCTGTGATGAAACTGACATTTGTCCATTCACCCGTTTCGTGTACATTATCTAATATCGGATCGGCCGAGCTCTTGTTGGTTGGAATCTGATAAACCTCATTCGCTCCGGCACTAGCTATTTGCAGCATATCCTCAGAATTTCCATTCAACTCCGATTCCAGGTAGTTTATCAGCACTTGTCCCTTAAATGAAAACGGATTCGCAAGTTTATAAACGCGATTTATACTCCCGGTTGGTTTACCAACAACCGGCTCGCTGGAATGCGTTATTTCATTATTGTTCAAATTAGTCCCTTCCGTAGGAGTCAGTGATAATGCACTTACCGTTACCACTGTTCCGGGAGAAATATAAAAGCTATTGTTTCCGGTTTTAAGCTGGGCCTGTGCAGGAAACGAAGCGAACCCACATGCAAGCAGTGTAAGAAATATGTATTTTGTTTTCATAAACGAATGATGATTAACTAGGTGAATTGAATATGCTAGGCATCAAAGCTTCTGCAACAGTCTACCATTGAAATGGGCTGTGGAGTTGGAACTTTCCAGCTCGATGCCATTTTTTCCTGATCTTCCGGTCACAAAAACTTGATCACCCTGCTGCAATTCACAGTCAACTGTAATAACCGATGTATGCCTAAATGCTGCGTTAAATGCGAAGTCAAAAGCAATTTCTGTTTCAATATTGTTTCGACTCCTGATCAATCTAAACCCAGGATTGAATGTATAATCAGAGTCTGGATGCTTCCATTCTATCATTGCGTCAAAATGATAAATTCCGTTGTGTGGTGCTGTGAAAACATTAGCTACCCCATTATATGCACCGCCGAGGTTGTAAGCGACGCTGCCAAAATTCACTTTAACAGGCGTTAATCCTTGAGTTGAGTTGATATTTCCCTCACCATCTATCCCGGTCTCGGAAAAGGCTATTAAATTTATAGCCGGGGCTTGCCACGAGGCATTGCCATTTGCGTCCGAGGTTAGTAGTTTGCCTTGACCTGGTGCTTGCCCGTTACCGGCAATTTTTAGTTTTCCATTAACATTCAGGGCTAATCCAGTTGTACTTGACGCGTGTACACCAATGCCATAATTACTGGTACCTGATACACCGGTGCCGGATTCAGACGAGCCTCTTACCCCTATCTTTTGAGACAGCCCAGAGATGGCTATTGCATTTGCTTCATTGCTTGAATTTTCAATAAAGAATAGTGCGCCACCGCTACTGCTGCTCTGGCTGAACGGAAGATTAAGCCTTGTACCGACCAGTCGCCATAAGGGATTATTCTTGTCACCTGAATTGTAGTAAAATCCTTCCGGTCCAATTTGAGTATTTATATTATATAAGAGAAGGGCATGTGCAGGATCGGGCACTGTAAATTTATCCGTAGTTGATTCCAAGGAAACTTTCGGTAATAACACTCCTTTATTTAAGCTGTTAATGTCAAGTACGGAACTTGCATCAGGAGTGTTCGTATTAATGCCCACACTTTGTGCGTTTGCGCTTTGCCATAGTAAAACTATTATTAACGAGGTAACTAGAAATTTCATAGCGTTAACGTATATAAGGTAAGTGATCTGTTAAAGTTCTATTGCAAGGTGTCCGGTAAAGTTTGCATCCCGGTCAGACATGGATAGGGCAACCTGAGGGCCGTAGGCTCTGGCGATTACATTTATGACATCACTTGGTTGCAATTGGCAATCCAAAACGATGTGTGATGTGTGAGATTCGTCTGTCGAAAGGACCCTGTTCTCCGATAATTCAGTGGTGACACCATTCCTTATTCGCACCAGTTTTATAGTTGGGGTGAAGGCGTCGTCTGTTTCCGGTCTCTCCCATCTAATCATAACGTCAAAATGATATATTCCATTTTTGGGAGCAATAAAGGAACTGTGTGGCGCTATATTAATATCGTTATAATTGGCACCTATATCATATTTTTGACTTGCAAAAGCTACCTTAACGAAGGTGCTTTCCGACATATTCTGATTTCCACCGCCTGAAACACCAGTGGCATGAAATCCATTAAATACATTATCAAATTCGTTGATCGGCATTTGCCACGAAGCGTTGCCGTCGCCGTCAGAAGTTAGCACTTTCCCAAGGCCCGGTTGCATAGTGCCACCACTGATCTTCATTTTCCCATTCACATTTAACGCTAAGGAATTTAAGGAAGATGCAAAAACTCCCATTCCTGTTCCTGAGCTGCCTCCGAAAACGGCTGTCCCGTTTGAAGAAACACCAGCAACAGCATGGCCCGTGGAAGAAAACCCTCCAATGGCTGCGGCGGTGGCAGTTGTCGATGTATTTTCAACCGAAAAAAGTGACACGGGGCTTGTCTCCACCTGAATAAATGGCAACGTCAGATTCCGTTCCACGTTTTTCCAGGACGGACTATCTGGCGTCCCAAGGTTAAAATAAAACCCTGTTTTGTCCGGTAATCCAGGATTCGTGTTGAAGATAAGCAATCCATGCTCCGGGTTGGCAACTGCCCCGGCATCCGTCGTCGATTGCAAAAAAACCCGAGGCAGCAGCACGCCCTTATTCGTTGCATGAATATCCAGCGCAGCACTTGGATTGGGGTAATAAGTGCCGATCCCCACATTCCCGACGGTCTGCGCAAATAGCTTTTGCTGAAACCACAGCAGGGCAAAAAGTAGAAAGGTTTTCTTCATAACATAGCAAGGTTTACAAAGTTGAAATGACGCATTTCTTTAATGCGTTAGATAAAAATTGCGCAGATCTTGCTTTGTTAAACTATCTAATGTGCCAGGAGTGGGTTTGAGTTATTAATCGGCAAAAGCGTTTCTTTTACTTCATTCAATCGAACGGAATGCGCTTTATTTCAAATCGGAGATGCCCGCCCAAACTTCCCGCGTCATGCAGTAAACAGCGCATGGATCGTCTCCGAATTGGCGGTTTTCCACAAATTCGAACCCGATCCTCTCGTAAAATTTACGCGCTCGGACATTGGATTGCAATGGGTCGATGATGACCGCCGTAACAGCCGGATTTGCAAAGCAACGTTCGAGTGCCAGTTGCATCATGACTGTTCCGTAGCCTTTGCCAAGGTCTTCTTTTTCACCTATCCAGATATCGATGGCCATCAGATTCTCAGGAATTTGGCCCCAATAGTGTGTTTCTTCCAATGCCGGGTCAATGATCTGCAAGAAACCGATAGGCCTGCCGTCCAGTTCTGCCATTAATTGTTGGCGCCATTCGGGATTCCGCAGCAGCTCGGTTTCCCATTCCCAGTCGTCGTTGGGATCGGCCTGGATGTTGTGCGGCTGCTCGTCCCAGTGGTTCAGTAATGGGAGATCAGCGATTGTTGCGTCTCTTAATCGTATCATTTATATGTTGATGATGTTGCGTTTTGGTTTGCAAATTTACAGGTTGGCATGGTTGGAAGCTTGTAAATAACCGACATGATTTCCGTGTGGAATGTTTTCCGAAGTTCGGCCTTATGTGAGCGATTTCGGTCTTTCCAATGTTTTTTCAAGTAACTTTTAAACTACGCCATACTTTTGAACATGTTCTTTTATTATACGATTTACCATGCTCATTATTTTCAAGTATTTCCGTAAACACCCCGGAACAGTCTGGATGTGTATTTTGACAGTAGGATCTATTTTTCTGACCGGCTACACGGATAACAAAACAGTTGTTTCAAATTACAAAGATTCCCTTGAACTTGGTACGTTTATAGAGGCAGGTTTCCCTTACATTTCCACGTCAGTCGATGCGCGCAAGCTTGGGCCGGCCTATCCGCAGGACAATATGGCGGCGCGCACATTGGCTTTGCAGCTTGGGGGCGATGCCTATGCTTGTTTTGATACGGATCTTTTGCGTTGGTCGGTGGCGTGGACAGGGAAGTATTTGCCGATGGTTTTGATGGCGCAGATCTCTTATAAGGACTTTTTTAATAAAAATAACAAAATCGCCTCGCTCACGGGTGATGCGAAAATAGCAACAGGTCTTTATCCGGGCTGGACATTGGAAAAACCCTTTTCAGG
Source organism: Dyadobacter chenwenxiniae (assembly GCF_022869785.1). Classification (NCBI taxonomy): domain Bacteria; kingdom Pseudomonadati; phylum Bacteroidota; class Cytophagia; order Cytophagales; family Spirosomataceae; genus Dyadobacter; species Dyadobacter chenwenxiniae. The sequence continues at coordinate 3,490,644 of NZ_CP094997.1, read as the reverse complement.
AGATTTATCCAAAATCAATGAGATCAAACAACCTACCTGGGCACCAATGCCTGCTGAGCAAGGACGCTGGAAAGGCCTTTATGTGTATGGAAATCAGGCTGTTCTCAATTATTCTGTTGGTGCTGCTAATGTGGCGGAGTTACCGGGGAGCGCTAAATTTGAGGATCAAACCGTTTTCACCAGAGCATTTCAATTTGAAAACAATTCGAAAGATATTTTCCTGACGGCTGCCGAAGTGCGTAATGCAACGGGTTCGGAGTTAAAGGGCAAGATCGCCTTTATATATCAGGGTGCAAATAAGGATACAGTTACAGCAGTTAGTATTGTGGGCAAAAGCGGTTCATTACAGCCCGAAATTGCTGGCAATCAGTTTGTAACGGTGAAAGTTCCAGCTTCTCAAACATTAGTCGAAGAGACAGTTGTGGTCTGGAAAGGGCCCGCCAGATTAAAAAAAGCATTTGAAAATTATTGCAAAAGAGCAAAGGTTACCATGCCCGATTACAAAAAAGGCGGTCCTGCGCTATGGAAAGAAACGGTGGTAACCAAAGGGGAAATCGCGCCCGACACGGCCGCATTTGTGACGGACCAGCTCACACTGCCTTTGCCAAATCCCTGGAAGCGTAATGTGCGGGTGGCAGATATTGCGTTTTTCAAAGACGGACGGGCCAGCGTGGTAACATTTGAGGGCGATGTTTGGATGATCGACGGAATTGATAAAAACCTGCAAAATCTGAAATGGACGCGGTTTGCTTCTGGTTTTCACGAGCCGATGAGCATTGAAATTGTGAACGAAAAGGTTTATGTTTTTGGAAGAGAAGGCATTGTGAAATTGCACGATCTTAATCATGACGGCGTCGCGGATTTTTATGAGAATTTTTCCAATGTGATGGAGCAGTCGGCGGAATCGAGAGAATGGGCGGCAGATATGGTGACCGCTCCGGATGGGAGTTTTTACATTGCAAAAGGAGGCAGCCTGGACAATGGGCCGGGGATGACTGCCAAGACGGGAAAGGGGTTCAGATCAGGATCCAGTCAGAATGGGGCTATTTTAAAAATCAGCCTGGACGGGTTGAAATCCGAGGTGATCGCAACGGGTTTGCGAGGTCCTTATCTGGGCATTCATCCTGAAAAAGGCATTTTAACTGCTTCCGATCAGCAGGGGAATTTTGTTCCGTCTACGCCGATTTATTTGATCAAAAAAGGCGATTATTACGGCGTCCCGCCCACCATGCACCGCTCAGATAATCCGGAAATAGCGCCGCCGTTGACTTGGATTCCGCACAGAGTGGATCGCTCGGCCATTAGTCAGGCATGGATTACCGGGGATAAAATGGGTCCGCTAAACGGCAGTCTGATCCATTTTTCATTTGGCAGACCAGGTTTGTTCAGGGTTTTGATTGACAGTGCTGCGAGTGTGGTTCAGGGCGGCGTTTCGGTCATCCATGCTGATTATCCAGCCCCAACTTCCAAGGGGATTATGAACCCGGCCGACGGGCAGCTTTATGTGGCAGGATTTAATTTGTGGGGTTCAACTTCGACGGGGATCAGCGCATTGCTTCGGTTGCGTTACACGGGTAAGCCTAGTTATATGCCCAATCGGTTCACAGCTGGAAAACAGGGGGTTATACTCGGTTTTGATGCAGAACTGGATGCGCAAACGGCCGCTAACCCAGCCAATTTTGCAGTGAAAAGGTGGAATTACCAGCGCACCGAGGAATATGGTTCGGGACACTTTAAAATGGATGGCACTTCGGGTGAGGAAATCATGTCGGCTGTTGCATCTTACTTGTCTGCGGATCGTAAAAAAGTGCTGTTACTGGTGCCCGAAATGGCCGAAGTAATGCAAATGGAAATTGCTTATAAACTGGTTGCGGCTGATGGCAAAAAAATGAACGACAGCTTTTGGTTTACAGTCAATAAAGCGGAAGATATGGATTTGAAACCTTACGGGTTCAGCCATGTTGATCTGGCACTTTTGAATGTGAAGAAACCGGATGTTACGGCAGTTCCCGAGAAAGCAGTTGTGGTTTCTGCGGATCACGGCAGGGAGATTTTTCAAAAAATGGCGTGTGCCGGCTGTCATTCCGAAGGATTGAAAACGGATGGCATGTACGGTCCGCCGTTCCAGAATTTGTATGGTTCCAAACGCGTTTTCGAAGATGGCACGACAACTACTGCTGACGAAAAGTACATCCGTGAATCCATTCTGAAACCAGGAGACAAAATCGTAAAAGGTTACAATGAAGAAATGCCCTCGTTCGTGGGCATTCTTACAGATCCGGACATTGAATCGGTGATTTTGTATATCAAATCACTGAAAAAATAGCTTTGAAAATGCGGCTGGCAGGTTCGGGTAAGCCCCTGTCCGGCTCATTTTGAATACGTTACGACATTGGAATGGCAATGTATCGACGAGATAAAAATGATAGGCCTGTAAATTAATGCAACAAAAAAATTCATAGAGCAGCCCGGAAGGCGGCTCTATGAATGTATAACTATGATCTGACCAGTTTGTAGGTAAGAATATTCTCTGACTCTCCGGCCAAAACGAAACCGTTTTTATCCAGAATTTTCCTGGATGGAATATTGTCCGCAGCTGTTTGGACCACTACTGTCTCTACTTCTTCATGCGTAAAAGCCCAGTTTGCCATTGCCTGCAATGCTTCGGTAGCATAGCCTTTCCCCTGCTGATTTTCGTAGATCATATAACCGATCTCAGCTTCCTTTTTTTCGTTCGGCAAACCGTTAAAACCGATGCCCCCTACGGATATATTGTCGCTTTTTAGGACAATTTCCCAGCTGGTAAACCATTGATAGCGTTCTGGAAATGCCAATGTTTTGGGTAACCAGAAATTGACCAGTGCGTCCTCAATCTCAGTTACATAAAGCGGATCAATCTTTATTTCTGAATGATTCAGGCCTAATGCAGACTCCATTTCGGGCCTGCTGGTATGATATTGCTGCAAAAGCTGATGCGTTAGAGGGATTAACCTCAACCGCATGGATTCGATATAAAACATTGATTTATTTTGATTTGGATAACAATAAAACTGATTCAATTAAGACAATTGAAATCTGATCCGCCTGAGTAAGGTGGCGGTTGTTATACAATTCCAGGCGAAGTAGTCGGCCTTTTAGAAATAAAAAGTAACAGAGGCGTTCAATTTTTTTCCAAAGAAAAGACATTGATTGCATAAATGCAAAACGACTTTGCGCGGGGAATTTGGAAACTTATATCCTCACTTAATATATTTGTTTTAGCCGCAAATCAAAAAACTGTAACTCCGAGCATAAGTATGGACGTACTCAATTATTTGCGAGACGAGATTAAAGCATATTTTCCTGAATCCAGCGAATTGCAACTTTCAAGCGCTTTTGCCAATCAGCGGCGCTTCAATTTTTATTTTGAAATTGCTCCGCAACAACGCTTCCTGCTCTACCTGAGCTGGGATGGCGATTACAACAGATTTACATTTAAGTCACTCGAATTCAGCAGTGAAGAAGTGTTGCGAACACTTGCCGGGGCATATCCCGAGAAAGGTTCCAGGACATTCAACATAGGCAAGCCCCGGTCCACGGTTTCATTCGAAAGCAAAGGCAGCGGAAGTTTGTCTGCATTGGAATTCAAAGGTGTAACCGGGTTTGACACCGCTGCCAAGGAGATTTCCGGACGTGAGCTTATGGAGTGTGTTGATCCTTTGAGGTGATGAAATGGGTATGGGTACAATTGTTGTACTTTCTCTCCCACATCTAAATCACCATCATGACAGACTTTACGCAGACGCCCCAAACCGGGACCATTATTCTGGCAGGCGCAACAGGCGAATTGGGTTTCCTTATCGCAGGCTTTGTAATCCGACGCGGCGCCACCGTAAAGGCCCTGGTCAGAAAAGGAAGTGCTAATGCGCGCATTCCTGAGCTGCGGCGCTTGGGGGCAGAGGTTATTGAGGTGGATTTCAACAGTGTATCCGAGCTTACCAGAGCCTGTTCAGGCGGGACCTGCGTGGTTTCGGCATTGTCAGGGCTTCGGGATGTGATCGTGGAAACGCAAACCCGTTTGCTGAATGCAGCCGTTGAAGCAGGTGTGCCGCGCTTTATTCCGTCCGATTACAGCATTGACTTTACCAGATTACCGGAAGGCAGCAACCGAAACCTCGATCTGCGCCGCGAGTTCAGTACGAGGCTAAATAATGCACCGATAACACCCACTTCCATTCTCAACGGCATGTTCACCGACTTGCTGACCGGCCAGGCGCCAGTGGTTTTGTTTAAAATCAAACGGGTGCTGTACTGGGGAGACGCTGATCAGCCCATGGATTTTACAACGATGCGGGATACTGCGGCTTACACGGCTGCCGCTGCGCTGGATTCCGCAACACCGCGTATTCTGCGCATCGCCGGAGAGGTTGCAACGATCCGTGACATTCAAAAAGCCGCTGCTGAGGTGACCGGAGAGAAGTTCGGGACATTGCGGGCGGGCAGTTTGGGATTTCTTGGGTTAATGATCCGGATTACGCGCTCCTTATCTCCTAAAAACGACGAAGTTTTCCCGCCTTGGCAGGGAATGCAGTATCTGCATAATATGCTGAGTGGCAAACCAAAACTCAATCCGCTGGACAATGACCGTTACCCCGAAATACGCTGGACGCTTATCCGGGAAGTGCTCGCGACGGCACGTTAAACATTAATCTGCGTTCGGAGACAATGGGTAGACTTCCTGGTTGGGAGGGCTTATTGGAATTATATTATTTCGAAATGATATGACAAACAAGAACGCGGACGGCGAGGAACCGGACGACCATTATTTTTTCAATCTGGCGCACGAAGATCGCCGTCGTTTCCTGAAAAAGTCGATGGCCATTGCCGGGCTGACATGGATGCCTGCTTCCTTTACACAGGCGGCAACCGAACCGGACTTGCCTGTTGGAAATGCGGAAAAAGTCAAAATTACTTTACATGTAAACGGCAAAAAAAAGCGCTTAACCGTGGACCCGCGTATGACCACGCTTGACCTGCTGCGCGAGAAATTGTTGCTTACCGGCACGAAAAAAGGTTGTGATTTTGGTCAATGTGGCGCCTGCACCATTCATATAGACGGGCAACGCGAGCTATCCTGCCTGAGTTTCGCCGTTATGCAGCAGGGTAAAAAGATAACAACGATTGAGGGTTTGGGTAATGAAAATGAGCTTCATGCGATTCAGGAGGCTTTTATCAAGCATGATAGTTTCCAATGCGGTTACTGTACGCCCGGTCAGATTATGTCGGCGGTTGCTTGTATACGCGAAGGCCATGCCCGATCAGCAACAGAAATCCAGGAATATATGAGCGGTAACCTATGCCGCTGCGGCGCCTACCCGAACATTGTGAATGCCATTATGGAGGTCAAAAACGGTAATGCTAAGCCACCTGGCGATGCTTCTGAGCCGGAAATGTCACTCGATCGCGTTGATGGACGGGTTAAGGTGAGGGGAACTGCTACTTATTCGGCAGAATACGCCTTTGATAATTTGGCGCATGCGGTGCTGATTACGAGCACAATCACAAAAGGATATATTTCAAATATCGATTCAAAAGCCGCAGTAGCCGCTCCTGGTGTTCTTGCCGTGATCAGTCATTTGAATTCTCCCGGCGTTCCTGGTTATGGAGAACCCAGACAACCTGCGGAGCGGGCAAGCACAGGCACCGCATTCCGGGTATTTTATGATAACCTGATTTATTTCAATGGTCAGCCGGTTGCGATGGTTGTCGCCGAGACGTGGGAACAGGCTAGTCACGCTGCCTCGCTTGTAAAGATTGCTTACGAAGTGGAAGCGCATCGCACCAATTTTGAAGAAAATATGCAGCAAGCTGCTATTGCCCAGGGCGTTCAAAAAAACAAAAATTCCCCATTTCAAGATTACATAAGAGGAAATCCCGACGTCATCACGGATGCGAAGGTAAAAATCGAAGCCACTTACACAATCCCGAACCAGCATCATCAGCCGATGGAGCCGCATGCAATCATTGCGGTTTGGGAAGGAGCGGACAAATTAACGGTCTACGATAAAAATCAGGGGGTTAAGTCTGCACAGGGTAATCTGGCGCAGGCTTTCAAGCTGCCCCGGGAAAATGTGAAGGTAAATGCGAAGTTTATCGGCGGAGCATTTGGATCGGGAATCCGCGTATGGCCTCATACGGTGGCGGCTGTGCTGGCCGCGAAAAAATTGAACAGGCCAGTGAAGCTGGTTCTGGGACGGGAGTTAATGTTTACGTCCGTTGGTTACAGGCCCTATACAGTTCAGAAAATTGCTTTGAGTGCTGATGAGAGCGGCTTGCTTTCGGCTATCACGCACGAAGGAACCGGGCAGACTTCGGCTTATGAAGAGCATTTGGAACGAACCATCCTGGCTTCCCGCTCCATGTATGCCTGCCCGAATGTGTCCACGAAATATAAGTTGCTCAGTCTCGACGTGAACACGCCCACCTGGATGCGTGGCCCTGGTGATGCAACCGGTATGTTCGCGCTCGAATCTGCGTTAGACGAACTGGCTTATGCACTGAAAATGGATCCGCTGGAAATACGCTTGCGTAATTATGCCGAAAGTGATCCGGAACGGAATTTACCCTGGTCGGCCAAGGGGCTCAGGGAATGTTATGAATTCGGCGCGGAGAAGTTTGGCTGGAAAAATTATCCATTGGAACCCCGCTCCATGCAGAAAGACAACATGCTTATCGGCTATGGCATGGCATCCAGCTTGTATGGCTTCCACCGGCATCCGAGTAAAGCAAAGGCCATTATGCTCGCAAATGGCTTAGTAATCGTGCAAAGCGCCACGATGGACATCGGTCCGGGAACCGGGACAGCCATGACCCGGATTGCAGCAAAAGTGTTAGGGATAAGTCCGAAAAAAATCCGGTTTGACCTGGGCGATTCCAGTCTTCCCGAAGCGCCGGGGCAAAATGGTTCTTCAACCATCCCAAGCGTTGGCTCCGCAGTGCATGTTGCCTGTGAAGCGTTAAAAAAGAAATTAACAGAATTAGCCGCCGCAATGCCGGATTCTGCTTCAAAAGACATTGCGTATACGGACATTTTGAAATACCACAATTTACCGCAGCTTGAAGTTACCGAAGAGTCGAAATCCGGCCAGGAGCGCGATCAATATTCCATGTATTCCTTTGGATGTCATTTCGTTGAAGTCCATGTAAATCCGGTTACCGGCGAGGTGCGGGTAAAGCGTGTGGTGACTTGCGCGGACGTTGGCAAAATTATAAATTACAAATCTGCAAGAAGTCAATCCATCGGCGGCGTGGTGGGCGGCATTGGAATGGCGCTGATGGAAGCCTCCGTCATGGATCACCGTTATGGTCGTTACATTACTACTGACTTAGCCAGCTATCACATCCCCGTTCACACCGATACGCCTCAAATTGACGTGATTTATATAGACAAACCGGATATGCTGGTCAATCCGATCGGTTCCAAAGGCTTGGGTGAAATCGCCATTGTCGGCGTAGCCGCTGCTGTTGCCAATGCGGTATTTCACGCCACAGGCAAGCGTGTCAGGGAGTTGCCGATTACAGTTGAGAAGTTGATTTAAGATGGCGTTTATAGCCTGAAATATTGCAAATGAACTGTTGCTTCCTTGCTATGGTCTTAGCAAAGCAGCAAATTAATGTTTATTTTTTACTTCCCGCGGCGGGTAGCTTCGCGCCTCATACTGTTGATTCTTTATCAATTTTAAATGATTAAGTTCGGGGACAACGATTACAGAATCGTTTGGAATTACGCCTCTTACAATCCAATTGAGAAGCCTGGGGATTTTGATGTTATATTTTTTGGAGTAATCCGATAATGTAATCCATTCCCACAAATGATATTCGTTGCCCATAATTACCAGCTTGCTTTGGGTCAGCTGCATAAGTTTTTGCTGCATAGCCAAAACATTATTCTCAATTTCTGTAACAGTAAAGTTTCTCTCTAACGTCTCCATATTACATCTTTTTAATTATCTCCAAACTCGCCCGCATCGCTTTTACCATTTCGATCAATTCAAGATATTTTTCCTGACTCATCCCGTAAGGTGTATCTATCAAAGCCCTCTCATTTTCTTCCAAAGCATTTTCAAGTTCTTCTATTAACTTCTCTCGTCTATTTTTACTCATGAAAAAATGCAGATGCGATAGGTGTGTATAATCGCAAAAATACTTATTGTAAACTAACTTCACAATAGCTTTACCGGTTTTTTATTATCTTTTTTCCTGCCCGAACATCAGCCTGACAGTCGTATGATTTTTTGAATTGATGGATGCGAAGATGTCGATGCGCAACAGTACGCACAGGTCTTTGACGATCACAAGGCCGATGCCTTTTTGTTCAGGGTACAGCGAAATTTTAAGCCATTCTTCGTAGGAACGATAGGATTTGTTAAGCCATTTTCTTAGGTCTTCGGGCATGCCGGAGCCACTGTCCTCAATGACGATCTGTTTTTTGCCTGCTATAATATTTGAGGAAATAATGATTTCTGACGCGCTTATCTTCAATGCGTTATCCAAAAGATTATGAATGACAATGGATAATAAATTAGGATCGCTCCACACTTCTAAGCCCGGCTCCACTTCATTTTTAATGATTACGCCCTTGAATCCGGCAATGGCTGAAAACAGGTCACTAATGCCGGAAACCATTTCCCGCGCATCCACATTGCCCATTTGTGTTCGTGAGGAGCTGCTTTTGTTTTGAATTTTAATGTAATCGAGCAGATTTTTCGTCAAGGTCCCGATTCGTTCTGATGTGTTCAAGGATTCGTCACTCATTCTGGTAATGAGGGGGTTACCATTTTCTTGTTTGTGCAGATAAGCATTAATATGCCTGAGTGAATAACCAATGTAATGAAGGGGAGTCTGGATGTCATGATTAACGGCGGCCACAATCTGGCTGATAACCCGATAATGTCTCATCATATTATCCTTTCGCTCTTTTTTAACGAGATAACCCGTCCGCCATTTCACAACCAGCAGGAACAATGCCAGGACTATAAGTGCCAGCACCGACCGGAACCACCACGTTTCGTACCACGCTGGCGGAATATTTAACAGGATAGTTTTGTAATTATAATCGTTTGTTTTAAATCCGTTTGCTTTCCGCACTACAAGCTTGTAATTGCCATAGGACATTTTGGGGATTGTGATAATTAAATCCGCATTCACAGGAAACCACTTTGCGTCCCTGTTTTCGCCCGATAATGAATAGTGCATTTGAATGTTTTTCGCATGTCCGAGGTATGGCGTGCTCACTTGCAATCGCAGCTGCTCGAAGTCGCGTGGTATCCGGAGCGTGTCTTTTACCTGAATTTCCTTACCGTCGAGATTGGTTGAACTAATAAAAATATCCCTGTCCGGAAGCTCAGCCATGATTTTGTCAGGGGTAAACCAAACGAGGCCTTCCATGGATGGAAGCGAAACTATGCCGTTGGCCAGCTTAACGGAACAGGGCTGGCAACCGCCATTGAACTCATTCGTGGCAAAACCCTGGCTGCGATCGTAATAAAGATAGTAAACCAGGTTTTTGCTATCCCGGGCATAATCCAGTAACTGCTGCTTTGCAACTTGAAAAAGTCCCCGGTTCGTGTTGATCCAGAAAAACCCTTTTTCGTCTTCTGTAATACAATGTGCGGTGAGCAGGAAACGGTCCCGATCCAGCGGAAAATGGATTAGTTTATTATCCGTTAAAAGAAAAATCCCGTTTCCATAAGTCGTTATCCAGGTTCCGTCAGCAGTTGTATAAAAGCTCCGAATGTTCATATTATTCAATTTCGTTAGCTTTTGAACCGCTCCTGTCCGTACGCTAAATTTGAAAACGCCTTTTGTCCCACCAATTAAAAGCGTGTCTGCAACTCCCTGCCCAATAATGGAAACGCCGCCAAATGGTGCTCTAACAACAAATTTGACATGGTGCTTCCCCCCGGATTCTTCCATTTTGTAAAGCGCATCATGTTCGGTGCCAATCCATAGCCTATGCTTTTTATCAATAAAAAACGCTCTGGAACGGTCTTTCAACTTGAAGCGCATGAGCACTTTTTTGCCTGTTTTATCCAACCTGAAAAGGTCATAATCAATTCCAAACCAGAAGGAGCTATCCGGATTCATGGTGATGGCGAATTTATAGCCAAAGTCCTCCATGAACGTTGAGACGCGGCTTGCGATCACTTTTGAACCCGTGACATTAAGCCCAAGCTGATAACCTTGCCCGGTAATTACAGAACGCATTCCGGCTGGTTTTTGGGCATAGTACGCGTTATCCGCGTCTTTAGAAACCAGTTGTAACGTCTGAAAATTTTTGTTTTTAATCAAAAACAATCCCTTTGTAACGCTTCCCAGCAACAGCGCTCCGGTTGAGCGATTGTAATGTGCCGCGACGATATCAAGGTCGGCAAAATCGTAATCTTTTAGGATAAGCTTCGTCGTCAGCTGGCCATTGCCAGATTCTTCAAGCGTATAAAAACAATTGTTTAAGTAGAGGAATGCGCACTTTGCAACATTGTTCCAGTAAAGCTTAAAATCAGCTTTTACCTTGGAATATTGCTTGTTATAGATAATGTCCCCGTTGGGATATTGCACATTTCTGGTCGGTCTTGGGGTGATTTTAATAATATTCCCCTCTGAATCAATGGCGTAAGGATAGGTTCCTATCAGGAAAAAGTCTTTGTAAGGTCCGGTCGATTTATAACTGAGCTTCCCATTTTTGTAGCACGAGACGGTGTTTTGTTTCCAAATATAGAACGTCTGGCTGTCCGAAATGGCGAAATAATGCTCGTCCATGGGGTAATTGGGGTATTGTTCAGGCACACTTCCCAGCATACTGTTATGCCGGATATTTTTGCCTGCAAAGGGATCGGTTTGCTGGTATTTTCGGTAAAAAGCTGTATCCGAGGTAACCAAGCCATTACTCAGAATGCCAATGTATTTATTGTCTTCCGTCAGGCCATAAAATTCATAGGCAGGGTTCGCATTCCGGCCGGGAAGCGCAGGAACAAAGCCGCGTATCCGGTTACTGGAAATCGGCAGGTTGGATCTGTCAAATGTTATGAACTTCTGCCCGTCAAACCGGACCACACCACCCTCCGTTGCGAGCCAGTAAAAGCCGTTTTTATCCTGCATAACCGCTTTTACGCTGTTTTGTGGGAGACCGTTTTCATCAGTGAAATGTTGCAGACGATACGCCGATAAATCCTGTTGCTGATGCGCTTCGGCACAAAAGGCAACGAGCATCAGCCAGAGTAAGCATTGCGAAACGAAGAGCAGGTCAACTCTCATTCTGGCGTCGGTAGGACATTTCAATTTAAGAGAATGCCGGGGATGGAAGTTACCCGTTTAATTCAAAATATCTTGTCAGCTCGATAACATTGCTGACACCCAGCTTATCAAAAATCTTGGCTTTATAACTGCTCACCGAGGAGGATGAAAGGTGAATGTGCTCGCTTATTGCTTTGGTAGACAGTCCTTTGGATAACAATTTGGCCACTTCCAGCTCTTTGTCGGTCAGCTTGTCGGCAATGGAATCCTGACTGCCTTTGTTAAAAAGTTGTTCGAAAACCTGCTCCATAACGGATGGGCTTGCATAGATTTTTCCACTGATCACGGTGTCAACGGCATGTTTGAACTCCTCGTTCAGGGCTGTTTTGGAGATATACCCGTTGGCGCCAGCTTTCAGGAAGGGCAATGCGTAAAGTTGTTCATCATAACTGGAACAAACCAGGATCGGGACCTTTGGCTGTTTCATCCGAACCGAATTGATCATCCCCACTTTGTCACCGCCGGGGAGGTTAATGTCCATAATCAGCAGGTTGTATTGCTGCTTTTCCAGCAATGCCAGGGCTTTGTTGAAATCTCCCGTTGTCGTGACCACGGCCGTGGGCATATGTTCCATCAACAAATACTGAATTCCCATTAAAATCAGGGGATGGTCCTCGGCCACGATAATCTGGATGCTCATTGGGGAACGTCAGTAAATGGTAAACACCGGCATTAGCTGAACAATATTATAAAAAATCAGCCATAGAATTAATTCGGTAGGCTATTTAATTTTTTTAATCCCTAATTAACATTTTTTACTGATCATTTCAATAAATTCTTGTATCGCTAGGCGCTATACGCAGTAGTTTTGCATTATGAAAATTGCGCTAATAGACCAGCATCCGGTCCTTCGTTCAGGGATGCGCATCTTTCTCACAGATCACTTTCAAAATCTCACAATGCTTCAAACGGCGTGTTTGGAAACGTTCAGTCCAAGCGCTGACGATCCTTCATTTGATGTCATTATCATTGGCATGACAGAGGAAGCGGATGGAGTTGATAATGTTGCTTTAAAACGTATTATGCAGGAAAATCCGAATTCTTCATTCGTTGTCTACGCAGGAAAGTTGCAACAAGACCTGGCCACTTCCCTGATCAACGAGGGCGTAAGCGGTTACATTTTAAAGAACAACCATCCCAACGAACTCGTAAAATGTATACAGACAGTGATCAAGGGCGACAAATATGTCTGTGAAGAAGTTAAAATCCAGTGAGCGTATATATAATACAGTTATGAATAAAGACGAGCGGATTCTGGGCCTCATTTTGGTTCTGCTTTTGGCAGCCGGCACTTATTTTTTAAATCAGACAAAGCATGTCCATCAACTGGCAGTCAGGAACAAACGTTCGAATCCGGTGCGGCTTTATATTCCCAGGGAAATTAAAACGGATCTCTACACACCCCATGAAGGCCCCGCGCCACTTACCGGCTGGGACATGAGCGGGATCGGTAGAAAAGGATGGAGTGCGACCATCAAAACATCAAAATCCACGAAACGCCGCAAGCAGCGCGTTTCTGCTGACAGCACGCAGGCCCGGAACAATGGAAAAAGACTCGACAGCCTGACTTCCGCAAATCGGGATTCTGCCGCTTCCAAATAATTTTTCGCTTTAAAGCATTCTTTTTGCAGGGTTTAATTTGGTTAAGAAAATGAATTCGTTTTGTTTTATGAAAACCAAATAAAACGACACTCAACGATGAGACAAATCCTGTTTTTAATCCTTTCATTATTTTTATTCTGCTGTAAATCGGCAAAAATCACCGACAAAAGTTTCAGCAAAGAAGACATCATTGTTGAGCAGGTAAAACCAAATGTTTACAGGCACATTACGTTTTTTCAAAGTGAAACTTTCGGAAAAGTGGCCTGCAACGGGATGGTTGTTTTTGACAAAGGGGAAGCCATTATTTTCGATACGCCGGTCAACGATTCTACTTCGTCACAACTCATCAACTGGGTGCAGGACAGCCTTGATTGCAAGGTTATTGCTATTATCGCGACGCATTTTCACGAAGATTGCGTTGGCGGTTTGAAGGAATTTCAACGCCGGGGAATTCCTTCCTATGCTGAAAACAGGACCATTGCTTCCACCAAATTGAAGAATTTCCCGACACCCGAAAAAGGTTTTGATAATAAGCTTGCGCTGAAAGCAGGCAATAAAGATGTGGTAACCGAGTATTTTGGAGAAGGACACACCAAAGATAATGTTGTAGGATACTTTCCAAGTGAAAAAGTAATGTTCGGCGGATGCCTGATTAAGGAAATCGGTGCCGGAAAAGGAAATCTGGAAGATGCTAACGAAAGCGCCTGGTCGGCTACGGTAACCAAGTTGAAACAAACGTATCCGGACGTGCAGGTCGTAATCCCCGGTCATGGAAAACCGGGAGATACAGCTTTGCTGGACTACACGATCAAACTGTTTGAAAAAAAATAATTAATCAGATTTCAACGATTTTACCGGATTTAATGTGGCTGACCTGATTGCCTGGTAACTCACTGTCAGCACTGTTAAGCCCAGGGCAACAAGCCCTGAAATCGTAAATATCCACCATGACAATGTGGTGTGATACTGATATTTTGCCAGCCAGCCGGACAGAAAATAGTAGGTTAGGGGCGTGGCAATAAGCAATGAGGCCGTGATGAGGTAAACAAATTCCTTCGATATCATTAGCCAAATGTTCATGACCGTCGCGCCAAGGACTTTTCGGATCCCGATTTCCTTGGTGCGGCGCTCCGCCGTGAATGCCGCGAGACCAAAAAGACCCAGACAAGAAATGAGGATTGCCAGTATGGCGAAGAATGTGACCAGGTTCGCAACCCTTTGTTCGGCAGCGAATTTTAAGTCATATTCTTGTTCCGCAAACTTGAAATCGAAAATCGCGTCGGGCAGATGTTTTTTGAAAACAGACTGGATTTTTTCCATCGCCATCGTCGTTTCGACGCCCGGTTTTATTTTCAAATAAAGAAAATTAGGCGCATAGGTCATGAAATAAATGGTTTGCTTCACCTGCTCGAAGGGCGACTGCATCACCATATCGTCGATCACGCCCACAATGTGATACACGTCGTCATTGAATGTAGCATCTTTCCAGCGAATTGTTTTGCCAACCGGATCTTTCAAATCCATGTATTTTACGGCTGATTCATTCAGTATCACTGCCATGGAGTCGGAAGCAGTGTCTTTGGAAAAGTCGCGCCCTTCTTTCACATGCCAGCCTACCGTCGTCCCATAACTGTGAGATGCCGCTATAACGGCGAAACTTTCTTGTAAATCCGCAGGTTTTCCGGCCCAGAAAAATCCACTGGCATTAGAGAGTACATCTGTCATGGGGCCGGAAGACTGTGCGACGTCCGAGAGATAACCACTTTCCAAAAGGTCGTTTTTCAAAGCTTCAAGCTGGCCGCTACCCCTCGGCATCTGCACATTAATCAGGCCATTCCTTTCGTAGCCCACGCTTCTGTTTTGTCCGAACTGGATCTGACGGAAAACAACGATTGTGCCAATAATTAAGGAAACCGAAACCGTAAACTGTATTACGACCAGAATTTTCCTGGGTAAGGAGGTAATGTTGCCAAAATGAACATTTCCCGACCTCAGGATCCTGGCCGGTTTGAATGAAGACAAATAAAATGCCGGATAACTTCCTGAAATGAGCGAGACAGCACTGCAAAAAGCAACGATCAGCAGCCAGACGATTGGCTTGGTCAGTAATCCGCTGCCTCTCACAAATTGCAGACTTTTATCGGAAACAGCATTGAAATAAGGAAGAGCCGCTTCTACCAGAACAAAGGAAACAAATAATGCAATGGTGACCGTTATAAGTGATTCAAACAAAAACTGGAAAACCAGCTGGGAACGCAAGGAACCAACCGCTTTGCGAACACCGACTTCACGCGCCCTTTTTTCGGACCGTGCCGTGCTCAGATTCATGAAATTAATGCAGGCCAATAACAAAATGGCAAGGCCAACAACGCTGAATATAGATACATAAGTGATCTGACCGCCGGTATTGAATCCGTTTTCCCAGTTACCAAAAAGGTGCCAGCGCTCCATTGGATGCAGTACTAAACTGGGTTTGAGGCTGGCTTCGATCTTGTTGTCCTTCACGCGGTTCATCATGAGTCCGCTGATTCGTTCGGATATGGAGTTGATGTTGGTTTTGGGTGCTGCTTTGACGAGAATTTCAAATGTTTTGATGCCCCAGTTATCCTTTGCTTCACCCATCCACCGCCGTCCTTTGGCAGCGACAAATAGTTTCCACGGCGCAATGAAGTCGAGATTTTTATATTCCGAATTATTCGGGAAGTCCTGATATACGCCTGCCACTTCTGCTCTCAACTCATTATCAATCAGGATGATCTTGCCAAGAGCGCTGTCGTTTCCAAATATAGCGGCTGCCGCGGATTCCGATATGATCACGGATGCGGGATTTTCCAAAGCTTCCCTGTTGCCTTTCAGCATTTTAGGCGACAAAATGTGCACGCCGTCCGGCTCCATAAAACGGCCTTTACGCCGAAACTTGCTTTCGTTCGACAATATATCATAATCATCGCTGCTCCAGGAAACGGCCACCCGTTCCAAATCCTGGCCATAACTGTTCCGGAGCTCGGCAGCGAGTGGAAAAGGCATATGGGGCGAAGTAATAATTTTGCCATTCTGCGTTGAGTTCCACATTACCCGCGCAATGCGATCACTGTTTTCAATGTTTTTGTTATAATTCCATTCATCCCAAACCCACATTGAAATGAGTAACGCAACAGCCATTCCTAGGGCCAGGCCTGCAATGTTGATGAAGGAATATGCCTTGTTCCTGGCAAGTCCCCTGAAAGCGATCTTCGCGTAGTTTCGTGTCATATCAAAAGCAGTGTTAACCCCACAAACTAAGCTGAGCTTGTGGTCGTTCGATTTCGAGTAAAAGCGTTTTGTTCATTAATCCACCGCCAAAGCCGACTAATTTTCCTGTGGCGCCGATTACCCTGTGGCAAGGTGCAACAATGCAGATGGGATTTTTGTTGGCTGCGCCTCCCACCGCGCGAACCGCCTGGGGACTGCCGATCTGTTTGGCGATATCGCCGTAAGTCCTGGTTTCGCCGAAAGGAATGGTGAGTAAAGCCTCCCAGACTTTTTTCTGAAATACTGTTCCGTCAAAATCAAGCGGCAGGGAGAATGTTTGTCTTTTCTTTGCAAAATATTCATTGAGCTGTTGCTCCGTTTCGAGTAGGATAGGGTGGTTATTGTCTTCAATACCAGGCCTTTCGAACCCTTCCCGGTCCCAGATTAACGATGACAACCCGCTGTCACTGGCTACAAGCAGTAATTCCCCGACCGGCGACTTGATGATTTTGTGATAAGCGCTATTCAACGTCAGACCCATTCATAGTTAATGATGGTCTAATGTCGAAAATTTTGTCTGAAATTTTGAATAAAATATATTATTGTTTCAAGAAGCATTCCAAATCGGCTGTTTGGTCAAAGGGAGGGCTCACTTTGCTCCGTACTGCCTTCCTAAATACTGCCTGTGATATTGCCTCAACTTCTGATCCAGCTGGTAGCCTGTCCGGTAACGCTCCCCGATGCGGTAACCTCTGGTGTAGTTGTATTCCCACGGAAATTCGCTTGATGTTCTAAACCTTACGTGTTTGCCGTTGAGCAGTTTACCCGGGAATAGGGGGATTGCGAAATTAAATCCAATGGTGGAGCCATTACTGGTGGTCATGGCGTAAAAGCCGATTTCTACATTGGAAAATTGTCTAAGCATATCAAGCCGCACACCCGTGTCGCCTGCAAGATAGCGGCCCGCCGACACTTTAAACGTAATGTCGGGATTGGAAAGCAGGTAAGCTGCATCGAGTATGAGCAACAATTTTTCCATATTTCCGTAATAAACACCTTTGTCGGGATAATAATAGTCACCTGTCAAACCTGCTTCCACACCGAATGACCACGGTTGCTGTAAATTGGCACGGCGATATTGAATGTTGACGCCATATTGATCATTCTGAAAAAAGCCGGCCGATGCACTGATGTGGTTGTGGTTTTTTGAATAAAATTGATTTAAAAAAACAGGTGAAGGGCGAATCTTTTTTGGGCGGCTATCCAGGTCATTGACGATCGGGAAAAGAATTCCGAAATCCAGCGACATTCCCGGAAGCAGCAATATCTGGCTCTGGATCGCAATGCTGGTGTTGCTCTGGACAGGTTTATCAAAATTTCCAAAAATGGCGTTGAAATAAGGCTGTACCCAAAAGTCCAGACTGTAACCATTGCGGTGCAGTGGAAATTTGGTTCTCATTTTGTGCCTCTCCCTGAATTCCTGGCTTACCTCGCTCATTTCCAGTTTGTCCGAAAGCTTGTACTGGGCTATCGGGATTCCCTGGAACAATGGCACAAAACGCATGTCCGCCGAATCTGCGTACAGCTGTTTCAGCTGGTAAAGGGCGGGGAAAGGGTTCCGGTTAAGTCTTTGTTCATAGGAAATGACGCCTGTGCTGTCCAATGTTACATTTTCGAAATTGCCGCGCAATTTGCGGTAACCAGTGCCTATGATGATTTTCTGCGGGTCCGCAGGTGTTTGACCATTATCCCCGTTTTGTTTTTTACCAAGGGAAAGCATTCGCCTGGATTGCTTTAAAAGCGAG
This sequence comes from Dyadobacter chenwenxiniae, assembly GCF_022869785.1. NCBI lineage: Bacteria > Pseudomonadati > Bacteroidota > Cytophagia > Cytophagales > Spirosomataceae > Dyadobacter > Dyadobacter chenwenxiniae. The sequence continues at coordinate 3,472,675 of NZ_CP094997.1, read as the reverse complement.
AAATTATACGCGCTTCCAAATGTGATTTGCTCACCATTCAGAACGGCCGCCTGTAACACCCAATTTTTGAATGCTTTCACATAAACACCTGCATTAATGTTCTGTGAATCGTATTCAAGCATTAACCCGAATTTTGATTTGTATGTAAATGAAACGCCGCCGAACGGGCCTTCCAGATAACGTTTGTGATAGGCGTAATCTTCTTTTTTCTCGAAAGCCATGTTGGCAAAAAGCCCGTAGTTATCAAGTGTGCTGCCTTTTCTGTAAATGTGATAGGGGCTTCCATAACCGGCCGTCACTTCGGCTTCCCACTGTTTGGCTACATGAATATGCTTGGTTGCAACGAGCGCATGGGTCAGCAGCGTGGGGCTGATGCTGGTAGGCGTGGAGGTGATGAATGCAACGGAAGGCCGGTTTTTGCTTTCCTTCATTAAAAGATATCGAAAGTCGAGTTGCCGGTCGCCCAATCCAAGTTTTACCGGATTGGCTGCGGTCGAAAAAAGCTGTAACACATTGATATTAATGTCAAACCTGGGCAGCACCGTAAGGTTCATGGATAAAACCCTGCCCGGATTTTGATTGTCTGAATTGAACCCATACTTGCCAGGAAAAAAATGAAGCCCGATTTCCATATTGCCGTCGGGGACGTAACGGGCAGTAGGCGTATAAATAAGTCCGGGTTTGCCTGAAATGTTTGACTGGGCCGCAACTTTACCATAAATAACAAGCATTAGGGTTGATAAAATACCAACCCTAATCAATAGACTACGAAAACAATGCTTAATTTCCTCCACCTTGATTGTGACAGCTTTCAACGAGTTTAGCTTTTGTTTTTTCTGCTGACGCAAGGGCAGTCTGGTATGCGTTTTCAATTAAAAGTTTGTTTGCATCGTGCGCATTTGAGGCGCTTGTGTTACCCGCCGTGCCTTTCGCTACGCATGCCTGAAGATCGGCTTTGGCAAGGTCGTTCAGCGATGTCAGGTAAGCGATGAGCTGCAATCCGACAATGCCTTTGAGCGGCATGTAATCGTCGCCCAGCAAATCTTTATTTGCATCCAGTGCCGCGTTGAGCTGATCAGCCAGCGTCTCTGCTTGTTTAATGATCGCCGCATATTTTGCCGGTTCGCCAGCCGTGCAGGCAGCTTGCGCATCACCGATCAGCTTAACTTCAGCGTCATATTTGTCTTTTGCCGATGCAAGCAATTTTCCGCGGGAAGCATCCAGTTTGGTTTTAGATTTTTCAAATTCAGCTTCTGCGGCAATGAGGCACGCATCGTTAGCCAGGGTGCCTTCAAATTTGCTAGCCGGACCACCTTCAACTGCTCCCGTGCGCAACCCTTTAATCTCTTTTCCAGCAACGGTCGGCAATGTCACTTTCGGGAAGTAAGCGGCCATCTCGGGGCTTTTGCTTGCGCGTGCGAGGATCGCCGTAAGGTTTGCGGGAAGCTTTCCGGTTGTTCCGGCCGCATCAAGGACTTCCTTCTTCACCGATATCAGCGCGGTGATCTCCGCTGCGGTAAAAAACGACGCGAACTTACCCGCGGCTGCCTTCACATTAGCAGGTTCAGCACCAGCGGCGCCCATTCCGGCAATCTCGGTTCCGAGTGTGGTAACGGCAGGTGAAAGCGTAATAGCAGCTTCCGTAGAGGCGACAGGGGCAGGGTCGGTCAGTTTCACCGGTTCCACATCGATTTTACTGAGTTCTTCAACCAGTCCCTGATCCGGTGTGAGCGGTTCAGCGTCTTTGTTCTTACATCTGTACATGACCAGCGTTAGCACCAGCATACATACCATCAGGGTAAAAGTTCTTTTAATCATCGTTTTTGTTTAAATAGTTGAATTGTGTTTGAATGTCTGGTTGTTATCGCCCACGTCCCATCAGCATTACCTGTATGGTTTGGACAATCAACCTGACGTCGGTAACCATGCTGTATTTTTTCAGGTAATTCAAATCGTGGCGGAGCCTTTCGAGGTTTTCATCGATATTAGAGGCATAACCCACCTTGATCTGACCGATTGAGGTGATGCCGGGCTTGACCGTTAGCAAAGTCATAAACTCCTGAGGCACTTCCTGCATGAGCATTTCCACATCATACCTGAAAAGCGGTCTCGGCCCTACTATGGACATATCGCCTTTGAAAACATTCAGGAACTGGGGCAGCTCGTCGAGGCGGCTGCGCCGCAGCAGTCTGCCAAGCGGAGTAATGCGCGGGTCGTGGTCACCCTGGGAATGTTTCAGGCCAAACTTGTCTGCATCCTGATACATTGTCCTGAATTTGATCACCTTGAAAATCTTTCCCCAGCGCCCGGAACGTTCCTGCAGGAAAAATATAGGCCCCGGTGAAGAAACAGCCACCAGTCCCATCAGCAACACAAATATCGGCGCGCCGAATATCATAACGATCGCCGAGAATATCAGGTCAAATGTGCGCTTGATGGTTTCATCCTGCAAGCCTGAAAATGGCTTTGTATTAAGCTGAATAACAGGGTATTGATCGTGGTATTCAATGGTCGCCAGGTTATTCATGAAACCCCCGAAATCGGGAACGAGGCGTACCTGGGATTTTTGATGCTGTGCAAAACGGATCACGCCTTTTACCAGCATCTCATTCATGTCCGAGAGGCAGCAATAAATGAAGTCCGGCTGTGTTTTTTGAAGGAAACGTTCCAAAACGGCGACTTCATCTTTATCTTCCCCAACCTCATAATTACCACATTTCTTATAGCCCAATTCTTTCCTGTCATTGTAAAATCCTTCTATCAAACCGGCCACCTCTCCTTTGCCGATGACGGCGTAGGTCCTCATGTTGTATCCGGCCCGCCTGCAAAAAAGGATAAACGACCAGATAAGTGCCCTGGCAACCAAAGCACACGAAACGAAAATGGCATACGTCAACAAAAACTGTGTCCGGGAAACTTCGCCTCCTTGCTGGCTGAAATACAGGAAACCCAGAATAAAAGAAACGTGAATAATGCAGGCTTTCAAGAGAATTATTGCCTGACGGTATGGTATATACGATATCCGGTTAAACTGATAAGTTCTGAAAACATAGGTCGTAAGGATCCACAGTAAATTCCCGATCAATAATAAATTAGCATACAAATGGTCGGGAACGCGGATCTCGAATCGAATGTAATACGCGGCTGCAAAAGAAACGTTGAACATCAGCAGGTCCGTCCATAAATGTATTTTTGGCAATAGTCCTGTGTAGCGATTTTTCATAAAATCGTTGTCAAAATAGTTATTAAACTGACGTGTCTTTTATAGAATTAAATTGGTTTAGTACAAATTTGCAAATCGCTTTTCATAGTGCCGGAATGGCAATACGGGACAAGGACATATGTAGAGATTGTCATAGGTCAGGAATTTTGGAAGGTTCGATTAAATGTCAAAAATTGATCGGGTGGGGGCGCCCGGTAAATCAACTGTTAGGCCAAATATACTTTTTAAATAATTAACTATCAAGTATATAAAACTATTTTCTAATAATTCAGATTTATTGGTCTGATCTTCACAAAGTCCGAGCAGATTTCAGGCGGTCGCCAGCAAGTTGGTCTCGAAATTTCCTATAATCGTATTTTTAGTCAGGTATTTCTGGGCATATTCCCGCGCATTGGTTCTTAGAATATTCAAATCTTCATGCAGCGCCATTTCGATTCCCTGAGCGAGCGCCGCCACATTTTCAGGTTCGATCAGGATGCCCATTCTGTGATTCGTGATCACCTCGTGCAATGTGGTGCCCGGCACAGCCGAAACGATCACACACCCCGCAGCCGCGAGAATTCCCGTTAATTTGGAGGGCATTACCAGATCAGAGGCAGATTTCTTTTGCAGAACCAGGTGAATATCAGCCATTGCGAGCAGCGCCGAAAGGTTTTCGTAAGGCTGCAGAGGATAAAACTTGACATTGCTCAGTCCCAGTTCTTTCGCGCTCCTGATGAGTTTATCCCTGCCGCCGCCCGACCCGCAAATCACAAAATGCAGATTAGACTGGTCCTTGTACAGTTTGGCAACTTCAATGATGATTTCAAGTCCTTGTTTTTCGCCGAGGTTGCCTGAGTACAAAACGACCTTATCATCGTTATTGATCCCAAATTCCTTCCGCAAAGAAAGCTCGCGGCTCAAGGGGCAAATGAGTCCTGAGTCCACCCAGTTGGGAAACAGGATTACTTTGGAAGTGTCGATCCCTTTGGCCTGAATTTTACGTTGCATGCCTTCGCTGATGGTCGAAACCTGCCCTCCCCATTCAAAAATGGCTTTTTCCAGCGCGAACATGAGTTTAAGGAAATGTCTGTTTTTGATCATACCCAGGTCTTTCGCTACATCCACCTGCAAATCCTGTATGTGGTTGATAAACCGGACCCCTCGAATTTTGGCATATAAAAGCGGCAGGATACCAATGTGAAATGGCGGGCTGATACAAAGTACAACATCGAATTTCTTTTGAAAAAGCGTCATAAACCACCAGGGCAGAATCCCCAGCAGGAATGAAAATTCGTGCAATATCCTTTTGGTAGATGTCACATTCTTGGGTACATACAAGGGGCAACGGAAAACCTTTACACCATCCAGCACTTCTCTCGTCCACCATTTTCCTTTGTGTGCAGGATGGACCTCCCAATCGGGATAATAGGGATGGGCCGTGATGACATTCACATCATGTTCGTGAGAGGCCAGCCAGGCGGCGAGCTCCCCGGTGTATTTTCCTATGCCTGTCAGTTCAGGCGCGTAATTGATGCCATAGATCAAAATACGCTTTTTCTCATCAGCGTTCATTGGCTTTTTCAATGTATGGTCTGGTTAGAAGAGTTTGAATAAAGCAGTACGTGTTCTGCCGAGCTTTTTTCAGGCGAGCACTTTGCCCATTTTACCCGCCGCTTTTTCCACCGAAAAGTCTCCCAAAAATGCCTTCCTGGCTTTGGATGACATTTGGGCCCTTTCCGTTTTCGAAAGCGACAACCAATTGACAAGTAACTTCCTGACACCGTCGGAGGTGTCTTTTTCCACGAGACCTCCGCCGTTATGCTCAATTTCACGCCAAATATTAACCTGATCGGAAATCAGGACTGGCCGGCTGCATGCCATGGCTTCCACGACGGCAATGCCGAAATTTTCCTGGTGGCTCGGCAGTAAAAAAGCTTCGCAGCCATAGAACGCGCCCCATTTGGCAGGGCCGGAAAGCATACCGGGGAAGTAAATTTCCTTGTCGTACAGTGCTTGCTTTTTAATGGCCATACCGAAAGGAGTATCCATTCCGGGGCCGGCGATGACCAGCGGGGGGAGGTCATAACCTTCGGATTTTAATGCTAAATAGGCGTCAACTAATAAATTCACTCCTTTTTTTTCGTCGATTCTGCCCAAAAAGAGTAAGTAATCGCGGGTGTCAATGTTGCAGGCTTTGTTAAAAGCTTTCTGCATTTCCAGGGTGTATGGTGGCGGCCGATGCACGCCGAGTCCGACAACCATTTCAGATTTTGGAAAGTACGGACTGAACGTCTGCCGGGCGAGTTTTCTCTCTGTTTCGCAGGTGAAAAAAATTCCATCTGCCAAGTGGATGATCCGGTGTTCGATAAATTTCCAGATCAGCCAGTTTCTGAGGCTTTTAATCTCTCTGCCTTTTGCCTGTTGAAACCACGGGTCCAGCATGCCGTGAGGCATTACATAAACCTTTGGTCGCAGACCATTTAATGTGTTAATCGCTTGATAAACAGCGTATGTGTGATATTGCCATAACCCGTGAACAATCACCACGTCATAATGTGCCAGGTTTTTGTCCAGCCAGCTTCGCAATCCCGGGCTGAATTGCCATGCACTTTTTCCACGGCCTGTAAAATGAATCGGGAATGGATCGTCTGTTTCATGGTTGCCCATTTCAGAGCCAACGCTCACAACTTCACTATAAATCCCCTGGTCGGTGAGTCCTCCGATCATGGTCCTGATAGCCTGGCTTATGCCTCCGGCCTTCGGATCCATTCCGGATACAACATGGATAATTTTCATTTTGGCAAAGCGGTTCCATAGCAGCTGATCGGGGATATCAGTGCATACAATGTTAACGTATACCCGCGAGCGTTTATAGCTCCGGGAAAAATTTAAGATGCGTTTCCACAACAGGTTTAGTGACCTGTCAGGAAATTAACAATCAGGATCAGACTTTGTAAATGGGATAAAAAAAACTTAATATTCCTTGAAGGCCTGAGAAAATTAAATGCTGCCGGGGGATTAAGGACAGGCCAAATAATAAGGGGGATCAGGCCCCGTATTCATTAGTTAAATATAGTCAATATACCGCAACTTTAAAGCAAAATGGGGTGAAAGGGTGGATTTCAGGGGTGAAAAAACCAATCATAAATGGACACTTTTTGTGTGGTTTATTTTGGATAAATATTAAGCTGTTTTGTTCTGATTATTTGGAATTAATTTATTATATTTATCTGAATATCAATATGATATGAACCAATTCTGGCAAGTTGTCGCATTTGCATTTATCCCAAACTTCAATGTATGGATTCACTCTTATTTACTGATGCTTTCACCAGTGTGGAAGCGGAAACCATTGCGCGCGAACTAAAATCCGGACCGGGTTACCATGTTTTTGGAAACGCCCTCTCTCCGGAAACCGTTTCGGCACTCACCAACATTGTTTCGTCCGATTCGCTCCTGGTCAACAACAATAACCTGGGCTATGTGAGGGCTTACTGGACGAAATATCTTTCTCACACGCTGGCGCTGTCAAAAGAATGCTACGACATTATTACATCGGAGCGAATCCGCGGAATCTGCCGTCATTTTTTTGATAACCCATTCAAAATCAGTAATCAAAGAGTTTACGAAACGCATACCCGCTCCCATCTTCCGTGGCACACCGACAATAATCTGCAAGCCGGAAATGCTTATAATGGCAAGCACGACCTCCCGGGCATTATGTTCCTGTTTTATTTGTCCGATGTTTCCGATACGAACCCGTTCCAGCTGATCGCTGGATCCTATAGATGGTCGGAGCAAAATAAGGAGCGGTTTTTTTCGGATAAGGTCATTGAACAAAATTACAAGGACGATATCGTGACTGTGCGAGCACCAAAAGGAGCTTTGATCATCTGCAATACACACCTGATCCACAGGGCCGAACCCTTCAACCGGCCAGGTTTCAAACGGCTTACTTATCTTTTTCAAATCGACGAAATCTCGACCAGACACGAGGGCCACGGTGAAAAAATCTTACTGAATCCGGCATTTGTAAACGAAACCAGTCCCGAAATCCTCACTTATCTTGGCTTCGGCCAAAAAGCCGATTATCCTGCTTTCCCCGAAACTTCGGTTTCCACCATGTTGCCGCATGATATCGCTTCACTGCAAAAAGACATTCTTCCCAAAGCTGTAAAAGGCCTGGCCGTTTCACTGGCCCGGCGCGTAATTCCCGGCTCCATCGTTAATGCAATCAGAAAAAAAATTCACAAAGGATCTATTTAATTGATAATGAACCCTTCCAAAAGAATCGCCAATCTTGACCTGTTTCGTTTTCTTGCCATTGCTCTCGTTATTTACTATCACATTGGAGAGCGGTTTACGCTGGACAAAACCATTGCTGTCGGCAAATATGGTGTTGAAATGTTTTTCGTACTGAGTGGATTTCTGATCACCAACATTTATTACAAGAAAAGTGTCGGTGAAAATCTGATCCGGTTCTGGCTGCAAAGATTTCTCAGAACTTATCCGCCTTATCTGGCCGCCCTCGCAATTTCTTACTCTGCTGTGTTCTTTGGCAGGCGCCAGGATTTTGATCCGGGCTTCCTCTTCTTTTTTCAAAACTTTTATCAGGTCATTCCGTTTTTCAAAATTTCCTGGTCATTGTGCATTGAGGAGCATTTTTATATCGTGTTTCCGTTCGTTGTCCTGCTCACTTCCCGCGCTACTTCTTCAAAACATGCCCGCCTCGCTGTTTGGATCGCCATCACATTGACTCCATCTGTCATTCGATATTTCGCAGGCGATTTTCAGATAAAGGAATTCGGCTATTACACGACGGCAACGATTTTTCGGTTCGACGGCATTGCGCTAGGGTGCACGATTTCTTATATTATCAACCATTATTCCTTTTCATTCAAGTCAAATGTTTATGTAAGTCTGTTTGCGGCAGCCGTTTTTGCGGGGATTTCTTATTGGCTGGCTGATGTTGATTCCCAGTTTAAGTATTGCACCGGTTACCTGTTCCTGGTTCTTTCTGCCGGTATGCTGCTCGTTTCATTCTATTTCTCGCCTGAGTTTGTGCTGAGCAAAACACTGTTTGTCAGGCAGATCGCTCTGATGGCTTATTCTCTTTATCTCACGCACGCCCTTATTTTGAATGTTTTTGATAAAATATTTCACAAATATCCTGCTTTCTCGATCCTCGCTGTGCCTGTATGTGTGACGGCGATGTTACTGGTTGGGCTGGCGTTCTACAAAACCATTGAAGCTCCAAGTATTTCATTGCGGGACAACTTGTTGCACTTCCAGCCCTCGTTTAAAAAATCATCGCGTCGGCCATCTTGAATTCTTCCGGATGAGGCGGTTTTTTATTCCTCAATTCTCTCATTTTAATCTGGACCAAAAACTCGTAATAGGCAATGTTAACGCAATAGATAAGTCCGGGCCTGCCTTCCAGAAAGCCCAGGTTTAGCAAGTAAGCTTGGGTAAACCGGATCACCGGCCATAAATGCAGGCGGCTTAACCACGATTTCAATGCAGGATTTCTTTCACTCGCATGATTGGAAAACATATGTTTGAAAGGCGGGCAGGCATTAATCCTGCTGAATGCTTCCTCGTCTGAGTAGCGGTTATGGCGGTTGATCCAGTGTGACCAGCCTTTGGAAAAGCCGTAATGCAGATAGGGTTCTTTCAAATATTCGATCTTGCCAATGACCTGATCTTCTTTTTGGCCGTGGCCAAAATCTTTAAAACGCGCACGGTCTTTTCGCATTAACCGGAACTGCCATTTGGGGAAATTGTCACAATTTTTCAGCCACCGATTTTCATACATCATCTTCCAGCAGCAATAAAAACCGGCCACATCCTTGCTTGCGGTCAGGGTTGCGAGCCTCATTTCTACCAAGAAATCGTCCGTTACAATTTCATCAGCGTCCAGAAACAGGATCCAATCGTAGCGAAAATGAATATGGTCCAGCGCATAATTCCGTTGTCTGCCGAAGCTTTCGAAATCATTATGCCAGATTTTTGCACAATGTGCAGCACCAATCTCAATGGTCCGGTCGGTGCTTCCTGAATCCAGGATGTGAACGTCATTGGCCCATCTCAACGATGCCAGACAAAGCGGGAGGTCCTTTTCTTCGTTTTTAGTGAGGATTACGACTGAAATCATATCGGTTGCATTTTAAAAATAATTGATTGCGGGAGGGTAGACACTGCCTTTACCCGACCAGTTTGACATTCTCTTTCAAGTGGGATTCGCTGAACATGGAACATAAAATGACGCTTTCAGGAAAATCCCGGATCAGCTTTTCGATCTTTTCCGCGGGGCTCATGTCCCAGGTTCCACCCCGGACAGGTGAAAAGATAATGTTCGGTTCGCCCCACCGCTCTTCCGCGAGCTTGCGATAAGCCGTAACGCCGGGCGGACTGTTGAATTGCAGAATGTCAAAACGGTCAAAATAGGATTCATGCAAGTGTTTCTGAGATTGCATGTATGCCAGTCCAAATGCCCGGATCTTGCCGCTTGCTTTCAGTCGCATGGCCATTTCGCTGATCTCGTCTATATTGGTAATGCTTTTCAAGGGTTCGTGCACCATGAAATAATCGAGATAGTCTGTTTTCAAGGCTTTCAAGCTCTCTTCCAGGCTTTTGTACATTTCCATGCTGTTAATCTCGACTCTTTTAAAAAGCAGGTCAGAAGCGCTTTTTCCAGTGCCCTGCTTGGGGGGCAAATGGGCGTCGTGCTTTTTTTCTGAACCTCGCAATATGCGTACGATCGGCTTCATGGGACGTAACAAGCTGGCTTTCCAGTCGGCTTTAATGCCAAACTTGCTGGTCAGCACAATCTTGTCCCGGTTATTTTTAAACACCCTGCCCACCAGTTTTTCTGCATCGCCGAAGCCATAAGACCGCGCCAGATCATAGTGTGTTATGCCGTGTTCAAAGGCCAGGCTGAGTGCCCTGCCGCATGTTTTAGAATCGATGGATCCCAGCACCGGCGCACATCCCAATCCGAGTACGGAAGATTGAATCCCTTCGACTAATTCAATTGTTCTCATCAGTTCGTCATTAAGTGTTTGGCAAGGCGACATGCAAATGCCCCGAGCAAAAAGGTCGGGTTGGCCTGGCCCGAAGTGGGGCATACTGAGCTGCTGCAAACGTAAACATTGCTCGTTCCCCACAATTTCAGATTGCTATCTACGACGCCTTTTCGCGGGCTGTCCGCTATTCTGGTTGTTCCCGACTGGTGCATGCCATCCCTGGACATATTTTTTATTGCGTCATAAAGCTGATCTTCTTCATACCAGTAAGTGAGTTTTCCGCATCCGCATTTTTGCAGCCAGCTGTCCAGCGCCTGGTGTGTTTTGATCACTGAATTGATATCATCGTCTGTCAGTGCATAGTCAACGTGCAGCGTTTCCTGGTCTTCGTCCAGATACAGTCGGTTTTCGTAGTGTGGCACCTGCTCAGAGTGAAAATGAAGTGCATATTTATTTTCAGGTGAAAACAGAAACACGCCGGGGAGCTTTCTTTTGAGTAAATATCTTTTGTAAAAAATCGCGGCAGGTGTCAGGAGCGAATGAGGCAATTCGCGCAGAATGTTCAGGATATGCCCGTTAATACCCGTTCTTTTTCCTTTGGTAATTGACTGGGCAATGGCTGGTGGCGCAAGCTTTTTGCCCAAAACAGGCGTGATCATGGCCAGATACATGAACGACATGGCGCCGCTTCTGTGTAACGGGTTGTAATAAAGCGGGTTGTCCAGCCAGATTGCCGTGTTTAATAAATTATTTTCTTTTAAAAAATCCGGGGTAAATTGAAACCGTCGCCGGATATAGGTGTTATCCCGTGTTTTCAGAAACCCAAAATCCGTTTTATCCGGATTTCCGTTGAAGACAACCGAGGCGATTTTTCCGGAAATGTGGCCCTGGTAATAATGTCCCAAAGCAGCAGGAACAGCATCCAGATTGCGAAAAAGCTGTTTGTTGCGGAGTAATATGCGGGTTGTTTCCTGTGCGCCGGATGCGAGGACAAACTTCATGGCAGTGATTTCAAGTCGTTGCCGGGTAAGCACGTTCCGGATTGTCGCAGAAGTCACTTTACCTGATTCGTCCGGTGCTTTGAAGTCCCTGAACTCGTAACCTTCCAGGATGTGAATGTCCCGCGAAGCTTTCAACTGCCCGGCATAGCGTTTCCCAAACCGCGTTGGCATGCTCCATCGCTCGATGACCGAATCCGTGACAAAACCTTCTTCAAAACCTTCTGCAATGTGCGTGTTCTTGAATTCCTTAATCTCGTTCAGGTTGAACACGGGCTCGCCGCATTCGAAGTATTCGGCCGTTTTGGGGAGATACGGGGTGAGGTCTTTGAGTATATCCACTCCCCAGGTGCATTCGTCACCAGTGACGCCGCGTTCCATAAAATCAATTTCATCGTACATGACGCATCTGCCGCCCCAGGTGGCCGAGGTGCCGCCCAGTCCTTTGTTGGTGCATTCATAAGGACTGTAATGGTTTACATGGTTATGGACTTTGATTGAATCGTCCAGCGAATTCCGGTTATTTTTTCCGGCATGGCCGTATTCTACGATCAGGATTTTTTTGCCGGGATTGAGCCGGCTGTATTCCAGTCCCGTAATGATACCAGCCGGGCCGCTGCCGGCAATGCAGAGATCGTAGAGCATGTTAAACGGATGGGTCAAGTTCATTTTCTAGGAGGAAATTATTGCGTTGTCTGATACATTGGGCAGGGTTTCCGGTATACACCATCCAGGGTTCCAGGTTTTTCGATGTCACAGAACCTGCACCCAGGACACTTCCCTCTCCACAGCGTACACCCGGCAGTACGATGGCTTTTGAGCAGATCCAGGCATAGGGGGAGATGTGGATCTTCTTTTTTATATAGGTAAAATCAAGACGGTTGTAATCGTGCGTGGCACCACAGAGAAATGCATGTTGTGAAAGAATGGAATGATGTCCCAGGTAAACGCCTCCCGGATTATAGATCTCTACATGGGGGCCGATGGTGACCACATCTTCCGTTTCCAGGAGCCAGGGCGCCCAAATTTTGCAATCCGGATAAATAAAATTCTCTTTACCGAGCTTTGCACCAAACATGCGCAGGATGAGGGCCCGCCAGGCATGAAAAGGGGCAGGAGTCCACGCGCATAGCAGCAGCCAGGACGCTTTCCAGAGTAATCTTGTAATTTTGTTGCCTACTGAAAATACGGGGCGCTTGTATGGATCAGAATCGTTGATATCATGCTGAAACATCGGAATTGAGGTTAAGTGAGACATGTTTTGCAGCGTTTCCTGCCGCAGCCAGATAAATCTTTTCAATCTTTTCAATCGTTATATTACTGTCAAATCGCTTGACGTTTTTTAATCCTTTGGCTATCAGTCCTGATCTCTCTTCGGGGCTGTACGACAATAGCTTTTCAAGCACTTTTGCCGCATCGGTGGCCCAGGCTTCGGCCTTTCGCTCGTCGGATGGTCGCCTGTCGATAAACAATGCAGCGCCGCCCGCGACCTCGGTCATAGGCGCTTCGTCTGTTGTAAGCACCGGGGTGCCACTTGACATGGCTTCCGCAATGGGCCAGCCAAATCCTTCCGCTATAGAAGGAAAAAGAAATGCGCTTGCTGCCTGATAAGCAAGCATTACAAATGAATCGGCCTTATTTACCAAAAAATGAATGTCATCCCTGTATGCCGACGATGCGTGTGCTTTTTTTATCACGTCATCCGGCTCAGGGCCTATCATTAGCAGGGGTTTCTGATTGGTAAATTTCACACGCCATTTGGAATAGATCTCAATAACTCCCTTTCGGTTCTTGTTCCACTGATTACCTCCTACATGCAGTAAATAGCCGTTTTTGAGTTCAATTCCGGTTTCTGCTGCCAGTGATGACAATGCTTCAGCCGGGCTTTCGCTTGGTTTGCAGGACTGTACAAGCCCGTTGTAAACCATTTCAGAAACAGCGGGCCGGTGGCCGAGGAGAATATGCAGGTCGTCTCTTGTTTTTTCGGAAATTGATATAAAATTTTTTGCTGAAAGAAACCCTTTGCGAATCATTTCCTGGTATTTCCTGCCGCTCCAGCTGTTCCTGTTCTCAGGAATAAGGCCCATGGCCGAGAATTGTGCGAGAAAATCGTGGCAATGGACAATGTGGTTATAGTCCCGGATCAGCGGTGCCCAAATACCAAGTGAATGATCCGTAAGCACATATAGTGTGTCCTTTGGTTGTTTTTTGATCAATTTTTTTACCTGACGGGGAAACAGGATATACTGATCAATGTAACCCATCCACTTTTTGAAATTGGCGGGGCCGGGAATGTTAAAGCATTGGGGTTCAGGGATCCATAGCTGCACCTGATGACCGCGCTCTCTCATTCCGTCCACCAGCCATTTGGCGTAGCGCTGGGTGCTGATAGAGCCGAGAAAAACCGGGTGCGAAAAAAATACAATGTTCATAACGTTGGCAAGGTGAACGATGAGGAGTGGGTTTTAATGAGGAACTTCTTCGGTCTCGATATGCTCTGTTTCTAAATCGTCATCATAGTCGGGGCCTTTCAGTGCGGCCAGGATCAGTCCACCCGAAAGGACGGCAAAGCCAAGGGAAGCAGGCTGTGCCCACTGGCCTTGCAGAATGTTAACCAGCGAAAAACCGATCAGCATCCAGGGTAAAAAATTCTCCGCACGCAATGCGCGCACGGCGTTAATGGTCATGCGGGCGATCAGGTGTACGCGAAGCAGGATCGTTGCCAGGCCCAGCACCAGTCCCATTTCACCGATAATGCGGCCCCATTCTCCCTCTGAGATCAAAAAACGGTTGGTTCCCGTCATCAGCTTAGCACCAGCATTTGTGCCCATACCAAGCCCTTTTCCCACGAAGAGCGACTGTTCGGTGGTTTCTGTAACGGCTGTGATCATCCCACCCAAAAAGCGGTCGCCTAACGTTCCTTTCAGCCCGCCTTCGACCCGGTCGGCCGACTCGAAGCGGGAAATGAATGCTTCGGTGGCTGTTTGGAAAAAGCCAAAGTTGGACAGCAGCACAAACAGGATAATCCCTGCCACCAATGTTCCGGCCATGCGTGGCATGTAGGCAGGTTGCCGGGAAGCGGCCAGTAAACCAAACAAGAAAGCAATGACCACCTCAAAAAGCAGTGTACGGCTGATCGACATGGGGATAGCGGCAAGCATGCAACCCGTCGCAACCACCAGCAGCCATCTGTTGATCTGACTGGATTTGTCGAGCCAGAAGAACACAACATAAATGGCAACAAACCCATAAAAGGAAGCCAGTCCTGTAATGAAGGAAAAGGTGCCGGGAGGGCGGAAAAAGCCCATTGCCCCGCTAAATCCCCCGCCCGTGACGTCTCCGCCGATCCCGCGATTGACCCAGGCTGATTGCGGACTGTAAAACTGCATGGCCATCAGAATGGTCATGAAAGGTGTGATAATGAGCAGTACACGTCCGATTTTGATCACGTCCTCGTATGTGAAAACGATGCCGATTAAAAACAGAAGCGGGAATTGGATCAGCATAATCCTGGCGCCATAAACGGCCACGGTAATATCGCCATGACCCACAAAAAGGGTGAGCAGAAACGACGCAAATGTTACCAGCAGGGCGATAATGGTATAGGGGTTACTCCGGAAAAAGCCCTCCCTGAATGCCAGAAAAAGCACACCGATCGCGACAGGATCACGAACAATCAGCAGGGGAGTGGCCAGGCTCGGGAACACCCATTTGCGTAATGCTCCTTCCAGGATCAGCAGCCAGAAATACAGCCAGATCCCCTTTCTAATTTGGGATAGGACCCGTTGCTGCCGAAGTATCTCCGGGTTGATTTCCTCTTCCATCTCTAAATAGCTATCCCACGTATTGGCTTGAATCATTTGCTAGGCAGTTTTTTTGATATTTTTCTATTTCAAGAATAATCTTATTGGTGTAACCGGCCCAGGAATAACTGGCTGCGTGCCGTTGTGCATTAATGCTCATTTGATCCAGTTGGTCTGTATTATCCAGAAACCATCTGAGCTTTTCAGCAATAGCACCCGGACTTCGGATAGGAACCTCAAACCCGGTTCCGCCGTCGATGACGAGGTCTCTTCCTCCCGTATTTGCTGTGATGATGACAGGTAATCCCTGGCTCATGGCCTCTTGTATCACCAGCGCGCGTCCTTCGACGATGGACGGCAGGCAAAAAACGTCACAGCTGCGCATCAGGGTGAGCACGTCGGCGTGCGGACGTGTGGGCTCGTAGGTAAAACGGGTAAGCTTGTTCCGGTAAAAGGATAATTCACGTAGCAGGCTTCCCAGTACGACCAGTTCTATTTCGTCGGTATCCAGTATTTTGATTGCTTCAAAAAGATCGGCTAATCCTTTCCGCTGACCCATGCTTCCGGCAAACAGGACCCGAAGCGGACGGTTGTTACGTCTCGTTTTTTTGGTTGACAAATTGTTTTCAGGTGAGCCAAATGGCGAAACAACCAGTTTTTTCTCGAGGGCAAGTGTTCCGAGCGAATCCGCGACGAAGCTTCCTGGTGTGACTATAATGTCGGCCAGGTCAAGTTCCATGCTTTTGCGTTGCAGCTTTTTTTCTGAGTCGCTAATGCCGCCGGCGAGTGTTTCGGACCATTCGGGAAGTCGTGCGGCTTCTTCCAGCAACAATTTGCGGCTGGTTTCCCAGAAAGCGATCGGCAGTTCGTACACACAGGTGATCCCAAGCTTTTTAGCCTGTCTGAATGTTTCGAGCGCACCGTCTTCATAGGCATAAACCACATTCAGCCCGCTCTTCTGGAGGCCGGGCAATTGAGAAGCGACATATCTGTCCAGGCTGTGATACACCTTGTCGATACAAAACACGCCAGACTCGTGGGCTGTTAATGATTTAAAGCCTGCTTTGTTGCTGATCATCCTCCCCATTTCAAGCCACGGGTAGGTGTGGGTGCGGGCCTGGATCTCCGGGTCAAAATTTCTTCGTTTCAGCTCCGATAATCCGGGCAGCCGCGCGAGCAGATCCAATGTCGTATCCGGAAATGTGGCAATGGTCGTATAGAAGCTATGGAGGTTACCTGCCTCGGCAAGACCCTTCGCGATGGCACGGACATTTGCATTACCGGTAGGATGTGAGACAAGCACTTTCATCGGGTCCGTGGCTTGGTTAAAATCAGTTTTTTGACGTATTTCTTGATTGTCGCAGTAGAACTTTGATACAGTTCAATCACTTTTCCGAAGCCGTGTTTGTGACTCCATATATAAAATTTTGTGGCGGTTGTTGAAGATAATTGAAGAATTGCCGTTTCAAGATCCCTCTTTTCTTCCTGGTTATACACATCCCACGAAAGGCATCCCGAATGCGTAATGGCGAAGTGTTGCTTTGCGCGCTCGACGGGTTTTAAATCCCAGGAGAGCTGCTCGAAAGCGGGCGTTAACGCATAATTGAATACCGCATTCAGACCATTGATTTCTGCCAGTTTACGTTTCTTCCTTACATTCCCCTGGTCCGTCCAAACCCGGTAGGCAGAAAGGATTTCAGGGCTATAAACATTGCCATATCCTGCTTTCGCAATGCAAACCGACAAAAAATAGTCCTCGGCAAAATCCTGTCGGCATTGAATGTAACCCGCTTTTTCCAGCGCCTCTCTCCTGAACATCAGGATGTTCGCAGCAACGCGATATCCCTTCAAGGCCCATTTCAATGCGTTCTCGCTGGTAACAAATCCTGCGCCGCGCAGCAGCCTCCTGGGTTCTCCGGCGTAGCCATTGTGGTCTATCTCACGTACCGCCGCGTGCGCGTAACCTGCCTGCGGATGCTCGGTCAGCAATGTGGAAAGCGTTTTAATATAATCCGGGAATAGCGCATCGTCGGAGTCGAGTTTAACGATGTAATCGCCTGTTGCTGCCCGCAAGCTATCGTCGGTGTTGCCAGCGAGCCCTTTGTTGCTTTTCTGGCGGATAATGCTCATTATGCCTATTTCGGTTGCCAGCTTTTTCAGAATTTCCCAGGTTTCGTCGGTGCTGCAATCGTCGGAAACAATGATCTCGTCGGGCAACAAAGTTTGCACCATTACGCTACGTATGGTAAGCCCGACGTAGGCTGCTTGGTTGTAGGTGGGAATGCAAACAGAAATTTTCATGTTTTATGGGGTTAGGAATGGTCAGCTAGTTCGCATACCGACTTCAGAATATTGGATGTGTATGCGTGCAGGTGCCAGTTGATACATTCACTGTGACCGGCAGCGCAAAGTGGGTGCAGGTCTCTGGCGAGATGCAGACAAGGGTGACAAGTTGCGTCCGCGTCAACCACTTTTCCTTTGAATGCGGGTGATACGATCCTGCCTTTCAGCGTTCCCGTGATCAGAATGGTACATTTGTTCGTCGCTGTTTGCAGCAAGTGCGATGGAAAGCTGTCGGTGCTGACCGTCCATCTTGCCTCCTGGGCCAGCCTGATAATGTCTTCGGATCGGTAAAACCGTATGATTTTCAGCCCTGCGTTCTTGAATGTATCAGCATAGCTATCATTTGCAAAAAAGGCGTAATAGGCGTCCGGCATGTGTTTCTTGGCCCACCAGAGCGGTACGAACTGTCTGCCAGTCCCGTTTGGGAAAACGACGGTATATTCTTTCAGGTCCCCGGGAATGTTGAGCTCGACGGAAGCGGGAACGGGTTGCCGAAATTTCTCAATCAACCGCACATGCTGTTTTTCAACCTGGATTGTAAAGTTTTCGTAAGAAATGTGACGTAATTTCTTAATTCCGATAATGTCCAGATAGCCCTGATAGCCCGAAATCCACTTGGCAGCAGGAATCTGAACAACCCCCAGCCGGTCTGCTGCGTTGAAGATCCAGGTGTTGACGTAATCTTTTAATTCTTTTTTCTTTTTATCCTGAATAACAGCGCGCTGATAAGGCGAAATGAAGCGTTTTCCCTTTAATAAATCTTTATATAAATGTCTGATTCCCAAGTTGGTGTATTCGAGGTCAACCTTAAAGGAGCTGTCTGTTACAATGGTAAGTTTGTCGCCAAACGCGAATTCTGCAAGCGTTCTGAAATAGGAAGGAATGCAGATCCGCAGCTTGAAACCGGGCAGGAGATCAGCGACGGCGTAGAAGCCTACCAGGCGCATCCAGATATCCCCGTTGCCGCCCTTCGTTGAGTCAATTGTAAGAAAACGATCCATATCAGTTACGTTAATTTTGGCACGGTTGCTTTTGCGTTGCTATTGACAAGCATGTTCAGGAATTCATTTGAAACAAATTGTGTGCTCCATTGCTCAGAGGGCCTTTCTTCGAGGAAATCATTGTAATCGCTAATTTCTCTGTCATATTCGGGAATTGAGCTCCATGCGGAGGTCAGTACTTCAAGTCGGTGTAATTTCATGGCTGCGTACACCCCGCTTTTGCCGTAATGCTGGCGAGGCGTGCCTGAAATCGCCTTGTCGAGCAATTGCAGCATGGTAGAAACTTTGGCTTCTGGTAACTCACCCAGATTGGCAAATGTTACTTCGCTTTCAAATTGCGTTTTCAGCTTCTCGTATTCTTCCTTCGCGCCTATGCGCCCGAAAGCAATGAAAACCAGCTTCTTGCTCACTGCCAGTGCGGACAGATACTGCTCCCGGATTGTGCTCTCGAGGTCGCAGCCAGGATAAAGGCTTCCGAACAATCCGATCACTACATGATGCTGGCGCTCATGAGGTGCTATCCCAAGCTGCCTGTAAACAGAATCAGCAAATTGATCGTCTTTGGGCATTAGTGAAATGTTACTGAAAAGCGGCAGTATGCCTGCTTTTATATGTTTATTTTCCAACACAAGCTGATAGAGCCTGTTGCTGGTTGTGATGATTTTCGGATTGAGCTTTTCCACAAGATCCCGCGCAATCCTGGCCTGGAAAAAGCCGTAAATCTTGTGTTTGAGTGGAGAAAGTCGGGTTATGCCCACCCACATCTCGTGAAACATGATGTGGCACGGAATTCCGGTTGTTATTTTTTTCAATGAGCTGCCCAGACCAAATGGTAACCCTTTTTTTTGAAACCCGTAAGGCACATATTGCAGGCTTATCCAATCGGGCCTTATGAGTCGGATGAAGTTGCCTGCCAGTACAATCCGTTCACCCCAGGGGAGGCGGCTGGACAGCCTGAGGACCCTGATCGCAAGACCTCTGTCATACTGGACCCGTTCCTGATGATGCGGGTGTAAATGTGTGTCGTTCAATGCAATGATTGATGCGTGATGGCCTGCCCTGATCACTTCGGAAGACATACGCCGTGCATAGTCTCCGACGCCGTCAGATCCTTCTTCAAGGGATGGGCAAATGAACAGTATCTTCATTTCAGGCATTTATAATATTCTTTGTATAGCCCAGGATGGCAAGGCTGAGATCATCGCTTGTGCCAGTCTGATATGCATTTTGTTTTTTGGGTAATATGGGCTGTTCATGAATGCCAGTGCCAGTGCTTTATCGCCCCTGCGCAGACTCATGTTGATGCCCGGTATCAGTTTGGATGATACAAATTCGTATTTCTGTTTCTGATAGTGAGCAGGCACGTCGATACTGATCACATTGCGAAGCAATTTGTCAATAGTGAGGCCGCCCGAAGTTGCGGCAAGTGAATGAACCCGGTAACAGGCGAGTTGTTCAGCATGATAGACGAAAATTCCTCCGTTCACAGCAATTTTCAGGAAGACCTCAAATTCAGGTGTGTTAAGGCTGTTATCAAAGTTGTGTTGCAACAGCAGATCGCGCCGGATCAATGCTGCTGACATAGGCACACTGTTGTTCAAAACAGTTGATACCGCGTCTGAAATGCGACCGTGCGGCAGATTAGTGCGATGGTAAGTGGCATTGGCCTCTTCGGTGTAAGCATGCAGGATCTGGCCTTTTTCATCAATAAAATATTGGTTGCTGAATGCTACATCCACGTGCCCCGAGTCCAGTAAGTCCACAAGCGACTGGATGAAATCGGGCATCAGGATATCGTCGTCCCCGATAATGATCATGTATTTGCCGGAAGCGATCTGCACACATTCGTTCCAGTTGCCTGCCAGTCCGAGATTTCCAATATTGAGGTTGTATGTAAAAAAGGGCAGTTTCTGCGCCTGTTCCTGGCACCATTCCATGATATCCGGGTCGGGGCCGTCTTTTTTGGGGTCCTGGGACACGCATATCTCAATGTTCTGATAAGTCTGGTCCAGACAGCTCTGCACCGACTGTTTCAGATATTCCAGACGTGAATAAGTGGGTATACAAATGGAAATCAGCATAGACATTTTGATTTGGAAAACTGCTTACTGAAACAATCTTTTATAATCGTTGGAATAGGTAAAGGCCTTATTAAAAGCACGTTCACGAATTTTTTTGGCCGGAACCCCTGCTACCACATCGAATGGCTTCACCGGCCGTGTCACTACTGCGCCAGCTGCTACAACCGCAGCTTCTCCAACCTGCACACCCGGCAAGATCATGGCCCTTGTCCCGATCCATGCATAACTGCCGATGCTCACCGGATAGTCGCGTCCGAGGAAATCCTCAGAGTCCATGTCATGATCGCCTGTGAGAATGCACACTTCATTGGAGACAGATACATTTTCGCCAATGTTAATTGTCCCCCGATTATCGATCCTGCAATTGGCATTTACCACCGAATTGCGTCCTATGGTCAGGTTTTTGGCCGAGTCGAATGTGCAGCCCATGAAAATGTGACTTCCCTTCTCAATGCTGAACTGCATTACATTGCGGTAATACCACAGCCTGATCCGGTTGCTGGGAATGTGTTTGATCCAGTGATTGCACAGGTACAATCTGAATTCCGACAGTAGTCCTTTCATCACTTTTTCGTTAATACCTTTTGTAAAATCTTCCCAGGAAAGTTGCCACTTTCATTTCCAGCTGTTTTAATCCAACATAATAGCCGGGATAGAGCCGGACTGCATCATTGGTGTTATTCCAATAGGCGCGATCGGAAAGGGATGGCGGGTTCCCCTTCAAAAAGCTCAGCATGTAATTCTTTTTCCACGGTTTCGGACTGCCCGTTGCGTGCGACATTACCTTTCCGCCATGCACAAAATCCATAGCTTCGGGGCCATATTCGCTGAGCGGAACGCGGCTGCACATGGCTGCAATGTTCAAGGCATCCTGGTCTTTGGCATAAAACGGATTCGTACGGTCCAGATCGAAGGTGAAATCGTTGAGATCCATGTTGTAATCGGTCACCGATATTTCGACGAACTTTTTATATAAATGTGCAAACTCTACGTGCTCCCGGCTGATTCCCCAGAAACCCGCATTGATATAGGAATGAATGTGATTGGTCACTTCCAGGTCATTTTTCCGGATCAGATCGCGCCATAGCACACGCACCGGATGGGTTGCCGGCATGTCGTTATTGGTAATCTCATGCACGAGCGGAACGCCCAGCGACAGCCATTGTTCGTAGAATGACCATCGGCATTTGATTACAATATCCGGGTCAAAATAAATAACGCCGGCAACGTCGGCTGCAACCTGTTCCATCAGTTCAATGACGAAGCCAGGCTTGTAATTGGTAAGGTGGAATTCGGTTTTGACGGGCAGGAAATGCACGGTGATCCCTTCCACCGGGTTAATTGTGCTGGAATTTTCCCACTGCAGGACTTTTCCTTTCTTGCCGTTTGCCCACTCGGGAATGCTCCCTTTATAGCCGGCATAGATGTGCCCGGAAAACCCGTTCTTCGACAACGAATTGACCAGCGCGGCTACGCCATAATGGTAGTGACCTTCAAAGAGGGTGCATACAGCTATGTTCATTTTTAACGGGTTACGTGAGTAGGGTCCTTTTGTTTTGGATCAGAAAATGGGCGTAGCGATACATGCTCTCCTTCGTCAGGTGAATACCGTCAATGGTCTGGTAATCATGCAGCTGGCCCGATTCGATCCAATGGTAATTTTGGTTGTTAAATACTGCTTTTAATGTGTTTCTTTGATATTCCAGCAACTTACTGTGATACAAGTCCTTGTGCACAGGCATTTCGAAAAATACGATCTGACAGCCTTGTGCGCTGATGTAATTCACATGTTTTTCCAGTTCTTCCAGGATATTCTCAAAGTGGTGTGTGTCAATGGATTCATTGTAGATCCGGTAAAACCGGTCGAGTTCTTCGGTGTTCAGCCGGCCGAAATCCGGGTTTGCTGTTTCAGGTCTTTTGCTGATAGATAAATGCTTTACTGCCGATTTAATCAGCGAATCGGGCCGGTTCTTTTTTAGAAAACAAGGAGCAACGTGCCTCAGCTTTCTCCATTGTTTTTCAAAAACCGTGGTGATAAGTTCTTTGTCCGAGCCTTTGGAAATATAGTTTGTCTCAACAAAAACCACTTCCGGCACCTTACCCGACAAGGCAATGATTTCCAGCCCCGTACAGCTCCCGGAGTAAGGAAAACATAAACTAAATGCTCCTTCGGGCATGTAATGGTCCAGCTCGCCAATCAGTCCTGAACCTGCGAAAACCTTGTTATAACTACCCTGATACATATATTCTTCACAGCGCTCGATAGGGTCGTAGGACTTGTAACGAACTGCCGGAAACATGCGCAAGACCACATTATAGCCAATAAACAGCACAAATACAGTTAACAGTAAAATAGTTGCCAGGCTTATGGTTATCATCATGCTGATGCCAAATGCTTCGTTTTCAGAATTTTAAAGCCACAAAAAGCGGTGTTGACCAGAAATTGGGCGAATGCAACAACTATGTTGAATATCAAAACACCTTTCAGGTTGGACACATCCAGGAGCATAATACCAGCAGCCACAGTTACTAGGTTTATTCCAATGGAAAAGAAAGGTTGTATGGTCCATCCTCTGCTGGAATAGATCCCATAAACAGCCCCGCTGATCATTGCCAGCGAACTTCCCGCCATATTCAGCACCAATGCCGTTTCCAGGTCGGCATACTCTCTGCCCAGAACTGACAGGATCACCGGCGAGAACAACCAGGAAATGAGCACGATCAGCACCGAGAACGTTAAAAGCCCGCCCATAATCATTAAAAAGCTTCTCAACAGCTTATTCCGGTCCGCATTTAACCGCGCAAATCTGGGAATGATCATGATCGCGAACATGACGTTGAAAAAATTCAAAATCATCGATATCCTGCCCAAGGCCCCGATCTGTGCCACCGCAAATGCGGTACCGGAAAGCGAAACCAACCAGATCACTATCTGGCCGGAATAAGCATAGTAGACTGTCAACGGAAAGATCCGTTTAACCATTTTAAGCATCTCCGCATTCACAACTGCATCCACCGGTTTGCTGAAATCAGCGAACCGACCTGCATTCTGTTTCAGCTTTACATTGCCCCAAATCCTGGGTATCCCATTGGCCAGCAACGAAATGAATGTCCAGGGGAAAATGGACAATGAAAGAATGCTCAGTAAAAAGCGCCCGATCCCAACCAGTAACTGGTTCACCTGTAACGACTTGATGTCCTGGTGCAGCCTGGATGGGATTTCCAGGATCGAATCAGATAACCCCGCAGTAAATGCCGGGACCAGTGCCGCCGCAATCAATAAGCTCGTGGGCCATCCTGCTCCCTGATGGATCAGAAAAAACAACAGTATCGGAAGCGAAACACACAAGCTTAGCACAGCAAATCTGCGCCTTAGGTAAAGTCCCGTCGACAAAACCGTACCCAATTGCTGCTTGTCCTTCCATACCGGTCCGCCCTGCGACATGATTGCATTGTTGATCCCGCTGTCGGAAAGCACCATCATCGTTCCTAAAACCGTGTTGGCAATGGTATAGTAAGCATATTCTTTCATAGGCAACAACCGGATTATCAGTATGCCTGTTATCAGGCCCATTGCCTGAACAGCCGCCTGCGTTCCTCCGGTAATCGCTACAAGCTTACCCCATTTCACTGCTTTGTCATAGACAGCGTGCGTCTGCATTTGTTCTGAAAGTTTTTTCAAGCGGTTAATGGTTTATACGACAAGACAAATCCCCATTTTACTTGTTGATCTACCTCTAAAAGCTGCAATCAAAACGGATCCAGACGACCGCTCTTTGCCAAAGCGGACGTTTCCAAAGTACTCTCGCCAGTAATCTTGGCACAACCCCCCAGCTGTGCTGCACATCGAAATAAACAATCCACTTAAATTGATAACGTACATAATTATACGTTTATCAAGATCTTTATAATTTCGCTAAAACATGCCCGCCAGTTTTTTCAGCGTTTTAAATCCGAACTTACTGTCCTCGACATCTTCCGTATGATAGCCGTAGGCATTTCCACCCGAGCCATACACATAGCCGTAACCAAATGCGTAGTCAACACCATTGTAGATCAAGCTGAGATTAGCAAAGCGTTTGGTGCGTTGCAATTCCTTGATGTGTTTCAGGTGGTCAAGAAGCGTGTGGTTGAACCTGACCACATATAATGTCGCGTCCACATGTTCTGCGATCAGTGCGGCGTCCGTCACCAATCCATAAGGCGGAGAGTCGATTAAAATGTAATCATATCGTTCGCGCAGTTCTGCTATGAGTTCCGGGAGCCGGCCATTGCTTAGCAACTCTGATGGATTAGGAGGCAGGGGACCGCAGGACAATACATCAAACTGTGGATGCAGGCCGGATGGCTGGATAAGCTCATCGAGGTTTTTCAGTCCAACCAGATAATTGGATGCGCCCTTTTTATTCGTAATGTCCAGCCGGTTGTGCAGGGAGGGTTTGCGCAGGTCTAATCCTATGAGGATCACCCGCTTATCCGACGATGCAAGGCTTACAGCAAGATTAATACTGATAAAACTTTTCCCCTCGCTGCTGATCGAAGAGGTGAGCATAATGGTGCGGCAACTGCCGTCGCCCATATATTGCAGGTTGGTGCGCAGTGCCCGGAATTGCTCGGCAACAGCGCTTCTGCTGGTCACTTTAATAATGGATTCAGAAGGATTTTTTCCTTTTCCTTTCATCATCCCGATTTCCGCAAGAATAGATGCGTTCGTGATCCGCTCGACCTCTTCCCGGTTTTGCACTGTGCTGTTGAGCATGAACAGCAGGTTGATCAGGATCAGCGGGATTACCAGACCGGCGAGTCCTGCGCCAAGCCAGATAACCGACCGTTTTGGCTTGACCGGCATATAGGACGAGATCGGCGCATCAACTAACCGGCTGTCTGTCACCGTAGAAGCGTAAGCCAAAGCAGTTTCTTCCCTTTTCTGGAGCAGATACAGATATAGGTTTTCTTTAATGGTCTGTTGCCGTTTGATCCCAACATACTCCCTTTCCTTTTTCGGAATGCTGCTCAGTCCGGATGAAAACTTGGTGTTGATCCCACTCAGATTTTCTTTGGTGGCGGCCATCCCGCGTTTGAGATTCTGCACGTTTTCCTGGATCGCCTGTCTGGTCTGGTCCATTTGGGTGTTAACCGTCTCGAAAAGAGGGTTTTCCACTTGTGTAATCCTCGCATAGCGCTCGCGTTGCAGGCTTAGCTCATTAAATTTTGTAAGCAAGGACACCAGGATGGGGTCGTCGATCATGTAGGTGGCCGGGGCAGGGGCGCCATCTCCTGCATTCTGAATATAATGGTCAACGCTTTCCAGCACCTTGATTTGCGTTTCGATCTCGTTCAGCTTGCTGTCGTTCTCCTTAATGTTTTCCAGAAATAGCTGGGACTCAGCGCTTATGTCCGTTAATCCTTTTGATTTTTTGTAAACTTCCACATCTTTTTCAACCTCGCTAAGCTCGCCTGTGATTAATCCGAGGCGGCTTTCTATGAATTTCAGCGTGTTGGAAGCTTCGCTGTTTTTATCATTCAAAGAGGATTGGACATACACGTCCAGCAGCTTATTGAGGATGTCTTTTGACTTTTGAACCGATGTATCTTCAAAGCTCAGTTCCAGCAACGTGCTTTGCGGATAAAGGACGCCAACTGTAAGCCTGCCGAGCATTCCCCGGGTGAGCGCCTGCGGATTATGGAACTGCACCTCCACCTCCCGATAATCGGATGGTGTTCCTTTGACTACTGAAAACAGTCCCCATGAAGTGCGTATTTGTGTGCCTATGCGATAATATGTCGAACCGTTATTGACGCGGAAGAATCCAGCGCTGTCCGTGTTGATAATCAGCGGATGCGCATAAGCATAGTCTGTAACGATCTGCGCATCAATCTTAATCGGGCTTTGTCCGTATAAGTCGATTGTTTTCAGCCCGTCCCTGGCCTGGAAGGAAATGTCCAGGTTAAGCTGCTTGACGACCATTCCCATGAGCAGTTGCGATTTGAGGATACCAATCTCATTTTCAAGGACCTTGTTGCCATTGAACTGAGCCATTTCCTTCATGATGGTTTCATCAGGACCTACCTGCGTTTTGCTGTCCTTGATCAGCAATGTGGTTTGGGATACATATGTTGGTTGTGTGACGATCAGGTATAAGTATGCTGCACCCAGGCACAGGGGAATGGTCAGGAAAAATAAATACCAATAGTGGAGATAGCGGCGTAAGTAAGCCTTAAGGTCAAATTTTTCGTGAAGGCCCTCGTGAGATTGCGTTAGATGCGTAGATTTTTTGTAATTCATATCATAAGATTATAAAGTGCGGTTGCTTTAATAGCATTCTTAAATGAAACGGAATAGTACAACACTAAGCGCGGTTACAATGCCTAACACGATAGGCACAACCTGGAAACCCCTGTTATTGGCACTCATCTTGGCCTTGGTAGGCTCGATATAAACCAGGTCGTTTTTATGCATATAATAAAAAGGAGAACTGAAAATATCCCTGGACGTAAGGTCCACGCGGACATATTCCCGTTTACCGTTTTCCTCCCGGATAATCATGATATTTTCGCGCCTTCCGTAAATGGTCAGGTCCCCGGCAAGGCTTAGGACCTCCGGCAATGTAATTTTTTCATTAGGGATATTGTAAACGGCAGGGCGGTTCACCTCGCCAAGCACAGAGACTTTGAAGTTGAGATTATGAATGATAACGGAAGGTTCCTTAAGATAGCGGTTGAGTTTCTTGCGGACCAGGTCGGCGGCGGCTTCTGTTTCGAGCCCTTCTACGGCGATCTTGCCGATCATGGGTAATTCAACACAGCCATCGTTACGAACCAGATAGCCAAAAGGCTGCACCGAAGGCGCACCACTGCTGCCGTAACTCATGCTCGAAGAGCTCCGCTGATTGGCGGCATTGAAGATCTCGTTAGCCTCCTGGCTCAGGCTTCCTACTATAATAGAAAGCATGTCACCTTTTTGAATGGTCGGTGTGTATGCCTGTCCCACCTCTCCGGATGAGTACCTAAGGGAGTCTCCTTGGAAATATACAATTTTCTTAGGTGAGACGCATGCATCGAAACTACCTATAAGCAATAATCCGGCACTATAAAGACAGATCAGTTTTAGTAACTGAGGGCGTGTGATCATAAAGGTTTCTACAAATAGTAAGAGGGTTGAGCTTTTAATCCAAGCCTAAGTTAAAACAAAGTATTCGGAATTAAAATTAGGTTAAAGAATTATTTGACAAATTTACTTTTGATCGAACGCTTAATTTTACATTAATATTCTGTTGAATAAATAACTTATTGTGATTGCACGGCAAAATACTTGTAGGATCATATCTAGAATTCATTGTAAAATATAAATGACATTTTGGAAATAATTTATAGTTAAAGGTTCTATGTAGAATTCCAATATTACTACGACCCTATAAAGAATAAATCCAATACATATGGATCCTACTACAAGAAATTTTGAAAATAGTATTTTTTTGATTGTAAAATAGATTTAATTTATATCAAATTTTGTGAGTGCTTGAATAAGAAGTCATTATAAAATGATCTAATTGTGCAAGCTGCAAGGAAGGATTGGTTTTTTGCAGATTCTAAAAAGGAATATTCTACGCCGAAAAAAAACTTAGTAAACGGTATGAAAAAGAATTAATTTTTTTCTTGCCGCGGAAACTAGATGGTAGCATCGGCTGAAAACATTCTCAGTGGTTGTAAGGCTGAGCGCGACCTAATTCTTTTGAAGCGCGGTATATGTAAGAAGTACGCAAAAGATTCGTTTTTTTGTGTGATGCGAAGTTGCTTTTGGTGTTTTTGTTTGACGATAGCGGGTGTGCTGGGATGGATAGAGAAGGGTATGGCTCAATCCAATGAATACCAGTTTGCGCGCTATAACACGGAGCGCGGACTATCGCATAACGAGGTCAACTGCTTTCTGAAAGACAGTCGGGGTTTTGTCTGGATCGGCACGGCCAATGGCCTGAACAGGTTCGACGGCTATTCTTTTAAGGTTTTCAAGCATATTCAGGGCGATTCCAGCACCATTTCCAATCACCGGATCAACGCGATATTCGAAGATCCGCAGGGTTTTATCTGGATCAATACACAAGTCGGCTTTGATATTTATGATCCTGTTGCAGAGCGTATTGAACACAATGCGGATCTGGCAGCCAAAAGACTGGGCCTTCCCGACGCCAATTTTAGCCGCATTATCAAAACCCGCTCGGGCGATTATTGGATTAATCACAACCGGTTGGGCCTGGTGAAATTTATTACACGCTCCAAAAAGCTGATTAAGATCAAATTCAGTCCGTCCGAAGACTCGTCGGCTCCTGCCAAACGGCTGATTTCTGACTTTGATGAAGACCTGCAAGGGAATCTCTGGGTGGTCTGTGACGACGGTTTCCTTGCCCGCGTACATGCAGGCACGCAAGCCGTGGACGTGCAAAGCGAGATGTTACAGAACCGGAATCTGGGCAATTTATCGAATCACAAAGTTTTTGTCGATGATGACGGCGAGCCCTGGGTTTACGTAGTGAAAGCTGCATTGGGTGCGTTTTATTTTGATTTTAAAAACAACACTTTACGCATTGCCAATACTGCCAACGCGGATTTCCGGCTCAGCAATAATACGGTGAGTTCGATGGTGACAGGTCCGGACGGCCGTATCTGGATGGGGACAGACCACGGCGGCATCAATGTCGTGGACAAAAAACAAGGGACGGTTTCTACATTGCTATTCAATCCCGGCGACCCCAGAACGATAAGCCAAAACAGCATTCAAGCACTTTATAAAGATCCGACGGGCATGATCTGGGCCGGGACATTTAAAAAGGGTTTTTGCAGCTACCATAAGAATATTTTCAAATTTTCACTCATCCAGCATGCGCCCGGCGATCCGCGAAGCCTGCCTTTTGATGACGTGAATATGTTTGTGGAAGATCAGAAGGGCAACCTCTGGCTGGGTATGAATGGCGGAGGCTTGATTTATTTCGATCGTAAAAACAACACTTTCCGTAATTACAGGAATGTTCCGGGTGATCCCGGGAGTTTGAGTAACAATGTGATCGTCAGTTTGTGCCTTGATAAAAGCAATGTACTGTGGATAGGGACGTATTTTGGCGGGCTCAACAGTTTTGACGGCAAAACCTTCACACGTTACTTGCACAATCCGGCAGATTCCACAAGCCTGATCGACGACCGCGTCTGGGAGATTTTTGAGGATTCACAAAAACGACTTTGGGTAGGGACGCTGGCCGATGGCCTGGATTTATTTGACCGCGGTAAAAGGACGTTCCGGCATTATCGCCGACTGGCCCCCAACTCCGTTCGCTCAGATTATATTTCGGCTATGCTGGAAGACAAGCACGGCAATCTGTGGATCGGAACTGCCAATGGAGTCGATGTTTTAATGCGGCAAACGGGCCGTTTTGTACATTATGCATACAGAGCCGGCGATAGCACCAGCCTGAGCAGCGATGCTGTTACCTCGCTGGCGCAGGATCATTTCGGCAACATCTGGATCGGCACTTCCGAAGGGCTTAACCGCTACGATGCCGTAAGCAACACGTTTGTAGTCTACGACACGCGCCACGGCCTGCCGGAGAACTCCATATTGACAGTAGCAGTTGACGCAGCACAAAATCTCTGGCTTGGCACGCCCAAGGGATTGGTTAATATCAACATTTCCAAGCGTGCCGGCGGCTTACCAACTGCATTTGAGGTGCGCACCTTCAATGAAGTGGATGGTCTGCAGGGTAGGGGTTTTAATGAGAATGCGGCATTGCGGCTTCGTTCGGGCGAAATGGTTTTTGGTGGCGCCAACGGATTCTCGATTTTTGATCCGCAACAAATTACAAACGAGCGCACCGCTTCGAAGGTAATGCTCACCGATTTTCAGATTTTCAATAAAAGCGTACAACCCGGGGAGCCTTTTAATGGAAAAGCAGTGCTAACGAAGTCCGTTTCGCTGACGGACCGCATTGTGTTGAAATACAGCCAGAATGTGTTCACCATCGAATTTGCTGCGCTAAATTTCCTGCATCCCGAAAAGAACCATTATTTATACACATTAGAAGGTTTCAACGAGCAATGGTTTGAAGCCGACAACACGCGCAAGGTCACCTATACCAACCTGGATCCGGGCACCTATGTTTTCAAGGTGAAAATGAAAGAAGGCGGCGCGTCCACCGAGCGCAGTCTCCGCGTGGTGATCCTGCCTCCTTTCTGGCGGACGCCCTGGGCTTACCTGCTGTATTTCCTGGTTGTCGCGGGCGCATTGATGATCGCGCGCTGGATCCTGATCGAGCGGGAGCGTATGAATTTCAAGCTGGAACAGGAGCGCCACTATGCACTTCAACTGCATGAGCTGGATATGATGAAGATCCGTTTTTTTACCAATGTAAGCCACGAGTTCCGTACACCGCTGACGCTTATGCTCACGCCGCTGGAAAACCTGCTGAAAAACATCCGTTCGGACCATGCGGTGCACCGGCAGTTGTCCCTCGTCCACCGCAATGCGCAGCGGCTTTTTAATTTGGTAACCCAAATGCTCGATTTTAAAAAGCTGGAAGTGGAAGAAACGCAGTTCCGCCCCGAGCGCGGTGACATTGTGAGGTTTCTCCGCCAAATCGCACAGACTTTTTCAGATCTGTCCGAGCATAAGCACATCCGTTACCGGTTCGAAAGCGAATTAACGTCGCGTTATGCAGATTTTGACCAGGATAAATTGTCCAAGATCATGTATAACCTGCTGTCGAATGCATTCAAATTCACGCAGGAAAACGGTCAGGTGACGGTCCGCTTGCGGATTGTGGATCATGGGAGCAGCGAGGCTTTGGAAATCAGTGTAGCCGACTCCGGTATAGGGATCCCTCCCATTGCGCAGGCCAAGGTTTTCGAGCGATTTTACCAGCATCCGATGCCCGACCACATTATGAACCAGGGCAGCGGTATCGGGCTTGCTATCGCGTGGGAATTTGTAAAAATGCATGGAGGCACCATTGACCTGGAAAGCGCCGTGGGAAAGGGCAGCACATTTACGGTCACATTACCGTTGCAGGAAAGCCCGGCGCGCACTTATTCGTTGCCACCGGCAGAAGCGGAACCAGCTTTGGATAATGCGGGGGAGATAGACCTTCCGACTGAAAAACCGGTCAAAAACAAGCCGCTCGTACTTCTTGTGGAGGATAATGACGAGTTCAGGGTTTATTTGAAAGAAGTATTTTTGAAAGAATACGAGATCCTGGAAGCGCCGAACGGGAAAATCGGGCTGGAAATAACATTGGAACAAATTCCTGACCTGATCGTCAGCGACGTGATGATGCCCGAAATGGATGGGATAGAACTATGCCGAATTATTAAAACCGACCGGCGCATTTCGCACATTCCGGTGGTGCTGCTTACAGCACGTGCGGAGGAAGAACAACAGCTGCAGGGTTACCAAACCGGCGCAGATGCGTACGTAACCAAGCCTTTCCGGTTAGACATTCTGCAGGTCAGGATCGCCAACCTCATTCGTCAGCGCGAGTTATTGCAGCAGCAATTCCAGCAGCATGTGCAGATCCGCCCAAGCGAGATGGCTGTAAGCTCACTGGACGAGCAATTTGTAAACAGCGCGGTAAAAGTGGTGGAGGCAAACCTGGCCAATGCGGAGTTCACCGTTGAGGAACTGAGCGACGCCATGTCGATGAGCCGGATGTATTTATACAAAAAAATCCTTTCGCTGACGGGCAAAACGCCCATTGAATTTATACGCATCATCCGAATCCGGAGAGGCGCGAGCCTGCTGGAGAAAAGCCAGCTTTCCATTTCTGAAATTGCCTACCAGATCGGTTTCAATAACCCCAAATACTTCGCGAAGCTCTTTAAAGAGGAGTATAATATGCTGCCCACGGCCTACCGTAAAGAGCGCCTTTCCCAGGAATAGTACAATGGAACATTCTGATACGAACATAAGCATGGAATGTGCCTGCTCGTTACTTACTCATCGTCTTTTTTAAAATATCCTTCTCAAAATGCACTCACAGGCGAAAAAGTAGGGTGATTTTTTGTCTGAGTTTACAAATGAACCCCTATTTGTAAACATTTGGATCCCTTGCTGATTGTTTTTTAAAGGCACATTTGTCCAACTATTCATTCGATTTATACCAAATCCTGCGCTTTACCCAGAAGTATCGGAAAAGTATAATTCGGAGGCGAACAAATAGTCACTTTATAAAACCAAACAACATGCAACAAAATTTGTACGAAACAAGGCGGGTAAGTCAGCTCCTCGCCGGGTTGCTACGACCTTTTCTTTTAACATTAGGGATCATGGGTGCCGGGCTGGGTGCCTATGCGCAGGGCGATGCGAAGAAAACGATTACCGGTACAGTGGTTTCGGTGGATGGCGATGACGGAATTCCAGGCGCGAGCGTGGTGGTGAAAGGAACCTCTAATGGAACAACTACCAATACTGCGGGTGAATTTTCAATTGAGGCGGCTTCGGGAAATACATTGGTTATTTCTTTTATCGGGTATGTGACGCAGGAAATTCCGGTAGGAAACAAGACAAAAATTGACATCAGATTGCAGGAAAGTATTGCTGCGCTGGACGAGGTGGTGGTGGTAGGGTATGGAGAAATGAAGAAAACGGATGTTTCCAGTTCCCAGGTGACTGTATCAGGCAAAGACCTGAGCAAAACCATCAATACTTCGCTTGAACAAGGCTTACAAGGCCGTGCGGCCAACGTAATGGTGCAGCAGAATTCGGGTCAGCCGGGAGCTGCGCCTTCGGTTCTGATACGCGGTCTGAGCTCGCTGACAGGCACAACGCAGCCATTATATGTGATCGACGGTGTGCAGATCAAGCCGGATAATATGAAGGACGATCCAAACAGCCGTCCAACGGGTTTTTCCAACATCCTTTCCAGCATTAACCCGGACGATATCGAAACGATCAACGTTTTGCAGGGGCCTTCTGCAACAGCGATTTATGGTGCGGTGGGAGCGAACGGTGTTGTAATGATCACGACAAAACGCGGTAAGGCAGGCGAAGCGAAAATCACTTTCAACTCGCTGCTGACATTGCAATCCGAGCCAAAGCATATTGATGTCATGAACCTGCGCGAATACGCGCAGTTCCGTAACGAAGCGGCGGCTGTGGGAAGCACAGCTACTGAACCGCAGTTCGCAGATCCTTCGGTTTTAGGTGAAGGAACGGACTGGCAGGGTGCGCTTTTCCGTCCAACCACACTGCAAAAGTATTCGGTAGGGCTGAGCGGCGGTACTGAAAAGTCAACCTATTATCTTTCAGGGGAGTATTTCAACCAAAAAGGGATTGTAGAAGGATCTGGTTTCAAGCGCTATAATGGTCGTCTGAACCTGGAAAACCAGACCCGTAACTGGCTGAAAATCGGCGCGAATCTGAGCGTTGGTATCACAGAGGAAAAAGTGAACACCAACAATGGTGGCATAATCCAGCTTGCATTGGACCAAAACCCGAGTGTGCCTGTGACCAATCCGGATGGCAGCTGGGGCGGGCCGGTTTCCACGCAGTTCCAATTTACCAACCCGGTAATGATCTCCAAGATCTACAACGACTATAACCGCCGGACGTCGATTCTCGGAAGCCTTTTTGCTGATGTGAAGTTGCTGAAAAACCTGACCTGGCACACGGAAGTGAACGGAAGTGCTGAGTTTTTGAAATACTACTCATTCCACCCGTCTTACACAATCGGCGGTTATGTGGTGTCCCAGGATGCAGCTACATCGGTGCGTTCGGTGAACACAAATAACTGGTGGAGCTTACACAGCCGTCTGGCCTATGATTTGAAACTGGGCAGACATGACGTGAACATTATGGCGGGTCACGAGGCGCAGGCATTCACTTACGAGTCATTAACAGCTTCGCGTAAGAAGTTCATTACCAACACCATTGAAGAGCTTTCAGGTGGTGATGCATCGGTTATTTCTAATGTCAGCAACAACAGCGGCAAGGGATCAGGCTCACGCGAATCGTATTTTGCCCGTGTGAATTACAGCTTTAATGAGCGCTATATCGTCCAGGGAACTTACCGGATGGACGGATCTTCCGCATTCCGCGACGGGCGTCGCTGGGGCAACTTTCCGGCTGTTTCGGTGGCATGGCGTGTTTCGGAAGAGCCTTTCCTGAAAAGTGTTAATGCGATCAATGACCTGAAACTGAGATTTGAGATTGGTCGCTCAGGTAACCAGGGAAGTGGTGGCAATGCCATTTACTCAACGCTTCAAACCGTTCCAACGGGCTGGGGTACAGGCTTTCTGGCTTCCAATTTTGCTAATGAGTTCCTGACCTGGGAAAAAGATGATGTGATCAACGGAGGTTTAGACCTGCACATGTTCGGCAACCGTGTGGAGCTGATCGTGGATGCCTATATCAAGAACATAACCAGCCTGATCACAGTCAATTCTTATCCATTTACTTACGGTGGTGACATTGCTTACTCACCAGGATATCTGAGCTGGCCGGCTGTAAATGCCGGTTCGATGAAAAACCGTGGTGTGGGCTTTACATTGAATACAGTGAACATTGATAAAGGCGGGTTTTATTGGAGAACAGGCATTAACCTTTCATTTGACCGCAATAAAATAACCTCGCTTTTGAACCCGATCACGCCGGTGTGGAATGCTACTTCGGTTGGTTTCAAAACAGAAGTAGGACAACCTGCCAGTATGCTTACCGGCTACATTGCCGACGGCCTTTATCAGGATGCCAACGATATCAGAAACCATGCCATCCAGACTTCAAACGGGGAGATGACTGTCAATCCGTTAACCGGAAGCTGGGTAGGGGATACGAAGTTCAAAGACCTGAATGGCGACGGCGTTATCGATGCTGAGGACCGCACGGTGATTGGTAACCCATGGCCGAAGTTCACTTTGGGTTTCAACAACAATATGACCTATAAGAACTTCGAGCTGAATGCGTTCATGACCGGAAGTTTCAAAAATGACATTCTCAATTACCCGCGTTACCGCGCCGAAGTGCCGGGCAATGGCGGTGTATTCGGGAACCAGTGGAAATCAGTGGCCAATTATGCGCGGCCAAGCAGTTACGCGGTTGGCGATGCCGAAACAGTGACGCTTACCAATCCGGGCCACGTAATCCCGCGCATTGCACCGGGCGACCCGAACGGTAACAACCGGATGAGCAACAACTTTATCGAAGACGGCAGCTACGTGCGTTTGAAAAACATCACATTGAGCTACAATTTCCCGAAATCACTGATGAAAGACCTCTTCATCCGCGGCTTGAAGGCTTCGGTGGGTGCACAAAACCTGTTTACCATTACCAAATACAAAGGTTATGATCCTGAGATCGGGATGGTGAATTACGGCGGAACTGTGATGGCAGGTGTGGACACGGGCCGTTACCCGTCTGTTCGCATGTATTCCTTCGGTTTGACGGCTGATTTCTGATTGATACAATTTTAATTTCAAAAGAGCTTTTATATGCAATTCAAAATCAAACTCTTAGCGGCTATCAGCACATTGATGCTTATGCAGGGATGCAGTGAGGAATTCCTCGACCGCCCGCCGCTGGACGCACTTACTTCGGGTAATTTTTATAAAACTGATGCGGAAATACTTGCCGGAACTGCACCGCTTTACAACATTGTGTGGTTTGATTTCAATGATAAGGCCAATATGTCTTTTCAGGAAGCCCGCGCCGGTAACCTTAATTCCAATGACCGCACTGCTTACATCAAGCACGCGGTTCCTTCAACGGATGTGAACACGCTTTTACCCGGTTATAAATCTTTTTACAAAATCATTGCCCAAAGCAATAACGCGTACAAGGCGATTAAAGAGGCAACAGGAAGCACAGCCTCGGCAGCAGTAAAATCACAGGGGCTTGGTGAATGCCGTTTCATGCGTGCGACGGCCTATTATTACCTCGTTACCAACTGGGGCGCTGTGCCGATTGTGTATGATAACGTGGCGCAGCTGAACGCACCGCCGGTTAGAAACCGCATTGAAGATGTGTGGAAGCTTTTGATCCAGGATTACCGCTTTGCCGCAGAAAACCTGCCATTAACTGCCGAGCAAGGCCGTTTGACAAAATATTCTGCTGAGGGAATGCTGGCCAGAATGTATTTGATGCGTGCTGGTCTGAACCAGAATGGAACGCGCAATCAGTCGGACCTCGACAGTGCGAAATTTTATGCGGAAGATGTAATTACAAAAAGCGGCCGGACGCTGGCGCCAACCTATGCCGAGTTGTTTGAAAGTGCGAACAACAACTCTTCCAAAAACAATCCGGAGAGCTTGTTCTCGCTTCAATGGATGCCGGTAAGCAGCCCGTGGGGGGTTAACAACTCATTTCAGGCCTATTTTGCTTACGATGCCAACATTACCACAACCGGTGATGGCTGGGGTGCGGCGCAGGGTTTGTCAGCGGATCTGGTGAAATACTTTGTCGAAAATCCGGCAGATTCGCTTCGCAGAAAGTCCATCGCGATGTTTGACAGCGATGTTTATCCCAACATTCAAAAAGCAACCGGCGGTCTGAAATACAACAGGCCAGCGCAATTATCAGCCATCAAAAAATACATTGTGGGTTCACCTGCTGACAATGGTGGCTTGGGTGGATTTATGGCGGCCAACATCAATTCTTATATGCTGCGTCTCGCAGAAGTTTACCTGATCTATGCAGATGCTGTTTTGGGCAATGCGGCCACTACTAACAATGCCAAAGCACTGGAATACTTCAATGCAGTACGAAAAAGGGCTGGTATGCCGGCTAAAACGTCGCTGACATTTGAGGATATATTTAAGGAAAGAAGAATCGAGACGGTGTTTGAAGGCAACTCCTGGAATGAGGTGGTGCGCTGGTATTATTTCAATCCGGCCAAAGCGATCGCTTACACGGCTGCGCAACGCAGGGAAAATTACACGATGAGCTATGTGGCTGGCTCTACAAAGCCGAAAAAGTACACTGTGACTTATTCGCCGGCTGAATATTACCCGTTATCGGCCAACACGCTTTATCTGCCGTTCCCTGAGGCTGAGCTCGTAAATGCGCCTTCATTGAAAGCTGAGCCAGTTCCTTTTGATTTCAGCAAACTACTAGATTAACCCAAATCCTGACCAATGATGAACTTCAAAAATATATATAAAACGGCTTTTGGACTATGCTTGGCGGCGGGAATGCTGCTGTCTTTCCAGAGCTGTAATGACGACGACGTAGACGGCGCGCCTTCGATCACCAACGTGCGTCTGCTCGATCCTGCCCTGGCGGACAGTTCACTGAATGCAGCAGAGCCCGGCAGTCTGATCGTGATCCAGGGGCAGAATCTGGGCAGTGTAATGAAAGTGTATTTCAATGATTTCGAAGCAACTTTCAATGCGGCTTTGGGCAGTAATTCAAATCTGATTGTGACCATACCGGCCAATGCACCCACAAAAGCTGTGGATGCTGGTGTGACCAACAAGATCAAGGTGCAGACCAGAGGCGGAGAAGCCACTTACGATTTTGTGCTAACGGCGCCGACACCGGTGCTTTCAGGTCTGTATTCTGAATTTGTAAAGCCGGGCGGAACACTGGTGATCAACGGGGATTATTTTTATAATATCAAATCCGTAAAAGTTGGCTCAACCAGCTTGCAGATCCTAAGCACAACCGAAAAGCAAATCACTGCAAAAATGCCCGCTACTGCCGTTTCAGACATTGTTACGGTCGAAGGAGAATTTGGGACCGTGAAAACAGCATTCAAAATGAATAGTATGGAGGGGCATATGATCAATTTCGATACTCCCGCAACAACCTGGGGCGCAGAAGTCTGCTGGGGAGCGGCGGCGATTTTGCCTGCAACCGATCCGGGCGCCATTTCAGGTAAATATTCCAGGATCAAACAAACCAAGTTGCCAGCTGCCGGCTATGCGGATGCCTGGGTTTTCTCGACTTGCAGCTTCAACTTCAAACTAGCCGCAGGACCAGCCGCAGAAAGACAGTTCAAATTTGAACATAACATTGCAGAGCCGTGGAAAGCAGGTAAATACGACATCACCGTCACAGCAGGCGGCAGTGAATTCGTCTATTCCTTCCAGCCCTGGAATTCCACGGAATATACGGCAACAGGCTATCAAACAAATGGATGGAGAACAGCCGTCATCGAGCTTTCGGAATTCAAAAACGCAGCGGGTGCCACCATCACCGACGTATCCAAAATTTCGGATTTGAAAGTGTCATTCGGCACGGCCGACGTCGCCATTGCGTCATTCAATGGCAGTGTCGACAACTTCCGGATTGTGAAAAAGTAATTGACTGTCACCAGGGCGGCTTTGCCGCCCTGTCACCCTGAGCGGAGTCGAAGGGGCGCTGCTGGCTAGGCATGACGCCTTTTGCATCTTGCTCCTCCCTTCGACTCCGCTCAGGGTGACAGCAGTCAAGGGCAAGATAAATTGCATTCCCCAATATGTATCATTATAAGTTTTCACAAAAAATAGCGTCGCTGCTCATGCTGCTATCGCTCATTTTTAATAGAAATCATGTTTCTGCCCAGCAAAGCAAACTTGTGAATGACCCGGTTGATATCAGCGGTGATTTCAGGGATTTTTCAAACACCATTTTCTTTGCCGATAGTCTGGCGGCGTTTGACTCTGTGACTGGCGCAGGGAAAATCAAATGGAAAAGACATGAGCCTTTTGCTGCTCATAATTTTGATAACTCCATGCTGAGTTACAAGCGGTCTTATAGTAACGAGTTTCCTTCCATTGAGTACGCTCAGGATCCCGTTTTACCTTTTTCGGTGGAGTTCACTTCTCCGCGCACCGTCCGGATTCGTGCGAATACGGGCGCGCAAGGCGCTGTTGGTGAGCCTTCGCTAATGCTTGTGAAAGAGCCTTTGAGAGATGCTTCCTGG
Source organism: Dyadobacter chenwenxiniae (assembly GCF_022869785.1). NCBI lineage: Bacteria > Pseudomonadati > Bacteroidota > Cytophagia > Cytophagales > Spirosomataceae > Dyadobacter > Dyadobacter chenwenxiniae. Next base: position 3,433,341 of record NZ_CP094997.1, on the reverse strand, counting down.
AAATATGCGAAGGTGAATGGTGGCCACGAATACACGAATGTACACGGATCGGTGACCATTTATGAAAATCCCTGGAAAATCCTGATTCGGGATGCGAATGGGAAAGTGCTTACACAGACGCGCGGGCAGGCGGATGGAAAATCGTCTTACACACCTACTTTACCGTTTTCATTTGTTCGCAGGGCTTCCGATTATTCGCGGAGTGTGGCAGCTGTTTTTTCCATTTCACCGGATGAGAAGATTTTTGGCTGTGGCGAGTCCTTCACGCGGCTTGACAAGAATGGGCAAAAGGTCGTGTTATGGACGCATGATCCGAATGGCGTCCAAACGCAGACCATGTACAAGCCCATTCCATTTTACATGAGCTCACGCGGTTATGGGATGTTCATGCATACGACTTCGCCTATCACCTGTGATTTTGGCGCAACTTACGGGGAATCAAACGCCATGCAGATTGGCGATGAGAATTTAGACCTGTTTATATTTCTGGGGCAACCCAAAGACATTCTTGACGAGTATACCAATCTTACCGGAAAAGCATCCATGCCGCCGTTGTGGTCATTTGGCTTGTGGATGAGCCGCATCACTTATTTTTCCGAGCAGGATGGCCGTAATGTGGCCGCCAAATTACGCAAGAACCGCATTCCTTCCGATGTAATTCATTTCGATACGGGTTGGTTTGAAACCGACTGGCGCTGTGATTATATCTTTGCGCCCAGCCGTTTCAAAGATCCGGAAGGCATGATCGCTGATTTGAAAAAACATGGTTTCCGCACATCGCTGTGGCAATTGCCTTATTTCGTGCCCCAAAACAGTCTTTATCCCGAAATCACATCCAAAGGCCTGGCCGTAAAGAATGCAAACGGGACTATTCCTTACGAGGATGCCATTCTGGATTTTTCTAATCCTAACACCATTAAATGGTATGAAGATAAAATCTCAGGCTTGTTGAAGCTGGGCGTTTCAGCTATTAAAGTGGACTTCGGTGAAGCTGCTCCATTTTCAGGTGTATATGCCTCCGGGCGTACAGGCTTTTACGAGCATAACCTTTATCCGTTGCGTTATAACAAAATTGTCTCCGAGCTTACCCGCAAGATCACAGGTGACAACATTATCTGGGCCAGGAGCACCTGGGCGGGAAGTCAGCGTTACCCGATCCATTGGGGTGGCGACGCGGAAACGACGAACAAGGGGATGGAAGCACAGTTGCGTGGCGGATTGTCCCTGGGAATGTCCGGGTTTACATTTTGGAGCCATGATATCGGCGGTTTTACCATGAAAACGCCCGAAGATTTGTATCGCCGCTGGCTCATGATGGGCCTGCTGAGCTCGCACACCCGCACGCACGGACAGGCGCCTAAGGAGCCCTGGGAATACGGCGAAGATTTCCAAAACTATTTCAGAAAAGCGGTGGAATTGAAATACAGGCTCATGCCTTACATTTATACCCAATCCAAACTCTCCTCCGAAAAGGGCTTGCCCATGGTGCGGGCACTGCTGGTTGAATTTCCGGAAGATCCTGGCGCCTGGATGGTGGACAATGCATATATGTTTGGATCCGACATTCTGGTCGCGCCTTTGTTTGAAAATACGAAGAGCCGGCCAGTATATCTGCCAAAAGGGAAATGGATAGATTATCAAACCCGCAAAACCTACGAAGGCGGCTGGCACAATATCGCCGCCGGCGAGCTGGAAGTGGTTATGCTGGTGCGCGAAGGAGCTGTGCTGCCCCATGTGGAAGTGGCACAGTCAACGGACCAGATCGACTGGAAAAATATAGAGTTGATTGGTTTCAATGTAACCAGTGCAACAACGGCTGTAAAACTGTTTATGCCGGGAGAAAGCGAGGTGAAAGATGTTTCAATAATCAAAAAAGGCGGTAAACTGGCTGTCAGTAAAGATCCTTTCAAAGGAAATGTGCGCTGGATAACCAAGTGAAAACAGGCTTGCAAGGTGGATTTGCTTTGCCCTACTTTTCCGGCTGCGCTGGATCGGAACTTACGGGGTCACTTTTGAGCATGTTATTAAGCGATGAGTGCCAGTTGATCAATACATCAATCACAAAATAATCCCGTAGATTGCTTTTCAGACTTGTGCGCATGATCCTCTTTACCACGCTCTTATGCACCTCACCTGCCTCGAGCACACGGGGCAGGAATTGAAGTGCCACCAAAGTCAGCACCGCACCGATCAGAAAAAGGAAGTTCCATTCGTGCAGTAAAAGCAGACGGAATGTTTTTTGAAGGTTCGGGCCACTCCATTCCGCGATGACGCGGAGTTGTCTTAATGTATAATAATCAGCAAGATAGCCGCCAATTAACGGTGCAAGGGAAGAGAATACCGCGGTAATGATATTTTTTACAGAAAGATAAACAATCGCTTCGCGCGAAGGAGCGAGCTTCAAGCCTATGTTGGTCAGCGCCAGGTTGGTACCCGCATTGGCTGACCCGCTTACAATATGAATGGCTGCCAGGAGTGCCAGGTTGGAGATTAAATTGGTATAAATCCCGACAAAACACCAGGCAATCACACAAGCCGAATAAAGCGGCGCGCATATGGAAATGATCGTTTTGTTACTATACCGGTCTGCGAATTTACCCCAATAACCGATTGTGAAAATGCTGGACAACTGGCTTAAAATCGTAAGCGGAATAATGTAGGTTAGCGTAAGCCCCAGCGTTTTTAACATATATACCGTAAAAAAGGGCGTGGCAATATTAACAGCAAACAGCCATAACGAGTTGAAAACCAGTAATCTCTGGAAATTCTTATCGCGCAGCGGCTTTATAAACATTTTAAGGATATTCTCATTGGGTAAATAGGATCTCGGTTCCGGCACACGGGCCAGCAGGACAACTGCTGACAGGCCGGCCATCCCGGCCATCATAAACATGGTTGCATATACATACAACTCATATTGCGGGGCATGTCGGCGCAGATAATCGATGGATACCGCCAGAATGATGCTGAGCACAACATTAAGGGTTTGCGCATAGCGGCTCCGTCTAGAAAAAAAAGCGCCCAGCATATCTCCGGGCACCAGGTCTTTCATCCAGGCATTCCAGCTGGGACCCGCAATGGACCCGAAGAGATAATAGAAAAACAGAAAAAAGAGCAGCAGACTTACCGGGGCATTGGCGCCAAAGAAAAACGGCATCGCTCCCAGCAACACCATGGGAATACGGGCCAATATGCAGCAAATGACGGACACAGCTCTACGGTTATTGTATTTTCGGATCAAAAACACTGATAAGAGCTGAAAAATATTAGTGAATGTCGGCAGCGAAGCCAGTAACCCGATCTGAAAATTGCTCGCACCGAGTATGATCGCGAATGCAACCATAAAAGTGCCTCCGGCGAGGGTTACCATGGCTTCGGTGGTCATTCCTTCTTTCAGAACGGTGTTCAGTCCGTTCCTGACCTCTTCCTCGGTAAGTGTTTCTTTTGGTTCAAAGATCACAACGCTTCTTTTTTAATAACACCAGAGCAGCCTAAAATTCATACCAGCCAGTAAAAGCAGCATTGTTGCATCGGCACGATTTTTCTAAATGATTAAAATGTACCCAAGTGTGTATTAAATTCTGAAAACACTTAACAATCAGACACATCATCAAACTATACCAAACGCAACATGAGAATCGGGATCATTGCTCACCTGAAGTATCCAATTTGCAAGCCTTTCATGGGAGGATTGGAAGCCTTCACCTATGATATTTGTCAGCGGTTACTCGCCCGCGGGCACGACGTGCTGTTATACGCCTGCGCTGGCTCGGATCCCATTCTGAATGTCAGGCCCATCTTATGTGAAGAAGATTATCACCCAATTACTTCTTCTCAGTTCACTTCCCGCCAGTTGAGTACAGAATATATTTCTACACATCACGCTTATGTGGAAATGATGCAGGAAATAGACAAGGATGAACTGGATATTATATTTAATAACAGTTTGAATTACGTTCCGATTATGATGTCGGCACTTGTAAAGGCGCCAATGGTCACTGTGCTGCATACCCCGCCAATATTTGAGCTAAAAAATGCTATTCGACGTGAACAGGATTACGGGCGCGTCAGGTATGTTTCTGTTTCAAAGACCAATGCAGAAAATTGGAAAGCATACGCGCCGCAATGTGATATCATTCATAACGGAATCGACTTAGCCTCATGGCATTTTTACTCTGGCAATGACCGTGGCTATATCATGTGGTTTGGACGGATTCATCCGGATAAAGGACTGCATCTGGCGATTGACGCCGCCAGGCTTGCCGGTAAAAAAATGAAGATCGCAGGGGCGATCAGCGATGCGCATTATTATGAAACTCAAATTGTGCCGCGCCTTGACGATTCAATCGAACTGCTGGGATCTTGTGACCACATAAAACTGAACGAACTGATCGGTAATGCGGAAGTATCGCTGATCACGCCGTGCTGGGATGAACCTTTCGGACTTGTGGTTGCTGAATCGCTTGCGTGCGGGACGCCGGTTGCAGGCATTGCAAAGGGCGCATTACCGCACTTGCTAAACGAGCGGACGGGAAGCCTGTGCAGCGGAAACGACGTGCAGGAACTGGCGGATTGCATTCTGATGGCAGGAAATTTAGATCGCACAGATTGTCGGCAACGTGCAGAAGAGTTATTTGATGTTGAAAAAATGGTTGATGTCTATGAGGCCTTATTTGAAAAAATAGCATCGGAAAGAATGGAAATGACGATTAAGGCACATGTCAGCTAGTTTTGCTTTCTATATCCATCACCACGGTTCGGGACACCTGATGCGTGCGATTTCCATCGCATCGCAGCTGGGAAATGCAAAGGTTACTTTTCTTGGAAGCGATTTGATGCGGTATGCGGAAGTTATCCCAAATGCTATTACCTGTATTCACCTGCCCGGTGATGTTGCTGGCCCGGAGGATCCTTTCGCTTCCCGAATGCAGTTAAGTTTTCTGCACTACGCGCCCCTCAATGTTGAAAGAGTTGCCAGGCTCGCGGCAGCAATCTCCGCAGCTTTACACGCATTATTTCCTGTGATATTGATTGTTGATGTTTCCGTGGAAGTGACGATGTTAGCCACCTTGTGCGGAACGCCCACAGTAGTGATACGCCAGAATGGCGATAGGGATGATAATGCCCATTTACATGCCTATGAATGCGCACAGCTGCTGATTGCACCTTCGACAGCGCAGTTGATGAACCCTTCTCCGTATGATTGGGTAAACAGCAAAACTTTCTTTTCGGGAGGCTTTTCCAAATATTCCGGAATGGGACAACATCTCGGAGCGGTGAATCCCTGGTCAATTGGTGTCATTGTCGGCTCGGGCGGTACTTCAATAAATGGGGCTGTCATCAATGCTTTGGCAACCCAATGCAGTGGCTGGTCAATCCACGTAATCGGAGCAGTTTCGGAAACGGAACGTGTGGTAACGCCGAATGTTATTTTCCATGGACAACTGAACGATCCGGCTTCTGTACTGTCCGGATGCAGTGTGGTCATAGGCAATGCCGGCCACAATACGGTTATGGAAATGGCCGATCTGGGGAAAAAATTCGTTTGCATACCCGAAGACCGCCCGTTCCGGGAGCAGTTGCGTAAGGCAGCGCTTTTGGAACAGAATGGGATGGCAGTCGTAGTCCATCCCGAAGAATTAGGCAATGTTGCATGGGAGCCAATCATCAGGCAGGCTGCAAGCCTGGATAACAATTGCTGGCAGGATGTGATCAAGCCATCAGCATTGGCAGATGTTGCGCGTAGGCTGCACGGACTATGGGAAAATAACTTCTCCCATCAGCAATCATAATTTAAGAGCGGCAGCGATTTCGACATCGCCAGGCTTACGCACGATCCTGATCTCATTGTCTTCCCAGGCTATTAATCCCATATCTGCAAATTTTTTCAGCCATCCTTCCATAGGCCATTTTTTCCATTTCATAAAGAATGTTTTTGCATTGGTAAGAATATCTTCAAAATGGTTAAGCGGCGGATCATAGCTTGCGTGATACTGATGATAAGCAATGGCATCGGCGACACTGAGTGCAATGCCCTGTTGTCTGGCTGTGAAGCCGAAGTCCGTATCTTCTGCTCCGTAACCGGTAAATCGGGTATCGAAACCACCGATACGGTCGTAGATTTCCTTGCTGCACGCAAAACTAAGCGACCAGAAAAGAGCGTGCGTCACCTCACGCAAATCGGCACGCACAGGATCCGGCGAGCTCGCTTCCCACATTTTTGACAGGAAGCCTGGCTCCAAAGTGGCTCCCTGCCGGAGATATCTGACCGGCCCTATCCAGAGATGGTCGGCATTCCGGCAAGCATTCAAATAATTTCCTACCAGTTGCGGCGCCGGAATACAATCCACATCCAGAAAAATGATGAAAGGGGAAGCTGCTTGTTCTGCCGCAAAATTGCGTGCAGCTGCAAGAGGCAATCTTTCATCGGCATCAAACCGGAAGGTACGGACAGGGAAATTTTCAGAAGCAAGCTCACTGGCGGGCTCATTCATATGGACGATCACAAGCTCAGCCGGAAAAGCCTCGGCCCTCTCCAACCCCAAAACCAGATTGTGAAGCGCCTCCTGCCGGGATTTGACTATTGTTAGTACGGAAACAGGTGTAATGTTCATGGATAAAAATTTACCCAATTACGATACAAAAAATCTGCCATTGCGAAAAAGAATATAACATCAGGTGCGCGTAAACCAGCCGGGAAGCCGTGGACGATTGGGAATATTGGTGTAAGTTTGATGGGCGTCGCTGAAATTAATGTTATTTTACTTTTAAGAACAAAAGAATGAATCGTAGCTGAATGGATGAAAAAATACGGCACTTTCGAAAGCTGCTTGATTACATACTGATCGCAATGAGCGTCGCTTGCTCGATGGTGGTTGTTTTTCACCTGGGCTATAACACGGACCCGGACATTGAGCACCTTACCAACCGGATACTCGAGTGGTGCTTTTTATTTTTTGCCCTGGCATTGGCCGCCAAAACATTCACCGCATTTAAAAGCAAATCTTCGGTTATTTCAAGGGTGGGCGAGGCGCTGCTCCTTTTTTATTTTCTTGCCGTGATCATCGCCGACAGCTACCATTTTTCCGCGATGGATGGCACCGAACTTGTCAAGCCCGAATGGATGTACCTGGGCATTTTTGCAATCCTGATCATTGAAGTTTCAAAGCAGACACTGTTTTTTGATAAATTCTATTTTAATCCGACGCTGCTTTTCGTCCTGAGTTTTCTAGCGCTGATCCTGATCGGTACGGCTCTGTTGCTGCTGCCTAAAACAACTCACCACCAGCAACTTAGTTTTGTAGACGCGCTTTTTATGGCAACAAGTGCGGTATGCATTACCGGGCTGTCCGTCGTAGACACTGCCTCCGAATTCACGCGCTTCGGGCAGACGATCCTGCTCGTGCTTGTGCAGATCGGCGGGTTGGGAATCATGACATTCACAGGCTTTTTTGGCTACTTTTTCTCGGGTGGATTTTCATATAAAAACCAGCTCATGTTTACCGAGCTCATTGGTGAGAATAAGGTAAGCTCGGTGATTTCTACTTTATATAAAATTATACTCGTCACCTTCTTTTTTGAAATACTCGGGGGTGTTTTCATCTATTTTAGCCTGGACCCGGATCAATTTGAGAACCGGGCCGAACACTTTTATTTCACTGTTTTTCATGCTGTAACGGCCTTCTGTAATGCAGGCTTTTCCACTTTGCCCGAAGGGCTGAACAATGGAGCCGTTCGCTTTAATTATGAGCTCCATTTATCCATAATTGTGCTTTATGTGATGGGCGGGCTTGGTTTCGGGATCATTTTTAATACTTATGAATTCATCCGGCGCTGGGTTTTTAATATTTATCATAAGATCAGGTATGGCCGCCATTTTCTGCACCGGGCGCGCGTGATTGCTTTTAACTCCAGAATAATTGCTTACACCAGCTTTTTCCTGATGCTTTTCGGGTTCGTCCTGGTTTTTATATTGGAATACAAGCATACGCTCCGGGCCCACGAAAGCATTTATGGCAAAGTCGTTACTGCTTTATTCATTGGCACCAGCCCCCGTTCGGCAGGTTTTAATACCGTGATGATCAGCGGGCTGGCCTTTCCGACAGTGATGCTCATTTTCCTTTTAATGTGGATCGGGGCCGCTCCGGGCTCAACCGGAGGCGGCATTAAGGTGACAACATTTGCACTCGCCACCCTCAATATTTTCAGGATTGCAAAGGGAAGGGACAGCATAGAAGCTTTTGGAAGAAAAGTATCGGATGACTCGGTTTCCAGGGCGTTGGGCATCATTTCATTGTCCCTGATCTTTCTGGGTGCGGCCATATTTATGCTAGCGGTTACAGATCCCGATAAAAACCTGCTATCACTGGCATTTGAGACGTTTTCAGCTTACAGCACCACCGGTTTGAGTCTCGGCGTAACTCCGCAACTGAGCAATGCAGGCCGGTTAGTGATCATTTTAACTATGTTTGTCGGTCGGGTAGGGTCGCTCACCTTGCTGGTAGCATTTGTGAGAAAGTCAAAACCAACAGATTACCGGCTCCCGGCAGAGCAAATGAACTTTTAAAACTGCAATTATATGAAGTATATCATATTTGGATTGGGAAGCTTCGGGAAATCCCTTGCCATTCGCCTCACGGAACTGGGGCATGAGACGATTGGCGTAGATAACAATATGCAAAAAGTGGAGCAGTTGAAGGACCGCATTACCCATACGGTCTGCATGGATTGTACGGATAAAAACGCGGTCAGCTCACTTCCGCTCAAAGACGCGGATTCAGTGATCGTGGCGATTGGCGAGGATGAAGGCGCTTCGCTGCTGTCTACGGCATTGCTCAAACAGCTTGGCGTGAAAAAAATCATCGGCAGGGTTGTTTCGGATCTTCAGAAAACGGTTTTGGAAGCCATGCAGATCGAAGAATACATTCTTCCCGAAGAAGAATCGGCTGAAAGGCTGGCTATGCGCCTGGATAATTCCGGCATTGTGGATTCTTTTAAGATATCTGAAAAATACAGCATTATTGAAACCCGGGTCCCGGAGCGTTACATAGGCATGACACTTGCAGAGGCGGATTTGACCAACCGTTACAATGTGATCGTACTCACGGTGCTTACCCTGTCGAAAGAATCTGAAAACGGTCTGGCCAAAATCTTTAAAAGGGCATCGGGAATCGCTACGCCCAGCACAGTAATGCGTGAAAATGAGGTCCTGGTTCTTTTTGGGGAGTTGAGTGATATAGAAAAACTTATGCATTAAGGCACTGACATGATATCCGGCAAGATTCTGTTTATATTTCAGAGCATTACAACCACGCGTTTTCCGTCGGGCACATCCATCGTCCACAGCTCCGCAATATTGGCCAGCTTTCCGGTGACTGTATCCAATTTCAATTTTCCATCAGCAGCTAGTTGCAGGGCTTCTGGCAGAATGTCAGAAAAGATACTGCTTGTGTGTTCCCGGGGCCAAGATCCGATTCCTGAGCCGGTTAATTTCAAATCTACACTGCGCAGTATTGCGGACGACAACTGTATCATATCTCCCGCCATACTACCCACCGAAACATAGGTCACCGGATTTGTAAACAACTCCTTGCCTTTGAGTACAGACAGGATCAGCTCTGCAGTCCGGCCCCACAAGTAGTCAATGACGATATTGATGGGTGTTACCCGATGAAGCTCTTGCAATTGTTCCACAAAATGCTCGTGCTTTCCTGTGATCGCAATGGTTTCATCAGCTCCAAGTGGCCGCAGCCTGGCAAGGGACTGTTGATTTCTGCCTGTCGCAATTACTTTTTTTGCACCGTAGTACTTAGCCAACTGTACGGCAACCTGCCCGGTCACCCCCGTTGCGCCATTTATCAGCACTATATCGCCGTCTTTAATGTTGGCTTTGAATTTCAAACCCATTGCTGCCCCGACCACTGCATTAGGCAGGGCGGCCGCAGTTGCGTCGTCTAAGGCTGAGGGCAATTTCACAATGCGGTCTTTGTGAATAAAGGCCTTTTCAGCCATCATTCCGCTGATACCCATGCCGTAAACACGGGTGCCGTCGGGCAAAAGGCAGACGCCGTCGCCTCCTGGAATATGGCCCGTCTCAGGTGTGGCTACGCTGCTGTAATGCTTGCCTGATGCAATGCTTTTGTCCAATTGCTTGATGGCGACAGCCTTTACACTTACTAAAACTTGGTTATCCTTTTCCGCCAAAGGTTCAGGGATCTCCGTGTACTTTGGTAGTCCGATGCCGGGATATATAATGGCTGCTTTCATCTCTTATCGCTGTTTTTTTGTTTTTCCAAAACTACTTTGTGCAGCAGGCTGGCAGCGATAACATATGTTATTAAATCAGAAATGGTCAGCGCCCCTGGCAAGTTTTCCTTTAATCCGGCTCAGGTGAACGGCACTCACACCTAAATAGGAAGCTATGTAGTGCTGCGGAACGCGCTGGATAATATGTGGCCGTTCGGCTAAAAGTCGCAGGTAACGCTGTTCGGGCGTGTCGCGGATAAAGGATACGAGTTCGTTGTTGTATCGCTTGTGGCGGTCTGCCGATATTTTAAGAAATATCTGTATAAAACCAGGTTCCTGGCTCAAATCCTCAACCATTTGCATCACATGGATCCTGGGCAGAAGGTAAATGACAGACGGCTCGATCGTTTCAATGGTAAACTGGCTTGCGGCTTCGTTAACAAAGCTGTCAAATAAGGAAAAGCCAGCGTTTTCAAAGAAAAACTGAACCGTTTTCTCATCCCCGCCTTTATCAAAATATGCCCGTACGCAGCCTTGCTCAACGGAAATGTAATGTTGAGACACCTGTCCTTCTTTCAGTAAAACGGTTTTGGCTGGGACGTCCAATCGGCGCTGATGCGGTAAATATTTGTCCCAGTACTTTTCCAGTTGTGGGAATTCTTTGCGGAAATGCAGGAACATATTTAATTGATCATCTTGAATGAACGCTTAATAAGCTTAGGACAATGCTCCCGGAGGAGGGCCGCCTGCCGGCCTGGAGTTATCCTTGGGAAGCGGCACATATTCTTCATTGTCTGTCGGTGGCAAAATGATTCGTCCCTGCTTCCAGTCCTCTTTTGCCTGTTCGATTCTTTCCTTTCGGCTGGATACGAAATTCCACCAGATATAACGTTCCCCCAAATGTTCACCGCCCAGCATCATGAGGATTGTGTTTTCTTTCGCAATGATCACCGGGTCCACGCCATTGTTAAAAACCATCAACTTCCCGGCGGAATAAGTAATGCCGCTGATTTCCACACTGCCCCTGACAATGTAGGCCCCTCTTTCACTATGTCCTTGTGGCAGGCCAAACCGTGCACCCTGATTGAGAACAACGTGGACGTAAAACATGGGCGAACTTGTACTGACCTCATTTGTCAATCCATACGCATTGCCCGCAATCAAACGCATCCAGATTCCTGTGTCTGTAAATATCGGTAGTTGATCTGGTGTATAATTTTTAAAAGAAGGTTCTGATTCTTCGTCCTTTTCGGGAAGTGCTACCCAGGTTTGTATCATTTCCAGTTCGCCGCCTGCCAGCATGGCCGGATCTTCAAAGCGTTCGCTATGGGCTATGCCTTTTCCTGCTGTCATCCAGTTTACTTCGCCAGGCCTTATGACCTGTTCTACCCCAAGGCTATCCCTATGCGTGACATTTCCGCTAAACAAATAACTGACCGTGGACAAGCCAATGTGCGGATGCGGTAATACGTCCAGGTTTGTTGAAGTAGGCGTAGGAATGCTTACAGGACCGCCATGATCCATAAAAATAAACGGACCTACCATTCTGCGGAGCTGATAGGGCAGAATGCGTTTCACTTCAAAACCAGGGACTATCTGGGCTTTTCTTGATTCAATAATTATATCAAGCATATCGGTTAAGGCCGTTTGACAATGTGTTGTGATTTATAGAATGTGGCATACTGAGGATTTAAGTTAGTGATCCATGTGTTTATATATCCGGTTGAGCCGGTAATTTTTCAGTTCAGCCGGGACTGTACACCATTTTCATAGAAAAATTGACATTTTATAATTATATATTACTATTCACGAAAATAGATGATACTTTTGTTAAATATGTCGTGAACTCCGTGAAAATAGAAGCTTTAGACAACGAAGTCGGATTGTTAAATGAGATATCGGCTGGAAGCGAAACGGCTTTTGCTACGCTGTTCCACTGGTATCGTGATAAGGTATACGCCATTGCATTCCGGATTACCAAATCCAATTTTATGGCGGAGGAAGTGGTCCAGGACATTTTTTTAAAACTTTGGGTAAAGAGAGAAGAGTTGGCTGAGATAGCTGCTTTTGAAGATTACCTTTTTATTATAACCCGTAACCAGGTTTTTTCTGCACTTAAAAAAATTGCCCGCCAGCAGCAATTAGTCCTTGATCTCAAAGCTGAACTGCCTTCCTTCGAAAACTCCACCTATGAACGCATTGATGGCAAGGAGCTGGAAGAAATTTTGCATCAGGCCGTGGAGCTGCTTCCCGCCCAGCAGAAGCAAATTTACCTGATGAGTAAAGAGCAGGAATTGAAACGCGACGAAATTGCCAAGGTCCTTCGTATTTCTTCTGAAACGGTTAAAACGCATCTGGCCAGAGCATTAAGGCACATCAGAGCTTACAGCAAGCTCAGGCTGGATGTTACCATCTCGTTATTGTTACTATTCTTGATAAAAATTTAACTTTTTTTATTTCTGTTGTCACCCGAAGCCAGTTGACAGGAGTCTTTATGTGTGAAGGTCTGATACAGGCCTGTCCGTAACCCAATGAAGTTATGCGCGATCCACGCCTGGACGATCTGTTTTACCGGTATTGTGAAAAGAAAATCACTGACGATGAGCGGGATGAGCTCATGTCGCTCCTGATGCTGGAAGAAAACCAGGCGCAGATCAACGGACTGATCGACCAGTTTATCCGCGACGACGATACGGAACATCGGCTGTCCGACGAGACGGCGGATGACATTTTGCAATCCATCTTTTCGGCAACGGCCCAGCCCGGGCGAAATGCTTACAAGCCTATCCAGGAGGAAGAAATCGACAACACACGCACCCGGCCGTTGTGGATTTTTAAGCTGGTTGCTGCGGCAGTGGTGTTGCTGCTCGTTTACGGAGGTTATCATTCATTTGACAAAAGCCCTAAAAAAGCGCCGGTTGCGGCAATGAGCAGTGTTTACGGCGGCGATGTAAAGGCAGGCGGCAACAAAGCGAGTCTGACGCTTGCGAACGGAGAGACTTTTGATCTTGCGACCATTACACAAAACAACCTGCAAAGTCAGCCGGGGACAATGATCGATAAGGATAAGGGTGAAATCACTTATAACAAAGTGACCGGAAAAGGAGCGGTGACTCCCTATAACATTCTCAGAACTCCCCTTGGCGGGCAATACAAAATCGTGCTGCCGGATGGATCAAGGGCCTGGCTCAATGCAGCATCGAGCCTGAAATATCCAACGGCTTTTACAGGCACGCACCGCAATGTTGAAATGAGCGGCGAGGTTTATTTTGAAATAGAACCCAACAAGAAAATGCCCTTTCAGGTGAAGGTTACGGATACCAAAACCAAAGGCAAGGACATGGAAATCACTGTTTTGGGAACGCATTTTAACATTAGTTCCTATGGTGACGAGCCTACAATGCAGACAACCTTGCTGGAAGGTTCGGTGCGGGTAAAGAAGGATAATGTTGTGAAAGTGTTGCGCCCGGGCCAGCAGGCGCAGGTGGTGACGGGTGAGCCGGTAAGGGATATCGCTATAAACAAAGTAGACCCGGAAAGCGTGGTTGCCTGGAAAGAAGGACGGTTTGAGTTCAACGGAAATATTCGTGAGATCATGCGACAGATCTCGCGCTGGTATGACCTGGATGTGAAATATGAAGGCGACGTGGAGCGAAAATCCTTTGCAGGCACAATTTCACGAAAAAACAATGTGTCGGAAGTGCTGAAAATGCTTGAACTGACGGGCGGGATCCAATTCCGGATCGAGGACCGTAAAATTACCGTGAAGAATACAGATTAAAATACCTTCAACTAAACGCTAATCTTAACATATGAAAACCGTAAATTCTTCCTAACCGGCGTTTACAGGATTTTCAAAAAAAACCGGATGCGTTGCGACCGCACCCGGCCAGACTTGATTAATCCTGAGATCATTGGACAACGATACATTCACTTTAACCAAGCATACAAACTTATGAAATTTGTATACAAAGGCAAAACAGTTCCATGGGGCGCGTATATAGGTGTGCGTTCGAATGGGCCAGTCAATGCCATAGGCAAACGAACCGACTTTGGCAAAGTCCTCCTGACCATGAAATTAACCGTGTTGATATTTCTGATTGGTACATTGCAGGTGTTGGCAGAAGACACTTATGCCCAGCAGATATCGCTGAAAAAGAAAGATGCGACTTTACTGGAAGTGCTCAAAACCGTCCGTAAACAAACGGGTTACCTGTTCATATGCGACCTGGATATGCTGGCCCAAGCTCAGAAAGTGAATGTTAGCGCAGAAAATGCGCCGATGAAGGAGGTGTTGGATGCCTGTTTCAAAGATCAGCCGCTGACATACAGCATTGTAGATAAAACGATTATCGTTAAAAAGAAAAAAGAACCGATCCGTAAAGCCAGGGAGGAAGCCAGCTTGAAAGAGGCTTACCACTTCACCTCCGACAGGGTCTTGAAAGAGCGCATGACCGAGCTGATGCGCAGAAAAGTCGACCTCGATGCTATTTTTGACATGAGCGTTGGCGGAAAAGTAATGGACGAAAAAGGCGATCCGCTCGCGGGTGTGAATGTGATTCAAAAGGGCACGCAGCGTGGCAGTTCCACGGATGCAAAAGGGCTTTACAACATTGATATCACCGATGCAGACGCCGTGCTCATCTTTTCGTTTGTAGGATTTACTTCTCAGGAAGTGATTGTGGGCCGCCGCAGCAACATTGATGTGACGTTGAAAGTAGACAATAAGGCGCTGGAAGAGGTGGTTGTTGTGGGTTATGGCACGCAAAAGCGATCCGATCTGACCGGTGCGGTCTCATCCGTAAAAGCCGAAGACATCAAAAGTCTGCCGGTTCGCAGTGTAAATGAGGCGCTGCAGGGACGTGCGGCTGGTGTGCAGGTAACCCGTAATGATGGTTCTCCCGGCGCCTCGTCCGACATTGTGATTCGTGGTGTAGGCTCCATCGGCGGAATGTCGCCATTATATATTGTGGACGGAATCCGCATGTCGGCGGGCAATAATTTCAATTTGCAGGATGTGGAATCGATTGAAATCCTGAAAGATGCGAGCGCGGCTGCAATTTATGGCGCGCAGGCTGCCGGTGGCGTCGTGCTGGTAACAACCAAACGCGGCACGCAGGGTTCCGATAAAATGAATATCAATTTCAATGCTTATTATGGTGTCCGCCAAGCCCGAAACCTATATAAAATGCTCAATACGGCCGATTATGTGGCAGCGAAATCTGCTTTCGGCGTAAATACAAGTGGCTGGGGCGATCCTTCGACCCTGGCAGACAATGACTGGGCAGATCAGGTTTATCAGAATGGGAGCGACCAGAGCTATTCACTTTCCCTTTCAGGGGCGACAGCTAAAACGAACTATTATCTATCGGCCAACTATCAGCGTGAAGGCGGAACAATGATTGACAACTCGTTTGAACGTTATGGCCTTCGCTCTAATGCGGATTTCAAAATCAATAACCGTCTGAAAGTGGGTGAAACCTTATACGCATGGCGAACAGGCACCAATCCTGTCCAGACAAGCACGTTCCCATTCCGCTCGGCGCCGCTTGTGCCCGTTTATGACCCCACGAATCCGGTCGGCGGATGGGCTAAAACAGGAACATTTTTTACAGGCCCGAACCTGGTTGCCAATGAGCTTATTAATCATGCAAAAAACATTCAGTATGCCTTGGAAGGCAATGTTTATCTGGATTGGGAAATTGTTAAAGGACTGAACTTTCGTTCCACTTTTGGTGCCTCGATTTACAGCAGTGCTAATTACAAATTCACCGAAGCATATGATTTTGGCACATTAAAGAATGTCAATGCGTTTCTGAGCCGTGATTTGGACAATTCCCGCAATCTTACAGGCAACTTTGTATTAACGTATGGTAGAGTTTTTGGCCGTCATGATATCAAGGCAATGGTTGGTTATGAAGCCTACCAATCTGATCTGAGCAATTTGCATGGTGAGGCCCAGGGTTTTCAGGTGATCACCTACAATTTGGGAATGACCACGAACCCGAGCACATTCAAAGCCAGTGGCGGGGAATTTCCGCAAACCCGTTTGCTTTCACAGTTTGGCCGGATCAACTACGCATTTGCTGATAAATATCTGTTCACCGCAAATGTCCGCCGTGATGGCTCCGATAGGTTTGGTCCCGCCAATAAATGGGGCGTATTTCCTTCTTTTTCTGCGGGTTGGAGAATTAGCGAAGAAGCATTTGTCCGCGATAACCTGCCACAGGTTTCCAACCTGAAACTGCGCGCCAGTTACGGCAAGCTTGGAAGCACATCCAGCATTCCGCAATACACCTATCAGGCTTCCTACGGAGGAAGCGGCGGCACGAACATTCTTGGCTTACCCGATGGAAGCCGTGCAAAAGGGTATGCTTTGACTGCACAATTGCCGAACGAAGACATCAAATGGGAACAAGTAAACCAGACCGACGTTGGGTTGGAAGTGGGATTATTTAAAAACGCTTTGAACATTACCGCCGACTGGTACAGCCGCCAGACTGAGGACATGATTTACCAGGTGCCCGTGCCGGTTTCATCCGGTTTCTATGGAACAAATGGCGTGTTTACGAACATTGGCCAGATGAGCAACAAGGGGGTGGAGCTGACTGTTGATTACCGAGGAAAAACGAAAGATTTCACCTACGCAATCAATGTTAATGCAGCATTTAACCGCAATTTGGTAAAACAATTGAGCGGCACAAACAACAACCCGATCAACGACGGAGCAGCTGGTGATTATCTCGAAAGCACTGTAACCCGCACACAAGCGGGCAGACCATTAAGCCAGTTTTACGGATACATTGTCGACGGGATATTCCAAAGCGATGCCGAAGTGGCTTCCCTGAACCAGAAAGCGCAGGAGGCCTCGGCTGCAGCCGGAGGCTCTTCCACAGGCATTTATTACCAAAGTGCAGGGACAGGAGCCGGTGACCTTCAGTTCAGGGATTTGAATGGTGACGGCCGCATTACGATCAATGACAAAACGTTTATCGGCAACCCGTGGCCTAAAATGACTTACGGTTTCTCGATCAACTTGGGTTGGAAAGGCATTGATCTGCAAGCCATGTTCCAGGGTGTACAGGGAGTTGATGTTTTCAATGCGAACAAGTATTATACCCAGTTTTTTGTGGGTGACTACAACACGACGCGTGACATTTTCAACACCTCGTTTTTCAACGGCGGAGGCCTGACCGATCAGCCTCGCATCGGCACCACGGACGCTTCCGGCAATTATGTGCGCGACCCGAACTCGAACTACACCCGCATTTCATCATTCGTTGTTGAAAACGGTTCATTTTTGAAACTCCGTAACCTTCAGATAGGCTACACGCTGCCTTCGGATCTGGTGAAACAATGGAAAATGACTGGCTTGCGTATTTATTTACAGGGACAAAACCTGCTCACGTTCACCAAATATTCGGGTCTTGATCCGGAAATCCTGGGAAGGAACGGAACAACTGCCCGCGGCCTGGATACGATTTATTCCTATCCCCGCACACGGCTGCTTTCCATGGGTATCGACCTGAGTTTTTAACTGATAAAAAGCAATCATGGCAATGAAAATATTCCAAAAACTAATGCTGTTTGTCGTTCTTACGGCAATGGCCTCCTGCAGCGAAGACTTTGTAAATGTTGTTAATCCGGGCGCGCTCGCTCCTTCACAATATCCGGCGTCGGTTTCCGATCTGGAACAGTTGCTGACGGGCGTTTATGCAACACAACACGCCAGTGGCCTTTACGGGCACACAATGTTGGCCAAAAACCTGTTTTTGTGGGATCACACCACCGATCTGAGCTGGCAGGGAACGCCTACCTGGATCCAGATGGGACAGAACAATTCCCAGCCTAACGACAGCTTCCTTTACGACACCTGGCGTGAATTATGGCGCGGCGTGCAACGTTCCAATGCATTGCTTGCCGGCATCGAAACTTACCGCCAGAAAGCGCCGCAGGATGGCGCCGCGATCGACCAGATCAAGGGCCAGGCTTTGTTTTTGCGCGCCTGGTATTATTTCTATCTGACCTCTATTTGGGGAGAAGGCTTTAATGCAGGCACGGAAGGCGGTAAGATGGGCGTTCCGATCATTACCGAAGTGGCAATTGGTCTGGACCAGACGCAGGTTCCGCGCAAAACCGTAAAGGAGAGCTGGGACTTCATTATAAGTGATCTGAAAACGGCTGAAACATTGCTTGCTGGTGTGAACTGGACGGGCGCAACAGATAAATACAAGGTCTCAGGTTGGGCTGTTAAGGGATTTTTAGGTAAAATTTACGCTTATCAGGCCGACTGGGCAAATGCTAAAACTTACCTGGCGGATGTGATTACCAAGAGTGGCAAGTCGCTGACAACATTCGATGTGTATAAGGATATGTTCAATGGCAAGAACGAGTTTACCTCCGAATCGCTTTTTGAACTAAACCTGAATGTGGACATGACCTCACGTGGCGGGGATGATCAGTCGATGGGATCGAGCCTGGGCATGGTGATCGCACCGACTTATGTGGCTGATAACGGCGGACAAGCCGCTTCGGCCTGGTCGAATGTGTTTCCTCATGCGAAAAACATTGCGCGTTTCGGCTTTGCGGAGGGGCATTATTTCAAACCGGGAACGACCAGTGCGAACATCGCCAATGTTGATCCGGCATACATTACCCGTTCGCTGGATGCACGCAAAAAGCAAACGGTGGATCCGCGGCTTTGGGTTGCCTGTTACCAGCCATATGTTGATTCGATGATCGTGAGTGGTAAAAAGCGTCCGATTTCACATTATCTGGATGTTAGCGAGACGGATATGGAGGCATGGAGTTTCCGTAAATTTACCAATCCGCTTGGCACGGAAGCGGAGATTAACATGGCTAATGGTGCCAATATTCCGTGGCTGCGGCTGGCCGATATTTACTTGCTATATGCCGAAACATTGAGCCATTCAGGGGACAATGCGATGGCTTTGGAATACATTAACAAGGTGAAACGAAGGGCATATGGTTTGCCTGTCAATGCACCCTCGGGGATTGACTATAAAAGTCTGACCGGACTAACCAAAGCCAGCGATGCAGTCCTGAAAAACGATCCGCTTAAATACGAGCGCTGGGCTGAGCTTTTCGGTGAAGGCCATTGGTGGCTGGATGTGCGAAGGTGGCAGATTGGCGACAAGGAAGCCGCTTACTATCAGCGTATTCGCGGCGGGACCATTCAGTGGGAAGCCACCGATTATGCCCAGCCGATCCCGATCAACGAGGTTACAGCTAATGTGAATATGAAGCAGAACGCAGGGTATTAATCCGTAAATTAGGCGGCACGATCATTCAGCCTTAATGTTATCTTGAATTGCTTTATTAATGATTTTGAAACGCCAGTCAATTATTAAAATGGTTGCTGTGTTAATGCCCTTTTTGGCGCTTCTGGTGCTGGAAGGGGCATTGCGCTTATTTGGTTACGGACATGATCTGAGCGTTTTTACAGCCGATCCGGGCAGGAAAGGATATCTGGTGCTTAATAAATATGCATCTGAAAAGTATTTTGCAAACCAAAAAAATGCTACGATAGGCAATTTCGAGCCTTTTCTTGCCAAAAAAGCGACGGGCACATTCCGGATATTTGTGCTGGGTGAGTCCACGACCATTGGTTATCCCTACATGAACAACGGCTCGTTTCACCGGTGGCTGCAATTCCGGCTCATGCACACCTATCCTGACCGGGATTTCGAGATCATTAATCTGTCATTGACCGCTGTCAATTCTTATACAGTGCTTGATTTTGCCAAAGGCGTTATTGCCTGCGAGCCTGATGCTGTGCTGGTTTACACAGGTCATAATGAATATTACGGCGCAATGGGCGTCGCGGCGACAAGCGGCATCGGGCACAGCCGCCTGTTGGCAAAGTTGCTGATGAGTCTGCGGGAATTTCGCGTGACGCAATTAATAAATGCGATGACCAGCGGCATAAGTGGCTTGTTTTCAGGAGAGGTGGATTTACGCGAGAACCTGATGAAAAGGATGGCCGAAGGCCAGCAGGTTGCATTTGAATCCGCGGATTATAAGGCTGGTATTGAGCAGTTTAGGGTAAACGTGGATGAGTTGGCACGGGTAATGAGCGAAAAAGGCATTCCGTTGCTGATCAGTAATTTGGTTAGTAACGAAAAAGATCTGAAACCATTTATCAGCATTCCGGATGAGCAGGGCAGGACAGCTGAAATGCACTACAAATTGGGTTTGGATAAATACAAGCAAGGTGATTATACCCACGCAAAAAAAGAACTGGTGCTTGCCCGGGAGCACGATGCATTGCGTTTCCGGGCGCCGGAGGTTTTAAACGACATTATCCGTAATACAGCAAATCGTCACAAGGGCATTACGCTTATTGACACAAAACAGCTTTTTGAACAGCATTCTCCGCATCACATTCTTGGTCAGGAAACGCTTCTTGAACATGTGCATCCTAATCTGCTGGGTTATGCATTGCTTTCGGAGGCATTTTATCAAAGCATGAAAAGGGCAGGGCTTCTTCCGCCGGTTTCTGTTGAAATGTCGCTGGCAACGTTGCGCGCCCGGATGCCCATTACCCGCGTCGATTCGTTAAAAGGAGCTTACGAAGTAATGATTCTGAAAGAAGGCTGGCCGTTCAACATTCCGATGCCGGCAGCGGAAAAGCAGGAAAAAACAGAGGAAGAAAAGCTCGCGGGAGGCTTGGTCGTAAAGCAAATTTCCTGGCGCGATGCGATGGCGCGCTTGCGGCAACATTACATCGCCGCGCACGACACCGCGAATGCATTACGTGTCGCAGAAGCACTCGCGCTGGATAATCCGCTGGACCCATTGGCATTTGACCAGGCGGGGAATTTAAGCGCAGTTTTAGACCAAAATCAGCAAGCTGTAACTTATTTCTCCAAAGCATTCCGACTTGAAAACAGTTTTGCACGCGCGAAAGCACTGTTTGTCTTGCTGCTAAAAATGGATCGGCCCGAGACTGCATTGCCCTACATTGCCTACGCAGCCGCTCACAACAGTTCCGGTTTCAGCCTTAACGAGCTATACACTTCCGTCGGACAAATAAATGAGTTGAAAAAACAATATACGGCCGACTCCGGCAATGTGCAGCTTGCCAACAGCCTTGCAGCAGGTTATCTTAAATTTGCAAATGCAGCCGCCGCAAAGAAATACATTCGCAGGGCATTGGAGATCGACCCCGACAATGTGAACGCACAGGCATTGTTACAACAGGTTCGTAGTATAAGGTAAGGGCTTAGCTGGCCAATTGATTCAAAACGTAAAAGTTGTATAGGAAGAACTGCGCAGTCGGTTAAGTTTTTGCACCATGGGAAGAATCACTGGCGAATATCGGTCGTCTTATAAAAGACTGCGCTCGGCACCGAATTTCAAGCGCTCATCTCGGTGCATTTGCAGTGCTGGCTAACTTCCATCAAATTTGCAGGTATTTTTCCCTGACAAAGATGATTAGTCGGCTGACTTCGAAGCAGAAATGGAAATTGGCGATCAAGTTGTTTTTGATGTACTCGCCCCTGCTTTTTTATGTGAATATGCCCCAAACGGAGCATAATGGTGCTAGTATCGTTTATTTTCTCCCCTTCTTTATACTTTTCAGCTTAGTCGGCCTGGGGATGTACTTTATATGGATCACCGCCACCGACTGGTTACAAAGATATCTTTTTAAACGCTTTGGGCTGGAAATCCTTTTGGAATCCGGTTGGCAGGAAATTGTACTGACGGTAGCAATTTCATTGGGTCTCGCCGTGCTATATAGTCTTGTTTTTCAATTGGTTATGAAATCAGTGGCTTTCCTGATTTTTCCTGTATTACAAAGTACTAACGCATTACCGAAAGGGGAACCCTTCTTACCGGAAGTGATGGATTATGTCCACCGGGCAAACAATGGATTTTCGGTGGCGATCATGCTGTCGATATTCTACCTGATCATCAATACCAGGTCTTCCCAGCAATTGAAAAGTATCCAGCTTCAAACAGAACGCCTCGAAAAAGAGGCGGCGATGAGCCAGTTTGAAGCATTGAAAAATCAGCTGAGCCCCCATTTTCTGTTCAATAGCCTGAGTATTCTTACCTCACTCGTCCATGAAGATGCGGACCTTTCCGAGCAGTTTGTCAAGCGGCTTTCCAAGGCTTACCGCTACATTTTAGAGCAGCGGGACATGGCATTGGTTTCCCTGGCTGTGGAGCTGGACTTTATAGCGTCTTATACTTTTCTTCTGCAAATGCGTTTTGAAGACAAATTCCAGGTCGTTATCGACGTGCCCGTAGACCTTTCGGCCCACTATTGCATTGCCCCGCTTTCCTTGCAAATGCTGGTTGAAAATGCAGTGAAACACAACCGGATGTCGATCCAGGAACCATTAAAAGTCCGGATTTATCTGGAAAATGAATATTTGATTGTAGAAAATCCAATCCAGCCGCGCGATCAGCCGGAGGACTCAACGGGCGTGGGCCTGCACAATATTACCAATCGTTACTCGCTGCTGACCGATCATAAAGTCTGGTATGGTGAGCAAAATGGATCATTTGTTGTCCGAATCCCCCTTTTAACATGAATGTAGTAATCATCGAAGACGAAGCCCGCACCGCGCGGCAATTGGAGCGGATGCTGAGAAAATATGATCCGAACATAAAGCTTTCTGCTACATTGCCTTCTGTAAAAGAGGCAGTTAGCTGGTTTAATGAGAGCCCGCTGCCCGACCTGGTTTTCATGGATATCCATCTGGAAGACGGGCTGGCTTTTCGGATTTTTGAACAAATTTCACTGACTGTCCCCATCGTCTTCACAACGGCGTATGATGAATATATGCTGAAAGCATTTAAGGTCAACAGCATTGATTACCTTTTGAAGCCGGTCGATTATGATGAGCTGGCGGCATCCATTGAAAAATTCAGAAACCTCCGGCCTGAGCAGCCCAACATGAATTCTCTTTTCCGCCTGATTGAAGCCCGCCAGTCTGCCAGTTACCGCGAACGCTTTATGATCACCATCGGGCACAAGATATGGAGCATTGATGTTTCGAATGTCGCGTATTTTTTCTCCGAGGAAAAAGCGACCACGCTTGTCACCATTGATGACAAACATTATCCGGTGGAATACAGCCTCGACCAGCTGCTTACTATGGTTGACCCAAACCATTTTTTCAGGATAAACCGGCAATTTTTAGTGTCGAGACGAGCCATACAGCACATTCATGTGTATTCAGTAGGCAGACTAAAAGTGGATTTAATTCAGTCTCCTAAACAGGATGTTTTTGTGAGCATGAGCAGGCTTTCCGAGTTTAAGGACTGGCTTGGCCGCTGATCTTCACTGTACTCTTCCACTCAAAACCTTCACTCGTCGGATCGGATCCGGTGCTCCTCCCGATTCGTTTTTTCTCCTTCATCCGGCACGCCAACTTTGCATCATCTCGCAGACCAGGCCGGATCAAAATAGCCGAGTCGCCTATTCCTACCTGGCCGGCAAAACATGCTAATATTTCTTAGAGTAACTTGTTATGGTATTAAAAGAACATGCTCAGGTCCTGAGCGTAATTTTTGTAACCCTATGCTTATTAAGTGCCTGTGGAAACAATGAAAAGAAAACAGGCATGCCCGGACCAGGTTCCGGCCCTCCCTCATCTGGAATGCCCGGAATGCCTGAGTCTCCCAAAACGTATTCCGTTTTAACCCTGGAACCCCGGCAGGTCACGTTATATGACGAATACCCCGCAACCATGCAGGGGAAAGAAAATGTCGAAATCAGGCCAAAAGTGGATGGCTACGTGGAAGCGATTTATGTAGACGAAGGGGCCTCCGTTACCAAGGGACAGCGTTTATTCCGGATCAATGCGCCCCAATATTCAGAAGATGTCCGCACTGCCGAAGCACAAATCGTAACGGCCCGCTCAGAAGTGGATGCAGCGCAGATGGCCGTCAACAAAGTACGGCCATTGGTTGAAAAGGACATTATCAGCAAATATGAACTGGAGTCGGCTGAATACACGCTGAAATCCAAACAGGCCACCCTCGTACAGGCTCAAAGCAGCCTGGCGAATGCAAAAACAAACTTAGGATACACGGTGCTGACAAGTCCGGTGAATGGCGTTGTCGGAACCATACCTTATAAAATCGGAAGCCTGGTAAGCAGCACGACCACCGAGCCACTGACAACGGTCTCCAATATCAGTTCGATGTATGCTTATTTTTCATTGAATGAAAAGCAGCTGCTTAGCCTGATACGCGAAGTCCCTGGCAAAACGTTTCAGGACAAACTTTCAAAGATCCCGGAGGTTTCTCTACTATTGTCTGATGGATCGGCTTACCAGCAAAAAGGTCGGGTTAAAACCAGTACGGGCCAGATCAGTACCGAAACCGGCTCCATGCAGCTACGTGCCACATTTACTAATCCGCAAGCCTTGTTGCGTTCCGGCAACAGCGGGAAGGTACGAATTCCAAAAACGATTGATTCTGCCATGGTGGTGCCACAGAGCGCGACCTACGAACTGCAAGGTAAACGGTTCATTTACACGGTCGGTGCAGACAGCGTCGCCCACAATACCGAGATCGACGCCTCGCCTACGTCCGACGGTAAATATTTCGTAGTGGAGCGGGGTGTCGGTGCCGGGGCCCAGGTTGTTCTGGACGGAGTCACCAATTTGAAAGA
Source organism: Dyadobacter chenwenxiniae (assembly GCF_022869785.1). NCBI lineage: Bacteria > Pseudomonadati > Bacteroidota > Cytophagia > Cytophagales > Spirosomataceae > Dyadobacter > Dyadobacter chenwenxiniae. The sequence goes on along the minus strand of NZ_CP094997.1, from coordinate 3,408,443 downwards.
CGGGGCTAAAATCGTTTCGAAGAAAGTGCAGCCTTCCACTATCTATGATCAGCCTTAAATCAAAAGGCATTTTCCAATACACTTATGCTTAAAATATTCATTGAGCGACCCGTTCTCTCAACTGTTATCTCCGTATTCATTGTCCTGCTGGGGATTCTCGGACTTACTTCGCTGCCTATTGAGCAATATCCGGATATATCTCCGCCCACCGTCCAGGTTTCCGCCAGTTACGCCGGTGCGAACGCGGATGTCGTATTGAACAGCGTCATCGTTCCGCTGGAAGAACAAATTAATGGGGTGGAAGGCATGACTTACATGACCTCATCTGCTACCAATGATGGCGGGGCTACCATTAGTGTTTATTTTGATGTGGGTACTGATCCCGACCAGGCGGCTGTGAACGTGCAGAACCGGGTATCCAGCGCTTCAAGTCTGCTTCCTCAGGAAGTGACAAAAGCGGGGGTGACCGTGCGCAAGCAACAGAGCAGTATGCTGCTGATATTCGCCCTTTACAGCGATAATCCGGAATACGATCAGACATTCCTGCAAAATTTCGCCCAGATCAACCTGGTTCCACAGGTGAAGCGGGTGAGCGGCGTTGGTAATGCGAGTGCATTCGGCTCGCGTGATTATGCCATGCGGATCTGGCTCAAACCAGACGTGATGTCGCGTTACGGGCTTGTGCCAGAAGACATTACATCTGCTCTGGGTGAGCAGAATGTTGAGGCAGCTCCGGGCAAATTCGGAGAAAATGGCGACCAGAGCTTTCAGTATGTGATACGCTACTCCGGAAAGTTGAAATCTGAGGCAGCATTTGGCGATATCGTTCTTAAAGCCTCTTCGACAGAGATACTCCGGCTTAAAGATGTGGCACGGATCGAACTCGGGTCTCAGTCATACAGCAGCACAACGGCTTTGAAAGGAGGTAAACCGGCAGTCGGGATTGCGATCAGTCAGACAGCCGGGTCGAATGCACGTGAGGTGATTAATAACTCCAAAAAGGTTATTGAAGAGGCTGAAAAATCATTTCCAAAAGGGATCCATTATACTACACTGGTGGATGTGAACGAGTTTTTAGATGCCAGCATTGAAAAGGTGATCATCACGCTACTAGAATGCTTCGCGCTGGTTTTTCTAGTCATCTTCATCTTTCTTCAGGATTTTCGCTCGACGCTCATTCACGGTATTTCGGTTCCTGTTTCCATCATAGGCACATTCTTTTTCCTTTACCTTTTCGGTTTTAGTATCAATTTGCTTACGCTGTTTGCACTTGTATTGGCCATTGGTATTGTGGTCGATGATGCCATCGTAGTAGTAGAGGCCGTGCATGCCAAGCTGGAACAGGGTAACCGAACGCCGAAACAAGCAGCCGTAGAAGCGATGAGCGAAATCACAGGGGCGATCGTCTCGATTACCCTGGTCATGGCGGCCGTGTTCTTGCCGGTTACTTTTATCGGCGGCTCGACCGGTGTTTTTTACAAACAATTCGGCATTACCCTTTCTGTCGCTATCCTAATTTCCGCAGTCAATGCACTGACACTTTGCCCGGCACTGGCCGCACTGTTTTTAAAGGCGCCGCATGCAGGCGACCGTCCGCCGAAGAACTTTCTGGAAAAGTTCGGTCTGGCCTTCAATGCGGCTTATGATGCCATGATCGCGAAATACACACGCTCGGTTCAATTTCTTATCGGCAGAAAGTGGATTGCTATCGGTGCTACTGCCATGTTTTGTGGTGTGTTGTACTATTTGATGACGACAACCCCGTCGAGCTTTGTGCCCGACGAAGATATGGGGACCATTTTTGTCAATGTAACCCTTCCTGCCGCCTCGTCGCTCGAACGTACGCAGAAGGTAATGCGCCAGGTGGATAGTCTGGCGCGCACGATTCCTGAACTGGAAAACGACCTTCAAATTTCGGGACAAAATTTTCTGGCCGGTACCGGGAGCGCGTATGGGATGATCATTTTGGAATTAAAGGCCTGGGGCGAACGCAAGGGAGTCAGTAATCAGGACGTGATTCAAAGTCTGATGCAAAAAACCTCCGGCATCCAGGACGCAAGCATTCTGGCCATTTCACTTCCGACCATTACCGGCTTCGGTACAACGGGCGGCTTTTCCTTTCAGTTACAGGATAAAGGAGGGCACAGCACGGACGAGTTCTTTAAAGTGTCCGAAGACTTTTTGAAGGCATTGAATGCACGCCCTGAAATCCAGTTTGCTGCGACTTCTTTCAACCCAAATTTCCCCCAGTATCTGCTGGAAGTGAATGTGCCTAAAACCAAAGAGTCAGGGATTTCGGTATCATCCATCCTTTCGGCGATGCAAAGCTATTATGGCGGAAATTACGCCAGCAACTTCAACCAGTTCGGCAAGCAGTTCCGCGTGATGATACAAGCCGATACCACTTACCGGGCTAATCCAGAGGGGCTTAACAGCGTATTTGTAAAGACGGCCACGGGAAACATGGCCCCGATCACCGAATACATCTCATTAAAAAGAGTTTACGGGCCGGAAAGTATTTCACGTTTCAATTTATTTACTTCCATATCTGTCAACGGGTCGCCCAAAGATGGTTATAGTTCCGGCGAAGCATTGGCGGCCATCCAGGAGGTAGCTGCACAACATCTACCGACAGGTTACGGCTACGAATACTCGGGTATCAGCAGGGAAGAACAAAACAGCGGTACGCAATCCGCTTACATTTTCATGCTCTGTCTGGTGTTCGTGTACTTTCTGCTCAGCGCCCAATACGAAAGTTACATCCTGCCATTTGCCGTTCTGCTTTCCCTTCCTGTCGGGCTGGTAGGTTCATTTCTGTTTGCCAAATTGATGGGGATCGATAACAACATTTACATGCAGATCTGCTTGATCATGCTGATCGGGCTGCTGGCTAAGAACGCTATCTTGATTGTGGAGTTTGCGATTGAGCGTCGCCGGCACGGGATGGCCCTGGTGACTGCGGCCATTGAAGGATCGAAAGCCCGGCTTCGTCCGATCCTGATGACCTCCTTTGCATTCATCTTTGGGCTGATGCCGCTGCTTTTTGCGAGTGGGGCAGGTGCAAATGGCAATAAATCCATTGGGGCAGGCGCGATTGGCGGTATGCTGATGGGCACGTTGCTTGGGGTGTTCCTCGTTCCGGTGCTTTTCATTTTATTCCAGGGTTTACAGGAACGCATCAGCGGCCCGCCGACCACATCAGACGATATCATCATTGACAAAACCACTTCCGGAATCGCCTGAGTGACGAGACCAATGGTGGAATTTATAAAATTCAATTTATCAAAATCAATGAAAAAAATAGGGAGAGGTCCGTGCTTTGCTTTATTACTGATGGCGATGCTTGCATCCTGTCGGGTAACAAAACCTTATCGACAACCTGAAACGGCGGTCGAAGGTCTTTACAGGGGCGTCAAGGCAGCCGACACGACCAACATCGCACATCTTTCCTGGCGGGAGATGTTTACCGATACCGTGCTGCAGGGACTAATCAGCAAGGGCATCAACAACAACCTGGACCTGAAAATCGCAGTTACGCGTATCCAGTCTGCGGAGGCCAACTTGCGCCAAAGTAAACTCGCATTATGGCCATCGCTGAGTGTGAGCCCTTCTTTCACGCTTTCCAAAACATCTTCTGCACAGTTGCGTTCTTTCAACATTCAAGGTGACGACTCCGGAGGTGGCGGTGCCACTACTGTCATTCCTACCGTCAAACAGTACGCGCTGACGGCCAGTACGAGTTGGGAGGCCGATGTTTGGGGCAAGCTGCGCAGCACCAAGAGGGCTTATCTGGCCTACTTCCTGCAAAGCGAAGCCTACAAACGATCCGTTCAGACGCAGCTCGTTGCTGACATTGCGACGAATTACTTCGCCTTGCTTGCCTACGACCAGCAACTGCGGATTACCCAGGAAACTATTGAGATCAGAAGATCAGATGTGCAGACAATGAAGGAGCTTAAACAGGCGGCCCGAGTAACAGGTGCAGATGTCGTACAAAGTGAATCCAACCTGTACGCTGCCGAAGTTTCCCTTCCCGATATCAGGCAAAATATCCGGGAAACCGAAAACGCACTCAGCGTGCTGCTGGCTATCCCGCCGGACAGCATCCCGCGTACGCGGCTCGATGAACAACTGCGCGATGGCTCATTGCAGACGGGCATTCCGGCACAGTTACTTGCAAACAGGCCAGATGTGCAGCAGGCAGAGTATTCATTTCGCAATGCATTTGAGCTAACTAATGTGGCCCGTACTTACTTCTACCCCTCACTGAGCATTACCGGCACCGGGGGCTTTGCTACCGCTAATACACTCTCTAATTTCTTTACAGGAACATTCTATGGCAACTTGGTTGCCGGACTGACGCAGCCCATTTTCAGTCAGGGCGAAATCAAGCGGAGGCTCAGGACAGCAGAGGCAACACAGGCAGAAGCCTATTTTACTTATCAATCGACCTTATTGACTGCGGGGCAGGAAGTTTCAAACGCGCTTTATTCACATCAGATGGCGGTTGAAAAATCAATGAAGCGTCAGCAGCAACTGGAGGCACTGGCAAAGGCCGTATCCTATACAAAGGAATTTGTCCGCTATACATCCAATACCAATTTTACAGATGTGCTGACCTCTGAGCAAAACCTGCTTGCAGCCCAGCTCAACGGTGTGGATGATACGCTGCAGCGGTTGCGAAGCATTGTTCAGCTCTACCGCGCTCTGGGCGGCGGCTGGCGTTAACTTTCGAAGTGTCTCTTACCTGGCGAACCGAACCCTTCACGCAGCGGACTCTCCATGCCAAGTTGAGTAATGTTTGATTTTTTAATCCGACAAATCACTTGCTGTTAATCCAGTTTCAGAGTTCTTGCCCCTTCGTTGAATAAAGCTATTACATATAATCGGATTTAAGGATTGGTGCAAAAGTGATGATCTCGAAAATAGGTCAGGCTCTTGCGGCCTTTTTGTAGGGTGACCGGATGGTAAGTTTTGAAGCCTTTTTTCGGAGAATATAATCGCTGAATTGGCCTACCGTTTGGAGTTCATGGTATTCGTCATCGGGTATCGTAATACAAAACATATCCTCCATTTGAATCACCAGATCCACGATATCAAGGCTGTCAAAACCGAGATCTTTCGAAAGATGTGCATTGTTGGTAATCGCATTGAAAGGTAAGCCGGAATTAATGGCCAGTAAGGCCCTTAGTTGCTCTTTCATCTGAATATTATGGGGTTTAAATTATGGAAAATTCCCGTAAAAATTCATTGCATAGCGCATTGCCTTTGGCTTGGTTTATTATGATGGAGCAGAAATGATTTAAGCTTTTCCCAACTCATACAGATTCTTCAAATTGTCCCCAAACTGATTTCCTATGGGGATCTCTTTTTCGGCTATTCTTAATTTCCTCTTTTGGAACGCGCTAATTTTCTCGATTGAAACAATATAAGATTGATGAACTCTGCAAAAGCTATCAGCTGGCAGAAGCGCGCAAATTCCTTTTACATTCATCCGGGTAAGCAGCGGGTTGGCCCTCGAATTCGTATATATTTTTACATAATCTTTCATTCCCTCGATATAAAGAATGTCGGAATACAGAACTTTAATTGTTTGATATTCTGATTTAACAAATAGTGCTCCCTGCTCGTCAACAGATTTTTTATTCGGCAGTTTCATTTGATGCATTGAAACTGCTTTTCCGCTTGCGGAAACGAGCCGTTCAAAAGAAATGGGTTTTAATAAATAATCTACCACATTCAATTCAAAAGCTTTTACCGCATATTGCTCAAAAGCTGTCGTAAGAATAACCATTGGTGGGTTCGATAGTTGCGACAGGAGTTGTAAACCTGAAAGTCCCGGCATGTGTATATCCAGAAAAATCAGGTCGAAGTCCGCGTAGTCAAGAACTCGTCTGGCATCCACGGCACTCCTGCAAGTTTTAACTAAATTTAAGGTTTCAATTTTGCGGATATCATCTGCCAGAATCTCCAATGCAAAAGGCTCGTCATCTACGGCCAGACATCTCATTTTGTCCATAATTCAGACTTAATTTAAGTATGACAGAAAAAAGCGATTGATCGTGATGTATTGTCAACGCGTGAGTCAGTGGATAATAGAGTTCCAATCTTCTCTTCACATTTGGCAATCCCTGGCCTGTTCCGGGCATCTGTTCATCGTTTGACAAATCAAAGCATTGATTTGAACAGATAAATAGCAATTCATTTTCTTTCACGGACAGATGAATTGTTATTTTCGAAGGCTGTTCAGAATGAACTCCAAACTTAAATGCATTTTCAACAAACGGCATAAAAAGCAGGGGTTCTATTTTAATGTTTTCATAGTCGCCATCACAATTGAAGTCGACCTCTGTCTTTGCATGAATCCGCAGTTTTTGCAAATTCACATATCGATTTAGATATGTTATTTCCTCTTTAAGATCTACTTTATGATGGGTAACCTGAAAAAGCATGTATCGGAGGATTTCAGCTAATTCCATGACTGAAACTTCGGCTTGATCGGATTTTGTTCTGGTAAGCCAGCGGATGTTGTTGAGTGTATTAAAAAGAAAATGGGGGCTGATTTGGAGACGAAGGACGGCTAGTTCTGCACTTGTTTTTTCGTACAATATCTGTTGACTAAACGCTTGCTGACGTAACCTGTCCGTTAAAACTGCCCAGAGTGAGCTGGAAAGGATAATGAGCATAAACAGGAGTGAATTTGCGAAAAGCTGGTGTGGGCTTGGAAATGTATCTGCCGAAATACTTTCCAAAAACGGATCGTGGGCATGCGTATTTGCAAAATACTTTTGCAGGTCCTCCTGAACACCTTTTAGTAAAAAATAATCAAGCAGAATTACCAGGACAAGCATTGCCGCCAGGTAAAGTAAAAAGCGGGTTAAATTCCTTGTCCATAATAACCGGGGAGTTAAATGAAATAGATTTAGATAAAATATGCCAATAAAAACCAGGTTAATAATTACTCTGGTGACGAACAGATAATTGACATAAAACCTTGGAAGGTGTTCAAAAACAGGAGCGGGTAAAATTAAAGGAGATGTGAAGAAAGCTAGCCAGCCGGTTACGTGTAACCAGAATCGGTAATTGAGCAGAAATCGAAGGTAATTGAATTTTTGCCCGAATAGTGCAGTCATAATGTATTGTGATTTATAATAATCTATACCTGAGAACGGGCTATTTTGTTGCAGCGGTGCAGCTGCCATAGTCGAACATTATGGCAATAAATCAGAAGTAAAATTTCTTCCCCCTGCCAGCCACAGCAGCCACATTAAAAAAACCTACAACAGCCGATCCGTTTGCATTGGAATTGACAATATTCGTTGAGACATTCGCCAGCGGAGCGGAGGTGAAAAGCTCTGAAATGCCACCCATTCTATCAGCCTGCGAGACGACCTCGGCCAGATAATTAAACGAGACCAGGTTAATGGAATGGATTTCAACATATATCGTATCACCATTGGACAACGGAGATACGGGCCTGTCGTCATCGTCAAAGTTATTTGCATTGATCCCTACTCTGACCGGCGTGATGAATGTTACGCCATCGAAGCCGCTGCCTGATGAAGTTCCTGCATCGTAGGCCGTGGTGATTTCACTTGCTTTGTTGAGTAACTGGCCATTCTTATAAGCTCTGAGCCAATATGTATCTCCTTTACCCGCCGGATCTGTTGACCAGAATTCGGCGCGGTAGATGTCGTCCATCATACCCTGACCTTCTGTATATGATAAGGTTAGGCTATCCACAGACGGAACACGGTTCATGGCTGAGGTCGCAGTGTAAGTTTCACCCTTATAGATCACTTTCAACGTATAGCGTTGGCCGACCCCGGCCAGTGTTTCTCCCTTTTTTGGTTGCCAGCTGTAAGCGCCGTTCCCGCTTTTGGGGTCTTCGGTAAATTCGTAAATGCGCCCGTTGTTATCTGTAACGGTCACCGTTGCCCCGGTAACTGCTGGCGGCAAGGTGTTATTTTCGAAATAATCCTGGGTGAGGGTCAGATAAATGTGTTGGGTTTCGGGCTTATTATTAATCCACGCGTCTATGTTGAGTATCGGGTTCGCAGTGGAAATATTCAGATCAATTTCATCGTCACAACTCCACAAAAACGGAATGCTTAGGAGGCATACGAACCTTAAACAGGTTTGAAAGGCTGTTAATTTCATAGATAATGTATGCTTTTTAAAATTTAAAATTGTAGGAAACAGACGGGACCATTGACCCGATGATGGACACACGATGCGCCTGCGTTTGTATGGGCTGATAGGCAGTAACCCGGTCGGAGGACTGGGTAAAATAGGTTGAAAAGGCATTGCGGCGACCGTATATATTGTACACGGAGAAAACCCAGTAATCACGGTTTTTCCTTGTCAGACCATTCTTTTTCAGCGTCCTGCCCTCCATTCTCAGTGACACATCGAGCCTATGGTAAGGCGTCAGGCGGGCGTCGTTTCGTGCGTTGCCGGTGTTGTACGGAATTAGTACGCCTTGTGAAAGATAGCGCTGATTTGGGTAGGTTGTCGGCGTTCCTGTGGTCAATGCAAAGTCCGCAGTGGTCGACCATTTCGGGTTAATTGTATAGGAGGCGACAATTTTTAAATTGTGGGTTTGATCAAAACGCGTCGGATACCATTTTCCGTTGTTGATCCCGTCTACTTTCAGTTCCGAGCGGCTCAGTGTATAACTCACCCAGCCGGTAACGAGGCCCTTCTTCTTTTGGAGATACAATTCCAAACCATATGCCCGGCCATTACCACTTAACAAATCACCTTCCAAACGATCATTGTTAAGCAGCTCCGCTCCGTTGATATAGTCAATTTCGTTTGTTGTATTGCGGTAAAATGCCTCTGCCGAGAACTCGTAAGCAGCACTCGCCCCCAGGTCGCTGAAATAACCCAGCGTGTATTGATTGCCCACGGCGGGCTTAATGTTATTAGTGCTCGGGGTCCAGATATTCAGCGGGTTGGAGGCGCTGGTGTTGGAAATAAAATGGATATATTGAGTTGTTCGGCTAAAACTTGCCTTTAATGATGTCCTGTCATTGACCTGATATTTCGCCGAAACCCGCGGTTCCGGATTGCCGTATGATGCGATAGATTCCCCGCTCTTGTATTGCTGTTCAGAAATCGCGGTCCGCTTTCTCCCTGGAATGGTGTCATTATAAGTATAAGCGGTCCCGGGTCCCAGATAATTAAACGCAGAAAATCGGATCCCATATTGGACTTCCAGTGTTGAGCCTACTTTCAGGCGGTGGCTAACGTAACCTGCAAGCTCCAAAGCATATTTTTTTGGTTGACTGCTATCAACAGTTTCTCCATTGGTTGTCCCCACCGTATTGGAAGGATTGAACTGATAATAAGAACTTTCCAAGCCAAATTTAAATTCCGAATTGCTGTTGATGAAATAGCTGAAATCAGGTTTCAGGACATAATTGCTGATCGAAGAACTCCAACTGTATTTGTTATTCTCATCCTGATTAAAGCCCAGATTGTAATTATAGTTGCTGAAAACTGCGGAAACATTCGCAAACAATTTACTATTAATGACCGTGTTCCAACGCAGCGTTCCCGATTTATTGCCCCAGTTGAATTTGGCATCATCCGACAAACCAAAATTGTCGCGACCGAAGAAGCCAGAGAGATACAAGCGGTTTTTCTGATTTAATGTGTAATTGGTTTTAACGGTTATATCATAAAAATTTAATCCAAAATTATTGCTGGTCAGAAGCGTAGATAATCCGTCAATGTAGGATCGCCGTACAGCAATCAGGTAGGAAGATTTATCCTTAACAAGTGGTCCCTGAACAGCCAGCCTGCTGAATATGAACCCGATGCCGCCATCAACTTCGGTCTTCTTATTATTCCCTTCTTTCAACCGGACATCCAGCACCGAACTAATCCGGCCGCCATATTCTGCCGGGATGGCTCCTTTGTACAATTTCACATCTTTTACGGCATCCGGATTAAAAACCGAAAAGAAGCCTAGCATGTGTGAGGAATTATAAACCGGAGCTTCGTCGAGCAATACAAGATTTTGCCCAACACTGCCGCCACGGACATTGAAACCTGATGAACCCTCGCCAACCTGGCTGACACCGGGTAGAAACTGCAAGCTCTTGACGATATCCACTTCCCCCATCAGAGCGGGCAGCTTCTGAATGGTCTTAATGTCCAGCTTATTCACACTCATTTCAAAGTTACGGGAGGTAGAAATCCTGCTTTCGTCGACAATCCTGACTTCATCGAGAACCCTGGACAAAGCCGGCAACTCAATGTCAGCTGCTACATTGCTCGTCAGTACGAGTTCTCTCACCACCTTTTCGTAACCGATATAGGAATATTCCAACGTGTAGGAGCCTTGCGGCAGGGTGATGGAATAAAAGCCATAGACATTGGTTACAGCACCGGCTGATGGATTTTCCTTTACAAAGATGCTGGCTCCGATCAGGGTTTCCCCGTTTGACTTATCCTTCATCGTTCCACTGATGGTAAATTTGTTTTGCCCAACTGCCGCAGTGGTGGCTGCCATAAAAAGCAGCACCAAACCACAGCAGACACTTAGAGGAAAAGGAATAGAAAACTTATTCATTTTTTACTATTAAGAGGAAACGGAAGCTTTTTGAGGCTGTTGGCATTGATGACGTAGCCCAGACCGACATTGAGATTAAATCCCCGGATTGCGTCGACTTCTCCTGCACTTTCAAAGTTGGCGGAATGCAGGTAACGGAGGTGAGCGCCGGCAGTGAATCGCTTTGCGAACCTGAGATCAATGCCAGTGCCTATCGTAGTATGGAACACCATCCTCATTTCAGCATTCAGGTTAGGTCGGACTCCCGAGGTCATGGCGCCGGGGTTCATCCTGCCCCCGAACACCATCACCTGCATGATGCCCGATCCCAATAAGAAATAAGGGTGGGCCCTGACCTTTGGAAGCGCATATTTAAAACCCAGCGTAAGGGGCATGATCATCCCACCGCCTGTTCTCATTGTCCCGCTTTCCGTCGCTTCCTGGGTTTGCGGAACTTTCAGCCTGCCTATGTCGATGAACCAGGCCATGGAATCGTTCATCCATTTGGTGAGATGAATGTCCATAAAGGAGTGGGACTTGTATAACTTGGCATAAGTCCCGTCAGAAATCCCCGTCCGCACTGAGCCCAGCATGGCAAAACCGCCATACCGGAACTCTATGACGAGCCTGTTATGTAACCTGTATCCTTTAAGAGAATCGATCGGGTCCATCTTCTTCCTGATGGAGGGATCGCTCCATAATGCATACGATGTATCGGCTTGCACTGGATTCCCAAGCAGTTTTTGCACACCGCCGAGGGCAATTAAACTGTCTTTCTCACTTCCTTGTTTCCAGGTTTCAAAAGCGGCCAATGCTTTTGGATATTGCTGCTGGAAACGCTCTATGACACATGCATTATCCTTGTCTCCCACAACAAATACCCGGTTTCGGTTGTGGTGAAAATTGCTGTAGGTCTCCGAAAGAATGAACCTCAGGAACTGGACATCCTTCGCAAGAGAAGCTTCGTCCTTGCAATTCCACGTATTTTCGATAGCGTTTGGAAAAACCAGAATAGCCGGTTCTTTGAGGGATTTCCATGCAGCTTTTGAAAATGCTTCGCGTGCAGTTTCTCCGTTTTTATGCAGAACGATGACAACGGGTTTGTTGCTATTATAGTCGTTATTGCTAGTGTTGGAATAAAAAAGATAACTCCTGTTAACACCTTGGACAGCATTCGCAAACACACGTTGTGCCGAAGCTTCAAATGAAATGGAGAAAACTAAAAACACAAGTATTCCAAGTTGCTGCTTCCTCAGAAATAGCGGCATAATAAAAGTATGTATGCTTGATTTAAAATCTACTGATTCCTGATCCCAAGACTGTCCAGCTCTTGCCGGCTGAGGACGGGAGGGAAAATGCCATGGTCGAGTTTGTGTTTCACGAGCTGTGCAGTCACCAATGCTTGCTGCTTTGTCTGAAAGCCCTGGTTTCCTGCAATATGCAGAACGGATCGTTGTTCAATGACAGTTGTCGTATCCTGGCGAATCCGGTAACCCCATCCGCGATCCGTTTCAAAAGCCTCTGTGCTGAATTGGGAGGGGCTCATGATATGGCTTTTATCTTCATTTTGAGAGAATAAAGCGTAAATGGCTGTCAGGGCAAATATGCTGATGGCCAGATCAATGAAATTTTTCTTTTTCATATATCGTCGTCATCGTCAGTTTCCTGAGTAGGGTCAAACCCCCAAAAATCATCGGTTCCACCGCCGGTGCCATTGGAGCTGCCTGTTCCAAAATAACCGATACTGCCCACAACGAAGCCTCCTGCATACCCGCGCGCTGATCCGGGAAATGACGCTCTCTCAGTCCAGTCATTTGTCCGGGCGTCATACTCCCAAACATCGGACCTTCCTTCACCGCCTACAATGTATGCTTTGCTATTAATGACCATAGCCAGTCCGAAGGCGCGCGCCGGGAAGTCGTCCTCGTCGAAGTCGTCTTCAAACTCAATGCGCGTCCAGGCTCCCTTACCGTCGCCTCCTGATGGGTCAAAACTGTAGAAATCTTTGCTCTGGGTTCCTGAGTTACTTCTTCCGAAACCGACGTATGCAGTGTTATCAATCGTAAATGTGATTGCTCCCGTACGTTTCCCGCCTATAAATGTTGCCATTTCAACCCATTTGTCGCCAGTAGGGTCGTATTCGTAGAAATCCTGGAATGTATTTGTTCCATTGTATCCCAGGCCAACAAACGCACGATCATTCACAACGAAAGAAGTGGAAAATTGACGGGTTCCTCCTGCGAAATCAGCTTTTTTGGACCACTTGTTGCCCACGGGGTCGTATTGGTAAAAGTCTTTTTTGTATCCGTTGTTATCGGTCAGGATGTAGTCATAACCTGTCCCTACATAACCTTTGCCTTTCAGGACAAATGCAGTGGCATTATTGCGGCCAGTCCCCGGAAAATCCGCAACCTGTGACCAGATTTTTGTCTTGGTGTTGTAAGCCCAGAAATCCTTCACTCTCGCAACTGTTTCATTGGTATAACCCGTGCCAATGTAGCCGATATCACCAATCACGAAGCTTACTGCGTTCGTGCGAATTGAGCCTCCAAAACTGGGAAGGCCCTTTCTGAACCAGTTACCTTGCAGGTCGACGTCATCGTTCTCACAGCTGGGTAGCGTGAATGCCATTGATGCGGCCAGAAGGGTCAAAGAAATCTTTCTTAATGTACTGAACATAAAAAATAGTTTTGTGAATTATTACGAATAATGGATCGCTACCAAACAATACTTTCCAGCGGTACCCGCCGATGAATTGTGTAGATAAAAAGCAGTTTTCTGTATAGAAATCGACTCTTTACGTCGTTAAAGCCGAGCATCAGAACCTCGAAAAATGGGTCGGCATCGTGTTAGTTCTGTTGGGTCAATGTGCGGAGCCTGTTATTGCTTGATGTAGGTGTAGTAAAATTCCAGTTTTACGCCGGGTTGCGAATGGTGCTGATTAGCAACGACAAGCCGGTCGACGCTCTTGCTGAACTCTGTGTCTGCATCGCGATAGGATGAACTGGAGCTAAACGGCCCGCTGCGTATGATGAGCCCGCCGACGTCGTCTGTCTCCGAAGCAATCATTTCTGTCGCATATGCAGTGAGATCGAGCAGGTAATATTCGTCATTAGCAACATAATCATAAATATACCTGCTCGAAACCCCGGTTGCCTGGCTCGCCGCTGCCAGATAATATAATGGGAGAGGCGTTCCGTCCCCGGACACATAAAACTGGTTGTTTTTATCACAGCGGTATACATATAGTGCCTGGGGAACCCTCAAAGCATTGGTGACTGACGGACGAAAAGGCCTTATCCTCAGGTATGCACGATTGACAGCGGTATTTTTTAGTGATTTGTAATGTTTGAGAAATGGTAAATCAACCCGGATCATGTTGCCCATGCCTGCCTGTAGAAAAGCCAGGTTGCCAGACTGGGCCGATGGTAACGCTATATGTTTATTTGCAGGCATCTTGGCTAGCTGTGAACCCGCATAGTTTCCTTGAATCTGATTATAGCTCGCAGTGACTTTGAATATCGCCGAGTCCTTTTGGTATCCGCTTACAAGTGGTGTATGGTAATGCAATTGTACAGAGCAGCTATCGCCTCCGATCTTAAATCCAAGTATTGCACCATTGTCAGTTTTCCCTGGTATAATAACCAGGCCTTTTACGATGTTGATCCAGTCCGTATTGGAAGACAGCAAGTTTTCCTTAGCCAAATCAAAGACCTGTTTGCCAATCTGGTCCGATAGCTTGATTTTCAGGAGATCGGTGGTGTAAGGCCTGGGGACAAACTTGGTTTTCCCGATGTTCACCACCTCATATTCGGTAGCGTTGCCGCTCCAATAGGAAGATTTGTCAAGAATGTCTTTCAGGAGCCGGTGGACGGTTAGGTTTAATGACCCGGGTAGTATCACCATAGTTATATCGGTCGTATGGCAGCGAGAGGATCAGTGAATCATATTCTGCGTCGTTGGCAATACTTATTCCTCCGTCTGTTGTGGGCTGGAAAAAACTGGTCGCGCGCACTGCACTGTCCCGAAATAAGGATCGGTATAATTTCCGAACAGCATTCTCGATGGTCCGCCGGTCATCAACGAGTCAGACCCGACGGTTGAAAGCTGAACCGTTAATGTATCTGAAAATTGCACTGAGTAATCGTCGAGATTCGGTTGTTCAAGGGCTTGAATGTCATCACCCCATTGGCAAGAAGTAAGCAAAAGATGTAAGCATAATATCATATTGAGCCCAAGATTTGTATAAAATCTTTTGTAAAAACAACTATTGATTTTCATTAATTACCAGGATATTGAGTGATTTTAAATGAATTTATGGTGTGGAGTGCAGGGTTCGATTACATTTTCTTCCAGCTATTGCTGGTGGGATCATACTTCCAATCGGCAGATCCTCCTTTCCCGTTTGCGCCATTATGCTTGACATCCGGGATGGATAAGTTAGTGTCGATCTGACTGGCTTCCGGAGAATCCGCCATCTGCGACCAGATCTTCGTTTTGGTATTATAAGCCCATAAATGTGTCTTGTTTGCGATCGTTTTATTGGGATTTTTTGCAACAATGTATTCGATATCCCCAATCATGAAGCTCACTAGGTTCTTTCGGTTCAAGCCGATAAGCTCTTTTTCGAACTGCTTCCGTTTTAAGTTCACATAATCACTTTCACAGCTCGACAACCTGATGGCAATAGATGCCACAAGTAGGAGCAATGATGATTTTGTAATGAAATTATTCATTAGGACATTACTGATTGAAAACTAAAAAGGCGTTGAGTTGTGAACATTGTGCTTTATCATTTGGCCGCAATATTTACAGATACTCCTGCTTTCGGGAGAACTGATAAAAAGTGTCGATATATACCGATTATATGTAGACGCACGCTCCATATTCCTTTCGAAATGGTTGTGCCCTTAAAATTGGATAACTTCAAATCGTTGTTTGAACTGTTTGTCTGAAGGCAACAGCTGATGTAAAAAGTGTTTTTCCAGAGGTTTGGTGAGAGGGTTCCATTGTTTGGAATCAGTGGAGCAGATTACAAAAGCATATCTGACACCAAAAAAATCAGGGAAGGGTCAATACTTGTTTCAGGAAGGAGATGTCTGCGAAAATATCCAGGTCGATTCTAAATATTTAAGGAATTGAGGAGGGCAGAAGCGTATTGTTTATCTTAAATTCAAGAACTCTTTTGGATCTCTGACCAGAATCGATGCACAAAAAGGCGCTCCTGAACCGCAGCTGAGGAATGAGGCAAGCAATTTGTTGCATTTTTATTTTTACAGTTGTAAATTTACAGAAAATAGCTTTGGAAAGAAATTTATATTGAAATAATGTACTGGCATGCCAAAGTCAAATCATTTAGAACGGAGCGTTAACACGGTGCTAGTCCTTATAATAAAAACTTAATCAGCAAATTCTTATGGAATTCGAAATCATCGTGTCACTCTTGTCGCTGGTCGCTTTGGAAGCGGTTCTTGGCATTGATAACGTCATTTTTATATCAATTATCGCAGCGAAGCTTCCGGCAGATCAGCAGAAGAAAGCCAGGCAATACGGCCTGATACTTGCCGGTGTTATGCGCATTGGCCTCCTGCTGCTCATTTCCCTTATTATGAAGCTGGATAAAGACCTGTTTGTGGTTTTTGGTGAAGGCTTCTCGGGGAAAGAACTTGTTCTGCTCGCGGGAGGTTTGTTTCTGCTCTACAAAAGTGCGACTGAGATTTACCACAAAATGGAAGGGGAGGAGGGCGACCAGAGTAAACAGATAAAAGCTTCCTCATTTGGGCAGGTTCTCACGCAAATACTGATCATGGATATGGTTTTTTCCATCGATTCGATCATCACCGCTATTGGAATGGTAAAGGAAGTCTGGGTAATGTATGTGGCAGTTATTGCAACGGTGATATTAATGCTGGTGGCTGCCGAAACGATCAGTAATTTTGTAAACCGGCATCCGGCATTCAAAATGCTCGCTTTGTCATTTTTGTTACTGATTGGCTTTTCTCTGGTCAGCGAGGGCTTCGGACTTGAAATTCCAAAGGGCTACATTTACTTCTCTATGGCGTTTTCACTGTTGGTGGATGTGTTCCAGATGCGCATGAATAAATCCAAAAATGCTCCTGTAAAAACCCACGAACATTACCAGCAAGGAGAAGATCGCCTGCTACCCTAAAACATTACCCATATTGTAGTGAAAAAGATATTGAGCCCCATTGATTTCTCTTTGGTATGAAAATATAAGGCTGAATACATTTATCCCAAGCTCTGATGACTTTAAAAAAAAGCTTCTTAAAATTACTTTTTGGCCTGATTGCATGGTTGCTATGGACGCCCTGTCTGGCTCAAAAAAAATATGAGCGGGAATATAGCATCAAGCCGGATGCTGTTCCCCAAAAGGCAATGGAGTTTGTTACTTCGGTTTTTAAAAAACCTAAAATTCATTGGTACCGGGAAGAAAGCCTTACCGGAAAAACCATAGAAGCAAAGCTGAAATCTTCGGGGAAACGGTTTAGCATTGAATTCGATGAAGCGGGAAATATTCAGGATGTTGAAATATTATCGGGCATCAGTAAAATGAATGCAAAAGGCCGGACAAATTTAGAAGATACACTGAGCAAAGTATTTTCGCGCTACAAGATTGACAAAACCCAGATTCATTGGAGCGGGTCCGCCCAAGCCCTGAAAGAGTCCCTGAACCAGGATAGGGCTGTGAATGATGTCCTGATCAGGTACGAGCTAGTCGTAAAAGGTTATCGGGATAAAATCGAAACCTATTTTGAAGTGCTCGCTGAAAGTGATGGAACGATTGTGCGTATTAGCGAGATTGTGCAGCGTAATACTGATAACTTAATGTACTGATGTATAAATTTTTTCTAACTGGTTTGTTATATGTCATAATTCCCGTTACGGCACTAAGTCAAGCCAATTACAGGGCAGGGACGCTTTCTCAAATCAATGTTAATGTCAAAATAGCTGAGACCTGGAAGTTAAATACGAAGCTGGAAACCCGGCAAATATTTTCCAGCAAAAAGCCGGAAGTGCTAGCCAGTCATCGGTTTGATTACGAAAGAACAGATCTAAACTTTATACTGACCAAAAAAGTGTCCGCCGACAATACGGTCGGTGGCGGTTATCTGGTCAGGTTGGAAGACGGCCGGTTTACACATCGTTTCATACAGCAGTTTAATCATGTAAAAAACTTGGAGGTGCTCAGTGTTGCACACCGCATAGTGGCTGATGAGACTTTCAGTCCTGATAATGCTGCGGAATTCCGCCTGCGATACCGATTGGGGTTGGAATTGCCCCTGAACGGTCAGCAAGTCGACCCTAAGGAATTTTATGGAAAAGCAAATAATGAATATCTGGGCATTTTTTCAGACAGCGATCCAGATTTAGAAATACGCGGACTACTTGCCTTGGGATATAATGCTTCCGATAATAACAAGATCGAGCTTGGCCTGGAATACCGCGTGAATGAATTTAATGCTCCGGTAAAAGCGCATCAATACTGGTTGACAATTGCTTGGTTCGTCAGTATCTGACACATTTAAACGACTAGATTTTCACTTTTGAAAAAACATACAGTGTTTCTGTTGCGATCTGTTTGCAGCGCTCGTCGTACTTTGCCGTTTCTTGCGCGGTACCATCAAACGCTTTCGGGTCATTATAAGGAACAGCAACCCGCGCAGTGGCACCTTTTACAACCGGGCAAGCTTCATCAGCCTGTGAGCATGTCATGACTGCGCAGAAATTGCTTTGGGGATTGCTGGCGTCATCATACTTTTTTGAGAATGCTTTCAATGGTTCAGTTCCCGCCCCGTAGCTCACAGCATAGACTGGATTTTTGCCTTCTGATGTTTTTGTGATATCAAAACCTGCCCTCTCGCAAGCAGCGACAGCCCTTTCATTGAACGCGCTGGCCTCTGTGCCGCCAGAATATGTTTTTACATGGGGTATGTTATAGTAAGCAGCAGCAGTTGCTCCCCAGATTTGCCCGAAGTGGCTGCGTCTGGAATTGTGGGTACAGATGTAGGTAAGCTGTACAGGCTGAGAAGCTTTAACTTGATTTTGGATAAATGCAGCAATCTTGTCAAGCGCTTCTACCCGGTCTTGGGGTATTTTTGAGAAGTCTTCTTTAATGGTGTCAATGTAAGCGGACAGCTTTGGATTAAGGGCTTTCTTTTCTTCGGGATCAGAAGTTGGCATAGTAGCAGCAGTAGAGATCAAGGTCATAATTATCAAGTTGATCAGGTTCATGTTCTATCAAGGTCAGTTAGAGTTGAAAACTTGATCGTAAAGATACGATAGATTTTATCACACAAAAAAATATTTATCGTAATATTGCAATTAATAAATTGACCGTTATATTTGCAGCATGGGAGTTACAAAAACTGAAATATTCACTGAGCAGCAAAACCGTATTGCGGATCTGGCCAAAGCGTTCTCGCACCCGGCCAGGGTTGCGATTTTGCAATTGCTGATCGCCCGGAAGTCCTGTGTATGTGGAGACCTGGTCGATGAGCTCGAACTTGCCCAGGCCACCGTGTCCCAGCATTTAAAAGAGCTGAAACGGATTGGGATCATTCACGGTGAAATCAATCCACCGCGGGTTTGCTATTGCATTAACCCGGTCGTATGGGAGGAAGCACAAAAATCTTTTGGAGCGCTGCTGGAGACTTTTACACTTACCGCATCCTGCTGTAACTAGGCGGGGTATTTTTTTGATAAAATCAATCGTAATATTACATTTAAACAATAGAAACCATGAGCCAATCGAATCCTGCCGCCCGCGGCCCTATGACCCGGGGGCCGATGACCTGGGGTGATTTCAAAAACACCCTCGAACAAAATCCAGATTTACACCTTCAATTCCAATACGAAGAAGGCAGGTTTGTTGATAGTTCTTACCACATCACCGAAATCAAACAAGCCCCGATTGTATCGGTAGACTGCGGCGGGCAAATGAACAGCTGGACAGAAGTTATTGTCCAACTCTGGGAGCCTTGGGTGAAGGAAGTCGACCGCTCCATGAAAGTGGGTAAGGCACTTAAAATCGTGAACCTGGTTGAAAAAACATTGCCTTTGAATCCAAATGCAACCGTTAAGATCGAATTTGGCAATTCAAAGTTTGATACGCGCCAAATGTATCCAGGCGAATTTATTGCCGATGGTGAAGCATTCACAGTTAACCTGGTTCCCGATTTCACCCAATGCAAGGCGCTCACACGCAACCAAAGCTGCGGCACATCAATGGCAGAAGCTTCATGCTGCGCGCCTGCCCCTGCAAAACAAGAGCTGGAATTAGTTGCTTCGGATGGAGCCAGCTGCCAGCCTGGCTCTGGATGCTGCTAATTAAATCAAATACATGATGACACTACAAATTGATGACGCAAGGCCGGAAGAAAAAGAGTTGGTGATCCGTTTGCTCAAAGAAGCTGACCTTCTTACCGAAGACCTGCCAGATAGCCTGCCCAATTTCCTTTTGGCCAAAGAGGGTGAGGTACTTGTTGGTGTCGCCGGTCTGGAACGGTTTGGGTCGGTTGGCTTGCTGCGCTCAGTCGCTGTCAGTCCTGCTCATCAAGGCCAGGGCATTGCAGGCCACATGGTCGAGCGGCTTCTCAATAACGCTGACAAGCAGAAATTGGAAGCCGTTTATCTGATCACAACCACAGCCGATCATTATTTTGACCGTTACGGATTCATAGCCGTTGACCGTCAGCAGGTTCCGGAAGCAATTCAGCAAACCAGGCAATTCAGCGGCCTTTGCCCTTCATCAGCTGTTGTCATGAAAAGGAATATAAAGCATCAAACCGCATGAATAACCCACGTCTTTCTTTTTTAGACCGCTATCTAACCCTATGGATCTTTTTAGCCATGCTGATCGGTGTTTCAATCGGTTATTTTTTACCCGGGACGCCTGACTTTATCAATCAATTTAATTCTGGATCCACCGGTGCGCCGGGCGCCGGTGCGGCGGCCGTGAATGTTCCACTAGCCATTGGCTTGGTGCTGATGATGTACCCGCCTTTGGCCAAAGTCCGTTATGCAGAGCTGCCAAAAGTGTTTAACAACACTAAAATCCTGGGGCTTTCCCTGCTTCAAAACTGGATTATCGGGCCGCTGCTTATGTTTGGCCTGGCGGTAATTTTTTTGCCGGATAAGCCAGAATATATGACCGGACTGATCATGATCGGCATTGCGCGCTGCATTGCGATGGTTATTGTCTGGAATGACCTGGCGAATGGTGACCGCCTATATGCGGCCGGTCTCGTTGCATTCAACAGCATTTTTCAGGTGTTGTTTTATTCGGTATATGCCTATGTGTTTGTAACGGTCTTGCCACCGCTTTTTGGACTAAAGGGTTTTGATGTAAATATTACGATTGGCCAGGTCGCCCAAAGTGTTTTTATCTATCTGGGCATTCCATTTCTGGCCGGAATCATTTCCAGGATTGTATTAAGCAGGCTATTTAGCAAGGAATGGTATGAGCAAAAATTCCTTCCGGCCATCAGCCCGATCACATTAATTGCTTTGCTCTTTACAATTGTGGTCATGTTCAGTTTGAAAGGGCAGCTGATTGTGAGTATCCCGTTTGACGTCCTGCGCATTGCGCTTCCGCTGACAATCTATTTTGCAATCATGTTTTTCTCGGCTTTCTATTTGTCCAAGCGTGCAGGTGCGGATTATGCCAAATCAACTTCTTTGGCATTCACTGCCGCAGGTAACAATTTTGAGCTTGGGATTGCGGTCGCTATCGCCGTATTCGGGATTGACTCCGGAGCTGCATTCGCTGCGGTGATCGGCCCGCTGATCGAAGTGCCGGTGTTGATCCTGATGGTCAATTTTGCACTCAAACAACAGCACAAATTTTCCAATTAATCACGTATTAAATGAGAATTGCCCTTTTTTCCGACATTCACGCCAACCTTCCCGCCCTGGAAGCGTTTTTCAAAGATGTTGAAACCAGAGATACGGACGCTATTTATTGTTTGGGTGATCTGGTAGGTTATAACATTTGGCCTAATGAAGTCATAGATCAGATTAGAAAGCGGGGAATCCCTACCATTGCCGGCAATTACGACTTCGGAATAGGAAGAAGCAGCGACGATTGCGGATGCGCTTACAAAACGGACGATGAAAAAGAAAATGGCAAAGTATCGATTGCTTATACCAATGAAATAATCAAAGACGAGCAGCGGGCTTACCTTCGTACGCTGCCGGCACACATCCGGTTGGATTTCCAATTAAATGACAAACCACTTTCGGTGCTGCTGGTGCATGGTAGCCCGCGCCGGATCAACGAATACTTGTTTGAAGACCGCGACGAAAAAAGCATGCTGCGGATTATGGAGCAGGCTAATGCGGATGTAATGCTTTTCGGCCATACGCACAAACCTTATCACAGAATTCTGGACTCTGCACAGGCCGACGGCACAGCTCATTTCCGCCACGCGATCAACATTGGATCAGTAGGTAAACCAAAAGATGGAGATCCGAGAGGCGGTTATGTTAGCCTGCACATCAACGCGGAGGCTTCAACATCAAGTAAAAACAGTATTACGGTAGAATTTATACGCTTTGAATATGATGTTGAAAAAGCGGCGCAGGCCGTCGAAAACAGCATCCTTCCCAATGCATATGCGGAATCATTGCGCCTGGCAAAATGAAAATAGCACTACTATCTGATATCCATGCAAACCTTCCCGCTTTTGAGGCGGTGTTAGAAGATCTGGAAAAACAACAGCCTGATGCAGTTTACTGCCTGGGTGATCTGGTCGGCTACAATGTATGGCCTAATCAGGTAATCAGCTTAGTTCGAAAGCATGGTATTGCGACTATTGCAGGAAACCACGACCTGAAAGTTTCGAAAATACTTCCATCAGTAGGGGAGTGCAGCAAGGAAGAAAACAGCGATTATGCCTATAAACTGGTCGGAAACAAGGAAAGGGATTTTTTGTTAACACTGCCGAGGCATCTCAGGTTGGAATTTCAACTTAATGATCAGCCGCTCCACATGTTGCTGGTCCATGGAAGCCCGCGGAGGATTAACGAATATCTGTTGCAGGAGCTGCCAGAACAATACATGCTCGAACTGGTCAAGGAATTTAAAGCCGATATCCTTTGCTTTGGGCACTCTCACAGGCCTTATCACCGTGTTATTAATTCGGGTGAGAATGGCATTGACCATTTTCATCACCTGGTTAATACAGGTTCTGTCGGTAAACCCAAAGATGGCGATGTGCGCGCTTGTTATGTACTTATCATGATTGACCAAATGGCAAGCATTAAGTCTAAGGATGCTGTTCGGGTTGAATTTATCAGGGTGAAATACGATGTCGAAAAAGCAGCGCAGGCCGTAGAGCTCAGCTTGCTTCCTGACGCATTGGCAGATAACCTAAGGAAAGCATATTAACCTGATCCAAATAAACGTGGTGGTACAATGTTCTATCAGTGAAGGTAGTGCCACAGGAAGGTGCAAGCATTTACCAATTTGTTGAGCGCAATAAAAGCCCTTCAGCGCAAGCTGAAGGGCTACCGTACCCGCAACGGAACAATGTCGGGCCAATTGCTTCCTGATTTAGAGAAAATAGCTGCTTTAACTATGTCATAACTAAATCAATGATACAACTGGTATGCGATCTTAAAGTGCGCTTCCTCTGAACCGATTGAAGTTTTTGAAATCCTCTGGCACCCGAAGGCTTTAAATTAATGTTGATTACTACGTCTTTAAAGATTTAGCCGGGTCGGAGCCTGTACGGCCTGGCCGTCATTTCAATGCATAGGTGTGGTAACCACCATCTGCTACAACCTCTGTCCCTGAAATAAAGCTTGCGGCATCAGAAGCCAGAAACAACACTGTTTTTGCAATTTCATCGGGTTGTCCAAGCCTTTGCAATGCCGTGGTGGTAGCCAGGAAAGCTTGTGCTTCCGGGGGTAAGACGCTATCCAGACCCGGCGTCGCAATTGGTCCCGGACTAATGAGGTTTACGCGGATTTTCCGTGCTGCCAGCTCATTAGCCGCGATTTGGGCAATTTTATTTAACGCACCCTTGGTTGCAGAATATACGCTCGTTCCCAGGGTTGCAGCAGTAGCAGCCGATGAAGAAGTGAATATTACGGATGCTCCATCTGCCAGATGCGGAAGTAATTTTTGCAGCGTGAAAAAATGCCCTTTTACATTGGTGGTGAACTGAGCGTCAAAATTTGCCTCTGTGACGTTTTCTATCGGCTCAAATACGCCAATTGCTGCATTCAGGAAGAGAACATCCAGTTTATTCCCGCTTTGCGCAAATGCTTGTTCCAGAACCGAAATGTCTGCGAGTTTTGACGTATCCGATACAACAGTGGTCAGTTTTGAGCTGTTTATTTCCGCGCTTGCCTTTTGTAGATTGTCGGCACTTCTTCCTGTAATCCACACATTTGCACCTGCGTTGATGAATGCTTTTGCTGTTGCCAGTCCTATTCCTGTTGTTCCGCCTGTGATAATGACGTTTTTGCTTGTGAAGTCCATAATTAAATTTTAGCTATTTTTGCAGTCTGTTTTATGAACTGCAAATTTATTAAAAAGCAGTTTAAAAAACAAACTGCTTTTATTGGTGATATTATGAAAACAATGGAGAGACGATCAACATGTCCCATCAATTTTTCGGTGGAAATTTTCGGAGATAAGTGGATGCTGCTGATCTTGCGGGACTTAATGTTCAACGGCAAAAACTCCTTTCTGGAGTTTCGGGCATCGGCCGAGAAAATATCTTCGGCCGTATTGACCGAAAAGCTGAACACGCTGGTGGATGAGGGAATTGTTTCTAAGGTAGTTTCGCCGAAAAACGCGTCGAAATTCCTGTATCTGATCACTGACAAGGGCATCGAGCTGGTGCCGGTCATGGTGGAGGTTCTTGACTGGGGTTCCCGGTACAACCCGGATGGCGGCCCCAAGCCATTGCTTGCCCAGATTAAGCAGAACAAAAAGAAAGCGATTGCCGAGCTGCAGGATAAATTAAGAAGCGAAAGGCAATCTTACGGGTTAAATTAAGGCAGGGATGCCAGCCCGTAAGATTGCGAGCGTTTTGTAATTATTTATTTTGAAGAGGTGAGATTGATTCACCTCACCCAATCAACCGTTCCAACCGCGCCATCATTCCATCCTTCTCCTTCAACATCCGCTCATAAAGGTCCATTTTTTCGTCGTGTAACTTTCTGATTTCTTCGATTGGATTTACATAGAAAGTCGGAGTATTTCCATTATTGACGAATGCATTATCCTTAAAGTCATGGTAGGTATTCGTGATAATATTAATCGCTTGATTCTCATCAAAATTCCGAATCGCCTCAGCTGGTATTTTCAAAATAGCCGCAACTTGCTCCAAAATGTCAGAATCAATCGTTTCTTTTTGTTCGAGCAGGGAAATTTTTTGCTGGTTCCAGTCTTCGCCAAGCTCAAATGCGAGATAATCTTGTTTGATCGCGAGCATCTCCCGAAATCGTTTGAGATTACGGCCTTCGTGGATCTTCGGATTGGTGGTAGTATGTGCCATGTGGAAAGGGTGTTTGGTTAAAAAGGCAATTTATGTAAATCTGCCGGGAAGTTCCCGGATATTTTACGGCCTGGCGATGTAAGTTACAGGTTAGGGAAAGCGGGGAGGACGGAAAGCTGTTTTGCCAGCTCAACCAAATGGTGAATAGTTATAAAGTCGATTTATCCTGCTTTATTAACGAAATGCATCCCGGCCTTAAAACATTTCCTATATGAGAAAATTTTACGTTTCCGTCGCCTTCATTTTGTTTGTCGGCCTTGTTTCGGCGCAAACTGTAAAACCTTGTATGCCCTGCGCGGATTTAAAAAACCTGAAACTTCCGGATGTTACAATTCTGGTCGCCGAGTCCAATGCCGGGGATACGATTAAAAATCCGAACGAGCCATGGCGCGGAACTATCGTCATCAGGAAGCCTTTCTGTCGCGTACTGGGCAGGATAAGCCGGGAAATCAATTTTGAGATACTGTTACCGGATGAAAGTAATACGCGTTTTCTGATGTCGGGAGGAGGCGGTTTTGTGGGAAGCATTCAAAATGATTTTAAGTCAAAAGTAGACGAAGGATTTGCAACGGCGGGCACTGACACAGGTCACGAAGGAGGCGACGATGCTAAATGGGCGTACAACAACATGGAACGACAGCTCAACTTCGGGCGGCTTGCCATCCATCGTACCGCCGTGGTTTCAAAAGCCATTATGCAAAATTATTATTGTGCAGCACCTTCCAAATCGTATTTTGTAGGTTGCTCGCGTGGGGGCGGACAGGCGATGGTGGAGGCCCAATATTATCCCGAAGATTTTGACGGGATCGTGGCCGGGGCACCCGCATTTGCATGGCCGGCAATCGCTGCCAAGTTTTTGCGCCACAGCCAACTCAATTATCCCAACTCAAAAGAGCTGAGTCCGGTTATCACAACCGACAATCTCAAACTTTTACAGAAGGAAGTTCTGAAACAATGCGACCAACTTGATGGGGCAGGTGACGGGATCATCAACAACCCGGGTAAATGCAAGTTCGATTTTTCTAAATTACCGGTTTGTGCGAACGAAAAACCGGGAAACGCATGTCTTACAAAAGCCCAGCTCGCTGCTATCAAGTCTATTTACAGTCCTTTGGTCGCCAATGGCAAACAGATTTATCCAGGTTTTCCATTTGGCGGAGAAGCCGAAGGCGGTTCCTGGGACCCCTGGATTACCGCGCCAGTTTCCGCCCAGCAAAAAGAGCCCAGCCTGCATTATATGTTTTCTACCAACATTTTCAAGTATTTTATCTTCAACGATTCAACCTTTGATTATACAAAGTACAACTACAAAAATTTCGCAGCGGAAACGGCATATGCCTCATCCTATCTGGATGCCACCCGTACTGATTACAGCGAGTTCAAAAAACGAAATGGCAAAATCATCTTTTTCCACGGATGGAATGACGCCGCACTCTCGGCAAACGCAACCATTGAGCATTACAATGGCATTTTAAAAACCGACCAAGACGCACAATCTTTTGCAAGACTGTTCCTTCTCCCGGGCGTTTTGCACTGCGGCGGCGGCCCAGGCTGCGACAAAGTAGATTGGGTCAGCCTCATCATCGACTGGGTAGAAAAGTCAAAAGTGCCGGATCAGATCGTTGCTTCCAAAGAGGCTGGGGGAAAGGTTGCTACCAAGGCTATTTTTGCTTATCCGAAGGAGTAGGAGGTGTTGCCGTAAAGTTTGGCAACTATATGCTGCTTTTCCCAAAAAATTCGATTTCCCCCGACTAGGTTGTGCTATCTCTTCTGCCATAAGCGCAGCATTGACACACGTCTAAAAATAAAAGCGCAAAAGATTGCATATCAATCCGTGCGCTGTTTTGATGTTAGGCAATCCCCTGTAACCCCAATGCTTCTTCTAGCCCAAACCATTTTTCCCGAATAAAATTTCTTGTTTTAAAAATTATTCAAAATTTTTCTAAAATACGTCTAGGGGTTTTTCCTTCTCAGTTGCCTTTAGAGCATCTTAGCATTTTCTATTTCTATGTACAAACGTTTTACCGATGAACAACTAGTGGAATCGCTCCGGAAAGGGAATGAGAAATCCTTTGAGGAGATTTATCTTCGATACTGGTATCGCTTGTATACCATTGCTTACCAGGAAACCGGGACCAAAGAAGAAGCCGAAGAGCTCGTCCAGGATGTATTTGAAAACCTTTGGTACAAAAGAGAGGAATCGCTGATCAAACATTTGCGTGCTTACCTGATCGTTTCAATGAAGCACCGGGTCATGAATTACATCAAATCTGCGATCACACAGAGAAAATACCAGGAGTACCTGATCTTTCACGAGATCCAGCAATCCTACGGCACTGACGAAATCGTCAACTTTTCGGATTTATCGAGGGCTGTGGAGGAAGTCATGAAAAAGTTGCCCGAAAAAACCTCTCAGGTGTTCCGTTTGAGCCGCTTCGAAAACCAGTCGGTGAAGGACATTGCCGAAAAACTCAGCCTGACCGAAAAAGGGGTCGAGTACCACATTACCCAATCGCTGAAAGTCCTGAAAGACCATTTGAAATATTACAATTCAGATAACTAAGAATCGAGAAACACATAATGAATCAACACGATTTCGATATATTATTACAAAAATATCTCTCCGGGGAATGCGACCCGGAAGAAGAAAAACAGATTTTGGAATGGTCTGAAACGGCTTTTGCAAACGGAACGATGACGATCAGCCGATCCGAGCAAATCGTTGTAGAACGCAGGATGTGGAAACGTATATCCAGCTCCGTACTTGGCAAGAGCCCCATGTTGAAGAGAATAGGCTGGCGGTGGCTGGCGGTGGCGGCGACGATTATCCTGGTGTCAGGCCTGGCGATATTCGTGCCGGACTCGATCAGTAAACTAAATCAAAATATCATTTCCAAAATATCTTCGTCTGACGCCGATTTAGCATTGGAAGATTATGCAGAGGTTTACAATACCACCGGGAAACCTAAAACATTATCCCTGGAAGACGGCACGATCGTCACATTGACCCCGGAGAGCAGCCTGAAATACTCCAGACATTTCGACA
Source organism: Dyadobacter chenwenxiniae (assembly GCF_022869785.1). Classification (NCBI taxonomy): domain Bacteria; kingdom Pseudomonadati; phylum Bacteroidota; class Cytophagia; order Cytophagales; family Spirosomataceae; genus Dyadobacter; species Dyadobacter chenwenxiniae. Next base: position 3,380,305 of record NZ_CP094997.1, on the reverse strand, counting down.
ATAAAAAGCGCCAGGTCGAATTGGAAGGAGAAGCATTTTTCGAGGTTAAGAAGGATTCCAGCCGCCCGTTTTTCGTGTATACCGGTGAGCTGGTAACGCAGGTATTAGGGACAACATTTAACGTGAAATCTTACAAAGACTCCAAAATCATCGAAGTGAAGGTAGTTAGCGGCAGGGTATCAGTTTACGAAAACAAACAAAAGGCGCCCCAAAACCGCAATGGCGTGATTTTGAGGCCAAATCAGAAAATCACTTTTGACAAAGAATCCAAAAAACTGGTGCCGGAACTTGTAGAAGCACCTGTATTGCAGGATTTACAGGAGAAAAAACTGGAATTCGTTTTTGAAGAATCGACCTTACAGGAGGTTTTGTCAGTCATTCAAAAGGCCTTTGGCGTGGAGATCGTCGTCGAAAAATCAACATTGAACGATTGCATTTTCACCGGCGACCTCACCGGTCTCCCGCTGCACACACAGCTCCGGTTCATTTGCAAATCGGTAAATGCCAGTTATGAGTTGCGGGGAACTACTTTTTTTATCAAAGGCGACGGCTGTAAAAAATAGCCGCACAAACACCAAAATACCTGCCTATGTAGAAACCGGTATTCAAAAGAAAAAGCCAACAATGTTGCGAGCATTATTGGCTTAGTAGTGGTCCTCTCAGAACGCCAATTCTGTCGAGAACACCAGTGTTCATGAGTCTGTAACAATTCAAAAACATTTAAAATTATGCAAAAAAATGTATCTGTCAAACGGTATCTAATTAATGTCATGCGAATAACTGTTACACAGTTACTGCTTTGTGCCCTGTTCTGTAACCTTTCTTTTGCGGTGGATACACGCGCACAGGAGGCCCTTCGGAAGGAGATTTCCATTCAAATGGAATCCGCGGAGGTAAGGCAGGTATTAAGCCACATTGAAAAGCAGGCCAATGTGAAATTTATTTATAGTACCAACAGCATTCAGGCACGTCAGAAAGTGTCGCTGAATGTTTCCAAAAGACAATTATCCAGGGTTTTGGACGAATTGCTGACACCAATCCAGATCTCATTTGAGGTAGTAGATTCCAGGATTCTACTCCATAAAAAGCCGCTTGAAGCGCTCGTAATGCCGAAAATTGCGGAAGTTGATAAAACCATCACCGGTGTTGTTTCCGACGAAAAAGGGGAAGCATTACCGGGTGTGAGCGTAATCATAAAAGGTACCCAGCGGGGCAGCGTCACAGGAACAGACGGCAAATATGAACTTGCCGTGGAGGACGATGCTGCCGTGTTGATATTCAGTTTTGTAGGCTACGAAAGTCAGGAACTCACCGTCGGCAGCCGGACCACCATGGATATTGCATTGAAAGCCAGCATTAAAGCATTGAGCGAAGTGGTGGTGGTTGGTTACGGAACACAAAAGAAAACTTCGGTTACTGCCGCCGTCTCAACATTAAAAGGCGAACAGCTCGCTGCCACGCCGCTGACCAACCTGAGTAACGGGTTAGGCGGCCGGGTTTCCGGTGTGATCGCCAAGCAAGCCTCCGGCGAGCCGGGGCGGGATGGTTCCAGCATTTACATTCGAGGTGTTTCCTCGACGGGCAACAATCAGCCCTTATTGGTAGTAGATGGTATTCCAAGAAATTTTCAACAGCTTGACCCTAATACCATTGAGACTTTTACCGTGCTGAAAGATGCCGCGGCTGTGGCGCCTTACGGTGTTGCGGGTGCAAATGGGGTGGTGCTGGTAACCACCAAACGTGGGAAAACCGGAACGCCATCATTGACCTATAATGCTTACGTGGGATTTCAGAATCCAACAGTAATGCCGGATTATCTCAATGGCTACGATTTTGCTACTTTGAAAAACGCGGCCGCCAGAAACGCCGGTTTGCCTGTGCCCTATACGGACGAAGCTCTGCAAAAATTTAAAGATGGTTCCGACAATGATTCGTACCCTAGCGAGAATTATGTAAAGGAGCTGGTGAACCGCAATGCGGTTATTACAACACATAACATTGAGCTTTCGGGCGGTGCCGAGCGGATCAAATACTACGCAAGTCTCGGTTACCAGTATCAGGCCGGAATGTGGCCGTCGACGAGCAACAAACGCTATAACCTGGCGATGAACCTGGATGCACAGGCTACCAAAACCACCAAGATATCATTCAGCCTGAACGGTCGGCTGCAAAAGTCACAATATCCATCCATCGGGACATCGCGGATCTTTGAATTGATCGGTTATGCCACACCGCAAAACGGCCCGCTGTTTTTTAGCAATGGTATGAACGGCACATATGTAACCGGAAGCATTTACAACAGTGGTTATCAGAAGACAAATACGACTGCTTTATATACCCAATTGTCTGTTGAACAGGCAATTCCTTTTATTCCGGGACTGGTTGCGAAAGGAACGATCGCATATGATCCTACGATGATCATGGACAAGATCTGGACTGTGCCGGTTCATCTCGCTACGATCAATCCTGTGACGAAAGTGATTACCGACGGTATTTTTGGTGCGGCCAAAGCATCTTTGAACCAAAATTATCGGCAATATCAGCAACTTACTTACCAGGCCAGTCTGAACTACGCCAGGTCATTTGGTAAAAGCAGCATTGGCGCGCTCACTGTTTTTGAGGCCAAAGCAAATGATACGATCGCACTGGGAGCGTCGCGCCGGAACTACAACCTGGGCATTGATGAGCTGAACATGGGCAGTTCGAGCAATGCAGATATGACCACCAATGGAACCGCGAGCCTCGGTCGCCAGATGGGCCTGGTATATCGGGTTACGTACGACTATGCCGATAAATATTTGTTTGAAGCCAGCGGTCGCTACGATGGCAGCTACTACTTTTCCCCGGATAACCGCTTTGGTTTTTTTCCTGCATTCTCAGTCGGATGGCGTTTGTCGGAGGAGAATTTTATAAAACAAAACCTTCGCTGGATCGATAACCTGAAACTGCGCGGATCATATGGAGAAGTAGGTGCGCTCGCAGGCAGCGCCTTCCAGTATATGAGCACATACGGTGTGGCAGGGCCAGCTTACGTGATCGGCGGGAACGCGGTGCAGGCGATCCGGGAGCGGAATGAACCAAACCCAAACATTACCTGGGAACGCGCCAAAAAGACTGATATCGGCATTGAAGCCACACTCTGGAAAGGTTTACTGAATATAGAAGCCGACTACTTCCACGAAAAACGCTCCAATATGCTGGTCAATCCGGACGTGATCGTTCCTTCCGAATATGGTATCGGCCTAAGCCAGGTGAATGCGGGTATCATGCAAAACCAGGGCATTGACCTGTCCCTGGGATCCTCGCACCGGTTCTCATCGGACCTTCGTGTATCGTTGAACGGTAATGTCACTTATGCCAAAAACAAGCTGCTTCAGGTCTTTGAAGCAGGTGCTACTTATAACAATCCCAATCGTCGTTTAACCGGTAAGCCGCTCGGAACGCAGTTTGGATTTCAGTCATCGGGATTCTTCCAGTTAGCCGATTTTGACGACGCCGGCAAGTTGAAACCCGGCATTGCAGTTCAGCCGTGGGGCCCTGTACTGCCCGGTGACATTCGGTACCAGGATATGAACAATGACGGGAAAATCAACGATGACGACCGGACCAGGATCGGTGACGCAGTTGCAACGCCACGGATCATTTACGGTATTTCTCCTAATGTTCAGTACAAAGGTTTTACGCTGGATATCTTATTTCAGGGCGCGGCTAAAACGAACTTTTATTATGCGGGCAGCGCAGCCTGGGCTTTCAACAACGGAATGGGCGCCGTACGGGAAAACCTGGATTACTGGACGCCGGAAAATCCGAACGCCAAAAACCCGCGCATTACCAATGCGCCAACGGCCAATAACACGCAGACTTCTTCATTCTGGGTCGGCGACGCCAGCTATTTACGTTTGAGAAGCGCCACGTTGTCTTATTCGCTGCCATCGGTCATTACTCAAAAAGTGAAGATCCAGAATGCACGCATCTATGTGTCTGGCCAGAACCTACTTACATGGACCAAGCTTCGGAATTTCGATCCGGAAATTACCCAGGCGAATGCGTGGAGCTATCCCCAGCAAAAAGTAATGTCGGTTGGTCTAAATATTACTTTCTAATTTCTTGAAAACGATACGAAAATGAAACTCCATAGGTTTATGAATTTGAATGGTAAAGTAGCTTTGCTGTTCATGCTGTTTGGGATATTTTCCTGCCAAAGCTTCCTGGATGTAGCTCCGAAAGATCAGATTTCAGATACAACCGTCTGGACAGACACCGGCACCGCAGACCTCTTTTTGAACAATGTATATTCAGGAATCCCCGGCCCGTTCAACTTCTTCGATCCATGGGAAAATTACACGGATAATGCAATGAACGGCGTGAACGGGCTCGATAGCAGGGTTTTATATTCTCCATCAGTGTATACGCCGAGCAATGCGCCCAACTGGTGGGGCCAGTACGCCAACATCCGCAGAGCTAATCTGTTTATTGAAAAAGTAACCGCATCCACGCTTCCGGATACCTGGAAAAAGCCCAAAATTGCGGAAGCAAGATATTTACGGGCCTATTACTACCAGCTTTTGTGGACAGCCCACGGCGGCGTTCCGATCATCACCAATGCATTGAACCAGAACAAGGAAGGCGACGCCATATTCAGGGCACGCAATACGGATGAAGAAACCTACAAATTCATTGTGGACGAGTGCGCTGCTATCGTGGAGGACCTGCCGCTGAAAGCAGAAGCAGGCCGGGTTTCCAAAGCCTCAGCGCTGACGCTTAAAGGATTCTGCGAGCTTTTCTGGGCCAGCCCGTTGAAAAATACCACCAATGACAAAGCCCGCTGGGCGGTGGCGGCGGCTACCAATAAGCAGGTAATCGACCTGGGTTCTCACAGTTTGTTTTCCAATTACGAAACGCAGTTTTACGAGGATAACAACAACAATATAGAAGTGATTTTTGCCAAACAATACCTTGGCGGCACGGCATTGGGCAGCGGAAAGGAAGGTTTGTGGGGCCCCTGGATGGTAGGCGGTGTGCAGAAAGCCTATGGTGGCGTGGATCCTACGCAGGAACTGGTGGATGAATATGCAATGGCCAATGGTCTGCCGATTTCAGATCCGGCTTCCGGCTATGATCCTCAAAACCCTTACCTAAACCGGGAAAAACGGTTTTATCAGTCCATTGTCTACGACGGATCAACCTGGACGGGCGCTGAAATGGTGATGAAGCAAGGCGTAGGCAGCCGGAATGCGACCGATCTGAGCAACACCAACGAGGCCACCAACACGGGTTACTACCTCCGAAAAACACTCAACCCGAAATACGCGATCAATGGTAACAACCAGTTGAACAGCGGCAGCTTCATTATCTATCGTTATGCCGAGGTATTGCTGAGCTATGCCGAAGCCCAAAACGAAGCGGCCGGCCCGGATGCATCGGTGTATACGGCCATTAACCAGATACGGACACGCTCGGAATTGCCTGCGCTCAAAGCCGGGCTTACCCAGGCCCAAATGCGGGTGGTGATTCAGCGGGAACGTCGGGTGGAACTGGCTTTTGAGGAAAGACGCTGGTTTGACCTTATGCGCCTGAAACTGGCCGAAAAAAACCTGAACGGAACGCTGCACGCCATGAAAATTGAAGTGGTGGGTGGAAAAACTGTTTATACCGTAATTCCCGCACCAGAAGGAGGCAAAAAGTTCTTTCCGGAAAAAAACTATCTGTTGCCTATTCCGCAGGCAGCGATCAATCAGAATTCAAAGTTGGTGCAAAATCCTAATTACTAGCATTATCCTATCTCTTTTCCTTTTCTGAATTGCTCACCCAGCCGCAACGGTATTTTCAGGGACAACTTGCTTATTAAGTTGGAGTTAGTCCTTGAAAATACCACAGCGCCCATGAATGCAAACCAACCTATTTATCAATATAATGAGTGGTAACCACATTATTAAGCCTGTAACCGGATTGCTTTTTTGCATCTGTCTGCTTGCCGCAAGCAGCCGGCCTAAACCCCACGAAGTCCCGCCGGAAAAAGCATTGGCGACCTTTCAGCTTCCCGAAGGCTTTCAAATAGAAATGGTTGCCAGCGAGCCGCTTGTTGCCGACCCGGTTGCCATGGAAATTGACGAGGCAGGCCGTATGTATGTTGTGGAAATGCACGGCTATCCGCTCGACAAAAGTGGGTCTGGGAAAATCAAGTTGCTGACGGATACCGACGGCGATGGAAAAATGGACAAAAGCATTGCGTTCGCAGAAGGATTAATGTTGCCAACCGGTGTAATGCGCTGGAAAAAGGGTATCATCGTCACAGATGCGCCCAATGTCCTGTATCTCGAGGATTCCGATGGTGATGGAAAGGCCGATTTGCGCGACACGTTGGTCACCGGCTTTGCATTATCCAACCCGCAGCATAACCTCAATAATCCGACACTGGGCCTGGACAACTGGATCTACCTGGGTCACGAGCCTGCGGTTTCCACCCAAACATTTAAAAGCGAATTCGGCGACAGAGGCGGTGATGTATATTATCCTGATAAAAAAGAAACCCCACGCTTACCCGACAATGCACGCGGAAGAAGTGTACGAATGCGGCCGGACCGCGCAGGATTGGAGATACTTTCGGCCAATACGCAGTTTGGACATACATTTGATAACTGGGGCCGGTATCTTCTGGTGAGCAATGCCAACCACATTATCCATCAGGTAATGTCTGCCGAATACCTCAAACGAAATCCAAACCTGCTCGTTTCCAATGCAGCGCAGTCGATTTCTGATCACGGCAATGCGGCAGAAGTTTTCCCGATTACGCAAAATCCTTTGAACCAGTTGCTGACCGACCTCGGCGTTTTCACCTCCGCCTGCGGCTCAAAGACTTATCAGGGCGGGATTTTTCCGGCTCCTTTTGATAGCGTCATGTTCGTGGCCGAACCCGTAAGCAACATTGTGCACGCGGATGTGATACACGACAAAGGCGCAACTTTTACCGCCAGTCGGGTTTACCAGAACAAAGAATTCCTTGCTTCCACCGACGCCTGGTTCCGCCCGGTCAATATGTACATTGGCCCGGACGGTGCGTTGTATGTAGTTGATTATTACCGGCAGATCATCGAACATCCGGAGTGGATGGCCGACGACGTGATCAAATCCGGGGAGTTGTATAATGGAATAGACAAAGGCCGCATTTACCGCATTACGCCAAAAGGCACCAAGCCGCTGACCTGGGTTAACGATTTAAAAACAACCCAATGGACCAACGATTTCCTGGTAGGCAAGCTGGCCGATCCCAATATATGGTGGCGGCGCAATGCACAACGTTTATTGATTGACGGTGATGATAAAACGGTGGTAGCGTCATTGGAACAAATGGTAGCCAATGAAAAAAATCCGCTCGGCCGGTTGCATGCGCTTTATACTTTGGAGGGAATGAACGCGCTGAAACCAGAACTTCTGGTCACTGCCTTGAAAGACAATGCTTCTGGTGTGAGGGAAAATGCGATCAGGCTTTCTGAACCATTTTTGAAAGATAATGCCGTTCAAAATGCGTTAATTAGCTTGCAAAATGACCCGAATGCCAAAGTGCGTTTTCAGCTTCTTTGCACGCTCGGCTTCCTGGATTCGCCCGAGGCTGGTAAGGCAAGGGAAAATCTTTTATTCAAGAATATAGAAGATCCCTGGATGCAGATCGCGGCTTTATCGGCTACACCTTCTTCCAAAAATAGCTTGCTTGGCGCAGTACTAAACCGCTACCAGGCGGATAATGCCGCGTACAGCTCGCTGGTGGAAAGACTGAGTACGATGACCGGAAATGGCGGCAGCGCTGTTGAGATTAAAAATGCGATAATGAGGGTGTTGGCTCCGGAAGACAAGAAAAACAGTGGCTGGCAGGCGGCGGTTTTACAGGGATTGGCACTTGGATTGAAAAATAATAAAACAGCCGCAATTGCTTTGAAAAGTGAACAGAATGTACTGGTAAGCGCGGCCATAAACAACCCGTCTGCGGCTGTGCGCCAGGGAAGTATCCAGTTACTCAATATCACAGGGTTGATTCAAAATGCGAGCACCAAACTGGCTGTTGAAAAATCTGTCAGAACTGCATTGGATAAAAAGGCGAGCGTCGAAAACCGTACCGCTGCGATCAACTTCTTGTCTCTGGATAATCCCAAATTATACATCAGACCGCTCAAAAAGCTGATTGCGCCTACCGAGCCGCTGCCCGTGCAACTGGCTGCTTTGAAAACCCTCAGTGCGGTTCCAGATAATACCGTCAGCCATTTTGTGGTGGAACAATGGCCTTCGCTGACGCGGGATGTCCGGAATGCGGCGATCAATACTTTTATGGTGAATGAATCGCGGATCTCGCTGCTTTTAGACGCTCTGGAAAAGAAGATCATTGATCCTTCTGCCATTGGCTGGCCGAGAAGTGTGGGACTGATGGCGCAGGGAAATGCGGCTTTAAAAGCGCGGTCGCGAATGTTGTTGACCAAAAAAGACGATGGTCGGATGGAAGTCGTAAAAGCTTATGCGCCAGCATTATCCATGACAGGAAGTATAGATAACGGCCGCGCCGTTTTCCAGAAAAACTGCTCCGCCTGTCACCAGATCGGCGGCAAATCGGGCACACCTTATGGGCCAGACCTAGGGACAATCCGAAACCGTCGGCCTGAGTCCATTATGGGCGATATCCTGAATCCCAACCTTTCCATTGCCGATGGATTTGATATCTGGTCGATCGAAATAAAGGAAGGCGAGCCGGTGCAGGGATTGATCGCAACGGAATCGCCGACTGCTTTGACCATCAGGAATTACGGCGGACAGGAAACGGTTATCGCACGCGCCAACATCAAATCGTTGAAAGCACTGGGTATGTCGGTCATGCCGGCGGGCCTGGAAAACCAGATCAGCCGGCAGGAAATGGCGGACTTGCTTTTGTATCTCAAACAGGGAAAACAGGACACACCCGCCCACTAATTTTTTCTTAATCAATCAAAAAGAAACCATGATGTCAAATCATCACATATTTCATGCCCATATTTTCAGAAATTGGCTTTTAGCGCTGTTTGCAACGCTGCTTTACTTCACGCTGCATCCGGTTGGCGCAGCCGGTTTTCGCGCCTCCGTAGTGAAAGTTGATATTACTCCCACTAATTCGCAGTATCTGCTGGGTTACGGCCCGCGCAAATCCGAAAGTGTTTATGATAGAATATACCACCGGATTGTGATGATGGACGATGGTGTGACGCAGTTTGTACTTATCTCGTCGGACCTGGCCCTGGTAGCACCTTCTGAATATGACAAAGTAGCAGCACGCATTCAAAAAGAGCTGAAAATCGACCCGGTAAACATTTGGTGGACTTTTACCCATACCCACTCAGCACCGGAAGTTGGCCCTCCGGGACTGCCGTCCGTATTTCTGGGTGACCGCTATCAGCATGAGTTCGACAAAGTATATACCGCTCTGGTGGAGCAAAAACTGATTGATGGTATCGCGGAGGCACGAAAAAAACTGGTTCCTGCCAAGCTCGGAACCGGTTGGGGGTTTGCGTCGGCCAATATCAACCGCCGCGCAAGATTAGCCGATGGAAGGATCACACTCGGCATGAATCCCGACGGCCCGGTAGACAGGCGCATTGGATTAATCCGCATTGAAAAAGAAGACGGCAGCCTGCTGACATTGATTGCCAACTATGCCATGCACGGCACTGTTTTCGCTGCCATTACAGAGATCAGCGCGGATGGGCCGGGTGTTGTCGCCGAATATGTAGAAGAAAAGCTGGGCGCGCCGATGCTATATATCAATGGGGCGGCTGGAAATATTGCGCCGCTTTACAGCCAACTGGACGCACCAAACGGAAAAAGGGTCATTCCGCAGTTCAAGGTAATGCTGGGCGATAAGATCATTAAGGCCAATAAGGAAATTCTGTCGATGTCGTCGGATATAAAACTTCGCAGCAGTGCTTTGATCGTGGAAACACCCAGAAAAGTCGGAATGGGCTGGACAGACGATATGCTTAATTATACGAGGACTACGAAAGAAGGCGTAAACCTGGTGAAGCTGCCTGTACGTTTTCTGAAGATCAATGAGGACGTAGCGATCTGGAGTGCGCCGCTCGAACTTTTTTGCGAGATATCCAATGAAATCCGTGATCGTTCGCCCTTTCCTTATACCATGTACTTTGGCTACGGAAATGGCTGGCTGGGTTATTTGCTGACCGAAAAGGATTATGCGCAAGGCGGCTACGAAACAACTGTAACCCCTTACTCCCCAAAAGCCGGCCAGGACCTGACCGATGCCGTGATGAATTACCTGCAGGGAGAAATGAAAAAACCTTGAACTATTAACAAAACTATGAAAATGTATCTGTCTAAGTACCCAATTTGCCTGTTTCTGATCTCGGTTTTGTTGGTTACTCCCCAATGGGCTTCCGCGCAAAAAGAGCCTTTCAAATGGCCGGAGGGAAAGAAGATTGCGCTCAGCTTGTCATTTGATGATGCCCGCGCAAGCCAGGCTACAACCGGAATTCCGTTTTTGAACCAATATGATGTAAAAGGGACGTTTTACCTGGTGCCCTCCGCCGCTGAAAAGCAGCTTGCCGGCTGGAAGAAAGCAGTTGCGAGTGGGCAGGAAATCGGAAATCATTCGGTCAATCACCCTTGTTCGGGAAACTTTGCCTGGGCCAGGGCGAATGCATTGGAAAGTTATACTTTGGAAAAAATGAGAACGGAGCTCATTGATGCCAACAAACGCATTGAGCAGTTGCTCGGCGTGAAACCGGAAGTTTTCGCGTACCCCTGCGGCGGTACTTTTGTGGGAAGAGGCGTGAACACAAAGAGCTATATTCCGGTTGTGGCGGAGCTTTTCCTCACTGGTCGGGGCTGGCTCGATGAAGGGCCGAATGATCCTGAATTTGGAGATTTTGCCCAGCTTACCGGCATGGAAATGGACGGAAAGGATTTTGAACAGATACTTCCCCTGATCGAACAGACACGGGCGAATGGGCAATGGCTTGTGCTCGCCGGTCACGAAATGGGCGAAAGCGGCGGACAAACGACCCGATTATCGATGCTGAAAAAACTCATCGAATACGCCAAAGATCCTGCCAACGGAATCTGGATTGCTCCTGTGGGTACGGTGGCTAGGTATATTAAAAATAACAGAAAGCAGCCGGAGTAACCCTTTAAGTATACGTTTCTGGTTTTGATCGACCGGTGCCAGCCTAAAAATGCACATGTAAGAGCAGTATTGTAAAATCCTCTCGACCGGGCAATAAAGAACCAGCCACCCGTTAATTGCCTTACATACTAGCGGAATTTGGCACCTTAATGTTTCACGAAAATGGATTTGATTCTTATAAAACCCTTGGTAGAAAGTCGTTCACAGTAACATTCTCGGACGCTTTTGATATAATCGCGCAATGGTGTCCTTGACAAATTTGTATTCCGGTTGCTGCAACAGAATTTTGGAAACACTGTCGTTAAAGGCCCTAACCGGGCCTTCACCATCCGAAGCAACGTTCAATTCAGCAACGCGGATGTTGTTTTTAAATACCACGATGGTGCTAAATACGGAAGGGGTAATCGCCGCTTTCTCTATATATTTCAAACCTTCGATTTGATCGATCCGGTAACGGTAAAAGTTGTTGGCGATCCTATCCATATCCCTACGGCTCAATTTCATCGTGTCCTTATAGACCACAGAAGAGTAAAAATTACCTTTCAAAGCATCAGAGCGGGACTCGTAGACTACGTCCTTTAAACTGGAATAACAAACAAGGTGGTACTGATCCCCTTCGAAATCTCCATAAGTCTTCCTGCTTTCGTACTGCACTTTTTTGGACCCGGTTGATCCGTTGCAGGAAACAAATACCATCAGAGCCAGAATTGAAATTTTGTTCATAGTCTATTGAGCAATGGACGCAAGAGTCCTCTTACAGCTTTTTTTTTGCAAAATATCAAGTTTCAATATGGGGATTTTACTTTTTACTTGTCTGTAAAGGGATATGTTGCCAAAACTCTTCAAAATACTTCTACGTAATGTCGACTTTTTTAACGAAAAAAAGTGCCATTCAGAAGCTGTTTTTTCGATGCGGTGACAAGCCAGTTTACATCATAATACTAACGTAACATTTATGAAAAGAACAATCCGAATCATGCTCCTGTTGATTGCATTTGCAGGAGCTTTGAATTTTGCAGCCAGCGCGCAGACTTACAACTGGCGATCCGTGAAAATAGGCGGGGGCGGCAACGTCACAAGCATTAAGGCGCATCCGAAAGTCCCAAACCTCTTTTTTATTACTACCGATGTAGGCACGCCGTACCGGTGGAACCATGCAGCCCAGAAATGGGAGGATATGATGTGGTACAATAAAATACCCACCACATACTGGAACTGGGAAGCAGCCGCCAAATGCGGGGATATTGCTTTTGATCCCAGCGATGCAACCGGAAATATTCTCTATGCGACCCATCAGACAGGCCAGGGAACGGTTCCTGGCGGCGGAACCTCTCCCGGAACGATCATGAAGTCGGTGGACCGGGGTGCTACCTGGACCGACTGCCAGCTTCGGGTGACAGTTTTGCCTAATAGCGACCAAACTTTCACAGACCGTCTGGCTGTCGATCCCAACAATAGTAATGTAGTGTATGTAACAACCCGGGCCAATGGTACTTATAAAAGCACAGCCGCAGGCGCGGTAGGATCATGGACGAAGGTGAACACTTCTTTGCCGGATTCAGTCTCTGGCAGGTTTATCTTTTTTGACAAAAGCGGCGGTGTGGTCGACGGTGTTACCCGGAATATTTTTCTGGGTGGAAAGGCCGGCGTATATCGCAGTACAGACGGAGGAAATACCTTCGCATTGATGATCGGTAGCCCGGCCGAACCGAGGCGCGCCAGCATCAGCAACGACGGTACTTTTTTTGTGACCCGGTTGCCGAAAGCTGATTATCGTCCATTGGGTGCTCATTCATTACACAAATGGAATGGAAGCAGCTGGATTGATATCACGCCTGTTACCGGCAAAGAGTTTAGTGGCGTGGGCGTCAACCCTGCCAATAGCAATGAGGTGATCGTATCAACCACCGCCACGTGGAACCACGATATCGCTTACCGCAGCATTAGCGGTGGAAGCCCGGGCAGCTGGTCGTCGATGGTACCGGCAACGCGCGATGTCGCGGAAGCGCCGCATTCAGCCGGAAATGGAGCTGACGGAAATATCGGTCACAATGTCAATGGTTTTGCCTGGGATCCTTTTAATGCCAGCCATGTCTGGTTTTCGGATTGGCTTGACGTCGCTCAAACGACCAATGTTTGGGCAAGCAGGGTCACCTGGAAATTGCGCGATAACGGACTGGAAGAAATTGTGGTGGCTGGTCCGTCAGTTTGCCCGCCTTCGGGACCCAACTTCCTGGTTTCGACAACGGGCGATGTAGGCGGATTTGACCATAAATCACTGGACATTCCCCCTCCAAAAGGTATATCGAGCTTTTTTGTAACGAGTACCGGTAGCAATACAAGCGGCGGGGCTATTCAGTACTCAGACCCAAATTTTATCGCACGTGTGGGAAGCGATGGCTGGAATGGCATTGGCATAGGAGGGTATTCAACCGATGGCGGGAATTCTTATACAAAATTCCCATCCATTCCCGGAGCAAGGGGAAGGATCGCCGTTTCTGCCACCAGCCGGAAAATGGTCTGGGTCACGCAGGGCGGCCTGACTTATCAGTCCGACAACCTGGGTACTACCTGGACGCCATGTAACGGAGTTCCCAATGCGGTTTTAAAGCCCGGAAGTATTTACGAGATATGGGCCGGGATGCAGCCATTGGCAGCAGACAAAGTAAACGGCAACGTCTTTTACATTTATGCAGCAGGCAAGGTTTACGTGAGCACCGATGGCGGTGTGAACTTCGCTCCCACGACAGCTTCCAATTTGCCTAATGTCGGTAATGTGGCCCAAATGAATGTGGAAACCACACCTGGGAAAGAAGGAGATATCTGGATCTCATTTTCGGGCGACGGAATTTACCATTCTACGGATGCGGCTAAAACGTTTACTAAAGTAAATCCTACGGTTATACCAAAATCAAAATGGATTGCTGTCGGAAAAGCAGATACCACCGCATCGTCCAACCCGGTGATCTATGTAACCTCAGAGGGGACTGCTATCAATGGGGTTTCTTACGGTGTTTTTCGTTCAGATGATAATGGTGCCACCTGGACAACCATCGCCAACCCGGTTCCGGGCATTGTGAGCAACATGGCGGCGGATTTGCATGGCAGAGTGTATTTGGGGATTGGAGGAAACGGGATTTTTGTTGGCGAGCCTGCGGGCGGGCCAGTCGTTTCAGTGGCGGTAGCTCCTGCGGCGGATTCTGTTATAGTGGGTTTTACAAAACAGCTTAAAGCGACGCTTACCCCCACATATCCGTCAAACAGTGCAGTTAGCTGGGCTTCGTCCGATGCGGGCATTGCTACCGTTAATGCAAGCGGACTGGTTACAGGAGTCGCTCCGGGTGTTGCAACGATTACAGTGACGACACAGGATGGTGGAAAAACTGCCCAAAGCAGCATCAAGGTTACATCTACAACAGAGGTGACAAGTGTGGTGCTCGATCCGGCCATTACAATGGGATTAGGTACAAATAGAAATCTGACCGCCACAGTGCTCCCCGCCAGCGCAACGAACAAAAAAGTGAGCTGGACCTCGTCAGACCCGACCGTTGCCACAATAAATGCCAGCGGATTGGTTACCGGCTTAAAGCTGGGTACGACTACCATTACTGTCACCACAGAAGATGGGGCAAAAACAGCGACCTCGCTATTGACCGTTGGAACAGTTGTAGTTGCCAACAACTGCGGCGGGCCTACTATTGGCTATTTTGTAGCTGATTCACCACAGTCGGGATACCAATGGACCACATCCACGCAAACAGCTATCGATTTAACCGGCGTAAGTAACCCTGCTCCGGCGGATGTATACAGATCACAGCGCCACAGCGGTCATCCGCTTATTTATTCCTATGGAAACCTGGTTCCAAATGGTTTGTATGTTGTCAGGCTTCATTTTGCTGAAATTAGTGGAACAATCACTGCCGGAAAAAGGAAGTTTAATGTGACAGCCACCAGTGTAGCCGACACATTGCTTAAAAACTTTGATATTGTCGCGCAGGCAGGTGGCAGATATAAAGGCATTGTCAGAGAGTTTTCGGTCCGGTCAAATGCCTCAGGGGTACTCAATATCGTTTTCAGGCCCATACCGAATTTTGAGTTTCCTGTTGTTAGTGGTATAGAAGTGGGACTTACTCCACTTACTTCTGTTGCCGTAAACCCTTCAACTGCTTCCGTGGGTGTAGGTGATACGACAAGATTGTCGGCCGCCGTATTACCAGCAATTGCTACCAATCAAAAGGTAACCTGGAGTTCGTCTAACACATCCATTGTAAGTGTGGACGGAAGCGGACTTGTAAGAGGAGTGTCACCAGGTACGGCTACCATTACCGCTACCACAAACGAGGGTCAGAAAACAGCTTCATCAACAGTTACTGCGGGCAACATTGCGGTAAGCGGCGTTACGATCGCAGCCACGTCGTCTGTTGGTGTGAATAACTCAATAACCCTTGTTGCGTCCGTAGAACCCGTCAATGCGACGAATAAAACGCTGACCTGGTCCACTTCCGACGCCGGCATTGTATCTGTCAGCCAGAGCGGCGTATTATCAGGCGTAGCACCCGGGACCGCCACGGTGACTGTCACAAGCCAGGACGGAGCCAAAACCGCAAGCAGTGTGGTCACAGTTTCCAATGTTTTGATCACATCCATTACGTTAAACAAACCAACTGCTACCGTTGGAGTAGGGGATACGACTACCATCAAAGCAGCGGTAGCGCCTGTTAATGTAAGTAACAAAACAGTGGTGTGGAGCTCATCCAATCCATCTGTGGCTACGGTGAACGCGACCGGAATTGTGACAGCCGTTGCTGTCGGTAATGCTACTATTACTGCCACAGCGCAGGATGCAGGCGGTGTTTCCTCAGGCTCAGTGGTCACGATAGTTAGCGCGGGTTCATGTGGTGTGCTGACCAACAACGGCTTTGAAAGCGGCTTTGTAGACTGGATCAGAAACCCGAATGCCGCCGCTGCAACCATTGGCACATCAGCGCAGAGCGGCTTGAAAAGTGCTGTCATAACAGCCGATCAGGGGGCAATTAATTATGGGAAAACAATTCCGGTGACCGGAGGCCGGGAAATCACTTTCGAGGTCTGGGCCAAAGTGGAAGGTACGCCTAACCCTGCTAACAATACCCAAATGATCCTGCCGTGGTGGGCCGGGATCGGAATCGATTTTTATGATGCACAAGGAGTTAAAATTGCAAGTGGTACCACGCAGTTCCAGGTTCATCCATTTGATCCACCTAAAACCGTGTATACCAAGTATTCAGTGACCAAACTAGCGCCTGCAAACGCCGCGACCATTGGTATATGGGCGTCAAAAGCAGGTCCGAGCGGTAAGCTGGTGCTGGATGATTTCTGTCTGACGATCGCTGCTCCGTCACTGATCGCACAAACGGTTTCTTTGGATAGTCTGGCACAAAAAACAGTTGGTGACGCTGGTTTTGATCCGGGTGCAGTGGCAACCTCTGGCCTGCCCGTTAGTTATGCAAGCTCGGATACATTGGTAGCCGTCATTTCCAACGGAAAAGTAAACGCCGTTGGACCGGGTACTGCTGTGATTACCGCATCTCAAAATGGGAATGAAGTATACAGCCCTGCGCAGCCCAGGAGCCGGACATTGGTGGTAACATCGGGTTTGAAAGTGCTTTATAACGATGGCGATAATGGCCAGGTGAATAACAATAACATCAAGCCATACCTGACCATTGCCAACGAAAGTTCCGTTGCCGTGCCATACAGCGAGCTAACCGCACGTTACTGGGTTACTGCTGAGAATTATGCAGGCATTAACAAATGGATCGATCACGCCGAAATGGGAAATAACAAGGTGACGATGAACTATGTACAACTGGACAAACCGCGGCAGGGTGCCTTGGGTTATGTGGAATATGCTTTCAATGCATCTGCCGGTAATTTAAATCCTGCGGGAAATTCAGGAGCTATCCAGTCGAGGTTTGCTAATGTGAATTGGGAGAATCTTTCGGAAACCGACGATTACTCTTTCAAGAGCACGTCGTCCTACGTGGCCAATGATCACATCACATTGTACCGCAATGGTAAACTTTGGTGGGGCGTAGAGCCTGATACGGCAGCAGCGGTGTTAGATTTAAAGGTTTATTCTGAAAACAAAAACACCAATACTGCAACGACAGCGCTGAGCACCTGGCTCAAAGTAGAGAACAAAGGCAATGTGCCGGTTGATTATGCCGATCTCACCATCCGCTACTGGTTCACAGCCGATGGTACCGCCAGCCTCAACTACTGGATTGACTTCGCCAAATTAGCTGCGGCCAACATCTCCGGACAGTTTACAGGCAACCAACAGCGTACCCAGGCAGATACGTACTTTGAATTGAAAGCAGCGCCTTCTCTTGGCAAATTATACCCGCTGAGCAGCACAGGTAACATTCAGTACAGGATCGCGAAGTCGGACTGGTCTGCATTTGACGAAACCAATGATCATTCTTACAAAGCAGCAGGCACATTTGCTGAAAACAACAAGATCACGGTTTACTACAAAGGTCAGCTGGTGTATGGCGAGGAGCCTGCAACGCAGTCTAACGGCAGAATGGGTGTGAAGGAGAATGAGGTAACAGCCGGGAAATTGAATGTAACGGTGATGGGGAATCCGGTGCAGGGAGACGAGGCAGAAGTGGTCATCAAAGGTGCCAATGCATTGCCTCTCAGCATTATGGTAACAGATCTGAACGGACGTTCTTTGTTTCAAAAATCAATTGAAAAACCTTCTGAAACGGAGCGGCATACATTGCCTCTTGGTAAGAACGCAGGTCTTTATCTGATTAAAATCGGTTCTGCCAAAGAATCCGTTTTGTTGAAGGTGGTTAAGCCTTAGCTTTTTTTCAAAGCAATTAATTTCCCATGCAAGCTTGTCACACGGAGCGTGGTCGAAGTGTATGTGCAGAGAGCACGTGCACTTCACCACGCTCCGTGTGACATTTGCGTTTTCCGTTTAATAACGCTCCATTGCATCAATGGTCCTACCAAAGTTGACCATCTGATGGCATGATATTTATTAAGAAATACGCCTCACAAAAAAATGAAATTACTGCTTCGCTATGGAAGTCACCAATAACCAGTTTGGCCTTCCAATTGAAAGATGAGGTGAAGTGGCAAAGTAATTTTCAACTACTCATAACTATGAAAAGCCTTGCTGATACAACCGGGTTATTAGAAACTACAATTAGCATGCTAATGGGAAGCCAGGAGCCTGTTACGGCGCAAGCTGGTGTAGCCTTGATCGATCAATGGATCCTACCGCTTTCTGAAAGTGAGAATACTCAGCCGATCGCCCAGGAGCTGCAAAAGCTCAAAGGTTTGCTGATATCCGACCCAACAGATTCAGCAGTTGTTACAAATCAGATGAAAGTGATAGCTGAAAAAGTTTTAATGATTGCCCCGGATATTGGTGCTGAGGGAGAAATGCCATCGCTACTTTCATCTCTGGCTACTGCGCTGCGAACCGGGACTGGCAGCCCGCAGGAGCAATAAGTGCTCAACTTTTTAAGAAATTTCAAATCAACATTCTTATGACAACAAGTAAAGTAAAACAAATACATGATTTTGGGCAAAGCATCTGGCTGGACTTCATAGACCGCAAAGTTATTTTTTCTGGTGAACTGAAAAAGCTGATCGACGAAGATGGCATAAGAGGGGTAACATCAAACCCCGCTATTTTTGAGAAGGCCATTAGCAGCAGCTCGGATTATGACCAGGATATTGCCGAGCTGTCAAAAAGTGACAAAACAAATGAAGAGATATTTTTTGCTATTGCAGTGAAGGATATCAAACTGGCATGTGACCTGTTGGCGCCGGTTTACAATGAGGAAGAGGTTGTTGGTGCCGACGGGTATGTGAGCCTTGAAGTTTCTCCTTTTCTGGCCCTGGATACGCAGGCGACGATCAAGCAAGCGCGCCAGCTCTGGGAAGAAGTAGGTAAGGACAATGTAATGATTAAAATTCCTGGCACTGAGTCCGGACTGATTGCAGTCCAGACGGCGATCAGCGAAGGTATCAATGTCAATGTCACTCTGCTTTTTAGTCTGGAACGTTATGAAGCGGTGGCCGAGGCTTACATCTCGGGCCTGGAAAAAAGGGCCGCAGATGGCTTGCCGGTAAACCACGTTTCTTCGGTGGCTAGCTTCTTTTTGAGCCGCATCGATATTTTAGTTGACCCGTTCTTAGACCAAAACGGGCTCGGGGAGCTCAAAGGTCAGGTAGCGATTGCATCTGCAAAGACAGCATACCAAATATACAAACGGATGTTCAGCACAGACCGCTGGAAAAAGCTTGCCGAAAAAGGCGCAGTACCGCAGCGGCTGCTATGGGCAAGCACAAGCAACAAGAACCCTGCTTTTAAGGATACCTGGTATGTAGAAGCACTCATCGGTCCGGATACTGTCAATACTATTCCAATGGAAACACTACAGGCTTTCCGTGATCACGGCAATCCGGCGAGCAGTTTAGAACAGGATCTGGATGGTGCAACAAAGGTCCTGGAATCAATAAAAGAAGCCGGCATTGATATGGGCGCTGTTGCAAAACAGCTGGAAGATGAAGGGATTGACAAGTTTAGCAAGCCGTTCCAACAACTGTTGGATGCCATCGAAAAACAGAAGTGATCACTAATCTAAAAAAATAGAAATCATGTCGAACCAAAAAGTTGTGCAAAAAGACGATAAGAAAAAGCCCGCGAAAAACTTGAAAGAAAAGCGTGCAGAGAAGAAAGAAAAACGCGACACTAAACAGCAAGGGAATTAATTTCGGACCACGCGCTAATACTAACTACCTCAGCCCATGCAAGATGAGTTTCATTCTTGCATGGGCTGAGGTGTTTTGGATTACTACGGAAGTGCTTTTGAGAAAACATTTGTCGTGTATAATAATCATTGGCTAGAAATAGCAGGTTAAGTTTAGAGGCTATACGCGGCTGTTCCATTTGTCTGGCCCATAACAAATCAAGGTAATTATGGATAGCTTCGCGAATGTATCAAAGTAGCAAAAATTGAGCTGGTCTATCAAACCAATGTACAAGCAGGCCAGCGTCCTAAAATTGCATCATCCAGTAATGCATACAATGTGCTGATCCAAAGCTCGAACTTTAACCGGCTTGAATTTATTGAAGAGTCCAAGATACTGCTATTGGACAATGCCAGCCGTTTGCTAGGCATTTTTGAAGTTTCCAAGGTGGGATTTTAGGTAAGAGTGCCGATGTTCGGATTGTTTTTGCAGCTGCTTTGAGAGCCAATTCCACAGGGAATATTCCAGGATATAATCGTCTTCGGGGAGCTAAAAAGAGCCCCAGCGAGAGAAAGCATAATAGTTGTTTACCAGCGTTTATTAAGCTAACTTATTAAGTTCGTTTTTAGTGAGTTGATATAAAAATTATACTGTGTTTTTGGTGCACTTGATGATATAATTTCAAAGCGAGGAAAACATAATGAGCATGTTCGAGGGCTAATATGTATTTTTTTGCGCAGAAGTCATTAAAAAGCAGATAGATGAAATAGGGAGAACCGACCCGGGCTAGGGATATCTAGCTATCCACAATTTCACGTCAGGAAAGTTAATAGTGCCTGAGAAAGAGCTTTCAATAAACATAGGAAATATACAGATTGTCGAGTTTTTAGAAGAAGACCATAAGCTTCGTTACTCACTCTATTTCCCGAGCTCGATTTTGTTTATCGCATGCTTGCATTCGGATCTTATGCGATGATGATACATAATGTGCCAGATTTTTTTGCTCTTTTATATAGCGCTATGAAGCAAGCAGGATTAGAATACTCCAGTCGTCGATCTACCTTTTGTGAGTCACGTGTGTTTAACAGGGAAATTTCACTTCACCATAAAGATTTGAGTTTTCCCTACCAGCAAGAACATCGAATTATGACGTAGCTTCCTAGTGCTGACTTCCTTAACTACCAATGCCTGGAATGAAAAATTTTGTATCTCTTATTCAATCAATCGATGTGCCAAAACTGAAAATTTCCGTTGCTCAAATGGATCATTGAATGAGAGAAGAAGTGAACGACAATATTAACATAAGTATCTTGCTACCCGTCTTTTTTTAATTGTCAGTTCTTACTGCTAATGCAATTATATAACACTAAGAGATTTAATAATGATTAGAAATACTGAACAAGTCATTGCTGACCTTAAAATACTAATTAGTACCAAGGGATATATCTATTCTCTCTGTCTCATCCTGATTGATGATTTTCATGTCGATCTAAACAAAATTCATCAGCTTGATCAAAAATCGCTCCTTAGTGTAAAAGAATGCTCGCTTATTATCGGCTTCCTTATTCAGAAGAAAATTGATTTTGGTTTACCCGAGTCACCAGAAAAAGTCGTCGATTTGAAGGATAAAACATACGAACTAATGAGGGAATTGCAAACATCCTTTTTAGCTCCGCATGCTGTTAAACTCCAGGAGCTGAGAAAGCGCCAGGATAATGGAGAAATACTTGGGAACACAAGAGAGGAAAGGTTGGACTTCTTTGTAAAGGACAGTGGGATGGTAGAACCAATGTTTTACGCAGGGGATGGCGTCTACGATTTCCAATACCTTGAATTTCTGGAATCTAAATATAAATATGATCGGGATTGGCTGAGGGAAAATCGTGAATTTGATATAGACAGTAGCAGGAAGATAGTGGCAAGAATAAAGGAGATTCGAAAAAGAAAAATCCAGGATGTGGCACCTATAGATGTTGAGGAGATTTTTCCGGCGTTGTCAAAAAAAGAGCGCAGGAAACTAAAAAAGGAATTCTCAAACCGCCAAATTACCGAAATGGAGCGCCAAAGACATGTGGCTGCAACATTCTTTCGATATAGCTTGCTTTTTCCAGACTCTGAGGAAACGAAATTTGATCTTACCGAGAAATGGGTCAAATTTTATGAAAACCTACTGAACATCTTCATTGTAACTCCAACTGATTTGAAGGACATTGATCAAGATGCAGTAAAAGCCTTCTTTGAGAACTTCTCTTCTGTCCCAGGATGTAACCAGAACTATGAAGGTTTTGGTTATTTTAATATACTTAATTCACGCCCTTTGGTCAGTTTGGAGGACGGACGTCATTTTGTAGGGCTCAATTATCTTATACCCGAAGCCGTTTATGAAAGCCCGTTTTACTGGATGTTGGAAGATGAAAACTATCGAAGTATACTTGCAAAAAATCGAGGTGAAGTAGGTGAAGAAATTGCCTATGATTTTTTAGTTAGAGTGTTCGGGATAGACAATACGTTTAGATCTGTAACTATTGAAGCGAAAAAGGGGCAAAGAACAACAGATATTGATGTGTTATGTTTGCTTGGTAACAAAGCCTTGTGTGTTCAGGTAAAATCCAAGAAACTTACGATGACTGCGAAACGTGGGGATTTCGATCAGTTGATGAAAGATTTCACCGGGGCGGTTCAGGATGCTTACCATCAAGGATTAATTTCGAGAGAAGCAATTTTAACTAGTGCAGCGAGATTTTATGATGAAAAAGGAAATAACTTTTTATTACCACGCAAGGTAGATGATGTATATATCATGGGGCTCACAACCGAAAATTATCCTTCTCTTGCACATCAGGTGCATATGATGCTTGACAAGGAGGATAAGGATCCATATCCCTTGTTTGTATCGGTTTTTGATTTGGAACTGTTAGTACATTATCTGAAAGACCCATTTGACTTCTTATACTATGTACGTCAGAGAATTGATCTAATAGAATATTTTAGAGGTGATGAAGAACTAGTGTATCTGGGTTACCATCTTGATCGCAAGCTTTGGCGACTAAAAGATTATGATTGGGTTATGCTCGATACGGACTTTGGAGCTCTTATTGACAGAAATTATTATCCTCACAAAATAGGAATGTCGCATTTATTGCCTGAAAGTGACGACCCGCTTCATCATAGATGGAAGGATCCAAAATTTGACTTGCTTATTAAAGAAATCAAATTAATGAAGCATCCCAAAATCGTAGATATTGTGTTTCACCTGCTCGATTTGTCTGGTAATAGTCGCCACGAAATAGTTGAACAGATGGCAATGATAAAACAGGTTTCTCAGCGAGACAAAGTAACGAAATCACTGGCTATATCCAGCTTCCCTGATTTCGGTTTAACTTACAATGTATTGAACACTAAAAATAATGAAGATCTTGAAGATAGTGTTATAACTTATGCAATGTTGAGAAAGTATCGATCGAAATGTGATTCATGGCTCGGATTGGGTTCTTTTTCGTACAGCGCTAATTTTGTAGACTTTCTTGTATTTAATGATGAGGTATGGAAGGCAGATGCCGATTTTGAAAATGAATACGGAGAAACGCTATCAAAAATGCAGGAAACGCCAGTAACATCTGTTGGTACCTGAAAAGGGTAGGGATAAACGATCATCTTTTTGTCGAAACTACTTCCCCCCAATCAACCGCTCCAACCGCCCCATCATCTCATCCTTCTCCTTCAACATCCGCTCATACAAAGCAATCTTCTCCTCATGAAGCTGAATAATCTTTTCAATAGGATTTAAATTAATCGTGCCCTGATTAAAGGAATTGTCATTGGAGTTGTTACTGGAATGATCGTGATAAGTATTGGTAATAATATTAATCGCCTGATCTTCATCAAAATTCCGAATCGCCTCCGCAGGTATTTTCAAAATCGCCGCAACCTGCTCCAAAATATCCGAATCGATCTTTTCCTTCTGTTCGAGTAGTGAGATTTTTTGCTGGTTCCAATCTTCGCCGAGCTCAAACGCCAGCGCGTCCTGCTTATAGTTAAAAAGTTCTCTGAATCTCTTTAAGTTACGGCCTTCGTGGATCTTCGGATTGGAGGTAGTATGTGCCATGTGGAAAGGGTGTTTGGTTAAAAAAAGCAATTTATATAAATCTGCCGGGAAGTGCTTAGATAACTTACATGCATTGCAACGTATGTTACCGGCGATTATGTTGGGAACAGGCCGCGGCAGTTCGTGCTTTGCCGAAAACGTAAATTCAGGATATTGTACCAAAAGCATTTTGGAAGCATAAATATTGGGGATTTCGGTCTTTGTATAAACAACATTAAGTCGAAACCACTTTTATAACCAACTATCGCACAAATGAAACTTGAAGTAGAAGAATATCAGTTGAGTGACGATGGCGTCATTCCCAACAGTAACCTGCCCGTTCTGGTATACCGGCAGGTTTGCACGCACGAGAATAACTCTGATTGGTTTGAATCGACATTCGTAAAGAACGGATGGACCAACAACTGGCGAGACACCATCCTTTCATATGATCATTTTCATAGTACGACACACGAAGTGTTGGGAGTGGGGCAGGGAGCGGTCCGGCTGCGGCTAGGCGGAAGAGCAGGAATCACTGTCTCTGTTGCGGCAGGAGATGTGATTGTGTTACCGGCAGGTGTCGGTCATTGCTCATTACCGGGGCAGAGTGGTTATGAAATTGTGGGCGGTTACCCCGATGGCAGATCGTGGGACTTGCTGACAGGAACCGAAGAGGAACGCAGGACTGCGCTGTCACAGATCAAGGCTGTCCCTGTACCCGTCACAGACCCAATCGATGGTGTTCAGGGCACATTGAGGAATTACTGGGGTTAGTTTTTGTCATCTATTTGTGTCTCCGCATTCGGGTGGGTTCAATACAGGAAAAACGCATCATGCCGCTCCCAGCGAGCGAATACTTTCTGCTACGTTGCTCAGGTCATTATTCAACTGGTGACCACCGGCAGAAATTTCGCGGAACGTCGCCCATGGAAGCTGCTGCTTATAATTGGCCAATTGAACAAATGGAACTTCTTCATCGTCTATTCGCCAATGATCTTCTTGCGGTGCGCTACTCCCCAGTCAGTGAGGTTGTTAATGATGGTTTTCAGCGTCAGGCCGTGTTCGGTTAGCTCGTACTGAACCGTTATGGGCTGGGTGTCCAGCACGGTCCTTTTTACCAGCTGATTTATTTCCAGCTCTTTCAATTCCTTGCTCAGCATTTTGTTGGAAATACCGGCCACGTCGTTGAGAATGTCCGAAAATCGCCTTTTGTTATAATAGCAAATAGAAGATATGATAGAGATCTTCCATTTGCCGTTCAGCACATCCATGGAATCCTGGACGGCCATCATCTTTTTTTTATGCTTGTCAATCAGATGTGGTTCGCACTGCATAGGTTAGTTTGTTACCTCGATGTTACTGTTACTTTTCGTAACAAAGTTACGATTGTAAACTTCGCGAACCTAACTTTGTAAGCGTAAACTTAAATGGATTGAAAAGTGAGCAGATTACAGAATAAAGTAGCAGTAGTAACCGGCGCATCAAAGGGAATAGGAGCTGCGATAGCCAAACAATTTGCAGCAGAAGGCGCAAAAGTGGTCGTGAATTATGCTTCGAGTAGGGAAGGTGCAGACAAAGTGGTAAAGGATATCACAGACAACGGCGGCACCGCCATCGCTGTCCAGGGGGACGTATCCATCGAAGCCGATGTAACCAGGCTGTTTGAAGAGACCAAAAGTGCTTTCGGGACTTTGGATATCCTGGTAAACAATGCAGGAATTTACCAGTATCAGCCGATTGAAGAAGTATCCGCCCGGACTTTCCACGAGCAGTTCAACATCAATGTTCTCGGTTCGATACTCTCCATTCAGGGTTCATTAAAACTCTTTGGAGATAAAGGCGGCAACATCATCAACATTAGCTCCGAGGCAGGCAAGACGCCATTACCCACAGGATCGGTTTACTCCGCAACCAAAGCTGCGCTGGATGCCATAACGATCTCCTTATCAAAGGAATTCAGCGGGAAAAACATCCGTATCAACTCAATTCTGCCGGGCGTCGTCGAAACCGAGGGTTCACGCAGCGCAGGATTTATTGGTAGCGAAGCCGAAACGAAATTCGTTGCCAGTACACCACTGGGCCGCACCGGACAGCCCGATGATATTGCGAAAGTGGCAGTATTCCTGGCTTCGGACGAATCTGCATGGATCACGGGAGAGAAAATCTCCGTATCAGGCGGCATTTACGGGCTGTAAGTATTAAGAATTTATTTATCAAAAAATGAAAATGAAAAGATTAGAAAATAAAGTAGCCGTCATTACCGGCGGGAATAGCGGTATTGGATTTGGCATTGCAGAGACTTTCAGGAATGAAGGCGCAGTGGGTGCAATTACAGGAAGAAACCAGACAACATTAGACAAGTCGGTTACAGCATTGGGTGAAGGTTTTATTGGTATTAAAGGCGATGTTACAAACCTGGATGATCTGGAAAATACCTTCAAAAAGACCGCAGATACGTTTGGGAAAATTGACGTATTGGTCGTGAATGCAGGCGGTGTTGTGGATGGGGTTCCGATGGGTTCAATAAGCGATGTGACCGAGGAAGGGTATGATCTTTACATGGACTTAAACCTGAAAAGTGCCTATTTTACGGTGCAAAAGTCGCTGCCTTATTTAAATGACGGAGCGTCTGTCATACTGATCGGATCGAGCGCTGCGCATCGTGCCGTGCCGGGAATGGCCATTTACAGTGCGGCGAAAGCAGCCGTCATATCTTTGGCAAAAGGCTTATCGCTGGATTTATTGCCTAGAAAAATCCGGGTCAATGCACTATCTCCGGGTTCTATCGATACACCTGTTTTTGAAAAGCTAGTACCGGCAGAGCATTTGAAACAAGTGAAGCAACTTTGGGTTGATATGATCCCGGTCGGCAAACAGGGACTTCCGTCCGACATTGGAAAAGCTGCACTATTCCTGGCTTCGGACGATTCGGCCTTTGTAGTTGGCACCGAAATCCTGTCGGATGGCGGAATGACCAATATTAGTCTGATGAAGTAAGCAGCCCGGCTCAATGTGGTAGTGCCATCCCGAGTAACAATCATTAACAGGCTGTTAACTAAATCTTTAATCAAAAAACAGTTGATTTGCAGGAAATCTTAAACCTGTAAATTCATGACAAAATCCGTGCACATTTGTGCCTTATTCATGTTGATTCTAACCACTTTGTGTGAAGGACAAGGGCAATTTGGCTTACCAAAAGGGGAGATTTACGAAAAGCAAGAATTGATTACCTCTAATGTGCCTAAGACAATCACCCGTAATTTTATACAAGACAGTAAGGGCAATACCTGGATTGCTGCGTTTGATGGTATTTTTCGGTACGATCCTAAACGGCCGGTAGGACAGTCGTTCACAAATATTACCGGCAATGTAAGTTCAGCCCGTTTTTTTGCTGTGTTAGAAGATAAAAAAGGGAATTTTTGGTTTTCGACCACTTATTCCGGAGTATATTATTATGATCCCAGTCGGGCAGATGGGAAAACTTTTCAGCATTTTACAACTAAGGATGGGCTTGCGAGTGATCAGGTTCTTGATATTTATGAAGATAAAGCCGGCAATATCTGGTTTGGCACAAAAGCCGGAGCAAGCCGCTACGACCCGGCTCGGCAGTCCGACTCGCTCAACGCAAAAGGAAAATCCTTTACGACATATAAGATGAATGAAGGATTGTCACGTTTTGACCCTTACGATAATGATGTTAATTCTATTGTAGAAGACAAAACTGGAAAATTTTGGTTTGGCACAAGAGGCAATACCTTCACTTTTGACGGAGAAAAATTTAAGGTTGTTACCCATAATGGCGAATCTTTCTTAAATGTTCGTAAGATCATTGAGGATACGAAAGGCAATATCTGGCTAGCAAGCGCAGAAGACGGCCTTTGGCGCATTGATGGTAATACATTTACCAATTTCTCACAGCAACCTACCGGATATGTCTACGAAGACAAAATGGGCAACATCTGGACCAGTTCAAAATCTCCTTATAACGGAAGCGAAAAGTGGGCACTTTCCCGGTTTGACGCACAGACATTGTCTAACCAAAAGCCTACTGTAACCGATGTAATGTCGGAATATGAAGATTATAAAAATTTGATTTTCGGTATCTCAGAAGCGAATGATGGAAGCATCTGGTTTGGCACTTTAAGTGGAGTGTATCGTTATGATGGAAATGCCATTACTGCCTTAAATAAATAGGATCAGTTTGCTGACCTTGTGTTCGGATTAACAGGGAGATACATAAAGGAAAAAACGGAACTTTCGAAAGCATTGAAACATCTATCTTTCGCCGGTATACAGGAAGGTTATTATACTCCTTGTTTAGCTGTTGTCCATTCCGGGCATATACCTCTATTTTGTAGGGTAAACTCAGCTTGTTTTTAATGGCAATATAGATTTTGTCCAGCTCGTAAATGTACACAGATGCTTCATACATATCATTCTTCCGTGTTTGATTCTTCCAACAAAACACCCATATCTTCAATTAGCTTGGCAGTGCTTTCCTTTGAAGTGCCGTCATAAATCCCACGGGCATACCGGTCTTTATCAACCAGCACAAAAGCGCCGCTGTGAATAAACCCACCCGGCTCATTGGGGTCAGCCATCGCGCTGACCATGTAGTGCTTCTGACCGATGTCATAGATTTTTTCCCGGTCCCCGGTCACAAACTGCCACATATCGCCTTTCAAGCCTAAATCATCCGCATATTTTTTGAGTACAGCCGGGGTGTCGTGCTCAGGGTCAATGGTATGGGAAAGAATGCCCACTTTTGGATTGTCTTTATATCGCTCCACCACTGTTAGCATGTTTGATTTCATGACCGGACAGATGGTCGGGCAGGCGGTGAAAAAGAAATCGGCGACATAGATTTTCCCTTCCATTTGCTTTTGGGTGAATGTTTGATTTTTCTGATTAATAAAAGAATAGTCTGGAATTCTCGGATACTCTGTCACTTCGGTTTTCTTGCCATCTACCATTTTTGTGACAATTTCCGGCTCGCCCAGAATCGGAAGCTTTTTATGTTTACATGCACCGATCCATAGCACCAGTACACAAGCGATTAAGTGTTTCATTGGTTGTTGTTTTTTATAAATTCTTTTGACTTTGACATAGCATTCTGGGTCTGGCTGTTCACCAGGTTCATTTTCGCGGTCTGGTCCGCAATGTAGGCGTCTTGCCGGCCGGCATCGAGCTTTTCTAGGGTGTCTGTTTTGTACTGATGCATCCAGTCCATCATCGATTCGTCTGCCTGGCTCAGCTGTTCCGCAAGCGCTTCTGCCTGCTGTTTTCGCTTTTGCAGCTCTGGGCTCGGGCTGATCCCATTCAGGCTGTCGAGTCGATTGATGATACTTTTCAGGCGCTTTTTGAGCGTCAGAATTTCCTCCATTTTCTCCATCAGGCTGTCATGCAGATCGAGCAGCTGCTTCGCCTTCGGGTGTTGGTGACCGGCCTGTGACATCTCGTGGTGAGCAAGATGATTTCCGCTCTTCTGATCGCTGTCGCAGGCCATTATAGCCAATGCAGCAATCATTAAAATCAGGTATGTTTTCATTCTAAGTAGTTAAATGTTAGTGATCTGATGGTTTTCCATGATCTGGATTTTCAATAAATGAATCGTCTGTCAGCGTATGCAGAAATGCGATCATTTGCTTCTTTTCCTGTTTTGAAAAGTGAAATCCTCCTTCGGGAATCCGGGAAGAAAGCGTGGCAGAGCCTTTGATCCCGCCCGAGTAATGTTCAATCACTTCTTCCAGCGTGGCGAAACGACCGTCATGCATATAAGGAGCAGTCAATGAGACATTTCGGAGCGATGGCGTTTTGAATTTCCCAAGATCGGCAGGGTCATAGGTGATCCTGTATCTTCCCTGGTGAATGCCTTCATGTTCCGAATTGGAGAAGTCCGAATCGATGCCGTTGTTATGGAAACTTTGGTCCGTGAAGAGCTCGCCAACATGACATCCCTGGCATTTTTGCCGGACCAGTTCCCGGCCTTTCAGCTCGTCGTCAGTCAACGTTTCGCCCTTGATTTTCAACAGGTATCGATCATACTTCGAGCCGGCAGACACCAGTGAGCGCTCGAATTGCGCCAAGGCCTTCGCTACATTTTGTGCATTGGCGGGTTCGTCAAACGCCTGCTGAAAACCTGAAACGTATGCAGGAACCGCATTAAGCTCAATGACCAGCTGATCCAGGTCCTGTGCCATTTCGTCTTGGGCAGTCAATGGCGCAAATGCCTGGGATTCCAGGTTTGTTGCGCCGCCGTCCCAAAAAAGCCCGTTGTTGGCCCATGCCAGATTGAACAATGCCGGTGAATGGCGGTGCAATGCAGTCGCCGAAACGCCCGCATTACTTAGTTTCACACCATCGCTAAGTGCGAGTTTCGGATCATGACAACTGGCACACGACACCTGGTTATTGGCCGACAGCCTTTTATCATAAAAGAGCATCCTCCCCAGTTGCACCCCGGCCTGGCTCATCGGGTTTTCGGTGTCGAAAACAGGTTCAGGAAAGTGCGCAGGAACCTGAAATCGGTAAGGCTTTTGTTGCAATACCAGTCCCGGTTTGTCACAAGCATTCAACATGACAGCCATTAACAAGATCGTCAATCGATTGATACCTGGTATCATTGAATCACTGAGCTGCTCATCCCGTTGGCGATCGACAGTTCGCCCGCACGGAGGCTCAGGTTATCATTATGCCTCGCATCTACCCCGATAGCAAACTTGACGGACTTGTACTCACCGGCTGGAATGCCCTTTAAAGTGATTGTTTCGCGCTTGTTGGCAGGATAGATCAATTTCTCGTTGATCGTGCCGGAAAGATCCAGCTCACCCACCTCCTCCATTAGGAAGTAGGAATCCGGCACGATGAACTCGGTTCCCTGCGCATTGACTAGAACTACATTACTGATCCAGTACCGGAGCTTTGAAAAGTTCAGCGTCTGGCTCCCAACCGCAAAGTCTTTGTTCAGCGCAAAATCAACATTACCCACCTTCGCATCAAAAGTGATGTTCAGCTCTCCCGCTGCGATGGGTGTTACCAATGGCTTGTTATCCTCTCCTGAGCAAGCCGAAAAAATTATGGAAAGACAAACGGATATGATTATACGTATCATTTTTTTTATTGCTTTAGATGTATTAAAATAAAAATCCTACTTGCAGCATCAGCCTCTCCCGGGCTAGGACATGACCAGAAGCGCTTTTCTGGGCCACGGGCTTTTGGGCATTGATCCCGACCGTCCATTGGTCGGAGAAAAATGTAACCCCTGCGGTGGCATTCAGCAGCCTGCCTCCCGTGATGTCGAGCACCTGACCGTGCTGCTTTCCCTGGTCCGCATGTTCGCCGTAAACGCCGATGCTGGGTGTCAGTGAAATGTTGCCCAGGTTAAAAGACCGGTACAGCTCTACGGTTCCAAACACCTGATCGCCAAACCGGTAACCCTGTGAATTGGTCGTATTAAACTTGCGGGAAATGTTGGTAGCCAGGCCCCATTGCTCTTTATTAATCGTGTAAAAGGCATTGACGATCAGGTCTGTGCTGCCAGTCCCTAACTGAAAATTGGCGTTGGCCACTTCCAGCGTATTGTTCTCATCAAATTTGAACTGACCGGTAGGTAGCTTAACCCCGCCACCCACCATCAGGGTATGATTGAATTTGCCGGAAGTTTCCTTGTCCATGAAAGTGTTCAGGATGTTGTAATTGGCCAAAACCGTGATATCACCCAGGCCATTCTGCTTTTTCACATCCGCAGAAGTGACCTGTCTGTCAATGCGATAAGGGACAAAAGCCATCACCTGCACACGCTTGATCGGGAACAACCGGGCGTACAATTCGCCGACGTGGAAATGCTCTTCCGTTTTCAAAACCTTGCTGTCGCCGTGCGTTACGAAATGCAGGCGCTGATAACGCAGCCCGATCACCGATTTGTGGGATTGGGGCATCAGGCCGAAATAAGAGCCACTGTTGGCACACCCGCAAATGTCACAGGCCACAGAGGCCCGCCCCGCGAGAAACAGCGCTATGAACGCTATGTATTTGATTTTCATAATCATATCGTTTAAAATGCGGTTCCTACCCCCGGGTCGGCGAATTTGGTATCACGGATAAACTGCTCGTCGGAAAGTGTTTTCAGGAAAGCAGTGAGCGCCTGTTTGTCTGCCGGGGACAATGCAATCCCGGTTTTACCATTGGACTGAACCAGCAGGGAATCAAGCGTAGGCGATTTCTGGACACTATCGGTGTAATGGTCGAGCACTTCCTCCAAAGTATGGTATCGCCCGTCGTGCATGTAAGGCGCAGTAAGGCCCACATTGCGGAGGCTGGGGACTTTAAACTTGTAGTCGTCACCCGGCTTTCCCGTGATCGCAAACCGTCCCTGGTCATTATTGCGCATTGGCATTAGGCCATTGTTGCGAAATGAATGATCGGTAAAAAGAACGCCCTCATGGCAGGAATTGCAATTTTTTTGAAACAAAACCAAACCTTGTTTCTCCTGCGCATTTAATGCATTCTGGTCACCCGCACGGTAATAATCGTACTTGGAAGTGGCCGAAACCATCGTCATCATGAACTGCGACAGCGCTTTCATCATGCGCTCGGAATTGATCTCTTCCGTTCCAAAAGCTGCCTTGAACATCTTGGGATAATCCACCGGGATCTTCGATGTAGCCGAGGGCGTTTTGCGCAGCTTATCGAGCACATTCACCACTTTTTGATCCATTTCCACCGGATTTTCGATCGGGTTGAAAGGCACCAGGTCCATATCATGCACGCCGCCGTCCCAGAAAAAAGACGTGTTCCATGCCATATTTTGAATGGCCGGGGAATTGCGGACGCCCAACCGGTCGTCCACGCCGTGGCTGAGTTCATGCCCGTGGTGGGTGAAAGCAGCTGCCTGCTGGTGGCAGGTCCCGCAGCCTACCAGGTTAGTCCTGGACAGTATGCCATCGTAAAACAGGAATTTCCCCAATTGCACCCCTTCCTCGGTCAGCGGGTTGCGCGACAGGTCGTAAACCGGGTCGGGAAAACCGGCCGGCTTTTTCCAGACAATGGGCGTAGGTCCTACCTGGACCGGCAGGGGCGATTTTTGCTCGGCTGTACTACAACAGATCAGCGAAAGCATTAATATCAGAATGAGTCTGCTCATATCAAAAGCGGATAGCTGGGTGGTTCAGTGGATATGATCCAAAGTGAACATATTCACATAGTTGTCCGCGATCTGCTGCGACTTTTCCGGCTGGCCGCCCATGATACTGTTATAACCAGCAATGGTAATGTTGGCAGCAGGCCCGTCGAACACTTTCAGTACGTCGACCAGGAAATGCACTTCCGGCGCTTTGCCGCTTGTGACACTGGCTTTCAGCTCGCCGAAGTTCATTTTTACGACACGGGTGTTATTGACAGTTTTTTCGTTGTAGCCGCCAAAGAGGCCAATGTGATAGTAAAATTTGCCATTCACCGGGTTGCCTTTTGAAGAAGTGCCCTCCAATTTGACAAAAATGTAACCAGAATTCCAGGCCCAGTACATGCCGTCATCCATCATGGAACCGGAAGGGTCAAGTACGCCAAACCTTTTCTCAATGGGCGCGGTGTTGCGGAGGCTGTCCACGCCTACCATAAACTCTGCGGCCGTATAATCACCGAAGGGCACGTTGTTCAAAGTGACGAACTGCGAAGATTTGGTATCTTCCTTAATCAGGAAATAACTCGAATCCTGCGGCATGGTAAATACACTCCCGTCTGACTTCGTCAGTTTAATGTTGGAAATGAAGTAGTTAAACTTGGTAACCACAAAATCTTCATTGGAAGCATTTTTATAAGTTACACTATTCAAAACCAGGTTTTTGTCCCCAACAACATTATCAAATTCAAGGCGCATTTTTCCACCATCAGGGGCGACTGGCTCAGGGCTGGGACTCGCAGGAGTGGAACATGAGAATAATAGAAAGACTGCACAGGCAGCTACCGACGCTACAATGTATTGATTAATACATTTCATACAATATGAGGTTCTGTCTCAACAAGTTAATGTTGAGAGCGTGGATGTTTTTAGTAAACTGTTAAGAAAAGAAATGACAGGTTACTACACGACGGGCGGACGGAATATGCTGCCTATGGACAGGCGGTCGATAAATGAAGATTGATAACGATATTGAACCGTATCAAGGAAAAGGAAGGCAACAGGGGTATATTCAAATAGCTTGTTGCTATCTGTATTCATCACCTGATAGATCAGGCTTGCCAGATAGTTCTGCTCAGCCTGGCGCTCCTGCTGTTGACTGGCGGCATTAAGCTTTTTAGCCAGGTAACATTTCCCATAACACATCGTGATGGGCGTGTCCCTGTTTACGCAAAGCGTTTTGGCAATATAATCTTTACGAAGTTCGTAGTCCAGACAAACAAGCGGGATCAGCCATGCTTTTACAAGCATTAGCGTCAAAAGGCCCAGGCCAATCCACTGTCTGTGTAAACGAATCAATTTAAGGCAGATAAGAATTTGTCACTCGAAGATGCGGTAAATGTAAACATCAAACGCCAATATTGAAAGACTAACACATCTTAATATTTTTTTCACTGCAAATTTATTAACTACTTAGTAAAACATGATCAAGTAAATGCCTGGGAGCCTCGGCTTCATTAACGAGGTAATCGGCCACGCTGGCTCTGGATATTTTTTTCACTTTTACTCCCGGATATAGCTCTGTGAGGACTTTGTAACTGGTGTTCAATGGACCGTTCGTGAGCATTCCGGGCTTAATGAATTCCCAGTTCAGCTTGCTTTCGGAAATGATCTTTTCCATCAGGGTCTTATCCTTATACTGATCTTTTAGGAAAAATCGGATGATCAGACGCATAAAAAGATTGAGATAACCAGCACTGTCGCCGGTGCCAAAGCCGGACACGATAAGTACGTTTCCTTTGTAAGCTGTTTCTGAAATGGCGACTACCAATGCTTTTGCCGACTCTGAGAAAAGCTTGGTTCCCTTTTTGTTATTGGTTCCTACCGTTACGATCACGACATCTGTGTCAGCAATAACTGTTTTCAAATCGGCCACCGAAAGTGCCGTTCCATTGATTTTGATTAATGACTGATGTTCAGCCAAAGGCGCATTATTTCTTGAAAGCGCCTTGACGGTATGTCCTCTTTGCAGTGCTAACCTGACGGTTTCAGACCCTATGCCCGCCGAAGCTCCGATGATTGCTATTTTCATTTTTGAAGGTTTTTGCCTGATCAGGAATCAGGTTGTGGTGTAAAAATCAGCCGATTTCAAATAATGATGGTTTTATGCTTTTGAGGCTACTAGCGGCGATAAGCCATTAAAAGACCTGGCGGCTTTGTAGCCGTCATTGAGCATCCAGTGTGTAAAGGCAGCATACCGGCCTGCATAATCCTTTGAGTCGGCCGACTGCTCTACATCATTTGAAAAGCGGCGTACGATATCAAAGTAAGGCATGCGGTAGGCTTCATATCGCTTTAATGCGGCGGAGATATCGCGCTCGGCGATAAGGGAATCGGTAAGCACTTGGATGTCTTCTATACCCAGCGCACCTCCTGCCGCAATATGCGGCGACAGTCCATGGGCTGCGTCGCCTACGAGCGCGACCCGTTTTGATACCCAAAAAGGCAATTCAGGTACGTACATGATCTGGCTGAATATAATGCTGTCTTCCGGTGTCGCCTCGATCAACCGGATGAGCGAATCTCCCCAGCCGGCATCATTCAAATTGGCTGCCCGGCGCAAGGCCTGCTCTTTTTTAGTACCGGTTGGTTGTTCGCTATTAAACTGATTGATCATCCAAAACACCTGGTTGCCGGCGGTTCTGGCAAGCCCACCCCTTGTCCGGTTATGTCCAACTGTGAGGATCGTATTTTGAACTGCTTCATCGCCTGGCGCCACAACCGCTCTCCAGACGTGATGTCCTTTATGTTCTTTGGCGGGGTAAGAGGGCAGCAACTGACGCCGCACAGTGGAATAAACGCCGTCTGCGCCAATCAGCAAATCGGCTTGAAGCTGTTTTCCATGTGTCAAAGTAATGGTCACCCGATCAGCATCTTCATCAAAGTGAGCAAGTTTACTGTTAAGCATGATATTTTCCCTGCCCACAGCATCAGCGAGGATGTTCGTTAAAACAGGTCTTGAAAAGAGGGTAAAGGCATAATCTTCCGGATCATACCCGGGCGCGCGATAACGCTTGCCAGCCGCGTCATAAAACCAGGTCTCCAACGGAACCCCGGTTGCACGTATTTGCTCGCCGAGTCCCAGGTCGTCAAACACGTCTAGCGCGTTTTTCCATAGATTGATCGAAGCGCCTGCGGCCCGTATTTCCGGCGCCTGCTCGATCAGAGTTACCCTAGCGCCCAAACGTTTGAAGGCAATTGCCGCGGTCATTCCAACCAGGCCTCCTCCGACAATAATGACCCGGAGGTCTTCGAGGTGTTTTACAGATTTATTGATCATCGCTTTGCTTATCAGTTGCTTTGTTATTTACTTAATGCAAAGAAAAGTGGATAATAGATCTATAAATATGCGGTTAAAAGGTAATAATATCGGGAATCGCGGAAAAATCTCTCGCATACCGGAATATGGTCTTGCCGAGCCCGGATCGAAAGGCATTGTGGTCCGGAGATTGAGTCCGGATACCAGGGTCACCGGAAGCCATAGTGTTGCCTTGCCCCATCGGGACAAGCACTACATGTTGCTGATCATTGAGGAAGGAAAGCTGACAGGCAGCATAGATTTGGAGAAGCTCGACTTGGAGGGGCCATTTGTGCTGCTCGTATTTCCCGGACAGATACACCTGCTCACGCAGGTATCTCCACTTAAAGGATGGGTCATTGACTTTGATCCCACGGTGATTGATCAATCACAACAAAACGAACTGGATATCTATTTTCAAAGGCCTGTAAAAATCGATCAGCTTCCAACAGATGCAGGTTACCGGCAAATTGAAAAATTGCTGACGG
Source organism: Dyadobacter chenwenxiniae (assembly GCF_022869785.1). Taxonomy (NCBI): domain Bacteria; kingdom Pseudomonadati; phylum Bacteroidota; class Cytophagia; order Cytophagales; family Spirosomataceae; genus Dyadobacter; species Dyadobacter chenwenxiniae. The sequence goes on along the minus strand of NZ_CP094997.1, from coordinate 3,343,348 downwards.
TGATAGCGGAACAGTCTTTGCAGCGCGGGTTAGCGGGCAAAGCGATGGTCGCCCTATTTTCGGGTATGCTGTATATTTTGAGTAGCATCGCTTCTTCCGTGGCAGAGCAGAGCAAACACAAGAAAAACAGGCCACAGCTTATCAAACAACAGTTTTTGGCGCTGCTCGCCGAACATTATCGGGATTGGAAAAAGCCGTCCCAGTATGCACAGGAATTGTCCATTTCAACTGCCCATCTCAACGACATGCTCAAACAATTGACAGGTAGCACGGCAACAACCATCATTCAGGACCATTGTATGCTGGAAGCACAGCGTTTATTGCGGTATACCGATATTTCTATTAAAGAGATCAGTTACCAAATTGGATACACCAACCCGAGCCATTTCATCGCGATATTCTCCGCACGGCTCCGTACTACTCCCTTGCAATACCGGATCAAGTACGCCAACAGTCGATAGTTGAAAAGCATTATTTTTCCAAGGTAATATGATCCACCTTTATGTAAACGCGAAAAGACTTGTTGCTACTTACTTCTAAGCAGCGTCCGACAAACTTTAAATTCACCCCACTTGCTTAAAATTAATTTTGTGTTTCGGGATTTGACCAGAATCATAAGTTGCAAGCATTACACAGCGCCGCTCAGGATGGCATTGGGTGAAAATACGCAAAAAGAGCTGGCACTGGCTAGCGAAAAGTAAAGGATAGCCCAACCATTTGGGCTACAAAAATCTCCACATCTGCTACAAACGCCAGCCGTGCGCCGCAGAAATTTGTCTCTCGAAAATTAACAAGCAAGACAAATGACAAAGACTATTTTTATTATTGGTGCTTCAACAAGTATCGGAAGGGCTACGGCCAAATTGTTTGCGGCCAAGGGCTGGAAAGTGATCGCGACCATGCGCAAACCTGAAAATGAAACAGAACTCAATGTGCGGGATAATGTAACGGTGCTGCCCCTCGACGTGACCAACGCGACGCAAATCCGCGAAACCACCCAACAGACGCTGGCTTTGGGCGATATCGATCTGGTATTTAACAATGCCGGTTATGAATTGTTCGGCGCATTGGAGGCGATGACCGACGAACAGCTGGTACATCAAATGGAAACCAATTTTTTCGGTGTCGTGCGGGTGACGCAGGCATTCATTCCGTATTTCCGTGAGCGGAAAGCAGGGCTTTTTATCACTACCGGCTCGTCGGCAGGGCTGATGACTTTCCCGGTGAGCTCGATGTAATCTTTCGGACGAGCTGCACGTTTCGCCCCGCTACCTGGGCGACATGCTCCGCGCACTGACCGGCCAGAATACGCAGCAGCACATTCACAATAAACTCATCGAAAAAGCAAAGGAAGTGTTGACATTCAGTGATATGACAGTAGGTGAATTAATTAGCTCATGCAGCGCAGCCTGAACTGCCAGGCTGTACGATTGGCTTTTTGATCCGTTGTATTTGGCCAATACTTTCAGGATCAGCGGCATGTAAATGAATTTTCTGTCGTTTTCGTAATGCTCCGGAAATGGTGATTAAAATGAAATATAGCCTTAGTAACAAACTATGCTATAACAGCGGTGTGGACGCCATGATAGTACAGATTAATCTTTTGTGGCACATGTTAAATTGTACTATGTTAAATAAGAAAACACAGAACGTTGGGAGAGGGGTTTAGTGAAAGTTCTTGGGATAGTACAAGGTGTACGGACTTTTGCGTTAATACCAAAACCTAACCTGTAGACGAGCTAATGAGGAACAAGTTACAACTGCTGTTTTTGGGTCAACAAAATGATCAAAAAATATGAGTAGGGAACTTTGCATATAAGTGTCGTGTATATTATAGTTGCGACTATTAAATTATATGCATGATGAGAAAATTAGAATTTGCATCTCTTCAAGTGAGGGATCTTGAAGTCTCGAAAGAATTTTACACTACAAAACTGGGTTTTGAGCAGGCGGGAATCCCCAACCCACAAGCCTGTGTTTTTAGCTACAACAAGGGTGAAGCAAGTTTTGCTATCAGAACCCCAATCAGTGACCTCGAAGGAAAGGAACTGGGCACCGGTGTCTCAGTATGGTTTGCAATTGATGAGGAAATAGAGGATTTGCAGGCGCAGCTATCAGCAAAAAGCGTGACCCTGTTAGGGCCGATTCAGGATACACCTTTCGGAAAGATACTCATTGCTAAAGACCCCGACGGATACAACATCACCTTTCTGAAGGCAGCCGAATCCATATGAGCGGGGATACGAAATACTGGATCATCGTGGCATCAAAAGATCATGTCAAAAGTGCGCTTGTGCAGGGTATTGCCCAAACCTGCCATGGAAAGGCATCACCCTTGAAGAGGATGCGTAAAGATGATTTCATGATTTATTATTCCGGAAAACAGACATTGGGAAGACCCGCGGCGTGCCAGGAATTTACGGGTATAGGAAAGGTTATGGACGAGCAAATTTATCAGCTCCAGGTGTCCGAGGATTTCTGCCCGTCTAGACGTAATATTAAATTTTTGCCCGGTAGAGATGTTTCTATTTTACCGTTAATTTCCAGACTGAACTTTATTAAAGACAAGAAAAACTGGGGTTACCCGTTCCGTTTTGGTCTCTTGGAGATCGATCGTCAGGACTTTGAATTAATTTCTTCACAGATGCTACAAGAAGACTATGCCGAAGAGAATTGAATTTCATTTCAAAAAACCCGAAGACAGCCCTGGATATCTTTTGGGACAATTGACCATGTTATGGCAAAGGAAGCAAAGGCGTGTCTTGGATCCTTTAGACCTGACCCATACTCAGTTTGTACTGCTTTGTGCGTTAGCCTGGTTATCGAGGGAAAGTGATCAGGTTACACAGGTTGATATAGCCAATCAGGGCAATGCAGACACGATGATGGTGTCAAAGGTACTCAGGACCTTGGAAGAGAAGAAATTCATCACCCGTCAGGAGCACCCGACAGATACCAGAGCAAAGACGATCAAGTTGACGTCGGAGGGTGAGGCCGTACTGCAAAAAGCCATTATCTGTGTAGAAACTGCCGATTTGGAGTTTTTTCAAAGGTTGGGGACAGATCTGACGGATTTTAATTCAACGATCGTGGCACTTATTGAGCAGAATAAGCCCGGATAGTCATCTATTATGGTCGTGTTGATCATCAAGTTTTCTTCCAAATGTTTCAATTCTTTGGAAAGCTCCCGATTGGTGATCTAGGGAATTGAATTCGCAATATCGTTGAAACGTTTGTAAAGGATTAAACCTTAATTGTATAAGTACTGAACTAAAAATCGCAGATAATGTTTGATATATCAAACATTGATTATGATCTTATGAAAGAATTCGTTTTAGATGATTCTATTGGGTACAACTTTAACATTGTAGCTAATTTGCTTAAACGTGAACTGAATGAGCAATTAAGGCGTGAGAATATTGATGTCATGGCAGAGCAATGGGCGCTGCTATTCAGGTTACACGAACGAGGAAGCATGAATCAGCAAGACCTGGCTGTGGCAACGTCAAGAGACAATGCAAGTATCACCAGATCATTGATCGTTCTGGAAAAAAAACAGCTTATTCAACGCCAGTTTGGGCAGGATCGTCGGAATCATTACTTATCCCTGACGCCAGCGGGCGAAGAACTAGTCCCTCGATTGATTGCATGTGCCAAAAAGGGCTTGGATCGGGCTACACGTGGAATGGAACCAGAGGAATTGGCAGTTCTTAATAAACTCACGCTGAAAATTGCGGCTAATCTAAAAAACTAAAATTTACATTATTAATTGATATATCAAACATTATTATCATGAAACGCAAAACCACATCTTCAATTCATGCCATAGCTGGCATATCAGCCTTTTTATTGATCCTAATTTTCTTCCTCGCCTCGTTGGCCTGTGAATTATCCGGCAATCTTGCTTGGTTAATCCAGCTCAAAAAGATCATATTCTTCACCATGTGGGCGATGGTAATATTAGTGCCTGCCGCTGCCTTAACCGGAAACAAACTAGCAGGAAAGTCAAAAGATGCGCGGGTAGAAAAAAAACGGGGAAGAATGCGTTGGATAGCCCTTAATGGAGTGATTTTGCTGTCTCTGGCTTCCTTCCTTTTTTACAAGGCGTGTAACGACGAAATAGATTCATTATTCTTTGCTGCCCAAGTCGCTGAATTGATTGTTGGAGCTACAAACATACTGCTATTGGGCTTGATGATACGGGACGGATTCCGGTTAACCCGTCGCTTCAAGGCAACACCTGCAATCGGATCATAAACGAATTTAGAAATCGACTCAAATAGGGCAGTCGGCATCTAACGCTGCTTTACCAAATCCAACGTTTATTTTAGAATCTTTTGCTACTACTCTTACGTTCCAGGGTTTTGTGAAAATAAGGGAGCAAACAATTACCGGGATCATTGGGTAAGTGTATACCGAAAGCCAATAGAGTGGCCGCAGTCTGGAGTTGTTCGGCGACTTTAATACTAATCGACCACTCATACTAAGCCAATTTTGCATATTGTTTGCGCTTTTGAACAAATGCTGCTCAAAGACACGAGAAAAATGACTCAGGTTCTCAAAGTCCAGCCGAAAACCTGCCGAAAAAATCGGCGCAGTTTGCTTTCGCTCATCCCCGTCACTGAGGCCAGATGAGGTATGCTCGGCATAACACTACTCTAAGCGACTAAATTTCAGACGTGTTGCAACGTTGTGCAACATCTTTGACAAAAAAGTGTCTCTTATTTGAATCAATAGTACACCGCTTGGTCGACATATCATTGATTCAAATTGTTTATTTAACTACATAAAAAATGAGGGTTACAGTTGGGGGCACTAGGATTAACTTTATTGTACTCGTTGAGTTTCTATTTTTTTTTAGTGCAAATCTCAGTTTGGGGCAGGGACAAAACCTGCAAAAGAAATATGAACCGGAAAAGCTAAAGAGTGATATTGATTCCCTGGTTAAATTTATAGAAGATACCCATCCCGATCCTTATTTTCGGTATCCAAAAGATTCCTTTTACAGAGACATGTCTAATGTTAAACGCCAGATAAACGAGCCTTTATCAACTTTGTTATTTTACCAGCTTATAGAACCTGTCATCGTTAAGCTTGAAGATGGGCATACGGATTTAGCCATGCCATTATCCGAATTCTATGACCTATACCCCAATCCGTTCAAGATACCGGTCAAGTTAAAGTTCTCACCAATAAAGCCTTATATCTCTTATCAGGGACCTATCCTGCCCGATCTGGACATACCCATTCCGGTAAATGGGGAAATCTTGTCAATTAACAACATCTCATCAGAAGACCTGATCAATGGCATCATCAAAATGACCTCTGGGGAAAGTCGGGATTTTCGCCTTGCCTTTGGAAGCTCATTTCTTCAATTTCATTTGAAACAGCTTTATAATATAGATAGCAGCTACACCATTACTTATGCTTCGGAGCAGGGAGTGAAGGAAATAGCACTTGCTGGTATTAGGGAAATGGACTTTAATAAGCGCAGGCCAAAGGAAATTAATGCAGCACCCAGTCAGGCGCCTTATAGTTTGAAACTGATGGATAGTCTGAATACTGCCCTCATCGACTTTCGCAGCTTTGAAGACAAGCCTTCATTTCTACGTTTTGCTGATTCGACCTTTTCATTGCTTAAAGAGCGGGGAGTCGACAAACTCATCATTGATTTAAGATCCAACCTGGGGGGAGATTCTGAAATTGGTGACGAATTTTTACAATATTTTATCAAATCCGACTTCACCCAATACACCAAAGTGGTCACAAAGTATAGCCAGCTGCAAAAAGAAAGGTATAAGAACAATGCAAATACTGATACGAAATCCAGTGCCTACAAAGCAATAATGCGAAAAAAAAATGGCAGCATCGAAGTAGAAGACTGCAAGCTTATAAGGAAAAAGGATTTGTTAAACAGGTTTGATGGTAAGCTTATCGTGTTGACAAGTCCCTTTACGTTTTCATCTGCTGCTGATTTTGCCCAGGCTATTCATCATTACAAACTCGGAACATTAGTGGGACAGGAAACTGGTGGATTGATTGTAAGCTTCGGAGACATCATTACCACGCATCTACCCATGACAAGTATGGAGCTAACCATATCACATAATTTATATTTCAACATTGGAGCTAAAAAATCAGATTTCAATGGCGTAATCCCAGACCATCATGTAGCGTATCGGGATGCTTTAAACTTTGCGCTAAATCTAATGACAACCGAAAAATCATTAAAGAATAATTAATGCCAGTGACTTGTAGCAGATAACGTTGGTTGAGCAGCTCCTCGTTGGCCAGGATCACAATGATGAGTAACATCTCAATCTGTTGTTGATCCTTCGAACTTCCTGAATGCATATAAGGCGGTTGTTTCACATGATATAAGGAAAACGTCTCTGTGTTAGATCCAGGGTCATACATACAATAAAAGCCTTCAAGACGGTAAGGAATCATTTACCAATTCCTCATATTTACAAAGGCAGAAGGTCCGCAGCACTTTCGCATTTGTTAGTTTATCGGCGTCGGTAAAATACAGTGGTTTTTCTGTACTCTTGAACGTCTGTGTTTTCCTTCCCATTTTGTGAATTTCAACATTATTTTGCGCAGATATTTCAGAATTGAATTGCATACAATTTTATGCATTCCACTTTAATAGCTGGTCTTCTTCGATTTCACAACCCGTCATCTATCTCATTAGGATCGATCAACGCTAATAAGTCGGGGAGCTTTTCCCATTAATATGAAGTCAGGGAATCTACTATAAATTGTAGATAAGTTCTTGGTAAAGGGAGGTAGAACAACATTTGCTTCCCAGCCTTCTGGAATTTTGCGGAAAGTCTCGCTGGCTTTTTGAATAAATTGATCCCAGCCAGGAAGATCCTCGCTGATGGACAATAGTTTATCTCTGTATACGATATCCATGTCGATCCTATCAATGGTAAACAGATCTCGTTTGAAAACGCTTATTTGTGAAATGTCTTTCCACATTATATCTATTGAAATGTTTTCATAGGAAACCGTAAAGCCGCTTGGGTTATATTGAAACACTCCGTGCGCCTTTTGTACTGATTCTATGCTTAATGGCCTACTTAAATCCGAAAACAGTTAAGGGTTTGTAGAGCATGATTTTTGAAACTTAGGCCGCTTTCTGATATTTTTTGACACCATTCTTTTTAATCCAATTCGATAAAGTCGCTTCAGTAACCCGATAACGGTCGGCAATGTACTTCTGACTTGACCCACTGAGCAGCAACGCCTCGATCTCCGGTCTATACTGATCAAGTTTGCTTTTACCTGGGCCAGAAGGTCTGCCAAGTTTTATACCTGATAACTTTTTAGCAGCGAGTGACTCTTTCGTCCGTTTGCTGATCAGGTCTCTTTTAATTTCGGAAGCCATCGCAAAAACCATGGCCATCACTTTGCCCTATTGCTAAATATTCTTACGGCTTCAGCTGCATCCAGTTCACAGGTATGCATCAAATCAATTCTATCTCGCTGTAAGCCTGCCATTTCAAAATAGCGTATTCGGAACCAGAATACCCGTCAAGTGAACTGACATGGGGGTGGAAACCATGCCGACCTTTACTGCACCAAATGCGATGCCTCTGGATGGTCAATATGGTAAAATAATCCAACCTTGGAGCGCGCAGGCGGCAAAAGGAAATATCAAAAAATTCAACCATTAATTAATATTACTACATGAGCTCAGACATCACCGACAACAGCAGCATGACTCGCGCGGAGCGCGCATTTCGGCAGCACCTTGCGTTGTTCACTAACCCCGCTATGACTGCTGAAGCCTATGCGAATTTGATTACGGAGGACGTGGTGCACGAGTATCCATATGCACCCGCCCCTTTCGCTAATCGGGTGGAAGGGCGCGACGCCGTGACGGCACACTTGGTAAACGTAACCCGCCTTGTTTCCAACTGGAGCTTTACGAACTTGACTTTTTCGGCCAGCTTTGACCCAAATACGTTGTTTGTAGAGTTCGAAGGCGGTGGCTTAGTGACGGCTACCGGCAAGACCTACCACCAGGTATACAACGCACGCCTGACCATGCGAGGCGAGCAAATCGCCCATTACCGCGAATTTTTTAATCCAAGTCGGATTCTTGAAGACTTCTTTCCGAGTCGCTCCGCAGAAAGAATCATTAAGCAACATACAGCGTCAGACCGCCTCAACTATTTCCACCATGTTGGTATCACCGTGCGCAACCTGGAAGCAACGATCGCCTGGTATGAGAAGCATCTCGGCTTCAAGAGATTGACTGACTTTGGCTTTCCGGGAGCGAGCGTGGCGTTCATCGGACGTGGCGATCTCAGGCTTGAGTTCTTTCAGATTGAGAACGCCATGCCGATGGAGGACGGACGGAAAGAGGCTGAATCAAACCTAAGCTTTGGAGGAATAAATCACTTTGCGATTTTTGTGGATGACCTCGACAACATTCTTATGGAGTTGATGGCCAAGGGAGTTGAGCAAGCATTTACACTCAACGTCGTACCCGATGGTAGCGGAGACCGCTATACGTTCATTAGAGACAATGAAGACATGCTTATTGAGTTGTATCAGCCAGGCCCGGAGTCCGGTCTAAGGCTACAGTCGTCGATGGACCCGATTTGATCCAGAGCCCTTCGCGGGGCTTTGCTACCTATCTAAGAAGTCTTGATTTACAGGGGCCTCTGTTGTTTATAGGCTAGTGGGGTCTGTCCCGTCTGACGCCGGAAGAATTTGCCAAAGGCCGACGCATCGCTGAAGCCCAACTCTTCGGCGACCTGCATTATACTCCGATCGGTCTGCCAGAGCAGGTGGCGGGCTTCACGTAGCACCTGGCTATCAATCCATTCTCCTGCCGTTTTGCCCGTGGTTGCCTTCAAGGTTTCGCTTAAATACTTACTGGTAACACAAAGCAAACTAGCATAGTCGGCTACTCGGCGACAATGCGGGTCAGGCTGCGCTACGAGCAGCTGGAAACGGGTCACCAAGTCTATCTGGCGTGGCGGAGCTTCTGCAAGAGTCATGCGCTGCTCATAACTGTCGGCGGCTACGAGCAGTAGGATGGTAACGTAGCTACGCACAATGTCGGCCTGGTGTTGGCTCGGCCGCTTGAGGGTTTGCCGGACTTGCTCTAGCAGCTGCCCCACCTGTGCTACCTCGGCCGCTGATAGAGACAGCACCCGCGTGGCTTGGGCACTAAAGAAGGCGAATTGCCGCAGTCGCGTCGGATCCGTATAAGGCGCCGAGAAAAAGGTTTCGGTAAAAAACAGGGCTTCGGTGTAATAGTCGGCCGATTGCTGCTGCCAGTGGCGCAACGCCTCAGGCCCCAGAAGCATTAGTGAACCGGGAGCTACGTGGTAGTAATCCCGGTTTACTTTTAACTCCACGGTGCCCGCCCGGCACAGGCCTACGGCGTAGAACGTGGTACGGTAAGGAATATTGGTTAATTTGTGGCCAGGTGGACTCACCGTCAAGTGATAGTCCTCCGAAAGCAGTGCCTGTGAAGAATGTCCCTTCAGGACTTCGGCAATGGCAAACTTGGGAATTGCATCAGGCATAAGGTGATACGCTTTTTGATCCGGTGTAAAGAAATATAAACTCCATTTGTGTGATCCTGTTTCTCGATTGCTTTTAATCCAAAGACTAGCTTGTTGTTGTTTGCCAGGAATTTTCTTTGAAACAAAGTGGGACAGACTAAAATTTCACTTGTCTAGAATTAAATGGGAGGGAATACTCGGTTCGTTCCATTTTTTGTAGGAACTCTATCTCAGCCGAACATCCTGTTAAACTTAACTATTAAATCGCGTGCTGCTTCCATAGTGTTATTTCAATAATTTTAAATCACATTTTTACTCTAAATCTTAAATTTTGGCCACATCTCAACTTATAGAATATTTCAAACAATATTTTCCGCTTGCTGAAAAAGAGCGGGCTGAAATAACTCGATTATTTGTTGAAAAGCAGGTGAAACGTCGCCATTTCATACTGCATCAGGGAGATGTGTGCCAATACTATACCTTCGTCGTTTCGGGATGTTTTAAGATGTACCATGTAGACCAGAAGGGCGTGGAGCACAACCTGCAATTTGTTGCCGAGAATGGCCGGCCGGCGGACCGGTGGATTGCCGATTTAAATAGCTTTTATTCAGAAAAGCCAAGCCTGATGTATATTGAGGCTATTGAGCCATCCGTCATCCTTCAAATTAAGAAGCCAGATCTTCTTTATCTATTTATCAACCATCATAAATTCGACCGTAATTTCCGCATTATCACTGAGCAGAAATATATCGAGTTGCAAATCAGGGTTTTAGAAAATATCAGCTCTACCGGAGAGCAACGTTACCAGTCGTTTCTGGCCCGGTACCCTCATTTGCTTAACCGTCTTCCCAATTCCCAGATTGCTTCTTACCTGGGCATCACCCCTGAATTTTTAAGTAAAATCCGAAAGTCAATCGTTTCCAGGGAAAAATCTTAACATAGTTTAAGGGTTTTTCTTGCAGTTGTTTATGAGTCTGTTTCAATGTTTGGCCACAACTTTGCATAGCATTCAATTATATACTCTCTTCACCTTCAATGGAGTGAATGATTGCATGGAAGATGATATGCCCGATGGTTTTGCAACGATCCGCGGCGCGCAGCAAATTCACAAGAAAGCCGAACGTTTCTTTCAAACCCAAACCTTGAAAGCTGAGTTTTTGCTTAAAAATCTGGCCGTGGAAAGTGATTTTGCATTTGCTGAAAGCATCGCAACAGTGACAACTGAAAACACCCAAGGTCAATCCATCGCCGTAAAAACGAGGGATTTCTTTGTAGTGCGAAGAGAGGCGGAAGACTGCAAGATTTTCCGGTATATTTTTAACAAGATCTGAATTAGGCGCCCACACGCCTAAAATCTAAATGACCAATATGAAAGCAGCGGTAATTTACACGGCAGGAGGACCAGAACAGTTGACAATTGAAGATAGAGCCGTGCCCCAGGCTGGCCTGGATCAGGTACTTGTGAAAGTAAAGGCTTTCGGGCTAAACCGTTCTGAGCTGATGACCCGCAAAGGCTACTCCCCCGGAGTGGTCTTCCCCAGGATATTGGGCATTGAATGTGTGGGTGAAATTGTTAGCGACCCCAGCGGAAAATGGCAGCCCGGGCAGCAAGTGGCTGCTTGTATGGGTGGAATGGGCAGAGATTATGATGGGAGTTACGCAGAATATGCTGTCCTACCCAATTCCATCATCTATCCGTTTACCAGTAAGCTTCCCTGGGACGTACTCGGGGCAATCCCTGAAATGTTCCAGACCGTTTATGGCTCTTTGCACCTAGCGCTGCGCATACAAAAGGGTGAAAGCATCCTGGTTCGTGGTGGTACATCATCCATTGGACTCTTAGCCATTCAGATGGCCAGCCATGAAGGCCTGAATGTCATTGCAACGAGTCGCAGTGAAGAAAAAAAGCAGTTTTTGCTCGAAAAAGGCGCAGAAGCTGTGCTGATTGATAATGGCAACCTGAAAGCACAGGTTGATAAGCTTTATCCAGAGGGAATCGACAAAATATTGGAACTGGTCGGGGCCAATACGTTAAAGGATTCGCTTTCCTGCGCGAAACCAGGAGGAAGCGTGTGTATGACCGGCATGCTTTCTGAAATTTGGAGCATTAAAGATTTTGCTCCAATGGACTACATTCCTGCCACTGTAAACCTGACTGTGTTTGACAGCGGACAGATAAAAATCGAAGTGGATGCCTTTCAGGAGTTTATATCGATGGTAGAAAACGGCGAAATAGAATTAAGTATCGGCGGTGTATTTAAGCTCGGCGATATTGCCAGAGCGCACAAGCTGATGGATAGCAACAAGGCAAGCGGAAAAATTGTAATAACCACCGATTGAAACCACGAGTTTTTATGCAACAAAATGTTCAAGAAGCGCTTTTCCCAACCGAATCTGTGAAAGGCACATCTTATGTGGATGTGATAGAAGGCCGACGGTAGGCCCAATCAACGACTAGGCGTCAAGATCGACATTTCGGTTTCGTTGACAATTCAGGGGGAGCTGGCCCGGCAAGGCGAAATTATGGACCGGGCCTTACAATTTATAAAGCAGACTGCCCGCTAAGGACTCTCATAAATCCGTACGAATGCCAGGCGCTAGTTTAGGTATTTCTTACAAAGCCGCAGCTTATGAAGCTGCCACTGGAATGAATAACTATTTTTCCGCTCTAATCTTGAGTGACGACAACCATTTATTAAGCGATGCATCGAGACCTGTCTGGAATTTATCCGTCATTAAACTAACTAGCCACCCTTGCATGCTTTCTCTGACATCAACCCTTGTATTTCCATTTGGAAGTCCTGTAAAAGTCCAGGTATGGATCGCAAAGCAGCCGAATGCAGGTCCGGACCAGGCGATTTTTGAATAAGGTTCAGCTATTTTGATAGTAGAATGAATTCGTAGACCGTTAGACTTCCAGGTAAATGAGTTGCCAGACTTAAAAGCTCCTTTTAAAACGGGGCTTTTATTATCGCTTTCCCAGGTTTCCCATTTATTAACTTCGCTCATTATTGTCCAAGTTTTTTTTGCGCTTGCATGAACAATTATCGATTTTACCGATTGCACCGGGGCTTCGGTATTATAAACTAAAGCCCCATTGGGGTAAGAACTGAAAACCTCTAATCCAGCTATCAGTAAAATGACAGCAACCAGGAGTACAATTGCGATATTTAAAATTTTTCTTGCCATTTATTTACATCTGTCCAATTCCTCCGTCCAGTACAATTTCTCCTGCTAACATAAAAGATGAATCATCACTTGCCAGGTATAAAAAGCCTTTTGCCATTTCATCAATAGTACCCAACCGTTTTAAAGGCACTCCGCTGGCAAGATATTGTTTGATTCCATTTACATTTTCCTGAGGCATTCCTAATCTGTCAAAAATAGGTGTTTCAATAGGTCCCGGAGAAAGAACATTGACTCGTATGTTTCGCTCTAACAGGTCAGCAGAAAAACCGCGGGCTAAAGAGCGTATAGCAGCTTTTGTTGCACCATAGACCGAAGCGGTTGCCGCTCCACTTTCACTTGAAACCGAAGATGTCATTACAACAGATGCACCGTCATTTAAAAATGGTAAGGCCTTTTGAACTGAGAAGAAAGCTCCTTTAAAATTAATATCAACGAGTTCATCAAATAGTTCTTCGGTAAAATCAGCCAACGGAAGACCTTTATAAACTCCTGCGTTAACAATTAATACATCAAATTTACCATGCCTGGCAGCAATTTCAGCATAAGCATTAACAATGCTTTTTAAGTTTAATACATCGGCTCTAACGCCTATTGCATTGTTTCCTATTTCTGAAACGGCTTTTTTTAAGGTTGCTTCATTGCGACCAGTTATTGCTACTTTGGCTCCTTCTGTGGCAAATAATTTTGCGGTGGCTAAACCCATGCCACTATTACCACCCGTAATAACAGCTACTTTGTTTTTTAATTTTTCCATTCCGATTTTTAGTCAATTGTCATTTGTCAAAACTGACAATGCAAAAGTGAGTTGATTCTTAAAATTTAAAAATCAACTAGAAGAAGAAAAGAAGTGAAACTGGATTAACTTTTTATGAGGTTTTTTTGATTCCGTATTTTTGACAGGAATTGGGTTGTAATGCCCAAATAGGAAGCTAATGCGTACTGTGGAACGCGTTGTACCAATTCTGGATGGCTTTCAATAAAAAGATCATAGCGCTCTTTTGCTGACTTGGTGAGATTTGTAACTATTCTTCTCTGCATAAACGCTGTTGCAAGTTCAGCCTTATATCTGAAGAATGTTTCAAATTTATGATTGAGTGCCTTTAATGTTTGTTCATCCTCAAAACTAATTTGCAAAAGAATACAATCCTCCAGGGCAACAACAAACATACTTGCAGGTTGTTGATGTATGTAGCTGTCGTAATCTGAAATCCACCAATCTTCTACAGCAAATTGAATCGTGTGATCTTTACCTTCGTCTCCAACAACATAAGCTCTCAAAGCACCTTTAATTACAAAATATCTGCACTTTGGAACAAAGTCAGGCTGAACAATAAACTGTCTTTTCTTTATTCTGATTTCTTTGAATCTGCTTGTAAATTCAATTTTTTCCTTCTCGGTCAAACGAACAAATTTCTCTACGTAAGAAGCTATTTTTTCCTGGCTGGTCATTTTAATGTAAAAATTAAAAAATACTATGGGTTAAATTAACTTCTCACAGTCGTTAACGGCACTGGTAATGGCCTGGTTAAATATGAGCACAAGCGTGTCACCCAGTTGGTTGTAAATAAATAACGCCTGATCTCACATAGCTCCCCGAAAAAACGAAATCAGCGCAAAAACACTCCAAAGCAAAATATACAACGCAGATATAAGATTAACTTCTAAACTTGTCTTTACACGACCAAACACCAAAGTGGTGATTTGGTCAGATGTCGGCCAAGGAGATCCAGCCTGTTTATTCTTTCGATAAAACATCATAATCTATACAGTCGAAAGCCATAGGGCGTACAAAAGAATACCTGCCAAAACTGCCATCTGGTAAAGTGCTAAGTGGGTTCGCTAAGTTACAAGTTGAGTGCGAAATTCCTTGTCCCAACTCCTATATAGTTGCCTATAAATCAATGGTAGTGGTTAGTATTATTCCCTTTGATAAGAGTATAACCCGCTCAAAATTCACTAAACTACTTATTATTGCTCTTCAACTCACTATTCTTAATTAACTCCATTGCTTTTTTCATATCTAGATCCACGTGCCCTGCAACTGATTTGGGTGTATTTATAATTGGGTAGTCCGGTTGTAATCCACGACCATAAATAGGGTTAGGCGAAGAAGAAACAAATTACAACCAAGGGAATTGCAGAATAAGCTTTGAGTTAGGCAGAGTGAGCTTATTATTTGTTCCACCACCGCAGCCAGACTCGGTTCCTCCTGTTTCTCTGCCAACAAAAACCGCATTTTTGCAATATGCTTTAAGGGCGGCAGCAAAATTTGAGCCATTAGAGATCGTTCCTCCGTCAATCAATACATAGACTTTCCCCCGAAAACGCTTTGTATCTGCAACAGGCTGGATGTCTATTAATTTCCACATTTCTGGTAAAAAATCAAATTCATATTCATCAGCACCAACTCGGTTGCCTGGTCTGTCGAAAGTAACAAGGTAACTTCCAGGGGACAAGAAAGACATAAATTCCGATTCGGTCATTGGCCGGCAAATCAACTTGAATGACCGGTCAAATATTGAGTCCAGGCTATCTTTCGGTGTATACAAATACAGGCTTGGGTGAATTTCTTCAAGAGCTTGCCGCATAATCCGAAAATCGGAGCGTAGGGCTGTAACCGGTATTTATCATCTCTTGATGGCTGAACCAGCAAGAGACATGGAGCTAAAAAAGTTGAAATTAAGGTAGATATACTTTTTAACATCCTCATTATAGTATTTCATTAGGGTATACAAATAGGTTTCTCTGTAAATGGGGCAACTGAATTCCGGAATTGAACTATTGGCTCTGGACAAAGGGATGCTACCAGAACAGGGCATTTGGGTATAATACTAAAATATTAAAGTTCCGCCAGTGGCAACCCCTGGATGAAATCTGGCTTTCACCGTGGCTACTCAATAAAGGCATGGAACATGACAACGAACCGATATTACTTCAAGAAGTTTGTTTGAAGCTCGGACAGGAAAATTTTTCAAGGTAGCTCAATTTGTCGTTCAAGCTAGTTTCCTATTTTCGTCTGTTTCCCATCAACTTTTGTTCATAATTTATTTCATATGTTACGATTTTCAGCTTTAACCAAAACATTCAAACGAAAAAATATGTGTCACGTCAACACTTCACTACATTTGTTTACATTTGTATAAAAAGTTGTCAAATTCTTTGTCTAAATTAGGGTTGAGGTATGATTTGGATTGACAATCTGTATAGTAGAAGTGAAAGGCATATGCTTTTGAATAAAATACCTAAAATTTTGACATTTCGGATATTTGGGATCATTTGCCTTCTGCTAGAATTTGTGGCTGTCGCCAGCGCGCAGGTGATACCGCTTAAATTTTCCTATCTCACCGTTGATAATGGATTGTCCCACACGGACACAAAAGAAATTAAGCAAGACTCTGCTGGTTTTATTTGGATCGCAACTTTATACGGGCTAAGCCGTTACGACGGTTATGCCATCAAAAAATTCTACAATGCTAATTACCCGCTGCGCAATGCTGCCAATAATAGAATTCTGAGTCTGGGGATGGGGGATAATGGCCGGATATGGTTAGCAACAGAAGGCGGGATTCAATGTTTTGATTCAAAAAGGGAGCGATATATCGATTATAATTTCGGAATAAAATCGATTGGTGATCAGCACTTTAATAAAATAGTGCAAATTAATAAAAAGACGATTGGAGCATTGCTGGGCAACGTTTTTAAAGTTTACCA
Organism: Dyadobacter chenwenxiniae; assembly: GCF_022869785.1. Taxonomy (NCBI): domain Bacteria; kingdom Pseudomonadati; phylum Bacteroidota; class Cytophagia; order Cytophagales; family Spirosomataceae; genus Dyadobacter; species Dyadobacter chenwenxiniae. The sequence goes on along the minus strand of NZ_CP094997.1, from coordinate 3,326,918 downwards.
TTTAAATGGTGATAGCCTCACTGCCCTTAGCCTTCCGCATCTCAAGACTACGAAGTTTACCGATTTTGTTGTGGATAAAAAAGGTCTTGTGTACCTGTCAGCCAATGACGGCGTATGGACTTTTGACCACAAGCTTCATTTGAAGCGCTTTGATATTAGCAATGCTTCCGGCCGCCGTTATGCCGATTTTTCAGGAATTTTTTTAGACCGCGAAGACAATCTCTTACTCAGCTCGAACACGAAACTTCTGAAAATCAGGCAGAATTATGCGGCGACGATTTATGCAGGTCAATCAAATTCCCGGGGGATAACCGTCGAAACAGAGACTGAATTGGGGAAAGGGCTGGATATTTTGGATCTTGTGCAGGATAACCGTTACAACTATTGGATTTCTACCGAAGAAGGTTTAATGTATCTCGATGGAAAAACAGCTTCAAGAAAGTTGATTACGAGTAATAGTTTTGTGCAAAGCTTAAATACGAATACTCTAAGCCGCTTGTTCATCGATCGAAGCGACTGTTTGTGGACTTGCACCTATGGCGGCGGTGTAAATTTTTGCGATTTAAATCCTAAACTGTTTTATACATTCCAAAATAACCCGCAGCTAAATAACACTTTATCAGGCAACGTAATCAAAGCCGTACTCGAAGAAAATGAACAGAAGGTTTGGATCGGCACCAATGCAAATGGGTTAAATGAATATAGTTTCGTTACCAAAACTTACAAACATTACGCAACCGATACGCCTGTAAAATTGAAAAGTAACCAGGTAAACGCCCTTGTTTATGATGAAGATCATAATCTCTGGATTGGAACTGGAAAGGGAATCGATGTTCTTAAAAATGGAAAACTTGTATCTAACATACCGGGTTCAGAAAAACTGCCCCTGCAGGCCGTCACAGCGTTATTCAAAGATTGCTATGGAAATATTTGGTTTGCGCTTAGAAATGTTCGGATTGGCTGTATTATATTGAAAGACAACAAGATAGCTAATGTTCGATACCATGGCGAGGGCCATTTTTTTTCAGCGGATAACAAAGTCCCTGAAATAATGGTGGCCGGCATCAGCGGACTGCGCCGTCTTATCATCGACAATAACGGAATGATCACTAAAACCTTCCGCTATACAGCGAATGGCAAACCCAATTCACTGAGTTCTCCTTACGCCTGGCCAATCAAAAAACAGAATGACAGCACTTACTGGGTCGGAACGCTGGGAGGCGGACTTAATCAGTTGATATTGAAAAAAAATAATGCTTATGTGATCCACTCGTACGGAAAGCGTTATGGGATTTTCAATGATGTAGAAAGCATTGAAATCGATACGCATGGTAAAGTCTGGGTAGGTGGCAATGGTTTGCAATGTTTTGACCCAAAAACAAAGAAATTGGTGAGCTACGACCAAAAAAGTGGCTTGCAGGGAAACAGTTTTAAAGTGGGTGCATCGTTTACCGGCGAAAACGGCAGATTGTATTTTGGCGGAATCAATGGGCTCAATTATTTCAATCCGGACAGCATTAAAAGCAACGGCGAAAGGGTCCGTCCTGTATTTACCGATCTGATTGTGAACAATAGGAAAGCTGACATTGGCGAGAAAGACAATCCGGTGCCACAATTGCAGGAAGTGACCAGTTACAGCAAAGACCTGAACTTGAGCTATTTACAAAATAACTTTGTGGTGTATTTTTCTTCCATGCAGTATTCCAATCCGCTGATATGCAAATACAGGTATAAATTACAAGGTTACGACACGGACTGGAAATATACGGATGGCATCAATCCTTCGGCGTCTTATACGAACCTGGATTATGACAGTTACCAATTATTGGTGGAAGCAAGCAATCATGATGGAGTTTGGGGTGGTTATCAGGCGGTTCTGAACATTTCTGTGGCTCCGCCTTGGTGGAAATCACTGACAGCCAAAATAATTTATGCATTGATCATTATGCTGTCGCTGGCCGGAGTTTACATTTATCAAATCAGGTGGTTCCGGCTGAAAAGTGAACTGGCGGTCAGGAATGTTGAAGAACAAAAGAGAGAAGAAATCCATCAGCACAGAGAGGAGCTTTACCAGCAGCAACTGGACTTTTTCACCAGCATTTCCCACGAATTCCGCACACCATTAATGCTCATTTTGGGCCCGTTAGAGGTTTTAGTAAAAGAAGCAAAGCAATCCGGGCATTATCATTCATTTCAAATGATGCACCGCAATGCAAAACGCCTCCTTAACTTGATCAATGAGTTGATGAATTTCAGAAAGCTTTCCGACTCGGCCATTACATTGGAAGTAAAGCCGGTTTCTCTGGACTTATTTGTAAAAGGAATCCACACCACATTCGAGGATCTGAGCGCGAACAAGAACATTCAATTCAAAATTATTTCGCCAAAAGAACGCATTACAACCTTGCTGGATGAACAGGTTTTGGAAAAGATTCTTTTTAATGTCCTGACCAATGCTTTCAAATATACCAAACCAGAAGGGCAAGTGACGCTGGAAGTATTATTTGATTGGGAAGAACCAGAATTTACGCCCGGCGCATCCTTTAAATTACTCCATGAAAGGCGATCGGAGCAGTATGTTTACTTTCGTATAGTGGATACCGGCATAGGTATTTCCGCCGAGTCGATTGGCCTTATATTTGATCGTTATTACCGCGCTAGCAATAACCATTTGGGTTCGGGGATTGGGCTTTCTTTGGTAAAAGGGCTTACCAGTCTGCACCAGGGCGATATTTATGTGTATAGTGAAAAGCTCAAAGGAACAGAAATCATCATCGCCATTCCCGATCAGCCAAGCCAGGAACCAGTTATAGAAATTGAGCCAGGCAGTGGCCCTAAGGCCAGTTTGGAAAAGATAGATTATGCCGACATTCTTGTATTCAATCATCCTGAACCGGAAACAACATCCCCGCTTTCTTCGGAAATAACTGCACATGTGCTGCTTGTAGAAGACAATGATGAACTGAGGCATTTCTTAAAAGACCGTTTGAAGCAAAACTATGTTGTATATGAAGCAGTTGACGGCAAGCAAGGCTACGAAATGGCTTGCGAAAAAATGCCTGACCTCATCATCAGCGACGTAATGATGCCGGTGATGAACGGAGTGGAATTGTGCCGCGAACTAAAAAGTGCGCCCGCAACGAGCCACATCCCGTTCATTATGATGTCGGCCAAAGAGGCGCTGGATGCGCAGGTGACTGGGCTGGAATCGGGTGCGGATTACTATTTCCCCAAACCGCTGAGTGTGGATATGCTCCTGCTGACGGTTCATAACATCTTCAACCAGAAGCAGAAACTGAAATCGAAATACACCAGCGATCACTATGTGGACGCTTCGGATCGCTTGCATTCAATGAAGGATAAGGAATTTTTGGAAAAGGTCGTCGCCATTATTGAAGACAATCTAGAAACGCCCACGCTCGATGTTGAATTCATTTGTCAGCATATGTTTATCAGCAGAACCAAGCTCTATCAGAAAGTGCAGGCCATCACCGGACAATCAGTAGGAGACCTCGTGCGGACGGTCCGGCTGAAAAAAGCGATGCATTTGCTGACGCATGAGGATATTTCCATCAGCGACCTCACGGTTCGGGTCGGATATACCAGCACTTCCTACTTTTCTTCCGCGTTCAGGAAAGAATTCGGCAAATCCCCATCGCAGTATTTGCAGACGATCAGGATGGCGAAAAGTTAACATTGTCATTTATTCAAAACCTCATTTTCAGATCAGAAATTCAAGCGCCAGCCCGGCGCTTTTTTTATACATGAGATCCAAAGCTACGTCTCTGTGATTTAGGTTTTCCGCTGCAATCGCTGCCGCATTACCAGAAGACGCTAAAAATCAAAAACTGCATTTTTAGCGTTTAAATGAATCAATAATGTACGATAAGAACATTTAAATGTACGATAGCAAGACTAATTCAAGTCGGTTTATACTTTTCTTTGCCACAGTACAACGCGACTTGAAACCCATTTCTCACCATTGAAACATCTTGAAACAATTTTTACCAACCACTTTATGAAGCGAGGGAAAACATTTGGCCTGTCACTGGCTGGTTGCGTCGTCATGGGCGTGATGGCGGGCTTTTACCAGCGTTCCAATCCAAGCGCTTTCAGCGGCCCGGCCATAGACAGCTTATATAAGGACCTGACCGAGGCGCAGAAAAGATCACCGAAATATGCCGTGGCCGGACTGTCTGTGACGGAAGGATTGGAGGCGAATCTGTTTGCATCGGAACCCACTATTATCAATCCCACAAACATTGACGTTGATTACCGGGGCCGGGTTTGGGTTTGTGAGGCTTACAATTACCGGCCAGCCATAACCGGAAACCCCACCAAAAGCGAAGGCGACCGGATTTTAATTCTGGAAGATACGGATGGCGATGGCAAATCGGATAAAACAACGGTCTTTTATCAGGGCAAAGAACTCAATGCACCGCTGGGAATCTGGGTGATGGGCAATGATGTGATCGTGTCGCAAAGCCCTTATGTATGGAAATTCACGGATGCCGACGGCGATGGCAAAGCGGATAAGAAAGAAGTCATTTTCGAAGGCGTAGGCGGCGAACAGCACGATCACGGTATGCATGCATTCACATTCGGCCCTGATGGAAAATTGTATTTCAATTTCGGGAATGAAGGCGGCCATTTGCTGGACGGAAAAGGAAAGCCTGTGATCGGAAAAGATGGTCAACCCATTGATTTCAAAAAAGTGAAACAGGGAATGGTGTTTCGTTGCGACTCTGATTTCCGCAATATAGAGGTGCTGGCCAATAATTTCCGTAACAATTTTGAAGTCGCGCTGGACAGCTACGGCACCATGTGGCAGTCGGACAATGATGACGACGGAAATAAAAGCGTGCGGATCAACTACGTCATGCAGCACGGCAATTATGGCTACACAGATGAACTTACCGGAGCCGGATGGCGTGCAAACCGGACTAATGTGGAAGATTCTATTCCTTACCGCCACTGGCACCTGAATGATCCGGGCGTAGTGCCCAACTTGCTGCAAACAAGTTCAGGTTCGCCTACAGGCATGGTGGTGTATGAAGGAAATCTGCTTCCGAAGACTTTCTGGAACCAGATGATCCATTGCGAGCCGGGGCAAAATGTAGTCCGCTCCTATCCCGTCCAGAAATCGGGTGCAGGTTATAAAGCCAGCATTGTAAATGTGCTCGATGGCAAAAGAGACCAGTGGTTCAGGCCATCGGACGTTTGCGTGGCATCGGATGGATCACTCATCGTTTCCGACTGGTACGATCCGGGTGTGGGAGGGCACCAGGCGAAAGACCAGGCGCAGGGCAGGTTATACCGCATTGCTCCACCTAAAACAACCTACAAAAGCCCAAAAGTGGATTTTTTAACCGCATCTGGGGCTGTGACCGCATTGCAAAGCCCGAATGTGTCGGTGCGTTACCTGGCCTGGACTGCGTTAATGAAAATGGGCAACGGCGCTGTTGGCGAGCTTGAGAAATTGTGGAACAACAAGGCAAACCCAACAATGCAGGCACGTGCCCTTTGGGCTTTGACGAATGTCAATGCTTCCAATAAAAAATACATTGAAAGTGCATTAAAGGACAAAACCCCGGAAATCCGCATGACGGCGATCCGGATTCTGGTGGAAAAGCAAAGTCCTGAAATCATCACTTACCTGAATACATTAGCAAATGATTCCGATGTACAAGTGCGCCGCGAATGTGCGCTTGCACTTTACGGATGCACATTACCGGGTGCCGCAGAACTATGGGCCAAGCTGGCAACACAGCACGACGGTAAAGACCGCTGGTATCTGGAAGCGTTGGGAATCGGAGCCGAGGGACAATGGGATTCATTTTTCAAAGCATGGCAAAAAGTGGCTGGTGCAGACCCTGTGGCGAGCCTGGCAGGAAAAGATATTGTTTGGCGCTCGCGCAGCAAGGAATCTGTGCCGTTGCTCGCCTCACTGGCCAGCGACAATAATGTAGACCTGAAAAAACGGTTACGCTATTTCCGTGCATTTGATTTTAATCCGGGTGCAAAAGAGAAATCTGCGGCATTAATTACGATCATGAATGGCAAAGCAGCCAATCAGAGTGAGATCAATGAGCTTGCATTGCGCCACCTGGATCCCGGTTTTGTCAAAGAATCGCCTGTGGCACTGGCTGCTTTGAAAAAATTGCTGGACTCTTCTTACGGCACTTCCACTTACATTGAACTGGTTACGCGCTATGAGCTTGCGTCGGAAAACAACCGTTTGCTCGACCTGGCGATTTCTAAGGCGCCTGTTAATCTGGGTAAAATGGCGGGACAGCAATTGCTGTTACAAGGCGGTTCGGACCTGATTTGGAAAACCATTAAAGGCTCCGACGAAGCCAGTGCAAAAGCTATTTTGACCGCGATTAAAATGGCAGGAAGCAAAGAATCCCTGGCAATTCTGGAAAAGGTAACATTGGATTCTAGCTACCCGCAAGCGGTGCGCAATGAAGCTGTGAGATCGCTGGGAGGAACTATGAAGGGCGAAGACCAGGTGCTGGCTTTGCTGAAAGAAGGCAAATTGGAAGGCGAATTGAAAATCGCTGCCGTAAAAGGCGTGAGCAATGCGTGGCGTAATTCCGTGAAAGTGGAGGCTGCAAAATACCTGGACGGATCGGTTGCCACCACCAAAAAACATCCTGACACCAAAGTCCTGCTGGGAATGAACGGCAATGCGGCCAAAGGCAAAGAGGTTTTCGCATTGTACTGCGCCGTGTGCCATCAGGTCAACAATGTCGGGATGGATTTCGGGCCTAAGTTGTCCGAAATAGGAAGTAAGCTTCCCAAAGAAGCATTGTATGATGCCATTTTCCAGCCCAATGCAGGGATCGGCTTCGGCTACGAAGGTTTTGAGGTTACGATGAAGGACGGCTCGGTTGTTGCGGGAATCGTTTCCAGTAAAACAGAAACCGATCTGATCCTCAAATTCCCCGGCGGATCTACGCAGGAATATAAAATGTCGCAGGTAAAATCCATGAAACAGATGAGCGATTCCATGATGCCCGCGGGCCTCGAAGACGCTATGACCACCGATCAGCTGACGGATTTGGTTGCGTATCTGAGCAGCCTTAAGAAAATGTAATGCCAATGCCGCGTTTCGGGACGAAGGTCCTGAAACGTATGATTATCCACTTGTAACGGTCTGTCCTATTACGCTTTGTGATGCGATCACGAAGAAACTGCGCGCAAATTTACAATTGTCTATTTAACAAAAACGAGCTTGACAATTCATGACAACTTTTATTAAAAATGTATCCTTTATACTGACGAAGAGAATGCTCTTGTTACAACTGTTCCTGTTTTCCGCAGCACAACTTGTTGCGCAAAACACGGCGATCAAGGGTAAGGTCTCCGATGAACAGGGGCAAGCGCTCCCGGGCGTGAGCATACTCGTGAAAGGCACCAATACCGGCACTGTGTCCGATGTAGAGGGCGCGTTTTCGCTGGATGCTACTGCCAGCCAGACATTGGTATTTTCCTACATTGGTTACCACACCCAGGAAGTTCCAATTAACAACCGAACCACCGTGGACATTACGATGGCCACAGACGTGAAGTCGCTTACTGAGGTGGTCGTTGTGGGTTACGGAACGGAAAAACGTGCGACCATTACAGGCGCCGTTGTGGCGGTGCAGGGTAAAGATATCCAGCAATCGCCTGCAATGAATGTAGGGAGCAGCTTATCGGGCCGGTTGCCCGGTCTGGTGGCCGTAACGCCGTCGGGTGAGCCAGGAAGTGACAATTCTACCCTGCGAATCCGTGGTGTGAACAGTCTTGGAAATAATGATCCGCTCGTTGTAGTCGATGGTATTCCGGGCAGGTCGCTAGAAAGGCTCGACCCCAATAGCATTGAAAGTATTTCTGTGTTGAAAGACGCGTCCGCCGCTATTTATGGTGCACAGGCTGCTAACGGGGTTATTTTGGTTACCACAAAACGAGGGAAGCTGGGAAAGCCTGAGGTTACGCTAAATTTTAACCAGGGCTGGGGAAAACCAACTCGCTTGCCAAAACTGACCAATGCTGCGGAATATGCGACGTTGCAGAATGAAATAGAATATTACAAACAGGCCAATGTTGCCAATTACGTCCCCAAATTCACAGAAGAAGAAATCCAGAAATTCAGGGACGGTTCTGACCCCTGGAAATACCCGAACACAGATTGGTATGATGAAGTCTTAAAACCCTGGTCGGGACAGAATTATACGAATGTTATCATTTCGGGCGGTAGTGAAGCAGTGAAATATTTTGTATCCGTTGGCGCAAAATCGCAGGACGGTTTCTATCAAAACAGCGCCAATAAATACAAGCAGACTGATTTCCGGAGTAACCTGGATGGCAAGATCAACAAGTATATCACAGTTGGTTTCGACGTAACCGGTCGTATGGAAAATAAGAATTATCCAATCCGGCCGGCTGGAAGTATTTTCAGAATGGTGATGAGGGGCAAGCCGAACGAAGTGGCTTTCTGGCCCGACGGAACGCCCGGCCCGGACATCGAGTACGGTGATAATCCAGTTGTGGTGAGTACGGATGCGACGGGGTACGACAATGACAAATGGTATTATTTGCAAAGCAACATTCGTGTGGGCATTCAGATTCCCTGGGTGAAAGGGCTTTCGTTTTCCACCAACTCGGGTATTGATAAAACATTCCGCTTTCAGAAACGCTTCGAAACGCCCTGGTATCTGTATTCGTGGGACAAGCAAACCTACGATGCAACAGGCAAACCTGTCCTGGTTCGCGGGAAAAAAGGTTTTGAAGACGCTCGTCTGACGCAGCGCGCCGAAGACAGGCTCGACATCCTGATCAACGGATTGCTGAACTACGAAACCTCGATCAACAACAAGCACAACATTAAAGTGTTGTTTGGTGCGGAAAGAAGAACGGGTTCCGGCGGACGTTTTGAGGCATTCCGCAGGTTTTTCCTTTCTACTTCCATTGACGAACTCTTCGCAGGTGGAGATGCCCAGAAGGACAACAATGGTATGCCATACCAGAGCGCAAGGCTTAATTACTTCGGACGTGTGAATTACAATTTGAAAGAAAAATACCTGGCGGAATTCGTTTGGAGATATGACGGTTCCTACATTTTCCCGCAACAAAAACGGTTCGGATTTTTCCCGGGCGTTTCGTTGGGATGGAGGGTTTCGGAAGAGGACTTTTTCAAACCTGTTGAATTCATGAACAACCTGAAGCTCCGCGCTTCATGGGGACAAACGGGTAATGACCGCATTGACGAATACCAGTTTCTGGCATCCTACCTGTTTGGTCGCTGGGAAGGAGGCGCTACCAGCCCGATCCGCAATCAGAACTACATTTTTGGGATAGATCAGGAGCATAAAACGCTGTATGAAGCACGCATCCCGAATGTGAATGTAACCTGGGAAGTTGCCAATCAGTCCAACATTGGTTTTGAAACCGCTTTCCTGGACAGCAGACTTACATTGGAAGCCGATTATTTTTACAATGTGCGTTCAAACATTTTATGGAGAAGAAACGCTTCCATTCCAACATCTGCCGGGCTTACATTGCCTCGTGAAAACATTGGAAAGGTGGCCAACAGCGGTTTTGAATTCAATCTGGGATGGCGCGACGAGATCAGGGATTTCAGATATCAGGTTTCCTTAAACGGAGGTTATCAGCGAAACAAGATCAAGTTTTGGGATGAATCGGCGGGCGTGCCCGATTACCAGCGTTCCACAGGTTTTCCGATCCCTACCGATCCGCTTAACCCCAACAACGACCTGCATTACCAGGCAAACGGCATTTTCAGAGATCAAGCCGCCATTGACGCGTATCCGCACTGGGACGGTGCAAGACCCGGCGATATCCGGTTCGAAGATGTGAATGGTGATGGCAAAATTGACGGAAACGACCGCGTGAGAAACCGCAAGACAAACATTCCGCGCTTCTCCACGGGCTTATCGCTCAATGCACAATACAAAGGTTTTGATCTGGCTGTTCTTTTCCAGGGTTCGATGGGCGCTGTGCAGTACATCAATACTGAATCGGGCGAGATTGGCAACTTCCTGAAAAGCTTTTATGACGAAAGATGGACCGTTGACAATCCCGACGCGAGCGGCCCGCGGACATTCAACCGCAGCAACGAATACTGGAAAAACAACAGAAACACATTCTTTTTGATTAACACGGATTATGTGCGCCTGAAAAACGTGCAACTCGGCTACACGATTCCATCGGCACTCACCAAGAAAATCGGCATGTCGGTAGCACGAATTTATGTAAGCGGGCTTAACCTGCTCACTTTCACGCCTGATTACAAAGACTTTGACCCAGAAACCGCCAATGAATCGGGACAAGGTTATCCTTCGCAGAAAGTGTTCAACACAGGCTTACTATTTACTTTTTAATTAGCAGAACAATGAAAAAAATAGCACATATCATTACCATATATTGCCTCTTGCTTTTCAGCAGTTCCTGTGACACCGATTTTCTCGACAAAGCCCCGCTGGACCAGTACTCCGAAGACGCGGTATGGAACGATCCGGCCCTGATACAGGCATTTGTGAACAGCATTTACTTCGGCGTTCCGCACGGGTTCAGCAACATTATGATGGCTTCCATTTCCGACGAGTCTATGTACAATGCTGATTTCGGGAGCAGTAATGTGACCAAAAGCCTTGTTACGCCCAGCGATTATTCTATCTGGAATACTTATAACCGGCAGGAAGGGATGATCTGGGAAAACCAGTTTAAATATATCCGCGCGGCCAATATTTTCATGTCCCGGATCGAATCAGCCCCTCTTGACGATCCTGCCCAGAAGACCAGACTTACGGGTGAAGTGCATTTTTTGAGAGCTTACCTGTATTTCAACCTGGTTTCCATTTACGGCGGTGTGCCGCTTGTGACAGAAGCTTACGGGCTGGGTGAAAACTACGAGGTGAAACGGAATAGTTTCGAAGAATGTGTGAAATTCATTTCCGATGAGTTGGATAAAGCAGCCGCTTTACTGCCGACTGTTTACAGCGATGCCGCATTAAAAGGCCGTGCGACAAAAGGGGCAGCGATGGCCCTGAAAGCACGTTTGTTGCTCTACGCAGCCAGCGATTTGTACCACAACCAAGCAAAATGGGCACCCGGTTACAGCCAGCCCGAACTCGTTGGTTATGTAGGTGGCAACCGCACGGCGCGGTGGGAAGCAGCCAAAGCAGCCTGCAAGGCAGTGATGGACATGGGAGTTTACAGCATGTATAAGCCTGTTCCCGCAGCCAGCGAATCGCCAGCAGATAATTATGCGGAAATGTTTTTGACCAAAGAAAGTTCGGAAGACATTTTCGTTCGTTTTTTTCTGCCTAAAACAGATGAAGAATGGGACGGTTATAATCCTGGTTTGTACAACAACCCGAATGGCTATCATGGTTGGGGAAGCAACACGCCGCTGGGGCAATTCGTTGATTCGTATGAAATGAAAGATGGGACAAAATTCAGCTGGGCCAATCCGGAACATGCACGCGAACCGTATAAAAACAGGGAGCCGCGTTTCTATGCGTCCATTCTTTATGAAGGAGCGCCTTGGAGAAAACGCCCTTCGGATGTCATAGCCAGTGATCCGGTGGGGATCGTTCAGGTGGGTTTTTGGGAAAGATACAATGCAACTACAAAACAGACAGACGTAATTCCCGGGCTTGACACGAGAAAAGGGCCGATTGAAGACTGGAACGGCACTTACACCGGCTATTACCTGCGCAAGTTCGTTGACCCGAAAATCGACGCCCAATATGTAAAGCAGGATTGGCCGTGGAGATACATGCGCTATACCGAAGTGCTGCTAAATTATGCGGAAGCCTGCATTGCGCTGGGTCAGGATGCAGAAGCCAAAACGTACATTAACATGATCCGCAAAAGGGCCGGGATGCCGCCTGTTACCGAAAGCGGGGCAGCATTAATAGAGCGCTACCGGAACGAACGGAAAATTGAGCTGGCTTACGAAGATCACCGGTATTTTGATGTGAGAAGATGGATGATCGCTGGCACCACGTTCGGCAATGCCAGGGGCGTTGACGTAAGATATCCGCTCAACCCGGATAAAACAACTGCCACTAAGCCGGTTTATAAGGTGATCGAGGTGCAGGAACGCGGATGGAGAGACCGCCATTATTTCTTGCCAATCAAACTGGATGAGATCAACAGGAACAAGCAGCTGATCCAGAACCCGCTGTACGATTAATAAGCTGTGTGTCCGGTCATAAACAATCCTGGATGTGACCGGACATCGTATTGTTTGGTATTAATAAAAATGTTTAAAACAGCTTCATGATGAAAAGCAATAGCAGTAGACGTTCTGCTCTGAAAAATATGGCGGCGGGGGTAGGTCTGCTAGGCATGCCTCCGACATTGACAAATGTATTTGGCGCGACCGAAAAGGCGCTCGGGTCAGTGCTGAACGGACAGATCAGACATTCGGTTTGCAGGTGGTGTTATAATAAAATCCCTTTTGAAACATTTGCCGAAGAAACCAAAAAACTGGGTATTACTTCCATAGAACTTTGTGGCCCGTCAGAATGGCCGGTTTTGAAAAAATATGGACTGACGTGCGCATTGCCCTGGGGCGAAGGAATTACCAGAAACCTCGAAAAAGGCTTTTGCGATCCGGCAAATCATGACGAACTGATCAAAGGTTTTGAAGAGTTGATTCCCAAAGTCCGCGAAGCGGGTTATGATCAGGTGATTTGTTTTTCGGGAAACCGCCGTGGCATGAGCGACCTGGACGGGATGCGAAACTGCGCCGTTGCTTTAAGAAAACTGATGCCCACCGCTGAAAAGCACAATGTTACGCTGGTAATGGAATTGCTCAACAGCAAAGTAGACCATAAGGATTACATGTGCGACCGCACTTCATGGGGCGCAGGTTTGTGTGAAATGGTGGGTTCGGAAAAATTCAAATTGCTGTATGACATTTATCACATGCAGATTATGGAAGGCGACGTGATCGCAACCATCAAGAAATACCATAAATACATTTCGCATTACCATACCGGCGGCGTTCCGGGCAGACACGAAATCGACGAAACGCAAGAGCTGTATTATCCTGCGATCATGAAAACGATCGTAGACACGGGTTACAAAGGATTTGTGGGCCAGGAATTCATCCCGAGCCGGAAAGATGCCATTGCGTCCCTAAAACAAGCCATCGGCATTTGCGATATTGCCTGATGTCTATCACCTTTGTATAGACAGGAATTCTATAGTTCAAAATAAATGATGACAGATGAAAAATAGATTTTTTCTCGCCGGGCTTTTCATGCTCTTCTCGGTTTTATCAGTTCAGGCACAAAAGAAAATCAAGGTGATGATCCTGGACGGTGAATCGAATCCATATCACCGCATTGACATTGGTACACAAATCCTTAAAAAGCTCTTGGACGAATATCAGCCATTTGAAGTAGAAGTTGTTTCGGCACCCGGTAAGGACGGTGATTTTAGTAATTTTATGCCAAAATTTACTGATTACCAGGCTGTTGTCCTGAATTATGATGTGCCTACCGAGCGCTGGCCGGACCCGCTGAAAAAATCATTTGAACAATATATGGTCAATGGCGGCGGACTTGTCATTGTACATGCGGCCAACAATTCTTTCCCCGGCTGGGTTGAATTCAATAAAATGATCGGCGTCGGCGGCTGGCGTGACCGCAGCGAAAAAAGCGGTCCGTACTGGTATTACAAAGATGGCAAACTCACAGAAGATACCCAGCCGGGAAGTGCGGGAAGCCACGGCGCCAGAACGCCTTTTCCGATCAAGCTGGTCAAAACGGATCATCCGATTACCAAAGGATTGCCCCCCGGTTTGGATGCACCACAATGATGAGCTTTACGCCAAACTTCGTGGGCCGGGTAAAAATATGACCATTCTGGCTACAGGTTATTCCGATCCGGCCAATCACGGAACGGGTTACGATGAGCCGCAGATCATGGTGCTGGATTATGGGAAAAGGAAGGATTTTCCACCATACCACCGGGCACGATGCGGTAGGGATGAGTTCCGTGGATTTCGGCGTCTTACTGCTTCGGGGAACAGAATGGGCGGCCACCGGAAAGGTAACGCAAAAAGTACCGGTTAACTTTCCAACTGCAACAACTGCTTCTTATCGTACAGATATTGCAGCAATGAATCCTTTGCCTGTCAAGTCTGCTACGAAGTAAGCTGTTTGGCAATAGTCCACATACCAATGACCTGACGGCACAAACGGTTTCGAAGCGATTAAAATGTCGGGGGCTTGCTGATTGTCCGGGAATCAGGAGATCAACTTTTCCGAAATATCCACATTGATACCTGTCAATGATCACGATTGCTGCCTTTTCCGAACGCGGCTAAACGTTTCCGGGGTCATTCCCAGCAGGGAAGCAATGTATTGCAAGGGCACCTGGGCGAATAGTTCAAATGGATATATTGCTCTAATTAGGTCATCTTACCACCCGCTTTTTGTCTACCCAATACGCGAGTGAAATGATAATGACCATTAGGGTTACCAGCGTTATAAATAGGGTCATTATTGAATCCGAAGGGGGTGGGCCGAAGGTATTGGCAAAATTGAAGATTAGCAGAAAAACAACAAAGGACCATAACCCCCAATTCGCCCCAGACGTTTTTGCTTTTGTGAAATTGGCATATATATAAACCCCTGCTAAGTAGATGATTGTTTCGATCGTGAGCGATATGGCTACATGGTTCCAAAGGCCGAACCCGAATTTGGCATCTGTAAAAGGGAACAATGGCAGATCAGCGGTATGAACAAGCAGATCACAAAACCAGTGACTCAGGACACAAAGGCCAAGTACGATAGCACCTTGCTTATCCTTTTTAAATAACCAAAAAATTAAACCGACCACCACACCCCAGATAATACCCGCAAGCAGGCTGTGCGTATACGGAAAGTAGAGAAACTCCAAAGCATTTGACTTGGTGTATCCTGGTACAATGGCGACCTTTTCGATATCAGTCACCAGCAGGAATGGCCAGAGTATATCAACAAATTGCGTTGCAATAAAAAGAGTCCCCAGAGAAACTTTTGGCGCCGCCTTTTTGGCAGCAAACGATAGTCCGAAGTGTCCAATAAACATAGAGTGAAAATTTAATGCCCGGTTTGAAATGCAATAATCTAAATAAATACTTGATACTTCACTTGACAAAAATCAAGACGCAGCAATCATTCACATTTTTTCATGTATTGAGCTTTTATTGAAATTTAGGGTTATTTTGAAGACTATTCTTCATTACCCAATCCATGCACTAAATACGCCTGGTGAGCACTCTTTTAAAAACCTAGTATCACCAGCCTAGGCATTTTTCAATGGCTACGATGCGGTCGGTCTTATGCTATACATTGCTTCGATAATTCTGATTGCGCAATTCTATGCTGAATTTAGCCAGAGCATCGGACTAGGCACATTGAGTAATTTTTTCTTAGGGAAATACCATCATCCGGTAGAGGAATTCTTACCGAGCAGGATTTTTTTTAAAATTTTTTGCACGATCTTTTGATATCTTAAAATTAAGTGTCAAAATTACATTTTAATTCAACGTAGTGATTTTTACGGAAGGCGCTTCCTTGTCAAGAAAGCGCCGACTTTGTTCATGGCTTAGAATATTGGCGATTTTCATTTATAAAAATTCGATTTAAACACATTACTTAAAGTATCCATGAATAGAAAATTAAGAATGGGAATGATTGGTGGAGGTAAAGATGCCTTCATTGGAGCCATTCACCGCCATGCAGCCAATTTGGATGGCACCATTGAACTGGTTTGCGGAGCGCTTAGTATCAACCCTGAGATTGCTATGGACAGTGCCCAGTCGCTGTTCCTGCCAGCCGAACGGAGTTATTTGACGTATCAGGATATGCTTGAGAAAGAGAGTGACTTACCTGCCAGTCATAGGATGGATTTTGTTACGATCGTGACGCCTAACTTTGCGCATTTTGCTCCGGCAATGCTGGCGCTTGAAAAGGGATTTCATGTGGTGATCGAAAAGCCTATTACCTTCACTGCCGATGAAGCTAAAAAGCTCAAGAAAAAGGTGGAAGAAACGGGTCTATTGCTTTTACTGACCCATACGTATTCTGGATATCCAATGGTAAAGCAAGCCCGGCAAATGATACAGGGAGGCGAACTAGGAAAAATTCGGAAAATATGGGTGGAATACCCACAAGGGTGGCTCAGTCAGCTCACTGAACGGGAAGGTAATGCACAGGCAGCATGGCGGACCGACCCAAAGCGATCGGGCAAGAGCGGTTGTATGGGTGATATCGGGACTCACGCTGCCCATCTGGCGGAGTACGTATCGGGTTTGAAAATTACGGAGTTGTGTGCTCATTTGTCTACTATGGTTGATGGTCGCGCACTGGACGATGACGGTAACGTATTATTAAAGTTTGAGGGAGGAGCTAGTGGTGTACTTATGGCTTCACAAGTAGCAGCAGGAGAAGAAAACGCTTTGAAAATTCGTTTATATGGAGAAAAGGGAGGGGTGGAATGGGCCCAGCAGGAGCCAAATACCTTAGTGGTAAAATGGTTGGAAAAGCCTACGCAGATCTACCGCGCAGGAACAGGCTATAAGAATATACTGTCTTCTTATGCAACTCACAATAGTCGCACGCCCGGCGGGCACCCAGAAGGATACCTCGAAGCATTCGGCAATTTATACCGTAATTTTGCCCTCACGCTGGCTGCGCGAATCGACGGAACAAACCCTTCTCCGGAAGCGCTGGATTACCCTTCGGTTGATGAAGGCATCAGGGGCATGGCCTTTATTGACAACGTTGTCAAGAGCCACCTGAGCGAACAAAAATGGACTGCTTTTGAAGTGTGATTTTGAATAGCTAAAATTTAAAAGGTTGCAGTTGGGGGGCGACCATAAAAAAATCGGGTATCACTTGAATAGAAGGCAATGTATTAACGAAACACCAAATGGTAAAACGACTGGGTTTACAGGAGTGTGTAAAGTTGATCATGTTGATTTTAATGATGTGCGCTCCTTTCAGATCAGTGGGGCAGGAGCATCGTTTTGTCCATATCGATGCCCGTAATGGCCTGTCGCACGGCCACGTAACTGCTATTTACCGGGACCAGACTGGTTTCCTCTGGATCGGTACAGAATCGGGCCTTAATCGTTTCGACGGCTATACCAATATGGTTTTTCGCAAAGATGCCTCCGATTCCACATCACTCTTTTACGACTACATTGCCGGATTGTTTAAAATGCCAGATGGCAAAATGGGCGTGCTTACCTCCACAGGCCCTTGCCTTTATGACCCCGCAAAGGAAGCTTTTTCCGGCCCTTTGCGGGGTTTTAACGCGTATGCAATCAAAAATCCAAACAATCTTAAAACGGTTGTGCCGGATAATAGGGGTAACTTCTGGTTTATCCTTCGCGGTGAAGGACTGATTTGCTACAATGAGAAAAGCAAAAGATCCATTGTTATCAAACATTTAGACCGCGATGCCACTTCCATTGCCAGTAACAATGTCACATCGATAGCACAGCAGGCCGATGGCTCCTATTGGGTGGCCCATTCCAATGGGATGGTCGAAAATGTTATTCTTGGAAAACACGACGTGAAGGTGATCAAGAGGCTCAATTTCTTCCATGATCGCAGGCCAGCCGGGAGCGATTATCTGCAATGTGAACTGACGGTTGATCGTGACGGAGATATTTGGGTGTACCCCACCAATTACGATATCGGTGTGGCTAATTTGAACAGGCAGGAAGGCAAGATACGCTATCTTGGAAAGACATTTGGGGATCCTCGCCTCAGTTCCGACATGATTACCGGGGTTGTCGGTGATAACAAGGGCAATATCTGGATTTCCAATGGCCAAACCGGTATTGATGTGCTCGATAAGAAGACGATGTCGGTGACCAATATGTCTAACTCATCGGAGAATGATCAAACGCTGAGCCATAATGCAGTTACGACCATGGTGAAGGACAGCGATGGGATCATCTGGGCGGGAACCTTCAAAGGCGGGTTGAATTACTTTCACAAGAACATCATGCAGTTTCCGCTCGTTAACCGGTATTCGAAACCTTACGGGCTGCCATTTGATGATATCAATGCCTTCGTAGAGGATAAAAAGGGGAATCTCTGGCTTGGAACAAATGGCGGCGGGCTGATATACTTCGACAGGCGTACCGGAAAATTCACCACTTACCGGCACGATCCGAAGAATTCGCACAGCCTGGCTAGCGATGTGATCGTCAGTTTGTGTCTCGACCATCAAAACCAATTATGGATAGGTACTTTTTTGGGAGGATTGAATTGTTTTGACGGACAAAAATTCATCCGTTACCAGCATCGTGCCGGACAACCCAAAAGTCTTTCAGGAAGAAGCGTATGGGAGATATTTGAGGACTCCCAGCGGCGACTTTGGATCGGCACTCTCGACGGAGGCCTTTGCCTGTTTGACCGAAATACAAAAACCTTCACAAAATACCGTCACCCGGCGCAACGTGCGCTCCACTCGGTCTACGTTCCTGCCATCTTCGAGGATTCGCGGGGTAATATGTGGTTTGGTACAGCCAATGGAGTAGATGTACTGATGAAAACGTCCGGCGAGATCGTCCACTATGAAACGGAAAAGAACAATCCCAATTCCATTGGCAGCAACGATATTTTAGGTATTCTGGAAGACTCAAAAGGACGTATCTGGATCGGGACCCGCGGCGGGTTAAGTGTATGGCAAAGGAAATCGAATAAATTTATTAATTATACCGAAAAGCAGGGCCTTGCTCACAATGCTATTCTATCGATGGTGGAAGACGAAGACGGGCGACTCTGGCTGGGCACGCCAAACGGACTCTCATCCGCCACCATTACATCGGACAAAACCGGTTTGAAGGTGAGTTTTAGCAATTATTCCGAGATCGACGGGCTGCAAGGCAAACAATTCAATGAGGATGCTGCGATTCGAGCGCGCAGTGGTGAGCTGATATTTGGCGGGGCCAACGGGTTTAACATATTCAGGCCAGTCGACCTGGGTAAGAACCGGATTCTCCCCCGGCTGGCGCTTACTGATTTTCAGTTGTTTAACCGCAGTATTATTCCAGCACATCCGGCCGAAGGCAAGTTCACATTGGCTGCCTCGATCACCACAAATCCGCCCATTGTGCTCCGCGCGAGCGACAATGTCTTTTCCATTGAGTTTGCGGCGCTGAGTTTTATCCAGCCTTCAAAAAATCAATACA
The DNA here is from genome assembly GCF_022869785.1 of Dyadobacter chenwenxiniae. Taxonomy (NCBI): domain Bacteria; kingdom Pseudomonadati; phylum Bacteroidota; class Cytophagia; order Cytophagales; family Spirosomataceae; genus Dyadobacter; species Dyadobacter chenwenxiniae. The sequence continues at coordinate 3,307,696 of NZ_CP094997.1, read as the reverse complement.
AATACAAAATGGAAGGGTTTAATGAAGATTGGCTGTTCACTGATGCAGCCAACCGGAAAGTTACCTTCACCAATCTCGATGCGGGCGACTATGTTTTTCGTGTGATTGCATCAAACAACGATGGACTTTGGAATAAAAACGGAATTGCATTGCAGGTGAAAGTGCTTCCTCCTTTCTGGAAATCGCCGACTGCCTACGTCTTGTATGTACTGGGCATAGTCTTGCTTTTGTTAGCCATTCGCAGGCTGATACAGGAAAGGGAAAGGATGAAGTTTGCCATCAGGCAGACGAGCGAAGAGGCCAAGCGTTCGCGGGAATTGGATATCTTGAAGACGAAGTTTTTCACCAACGTAAGTCACGAGCTGCGTACGCCGCTTTCCCTCATTCTCGCCCCGGTTGAAAAACTGAGGGAAAATGCCACCGATACCCATGAACGCCGGCAGTTTGAGCTGATCCAAAGAAATGGGCGGCGATTGCTGAACCTGGTCAACCAGCTGCTCGATTTTCGCAAACTTGAAGAAAAGGAAATCCGGTTCCAGCCTTCGGACGGGGACATTATCCTGTTCATCAAAGACACGGTCTACTCGTTCTCCGATCTTTCCGACAAAAAGGAAATCCGGCTTAGCTTTACTTCCAATGTCGCGGCACTGGAAACGATCTTTGACCATGATAAACTGGAAAAGATCTTGTTTAACCTGCTTTCAAATGCCATTAAGTTTACGCTTGGTCCGGGCGAGGTGTCTGTAACGGTGGATGTTCAGGAGACCAGGGAGGAAAAGTTGGTCGAAATCCGGGTAAAAGATACTGGCATCGGGATTCCCCCAGAAAAACATGAGCTGATCTTCGAGCGATTTTTTCAGAATGATTTGCCTAATACGATCATCAACCAGGGAAGTGGTATCGGGCTTGCCATTACAAAGGAATTTATCCGGATTCACGGCGGGACCATTCGTGTGGAAAGTGAAGTGGGTCGTGGAAGCTGTTTTGTCCTGAAGCTCTCTTTGAAAATGCCTGGCAGGACGGTGCATGAAGTAATTAACGAGCCTGTTCAGCCTGTTTTTTCCGATGTCAGGATCCAAACCGAACAAGCGTCCACAGGCAAGCCACTTATTTTGATCGTGGAGGACAATGAAGATTTTCGTTTTTATCTGAAAGACAATTTGAAACATTCCTATTCGGTGATTGATGCTTCGACAGGCGAGGAGGGCTGGGCCAAGGCCATCGAACAAAGACCCCGCCTGATCGTGACGGACATTATGATGCCTGGACTGAATGGCCTGGACTTTTGTAAAATGGTCAAATCAGACGAGCGGGTGGCCCATACGCCGGTAATACTTCTTACTGCCCGATCCGAAGACGAGCAGCGTCTGGAAGGATTTGAAGCGGGGGCTGATGATTATATTGGCAAACCGTTCAATTTTCAGGTGCTGGAATCAAGGATCAAAAACCTTATTTCGTCTCGCGAGAGTCTGAATGCCCTGTTTGCGCCTAAAAACGGGATCAAAGCAAGTGAAATCCCGATCACTTCACTGGACCAGCTATTTCTTAAGGAAATGGTTCAGGTGATTGAGAAACACATTTCGAATGCCGAATTCAGTGTTACTGATCTGGCCCGTGAATTGGGGGTGAGCCGTTCACAATTTTTCAAAAGGGTCCAGACGCTTACAGGCAAATCCCCACTGGAAGTAATGCGGTTGATCAGGCTGCAACATGCGGCCCAGCTCCTGGAAAAAAGCCAGCTTTCGGTTTCTGAAATTGCCTATCAGGTTGGATTTAACAATCCTAAATATTTTACCCGCTACTTCAAGGAAGAGTACCATACGCTGCCCTCCGCCTACGCAGGTGGTAAACGAGCAGCAGAGTAAACCGGCAACGTACCCGATTCGGACGATTTTTACCTTCAATTGGGATGTTTTGTTCCGTTTCCAAAGAATCTGTTTCCCTACTTTTGGGCCACTCATTCTTTGCTATCCATGAAAAGAAAACTAACAGTATTGCTTTGCCTCGAAGTCTTTATTTATGTATTGCTATCCGCATTGATCAGTTGGGTTGCTGCTTTATTATGCAATTTGTTCTAAGCTGAGTACTTCCCCTGGTAGTTACCTTACTATTACAAAAACAAGTTTAATTGAGACAAAATATCTATTGATTTTGTGTATTTGGATCATCTGTGGACTTTTTATCACTTTAATTAGGACTAATTAGTACCATCCCAAAGTACGCCTACCGCATACCTTTGATGCAAGGAATTCCCGAAAGTGTACCAGCTTCGCAAAGGTAGGCGCGCACCGAATACAGGTCTGTTACATATAACAGGAATCCGTTTTCAAACTGCATTCTGTAACGTACTTAAGGCAAAATCAATGATGAAAAAAATTTACAGATCCTTCTGTGTTGCTGCCCTTATTTTGTTTTCCTGTATTGTGGCCCAGGCGCAGCGACGTCAGGTGTCCGGGACAGTGAAGAACGAAACAGGCGGCGCTATGCCCGGCGTAACCATCCTGCTGAAAGGAACAACGATGGGCGTCACAAGCGATACCGATGGAAAGTTTACTATCCAGGCAATGCCCGAGGATGTGCTTAAAATTTCCTTTATCGGTTATCTCTCGGAGCAAATTCCGGTGGGCAACAAAACGCAATTTGACATTACCATCCAACCGGATATTGCCACACTTTCAGAAGTAGTCGTGATCGGGTATGGAGAATCGAAAAGAAAAGACGTTACCGGCTCGATATCTTCTGTGTCCGGCGGGGAACTCCGGAAAACGAACCCCGTCACCATTGATCAGGCATTACAGGGAAAAGTGGCCGGTATGGTAGTGCAGCAGGCATCGGGGCAGCCCGGCGGAGGCGTTTCGGTGCAGATCAGAGGGATATCTTCCTTCGGGGGCGGGGGGCCGTTGTATGTGATCGATGGTGTGATTATCGGTGGCACTGCCACGCTGGGCGCTGGTACCAACCCATTGGCTGCTATCAATCCGTCTGAAATTGAGTCGGTTGACGTGCTCAAAGATGCCTCCGCCACTGCTATTTATGGTTCACAGGCCACGAATGGTGTGATTATCATTACCACAAAACGTGGCGCGGTAACACCTCCAAGAATCTCTTACGATTTCTATACAGGTTTCCAGCAAGTGCCAAAGCGAATTCCCATCATGAATTTGCAGGAGTATGCCTCCTTCATCAATGAGCGGAATGCAGGTTTGCTCTGGGGATTCGATAAGCGGCCTGAATTTGCCAATCCGCAATATCTTGGGAAGGGTACCGACTGGCAGAAGGAACTCTTTAGAAACGCGCCGATGACTAACCACACGGTAACCATAAACGGAGGTGACGTCAGAACGCAATACCTGCTTTCAGGTTCATATTTCAAACAGGAAGGGATCGCTGCCGGCTCTGATTTCAGAAGAATATCCGTCAGGCTTAACCTAGATAACAAGACCACCAGCTGGTTGAAAATCGGTACCAGTCTGCAACTGGCCAATATCAAAGAGAATGTAAATTCGACCAGTTCAAACGTCATTAACGCCGCGCTCAGCCAGACTCCCGACATCGCGGTGAAAAGTAACGATGGCAGCTGGGGCGGTGCGTATAACCCTAACGGTTGGGTGAACAGTACCATCAATCCATTTGCTATTGCGACGATCAACAAGGACCAGGTGAACAGAAATCAGATATTTGGAAATGCCTATGCTGAGATTCTGTTGAGCAAATCGCTGACGTTGCGGAATGAGGTTACGGGAAGCTTTTCAATGGCTACTGAGGATAGATTCAACCCAACCTACACGATGGGGCTTGTGAAAAACACGAACAACAACGGTTCGTACCGTTATGAACAAAACATGTACGCAACGGTACGAAATTACCTCACCTATTCGCATTTGTTTAGCGACAAATACAATACAAATGTCATGGTGGGACACGAGGCGCAATTGAGCAAAGGCGAGAATGTAAGTGCGGAACGCAATAATTTCCCGTCCAACAATGTGCAGACGATAAGCAGCGGTGATCCAACTTCTGCTATTAACTCAGGCTCAAAAAGTCAGAATGCCCAGGAATCGTACTTTGGCCGGTTGAATCTGGGGTTATTTGACAAATACCTGATCACCGCAAACGTACGGAGCGACGGCTCTTCGAAATTTGCTGCCGGAAATCGATGGGTAACTACGTATTCGGGTGCGGTTGCCTGGAAGATCCAGAATGAGAATTTTTTGAAAAATTTCAAGGACATCAATGAATTGAAACTCAGGGTAGGTTATGGTCTCACGAATAATCAAAATGTCAGAGATTTCGCCTATACTTCAACGTTAGCTACCGTCGCCACCGGTTTGTCGGGTATATCCCAGCTCACCGAAAACATCGGGAATCCATATGTGGAATGGGAGAAAACGAAATATGCCAATATCGGTCTTGACGGTGCATTATTCTCATGGCGTATCAACTTTTCGGTCGATTTTTATAACCGGAAAACGGATGGTCTTTTAATGCAGATCCCGTTGCCATTTTACTCAGGAACGACCGTTGGCTGGTCTCCGGGAGCATTGGGTGCGCCGTATGTGAATATCGGCACGATCAACAACAAAGGATTCGATTTTAAGATCAGCTCTAACAACATCCAGGGTAAGGATTTGACGTGGAAGACAGATCTGACAGTATCCCGTAACGTCAATAAAGTGTTGAAACTGAATACCGAGGGGGCGTCGCTTGTTGGGTCGCCATATAGCCAGACGGTTGTAGGGAACTCGATCGGCCAGTTCTTTGGATACAAGGCAGACGGCGTTTTTGCGAAGAAAGAAGATTTTGAGACTCATGCCTTGCCGACCAAGAACGGAGCGCCATTGCCAGTAGGCGCGGCAGGAGGTAGTATCTGGTATGGCGACCTTAAGTTCAAGGACATCAATGGCGATGGCGTGATTGACGAGCGCGATCAAACCTTCCTAGGATCACCGATCCCTAAAATTCAATTGGGACTGAACAACTCGTTTTCCTACAAAAAATTTGATCTGAATGTATTTCTGACCGGTAACTACGGTAACAAGGTATTCAATCAAATGCGCATGAACGGAGAATTTCCAGGGACCAGCTTCGGGTATCTTAAAGCATTGAACAACTACGCCAAACTTGCTTTGATTGATCCCACTAAGCCTGCCACCGACATCAATAATGTGTATGTGGTTAATCCTGATACGAATATTCCGGGCATTAGAAATGACAATACAAACGGCAACAACAGGGTGTCAGACAAATATGTTGAGGATGGTTCCTTTATCAGATTTAAGACCATTTCGCTGGGATATTCGCTTTCGGACAAACTGCTGGAAAAAGCGCATATTCATTCAATGCGGGTTTATGTAAACGTATCCAATGCATTCCTGATCACGAAGTATAAGGGAATGGATCCGGAAATCGGCTCATGGAACCCTCTGAATGCGGGCTATGACAATGGTTTTTATCCGCAACCGCGTGTGTTTACTGTTGGGGCAAGCTTGCAGTTGACCAAATAATTGCTTCGAAACAGGTGTCAGACACGAATGTTCGGAGACAATTCTTCACTTGATGTGTATCTATAAAAATATTGACCAATGAAAATCAAAAAAACAATGGCGGCTGCCGGGCTTTGCCTTGCCCTATTCTCGGCCGGATGCAGCGATAGCTTTCTGGACCGTCCGCCATTATCCCAGATAAGCGCAGACAATTTTTACCAGACCACCAACGACCTCAGATTGGCCACCGCCGCTCTGTACGGTGGCAAGCCATGGGCCGAATGGAATTATAACTGCTTCTTGCCCATAGGTGACGTCCTTAGCGGTAATATGGCCGTGGGTTATTGGGGAGACGCTGTTCAGCTGAATACGTTTGCAGTTACGGGTAGCAACGAAATTATGATCGCCAACTGGAAAGGCATGTACAAGGTCATCGCGCATTGCAATGTGACCATCAAAGCCATTGAAGAGAAGGCACCGGCTTCTATTCCTGAAAAAGACAAGCTTGGCGCCATTGCCGAAGCGAAGTTTTTGAGGGCGTTTGCTTACTATAATCTGGCCTTGTTATGGAGAGATGTGCCGATTATCAAAGACAATACTGAGCTGATAAGTACACCACTGGTTCACCGTAATCCCCTGGAAGATGTGTTTCGTTTTGCTGCGAATGACCTTCTTTTTGCAGCAAAAAACCTTCCGGTGAAGGATGCAGCAGGAAGATTGACAAGCTGGTCGGCGCAGGGTATGTTAAGCAAAGTATATCTGACCTGGGCCGGGGTAGAAGCAAAAGGCAATGGACCGCGCAACCAGGCACTTCTTGACAGCGCCAAACTGCATGCCGGCAATGTCTGCAAACAAAGCGGATTGTCGTTGCTGCCCAATTATGCCGATCTTTTCAAATCGCAGTTTAATGATAATCCCGAATCCTTATTTGCATTGCAATGGGCACCGGGTACCGGCTGGCTTGAAGGAAACATGCTGCAGGTTTATTCGCCCGGGGGGCCGGAGATATCGGCGGCTGGTCAGGCGGGCTGGTTTGGCATAGCACCTACCTATGACCTCTACAAGCAATATACGAAGGAAGACTCCATCAGACGTAAGGCGACCGTCATGCTTAAAGGTGACTATTACGCTGAGCTGAATGCGGCAGGAGGAGGGTATAAATTCGCAGGTAACTCCGGTTTGAAAAAGCACATCATCGGTACCAGGATCGATAACAGTGCGCCGACGATGAGCTTGACATCTTCTATTGAGCACAATGCTTTGTTAAGGCTTGCCGAAGTGTACCTGATCTATGCGGAAGCTGTTATGGGCAACAATACCTCGACAACCAATGCGGATGCCCTTTTGTATTTCAATAAAGTGCGTACCAGGGCCGGCATCGCTCCAGTGAGTTCCCTTGACGCTGAAACTTTGTTCAAAGAAAGAAGAGTTGAACTGGCAGCCGAAGGGCATTTTTGGGAAGATTTGGTAAGGCTTTCTTATCACAACGAACCGAAGGCGATCAAAAAGCTTAACGAGCAGGAGCGTGTCCTCTTCACTTTTGAAAGCGGCGTTGTAACAAAAAGCAACCCGCTCGCCGAAATCACGCCCGCCAATACCACAACTTTCAAGCTGCCGATACCTTCACCAGAGGTAACGGCTAATCCAAAATTGTTAGAAGCCCCCGTGCCTTACTCGTTTTAAAAATTAGAAGAAATGAAAAAAAACCTATATAAAAGAATTTGCTTTTTGCTGTTTTGCTGCATTGCTGGTGTTTTAATGCTGTCCGCATGCGAAGAAAAGGACGACATGACCGCTCCACCGGTTATCACGGAAATACGAAACTACGCCGCATCACCAAGCGACAGCCTGGTGGACACACTGAGAGCCGGGCAATGGGTAGTTGTGCTCGGCAGGAACCTGGGTGAGATTTCACAGGTCAACTTCGGCAGCAGACCGGCCAGCATTAACCCGACTTTAATCACCGACCAGAGCATTGTGGTGCAGGTCCCTTCGATTCCGTTTGATTCTGTGGCACGGGAAAAAGTGAATGTGGTGACTGTAATGAACAGCGCTGGTTCAACTTCGTTCACCATTAACATTACGGGTCCGCCTATTATTTCCCGTGTGAGAAATTATGCCACTGCGCCGAAGGACACTGTTACCAGCGTCATTGTGCCCGGGCAGTCGATCAACATTGTTGGATATAACCTCAAAAACGCGCTTAAAATAGCATTTCAGGGAGTAGCGGCAGATTTGAAGGCAGCTATTTACACCGATTCGAGTGTGATCGTAAAGGTTCCCAGCAATTTTTCCGGCTCGGATCCTTTACTGGCGAACAAAATCACTTACGGGACAGCAGCCGACACAATCGAATATTCCATCCGGATTTTTGACCCTGCCATCCTGCAATATTATAAAGATCCCTTGTTTACATTGCTTGCAGGTGGAATCGGTAAAGAAAAAACCTGGGTACTGGACCTGGATGCAAAGGGTGTTTCGGCCAAATTTAAAAGCCCATTGTACTTCTCGGGCGTCGATTACGGCTGGGATAATCAATGTACAAAAACGGGCGGAGATTGCTGGTTGTATGATCCAAGTTATGACAGCTGGATGGGTGCGGTCCAGGATTATGGCTCCATGACTTTCGGCATTAGGGCTGGTTCCGCCGAGCCTGTTTTGAAGGTGATCCAGAAAGGAATAACGAAAAACGGGACATTCCAGGGCAGTTACTTTTTTGATATCAAGACAAAAATCATATCCTTCATCGGTACTGTTCCGCTTAATATGGGAAGGGACCAGGTTTGGACGAAAGCCTATGTCATCAGCCTCAAGGAGGACAGGATGCAACTCGGTTTCAAAGATCCGAACAAGGCGGAATTTGCAATTCATAACTACATCCGAAAATGATAGTTTGACTGTCCAGGCAGTAACAGGTATGACTCTCCTCTAATCATAAAGAGAAATATCAAACCAAACTAACAGAAATTCAGAATGAGGAAACTAGTATTTTACCTGGCCAAGGAGTGCCTGGGATGGGCAGTGTTGTGCAGCATCCCGGTCACAGCCTTTGCACAGAACGAGACTATTTCAGTGAATGCGACGGAGAACAAGCGCCCGATCTCACTATACATTTATGGAAAAAATGATTTCCTTGACCACTCCGTGCAATTTTACAAAGATGCGGGCTTGCGGCTGGCGCGTCTGAATGGAGGTAACAACGCATCACCTTATAACTGGCGTGCAAAACTTGCAGTCCATCCCGATTGGTACAATAATGTTTATCCTGCCAATTGGGATACATATGCACAAAAAATCAATAACGACTTTCCCGGCATGAACAGGCAATCATCTCAAAGCGTCAGATGGTGTTTCTGCCGGACAACCTGGACTATAGCACAGCCGCTGCTTTGCCAAATGCAGTTATTGGTTCAGCAATGGGACTACGATTTAAAGCAGATATTCAACCCGGAGACACCGTGCTTATTAACGGGGCAACCGGTTTTACAGGCCGCGTGGCGATTCAGATTGCTAAGCATTATGGGGCCAAAAAAGTAATTGCTACTGGCCGTAATCTCGAATCATTAAAGAGGCTGGTCGATCTGGGAGCAGATGAGGCTATCTTATTAAGCCAAGCAGATGAGGTGGTTGTAGCTCAGATCCAGGAACTTCATGTGTAAATGCCAATCGATATCATTATCGATTATTTGTGGGGACATCCTGCCGAACTACTCTTATCAGCGTTGAAGGGGAAAGGTTCTTTCACACATCCGACCCGATATGTCTCCGTCGGGCTTATTTAAATGTCACACACTGATGAAACAAACCTATTTAATATTGGTCTTTATTATGAGTGGATTTCCACTTATCGCCCAGACGAATTCTGTCATGTCTGGACAGACCGAATTTGAGGTGAAAGCAATTTATGGAACTGTTAAAGGCAGTTTTGAATCGCCTTCGGGTAAAGTTATTTTCGACCCGTCTGCACCAACAAAATCGGAAAGACACATATCAATTGCCGCTTCCTCGTTTTCTACTGGCAAAGCAAGGCGTGATCAGAAGATGCTGAAAGGTAATTTTTTTACTCAGAGCTGTTTTCAAGGATACAATTCAAATCCTCAACAATTCAGCCTCTCGATGATTACTATTTGGCTACAGGAATGTTGACGATCAAGGAAGTCTCTAAAATGGTTACTCTACCTTTTGAAGTTAACAAGAATCCAGACGGTAGCCTCGCTCTTAGCAGTACCTTCAAAGTAAGCCGCTTGGCATATGGGATAGGAAGGCCTTCCTTTATGCTCAAGGACATGATAACCGTTAGCATGAATGCTGTAATAAGATAACATTTAAACCATCTAATCCGAAATGCGACAGAATGCTTACAGCTAGTGCCTCGAAAGGCCGCAATGGGCGATATCATTACTATCACTGCCGGTCTTCCTGCGGCTGCCGCTATCCTGCCCAACAAATCAATGATCACTTTCATAAAAGAAGTCTCGAAATTCAAGCCGAAGAAGGCGACCATTAGGGTATTTAAAAAGCTTTTGCTTGAAGAGTTTTCCGATCATGCCAGAGCCAATAAAGGAGAACAAAAATCCCTGCATGAGCGAATCGAAAAACTAAACGGAAAATTGGGTAGAGCACGAGAACTTTTGCTCTCTTCGGAACTTGACTCGAAAGACTATAAAGCCATCAAGCAAGTGATCGAGCAGCAACTTGTAGGTCTGGAAGCTAAATTGGTCGAGACATCGCGTAACACGCAACCTGGGGTTCGAAATGTCGAACAAATGACAGAAAAGGCGCTGGAAATTCTCTTGAATCTCGATTCCATATTCGTTGGAGCTGACTCCGAAACCAAACGGCAAATAGTCGGTTCGATTTTCCCGGAGAGATTATTATCTCAGAAGAAGGATGCCGAACCACAAAAGTCGACGAAGTCGCGGCTCTTATCTATCAGATTAACAGTGACTTATATAAAGGAAAAACCGGAACTTACGACGAAAATTCGTCAAAGTTCCGGTTAGTACCCAGAGCCGGAGTCGAACCGGCACGAGTGTAACCTCATTGGTGTTTGAGACCAACGCGTCTACCAATTCCGCCATCTGGGCATTGATCTCTCTTGTTGGGAGTGCAAAAGTATGGAGAAAAATATATTAAGCAAGCGTTAATTTAAAAAATCATTGGAAAAAAGTGAGGAAAATAGCTTACAATGCGTAACTCCTTTATTCATAACGCAATGCCTCAATCGGATCGAGGCGGGAGGCTTTGATGGCAGGATAAATTCCTGAAAGAACGCCAACGACCACACAAACCAAAATTCCCATCGCCATCCAGATCCAGGGAACGACAAATGAACTGTCGGAGCTGATGAGGCCGGAAATGACATTGCCGATAACGATTCCTAAAATCAGGCCTGCAATTCCGCCCAGTATGCAGACTACGATGGCTTCGATCAGAAACTGGAAACGAATGACCCCTGGCGTCGCGCCCAGCGACTTGCGGATTCCAATCTCGCGCGTCCGTTCGGTGACGGAGACGAGCATAATGTTCATCAACGCAATGGAAGCGCCTAGTAAGGTAATAATGCCGATTCCAAAACCGCCTATGCGCAAATAGCCAGTGACTTCTTCGAAATCCTTGGCCACCGCATCTGCGCGGTCAATAGTGAAGGAGTCTTCTTTGCCCAAATCGTCATTGCGGATCCTGCGCATAATTCCGCGGGCTTCTTCAACGATGAAATCACCATCTGAAATATTAGGGGCAGATGCGGTAATGTTGTAAGTTAATGCACGGTTCGCAGCAAGTCCGCGGCCATTTTCAAGCGGAATGAGAATAATTCGATCTGCGTCATTTTGCCCGCCGAGCGAGCCTTTCTTTTGTAAAACGCCGACGACCTTGTAGCGACCGCCCATGAAAGTAATGTCTTTATTTAGCGGATCAACACGCTCGAAGAGCTTTTTTGCAATTTCCTGGCCGATTACTGCAACATTCAGCGCGTTTTCCATATCATTCTTGTCGAGGTTACGACCCAGATCGATTTTATAGCCATTAATGCCTAAATACTGCTCGTCTGAACCGACTACGCTGCTGTTTGGATTGGTTTTTTTTGAAAGATAATTGACCTGAACAGCACCGCCAATGTCTGCTGAAAGTGAAGCGGTTGCGGTGTAGGATGCTTTGAATTGATTGGCAAATGTAAGTGCTTGCCGGTAGGTTACTGCGGGATATTGCTTGCTTCGTCGGCCGCCATTCCGGAATTCGTCGTCTTCCTTGTTCTTGACGGTGAATGTGTTGGCGCCAAGATCGGCAAAACTGCTGTTAACCGAGTTCTGGATGCCTTCAATGGCAGTCAGGATGCCGACTAAGGATGTGATTCCGATCGCAATGATCAGGGCGGTCAGTACGGTTCTGAGCAGGTTGCTTTGGATAGAGCGGAGGCCTTCGTCGATATTTTCCCTGATGTTCATGGTTTTAGAGCTTGTGCACCATAATGTGAATTTTATCGTTTTCTTCCTATATTTAATAAAATCCGAATTGTAAAGCTGCGCATGAAACGTGAAAGAATCAAACCAGTGATACGCTTGTTTATCCCGCTTATCATTTTTTTAACAATATCATTTAACAGCATGTCCAACAGGCTGCTTATCCCGATGGATGAGAGTCAAAAGAACCATTTGAAGGCTTACGGGATATCTTACTGGATACTGAGAAACTTCGAAATGGAAATGGACTGGCTCCTGAATTACCGTGGCGGCAGCTTTATGATTGCTTATAATCAGCAATTTGCGTCCGAAATGACGGTGCGCGGCGTGAGTTTTGAAGTGATTTCAGATGGACAGGCGGGGCAGATCCTGAGCCAGATCAGTGCGCCGGACGTAAATATGGATGCGGTGAAATTGCAAAAAGCGCCCAAAGTCGCTGTTTATTCGCCAAAATCCAAGCTTCCGTGGGATGACGCCGTAACGCTTGTGCTAACTTATGCGGAAATTCCTTATGATGTAATTTATGATGACGAAGTGCTGAACAATAAGTTGCCGGAATATGACTGGCTGCATTTGCACCACGAAGATTTTACAGGCCAGTTTGGTAAATTTTATCAATACAAAGATTTCCCCTGGTATCGCGAGCAAAAACGCGAAGCCGAAGAAACGGCCAATAAATACCAGTTTGGCAATGTGCCGCAAATGAAGCTGGCTGTTGCCAAACGAATTGCTGAGTTTGTGACAGGCGGCGGTTATATGTTTGCGATGTGCAATGCAACGGATACATTCGACATTACGCTGGCAGCAGAAGGGCTGGATATCGTGGAGGCGATGTATGACGGCACGCCGGTTGATCCGACGGCTAATGGCAAACTCAATTACGATAATACATTCGCATTCAGAGACTTCAAGACCATTTCCTATCCTTATGAAGTGGAGTTTTCGGACATCGACAACCAGCCGGAGGAACGCAATCTGACGGAATCGAACGATTTCTTTTCTCTCTTCCAGTTTTCGGCCAAATGGGACCCGGTGCCGAGTATGCTTACGCAAAACCACCAAACCATTATCAAAGGATTCTTAGGGCAAACTACTGCATTCAAAAACCGGCTGATTAAACCCGAGGTGATTATTCTGGCTGAAAATAAAACGGCAAAAGAGGCGCGTTACATTCATAGCACGCACGGGAAGGGCTTCTTTACTTTCTATGGTGGCCATGATCCGGAAGATTACCAGCACCGGGTTGGCGAAGAGCCTACGGACTTGAACCTGCATCCAAATTCAGCGGGTTACAGGTTGATCCTTAACAACATACTGTTTCCGGCAGCGAAAAAGAAGAAGCTTAAAACGTAGTTTCAGACCATATCTTTTTTTCGTTCCAAATCACACAAACCGTGCGCTATCGCACGGTTTTTTATTTGTATTTCGAATGTAAGTATTTGATTGTGAGTATTTTATATGTTGGCATAAAAATGGATAACTAATAAGCACATTAGCCATGAAACAGATCAACCTTCAAACAAATCACAATGGATCGGGAAGTTGCGCCGGACTACATTAAAACCACAAGGAACCGGCGATGGCTGTTCATCGCACTGGGCATTATCTTAACGGCAACCTTGCTTTACTTTTTTCGGAAATCGCTTGGCAGTACATTGGAAAGTGCCAGGATCCGTACGGCGACGGTTGAGAAAGGGAATGTTGAAAACACATTAACCGCCTCAGGAGAAGTCATTCCGGCTTATGAGCAAATTTTCACGAGCCCCATCCGTGCGAGCATTAAGCGCATTTTGTTAACGCCCGGAACACAGGTGAAACCAGGCCAGGCCATCGTTGAGCTGGACAAATCGCTTACTGAGATCGAATCCGAACGCTATGAAGATCAACTGAAATTGAAGCAAAACAGCATTGAGCAGTTGCGGATGAAGTTGAACAAAGACCTTTACGACGCAGAAATCAATGACCGGATCAAGTCGCTGAACATTAATAAGCTCCGGGCCGATTTTGAAGATGCCAAAAGACTTCAAAAAGTAGGAGGGGGCACGGCGGAAGACATTACCCGGGCGGAAAATGCACTGAAAATTGCGGAACTGGAAAAACAGCAGTTGGAAAACGACTTGAAATACAACCGCGAATCCATGGGTGCAAGTTTGAAAGAGACCGAACTGGGCGCACAGATCGAAAGCAAAAATTTAAAGGAATTGCAGCATAAGCTGAGAATGGCCAACATTGTGGCTGACAGGAAAGGGGTTTTGACCTGGGTTAACGAGAACATTGGATCGTCGGTGAACGAAGGCGAGATGCTGGCGAAAGTGGCGGATCTGGGTAGTTTCCGGGTGGAAGGAAGCTGCTCGGACATTTATGCAGATCAGGTGAAAGCGGGCCTTAATGTGATTATTAAACTGAATGAGGTGATTCTGCGTGGCGTTATTACCCAGGTAAAACCGGCGGTAAAAGATGGCGTGATCGGGTTTGTGATTCAGTTGGAAAATGCTAAGAGTGAGTCGCTCAGGCCCAACATGAAGGTAGAAGTTTATGTGGTGACGAGCAGTAGTTCCAATACGCTGCGTGTGGCGAATGGTCCGGCGTTTACTGGGAAGAAAAAACAGTTTGTTTATGTTTTGAAGGATAATAAAGCACTGCGCAGAGAAGTGGAAACCGGTCTCTCCAATTTCGACTTTATTGAAATTAAAAGCGGTTTGGAAGTGGGTGAGAAGGTGATCCTGACGGATTTGAATGATTACGAGCATTTAGAGGAAATATCAATTCAATGAATGCTATGAAAAACCTCTGCACATTCATCTTCGCCTTTTTTATCACTTTCCCTGTTTTTGCGCAACTGCGGAAGTTGTCCTTGCAGGAGGTTGTATCCGCTGCCAGGGACCAATCCATTGATTCCAAGCAAGCTGTTACTGCCCGGAAAACCAATTATTGGCAATACCGCTCGTTCCAGGCAGATTATAAACCGCAATTGAGCCTGAACGGCACAATCCCGGGTTTTACAAGATCTTACATTGAGGTAAGGCAGCCGGACGGGACAATTTCTTTCGAGCAGGTTTCAAATAATAATTCTTTGCTGAATTTGTCTCTGAGTCAGAGCATTGCACTTACCGGTGGCACGGTTTACGTGCAGCAGCAGACGCAGCGTTTTGATGATTTTGCCAGAGATAACACGCGCTACAATGGTGTTCCGTTTGAGATTGGCATAACCCAGCCGCTTTTCCGGTTGAACACATTGAAATGGGACCGGAAAAT
The DNA here is from genome assembly GCF_022869785.1 of Dyadobacter chenwenxiniae. Taxonomy (NCBI): domain Bacteria; kingdom Pseudomonadati; phylum Bacteroidota; class Cytophagia; order Cytophagales; family Spirosomataceae; genus Dyadobacter; species Dyadobacter chenwenxiniae. Next base: position 3,292,497 of record NZ_CP094997.1, on the reverse strand, counting down.
CCAGCCATTGAAATACCAGGAAGGTAATCAGCAGTTTATTCAGTCCCTGGAACAGGTTGCGCTGGATGCAACGGGTTATTATTTCGAGCTGCTGGTCGCGCAGGTCAATTTGCAGATTGCGGAAAAGAACCGGAGTAATAATGATACGCTTTACAAGATCGCGCAGCAAAAACTGGCTTTGGGCAAAATCTCTCAAAATGACCTTTTGCAACTCCAAATGGGACTTTTGACTGCGCAAAAGGATCTTGCATCCGCACAGCAAGCCACCGCTGTGGCCTCTCTGAAACTGAAAATGTACATGGGTTCCAGGGATGAAAGAGGGCTTGAACTTGAAATTCCATTGGAAGCAGCAGAATTTGCCATTAACACGCAACTTGCATTGGATGAGGCATTTGCAAATCGTTCCGCAGCTGTTGGCTTCCGGCGGAAATTGCTCGAAGCCGAGCGTGAAGTGCAGTTCGCAAAAAAGGAAAACGGCCTGAATGCTTCATTAAACGCAACTTTCGGATTGTCAAACCAGGGCTCCCGGCCTTCGGACGTGTACAGAAGCCCTCAGGATCGTGAGTTTGTAGAGCTGCAATTCACATTGCCGATCATGACCTGGGGCCGCAACAAGGCGCGGACAGAAGTGGCAAAGGCGAATCAGGAATTTGCGCAACAGTCGGTGGAGCAGGAGAAGCTGACGTTTGAGCAGGAGATTTTTACACAGGTTACCCTTTTACAAATGTTACAAAAACAGGTTAAACTCACCAAATTGGCCGATAACATCGCTGCGGACCGCTACCAGATCGCCAAAGAAAGGTTTATACTGAGCAACCTCAGCGTAACGGACCTGGGCATCGCAACCCAGGAAAAAGACATCGCCAGAAGGGATTATATTTTAGCATTAAGGGACTACTGGCAATCCTATTACAGCCTAAGAATCCTGACATTATATGATTTCGAACAAAACAAAAAAATAACATATTAGCAATCTGGCTGTCGGCAATCAGCATTCAGCGCTAAGGGACCCGCTCAGTCAGTCATTCAGTCATTCAAAATTACGAACCGCCATGATCAAACTCGAAAACGTTGAAAAAGTCTACCGCACCAGCGCCATTGAGACATTAGCACTCAACAACATTAATATCAATGTCAAAAAGGGCGAATTCGTCTCCATTATGGGGCCCTCGGGCTGCGGGAAGAGCACATTACTGAACATTATGGGCCTCCTGGACACGCCCAGCAAAGGCTATATTGAAATCGATGGAAGCAAGGTCGAAAAGTACACCGACAAGTCGTTAGCACATTTGCGTAACCAAAAGCTAGGTTTCATTTTCCAAAGCTTCCACCTGATCAATGATCTATCGGTGATAGATAATGTTGAAATCCCACTTCTATACCGCAGCAGTTCCTCAAAAGAACGCCGCGAACTGGCGCAGGAAGCATTGGAAAAAGTGGGCCTGAGCAACCGGATGAAACATTTTCCCAAACAACTTTCGGGAGGACAAAAGCAGCGCGTAGCCATAGCCAGGGCCATTGTCGGCAAGCCGGAGATCATTCTGGCCGACGAACCAACCGGAAACCTGGACAGTGCAATGGGCAACGAAATCCTGAGCATTCTGCAAAACCTGAATGAAGGAGGCGCCACCATCGTCATGGTAACCCACGATGACGCCATGGCAAAACGCACGCACAGGTTGATCCGCCTGTTTGATGGCACGCAGGTTTTTTAATTTTGAATGAGTGAATGACTGAATGTGTGGCTAGTTCAGCATAATGAATATTAATTATTCAACGCATAGGCACCCGTTCATTCAGCACATCGGCGCCCGCTCATTCATTCAATCATTCAGTCATTCAAAATTGGCACACATTCAGTCATTCAGTCATTCACTCATTCACTCATTCACTCATTCAATCAATGAACACATGCTTCTAAACTATATCAAAATCGCCTGGAAAGTATTATTAAGGCATCCTTTTTATACATTTATCACGCTCTTTGGCATCAGCCTTACGCTTACGGTGTTGATGGTGCTGACTTCTTTCCTGGATCATTTGTTCGGGACGCATTACCCGGAAGTCAACCGCAGCCGTTCATTGTACATTGCCACGGTTATCCAAACCGATTCCGCCCGCAACTCCATGTCTTCCGGGCCCGCGACTTTTAACTTTTTGACCAAGCATGCCAAGTCATTAAAATCGGCAGATAAGGTCGCTATAATGTCCAATTTTAGTTTTTCTAATACTTATGTAAATGGTAAAAGGATCAAACTAAACACCAAATACACGGACGCGGAGTTTTGGGATGTGATGGGTTTTCAGTTCCTGGAAGGAAAGCCGTATAACGATAATAACATTAAGAATGCGGATCACGTGGCCGTTATTACGGATGCGCTTCGGGACCAGTATTTTGACACGGGTGGCAACGCTGTCGTTGGTCGGAATATTGAAATTGAGAATATCAACTACCGGGTGATCGGCGTGGTGAAAGGCAGTCCTCCCACCCGCCTTTACAGTTATTCGGATATTTATTTTCCATACACGGCGCCTAAAAGTAATTACCAAAACAAAGGAATGCGTGGCAGCTACATTGCGATCGTTACAGCGAAAAATGCCTCTGATATGCCCGCAATCCAATCGGAATTTGACAGCAACATTTCCCGAATCCCTTATTCCGAGATTCATACGGATAAAAATCTGACTGTTCTGGAAGTGAAAGCGGATCAATACTTTGATCATTTCGTCAACACTTTTGCGCGGAGTAGCACGCAGCGGTTTTTGTTTTACACGGTGGTAAGTTTTGTGATCCTGATGTTTATGGGGCTGCCTGCCATTAATCTGGTCAATGTTAATGTCAGCCGGATTTTGGAGAGGGCTTCGGAAATAGGTGTGAGAAAAGCTTTTGGTGCGCCTTCTGCCGCATTGCTCTGGCAGTTTATCATCGAAAATATCTTCATTACATTCATCGGCGGCGCATTTGCACTGGCACTTTCCTGCCTGATCATTTACCTCATCAATGCCAGCGGCTGGATCGCCTACGCGGACCTCACGATCAATCTGCCCGTGTTTGTCATCAGCCTCGGCGTCTGCCTGGTTTTCGGCTTGCTTTCCGGTGTGTTACCCGCTTTCAGAATGTCCAGGTTAAAAATCGTAGACGCACTTAAAGCTTAATGTTGAATAAGTGAATGACTGAATGATTGAATGTAAATATTGACTATCGCTCTCATTCCTAAATCATTCAACTCAAAGACGCACCTTTCTATTCAGTCATTCAATCATTCACTCATTCAGCGCATCGGCGCCCGCTCATTCACTCATTCAATCATTCACTCATTCAATCATTCAACCCATGCTCCAACACCTATTCAAACTAATATGGAACAAAAAAGGCACCCACTCGCTACTGATTATCGAGATTTTGGCGTCCTTTCTGGTGCTTTTCGGTGTGCTTTCGCTGATTGTTTTTAATGTGAGGAATTTTTTGCAACCCATTGGTTTTGAGTATGAACAGGTCTGGAATCTGGATTTGGCCAGCAATCAGGACACTGTGGAAGTGTCCGGTAAGCTGGCGAACGTCATGCAGCGGATCAGGTCGTACAAAGAGGTGGAAACGGCTACAAGGACGAGCAGTAACACGCCCTTTTCAGCGAATCAAATCGGGAATTCAATCACTTATAACAAGGTTACAGTCGGCGGCGATTTTTATTACACGGATCAGGATTTCAGTAAAACACTCGATCTGCCGCTGACGAAAGGTCGCTGGTACAGTGAAGGTGACCGAGTGGCGAAATTTATACCGATTGTCATCAATAAGAAGATGGAAGACAAGCTCTTTTTAAACGAAACATCATTGAATAAGGTGATCAAAATCGACGATAAGAGTTCTTTCAAAGTTGTGGGCGTGGTAGATAACTTCAAAGCCAAAGGCGAATTTATGTCAAACAATCCTGCCCTTTTTGAAATGATCGCTAAGGATGACAGCTGGAACACGAATGTGCTGATTAAGACCAAGCGCGGCACCGACGCCAATTTTGAAGCAAAACTTGTAAAGGATATCGCGATAATGTTGCCAGGATGGGGAATTGAGGTAAGTTATCTGAAAGAGTCACGTCTCAATCGGCACAACCTTACTCTCGTTCCTGTTATCATATTTTTGATTGTCAGCGGATTTCTGCTAACCAACGTTGCCCTTGGGCTTTTTGGCGTGCTTAATCTCAACATTGCGCGCAGGAAAAACGAGATTGGACTTCGCCGGGCGATGGGTGCGACAGAAGCCAGGGTTACCATTCAGTTTTTGGGAGAAATATGGGTAATTGCGACTTTTAGTCTTATTATCGGATTGCTTTTCGCCGTCCAGTTTCCGCTGATGAACGTATTTGATCTGGATAGTGGAATTTATATCACTTCAATTTTCGCATCCATTGCCGTAATTTACATCATCGTTACCCTTTGCGCCTGGCTCCCGAGCAAGCAAGCGTCCCGGATCCACCCGGCGGTGGCGTTGCATGAGGAGTGAGGCCTAATTAAACTAATGTGTAACTTGCATTAAGTGAAATTCGTTAGAAATTAAATGATAAATAAAATGGAAACGAAATCTCTTTCAAATTTACAGCTAGAATTGCTGAAAGTTTATTCCAGGCAAATTGAGGATGAGGATGTAATTGCAATCCGCAAAATGCTCGCTACATATTTTGCAGAAAAAGCCATACGGATGGCCGACGAAGCTTGGGTGGAAAATGGATGGAAATCCGTTGATACTCAACGTCTGTCACAGGAACACAACCGAACATCAACAGGGCTTTGAAGGTTGTAATTGATACCAACCTTTTGTGGGTTTCCATATCCAGCCGATCTTCCTCCCATTGGATTTTTCAAAATATCTTGGGAGGTAATTTGACCTTATGTGTCACGAATGAGATCCTTGAAGAATACGCAGAAATCATTGACAGGAAGCTAGGGCATGCCGTATCGGAGGCGGTGCTGAGTACTTTTGACAATTTACCTAATATCGAGTATGTCACACGTCATTTCAGGTGGTTCGCAGTGAAATCAGATCCTGACGATGATAAATTCGTTGACTGCTGTGTTGCTTCCGGAGCCGTTTGCATTGTAACTGAGGACAACCATTTCAATGTCGTGAAGACATTGGAGTTTCCCAAAGTCCTGGTGATGAGTTTGTCGGAGTTTGAGCAATTTTTTAACACTGAAAAGTAAGGTTGCACATGCTCCTAATAGTTGACGATGATTTAGCGATTCGTACTTCCTTGATCCTGCTGCTTAAAAAAGAGGGGTTTGAGGTGAGAGGCGTGGGTTCGCCGAACGAAACTTTTGATATTTTAAAAACGGTGACGCCGGAGCTGATCCTGCTCGACCTGAACTTCTCCATTGAAACTTCGGGAAAAGAGGGAATGCAGCTTTTGCAACAGATCAAAAAGCGTTACCCGGTCATTCCGGTGATTCTGATCACAGGCTGGGGCACTATTGATCTGGCTGTGAAAGGAATGAAGGAAGGCGCTATTGATTTTATTACAAAACCCTGGCAGAATGATTATGTGCTGCAATCGGTAAGGACAATACTGAATTTGTCCGAAACATTGCCCCTGTCAGGAAGCAGGAAGAAGCTTGAACAACAATATCATTTTGAAAATATTGTAGGGCAAGACCCCAAGCTGCTTGATATACTGGAAACGGTCGGCCGCGTTGCCTCCACGGATGCCGCCGTGCTCATAACGGGCGAAAGCGGCACGGGCAAGGAGCTGATCGCCGAGGCGATTCACATGAACAGCAAACGTAGGTCGCGGCCCTTTGTGAAGGTGAATCTCGGCGGGATTTCGTCTACATTGTTTGAAAGTGAGCTTTTCGGCCACGTCCGGGGTGCTTTTACGGATGCCAAGACGGATCGTTTAGGCCGCTTTGAAATGGCGCATAAGGGGTCTATTTTTCTGGATGAAATAGGAGAACTGGATTTATCAAGTCAGGTGAAATTATTGCGTGTGTTGCAGGAACGCACTTTTGAGCCGCTGGGAAGCAGTAAAAGCCGGACGGTTGATGTGCGCGTGATCTGTGCCACAAACCGGAATCTGGAAGAAATGGTCGCACAGGGGACATTTCGCGAAGATCTTTATTACCGCATTAATTTGATCACGGTTAAGCTGCCGGCGCTTCGGGAAAGGCCGGATGACATTCCGCTGCTGTCTGAATTTTTTGTTAACAACCTCAAAATCATTTACCAACGCCCCAATCTGCGCCTGACTCCGGCCGCGATGAAATGGGTACGAACGTTGCAGCTGCAGGGAAATATTCGCCAACTGAAAAATTTGGTAGAGCGCACTGTGCTGCTCGCTGGCTCCGACACGCTGGACATTGTTGATTTACAACGAAATGTGAGCGGAGGTGTGCAGCCATCGGCACAAAAAAGTCTTCCCGAAGTGGGGGCGATCACTCTGGAAGAAATGGAATATCAGATGATCACGAAGGCCATGCAGTTTCATCAAAACAAAGTCAGTAAAGTGGCCAGATCGCTTGGAATCACACGTTTTGCCCTTTACAGGAGGTTGGAAAAATATGGTATTTCCTACGAATCGGAGGACGCATGAGACTATCTACGAAGGCCAAATACATCCTTTATATACTGGTTTTGCACATTGTCCTGATCTTTCTGGTTTACAAAATTCTATATCAGGATAAAGTTCTTTTCATTGGTTCTGAGGTGTTTCTGCTGCTTTCTGCTATCGTTTCCATTCAGATTTACCGAAATTTTATGCAACCTATCCAATTTGTGAAATCGGGCATTGAGGCCATTAAGGACAAAGATTTTTCCATCAAATTCGTTCCGACGGGAAAAGGCGAGGTCGATACGTTAATTGAAGTGTATAATCTGATGATAGACCAGCTTAGAGAAGAGCGCACGCGCTTGCATGAGCAGCATTTTTTTCTCGAAAAACTGATCGCCGCATCGCCCATTTCCATCATCATCCTCGATTTTGATGAACGGATCGATTCCTTTAATGTGAAAGCGAAGGAATATTTCAAAGATGAAGCAGCCGGTTTAAAGGGACTTTTGTTGCAGGAAACAAATAATCCATTGCTGATGGAACTGGCCGCAATCCAGGATGGGGAATCAAAAATTGTCAAAACCAATGGCGTGGTTACATTCAAAATACAGCGCTCCCATTTCATGGATCAGGGCTTCCGCCGCTCTTTCCTGATGATCGAAGAGCTTACCAATGAGATACTTGAATCGGAAAAGAATGCATATGGCAAGGTGATCCGCATGATGGCGCACGAGGTCAACAACACGTTGGGCGCCACAGACTCCATTTTGCAGACGACTACAAATATTCTTTCGGATGATTCGTATACAGATCTGCGGGAAGCACTTGTAATCGCCTCTGAGCGCAACCAACGGCTCACGAAATTCATGCGTAATTTTGCAGACGTGGTTCGGCTCCCGGCACCAGTGGCCGTTTCCGCGAATGTAAACAAGTTCATTAAAGATGTTGCCGTTTTCATGGAGCCCGCGGCTGTCAATCGCGGCGTCTCAATCAGGACATTACTGCCGGAAGATGCAATCTCCAAAAACATTGATATAGGGCAAATGGAGCATGTGCTGGTTAATGTTGTAAAAAATGCCATTGAGGCATGTAACCCTGGCAACGAAATCAGGATCGAGGTTTCGGAAAACGATTTAACCATTAAAAACAACGGAAATCCCATCGAAGCGAAAGTAGGCGCACAACTATTCAACCCATTTTTCAGCACCAAACACGACGGCCAGGGCATAGGCCTGACATTAACACGCGAAATCCTGATCAACCACGGATTTTCTTTCTCCCTGCAGACCCATGCGGATGGCTGGACTGTATTCCGGATTGAGATGTAAGAGGGGATTAATGTTCGTATATACCAAATCAAATCCTCCGAACCCGGATTGCAAAAGCATTTGCTGGGTTAGCGACCATAATTTGCTTTATATCCGCGTCGCTGAATCCTTTGGATTTCAGTAGGGGTAATAATTGATCCGAAATAGTAGTGAAGCCTCGAAACTCGCCGCCGTTCGGTTCGCCAGGGCGATACCAGCCTGCGTCGTGGGAAATAAGGACTTGTTTGATCAAACCTTCTTGTTTTAAAAACAGGATCAGCGCAGCATTTTGTTCAACATTATCTTCATTAACACCGTCCAAACTGATCCAGCAGCCACTTTTTCCAATTTTTTGAAATTCATCATGACTCCCATTCGCGTGTACCCAAACAAACGCGGCAGGACTGACGCCGCACTGTTGCAGAATCTCTATTTCCTGTTGGGCTGGAAGTGCAGGCCCTGTGTGCGAACAAATGGTGAGGCCGGTTTTTAAATGCGTAAGCGCCGCCGCTTTGATCAATTTCTGATGAATTTCAGAGAGTGGCCCGCCATTGACACCGGTTTTGATAAAGCCTGGTTTGATCATCGTTCCCTCGATGCCATTTTCAAATTCGTTAATCCAGCGTTTGGAAAGTTGCTCTGCTGTTTCTGTAAAAGCAAATGCAGGTAAATATTTGTTATCAGAAGCACCGTAATAACCCGTATTTGTCAGGATGTTCAATCCGGATTTTTCGGATAGCTTTTGAAGTAATAACACATCCCGACCAATGTAGGCGGGCGTACATTCCACAAAACTCTTAATGCCGAGTTTTTTAATTTCTAACAAATATGGAAGCACTTTTGCTATAACTTCTTCATGTTTCCACCGATCCGCTGAAATCTTATCAGCTCCAATAAAATCAACCAGGACATGCTCATGAATAAGCGTCACGCCGAGGTCGGAAGCATTAATTCTTCCCTTAACACTATTGATAAATGGTTTTTCAAAACGAAATTTAACCAAAAGCGGCAAACTAGCGCATGCAGCAATGAATTGCCTTCGCGAGAATGTGGTGATTGGTGATTTAGTGTCTAGTGCTTCCATCGGTATGAAGTCTTAAGTCCGATCCTTCATATGAAAGCGCTTTATCCCCCATTTGTCGGCAGAATTGAAAAAATGACTCATTATCGATCATCATCTGTCTAAGTCTTTCAACGGGCGGTTTTGAAAGCCACAGGTTCGTTTGCAATTCCTTGATATGTTTGGGAGTATCATTCATGTCGCAAAAGGTTGAAGGTTTTGAGGTTAAGTGTATAAATCCACCTTTTTATATATGCCCAGTCAAGGCTTTTCAGCTCGGATAAGTTCCTGATGTCCTCCGACTGAATCCCTGATTGAAGATCCTGAATCCAGATTAACTTAGAAATAAGCAGATCTTCGGGAGTTACGACGTAAATGCTTTTCCCAAAATAGTCCAGCTTCGTTTTCCTTTCAAATTCATGCTTACGAAATGTGTCGTTTTTTAAAACTATGAAGTCGGCCTTATATCCAGACTGATGATCGATGATATTAAACATGCCATGATTGACTACGGCCTCCATAACAGACTCTTTATTGCAATAATAGCCGTTTTCAAAATTGCTCGCAAAGACATCAACGTCCTTCGGCAATAGGTGTATAACAAAATCGAAATCTCTGGTCGCTCTTGGTACAATATACAAACTCATAGCAACGCTGCCCGAGAGCATGTATGGAATGTTCTTGCTGTTAAGTACTTCAATTATCTTATCGAAGAAAAGAATCATAGCTAACGGTTATTTCAAGGAACTGTCCTTCACAAATTAAGATCCCAGCCGGATTTTGCGTCGAAATATGCCCCTAATCTACTCAATCAAAATAAAAGGCGTTGGGCTGAATGAGATGATAAAGATAATCAATGCGCAGATTCCCAGGATGATGCGCGGGGCGTCGAGGGGTTCGTTTTCGTCGGTGTCGGGATGGCGGATGCCCAGGAAGCGGCCTAAGATGAAAATGAATGGTAAGAAACCGGTTGAACCCTGCCAATCGGGGCGGATGTAGGAGACTGCGAACTGGCCCACGACAACAATTAAGCTTAGCATCAAGCCAGTCATCGGACTGTCGCTCGCCCTTTTGAAACAGATATAAAGAAAATAAATGTAGATCGCCAGATAGAAGAAACGCTCGTAGAAAATGGCATTGCTTCCTGTTGCAAATGATTCGGCTGTAAAGAGTCCCAACCCTGCGTAAAACGCGAAAAATCCAAAAAGGATCGGCGCTACAACGTCAAACCTTCTTTTGCCGATTAAGCCGTAAAGAATGTGTCCGCCATCGAGCTGGCCGATTGGAATGAGGTTGAGCGAAGTGAAGAAAAGCGCCAGATATCCTGCAAAAATGTATGGATAATGGATCATTTCGTAGGCATGCGGCAAGCGAGCCGGGTCAGCGACGTAGGTTTTAAACATCCAGAACAGTATGTTATCGCCTAATGCAATGTTCCCGGACGCATTTTCATAAGCAAATTGCGGATAACTTAAACCGAAACGCGCATATTCGGGATGAATGGAAAAGATATACTCTGGCGGAGGCAAATGCGTAAAGCCATACCAGAGAACTGCCAAAGCAGCAATGAAACCAGCAAGCGGACCGGCAATGCCGATATCAAAAAATTTCAAGCGTGAACGCACGACCGACTTGATCCGGATAAACGCACCCATCGTCCCAATGCTGTTTGATATACCAAACCAAAGGGGAATGTAGTAGGGAAGTGTAACCTTAACCTGATGCATTCTGGCGACAAAGTAATGTCCGAACTCATGAATGGTCAGAATGGCAAGGAATGGAATGGAAAATTGGAAGCCTTGCAGGAATTGAGGCCAGCCTAGCAACTTCACAGTTTCGTCGGTGACTGGTTTTTCGGCACCCTTGCCCATCAGGAGATAGGCGAAGTCATATACGAAAGAAAAAATATTACCATACATCCATTCTGCACCCGCCATCGTGGTGGTAATGACCGTCAAAATAAAAAGAACCGCCTGGATAATGTAGGTGCGTGTGCTAGACTGCATAGTCTTTGAGATATTCCAAAATGGTTACAGGTTTCTGGACGTGGATAGTGTCGATTCCCAATTTTGACGCTGCTTCAATGTTGGCAAGGTTATCGTCCAGGAAAAGTGTTTCTGTTGCTTCGAGACCGGCTTGTTCCAGCACTTTTTGGTAAATTTTCGGATCAGGCTTCATCAAACCCATTTCATAAGAAAGAAAAACGGTCTCGAAAAGATCATCCAGTCTTTTAATGCCGGTCGACGCTTCAAGGATTTTATTGACTTGCGTAATGTGGATAGAGCTGGTGTTGCTCAGTAAAAACAGGCGATAATTTTTGGCAAGATTTTGAAGCAGCTCAACGCGCTCGGGAGGAAGATCGAGCAGGAGGCTGTTCCAGGCAGTATCAATGGCTTCATCGGAGAGGTCGGAGAAGTCGAGGATTTTTCTGACATAATTTCGAAAACCGGCCTCATCCAGCTCACCGGTTTCGAATTGCCTGAAAAGCGCGTTTTTGCTAAATAATTCTAGGATTTCAGCTTGTTCCCTGCCGCTTAGTTCTGCAAACGACTTTGATGCAACAGGCACATCAATGTTTAGAATTACGTCGCCGAGGTCGAAAATGATATTTTTTATTTTGCTGTTCTTCATTGTTCCGGTTATTCAACAACTACACCCATTGCACAGAATTTCTCAATGCGCTGGTCAATCCTGTCTTGCTGCTCGATCGCCGCGAGTTCACTAATATTTTCCAGAATTACCCTTTTAAGCTCTTCGGCCATCCAGTTATGATCCAGATGTGCGCCGCCAAGTGGTTCGGAAATGATGCCGTCGATCAGCTTGTTCTTCTTCATATCCTTGGCTGTGATTTTCATCGCTTCGGCTGCCTGTTCTTTGAAATCCCAGCTTCTCCAAAGGATCGCCGAACAGTTTTCGGGGGAAATAACGGAGTACCAGGTGTTCTCCAACATTAAAACCCGGTCGCCGATCGCAATTCCTAATGCTCCGCCCGATGCCCCTTCGCCGATCACAATACAGATCACGGGCACTTTCAGCATGAACATTTCTTTCAGGTTACGCGCAATGGCCTCACCCTGACCACGTTCCTCAGCCTCCATACCAGGAAATGCGCCCGGAGTGTCAATAAGCGTAACAATAGGTTTATTGAATTTTTCAGCCAGTTTCATCAGGCGTAAGGCCTTACGATAGCCTTCCGGATTGGGCATGCCAAAGTTCCGGTGCTGTCTTTGCTTGGTATTCCGGCCTTTTTGCTGACCTATGAGCATAAAAGATTGCCCGCCGACATTGGCAAGTCCGCCAATAATTGCCGGATCGTCCCGAACCTGGCGGTCTCCATGCAATTCAATGAACTCGTCGCAGATCAGCTCAATGTAGTCGAGCGTGTACGGACGGTCCGGATGGCGTGAAAGCTGCACACGCTGCCAGCGCGTAAGGTTCTCAAATATTTCCTTTCGAAGATCTGTTATATTGTTTTCCAGTAAGGAAATGGCGCCGGAAAAATCCACATTGTTATTCTGCGCCAGTGTTTTCATTTCTTCGAGCTTGCGTTCGAGCTCGGCCATAGGTTTTTCGAAATCCAGGTATGTTCTCATATTCAGGTTCTGGTTTGGTTGGCAACGGGGCGGGTTAAAGTTCGTAAGTGTGTCCCCTCAATGGTATTTCTACCGATTTATAGCCATTTTCTTGAATTTTACTTTGAAAATCAGCCATGCTTTGCTGCTCTCCATGCACCAGAAAAATACCTTTCAGTTTTTCCGGGTCTTGTATTTTAATGAATTTCAATAAATCGTTCTGATCTCCGTGGCCGCTAAATACGTCAATTTTTTCAATATTAGCCAAGACCGGCAACTGCTTTCCACGAATTGAAATCGTGTCCTGTCCATTCAAAAGCCGCCATCCCAGCGTGCCCTCCGAAGCATAACCGATCATCAGGATCGTGGCATATGGGTTGCCAATGTTAGCCTCCACGTGCTGCTCCACGCGACCACCCTGCACCATCCCCGAAGATGAGATGATAATGCAAGGCTCATTGTAATTGGAAACGGCCTTGCTGGCATCGGAGCTTTCCAGATAGATGAGGTTATCAAAATCAAAAAGCATATCATTATCATCCTGAAAAGTCCGCGCCTCCTTGTTCAGCATGCGCACATGGCGCTGGTAGACTTTCGTGCTGCTATGCGCGAGCGGGCTGTCAGAAAATACCTTTAAATAAGGAAAGGAATGATCCATATAGATCTTGTTCAATGTATAAAGGAGCGCTTGCGTGCGTCCCACACTGAAAGAAGGGATAATTAACCGGCCCGGAATGTCGATGCAAGTCCTTTTGATCACATCCGCGAGTGCTTCAACAGGCGAGCCCTGGTCTTCATGCAGGCGGTTTCCATAAGTCGATTCGCAAATAAGATAATCCACTTGCGGGATTTCCTGTGGATCAATCAGCAACGGATAATTGCTACGGCCAATGTCTCCTGAGAAGCAGATGCGCTTCTTCTGGCCATCCTCATAAACTTCCAGCACGATATGCGCAGCACCCAGCAAGTGCCCGGCCGCGTAAAAAACAATCGTGACGTTATCTGCAATGCGGTAGCGCTGGCCAAAAGCAACCGGCACGAAGTTGTCCAATGCCTCATTTACGTTCTTTTCAACGAAATAATCCATAGGGACTTCTTTCTTTTTCTTGCCCCTTTTCTTCGAAGAGCCATTCATACGCGCATTCAGGCGCTTCTGGTGCAGGTTGGCGGCGTCTTTTAAAAGCAGTGAAGTGAGCGCTAATGTAGGCTCCGTACACACAACTCTCCCTTCAAATCCATATTTATATAAATTTGGAATGTTGCCCGAATGGTCAATGTGAGCGTGTGTTAAAAGTACTGTGTTGATCAAACTCGCATCAAATGGGAATACACTTTTTTGCTCCTCATACCTGGTTTTTCTACCTATCTCGTCTAAGTCAAAGTCAGAGCCGCAGTCAATTAAAATTCGGTAATCGTCTGTTTCTAAAAGAAACATGCTACCTGTCACCTGCTGCGCAGCTCCCCAAAATGTCAATTTCATACGTTGGAAATGGGGTGTATCTTACAAAAGTACCAAAAACCGGCTGAGATTCGGAGATTACTTACTAGTTTAGATTTGCTATCTTCTCATTCTGTGCGAATGTCACTCTGCTAAACTAATATGAAATTCGGCCTGTTTTTGGTTTTTCTTTCTTTCTGTTTTAATGTAAATGCCCAAACTATCGACAGTATTGCGCTCAATAACCTCCGCGATGCCGTGCTGGAACTCGAAAACAGCGAACTGATGCGAAGCGGTTCCCTGTCTGTCAGTGTAAAGAAAGTGAAAGATGCCACGAATGTCTTTGCATTGAATACAGAACGCTCGCTACCATCCGCTTCCACTTTAAAATTGGTCTCCACGGCAACCGCGCTGGCTGTTTTCGGCGGTGATTTTAAGTTTCAAACATTCCTGGAACACGATGGCGTAATAAGAAATGATACATTAGTCGGCAATTTATACATTCACGGAACCGGTGATCCCTCTTTGGGGAGCGATCGCTTTAAGGGGTATCCGACAGGGATTGAGTTGATTAACCGTTGGACAGCGGCAGTCAAGAAAAAGGGAATTCGTTATGTTAAAGGGAAAGTCATCGCCGATGCGTCGTTTTTTGATACAGAAACCATTGCCAGTACGTGGATCTGGGGCGATATAGGCAATTATTATGGCGCAGGCGTTTCAGGGCTGAATTTTAATGAAAACTTGTATAAGATTAAATTTAAACCCGGCGCCGACTTCGGCGATCCAACCACTTTCCTGGGCATTGAGCCCGCGATTCCTTATCTGACATTCACAAACCAGGTTACCACGGGAGAAAGAGGCTCGGGCGATCAAACTATTGTTTATAGCAGTCCATTAGGCAATGCAGCAGTACTTACGGGCACGATTCCAACCGGTTCTGCTGTATTTTCCGTTAAAGGTTCTATTCCTAATCCAGCCGAATATGTGGCGTTTGCTTTGAAAACCAGCTTGATGAATGGAGCAGTGGGAATAGGAGAGAGCACCGTGCCGCAACCCGGAATGCCCATCGCCTCCGCCAATCCCAAAACAGTTCTCGACCAATACGATTCGCCGCCATTACGCGACCTGTGCCAGCAAACCAATTTCTGGAGCATTAACCTGTATGCAGATGCGCTCTTTAAACAGGCTGGAAAACGACTTGCAGGTAAGTCGGCATTCGACGAGTCTGCCAAGGCTATCACTGCTTACTGGTCAGGTAAGAATGCGGATTTGCGGGGGTTTTATATCAAAGATGGCAGTGGCTTGTCACCATCCGGGTCCATCACAACGCATAGCCTGACAGATATTTTGAATGTGGTGAATAGGGATGCCAGTTTCAATGATTTCTATAAAAGTATTGCTGTCCTCGGCCTTAATGGCACTGTAAGGAACCTTGGGAAAGGCACAAAAGCGGCTGGAAATATGCATGTCAAGAGCGGGTCCATTGAAGGGACCCGCGCTTATGCCGGTTATGTTACGTCAAAGTCAGGCTCATTGCTCAGCTTTTCCATTATTGCGCACAAATACATGCCGGGCAGTAACCGTGTCATCACCGATTCTCTGGTGAGGATCATGACACTCATGGCCGAATTATGATACTTACTGAACTTTTTCGATAACCAGGTTATGGTTTGTATAAATGCAAAGGTCAGCCGCAACGGTTAAGCCTTCCCGCACCATTTCCTCGGCAGTGAGATGTGCCGCGTGTTTTTTCAAAGCTTGTGCTGCAGACAATGCATAATTTCCACCTGACCCGATGGCGGCAATGCCGTTTTCAGGTTCGAGCACATCGCCGGTTCCGGAAATAACCAGGATTTCTTCTTTGTTTGCAGTGATCATCATTGCTTCCAACTTACGCAGATAACGATCTGTCCGCCAGTCTTTTGCAAGTTCAATAGCAGCACGTTTCATATTGCCGCCGTATGCATTCAATTTTTCTTCGAATTTTTCAAGAAGCGTAAAAGCATCTGCTGTTGATCCGGCAAATCCTACCAGGATCTTGCCGCCCATTAAGGTGCGGATCTTTTTAACATTGCTTTTCGCAACTGTATTACCCATCGTCGCCTGGCCATCTGCACCCAGGGAAACTGTTCCGTTATGAAGCACCCCCAAGACGGTGGTCGCATGTATTTTTTCCATAAATTGATTTTATACTAATTCCTTAAACCCCTCACAAAACAAAAGTGCCAGGTCGAGAAACCTGACACTTTGTACATTTTATTAAAATTTTAATGAATTCTACTTTGATAGGAGAATTGACAAAATAGAATTTTGCGTCTCCGCCATCTTATCAAATTTGTCATCCATCTTGTCAAACCTGCTGTTCATTGTGTCAAGCCTGGTTTCGATCTTATTGATTGTTAGTTCAATCTTTTCAATCTGGCCGGACATTTGAAGCTGATTTTTAAGCAAAAAAGAAACATTATCACTTTGCTTGGTTAAAACCTGACTAATATTTAAAACAATATCAGTTAGCCTGTCAACTTTTCTGTCGGTATGATCCTGCTTTACCAAAAGCTCTGCAAGAACTGGTTCTATTTGATCTAATCTTTGATCTGCATTCATAGTGCGGTATTTATTTTAATGTGCGTTTTTTATTTTATCAATAATTTAAACCAACATACTCATCGGCTCTTCCAACAACTTTTTCACAGTCAGCAGGAACTGAGCGCCTAGTGCTCCGTCCACAACGCGGTGATCTGCGGAAAGGGTTACTTTCATGATGTTTTGTGGATAGACCGTTCCATCTTCTTTGAAAGCAGCCACTTTTTTGATTGCACCGATTGCCAAAATGCAGGAATCTGGTGGGTTAATGATCGCTGTGAATTCATCTACACCAAACATACCCAGGTTTGAGATCGAGAATGTGTTTCCTTCCCAGTCTTTGGGCTGCAGTTTTTTATCTTTCGCTTTTCCGGCAAGATCTTTCACTTCGCCTGAAATCGTCGACAATGTTTTCTTGTCAGCATCGCGGATTACCGGGACCAGCAAACCTTCGTCCACAGCCACGGCAACGCCGATATTTACATAATTGTATTTTCTGATTTTGTCTCCCAACCAAGCCGAATTAACCGCCGGATGTTGTTTCAACGCCACCGCGCAAGCTTTGATCACCATGTCATTGAATGAGATTTTCGCAGGGCTCACTTCATTCAGCTGCGGACGCAACGCCATTGCCTTGTCCATGTTGATTTCCATGGTCACGTAGAAATGTGGCGCTGTGAACAGGCTGTCGCTCAATCTGCGGGCAATGGTTTTACGCATTTGCGAGATCGGCAGGTCTGTAAAGTCGCCGGGCGCCGATGAGCCGCCTGTCGCCGGAGCCGGTTGTTCAGCTTTTGCAGCAGCGGCTGGCGCAGATGCCGCCTGAGCAGGAGCAGCTTCTGTTTTCGCAGCAGCGGCTGCCGCAGCAGGTTTGAATTCGTCCACATCGCGTTTCACGATGCGACCATTGTCACCACTGCCGCCAACCTGGCTCAGGTCAATTCCTTTTTCGTCTGCAAGACGCTTTGCCAATGGTGACGCCTTGATCCTGTCACCTGAATCAGCAACAGAAACCGTTTTGTCAGCACCATTTGAACCGGATTCAGCAGCAGGAGCCGCTTTTCCTTCGTCCGTTGCATCAATATTTTCAACTTCCGCACCGCCTTCACCGTTTTCACGCGCAAGCAATGCTTCCACATTAGCGCCCTCTTCACCGATTACAGCAATAATGCCGTCAACAGGAACAGATTCGCCGTCTTTGATACCAATATATAGAAGCGTTCCGTCTTCGTAAGCTTCCAGTTCCATCGTCGCCTTGTCAGTTTCGACTTCGGCCAGGATGTCACCTGATTTTACTTTATCTCCAACTTTTTTCTGCCATCCTACCAATGTCCCTTCCTCCATCGTGTCGCTCATCTTTGGCATTCTGACAACGACTGCATTGATTTTTTCAGCGGGGGCAGCAGCAACTGGCTTTTTCGCTGGTTCAGGCGTCACAGTTTCAACGGCAGCCGCAGGTTTTGATTCTTCTTTTGCAGGCTCCGCACTTGTTTCAGCTTTTGCTGCGCCATTGGTGCTTCCGCCTTCCAGCAATGATTTATAGTCTTCACCTTCGGCACCAACAACCGCCATAATGCCGTCTATGGGAACCGCATCGCCCTTGTTAACACCAATGTATAGAAGAGTGCCGTCATAATAGGACTCAAGATCCATCGTCGCTTTGTCTGTTTCAACTTCCGCGATGATCTCACCTGATTTTATTTTATCGCCAACTTTTTTGTGCCATTCTGCGATAACACCTTCTTCCATGGTGTCGCTCATCTTGGGCATACGAATTACTTCTGCCATATCGCTTGTTAAGGTATTTTAGTTTCTTGGTCTAAAAATTAGATTTTAGTCAAAATTACAATAAAACGCGAATAGGTGTCGCCTTTCACATCATAAAATTGACCAAGACAGCGCTCGGCTGAACATTTGGGATTTAATCAATTGATTTTCAATACAGCCATAAATGCCTCTTGCGGGATTTCCACGTTACCAACCTGGCGCATGCGTTTTTTACCCTTTTTCTGCTTTTCCAAAAGCTTCCTTTTCCGGGAAATATCACCGCCATAACATTTCGCCAAAACGTCTTTCCGCATTGCTTTCACAGTTTCACGCGCAATGATCTTCTGACCAATTGCCGCCTGAATGGCGATTTCAAACATCTGACGCGGGATCAGTTCTCTCAGTTTTTCACAAAGTTTTTTACCCCATTCATAAGATTTTGATCTGTGAACGATAGCCGAAAGCGCATCAACCGGTTCACCATTCAACATGACGTCCAGTTTCACCATATCCGATTCCTGGTAACCAGCCAGTTCATAGTCCAGAGACGCATATCCCCGGGATATTGTTTTGAGTTTATCAAAGAAATCAAAAACAACCTCGGCGAGCGGAATAAGGAATTGAAGCTCAACACGTTCCGAGGTTAGGTAAACCTGGTTTTTCAGAATACCGCGCTTATCCATACACAAATTCAGAATCGCGCCGATGTAATCGGACTTCGTGATAATTTGTGCGTTAATGTAAGGTTCCTCAATGGAGAGAATGTGGTTAGGCTCAGGCATTTCCGAAGGTGCGCTGATATTTACTAACTGGTTCTTCGTGTTCGTAACGCGGAACTGTACCGAAGGAACCGTCGTGATGACAGTCATGTCAAATTCACGTTCCAGACGTTCCTGAACGATTTCCATATGCAGCATCCCGAGGAATCCGCAACGGAAACCAAAACCTAATGCAGCAGATGTTTCCGGCTCCCAAACGAGCGCAGCATCATTCAATTGCAGTTTTTCCATTGCCTCGCGCAATTCCTCGAATTCGCTCGTGTCTACCGGATAAATCCCGGCAAAAACCATGGGCTTAACCTCTGAAAAACCAACAATTCCTTCGCTTGCCGGCCTGTCAATATGCGTAAATGTGTCGCCTACCTTTACCTCCTTGGCCACTTTTATGCCCGAAATCAGGTAACCCACGTCGCCGCATTCCACCACTTGCTTGGGGATTTGTTGCAGACCAAGCGTTCCTATTTCGTCGGCGATGTATTCTTTGCCTGTCGCCATAAACTTAACGCGGTCACCCTTTCTGATCGTCCCGTTTTTAACCCGGAAAATAACTTCGATCCCGCGGTAAGAATTGAAAACCGAGTCAAAGATCAAAGCTTGCAACGGCGCTTTTGGATCGCCAACCGGTGCCGGAATTCTTTCAACAATGGCATTCAGAATAGCCTCAATGCCAATTCCTTCTTTTCCACTTGCCGGAATAATGTCGTCCCGCTCGCAGCCGAGCAGATCCACCATTTCATCCTTGATTTCCTCAGGCATTGCGCCTGGTAAATCTATTTTATTTAAAACAGGAATGATAACCAGGTCATGATTGATCGCCAGATAGAGGTTGGAGATCGTTTGGGCCTCGGTTCCCTGAGAAGCGTCCACTAACAGCAACGCGCCTTCGCAAGCGGCAATGGAACGGGAAACTTCATAAGAAAAGTCTACGTGGCCCGGGGTGTCGATGAGATTAAAAGTATATTCTTCTCCCTTGTAAGGATAAGTCATCTGGATAGCGTGGCTCTTGATCGTGATACCGCGTTCGCGTTCCAGGTCCATGTTATCAAGTAACTGCGCCTGCATTTCTCGCTTGCTTACAGTATTTGTAAATTCCAGCAAACGATCTGCCAGTGTGCTTTTCCCGTGGTCAATATGGGCAATAATGCAAAAATTACGGATTTTCTTCATGAAAGTAGTTACTGTTCCAATGCCCTGCACGTAAAAGTCTGACGCAAAGCATCTGCAAAATTACAAGGGGAATTAATATTTCAACAGCTTTTCTTTTTGAAGTTCAAACTTAAAGCAAATACTTCGCCTGAAATCCAGGCAGGGAAGGTTCGGTAACTTTTGTTTATGTCATAACAAGGTTTACAAAAACATCTTTGGATAATTATTAATCAAATGATTAAATAATTTGTATAACTAAAATTTTCCTTTTAGTTTTGGCATATTAATACATTCAGATACAATGGCGAAAGTTGTGAAGGCAGAAATGGACCTGTCGACGGAGGAGAAGATCAAGGAAGCTGCCAGTAAAGTTTTTACCAAAAAAGGATACGGCAATGCACGGACCAGGGACATTGCGGAGGAAGCCGGGATTAATCTGGCGCTGCTTAATTACTATTTCCGGAGTAAGGAAAAGCTGTTTGAGGTGATCATGGCAGAGCGGATTCAGAAGCTGTTTGGCATTCTGACGCCCATTCTGAATGACAGCGACACAACATTGCAGGAAAAGTTTGTGAAAATAACGGAAAGCTATATTGATATGCTGAATGAGCATCCGGACCTGCCGATTTTCGTTTTGAGTGAATTAAGGAATGATCCGGAGCGATTTGCGGACCGGATACAAGCTAAAACGCATTTAACAAAATCAGTTTTTGTGAAGCAGTTGCAAGAGAAAGGCACGGAGATTCATCCCTTCCACTTCCTGATGAACTTGCTGGGAATGATCATTTTCCCCTTTGTAGGCAAGCCAATTCTACAGACTGTGACCGGCGGTGAAGAAAATTACCCCGCACTGATGGAGCAGCGTAAGAAGCTGATCCCGGAATGGCTTAATATGATGCTGGCAAAGGCGTAAATTTTTTTGACTATAAATTAATCAAATGATTAAATAAAACGACTAAATAAAATGATTAACAGATTCAAATTCTCGCTTGTGTGTGCGCTTGCCTGGATAGCTATACTAAGCGTGCAGGCGCAGGATAAAGTGCTGCGCCTGCAGGAGTCGTATGCACTCGCCAGACAGAATCATCCTTTGATAAAGCAGCATGAACTGATCCGCAAAACAGCGCAATTTTCAGTTGAGAACGCAGCAAAAGGTCATTTGCCGCAGGTTGCGATTCTTGGGCAGGCGACTTACCAATCTGCTGTCACCGAATTCAGGCTTCCCATAGCGATTCCAGGAGTAGAGTTTCCGAGCATTAGTAAGGATCAATATAAGGTTTATGGAGAGGTTAATCAGACAATTTACGACGGCGGCGCAGTTCGAACGCAAATCGCGCTGCATAAACAGAATGCCGTTGTAGAGTCAGAAAAGCTTGAAGTAGAGCTCTATAAACTAAATGAACGCATAAACCAGATCTTTTTCGGCATTCTAATGCTGGACGAACAGCTGAAACAGAACGCACTTTTAAAGGCCGACATTGAGCTGGGAATCAAGAAAATACAAGCCTTTATCGGCAACGGAACGGCATTCAAAAGCAGTGGAGACGCTCTGAAAGCCGAATGGCTCAAAACGTTGCAACGCGCAACCGAACTTGCAGCAAACCGGAAAGCCTTTCTCGGTATGCTAGGCTTGCTCGTAGGCCAGGATCTCTCGGAATCAACGATTTTGGAAAAGCCGGCAACCATTTCGCTGGCAGGCGACATTAGCCGGCCTGAGTTGAGACTTTTCGATTACCAGCGCCAATGCCTTGACATTCAGGATCAGTTGCTTAAAGTGCGCAACCGTCCCAAGCTGAATTTTTTCTTTCAGGGAGGTTACGGGCGGCCCGCGCTCAACATTCTCAACAATGGATTTGACCTTTATTACATTACGGGTATCCGGTTAAGCTGGTCTATTTCAGGAATATATACATTAAAAAACGACCGTGCGCTGATCGCCAGTAACCGGGAGGCCATTCAATTACAGCAAGCGGTTTTTTCGTACAATACAAACCTGAGCTTGAAACAGCAAAATGCAGATTTGATCAAACTTCAAAAGCTGCTTGAATCTGATAATGAGATCATTGCATTACGCGAAAGTGTCAAAACGACGGCGGCTGCGCAATTGGAAAACGGTGTGATTAACACCAGCGATTATCTGAGGGAAGTCAGTGCAGAAGATCAGGCCAGGGTGAACCGCATTCTGCATGAAATACAGCTGTTAATGTCGATTTACAATGTGCGCACAACATTGGGTCAAAGAATTGATCAATAAATGTTTATAAAAATTTTAAGCAGTAAATATTTAGAAATAATGAGGACAATCGGGTTTATTTTAATGATAGCCATGGTTTTTGCAGGCTGTAAAGGTGAGGAAAATGTATACGATGCTTCGGGAACATTCGAAGCGGTTGAAACGATCGTTTCGGCGGAAGCAACCGGCCGGATCATAGAGTTCAAGCTGGAAGAGGGACAATTGCTGAAAGCGGGTAAACATGTCGGTTACATAGACAGTCTGCCCCTTTACTTAAAGAAAAAGCAGCTTGAAGCGCAAATTAAGGCAACAGGCAGTAAGCTGCCGGACATTGTGGCGCAAACCAATGTCTATAAACAGCAACGGGCTGTTTCTCAGGTGAGACTGGATAATTTGCTGCACGAACAAAAGCGAATCCAAAACCTGCTCAAAGCCGATGCGGCCACGCCAAAACAACTGGATGACATTAATGCGCAGATTAGTGAACTGCAAAAGCAGTTGGAAGTAATCAGTCGTCAGGACGCTGCGCAAGCATCGGTGCTTAAAACGCAGACGTCCGGGTTAAAGGCGGACGTGGTGCCATTATATGTTCAGATTGAGCAGGTTAATGATCAGCTGGCCAAAACCAAAATCGTAAATGAAGTGAACGGAACGGTGCTTTCCAAATATGCGGAGGAAAGTGAAATGGCAGTTACAGGCAAGCCGCTTTACAAAATTGCAGACCTGTCAACGATTATTTTACGGGCCTATGTAACTGGCGATCAGCTGACAAGTGTAAAGCTAAACCAAACGGTAAAAGTGCTGGTGGACGATATAGAAGGCAAATACAGAGAGTTGCCCGGTTCAATCGAATGGATCAGCGACAAAGCGGAATTTACTCCGAAAACCATTCAGACGAAGGATGAACGCGCCAATCTGGTCTATGCGGTTAAGATCAGATTAAAGAATGATGGCTTTTTGAAAATCGGGATGTATGGCGAAGTAATTCTTTGATATGGAGGCGGTTATTGTAAAAAATATTAGTAAAACTTACAGCACCGAGAAAGCATTGGCCGTAGACAATGTTTCCTTTTCGGTAAGTAAAGGCGAGCTTTTTGGGCTGATCGGGCCGGATGGGGCAGGGAAAACGAGCATTTTCAGGATGCTGACCACATTGCTTTTGCCGGATGAAGGTTCTGCAAGCGTGGACGGTTTTGACATTGTGAAGGATTTTAAACAAATCAGGAGTGCTGTGGGCTATATGCCTGGAAAATTCTCGCTCTACCAGGATCTTACCATTGAAGAAAACCTGAATTTTTTCGCTACGGTTTTCGGCACAACGGTTGAGGAAAATTATCATTTGATCAAAGATATTTATATTCAGATTGAGCCATTTAAGAAGCGCCGCGCGGGAAAATTGTCGGGCGGAATGAAGCAAAAACTAGCGCTATGCTGTGCGTTAATTCACAAGCCTGCAACATTGTTTCTTGATGAGCCAACGACCGGCGTTGACCCGGTTTCGCGGAGAGAATTCTGGGAAATGTTGCGGAGACTGAAAGAACAGGGCATAACAATCATTGTCTCAACGCCTTACATGGACGAAGCCGCCCTCTGCGACCGGGTCGCATTGATCCAAAGCGGTAAAATTTTATCCATTGACACGCCGGAGAATGTTACAAAGGCTTATCCTACAAAGCTTTACGCCATTAAGGCCAATGAAATGTATCGCCTGCTAAAAAGTCTGGATAACTACCCGGACAGGCTAAACAGTTATGCTTTTGGAGAGTATGCGCATGCTACTTTCAGTAATAAGACGTTGGACGAAGCGCATTTGAAGCGATTTCTCGCAGATCAGGGACTTTCGGGAATTGAGATCAAAAGCATTCCTGCGACCATTGAGGACTCTTTTATCAAATTATTAAATTAAAATCCGGCGCTGCTGACGGTTATGGAAGAAAAAGTCATTGTTTGTGAAAAGCTGACGAAGCGTTTTGGTGATTTTGTTGCTACGAATCAAATTTCTTTAGAGGTAAATAAAGGAGAAATATTCGGCTTTCTGGGCGCGAATGGCGCAGGCAAAACCACTGCTATGCGCATGCTTTGCGGCCTTTCCGCGCCTACTTCCGGCTCAGCGACGATTGCGGGCTACGATGTTTACACCGAAACCGAAAAGATCAAACGGAACATTGGCTACATGAGCCAGAAATTTTCACTTTATGAAAACCTGACCGTGCTGGAAAACGTGGAGTTTTTTGGTGGCATTTACGGGTTGACCGATCAGGAAATCAAAACAAAAACGGAAGAACTGGTGAGCAAACTGGGGTTGAAAAGCGAAATGAAAAAGCTCGTTGGTTCGCTGCCTTTGGGCTGGAAACAGAAATTGTCCTTTTCGGTTGCCGTTTTGCACCAACCCAAAATCGTTTTCCTGGACGAGCCCACGGGAGGCGTTGATCCGGTTACGAGGCGCCAGTTTTGGGACCTGATCTATGAAGCTGCCGATCGTGGCATTACAATTTTTGTGACAACACATTACATGGATGAAGCCGAATATTGCAATCGTATATCCATCATGGTGGACGGTAAAATCGAAGTTTTGGACACACCCGCCAATCTGAAAAAGCAATTTGATGCGAGTTCAATGGACGAGGTGTTTTATCAACTGGCCAGAAGCGCAAAAAGAGCCGATTCATGAAACAGTTTATCGCATTTGTCAGAAAAGAATTTTTTCACGTTTTACGCGACAGGAGGACATTACTCATCCTTTTCGGCATGCCTATCGCCCAGATCCTGATCTTTGGTTTTGCATTGACCAATGAGGTGAAAGATTCCGAGATCCTGGTCGTGGATTATGCCAAAGATGACGCCTCGCAACAGACCATTTCCGAGATCGGGGCAAGCCGTTATTTTAACATCCGCAATGCTGCATTGACGCATAAAGAGATTTTATCAACTTTTCAGCAGGGTAAGATCAAGGCCGTGGTAGTCTTTCCGGCAGGGTTTAATCGCGACCTTTTGCATGATAATCAGGCTCATATACAAATCATTACGGATGCGACGGACATTAACACGGCTAATATGATCACCAATTATCTGACCTCGATTATCAGGGATTACCAAACCAAGATCAACGAAAATTTCTCAATTCCGTATCAGATCATTCCCGAAACGCGCATGCTTTATAACCCGCAGCTCAAAGGCGCGCATGGTTTTGTTCCGGGCGTAATGGCGCTTGTGTTAATGCTGGTTTCGGTGATGATGACGGCCATTTCCATTGTGAAAGAAAAGGAGACGGGAACCATGGAAATCCTGCTCGTTTCACCATTTAAGCCGGTTCTGGTCATTTTCGCCAAAGCGTTTCCTTATTTGATATTGTCGTTGATTAATGTAACGGCTATCCTTTTTTTGAGCGTTTTTGCGTTGCAACTTCCCGTAAAAGGAAGCTTGCTGTTGCTGTTTGCGGAAAGCACTTTGTTCATTATCACTTGTCTGGCACTGGGGATTTTCATTTCGATCAAAACGGATTCACAGCAAATCGCCATGCTGATTTCCTTAATGGGCATGCTGTTGCCGACCATGATGTTCAGCGGTTTTTTGTTCCCGATTGAAAATATGCCGGTTCCTTTGCAGGTCGTTTCCAACATTATTCCTTCCAAATGGTATTACATTATTGTCAAATCCATCATGATCAAAGGATTAGGCATAGCCGCGCTGTGGAAAGAAACGTTAATTCTGGCTGGTATGACGCTGTTTTTGCTGACAATCAGTTTAAAAAGTTTTAAAATCCGTTTGCAATGAGGACGCTCCGATTTTTACTACGCAAAGAGTTCCGGCAGATTTTCCGGGATAAGGCGATTGTGGCCATGATATTTCTGATGCCTGTTATTCAGCTTGTTATCATGCCGATGGCGGCCGATTATGAGGTCCGCAATGTGAATTTATCGGTGGTGGACAATGATAAATCCACCTATTCGCAAAAGCTGATCTCGAAGGTGATCGCTTCGGGTTACTTCAAATTACAGGGCTATAACAGCTCATTTAAAGAAGCATTTCGATTAATTGAGTCCGATAAGGCCGATTTGATCCTGGAAATCCCGCATGGTTTCGAACGCAACCTGATCAGGGAGGACAAGCAAAAATTGTTTGTTGCCGTGAATGCGATCAATGGCACGAAGGCCAATCTGGGCGGCGCTTATTTGAGCAACATTATCGGGAATTTTAATGCGGACATTCGTATGCAACTGGTTCAGCAACCCAGATTCAGCTCATTTCCCGTGATCAATGTGGTCGCTTCCAACTGGTTTAATCCGGTTTTGAATTACAAAGTTTTCATTGTCCCGGGCATTCTGGCCATCCTGGTGACTATGATCGGTGGATTCCTCGCGGCGCTGAACATTGTGAAGGAAAAGGAGGTCGGGACGATTGAACAAATCAATGTTACGCCCATCAAAAAGCATATTTTTATTCTTGGAAAGCTGATTCCGTTCTGGATTCTGGCGATGATCGTTTTCACGATCGGGCTGATTTTAGCGCGCTTGGTTTACGGCATTATTCCCGTTGGCAGCCTGATGGTGTTATATGCTTTTATCGCTATTTATCTGCTTTCCGTGCTTGGTTTCGGGCTGTTGGTCTCCACTTTTTGCGACACGCAGCAACAGGCCATGTTTATTATGTTCTTTTTTATGATGCTTTTTATCCTGCTGGGCGGCTTATTTACGTCCATCGACAGCATGCCGGACTGGGCCAAGCTCGTCACCCGCATCAATCCGGTACGTTATATGATCGAAGTGATGCGGATGGTGATTTTGAAAGGGAGCGGGTTCCAGGATGTCATGCAGCACTTTGGCGCAGTTTCGCTGATGGCATTGATTCTAAACGGCTGGGCAATATTGAATTACAAGAAAACAAACTAATCAACTGACAGAAACCATTGCCTTAATTACGCCGTTCGCGGGGTCGAGCCAGCCTTCAAATTCATCCTTAACCTGACCGAAAGTCACGCGGTGTGTGATGTAAGTGGTCGGATCAATAAGCCCGTTTTTCATGCTGCCGATCACATGCTCAAAATCAGCGCGGGTTGCATTGCGGCTGCTCATTAATGTGGCTTCACGCTTGTGAAATTCCGGGTGGCTGAAACTGATCTCGCCCTTTTGCAAGCCCACCAGCACATATCTTCCACCATGCGCCAGATAACTGAATGCGGTGTTGATGGCGCGCAGATTACCGGTTGCATCCACAATTACGGTCGGCATATCGCCATTTGTAATCTCATTCAATTTTTCCAAAACATTGTCAGTCAATGCGTTGATTGTGTGGGCGACGCCCAATTTTTCGCGGCAGAATGCTAACCGGGCATCATTAATGTCGAGCGCGATAACATTTGCTCCGGCAATGCGTGCAAATTCCATGGTTCCCAGTCCAATCGGCCCGGCGCCAACGACTAGCACCATTTCATTTTGCTCCACATTTGCCCGCCTGATGCCGTGCGCGCCGATTGAGAGCATTTCCACAAGTGCCAGTTCGTCAAAACTCAAACCATTCCCATGCACCAGCGAGTAGGAGGGAACCGACAGATATTCCGACATTCCGCCGTCGATATGTACGCCGGAAACACGGATACTTGTGCAGCAATTGGGCTTGTTGTTCCGGCAGGCGACGCATTTTCCGCAATTGAAATAAGGAATAAAAGTGACCGCTTCACCAACGGAGAATTCCGGTGCGCCGTCGGTTTCAACGATCTCGCCAGCCAGTTCGTGACCGAGAATGCGCGGATAGTTGAAGAAAGGCTGCGTTCCTTCAAATGCATGCAGATCCGTCCCGCAAATGCCGATCCTTTTAATTTTTATAATCGTATTCCCTGGGGTTAATGCTGGTTTCTCAGCTTGCTGATAAGCAAATTCCCCGGGTGTTGTACAAACCAAAACTTCCATAACTGAATGGAATTAACTTAAATTTTTGTATTGAGAATATTAAGAATTAGCCAGTGCACGGTCCAGATGGACATATCCGCCGTCCACATAAATGAGCTGTCCGGTTGTATGACTGGAACGCTGGGATAGCAAAAATACGGTCATATTAGCGATTTCTTCGGCTGTGGTCATCCGGTTTTCCAACGGGATGTGCGCAGTAATGGAAGCCAGTTTTTCCTGCGGATTGGGCAATGTTTCAATCCATCTTTCATAGAGTGGTGTCCAGCATTCAGCCACGATCACTGAATTGACCCGGATGCCATATTTCAAAAGTTCCACTGCCCATTCACGCGTAAGCGCATTGCGGCCACCGTTGGATGCGGCATAAGCAGATGTGCCACCCTGGCCCGTATCGGCCGTTTTTGAACTGATATTGACAATAGAACCCCTGGAAGCTTTGAGCGCGGGCAATGCATAATGCGCCATCAGGTAATAATGCACGACATTCTTGTGCAGCGAAGCCATAAAGGCCTCATAATTACCGTTCTCCAATCCGACGCCATCATTAACACCCGCGTTGTTTACAAGCCCGTCAATGCGGCCGAATTTTTCAACAACCGCCGCCACGGCCTGTTCACACGCTTCTGGCCTGGTAAGCTCGGCAACCACCTGAAATGACGAAATTCCTTTGGCTGAAAGCGCATCAACCACTATTTGATTATCACCTGCATTGCGGCCAACGATTACCGGAATCGCTCCTTCATTTGCAAGCACATGCACAATGCCCTCGCCAATTCCTTTCGCGCCACCTGTTACGATAACGACCTTATCTTTCAATTGTAAATCCATGATTAAATCATTTTAGCAAAATACGGACGACTTAATGCGAAGCACCCAGCGTCACATGTTTAATTGAGTTGTTTTTAATTGCAAAATAGAGCACCACCAGGAAACAGACCGCCGGAACGATATAGGCTGTTTGAATAGACGAAATATCTGAAACCTGACCCATAATAACCGGAAAAATCGCCCCGCCAACGATCGACATAATGACCAGTGAAGAACCAATTTTAGTCTTTTCTCCCAAGCCGCGGATGCTGAGTGCGAAAATTGTCGGGAACATGATGGACATGAAAAACTGAACGCCTACCAAAGCATAAACGGCCACCATGCCCTCGGTAAGCACTGCAAGAATCAGTAATCCCACATTGATAATGCTGTAAAGTGCCAGCAGACGCGGGGGAGCCACAAAGCGCATAAGGTAAGTGCCGATAAACCGACCGATCATAAAACTGAGAAATGCCCCGGACAGCACATAAGCGGCAGTTTTTTCATCAATCCCCGCCACTTTATCCGAGAAACGGATGAAAAAGCTGCTGATACAAACCTGGGCGCCGACATAGAAAAACTGCGCTATGACGCCCAGAATGAGGTTTTTCTCATCCCAAATCGAGCCACTTACTTTGCCGCTTGTCTCTTCTTCTTCCTTGATTTCGGGTAACGGCGTACGCCAGATCATTAGGGCGACAAACAAAACAACAATCCCAATGACCAAAAATGGCAGTTGCACGGAAGAAGCTTCTGCATTAAGGTAACTGTCAAGCTGCTCCGGAGACATAGATTGTTGCTCCTGTTCAGAAAGCGTTTTTCCTGAAAGAATAAATGTTCCACCCATTAACGGCGCTAAAAAAGCAGCCAAGCCATTGAAGGACTGCGCAAAATTCAGGCGTTGCGTTGCGGAACCGCTGTCGCCGAGAACAGTAATGTACGGATTAGCCGCCGTTTCAAGTAATGTTAACCCGCTTGCGATGACGAACAATGCAAACAGGAAAAAGCCAAAATGCCTTAATTCTGCTGCCGGATAGAACAGGAATGTGCCAAATGCAAATAGAAGCAGGCCTAATGTGATCCCGGCTTTGTAGCCAAACCTTTTCATAAAAAGCCCGGCAGGCAGGGCAATCAGGAAATATGCGATATAAGAAGCCGAGTCGATAAGGGCTGATTGAAAGTCACTTAGCTGGCATGCCTTCTTTAAATGCGGGATAAGGATTGGGTTCAGATTGAGGGCAAAGCCCCAGAGAAAAAACAAAGAAGTGATCAGAATGATAGCCAGCCGCGTTTTACGATCGGTCATAGAGGTCCGTAGTTAAGGATTTAATAACAAGATATAGTAATGCCGTTTTGCAGCGTATCTACTTTATCCGGGCAGAATTTCTCTGCCAAGTTATGACCCTAAGTAACATTCAGCAAATTTAAAACAGCTTCTCTTTTCCTTCTTGAGATCTCTATTCTGGTCCCGTCCGAAAGCACAAGAAAATCGTTGCCAATGGAAATACGCATAACGTGTTCAGCATTAACCAGGTGGGATTTGTGAACGCGGATAAAGTTGAAACGTCCCAAGACCTCTTCATAGTGTTTAAGCGTCTTGGTGGCCACGAAAGGTTTTTTCCTGTCGGTAAGGTGGATAACCGAATAATTTCGATCCGATTCAATGCGCAGGACGTCGCAAAGTGAAAAAAAGAAAGCGCCTTTTGAAGAGGTGACTGCCAGCCTGAACTCCTTCGCCTCCTTTTTCTGAGCATCGTGAAGAAAGTTTTCATACACTTTCCGTCTTCGTGGTGAAATAGAACGCTTGGCGAGATAGCGTTGCATGGCTCCCATGAGCTCTTTCGGATCGATTGGTTTGAGAAGATAATCCAATGCGCTGAAACGAAGCGCCTGGATGGCATACCGGTTGTGCGCGGTGGTAAATATGACATCGAACTGCGGATTTTTTAACTTTATCAAAAGTTCAAACCCATTCTGGTAAGGCATTTCAATGTCTATAAATGCGATATCTGGCTCAAAGTCATGCAGAATATTACGTGCATCTGCCGCAGACCGCGCCATGCGTACCTCCGAAATTTCCGGAACAAAGTCCATAATCAGACGGTGCAGGAAATTCCGCGCAGTTAGTTCATCATCAACAATTAACACTTTGATCATAACAGGGGAGCAGGGCATTTGTAATGCGAAGCCCATTGCATTTCTCTCGCATTCCAAAATATTGGTAATTGAGAGATTTGCGCCTGTCGGATGTGCTACCGGCCGCTATGGTTGATTCTTAGGTTAATGTTCAGCCACATGTTCCAAGGGTTTTTTCTGAAAGCTGTAAATTAAGTAGAAGAGCGCGGGCAGAATGAATACGCTTCCGATCAGCAATGCGAGGGCGAGCGCTTCCATTGTTTTTTCCTGTCCGCTGTGTTCGAGCAGCGACAGATAACCGCCTCCTTTGAGAATTACAATGTTGGGAAAATGTTTGTAAGTGGTTGTCAATAAGATCATTGTTACCTGGAATCCGGCAAGTGGCCGGAGTAATGCAAGCTTGCCCTGGTAAAGCAGCGACCACATCCAAACAAGCGAAAGCGTGGCAGAAATGATCGCGATCCGTCCTACCCAATTGCCGAAAACCCAGTCGATTAACGGAATGTGTTCCATGTATGCCGTAATAAAAACAAGGATGCCGCACATCACAGCTGCAATGTTGAAGAACTGCGCCTTATGTGCAAAACGGAGCCTGTCCTGATCATTATCTGTCTCTCCAATGAGATAGACGGAGGCCAGGAAGCCGCAAATCGCAACGGTGAACAATCCCACGGAAACCGAAAACCAATGCAGCCAGCTGAAAATGTAAGCCGAAAGAAAGGAATCGGCCTGCGGATCAATATGTCCGGAAACGGCACTTCCGGCAATGATGCCCAAAAACAAAGGTGTTATAAAGCTGGAAACGGCAAAAATGGTGTTGTACAAATATTGCATGTCATCCACCACGGCGTCGTAATGCCTGAAAGTGAACGCTGTTCCACGAGCTATTATACCCAGGAGCATGATCGTCAGCGGAATATGCAGGTGGATGGACATGGTTGAATAAATCACCGGGAACCCCACAAACAAGATCACGATGGCAATGATCAGCCACATGTGGTTGGCCTCCCAGATTGGCCCGATCGCCCCGTATAATGTCTTGCGCGTTACCGCTTTATTCTTTCGTGACGTGAAGAGCTCGATGATCCCCGCACCAAAATCGGCTCCTCCCAGCAGGAGGTAAAGCAGGATAGAAGCCCAGAGGAATGTGATGACGACGTAGAGCATTTTTTAATGAGTGAATGAGTGAATGAGTGAATGAGCGGGCGCCGTTGCGTTGAATGATTGAATGAGCGGGCGCCGTTGCGTTGAATGAGCGGGCGCCGTTGCGTTGAATGATTGAATGGGTGGCGCTTAGTGCTGTTTTTATTGCGGTTTGTCGTATAGCGTTCCGACCATTTTGATCTGGCGGTAGAGCATGAAAATTACGATTACAGCCAGTGAGACGTAGACGGCGCTGAAAAGATAGAATGAGTAGGTGATGCCGGGCATTGGGGTAACGGCGTCGGCGGTGCGCATAACATTGTGAATAATCCAGGGCTGCCGCCCCACTTCCGTCACCGTCCATCCAGCTTCCACGGCAATAAACCCCAGTGGCGTTGCGGCCACAAACAATTTCAAAAGCCATGGACTGGTCAGCCAGTGTTTCTTTTTCCAAAGCGCCAGGAAATAAAGGACTGCAACCAGCATCATGGCCATACCCATCCCGACCATAATTTGGAAGGCATAATGTGTGATCGCAACGGGCGGCTGATTTTCTTCCGGGATTTTATCCAGACCTGTAACTTCCGATGTGAAGTCGCCATGCGCCAGAAAGCTCAGGAAGCCAGGCAATTTAATGGCATAATCTACCTTTTTATTTTCCTCATCAGGAATCCCGCCAACGATCAGCGGCGCAGATTTTTCTGTATGAAAATGCGCTTCCATTGCGGCAAGCTTGGCTGGCTGACGGATGGCAACGTCTTTGGCTGAAATATCCCCGCTTAATGGTTGCAGAATCGCCGCCACACACCCGAAAATGGCTGCAATGGTGAAAGATTTGGTATGAAAAAGCACATTTTGTCCTCTCAGAATCATTAGCGCGTGAACACCGGCCACTGCAAAGCCGGTCGCCACAAATGCAGCGATTGTCATATGAAGCGCCTGCGAGAACCAGGCGTCGTTGAACATGGCTTCAATGGGATCAATGTTGATGTACTGGCCGTTGACAAAGTCAAAACCGGCCGGGCTGTTCATCCACGCATTGGCGGCCACTACAAGGATTCCCGAAGCAAGGCCGCTTATGCCCACAATGACCCCGGTAAACCAGTGGAACCATTTATTGAACCGGTCCCAGCCGTAAAGAAAAAATCCCAGGGCGATGGCTTCAATAAAAAATGCCGTTCCTTCCAGCGAGAACGGCATTCCGAAGATAGGGCCTGCATGTTTCATGAATTCCGGCCATAAGAGGCCGAGTTCAAAAGAAAGGACCGTTCCAGATACGGCGCCCGTAGCAAAAAAGATCGCGACGCCTTTGCTCCATGCTTTTGTCACATTTTTATAGACGATGTTGTTGGTCCTCAGCCAGTAATAATGTGCAACGGCCATAAAAAACGGCATGACCATGCCAATGCAGGAAAATATAATGTGAAAGCCCAGCGAAAGGGCCATCTGAGATCGGGCAGCTATAAAATCATCCATTGTGGAATTATTTTACCAAAAAATAGGAAGCATTCAAAGCTCCCGGCTGCCTAAAAAACAGCCGTCCAAAGCTAACGAAGTCTTGTATGAAGAACCAGTTTTTCAGCAAAAAGGATCTGGCGGAGCGGAAGGAATTGGGAGAATTATAAAAAGAAATGTCGAGTATAGAGAAGCTTATCGCATTACCAGAATTTTCAGACAATATTAGCAATTGGATAAAGATTTATTAGTAATATTACTAATCTTTGAAACGACAATGTTCTCGATATGATAGGTATAGTTGAAGATTATAAAGAGCTAAAAAGTCATTTGGGAATCCTGATAGACAAGTCTGGATATAAGAACGCCTACATAGCTGAAAAAGCAGGTATCCCTGCACCAAATTTTTCTCAAAAAAAGAAACGGGGAAACTGGTCGGTGGAGGAAATTGAAAAAGTGTTGAAAGTGATTGAAAATCAGGAGCTCGAAGATATCTTTTTGATAGAAATTTTGAAGGACCGGGATAAAGGAGATACATTAACCTTCGAGCAGTTCCTAAAAGAAATGGGATGGAACTAGTTTTTGAGAAGGCTTTTGTAAAAGAACTAAAACGCTGTCCCGATTACATCCAACGGCAGGGCGCCATTGTTTTGAACACGATTAGGGCTGTGGAACACATTATGGACATTCCGGATTGTTCGCTGATCCAGGGGAAAGGCAACAATGCGTATTACAGAATCCACGTCGGCGGTTACAGGATTGGCCTGAAATATCATGAAGGCACGATTAAAATCGTTTCGATCATTACCATGCAGTCCCGAGGTGATATCTATTAGAAATTTCCTCCTAAATATGGCATCAGCCTTCCCGCTTCTCAGCCAATCTCTTCTTCACCACATCCGCAGGATATTTCAACGCCAGCTGCCGGATTTCATAAGTGAATTCTTTAAATGTTTCTTCCCAGACCTCGGCTTCGCCAGGCTCATAGTCGTAGAAGCCTTGGGAATTGGCTACGCCGCGGCCACCTTCGCGAACGACTTTGTCGATGAGTTCAGGGACTTGGGTGCTGTTGTTCAATGTGGGAAGCAGGTTTTTCATAACCGTGTGATAAGCCGGAACTCCAGTGAGATCCATCCAGCGAAACACGCCAACGAGTGTCATGAAATAACCTGCATTGTTGCGGCAGGAGCGGTCAACGTCTTCAATGGTCGCGTAACCGTTTTCAACCAGGCTGATCGCCTCACGATACATGGCGTACATAAGCCGGTTGGTAATAAATCCGGCAATGTCTTTTCGCACCAGGATCGGCTCTTTGCCCCATTTGTGCGAAAGTCCGTACAAATATTCTGCGTTTTTGATGTCGGTTTCATCCCCGCAGATCACTTCCAGAAACCGCGTTGTATGCGCAGGTTCGGTCCAGTGTAAACCCAGAAATCGCTCGGGATGAAGCGTTAACTTTTGTAACTGGCTGATGGGGATTGCAGACGTGTTGCTGGATAACAAGGCATCCGGCGCAATAACCGCTTCCACTTTTTTATAAACAGACTCTTTAATATCAATGTTTTCAATCGTGCATTCATTGACGATTCTGCACGGTTTCAGTTGGTTATAATCTTCTGTAATGATCAGATTTTGGAAATAAAAATCGGGATCGTTTTCGATCAGTCCTTTTTCCTTTGCGTTTTCAAGATGTTCCCGGATGCGTTTCTCCGCATGAAGCATATCGGCGCTGACCGGCGCAACCGCAACCACCGGATGGCCGGCGATCAGCAGGCACGTAACAATGCTGCAGCCCATTAGTCCCAGACCAACTATGCCGACCGGTATTTCATTTGGATTCATTCGAAGAAGAAAATTTATATGGAAGATGACATAAAAAGAATTTTGCGGACCCTTCCTACTACAAAAAAGAGCCCCGGAATCGCAATTCCGGGGCTCTTAACCTTTTCATTTTCTTAGCTTTTAAAACCAAGCCTACACGGCCCAGCCTATGTGGCTCAACCTATGCGGTCCAACCTATCTTGACCATCTATCTACTTCACTTTCAACTTCTTCACGGGTCTTACCTAATTTTTTTTGAAGTTTTCCAAGAAGCTCATCTTCTTTTCCATCTTCATATAACAGGTCATCGTCGGTCAAATCTGCGTATTGTTGCTTGAATTTACCTTTCAGTTCATTCCAGTTTCCTTTTACTTGTTGTGTGAAAGCACTCATGATTTCATCAATTTAAATTAAAAAATATGCTTAGTTAAAAGCATGCGACTAATGAACCATGAGCAACAATCATTCCACCAGCATTCTAATGTGTTATGAAGGGTTTTGAGTAAGAATTTTCCCGAAAGTGTCCAAATATTTGCTTGGAAAACCTTACTCAGCCTGTGCAATGAGCTTATCCAGCCGCACAATGCCCTGCACCATCGAACGGACAGAATGGTAATTCACCTTCCAGGAATGGCTCATATGTTTCCAGATCGGCTCTCCCTGGCGCGTCAATAACGGCAGCCATTCGCCCACTTCGTGATGGATCATGTGGTCAAATACGAAACGGTGGGTGGCATTATAAGCTTTCAGATATTTTTCATCACCATAAACGCGATAAGCATCCAGCATCCCAATGATCACTTCCGCTTGCTGCCAGAATTCCTTTTCACGGTCATAAACCTCGCCTGCATGCGAGCCTTCTACATACACGCCGCCAAACTCCCAATCGATGCCGTGCTCCACCGCGTGATCATAGGAAGCCAGGAGTTGTTCCTGATATGCGTCATAAGGCACGCCTGCAATGTCCAGCGCATGCATGAGGAGCCACGCAAACTCGACGTTATGGCCGTAACTTGTGTTGTCTTCGGCCGAGCTTTTCATGCCATCCTCCGAAAACCGGTCCCAGCCCCAGATAATGTCAAACTTGATCTGCGGCGCAACCGTCCAGTCTGCCCAAAACTGCGGAATACCCGTTTTATATTGGGGATGCATGATTTTATTCAAAAGCAGCTCAATGATTTCCATCAGCTTGCGCTTATGCACCTGTTTCTGGCTTGCTTCATACAATGTTGTAAACGCCTCCATCAAATGCATGTGCGCATCCAGCGTTTTGCGATCCCCGCCGGCGGGACCCTTGCCTTTCAGCTCCCAGTTGCGGTGGAACATTTCGAAGTAACCACCATAATAAGTGTCTGCGCCGTGTATTTGTAGTAAATCAAAAACCTTTTCCGCATATTCCAAACCGCGCGGATCGCCCGTTGCCAATGTGTATTCGGCCAGACTATAAATGGCGAAACTGTGTCCGTAAACGATTTTCTCATCAATCTTCACGTTGCCTTTGCGGTCCATCAGCCAATAAAACCCACCATTTTCCGCATCCCACATTTTGTTGATCAGGAAATCAACGCCGTGGCTCGCGACGGCAGCATAACGACCGTCGCCATAACCGGCCCGATGCGCTGAAGAAAATGTAAAAACGGTCCGGGTTTGGGCAATGAGCGATTTCTCGTCTTCGCCGGAGTCATTTCCAGCATTGTCGAAATGGGTGATGAACCCACCATTTTCTTTGTCTACACATCTGGTTTCCCAAAAAGGAAGCAATTCGGTTGTTAAATGGTTGTGGATTTCGCTGCGGTAATTTTTTAACTGGTCAAGGCTCATTTTTGTAATCTTATTTATGTCCCGGAAGGGCTGTTTTGTTTAAAGCTTTTTTTATTTAAGACAGGTTGATACTATAACTACTTAAAGGAAAAAATGGACTACTTACCCGATATTTGCAAATGCTGAGACATAAATCGTAATTCGCAAAGAATTCATTAACCTGAAATGATATGAGCAATCCTGAAATTGTAGAGATCCTGGAATTAACCGCCAAATTGATGGAACTGCACGGTGCGGACCCTTTCAAGATCAAAGGATATTCGATCGCGGCTTTCTATCTGGATAAATATAAGGAAGGGGAGCTCCAACATATGACGGAACAGGAGCTTACCAAATTGCAGGGAATTGGTAAAAGCACTGCCGGCAAGATTGCTCAGATTGCAAAAACAGGAACATTTCCGGAGCTTGAAGAACTGCTTAGCAACACGCCGCTCGGCGTGATGGAGATGTTCAATATCAAAGGCATCGGACCTAAAAAAATTGCCGTGTTATGGCAGGAACTTGGCATCGATAACCTGCATGAACTTGAACTGGCTTGCCTGAACGGCACCGTTGCCAAGCTCAAAGGTTTTGGTGGGAGCATTCAGCAAAAGATCATTGATTCACTCGCCTTTCTGAAAGACCAGGCTGGTAAATTGCGGATGGATAAGGCAGAAGTGATCGCTGAAATGATCGTTACGGAGCTGAAAAAGAGCTTCGAACAGGTGGAAGTGGCTGGTGATATCCGGCGCAGGGCCGAGATTGTGGATACAATCAAAATCCTGGTTGGGACAGATTCGCCGGCTTTGCTGCAGACATTTATTGGTGAAATTGAAATTCTTGTTCAGGACGAAAAACGGTCATCACCTTTTGTTTGGCGCGGTAATGTGCAGGATGTGATGGTTGATATTGAAATCGTCGCTGCCAAGCCGGATCGTGTTGTGAATGAATTGTTTATTGAAACTTCCGATGCATTGCATCTCGGTTATCCGACGCCGTCCGGCGGCACGATCTGGCGGCAGGCATATTATGGAGAGGCAGAGAATGAAGAGGTTATATATCAGAAAGCGGGGCTGCCTTACATTGTCCCGGAAATGCGTGAAGGCGCCAACGAATTCATCTGGGCAGAAACGCACTCCACGGATCAGCTCGTTACCTGGGATGATCTGAAAGGGATTTTGCATAATCACAGCACATATTCGGACGGTCAGCATACATTGGAACAAATGGCGCTGTATTGCCGTGAGCTGGGTTTTGAATATCTGGGGATAGCCGATCACTCGCAAACCGCCACTTACGCGCAAGGCCTGAAAATCGAAGACGTCATTCGCCAGCACCAAGAAATCGCGAAATTGAATGCACGTTTCGCATCCGAAAATCCGGAAAAACCATTCAAGATTTTAAAAGGAATAGAATCCGACATTTTAGGGGACGGCTCACTGGATTACCCAACCGAAATCCTCGCCTCATTCGATTACATTGTCGCATCCGTGCACAGCAACCTCACGATGTCGCTCGAAAAAGCCACCACGCGCTTGCTGAAAGCCATTGAAAATCCATATACAACCATTTTAGGCCACCCAACCGGCCGCCTCTTGCTTTCAAGAGAAGGTTACCCCATTGATCATAAGGCAATTATCGACGCCTGCGCCGAGCACCAGGTTGTCGTTGAAATCAATGCCTCCCCCTGGCGCCTCGACCTCGACTGGCGCTGGATCTCTTATTGCATGGAAAAAGGCGTCCTCCTAAGCATCAACCCCGACGCCCATTCCAAAGAAGGCTATTTTGATATGCGTTACGGCGTGGCTGTGGCAAGAAAAGGAGGGTTGACGAAGGATATGACTTTCAATGCGTTTGATTTGGAAAGGATGGAGGAGTATTTAAAGAGTAGGTTAGATTTGTTTAAATAAAAATAAAATTATTTATAATAATTGAGTTTAGTTATGCTATTTTACTGGTGAAGTTGTAAAATAGTATAACTATTTTTGTGTGAAATAAGTAAATCGAGATACAACCTTACAATTTCACAACTTTTGCTTCATGTTTTTTCCGAGAGATATTTATCCACAACTACTCGCTCATCTTTCCAGACGGCAAATTACAGTCTTAACTGGCATGCGAAGGACAGGTAAAACCTCTCTCGTAAAGCAACTGTTATCTCAATCCGATATCCCTCAAAAGCATTATTTTGATCTTGAAAGAATAGATACCCGGGTACTTTTTGCCGAACCTAACTATGAAACGATCATATATGCATTGACGCAACGAGGAACCGATTTTACTAAAAAGGTGCTGATCGCCATTGACGAAATTCAGTTAGTCCCGAATCTTCCCAGTGTTCTGAAATATTTATACGACACATATGATGTTAAGTTCATAGTGACAGGATCCAGCGCGTACTACATGAAAAATCAGTTTTCGGAGTCGCTTGCTGGCAGGAAGAAGATTTTTGAAATTTTCCCGTTGAATTTTGGGGAATTACTTTCCTTTAATAACGTGAAGGCAGTTACATTGGACTTTGACCAGTCGGCCAGATATGTAGATGCTGAGTACGAAAGGCTAAAAATGTATTATGATAGTTACATCAATTTTGGCGGATTTCCGGAAGTGGTTTTGGCTGATTCGGTCGCTGAAAAAAAGGATCTGATAAGTGACATTTTAAGTTCGTATATTAATTTTGACCTTGCGCTGCTTTCTAACATCCGTGACCCGACCAACTTATTTAAATTAATCAAGTTGCTGTCTGTTCGTATTGGTACGAAGCTGGACGTGTCAAAACTGACTAGTCTAATAGGCATTACCCGGCCGACTGCTGAAAACTATCTCGACCTGTTAGAGAAAAGCTATCTGATCAAAACGATTCCGGTCCTTTCCACTAGTCCTGACAGGGAAATTGTGAAAGCCAGAAAAGTTTACTTTCTGGATAATGGAATTGCGTCGCTGTCAGGAGAACTGGGAAGCGGCTCGAAATTTGAGAATGCGGTTTTTAATCAATTGTTGCACAAAGGAGAAGTGGCTTACTATCAACTCAAAACCGGAAGGGAAATTGACTTTATTGTGGACAAAGATTACTGCTTTGAAGTGAAAGAAACCGCAACGGAGGCAGATTTGAAGAATGTTCAGTCCCTTGCTAAAAATTTGGAAATCACCAAGTCCTTTGTCATAGGAAGGCATCCGGTCAGGAACTTTGACGGATTCATCTGGGGAGGATTTATTCGTTAAAATCTCCCCAAAACGATTTTAGAGCATTAACCCTTCCCAAAAACCAAAGCTAGAATCCTCGGAATCTTCGTCCGGTCGTTATCATCAAAAAACTCGTGAATTTCCTCGACTTTCAATCCATATTTCAGCGCTGCTTCTGTGAAATCGGAGACATTGTGGATGTAGCAAGGGACTACGGTTTGGCCTTCGTCGGTTTCAAAGCGGGCCTTGGAGCCGGA
Source organism: Dyadobacter chenwenxiniae (assembly GCF_022869785.1). Lineage (NCBI taxonomy): Bacteria > Pseudomonadati > Bacteroidota > Cytophagia > Cytophagales > Spirosomataceae > Dyadobacter > Dyadobacter chenwenxiniae. The sequence goes on along the minus strand of NZ_CP094997.1, from coordinate 3,251,565 downwards.
ATATTGTTTAAACGGGTGAAGCTCGCCCAAATAAACTTTTCCGTCGGGAGTTAGTTTTTTGCTTACTTCACTGAAAATGAAGTCCAGGTTTTCGATATGTTCCAAAACCAGGCTGAATGTGATCAGTTCGAAGTTTTCCTGAGTGAAATTCCATTCCTGGGTAATGTCGGCCTGGATGAATGTGGCTTCGGTGCCGGATAATTTTTCCCTGGCTATGCCGAGCATTTCTGCTGAAAGATCTGCGCCTACGAGTTTTTTGGCCCTGGTAATCAGCCATTGCGAATTCTTTCCTGTTCCACAGCCAATTTCGAGAATGCTTTCAAAAAATTGATCAGTCAAAATCTGGCGGAGCGCGACTGCTTCCAGATCGCGTGTTTTATTCACATTCGTATCATATTGCTCCGACCATTTGTCGTAAGCTTTTTGCGTATTATCAATGCTCATAGCTTTTATAAAATTCTCAATGCTGTATTTGTTTCAAAAATTTCCTGCGGCAAATATGCAGTAATTCCTGTTTTTAATGCATCAATAAGCCGTGTTTTCATCTGCTCGCGGTTTACCACCAGGCAAACTTCGCGTGCAGGTTCGGGAAACTGGAAGCTCCGAATGTGCTTTTTGCGCTCCTCCGAAAGCTCCATAACCGCCATTTCAGGAAGAATCGTAATGCCGCCATTTTTTTCAACCATCCGGATCAGAGTTTCAATGCTGCCTGACCGGTAACTGAAGCTGCTGCCAAACTGGCTGTTCCTGCTGAGTTCGCACAAGCGCTGGATCTGTGTGCGAAAGCAGTGTCCTTCCTCCAAAAGCCAGAGCTCATTCGGCTCGATATCTGCGGGAAGAATGTATTTTTTTGCATATAAATCTGTGTTTTCCGAAACATAGGCATAAAAACGTTCCTTATATAGCGGAATTTCCTGTAAGCTGTTTTCCTCGGACAGTGACGCAATGATTCCAACATCCAGATTGCCCAGTTTTAACTCACTAATGATGCGCTCCGTGATCATTTCCGAGACGTGCAGTTTAATATCCGGATAATTGGTAATGAACGGATTAACAAAATGCGGCAGCAAATAAGGCGCAATAGTAGGAATGATCCCAATCCGCAATTCGCCGGACAAGTCACCATTGAAGTGCTTGGCGATCTCATTCATTCGGGATGCCTCACGCAAAATGGTTTTGGCCTGATCAATAATCTCGCGTCCTATCCCGGTGGGAACGATGGGCTGTTTGGTCCTGTCAAATATTTTAACAGACAATTCCTCTTCCAACTTACGGATCATCATGGAAAGCGTAGGCTGGGTCACATTGCAATGCTCGGCTGCTTGTACGAAATGCCTGTAATTATCGACGGCTACAATGTATTCTAACTGTTGAATGTTCATTTATGTAATGCCATTACACCTAAAATCTGTGGGTGTAATAGATTTTGTTTATGCAAAAATACTATTAAATGTTGATATCTATAATACAAGATTGGATTTCTGCATATTAGTAAGGGCCTGTAAGAAATTGTCAAACTGTCATTTTAGCTTTTTCAAGTGCGGTGAATTTAAGATCGACTGCATTTGGGTAATTGCAATTTGATTAAGCTGAGTTAATCTTTGTGAAGCAGTCAATCCCTGGTGAATGAACATCGCATTAATGCTCTCCAAATTTGACAAGATGACCAATTGCTCAATGGAAGCATGATCTCGCATATTGCCGGCGATTCCTCGATTTTGGGTGCGCCATTCCTTTGCAGTCATTCCAAAAAGCGCCATGTTAAGCAGGTCGGCTTCACTGGCATAAATGGCCATACATTGTTCCCTGGTAAGAAATTTAGGGACTAGATTTGCTTTGATTGCATCCGTATGGATGGTGTAGTTAACCTTTGCTAATGTTCGTTGAAGATTCCAGCTTTGGTTTAGGCGGGCGCTTTCATCCAATTTCAGGCGCTGAAATTCCTTGATCAAATACAGTTTGAATGATGGAGAGATCCATGAAGCGAACTCGAAGGCAATGTCCTTATGCGCAAATGTGCCTCCGCCATATCTGCCGCTCTTGGAAATCAGGCCGATAGCATTCGTTTTTTAATCCATTGTTTCGGAGACAAAACGAACGAATTGCTTCCGGCGTCATTTTTAAACTCATCGAATTCGAGTAGTTTAAAACCTGGATTATGCAGTTGCTCCCAAAGTCCCATAAACTCAACTGTGAATCCCGTCCTGAGCCAGTTTGAGATAATTTGTCCCGCCGACTCCGGATTTTTGTGCTTGGCAATGTCGGTGAGGGATATGAAATCATTGTCGTTGATGTTGATTAGGGCAATTTCCTGACCCGCTACTTGGATGGATGTGTTTTTTGTCGTCATAACATTTGATTTAAATGCTATTGAGACGTCAGCTTTTGGAAATGGTAACGGCCCGTGAAGTAATATTTTTGAATTAAATCGTCATTAAATTTAATCCTTCAATTATCTCTGGCTGGATTTTTTTATTACTTGCCATAATTTAAGGTCCACATTTGTCACACTTTTAATCGAACAGAAAATGAAAAACTTGAAAGCATTAGTCCTGCTGGCTTTTATGGCATTTGCAGCACCGTCATTTGCGCAAACTGCAACGCCTGCCAAACCTGCTACGAACAAGACGACCGTAGCCACCAGGCAGACCGGAAATGATAAGACCAGCATTAAGGTTAAAGCCAATGGCACGCCGGACAAGCGTTATGCTGAAAACAAAAAACTGAAAGCCGACGGCACGCCAGATAAGCGTTACAGCGAAAATAAAAACCTGAAAAAAGACGGCACGCCGGACAAACGCTTTAAAGGCAACAAGGCTGACTCGTTGAAGGCGGCTAAAAAGCAATAGATCAAAATAATACCGGAAATAATATCCGGAAAAATTAGGGTAAGCGCCCGACTGGTTGTCATTCCAATGAACAGCCTAAGTCGGGCGCTTATTTTTTTACAAGTAATCTACCATTGCAATGAACGTAGCCATCGCGGATCACGTAACATTTTTGAGCAGGGATCGGGAAGCGGAGTTTGAAAGGGTTTTTAAAGCACACTTTAAGGGCCTGCACGCCTATGCCTGCACCATTTTGCGGGATGATATTATGGCCGAGGAAATGGTGCAGAATGTTTTTTGCCGGCTATGGGAAAAGACAGATCACATCGAAATAAAAGAATCGGTCAGCGGCTATCTCTATCGCTCGGTTTACCACGAAAGCCTTAATTATATCAAGCATTTAAAAGTCAGGGACGCCTACCAAACGTACGCAATAAACCAAATGGAACACAGCAACAACACAGCCCACCCTCTGGAATTAAAAGAGCTGGAACAGCGCCTGGACAGCGCATTGAAAGAATTACCCGAAAAGTGCAGAACGATTTTCCAGATGAGCCGCTTTGAAGAGCTGAAATACCAGGAAATCGCCGACCGCCTGCAATTGCCATTAAAAACGGTTGAAAATCAAATGGGCAAGGCGCTGCGTCTTTTGCGCCTGAAACTGGTTGATTTCCTGCCCGCATCCATCCTCTTATTTTTCCTCAGCTAATCCGTGTCAGTCATGCATAAAGAATTGAATTACAACATAGACGACCTGCTTGTCAAGGCCTTACTGGACGAAGCGAGCGTCGCAGAACAGATCGAGATCAACCAATGGTTGTCCGACAGCGATGATAACCAGCGTTATTTCGAACATTTCGAAATGATCTGGAACCAGAGCAAACAACTGGCGGCTCAAAGCGCAGTCGATGAAGATGCAGCCTGGGAGCGATTCCGCAAACGGACGCAGAAGGGTAGGGAAGAAACACCGGTCATCCCGCTTTATGTGCCGAAAAAGTCATTTGGTTTCCTCAGAGTTGCCGCGCTCATTGCCGCGACGTTATGTACGGGCTGGCTTGCCTACGTACTTTTTGGGCAAAGCACCCAAAGCGAAATGCTGACCGTTCGTTCGGGATCACAAACTGTGATTGATACACTGCCGGATGGGTCTATTGTGACTTTGAACAAAAAATCGAGCATTTCGTATCCTGCTGAATTCAGCGGCGGTAAAAGGGAAGTTGCATTAACGGGAGAAGCATTCTTTGAGGTTACCAAAGATAAAACCAAACCATTTATTATTTCAGTCAATGACATGACCGTGAAGGTTTTAGGGACAAGTTTTAATGTGAAAGACAATGCCAGGAAAACGGAGGTGATCGTTGAAACCGGGCTGGTGGAAGTGGCGAAAAACAATGAATTCGTACGCATTAGTCCCAAACAAAAAGCAACGGTCATTAAAGCCAGTCCGGCGCTTGTGAAGGATGAAACGGAAGATGATTTTTACAAATATTACAGGACAAACAAGCTCGTCTGCAACGACACGCCTTTATGGAGACTGGTTGAGATCCTGAATGAGACTTACGATGCCAGTATTGTGATAGGGAATGAACGATTGAACAATATGCCTATCAACACAACATTTGATAAAAAATCGCTGGACAGCACATTGAGCCTGATCAGTGAAACATTAACGATAAAAGTTGAGCACAAGGGAGAGCAGATCATTTTGAAATAGGACTTATCTTTCGGAATGAATCAGACTTTTACCTTACTCAAAGCGATAAAATTCGTCCTCATTATGCTGATTATGCCCTGCGCAACCTACGCGCAGGGCATTCTGAATAAGACAGTTACCGTTTCCGCGAAAGGGGAAACGGTTTCAGCGGTTTTGAAAATAATCAGCGACCAGGGGAAGTTTTACTTTTCCTATAACAGCAACATTATTTCCGGCGACAGCCTCGTCACGTTAAACGCTGCGCAACAATCGGTTAAGCACGTTTTGGATCAATTATTCAGCGGCAGATATCAATACAGGGAAAAAGGGGATTACCTGATCATTCTTCCCGCAGCAAAAGAAAGGACATTTTACATTAGCGGCCATATTTTAGACCAGGAAACCCGTTCAGGCGTGGACTATGCCAGCGTATACTCCAGGCAACTGCTGGTCTCCACATTGACGGACGACGAAGGGCATTTCCGGCTTCGTATCAAGGATCGGACTCTGCCGTTAACCCTGATGATCAGCAAAGTAGGTTATGGGGATACAACTATTGTGATCAATCAGGAAAGCGCGGATTTGCGGATCAATATTTCGCAAAAGGCCGTTGACCTGGACCCGCTGATCGTTCGCTATTCCGAAGGCGAGGCCACCTGGCTGGGCCGCTTCTTTCTTTCTGCAAAGCTGCGGGCGCAAAGTCGTAATATTGGCCGGTTTTTCGTAGCATTACCCTATCAGGCATCATTGACGCCGGGCTTAGGAACGCACGGGCGGATGAGCTCGCAGGTTGTGAACAAGTTCTCACTCAACTTGCTGGGCGGTTACACGGCGGGCGTTGATGGTGCGGAAATAGCCGGAGGCTTTAATATTTCAAAACAAGATGTCCGGTATGCGCAACTTGCAGGGATTTTTAATGTTGTTTCGGGCGACGTGACAGGCGCTCAGCTTGCAGGTCTTTTCAATCACATTCTCGACTCCCTGAGCGGCGTACAAGTCTCCGGATTTGCAGGAATTGTCAAGAAGAACATTGAAGGCGTGCAGATGAGCGGCTTTCTGGGCCGTTCGGCGGGGACGTTGCATGGCGTGCAGGTTTCCGGTGCCATTGGTCTGCTTGGAGGCGATTCGGACGGTGCACAGGTTTCCGGCGCTTACAACCATGCTTCCGGAAATTACAATGGTGTGCAAGTCAGCGGTGGCGCCAATGTTGTCAGAAAAGACTTTTCGGGCGGGCAGATCAGTGGGGGCGTCAATATTGGTAAAAGTGGGGTCCGCGGGTTTCAGCTGGCGCCGGTTAACGTGGCAAGGCGGCTTCATGGAACACAGCTGGGAATCATCAACATTGCAGATAGTTCGTCGGGATTAAGCCTCGGTTTGATCAACATTATCAGAAAAAGTACTTCTAATATTTCGATTTACGCGAGTGACATTGTGCCTGCTAATGTGGCGTGGAAAATGGGCACACACAGGTTTTACAGCATTCTCATGGCCGGAGCAACCACAGGCGGTCCAAACAGGACATACACATTTGGTGCGGGATTTGGCTTTGAATTTTTTCCATTTAGGAAATTTGGGTTCTTCACGGAAATCATGAACCAGAACATTTACACAAGCGATTGGTATCGCATTCCCTCGCTTTATCGCTTCCAGACCGCAATCACCTACAAGCTTAACAAACGCTTCCTGCTTTTCGCCGGCCCGGCATTTTCCCTGTACGATAGCGCCGGTTTCGAAACTGAAAAAGGTTTCAAATCTTTCCCCCCAAAACATTACCCCAACTTCAAAATGAGCAACAAAAACCTGGCGTCCTGGATCGGCTGGCAGGGCGGTTTGAGCTGGCGATACGGGAAATTATAAAAGTTAATGTAAGTCAAATTGCTCAATAATCTTCATGAGTTCGGGCATATTGTTTTTCATCCAAACTGGCACCCTATCTTTTTGAATGAAGCCAATCTTTCGATTCTCCAATGTAAGAATGTGGGTAGCGTTGACGAAGCTATTGTCAAGCACGATAAGCTTATCTATTAAGGTTAGATTTTGATCAAGTAGCTTGATGTTGCCAAAATAGTTGTCATAAATATGGGCAGGCGCAACATGATGTCCGCCCTGAGAAACCCTTACAGCAACCCGCTGCAGCGACAAAGTAGCGTTTTCAAGCGCTAGAAATACCATATTGATTCTATAACCAGCCTTTTGAAACTTTTTGATGGTTGTCCAGGAATTTTCAGTATTGAAATGACCTTCATATGCATAGTCCTCATTTCTTGCAATTGCTTTATCCACTTGATCTGCAAAAATAACTTGAAGTTCATCCTCCGCCTTGATCCGCGCGTATTTAGAAACTTTGACTATCTTATAATGCTTATCTAACAATTGATAAAATAATTTATCACCGTCAAAAACGGGAAAATCACTTGATTTTGGAATTAAGGAACTGGCATTTGATGACTTTCCTGCACCGTTTGGGCCGGTGATCACGAAAAGATCAGGCATATTGGAATACGGGCAGATTGAGTTTCTTTCTGATAACCGTAATCTCGGCGGTCGTCAATGCTCTGACCTCAACGATTGTTTGCAGGTTATCTTCCAGGTTCATCAATTTCATCGATCCGTCCGGAAACTCGTAAATGAAACCCTCAGCAGCAATTTCGGGATCGCGAAGCATAAACGGAAAGCCTTTTTCAAGCGTTTCCACCCGAAGGTCCTTTAAGTGACTATTCAAACGCGATTCTTCCAAAGTTCTCATCTATCAAAGTTATAGTGTCCTGACAATGACCAAAAATAGCGAAAGCAAACGTGTAATAAAAGCTCGGCTACCAAAACTAGTCAGACGCTATCACACATAATTAAGCAGTTTTTTCCTCCATTTTTTAGGGTAAGCCCTGCTCTTGTTGTCGGTACTTTGCATACAGCAACGGGACCGGATTGAAGGCCTGCAATTTTGAGTTCCAGTGGCTGTATGTGTTTAAATGATTTCTCTTTAAATACATTCCCATGAAAAATTTAAGATTTTGCGCAGCTAAGGCACTTTTTGTCAGCATCTTTTTATTCGGCCTTTCTTTTGTTTCATTTGGTCAGAATGACACTACATCAGCAGTGCATGTTGGTTTTATTTATCCGCTCAGTACCAACGGCAAACATGCTGCTTCCTATACAAACCGTTTTTCCCTGCACGCCATAGCAGGACTTTCCAAATCGGAAACCGGCGTTGCCATTTCCGGAGCGGCTAATCTGATCAAACAAGACGCTTCCGGCTTACAAATGGCTGGCGCTGTGAATTTGATTTCAAACAATGCGAAAGGAATCCAGCTGGCGGGTGCAGCCAATATTACCGGCAATAATGCCAACGGAATCCAGATGGCGGGTTTTTCAAATGTTGTGAAAAATGAGTCAAAAGGCGCTCAACTCGCCGGGTTTATGAACCTGGCCGGGAGTTCACAATCCCTGCAAATGGCGGGTTTTGCCAACATTACACGTAATGATGCGAAAGGCCTGCAAATCAGCGGGTTCCTTAACAAAGGAAAGAATGTAAATGCGCAGGTTGCCGGATTTGCAAATGTCGCCAAAAATGTAAAAGGCGTTCAACTCGCCGGATTGGTCAACATTGCCGACACAAGTGATTATCCCATCGCCATTTTCAACTTTATCAAAAGTGGTGAGAAATCCATCGCCGTCACGCTCGACGAAACCATGACGACCATTGCATCCTTCCGCTCCGGAGGCCGTGTTTTGTACGGGATTGCGGGGATAGGATATAATTTCAAAGACGATAAACGTGATCTGTATGCAGTGGAAGCCGGTTTAGGGGCACACATTAAGCTGACCAATGATTTCAGGCTGAATCTGGAAGCGGTGAGCCAAACATTGTCCAATTTCAAAAAAGGTGCTTATAATAAAAACGCACTCCGTATAATTCCCGCTTACAAAATCGGCAAGAAGCTAGAAATTTTCGCAGGGCCAACGATAAACTACGTGAGCTATAAACGGGGTAACGATTATGATTTTGTCAAAAAATTCATCTGGAAAAATGATGGCTCCAAGGATTTTCAGGGCGTTCATTTCGGATTCAACACAGGCATCCAGCTCATATTATAATGCGCAACGCCCAATCCATGCCATGGAGAGAGAAGCTGCGGCTTACCGCTTCTCTCTCCCGGATCGGCTCGGCGAGCCTCTCCGTAATGACCTGGCGATTGTTTTCGCATTTGATCTACCTGATTTTCAAACACATTTGGGCTTATCGCAAGAAGGTTATCCTTAAAAACCTGGCAATCTGCTTCCCAGCTCATTCAGAAAATGAGAATGCCCAACTGGCAGACAAATACTACCGGCACCTGGCAAGCCTCATTGTGGAGCCGTTTATAGTCAGGAACATTGCTCAGAAGGATCTTGCCAAGTTCATTAATTACGCTAACCCATCCCTTATTCATCAATTACTTTCGGAAAGAAGGGACATTGTATTAATGGTTTCACACTACGGAAACTGGGAATATTTGTTTTCGATGCCGTTAATAACCGATAGCAGCGTGTTGGCTGCTTATTCGCCGGTTTCGAACGGGTTACTGAACGAGAAATTGAAAAGGCTGAGAAGTCGATTCGGCATCAAGCTCATTCCAAAGGCCAACTGGTATCGTTCAGCTGTAAACTGGCGAGAAAGCAAGCCCACGATTTTTATCAACGTTGCCGATCAGAGACCGCCCGTTGCAGGGAAAAATGCGATTGAGTTTTTTGGTAACCATACGTATATCCAGTCGGGTGCGGCACGCATAGCGATTAAACGAAATAGTGCCGTGGTGTATCTGGATGTACATAAAAGAGGTGCGAACAAATACCAGTTCAGGTTCAATTTGCTCGTAAAAGAAGCGGGAGGAATGCAAGAAACGGAAATTATGAAATTGTATTATACAGCGTTGGAGAAGAATATCAGACGCCAGCCAGAGTTGTGGCTTTGGTCGCATAACCGATGGAAATTTGGTTTTTGCTCAACATTACCATCAAAAAACATATAAATGTTGTATAATTCAGCAATTGGTGTGAATACGTCCCCATTCCCGCTATTCGTATTAAAATTGTAATCTTTTCATAGTCAGTTATTTGAAGCGATTGTTTTAGCAGGAGCAGGTTTTTTACGGTCAGCCGCCAAACCAATTATTTACTAAAACAAAGCATTATGAGAAAATTAGCATTTTTGGGTGTGTTTTTTATCGCCGCGATGGTAGGATGTAGTGATGACGATGAAGTAACAGACCCGACTCCTGTATTGCCCGAACTGAAAGTAAGTACGACACTTTCCGGTGCAAACGAAGTCCCAGCTAATCCATCAACCGCGACCGGTTCAGTAGATGGTACGTTAGATCAGGAGAGCAGGATTTTAAGCTTGAACATTATGTACAGCGACTCTGCTTCGTCGGACTCAACTTCAACCGATTCGACATTTATTCCGACAGCATGGCACATTCACAAAGCTCCATCTGACTCCACGGGAGCAGTGGTCATTGATTTGGGAACAACATTTACCTCACCTTTCGCATTTAAAGACACTTTAACCGAAGCGCAGGTTGCCGACCTGAAAGCCGGTTTGTATTACCTGAACATTCATTCGGCTAAATATCCGGCGGGAGAAATCCGCGGACAGTTGAAAGCCGAGGAGTAATTAAGTTCTTATTATAGTCCTTAAATTAAAAGAGCGACGCCAGTTTTGGCTTCGCTCTTTTTGTGATATTAAAGTCAGCTTTTTATATCCAAATACAATTCTTGCATTAAAATAGACTCATCCAACTTCCTAGAAAAGCCCCTTTGCCTTATCCAATGCCGCGTCAAGTCCGCTGACATCCGAGCCGCCGGCCGTTGCAAAGAATGGCTGACCGCCACCCCCGCCGCGAATTTCTTTTGCAAGATCTTTTACAATCTTGCCAGCATTCAAGCCGGTTTCCTGAACAATATTTTCAGCAATAAAGACCGAAAGTTGCGGCTTACCAGCTATTTCTGTCCCAAAAACAGCAATCAGGTTTTCGATCTGATCGCGCAGTTCGTAAGATAGTTGTTTCAGTGAATCCGCATTAGGCACATCCACTTTTTCAACGATCAGGTTGAAAGTGCTGTGCTTCTTCATAGTGTCAACCAATGTAGATTTCAGCGACTGGATCTTCTCATTTTCCAGAGAAACGATCCTTTTCTGCAAACCGTTACGCTCTTCCAGCAAGCTTTCCACAGCCTTAACGAGGTCAGTAGGATTTTTCAGCAAGTCTTTTATTTTGTTCAAAGTTTCCTCCTGATGGCGCATAATATCCAGCGCTTTCGCGCCCGTAACAGCTTCGACGCGACGCACACCTGCAGAAACCGAGCCTTCTGAAATAAACTTGAAAACGCCGATCTGTCCCGTTGAGGGAATGTGAGTTCCGCCGCAAAGTTCGAAAGAGTAAGTCGGGTCAAAAATGATCAGACGAACAAAATCGCCGTATTTTTCGCCAAAAGTTGCCGTCGCCCCTTGGTCCAGCGCCTGCTGGATCGGCACATTTCTTCTTTCGTCCAATGCAATGTCCTCACGAATTTTTTCATTCACGCGGTCTTCAATTTTTTGCAGTTCTTCGTCTGTTACCTTCGCAAAATGCGAGAAGTCAAAACGAAGCACTTCGTCGTTGAGGTAAGAACCTTTCTGCCCAATGTGCGTGCCCAAAACTTCCCGCATGGCAGAAAGCATCAAGTGCGTAGCCGAGTGGTTAGCCTTGATCTTCTCACGGCGCTCGCTATCAATTTTGGCAACGATAATGCCAGCATTTCGTAATGCGTCGTCTAAATTTTTATCAAGGGAAATGTGAACAAAAAGGTCGTTTTCCTTCTTGGTATCAATGATCCTGATCGTCTTTTTGCCATCAGCCAGGCCGTTATCCAGGAGCAGGACGCCTGTGTCCCCAACCTGTCCACCCATTTCAGCATAGAAAGGTGTGCGGTCCAGGACAATGTGATATTCTTCGCCCGTTTTGGTCTTTACCTTACGATATTTAATGATCTGGCTATGTGTTTCTTCAAAATCATAGCCCAGGAATTCAACGCCGTCTGCCTCGCGCAGTTCAATCCAGTCCGTCGCTTCTTTTGCAGCGTCTTGTCTTGATCTGTTTTTTTGCTCCGTTAATGCATCCTGAAAACCGATTTCATCAATTTGAAACCCTTTTTCCCTTGCAATAAGTGCGGTAAGGTCAACCGGAAAGCCAAATGTGTCGCTTAGTTCAAAAACCTCATCACCAGCAATGGTGTTAATGCCCTTCTCTTTTAAAGAATTAACAATCACATCAAGCCGCTTCAAGCCGGATTCAAGCGTTCTTAAAAAGCTTTTTTCTTCTTCCAGAATCACCCGCGTCACAAATTCTTCCTGTGATTTCAGCTCAGCGAAAACATCTTTGAACTGATCCGCCAAAACTGCAACCAGTTTGTAAAAAAATGGCTCCTGAAAACCTAAATAAGAATAGCCGTAACGAACCGCCCGACGCAAAATCCGGCGGATTACATAACCAGCCTTGTTATTGGACGGCAGCTGTCCGTCCGTGATCGCGAATGCAACCGCCCGGATATGGTCTGCAATGACGCGCATGGCAATGTCCGCAAACGGCTCATTATTAGCACCGTATTTTTTGCCGGATAATGTTTCCAAAACCTGAATGGTGTTCTGGAAAACGTCCGTGTCGTAGTTAGAAGTTTTATTCTGAACCGCCATGCACAAGCGTTCAAAACCCATTCCTGTGTCCACGTGTGTGGCAGGAAGCGGCACGAGTGAGCTGTCGGCCTTGCGTTCAAACTGCATGAAAACCAGGTTCCAGATCTCCACAACCTGCGGATGATCGTTGTTAACCAGCGATTTGCCGGAAATTTCCGCCACTTCGGCAGCAGGGCGCAAATCGATATGGATTTCCGAGCACGGGCCGCAAGGACCTGTATCACCCATTTCCCAGAAATTGTCTTTTTTATTCCCTAAAATAATGCGGTCTTCGCCCACGATCGGTTTCCAAAGATCCCAGGCTTCCTGATCAAACGGAACACCGTCTTTGGAATCTCCTTCGAAAACGGACACATAAAGCCGGTCTTTCGGAAGCTGGTAAACCTCTGTCAAAAGCTCCCATGCCCAGGTAATCGCTTCTTTTTTGAAATAATCACCAAAAGACCAGTTACCCAGCATTTCGAACATCGTATGGTGATAAGTATCAAAGCCAACGTCCTCTAAATCATTGTGTTTTCCTGAAACCCGAAGGCATTTCTGAGTATCCGCGATGCGGCGGGAAGGAGGTGTGCCATTGCCTAGAAAGAAGTCTTTAAACTGCGCCATCCCCGAGTTGTTAAACATAAGGGTAGGGTCATTTTTGGCCACCAAAGGTGCAGAAGGCACAATTAAATGCTCTTTACTCCGAAAAAAATCAAGAAAAGCCTGACGTATTTGATGCGAGGTCATTGTATATATTTTGGTCCTTAAAGTCTACGAAACGAGCGGCAAATGTAAGGAAAATCACATAAAGAATCAGTCTGGTGTTTGCCAAGCCTGATTCTTTATGTCTTGTAGGTTGAGCATTCTAATGTTACTTCTTAATTACATGAAATGATTTTTCACTGGTTTTGATCAGGTAGGATGCTGCCGTAACGTATCAGCGTTGAAGTCAGCTGCGGCTGAAAGGCAATTTGAGTATAAACCCGCCGGGATTTTCTTATTTATAAAATTCAGTGATCCGGCAGTGCCGTTGTTTGCGTGGCTTTTTGCAAATGGATTTACGATTTTTATACCAAAGGGAATGTGCCTTTTGGAATTAATAATGTGCTTGAAATGAAACCGTTTTCGGAGTTATCGGCGGAAGAGTTAGCGATGGAAAACCTGTTCATTAGATGGGTCCGGTTTCCTGATGACCCACCTATCCGCACTTTTTGGGAAGGCTGGATCGTAAAATATCCCGCTATGAAAGATACTGTGGCCAAGGCCAGGGAGCTCGTATTGCTTGCGTCGGACTGGAAGACAGACTCACTTTCCAGTCAGGAGGTTAACTCCATTTGGGGGCGGATCCGGAACTCGCTGGATATCATTACAGAGCGCGATACCAGCCAGTCGAAAATGAGCGCATTTAAAGAAACCGTTACCTCTACGAGCATCGTTCTTGGTGTCATTTCCATGGCCGTGATCATTATCCTCGCATTTTTCTTCTTTTCGATTATCAACAGATAGTCCATTCCAGTCGGAAATAATATTTTAATAAATACTGGTATAGTACAAAAAATAGCTATTTGCGTAATCTCTTTTTTGCCGGCCTTATCGGTTCAATTGTTGATATTTTATAATAATTTATTTGATCAAGCCTATCCTGGCAACGTTCCCGATAACGTTTGCATAAATAAAATGCGGTTTTCCTTTCCGGATTAACGCTGTTATTTCTATCCTCAATTATTGATTTCAAATTGTACTATATATACAAATAATGTACTTATTGGAATTATTCAAACTGAATCCCTGAGATCGTTCTTACTTCTCCTTTTCTACACACCTCTTACTTTTTAAGTGGCTCATGTAACCGTTTAAGTGTAACCGATCATTTACAGTTTAATTTTTTTTAGAATTAATATAATAATTTTTAAGGGTATATTATGTAAAACTCGTCCAGCAATAAGCAGTCAGAACTTTATCAATCACCAATCAATGCGTATGAAAAGAAAATTTACCAGTACTGGTCAAAGCGCTCTGCGTCTGACCATGGCAGCGATGATCGTGTCGGGCTTCACGGCCGAGGCATTTTCACTGAACCGGCCTCACGTAACCCATGTTTTTTCTATTGACAAAACGGTGTCTGGAAAAATCACCTCATCAGAAGACAATACACCCATTCCTGGCGTGTCTGTAGTGTTGAAAGGGAGCAGAAGCGGAACAAACACAGATGTGGACGGGCAGTTTAAAATTGAAGTGCCGGATAATGGCGCAGTGCTTGTGTTTTCATCAGTAGGATTTATCACCCAGGAAGTGGCGGTTGGTGCTAGAAGCATTGTAGACATTAAGCTGGAAGCCGATATGAAGGCACTTTCGGAAGTTGTGGTTGTGGGTTATGGTAGTCAGAAAAAAAGCCAGACCACGGGTGCTATTTCGTCTGTTTCTGCCAAGCAGATCAGCGAAATGCCGATTACGAACATTGGCCAGGCTATGCAGGGCCGCGTGGCGGGGGTGGACGTTTCGCAGTCTGGAAGTAAGCCCGGATCTACACCGAAAATCCTGATCCGCGGCCGACGTTCATTCAATGCCGGTAACAATCCATTATATGTTGTGGATGGAATTCCCTTGGCAGGTGACCGGAATGAGCTGATGGCAGCGGCTAATCGTCCGTTCGATTTTGTGTCGGGAGGTTATGAAGACATGAATCCGAATGATGTGGCATCGATGGAAATCCTGAAAGATGCGACCGCAACAGCCATTTATGGTGCCAGAGGTGCCAATGGCGTTGTGCTGATTACTACGAAAAGAGGTGAATCTACAAAAGGTAAAACCACGATCAGCTACGACACCTATGTGGGTGTGACGGACGCGCTTGACAAGATACGCTTATTTTCAGGTCCTGAATTTGCTGAATACATGCGTGAGTCGCGCCGTGGAATAGCATCCGGAAGCATTTATAAAGACGCGAACGGAAATCCAGTTCCAAGTGGCCAGGTGGATGCTTTTGCGGACTCGAAGTTATTCGAAGCTGTTGAACTGGACGGTATCGCAAAAAACCGCACAACGGATTATCAGGATATGATCCTGCGCCAGGGTTTCCAGCAAAATCATTCAGTGGGCGTTCAAGGCGGAAACGAGAAAACACAGTTCTACATTTCAGGAGGCTTTTTCAGAGACAAGGGGATTTCGGAAGGACTGGACTATACAAGAACTTCTTTGCGTGCAAACATTGACCACAACATTAACAGCCGCGTTAAGGTTGGGATATCGTCGTATCTCATGTATTCTGTGCGAAATGGTAAAGATCTGAATCCATATGCATTCACATTAAACCAAAATCCGCTGGGAAGGGCGTATGACGACGCTGGTAAGATCATCTTTGCACCAACAAACGATGCGCTTTTGACGAACCCACTCGCAGAAATCGTGCCGGGTGCGCAGGTTGACGAAAGAAAAAAATACCGCATTTTCAACAGCATTTATACCGAGGTGAAGATCATCGAAGGTTTGAAATACCGGATCAATTTCGGCCCGGATTTCGCAGTTGAACGCGGCGGCCGCTTCATCGGTGCGCAGACCAATGCCCGTAAAGGCGGTGACCCGCAAGCCGCGCTTTATAACCAATATGGCTTCAACTGGACGTTGGAAAACATTGTTACCTATAATAAAACGTTTGCTGCAAAGCATAATCTGGGCATTACAGCGCTACACTCCGTGCAGCGTGAGAACTTTGAGGCAAACACAATCTCGGTTCAGGGCGTACCTGCCGAAACGCAGCAGTTTTACAGTGTGGGTAATGCAAGTGCAGTGCTTGGCGTCGGCAGTGTGTTGATTCCCTGGACTCTGAACTCTTACATGGCGCGTATTAACTACGATTACAACGACAAATACCTGGTGACCGTCACTGCCCGTCGCGATGGCTCGAGCCGTTTTGGAGAAAACACGAAATACGGAA
This sequence comes from Dyadobacter chenwenxiniae, assembly GCF_022869785.1. Taxonomy (NCBI): domain Bacteria; kingdom Pseudomonadati; phylum Bacteroidota; class Cytophagia; order Cytophagales; family Spirosomataceae; genus Dyadobacter; species Dyadobacter chenwenxiniae. The sequence continues at coordinate 3,235,417 of NZ_CP094997.1, read as the reverse complement.
CATTCCCTGGGGTTGCTTTGGGCTGGAACATTTCCAATGAGCCATTTATGAAGAGCGTTTCCTGGCTCGACCTCTTGAAGCTGCGCGTGAGCTATGGTTCTGTGGGTAATCAAGGCGTGGCGCCTTATCAAACGCAAGGTTTGCTGGGCAGAACGATCTATGCATGGGACAACACACCCGCTTACGGTTATCGGCCGAGTACCATCGGAAATCCGGATTTGAGATGGGAGTCTTCCGCAACCAAAAACGTGGGCATCGATTTCAGTTTTATCAAAGGACGGGTTCAGGGTTCTCTTGAACTTTATGAAACGAATACTACGGATTTGCTGCTCTCTGACCAGCTGCCTGCTTCTATCGGTTTTAATGCTGTGACGCGCAACGTAGGTGAAACCCGTAACCGCGGAATTGAGCTGGGCGTTTCTACCATTAACGTCAATGCTAAAAACGGTTTCAAATGGACGACTGATTTCCAGTTCACCAAAAACACCGAAGAGATTATTTCGCTTTACAATGGAGCGGTGGATGATTTGGGTAACAAATGGTTTATCGGTTACCCATTGTCTGAGTTTTTTGATTACAAAAAAGCGGGAATCTGGCAGACAAACGAAGCGGATGCCGCTAAATCCTACGGAAGCCGTGTAGGACAAATTAAGGTGCAGGACGTAAACGGACGTAGCGCTGATGGAAAACTGACCGGACAGCCAGATGGCAAAATCAATGCAGATGACCGCCAGAAGCTTGGTTCTGATGTGCCGGATTGGAGTGGTGGTATTACCAACCGTTTCAATTTCAAAGGATTTGACCTTTCATTCTTCATTTATGCAAGACAAGGACAAATGATCATCAGCGGTTTCCACAGGGATAACAATGCACTGGCAGGCCGCTATCAGCAAATGTATGTGGATTACTGGACGCCAAACAACCCGACGAACGAATTCCCTCAGCCTAACAAAGACCAGGAATTCCCGGTAAATAACCAGGCGATAATCTATTACGATGGCTCGTTTGTGAAAATTCGTAACATCAACTTCGGTTACACTTTCAGTAACAACCTGACCAAAAAACTGGGCCTTGAATCGCTTCGCTTGTTTGCAAGTATCCAGCAGCCTAAAATCTGGTCAAAATACCGCTCTAAATACAATGGTGTGGATCCGGAAACTTCTGATACAACCATTGGATCGGGTGTAACGCCTGCAACGCGCGTATCCACGGTCGGACTTAACGTGAAGTTCTGAGCATCCTGAAAGGTTTGGTTACAACATTTAATATTGACGAAAATGAAATTTAATTACATAAAGAAAACATACAAATACATTGGCTTAATGGCATTCATGCTCATGGGTCAGTCGTGCAGCGATTTGCTGGAAGAAAAGGTTATTTCCAGCATTGGGAATGATTATATTAATACGCCCAAAGGGTTTGAAGATGCGGCAAAATCAGCCTATTCCTCTCTGCGCAACTATTACGGCACGCAGCAGGGGATTACCATCACCGAATTTGGTACAGACCTTTACGCAACAGGCGCTGATGGCGGATACAAAGGTTTCCACTTTTACGATGCCCAGTTGCAGCCAACCGTGGATTATCTGGCAACGATCTGGGACGAGACTTACCGCGGCATTAACGTATGTAACGCAGTAATTGAACGAGCACCCGCGGCAACCGTTACCGATGCCATTAAAAAAGCGCGTGTTGCGGAAATGAAGTTTTTACGGGCGCATTATTATTTCCTTTTAATGCAGCAATATGGCGGCGTTGACCTGAGGTTAACAGAAACCATTTTGCCTACCAAGAAGACGTCCCGCGCACCGGAATCGGAAATTTACAAACAGATTATTTCCGACCTGGAATCTGCTTTGCCTGATCTTGAAGCCAAATCGAAAGCAACGGATTATGGGCGGGCGACCCGGCCTGCGGCGGAACATTTGCTGGCAATGGTTTATCTGGCAAAAGGCAATTCCACTTCGAAAGCGGCGGATGATTATTCCAAAGCGGCAACTTATGCTTCCAATGTGATCAATAACTACACTTTCAAGCTGTTACCGGATTTTGCAAGTGTTTTTGACCAGGGAAATCAGAATCATGATGAGGTTGTTTTTGCGGTTCAGTACACAACTGATCCATTGACGAACGGCACTGGAAACAGCCTGCACCTCTATTTTGGAATGCAGTATGATGTGCAGGCAGGAATGGTGCGGGACATTGTAAATGGTCGTCCTTTCAAACGCATGCGCCCAACGAAATACTGTCTTGAAACTGTTTTTGCTGACCGTGTAAATGATTCGCGTTATAAAAAGACATTTAAGGACACCTGGATCTGTAACAACCCGGGCACGTTTACCAACGTTTTCGATAACTCGAAATCCACAGTAACATTCAAAGCGGGTGACACCACGATCTTCATTCCCGGCTATGAAATGCCGCTGGCAGAGCGTGCTAAAAAGCCTTATCAGGTGTTAGTACCAAGCCGTTACGACGAAGCTTTATTCCCGACAAACAAAAAATTCCTTGATCCGCTTCGTCCAGACCGCACTTACGAGCCGGGAAGCCGCGATTATATGTGCTTCCGTTTGGCAGACACGTATTTGTTGTTGGCTGAGGCGCAACTGCTGACAGGAAAGGTGAAAGAAGCGACAGAGGCGATCAATATGGTGCGTCGTCGTGCAGCATTCCCTGGAAAAACCGCTGCTATGGAGATCAAGCAGGCAAACATGAACATGGAAATGCTGATGGAAGAGCGTGGACGTGAGTTGCTCGGAGAACAAATTCGCTGGATGGACCTGAAACGCTGGGGTAATCTGGTTGAAAGGGTTCAAAAATACAATCCGCAAGCTGCCCCGAATGTGAAGCCAATCCATTTGCTGCGTCCTATCCCGCAGACACAGATTGACAGAACGGAAGGCGGTGCGGCAGCATTCCCCCAAAATCCGGGCTATTGATCATTGATTTGAATTAAAAATGCGCATTCCCATCATGCAGAGGATTTAAACGTCCTTTGGATGATGGGAATGTTTGTTAAAAGTAAGGGTAACGTATGCAAAATATCGTTATATTGATAATGTACGGAAGTCCATTTTAGTCCGTTACTAAGTTCATTTATCAAACAGAGTTCCTTTTTTACAATGAAAAAACAAAGATTTCCGCTGACCATTTTAATCCTTTTGGTCACCCTAACATTGGCGAATGCGCAAAAATCGAAAGACGGATGGGAAAATCTTTTCAACGGAAAAGACCTGACCGGCTGGAAACAACTGAACGGAAAAGCTAAATATGAAGTAAAGGACGGCGCCATTGTAGGAACATCGGTAACCGACACGCCGAATTCATTCCTGACAACCGAGAAGGATTACGGTGATTTCATTTTTGAATGTGATGTAAAAGTGGATAATAAGCTAAACTCGGGCATTCAGATCAGAAGCCTGTCAACACCCGAGTATCAAAATGGCCGCGTACACGGTTACCAGGTTGAAATTGACCCCAGCGACCGTGCTTACTCAGCCGGACTTTACGACGAAGCACGCCGAGGCTGGCTCTATCCGCTGGACTTGAACCCGGAGGCAAAAAAAGCATTCAAAAAAGACGCCTGGAACAAATACCGCATTGAAGCCATTGGGAGTTCTATCCGTACATTCCTGAACGGCGTTCCTGTTGCACACGTAATTGACGATATGACACCGAGCGGATTTATCTGTCTGCAAGTGCATGCCATAGGCAGTAAAGACCTTGAAGGAACGCAGGTAAGCTGGAAAAATGTAAGGATCAAAACGACAGACCTAAAACCTAGTCCGGCAGCCAACATTCGCATTGTAAATCTAATCCCCAACTCCCTTAATGACGCCGAAAAAGCGCAGGGATACGCATTGCTTTATGATGGAAAAACAGCCGATCAATGGCGTTCATACGGCGGGACAGATTTTCCTTCCAAACGCTGGAATTATGCAGACGGAACCATTACCATATCAAAATCTGACGGTTCAGAAACCGGGAATGACATTGTTACCAAGAAACTGTACGGCCCGGCATTCGAGTTTGAATTTGATTTTAAACTAACAGAAGGCGCTAATAGTGGCGTAAAATATTTTGTAGATCAGAAATTTAATTCAGGTGGAAAGTCAGGCATTGGCTGTGAATATCAGGTGCTGGACGACGAAAAACATCCGGACGCAAAACTTGGAAAAAACGGAAACAGGACCATTGCCTCATTCTACGATGTAATTCCTGCCGACAGACCCAAAAACGCCGTGAAGAAAATAGGGGAGTGGAACCAGGGAAGGATTGTGGTTCAGAAGGACGGAACCGTTCAGCACTTTTTGAATGGTTACAAAGTAGTAGAGTACGTGCGCGGGTCTCAGCAGTTTAAGGATTTTGTTGCAGAATCGAAATTCAAAGGCTTTGAAGGTTTTGGATTATCACAACAAGGGAATCTGCTTCTGCAGGATCACGGCGACAATGTCTCATTCCGTAGTTTGAAAGTGAAAGAAATTAAATAAATCCGCTGCTCAAAAAAAATCTTTTTTTAGAGTAGATAAAAGTCCACCGGTTTTTTACAACTGATTGCCCGCCAAACTCGCGGCCCATTAACTGAAAATTAACTTTTTAAGATCAAAAACATGACAAGCAGAAGGGATTTTATAAAAAATGCAGCGCTGGCTTCGGCGGGTGTTGCTGTTGGTTCAAATGCTTTTAGCGCAGCAAGTTATCGGAAAATTTTGGGCGCGAATGACCGCGTACGTGTGGGGATCATTGGTTTTTCCGATCGTTTCCGCAGCTCTCTGGCCCCAAGTTTTTTTGATCATGCAAAAGAACTGAACTTTGAGTTTATGGGTGTTTCCGATCTTTGGAACCGCCGCCGCGACGAGGCTGAGGCATTTATGAAAGGTAAGCCTTATACTTCCGCCGAATTTGCAAAAGCAAGAAATAACGAAGAATTGCTCGGTCGTAAAGATGTAGACGCTGTCATCATCAGCACGGCGGATTTCCAGCATGCATTGCATTGCGCGGAAGCCGTGAAATCGGGTCGTGACGTGTATGTGGAGAAACCGTTCGCCGAAACATTGGAGGATGCAAAAGTTGCTTTAAAAGCAGTTGAAGCTTCAAAACAAATCGTGCAGGTTGGCTCCCAGCGCCGCAGCGCACCCAATTACTGGGCCGCTTATGAATACATTAAATCAGGCAAATTCGGCGACATTACTACGGTTGAAATGACCTGGAATGTGAACCAGCCGGGCCGTTGGAGACGCAAGGAGCTGGTTTCTCAGATCAGAAAAGAGGATACGGATTGGGACCGCTTCCTAATGAACCGTCCGAAAGTGGAATGGAACCCGCGTTACTATTTGGAATTCCGTTTGTTTTACCCATACTCCTCTGGAATCCCTGGACAATGGATGGCTCACCAGATCGACACAGTGCATTGGTTCTCAGGACTTGATGCGCCAAGGAATGTGGTTGCCAATGGTGGAATTTACACTTGGAAGGATGGTCGTACGAACGTAGACACATTCAGCGCCGCTTTTGAATACGGACCATTTGATAATAAGGAAAAAGGCTTTCAGGTGATTTACTCATCCCGTTTCAATAACGAAGCAGGCGGTGTGAAAGAATATTACTACTCTAATGGTGGTATGATTAACCTCGACACCAATAAGATCACTCCTGAGGGTGGTTTAACAGCAAAAGACGCCAAAGGAATGGGGATGGAAGCCAACTTGCTGACGGAAATGTCGCTAAAAGCAGGCGACAAAATCGCGACAGACGCAAATACCGGCTCTGACCCGATGACCTCACTTCACATGCGCAACTGGATGGAATGTATCCGCAGCCGTAAAGAAAGCAATGCGCCTGCACGTGTTGGTTTCAACCACTCGGTGGCGAACATTATGGCAACACAGGCGTTGCATACAGGCAAGCGCGTGAGCTGGGATCCTAAGAAGAAAGACATTGTTTTAAGCTAAACGACACGGAACGTGAATGTTATAACGAAGGGCATCGCAGCAACTGCATTTTCTGTTTTCGCAGCAGGTGGGTTGGTGCAAGCTCAAAAAGTGGATCTGGTTAATAATGAGAAGGAAAAGAAGGTTGAAGTCAAAATCGATGGCAAAGCTTTTACCTCCTATTTCTATCCGGGTGAAGATGTATTGAAAAAAGCAGTGCTCTATCCGGTGCAAACGGCTAAGGGAACGCTCATTACGAGAGGCTGGCCGCTCGATCCAAGACCAGGTGAGCGAGTAGACCATCCGCACCACGTGGGCATCTGGCTCAATTACGAGGATGTGAATGGTAACGACTACTGGAACAATTCCAATGCGGTGGACCACGCAAAACGCGCTTACGGAACCATCATCCACACCGGCATCAAATCCATGAAAAGTGGAAAAGACAAAGGTGAACTGACGGTAACAGCCGACTGGAAGGATAAAAATGGCGTCCTGACATTAAAGGAAACTACCACCTATCATTTCAGCGGAAAAGGCGACCAGCGTATTATCGACCGTTCCACAACCTTAACCGCCGTGTTGGACGAAGTGGCGATGCCCGACATTAAGGACGGAATGTTCGCGATCCGTGTGGCCCGCGAGCTGGAATTGCCTTCAAACAAGCCTGAGATTTTCACCGATGCGAGCGGCATAGCCACCAAGGTTCCGGTCATGAACAATGAAGGAATCACTGGAAATTACCGCAATAGCAATGGTGTGGAAGGAGAAGCTGTTTGGGGCAAGCGCGCCATCTGGTGCAACCTCACAGGAAAGATCAAAGATGAAAACATCAGTGTAGCCATGATCGATCACCCGAAAAATGTAGGTTACCCAGCCTACTGGCATGCCCGCGGCTACGGCCTTTTCGCCGTAAATCCATTAGGCATGAAGGCATTAAGTGACGGCAAAGAAACGCTCAACTTCAAGCTAAAAAAAGGCGAATCCACCACATTTCGCTATCGGCTGGTAATCGCATCGGAGCATCTGAAAGACGAGGCCATCAATGCGATGGCCGCAGATTACGCCAAGACGAAGTAGGGCTGAATTATAATCAACATTGCCAAAAGAGCCGCAGGAAACTGTGGCTCTTTTTGGTTATTATTGCGGCTCATTGCACACTATGATTTATGAAATTGGAAAAATACGAGTTGGATCAGCTGGATCCATTTATGTATGTTTTTAACAGCACAGGAAGGCAAGGCAGAATTACGATGCTCGTCGCATTCACACCGTTAGGTGAAGATATTTTTAATTTAGGTTTCGGCGTGTGGCACAAAGAGTCAAGATATGCCGACGATTCTGTTGAAACTAGAAATGGTGACACCGATAAGATTCTTGGGACGGTTGCTCAAATTGCTTTGGATTTTCTTAATGCCCATCCTAATGCAAGTATATATGCAACTGGCAGCTGTGCCAAAAGAACAAGAAAATATCAAATGGGAATTAACAAATATATGGCTGAGCTTTGTGAACGCTACGTAATCAAGGGTTTGGTTACAGATAAAACGAGGAATAATCCTTTAGCAATCATATATCCAAAATGGCATAATAATTGGCAAAGTCTGAAATCGGGCGTCAATTATGATGCTTTTTTGTTATCCTTAAAATGATTTGTATTTTTACCTTCATCAAAAATATGACACTATGGACACTATAATTGAAAGTGATAAAAATAAAGATTCTGAGAAATTTTCAGCTCAGGATATCGAAAAAATAAGGGTCTATTTCGATAAAAAATCGGATAAAATGAGGTCTCTTTTGAAAGCTTACCCTGTTCCCGAAGAATTTTTAAGGAAGCAAAATTAATTCCCCTTACTTCTTCATCCCAGCCGAGTGCCAGCTGAATACATGATACGTTGTCGGCGTTTTACCCACGTTCTTGATTGAATGCATTTGGTTGGAGGCCTGGAAAATGACGGAACCAGGGCCCACTTGCTTCATTTTGCCGTTGACCAACGCTTCTACGGTTCCTTCTTTAATGATAATGATTTCTTCTTCCGGGTGTTTGTGCGGTGGGTGCGAGCTGTCGCCCGGATTCAATGTTGTGATGTGACATTCCAGCTCGCCCAATGTGGCCGTTTGTGAACGGAAAACAGTTCGTACGGCGCCGGTCTTGGTATTTTTCACTTGCATATCTTTCCAATCAAAAATAGAGGAATCCAGGATTGCGCCAGGCGAGTTTGCAAATATACAGGTGATCGTCAGGCATGCCGTGACCGCCGCAACACCGAAATCTCTTTTTGTAAAATACATTGTGTCAACAGGTTTAATGATGTTTAACAAAAAGACCCCGATTTTTCAATCCTACCATTAACAGTGGGTTTGAAAAGAATGGAAAGATGTTGTATTCTTGACCTCCGTAAACTGGAATATTAAATCTGACAAACCCTTGCCGATCGGAACCGGGACACTCGCCTAATAAAAACATGGAAGACAAATCAAGAAGAAGATTCTTGCAAAATGCAGGATTAGCTACAATTGCTTCAATTTCCCCGCTGGCAGCTGAGCCGGAAAAAGTAAAGGAACTGTTTATTCACCACGTTTATTTTTATCTGAAAGACCCTCACAATGCACAGGATGAGGCGAAATTACTGGAAGGCTTGCACAAGCTGGCAAAGGTTCCAACCATTCAATATGTACACATTGGTAAGCCAGCCGAAACTAGCAGGTCTGTGATTGTAAGGGATTACACGTTTTCCTGGATGTGTTTTTTCAAAAATATAATCGAAGAGGAAATTTATCAAACGCACCCGATCCATCTCGACTTTGTCAAAGAATACGCTCATTTGTGGGAAAAGGTCGTTGTATATGATTCAGTTGGTCCGAAAAAAGTAGGATAGGCATGGTGTCGGCATCGTGCACAGCATTGATTGCCCAATGTGAAATTTAGGCGGGCCAGCGGTAAAGAGCTGGCCTTTTTGCTTTTTAATACAGATATTCTAATCCTACATGAAGCCCATGCAGCAGTCCTGCCGATTTATAAAGCAAATCATGCTCCACTTCCTTTGTTTAATCTTAGTGGGTTTTTTTAATTTGTTGTTGGCGCAAAGTGCTCCGGCACCCATCCGTTTGAACCAGATCGGGTTTTATCCGAATGCGCAGAAAATAGCTATTGTGCTTAGTGAGAAGCAAACACCATTTGAACTGAAAGACGTTTTAACAGGTAAAACGGTTTTCAAAGGCAGGCTCAGCGAGCCGCGAACCAACCAGCATTCCGGCAAAATCAGCCGCATTGCGGACTTTTCCAGCATTCGCAAAGCAGGTAAATATTTTGTTGAAGTCCAGTCTTTGGGAAAATCAGCGCCATTCGAAATAAAAGAAAGGGTTTACAAGGAAGTTGCAGCGGCTTCACTAAAAGGCTTTTACTATCAACGTGTTTCCATTGATCTGCCCGAAAAATTTGCGGGAAAGTGGGCCAGACCTGCGGGACATCCTGATAACAAAGTGCTGATCCACGCATCCGCGGTCTCTGAATCGCGACCTGAAAACGCAGTGATCAGCTCATCCAAAGGTTGGTATGACGCGGGCGATTATAATAAATACATTGTCAATTCCGGTATTACAATGGGCACGCTGCTGTCGTTGTATGAGGATTATCCGTCGTTTTGTGAAAATTTTATGACCAACATCCCGGAAAGCAACAACGGCGTTCCCGATGTGCTGGACGAAGCGCTTTGGAACTTGCGCTGGATGCTTACCATGCAGGATCCGGCCGACGGCGGCGTTTATCATAAATTAACCAATCCGCGATTTGACGGAATGGTCATGCCGGATGCTGCTAAAAATCCACGTTATGTAGTTCAGAAAGGCACTGCTGCCACATTAGACTTTGTTGCAGTGATGGCGCAGTCGGCGCGTATTTTTAAGAATTTTGAGAATAAATTTCCCGGACTTTCGGATTCCTGCGTCACGGCAGCAGTAAAGGGTTGGGAGTGGGCGAAGAAGAATCCTGCGGTGCTTTACAACCAAGATGAAATGAATAAAAAGTTTGATCCTGATGTAGTAACAGGCGCATATGGAGACCGGGATGTAAAGGACGAATGGGTTTGGGCAGCGGCCGAAATGTACGCGTTGACGAAGAAGCCGGATTATCTGAAAGATATAGACTTCCAGGCCGGTCAAGCGATGCCTTTGCCTACATGGAGTCAAGTAAGAACCTTAGGTTATTACACGTTGATCCGGTTTGCAGAAGAAATTAAGGCAGATCCTGCATTGACCAAGAGCCTGGAAAAGAATATTATATCTTTCGCCGATAACCTATTGACGGATCTTGAAAAACAGCCATATCATACCGTAATGGGCAAAACAGCGAAGGATTATTCATGGGGAAGCAGCTCCGTGGCTGCCAACCAGGGCATCGCGTTACTTTACGCTTTTAAACTTACGAAAAACCCCCGGTATACGCAGGCAGCGCAGGGGAATCTGGACTATTTGCTGGGCAGAAATGCAACCGGTTACTGCTTCCTGACGGGATTTGGCTCGAAACGCGTGATGCATCCGCACCATCGGCCGTCCGTTGCCGATGGTATTGCAGACCCCGTTCCCGGACTGTTATCCGGCGGCCCCAATCCTGCTCAACAAGACAAATGCACGACTTACACGAGCAAATTTGCGGACGAGTCTTTCACGGACGATGACTGTTCTTATGCCTCGAACGAGATTGCGATCAATTGGAATGCGCCTATGGTTTACTTGTCAGCAGCATTGGAAGCATTGTCGGAGATGAAATAACCGCTTACTGTTTGGTTGATTTGACGGGCACGGTCGGAGGCGTTTCGTTATAGCCTTTTTGACCTGTCATATTTTCGTCCTCAGACTCTTTCGCTGCTTCTTTGGAAAGTGTTTTCGAAGGTTTCGCGCTGTCATCTTTTTGTTTTTCGATGCCTTTTGGGCCACCGTGTGTGGGTGAGCCGCCTTCTACATTTTCTTTTTTTGATTGCGTAGCCATGTTTGTGTGATTTTTTCCAATCAATGCTCAATTTTCGTTCCCAAAGCGTATACGTTTCTAATGCCTATTAAATTCTACACTTTGACCGGCTTTAAACGATTTCTTTGCAGTGGAATAGATTCGGAAGCAAAGGGACTTTATTAATAAGCTAAACTGCAATCAACCAAAAATCACCATTATGGGTTTTCTCGAATCATTTTCAGAAATACGAACATTACTCAAAAACATTGATCTCGATGCGTTGGGCAAACTTTCTAAAAAGGTTGACCTCAATAGAATGATGGGTGTGGTTTCAAAAATGAGTGAAGAAGATCTGGGGAAAATGCTGAAATTCATGGAAGCGGGATCGGGGAAAAAGAAGGCGCCCCCGGTTGTGAATGGCGATTTTTATGAACTCAGTGCAACATTAACCGGGGAAGACCGCGAAATTCAGCTGAAAGTACGCGATTTCATGGAAACTGAAATCCGACCAATCGCCAATGAGTATTGGAATAAAGCACAATTTCCCATGCATATCATTCCTTTGATGGCCAAGCTGAACATATGCGGACTTACATACAAAGGTTACGGCTGTGGAGGGAAGTCTGCATTGCTGGAAGGCTTTGTAGCCATGGAAATGGCACGGGTGGATTCCTCCATTTCGACCTTTTTCGGCGTGCATAGCGGGCTGGCCATGGGATCGATTTATTTGTGCGGTTCTGAGGAACAAAAGCGGCATTGGCTGCCTGTTATGCAAAGGATGGAGCTCATTGGCGCTTTCGGGTTAACAGAACCGGAGGTGGGTTCCGGCGTAGCTGGCGGGCTTACAACCACTTGCGAACGCAAAGGGGATGAATGGGTTATCAATGGTCAGAAAAAGTGGATTGGTAATGCTACGTTTTCTGATATTACGATAATTTGGGCGAGGGATTTAGCTGACAATCAGGTTAAAGGATTCATTGTGCGGAAAGAGAACCCTGGTTTTGTGGCTGAAAAAATGCAGGATAAAATGGCGCTGCGGACCGTTCAAAATGCACTGATTACATTGACAGATTGTCGGGTGCCGGAAACAGACAGGCTTCAAAATGCAAATTCTTTTAAAGATACGGCCAATGTATTGCGTATGACGCGGGCAGGAGTTGCGTGGCAGGCTGTCGGTTGTGGTCGGGGTGCCTATGAGCTTGCTTTGAAATACACTTTGGAAAGAAAGCAGTTCGGACGTCCGATTGCCGGATTTCAGCTTGTTCAGGATCTTTTGGTAACCATGCTGGGCGACCTTACGGCTATGCAAACATTGGTTTACCGGCTTTCCCAATTACAGGACGGCGGCGTGCTCACCGACGAACACGCGTCACTCGCAAAAGTGTTCAGCACATTACGAATGCGCTCGATCGTAGATCACGCCCGTGAGCTATTTGGAGGAAATGGAATTTTGTTGGAATACGATATTGCCCGATTTGTCGCGGACGCGGAGGCTATTTACTCTTATGAAGGGACCAAAGAAATTAATTCACTGATCGTGGGACGGGCCATTACAGGTGAAAGTGCTTTTGTTTAAGTAAATATGATGGAAACCCAAAGAATAACGATCAGGCAAGCTGGCGAATCCGACAAAACTATCGTTTATGACATGATATGCCGTCTGGAAAACATGGTCATGGATGTCGCGGGTTTTGATTTCGCTTTTGATATAAATATAAAAAATCCTAATATAGGTTACTTCATTGCAGAACTGAACGGTAAGCCGGTGGGGATGGTGAGCTGCCACATTCAGCCGCTTTTACACCACGCGGCATTGGTTTCAGAAATCCAGGAAATGTATGTCGAGCCGGAATATCGTTCTCAGCAGGTTGGGAAAGCACTGATGCAGCACGTAACCGACTTTGCAAAATCAAAAGGGTCTATTCAAATGGAAGTTACTTCGCGCAATGTCCGGGAGCAGGCGCACCGCTTTTATCAGCGCGAAGGGTTTGAGAAATCGCACGTTAAGCTCGTCCGTTATTTTAAAAATGACCAATAAAAAACCATCCGGTCAAGCGACCGGATGGTTTCCAAATTACCCTAAACCTTCAACTGCCATTTAAAACTTAATATCTGCCTCTGTTATCGCGGGCCCAGCCATCGCCTCTGCGATCACTCATTCTGCGTGTGTCCGCCATTAATCTTCGCAGGTCTTCCCGTAGGATCCGGGTTTCCCGCGGTGACAACCTTCCGCGATGGCTGTAATCTCTTTCTCGGGCTTCGATGCGCTCATATCTATCCATCAAAGCATTGGCCTCACGGCGAGAAAGCGTTCCCCGATTGATTCCAGTGGCAATCTGCTGGCGGGCTTCGCGCTGTAAGTAATTGATTTCCGATCCGCCTCTTTCACGATATTCGTTATGGCGGTAATCATCGTGGCGACGGTCACCGCGTTCTGAGTGTGGCGTAGCGCCGTATTGTGCGAATGCGCTTGTGAACCCTAGTGCGAGCATTGCGGCAAAAAATATCTTTTTCATAACCAATAAATTTTAAAGTTCATGGGTTAGAGGGCCGCCGGAGACATAGGTTTAAAATGCGCTTGTTAATGATTGTTAAGCCAAAAACAGCCATTTAAACGCTTCACAGGATGATTTGATTTTGAGGCGCTTATCTGCCGGATATGGAATTTTGTATGGCTTCCTGCGCTTCGGCAAGAATTTCTTCGGCCTTTCTTCCGGCTGGTTCGATGCCCGCAAGTACGGTCCAGGAAAGATGAGAAAATGATCTGAGCGGGAAAATTCCTTTGGGGTTAAATTTACCTGTGCCATTGATCGCAACCGGGACGATCAGCGCGTCCGGCGCGCGTTTCAGCAAGGTTGCTACGCCACCCGGAACGAATGGTTTCATCACGCCGCTCGCTGTGCGCGTGCCTTCGGGGAAAATGATCGCAGACGTCCTTTCTTCATGGATTAATTTCCCAAGTCTCGCAATTTCAGTAACGGCCTGTTTGCCATCTTTTCTGTTAATTAAGGCTGCGCCGCTTTTACGCAGGTTGTAAGAAATGCTTGGAACGCCTTTTGAGAGTTCTATTTTGGAAACGAATCGCGGGTGATATTTTCTGAGAAACCAGATGACGGCCGGAATGTCGAATGTGCTTTGATGATTGGCCACAAAAATTATGGGGCGGTTATCGGGTAGCTTGGTACGGTTTTCGAGTGTAATGCGGGCGCCGGTGAGATACAATCCGTAAGTGAGAAAGAAGTTCAGATAGTCGACAACAGCTTTGTGTACTTTTTTACCAAAAACATTAAAAGCAATAACCTGAAAAACGTGGAATAGGAGCAGGGTTAAGCCAAAATGAATCAGGTAAATAGCACTCAGGACGTAGTCAACGATTTTTTTCATTCAGTTTTTTTCTGCAAAAATAGTTTAAAACTGCGTTGATTGTCATAATTTGTGGCCCGTGAAATGATAAAAGTCATTCGATACTTACATTTAATTCACGTAATTTGTAAATTAACAAACAGAGCTAAAAATAGAAAATATAATGGATACCGCACTTTCAGCAGAAAGGCTTGAAGTCATGCAACACGTAGGAAAGGACCTGGATGTGCTAATGGCCGAATATTTAAAGCCGATTGAAGAGAATTGGCAACCCTCGGATTTTTTGCCGGATTCCAGTGATGAAAATTTTTTCAGCGAGGTGAAATTGTTGCAGGAAAGTTGCCGCGAATTGCCTTACGATTATATAGCCGTGCTGATCGGCGACACCATTACTGAGGAAGCATTGCCTACTTATGAATCCTGGCTTATGGACGTGATCGGGGTGGATCAGGTGGATCAGCCTTCGGGCTGGGCGTCGTGGGTGCGCAGCTGGACGGCGGAGGAAAACCGCCACGGTGACCTTTTGAATAAATATCTTTACTTGTCTGGCCGCGTGAATATGCGTGCTATGGAGGTTTCAACGCAGTTTTTGATTGCCGATGGTTTTGATATCGGAACTGACCGTGATCCTTACCGCAACTTTATTTACACATCATTCCAGGAGTTGGCCACTAATGTTTCGCACAGAAGAACTGCAACATTGGCCAAGAAATTCGGAAATCCGCATTTATCTAAAATTTGCGGGGTAATTGCATCCGATGAAATGCGCCATGCAAAGGCTTATAAGGACTTTGTGAGACGGATCCTGGAAGTTGACCCTTCTGAACTGCTGCTTGCATTAGAAGATATGATGCGGAAGAAAATTGTGATGCCCGCGCATTTCCTGAGAGAATCGGGTGTGAAAATGGGTGACACTTTTTCCCATTTCTCGGACGCAGCACAAAGACTAGGCGTTTACACAACAAATGATTACATCGAAATCCTGGATAGTCTCCTGATTGAATGGGAGATCGGGGCGGTTAGGAACATCAACGAAAAAGCGGAGAAAGCCAGAGATTACTTGATGGCGCTTCCGGACAGATTAAAAAGGATCGCCGACCGGACAAGGATCCCGGAATTGCAGTATGAGTTTAGCTGGATTAAGTAACTTGTTTACGTTGAGCGGCGCTTCGGCTCCGCTCAGCGTGACAGTTTAGAGTGCGCTCAGCGTGACAGTTTAGAGTGCGCTCAGCGTGACATTTGAGAGTCGGGCTCAGCGTGACAGTTTAGAGTCGGGGCTCAGTGTGATAGTTTAGC
This sequence comes from Dyadobacter chenwenxiniae, assembly GCF_022869785.1. NCBI lineage: Bacteria > Pseudomonadati > Bacteroidota > Cytophagia > Cytophagales > Spirosomataceae > Dyadobacter > Dyadobacter chenwenxiniae. Next base: position 3,219,877 of record NZ_CP094997.1, on the reverse strand, counting down.
GTATGCTCAGCGTGGCAGTTAGTGACTGGGCTCGCGGCAGTTGGTTTTATTTAATCAACATTACTGCTCCATTCTTCTTCATCACTTTTCCTTCGTTGGAGATCCCTTCGATCATCCATACATAAGTACCTGAAACGGCTGGTTTGCCGTCATAAGTGCCGTCCCAGCCTTTATTCAATTCTTTCGTATAGAACATCAGCTGTCCCCAGCGGTTATAGATTTTGAAATAGGTCAGGCTCGTTACCCCGTTCAAAATAGGATTCAGCACTTCATTTTTTCCATCGCCATCTGGTGTAAAGGCTGTCGGGACTGTAAGATTTTCGCGCTGCCTAACCCGGAGATTTACAGTCGCTGTGCCCGTGCAACCCATTCCGGAGGTGATGGCAACGGTGTAACTTTGGTCGGTCTGCAATGTGGCGACAGGGCTGGGGCTCGCGGGATTGTCAAGTCCGTTGGGCGGTGACCAGGTGAAAGTGGCATCGCTCAGGTTAGTGACCTGAGGGGACGACGCGACGAGCTGGAAAGGGACGTTTATATCAATAATTGCATCCCGGGTAGCCCTGACCTCAATCGCCGGAGCAACCTGGATCGTGACCGTATCCCTTAAATTGCAAACTCCAAGCGATGCATTAACCACATATTGTGTTGTAACAGAGGGTCTTGCAGTCGGGTCCTTAACATTGGGGTTATCCAGGCTGGGCTGCGCTTCCCAAGCGAAGTTCTGCGCATTACTCGTTGTAAAAAGCTGGACAGACTCACCTGCACAAACTGTCGTGTCGCCAATGGTCTGCACATTAATGTTGCTCGCAAACTCAACTTTCACTGCCTCATTCACCACGCAACCATCGCTATCCTTCATAAAAACTTTATAATCGGCAGGAAAAAGCTTGAATGATGCATCAGCCTGATAATTAATGGAATCGATTGAAAATTGATATGGCATCGTGCCGCCTTTTCCGGTAACAGTAAGCGTTCCTTCGCTCGTTTTGTCGCATGTTCCCGGTTCCAGTGTGGTGGTCAGACTGAGGTCGCTGACAGTTGCTTGTTTGATATTGACGATCTTATTTCCACATTTAATGTTGGTAATGGTCAGGCCTACGTCTTTCTCTCCCGTGCTGTTCCATTTCACCACATAAGGACCCATTCCCGTTCCCGAAATAATCTGTGCGCCATCAAAATCCCACTCGAAAGTATAACCCTCGCCAGGCACTGGAATTGTGCCCGTATAAGCTATTGCAACGTTTTGATCGGATTTGCAAATGGCCAGCGGCGCGATGGAAAAGTCTGCGTTTGGATTGATATTGGCTGTAAAACAAATCTCGTTGAATGCTTTGTCAACATCGGTTTTGGAATAATACTGATCCGTAAATGATAAATATCCAAAATGAGCCTGACCGGATTCGCATGAGACCGACTGGTCGTCCCTGAAAATGTAGATTGGCGTTCCTGCTTTTCCTACATATCTTCCATCTTCATCATTGTATGACGCAAACAGGGTGTTATCAACATAAACGTCCATAATGCCGGTTTGGCCATTCCGTGTGAAAGTCAGAAGATAGTAAGTGTTTGTATTAAAAAAAGGGCAGGCTCCTGCAATTCCGTAAGGGTAAAAGTCAATGCAGCGATCCGTTGACCCGTTCTTATCCTTAAAATAAATACCCTGATCCGAACCTCCATTTGAAAAATCAATGATCCGCGCCCAGGTTGTACCCCAGTTCGTCGGTTTAATATACATTTGGATTGTATAATTATTGGTGATTGCCCCTTCTGTATTCGGATACATCAGACCCCAGTTCAGGTTGTTCTGATAAACGGTTCTTTGAACGCCGCAGGGGAGCACATCACTGATAAAATCACCGCCCGATGCAGGAGCAGGGCATGTACCCAATGCTTTTGCAGGCGCTAGCGCAGGCCCGCACTCGGGAGCAGCCACCTCAAGAGTTTCGTAAAATCGGTAAGTATGCTTAACGGTCTGGCCGAAAGCGCTCGGCAGATAGGATAGTGCGCAAAGAAAAAGGAACAGTAATCGTATTTTCATATTCAGCCGAGGCCGTGAGTAAATTAGAATAAAATTACGCGAAATCCGTCAGATTAACTGTTTTGTCCAGCTTATTTAATGCGGGGAAACGTGTAAAAAAAAGAGGTTCCCATACGGGAACCTCTCTGAATGCACTGTTATGGGGCGGATTTACTGGTTAGTGGTTTTGAGAATGCCATCCTTAATCATCAGATTTTTCCTTGGTTGAAGATCATCACGAAGCAGTTTTCGGAACGGCTCCACTGTCTTAGCAGTCGCAACTCTTCCTGCTGCAACAACAGGAACGCCCATCACTTCCAGCGCTTTGCGTAAAAGTGTCTCGTTTTCATCACCAAAGGCGCTGTACGGGACTTTCGAATCTTCCACAACATAGTCAGGGGTCATTCCGTCAACCGTTCCGTAATCGGATTCATTGTTGGCGTTGGCTGTCTGACCGAGCATGACGTAAGCACCCCATTTCCACCGTTCCTTGTCGTCGCTGATCAATGAACCGAACAAGTTTTTACCCGCAGTGTTCTCGCCGATCGTCACAACATTCATATATGGTTTCAACCCGTTGATAACCAACTCGCTTGCAGATGCTGTTCCGTTTGACGTCAACACAAAAACGCGATTGAGATTGCTGCCAATGTTGTTGGTTTCAGCCTGGAAATTGTAATTCAGCGCATTGGCACCATTTGCTTTTTGCCAATATGCAATGTATTTATCATTCCATTGCTCCTTATAAAATATTTTGGAAGCCGTAATGTTTTTGCCGATCAGCGAAGCCAAAGTATTTGCAGAACTTATGTATCCACCGGAATTCAGGCGCAAATCGAGCACCAGTTCGTTTACACCTTTTGCTTTGAAATCTGCAAAGATCTGACGGAGTTCATTGTCATATTGACTTGCATCCGCCGCATTGCCGGGCACAAATTGCGTATAAACGAGGTAACCAACCGTCTTGCCCAAAGCCGGTTTTGAAATGACTGTTGAGAATGCAACCGGATCTTCCGTAACTTCCGCTTTTGTGATCGAATAAGTCGTATTTGTTGCCACAATTTTACTGTCTTGCAATGCGCCTAATGTCACATTAACAGTCTCATTGCTGCTTAACAACGACACATAATTGGCTTGCGTAAGCTGAGTTCCATTGACTTTTAGGATGATATCACCTCTTTTCAGACCCGCAGCGGCGGCCGGGCTTCCTTTTACAACATAATTCAAAAATGCAGCAATATTCGAGTTACCATCATCAATGTACGAAAGCGAATAACTGATCCCGAAAATTCTGCTCACGCCATTGAATTCATTTTGAAGTGCGTCAATGTCATCCGTCACGGCTGAAAAACGGTCGACTGTCTGGCGCTCGTAAACAAGCTTTTCAAAGTAATCATAAGGGGTTTGCGAAGCATCCAGACTTGATTCGGCAGGGAGATTTTTATACCAGAAATAAGCATCGTCCATCACCTCATAAAGCCACGCATTAACTGCTCTATAATCTGTAACAGAAGTCGAATCGGCTGCGGTTAAAACGTCAGGCTGGACATCTTTATCCTTGCAGCCCGCCACCAACACAGCAAAAGCAAATGCAAAAAGAAGGTTTAACTTTTTATAATTTAACATATTAGCAGGTTTGTTGAATTAAGTTGTTTAACGAACTATACTGCTATTACGTATGTCATATAAGCTTTGTGGCGCGGGTGAGCGTTTAAATGCAGGGTTTAAGGGTAAATTTAATAGAGATTTAATAAGTGTGAATATTGATTCACTTTACAGCAAGTGTAAAGTGAAGAATTTATGGACATCAAGCAAATAGTGACAATCGACAGTGACATTCTAGGCGGTCAGCCCGTTTTCAGCGGAACCCGCGTGCCTATTGAATCGCTATTCGATCATTTGGAAGCGGGCGTTTCCTTGGATGAGTTTTTGGATGATTTTCCAACTGTGAGTAAAGAGCAGGCGATCGCATTACTGGAAGTTGCCAGCAAGATAACGTCGTCAAAGAACATAGCCGAGCTGTATGAAGCTGCTGCTTGACGAAAATTTACCCAAAAGACTAAAAGAAGATTTTCCTATACTGAGCTTACAAAGCTATCGCCACAGGTCAGGAGTTATCTCAAAAAAGCAAGAATTCCTTTCGGACCCGTGGCGATAAGTGAAATGTAGCTTGTATTAAATTCCAGTCAAGTTTTTAAAGAACTTCCGGGCGATGATGGCGTATTCTAGTGGGTTGGCTTTGGCGGGGTCTTGTTCTGCTTCGAGAACAATCCAGCCGTTATAATCACTTTCTTTAATGATAGCGAAAAGCGCAGGAAAATCGATGGAGCCTTCGGAATCGCCGGGAACCGTGAAAACGCCGCTTTTTACGGCTGTCAGGAAGCTAAGCTTTTCGTCGTGAACACGTTGCAAAATGTTTGGGCGAACGTCTTTCAAGTGAATATGCGCTGTGCGGCCAATGTATTTTTGCAGCGCAGCCGCCGGATCTTCGCCTGCGAAGTAGAAATGTCCGCAATCATAGTTCAGGAACACATTTTCGGGATCGGTTTCATTGAGCAGGCGATCCGTTTCTTCAACGGTTTGAATGCAAGTTCCCATATGGTGGTGAAAAGCCAGCTTTATGCCACGGTCTCGGGCGATTTTGCCTAGCTCATTCAGGCCAAAAGTGAAGCTGTTCCATTCATCCTTGGTCTTCAACATGCCTTTTCCTTCAAAAACAGGCACATTCATTTGACCCTGGCAACTGTTTCCAGTCTCACCGCCGCCGATTACTTTCGCGCCCATGGTGTCCAGGAAGTCAAGCAATGTTGTGAAGTTTTTCCGGTTTTCAGCAAATGTCTTGGTCGTAAGCTCGTAACTGTTCCATTGGTTGCAAATCTGCAACCCCCTCAATTCCAATGCTTTTTTTAAAACATTCGTATCGCGTGGAAACTTGTTGCCAACCTCGCAGCCTGTGAATCCGGCCAGCGCCATTTCGCTGATGCATTGCTCAAATGTATTCTCACCGCCCAGTTCGGGCATATCGTCGTTGGTCCAGTTGATGGGCGCAACGCCTAATTTAATGTTCTCGAAGTTCATGACTTACAGGAAAATGCGCTGTTCTTTTTTGTTTGTTTTATAGTTTTCAAAAGCCTTTTGAACGCCCGGCGAAGTCGAAACTTCCGCGATAGGCACTTCCCACCATGCATTATAACCCTTCACGGTGCGGTAAAGACTGGTTTCAATGTAAATCACTGTTGTCCTATTCGCTGTTTTGGACTGAGCCAGAGCATTTTCCAAAGATTCACGATCTGTGGCACGGATGACATTCGCTCCAAGGCTTTCTGCATTTTTGGCCAAATCCACTGGCAGGAATTCTCCTGACAACTGCCCCGAATTTTCATCCCGGTATTTATACATAGTCCCAAATCGCTCGCTTCCTATGCTTTCCGAAAGTCCGCCTATGCTGGCATAACCATTATTATTCAAAAGCAAAATCGTGAATTTAACGCCTTCCTGGATGGATGTCACGATTTCGTGATTGTTCATCAGATAACCGCCGTCTCCGCAAATCACGTAAATTTCCCGCGTCGGATCCGCCATTTTTGCGCCCATTCCCGCCGCGATTTCGTAGCCCATGCAGGAGAAACCGTATTCCAGATGGAAGTTTTTCGGATCGGTCGCGCGCCATAATTTGTGCAAATCACCCGGTGCACTGCCCGATGCATTGATCATCACATCCCTGTCGTCCATGAAGCTGTTCAATGTGCCGATCACAACAGCCTGATCGATAGGCGAAACGGTGCTGTTTCCTTCTGCATAAATCTGCGTCACTTCATCATCCCAGGCTTTGTTCATTTCAGCAATCCGCTGACGATAATGTTGATCCACCTCAAAATCACCCAAAAGCGCTCCCAACTCTTCCAAAACCGCCTTGGCATCCCCTATAACCGGTAATGCAGCGTGTTTGAAAGCATCGAATTCACTGATGTTAATGTTGATAAACTTGACATCTGGGTTCTTGAAAATAGACTTGGAAGCCGTAGTGAAATCGCTGTATCGCGTTCCTATGCCGATCACAATGTCTGCTTCGTTGGCAATTTCAATGGCATACTTCGTCCCCGTTGCACCCAGGCCGCCGATGCTGTAAGGCGCGTCATAACGAACAGCGCCTTTTCCTGCAAATGTCTCACCAACTGGAATGCCTGTTTTGGTCGCAAAGCTGTCCAAAACGCCGCTTGCATCGCTATAAATGGCTCCGCCACCCGCAACAATCACCGGATTTTTAGAATTTTTTATCCATTCGGCAGCCTTTTGTAATGTTGTTAAATCGGGGCGGGGCCTGCCTACGTGCCAGACTTTTTTCTGGAAAAGTTCTTCCGGGAAATCGTAAGCATGCGTTTGCACATCCTGCGGCATCGACAATGTTACTGCGCCCATTTCCGCTTGGGAAGTCAGCACGCGCATTACTTCGGGGAGTGAGTAAATGAGTTGTTCGGGGCGGTTAATGCGGTCCCAGTATTTTGAAACGGGTTTGAAACAATCATTAACCGAAATATCCTGCGTAGAAGCACTTTCCAATTGCTGCAAAACCGGGTTTGGCTCGCGGGTGGAGAAAATATCCCCGGGCAAAAGCAAAACAGGCAGCCTATTAATGGTCGCCAAAGCCGCGCCTGTGATCATATTCGTCGCGCCGGGGCCTATGGAAGTCGTGCAAACGAATGCGCCAAGACGGTTTTTGACTTTCGCATAAGCCACAGCCGTATGCACCATTGATTGCTCATTGCGACATTGATAATAGCGGAAATCAGGGTTTTCCTGCAAAGCCTGGCCCAATCCGGCCACATTACCATGCCCGAAAATGCCGAAACAGCCGCCGAAATAAGGCTGCTCAATGCCGTCGCGTTCGATGAACTGGTTCTTTAAAAATGTAATCGTAGCTTGCGCTACGGTGAGTCTTCTGGTCATGTTGTTAATGATTTTGCTTGAAATATCAGGCGTTAACCAAGCCGAAATCGCCCGCTTTATTCGTGCAACCGAACAAGTCGAATTTTTTCAGCATAAATTTTTTATACTCTTCCATAAAGATTTTACCAGGCGTGGTCGGTGCAAATTCATCAGGCCGGTCACGGAAAAATTCGCGGTTTACCATCGTCCAGAGCAGCCGCGTATCGGTCGCAATGTTGATCTTGCAAACACCCAACGGAATCGCTTTCCTTATTTCCTCTTCCTGAACGCCTTTGGCATCCGTTTTCAGGTTACCACCAGCCGCATTGATCCTCTCTACAACTTCGGGAATCACATTAGAACCGCCGTGCAGCACCAATGGAAAGCCCGGAAGCAGTTCCTGAATTTCTTTCAAAATATGAAACTGCAAACCCTGCCCACCCGAAAACTTATAAGCCCCATGGCTCGTCCCGACCGCAATGGCCAGACTGTCGCAATCCGTCGCTTTTACAAAATCCTCGACCTGCTGCGGATTGGTATAAAATGAATGCGCTGCATCCACAGTCAGATCGTCTTCAACACCAGCCAAAACGCCCAATTCAGCTTCCACGCTGATGTTTTCTGCGTGGGCACGGCGAACGACTTCTTTGGTCCTGGCCACATTTTCGTCAAAATCGTCATGCGATGCATCGATCATTACGGATGTATAACCGCCTTTTTCGATTGCTGCAAAAATGTGCTCTTCAAAACCGTGATCCATGTGAATGGCGAAAGTCACATTAGGATAAATTTTTGCCGCAGCATTAATCATGGACAGCAGCATTTCCGGATGCGCATAATCTCTCGCAAAAGGTGTTGTCTGTACAATAAAGGGCGCATTTGCTTCCTGTGCCGCCGCAAACAGGCCATGTATTTCTTCCATAAAAAACACATTCACCGCAGGGATCGCATAGCGACCATAGCATTTTTCGAAAAGTTGTTTGGTGGTAAGGAGCATTTTTGGCTATCAGATATTGGCTATCGGCTTTCGGCAGTCAGCCGTCAGCCGTCAGCCGTCAGCAATTAATTACTATGTATAAAATTCTTTAATCTTAAACCCATTGACCATCGATTACCGAAAGCCGAAAGCTGACCGCCGAAAGCTCTACCAAAACACCGTATACAATGCCGCAATAACGCCACAGATCACAATAGAGCCTACCACAAAGCTTCTGCCTGGCTCGAACATCGTCCGGTCAATTTCCAGGCCTTTCGGATTGTGCTTGCTTTTCGGATCAGCCAATGTCATGATGACGATTACGGCGCAAAGGATCAGGAAGATGATGCCCATCCGATCCAGGAACGGGATTTCAGGAGCCAGAAATTTGCCTGCGGTCGAAAGCGGAATCGTTAGCAATGCAGCCGTAAGCGCTGCCGCGGAAGTGGTTCTTTTCCAGAACATTCCCAAGATAAAAATCGCGAAAACGCCCGGCGTGATAAAGCTGCTGTATTCCTGAATGAACTGGTAAGCCTGGTCGAGCGCACGAAGCTGCGGCGCGATGATGACGCCGATCGCCATAGCGAAATAAATCGTGTAGCGGCCCATCCGCACCAATTGCTTTTCGCTAGCATTCGGGTTAATGTATTGTTTGTAAATATCCAGCGTGAAAATCGTCGAAATGCTGTTTGCCTTTCCGGCGAGGGAAGCCACAATCGCCGCTGTTAATGCTGCAAAGGCCATTCCCTTTAATCCGCCGGGGAGTAAATTAAGCAAAACAGGATACGCATGATCTGGTTTTACAGCGCCCACACCATCCAGCATTTCCTTTTGAAACATGCCATTTTGGTATAAAACATAAGCGGCAATTCCCGGAATAACGACAATGATTGGAATAAGCAATTTCAGCACAGCAGCGAAGAGAATCCCCTTCCTGGCCGTTTTTAAATCCGCCCCCAAACTTCTTTGGATAATGTACTGATTGCAACCAAAATAAGCCAGGTTGTTGATCCACATGGCACCAATAATCACGGAAAGTCCCGGCAGATCTTTGTAAAAAGGGTTTTCTTTGGGTAAAATCATATGGAAATGTGAGTCTGCCTGTTCTTTCAGCAAACTCAATGCATTAAAAATGCCTGGCCGGTTGAAATGTGTTGAAACCAGATCCAAAGCCAGATAAGTTGTCGCTAACCCGCCCAAAACCAGCACAATAACCTGCACAACGTCCGTATAACCGATCACTTTCATGCCACCAATCGTAATCACGACAGCAAAAATGCCCAAACCTATAATTCCCCATGTAAAGTCCAGACCAGCAGTTACTTCCAATGCAAGCGCGCCGAGATAAAGGATGGAAGTAAGGTTGACGAAAACATAGAGCAGCAGCCAGAAAACGGCCATGATCGTTGCCACCGTAGGATTATACCGTTCCCGCAGAAACTGCGGCATTGTGTAAATTTTGTTTTTGAGATAAACCGGCAGGATAAAAAGTGCAACCACAATTAGCGAAGCCGCCGCCATCCATTCATAGGAAGAAATCGCCAAACCAATCGCAAAACCGGAACCTGACATGCCTATAAAGTGCTCAGCCGAAATGTTGGAAGCAATAATGGACGCGCCAATGGCCCAGAATGTCAATGATCCTTCTGCTAAGAAGTAATCCGTCGAGCTGACTTCCTTCGAACTCTTCTTCTTGTAAATCCAATAACCATAAGCAGATACGCCTATCAAATAAATAAAGAAAACAACATAATCCAGCGATTGCAAACCGGTATTGGACATTCGGGTAAAGGGTTAGGTAAATTTGGCTTTCGATTTTTCTATACGAATTAACTTAAACCGCCGCATACTGCAAAACCTCATCCATTCTTACGCTGCGGCCTTCTGTCAGCGATTTCATGGCAGCGATGCCAATTGCGGTGGCCATTAATCCATCATGCGCATCAACCGGCGACGGTTTGTCTTGCAACACGCAGTCAATGAACGATTTAAGGCAAACGCGATAGGCAGTTTCGTATCTTTCCAAGAAGAAATGCAGCGGCAGCGAAATATGTCCGCCATTGCTGTCGAAATGCACTAACGTGTCCGAAGTGTTATTTTCAGCCTTCGCCATACCTTTTGAGCCAAAAATTTCAAGACGCTGGTCATAACCGTAAACTGCTTTTCTGCTGTTGTCAATGACGCCAATCGCTCCATTCTCAAAGGTTAGCACGATAACGGCTGTGTCTATATCCCCGAATTCCTTGATCTCCGGATGAATAAGCGCATCGCCTTTTACAAAAACCTCTTTCACCTCGCTGCCGACAATGTAACGCGCCATATCGAAATCGTGAATGGACATGTCCAGGAAAATGCCGCCTGAAATTTTCAGATATTCCACAGGCGGAGGCGCAGGGTCACGGCTCGTAATACGCAGGATGTGCGGATCACCGATTTTGTTGGCTTCCACCAGGTTGCGAACATTGCTGAAATTAGCGTCAAAACGGCGGTTGAAGCCTAGCATTAATTTCACATTGTTGTCTGTAACAGCTTTTTCGGCAGCTTGGATGGCTTCCAATGTCACATCCAAAGGTTTTTCACAAAACACATGCTTCCCTTTTTCAGCCGCTGCAACTGTGTAAGGAACGTGGAATGGAGTGGGGGAGCAAATGATAACCGCCTCTACATCAGGATGATTAATCACGTCGTAAGCGTCGGTTGTCACCTCGGCGACGCCCAGACTGCGCGCGAATTCATGCGAAACAAGCGACACGTCAGAAGCAATAATTACCTCAGCGTCAGGCATGTGATGAACCAGGTTACTCAGGTGAATCTGCCCAATCCGACCCAGGCCGATAACCCCGGTCTTTAATTTTTTTGTCATTTTTCTTGTTGGATAAATAGTTTATTTATTTACTTCGGCTGTCGGCTTTCGTTTTTTTAACTGCCGATAGCCGATAGCCGAAAGCCGATGGCCGATTGTGCTTAAAACTTCCTGTTCCACTCTTTCAGCCAGCGCTCGATCACGACTTTTGTTTGCGTGAAGAATTCTACTGCGTGTTTTCCTTGTCCGTGTAAATCGCCGTAAAAGCTTTCTTTCCAGCCTGAGAAGGGGAATTGGGCAACAGGGGCGGCTACGCCGATGTTGATACCAATGTTTCCGGCTTCTGCTTCGTGGCGGAATTTTCTTGCATTGGAGCCGCTGCTGGTGAATATGCACGCCATATTTCCGTATTTGCCCGCATTGATAAAGCGGATCGCTTCGTCGATGGTGTTAATGTGAACCAGGCTCAAAACGGGACCGAAAATTTCAGTTGTAGCAAGTTCACCATCCAGCGGGATGTCTTCAATAATGGTTGGATTAATGAAGTTACCTTGCTCATAACCATTCACTTGCGCATTGCGGCCATCTACGAGTAGCCGTCCGCCTTCGCTTAATCCTTTGTCGATCAATGTTTGAACTCTTGATTTGCTTTCAGCCGTGATCACCGGGCCCATTTGCACGTCGCTATCAAGTCCGAAACCGGTTTTTCTGTTCTTCGCAGATTCAACCAGACTTTCCGTAATGTCCTTATGCTCACCGACTGTGATGATGGTCGAAGCAGCCAAACAGCGCTGTCCGGCACAGCCGTAAACGCTGTCGATCACGATTTGAGAAGTCATTTCAATGTCGGCATCCGGCAAAACGATCACCGGATTTTTAGCACCGCCTTGTGCCTGCACGCGTTTTCCGTTCGCAGCGCCTTTGGAATACACATATTTGGCAACATTGGATGATCCAACGAAGCTAATCCCTTTAATAGCAGGATGTTCCAGGATCCCATCCACCACTTCGCGCGCTCCTTGAACAAGATTGAGCACGCCTTTCGGTAAATCCAATTGTTCCATCAGGGCCACGATTTTAGTCATCGTTAATGGCACTTTTTCAGACGGCTTAATGATGTAGCTGTTCCCGCAAGCCAGCGCGTAAGGAAGGAACCAGAATGTGATCATTCCTGGAAAGTTGAAGGGCGCAATGCAAGCGCAAACGCCCAGCGGCTGACGGATCATGTATTCGTCAATTCCTTTGGCAATGTCCTCCGAAAACTCGCCTTGCATCATCGCTGGCATTCCACAAGCATTCTCCACATTCTCGATCGCACGCACCATTTCTGCTTTGGCTTCGATGAATGTTTTGCCGGATTCCAGCACAATTGTTCTTGCAATGTCGTCCGTATTATCTTCCAGCAGGGTTTTTAGTTTAAATAAATATTGAACGCGCTTCGAAACAGGCGTGCTTCTCCATTCCTGGAATCCTTTTACCGCAGCTTCCGCAGCATCTGCAACGTCCCTTGCATTGCCATAAGGCACTTGTGCAAGCACTTCCTGGCTGGCAGGATTCAGCACATTCTCGAAATGATCCGAATGGCTGTCCACCCACTGTCCATTGATGTAATTTTGTAATTTTTCCATTTGTATTTGATTATAATTCAAAAGTTTGACTAGAGACTTGCTAAGTCTTCAAGACTTAGCAAGTCTCTACAATCCGCCGTAGCCAGCAACAAATGCATCCACCTCGGATCTTGTCGGCATAAAATTGGCGCAGCCTTCTCTGGTGACAATGATCGCACCGCAGGCATTACCCATTCTCACGCTTTGATACAAATCCCAGCCGCTCAGCAATCCAAAAGAGAATCCGGCACAAAACGCATCACCTGCGCCAAGCACATTTAGCACTTCCACAGGGAAACCAGGCACCTTAACCTCCTCTTTACCAGGCTGAAAAATGGAAGCGCCATCTTTTCCCCGCTTCACAACCAATGTTTCCACACCCGAAAGCATGATTTCCTGGATTGCATTTTCAATGTTACCACGTATTTCAGGAGCGGAGATTTGCTGATGCTTGATCAGGAGCTGTTCTTTGTCTGTCAGGAATGTGGCCAGAATTTCTTCCTCCGTCCCCACCACAATGTTGAAACTGCCCAATGCCGCACGGATTGTGACGCCAAACGCCCGCGGATCAAACCATTGATCTGCCCGGAAATCAATGTCCAGCAACCGGGTTACATTGTTTTTCTTGGCCAATTCCAAAGCATAGAACATCGCAGTGCGGCTCGGATCTTTGCTGAATGCGGTTCCGGAAAATGCGGCGGCTTTAAAATCTCCGAACGGAATGGCGTCAACGTGATCGATGTTCAGATTAATGTCCGCGCAATTTTCACGATAATAAACGAGGGGAAAGCGATCGGGCGGCTCAATGCCCAGCACAACCGCAGAGCTTCTGGTGCCTTCAATCGTTGGCACCCAATCTGTAATGATGCCTTCCTGATTCAGGAAATGTTTGATAAAATTCCCTACCTGATCATTGCCAATTCCCGTCAGAATCGCAGTTTCCAAGCCAAGTCGGCGTGCGCCGGTGGCGATATTGAGCGGACAACCGCCCACAAAAGCATTAAATGCCTCAATTTTTTCAAAAGGGCTGCCCACATTGGCCGAATACAAGTCTATAGACGAGCGGCCGAGGGTCAGGAGGTCGTATTTTTTCATAGGGAAGTTTGGATTTCGGCTCTCGGCTCTCGGCCGTCAGCTATAGGCTATAAGCTGTATACATTTTTGTTTAATTCATTATTATTCAGAAGCTTGCCAAAGCTTACACAATAGGGCTTAAAGCTTACAGCATAAGGTTTATAGCTGACAGCCGACCGCCGAAAGCCGACCGCTCTTATCCATTCATCTCCGCCGTTACAATCGGCAACCTGGGATCGGAGCCTTTCCAGGTTCCGTAAATCCAGTCATGATCAGGGTCGGATGTGTTGGCCAGGGATTGGTCGCTGCCGGCCAGGAAATTGAGATAGTAAACATTGTAGCCATGCCCGGCAACCACGGGATGATAACCTTTTGGAACCAGCACAGCCTCATTATGATGCACCCTGACAATTTCATCCAGCGATCTGTCCGCTGTGTAAACCTGCTGGATCGCATATCCCTGCGGTTTGTCGATTTTGTAAAAATATATTTCCTCCAGATTAGCCTCAATCAAATTGCCGTTTTCATCTTCCGTACGCACGTCGTGTTTATGCGCAGGAAATGAGCTCCAATTTCCCGAAGGCGTGTAAACTTCTACGCATACAATTTTATGACAATCAAAACCAGGCTCTAAAAGGCTGTTAATCTGGCGGTTTGCATTATCACCGCCTCTATATTCAATCGCTGCTTCCTCCGGGCGCTTCATGCGAGGTGGATGATCTTCATCGGATGCTACATAGCAAATCGCAATGTCTGTTTGAGGCGACTGTGCGGTTAAAACATAGTCTGTATTTCTTGACAAATACATCGCATGTCCAATCCCGCTGAACACATCCTTGCGACCGTTTCTGGTTTCCCAGGTCTGTCCTGCCGATTCCATTTTGAAGTTCCCGCCCAGCAAAACGAAGCAATACTCGTATTCGCCTGTGTTTCCTGAAATTTGTTCGTTTACATCCAGTATTTTAGCCTCGAAGTTCAGGTAAGTCCAACCGGCTTGATCGCTTGTGAGAGAATGATAGGTCTTTTGGTCAGGCGCAGGTTTAATCAGCAGGTCACTCATTGTGGTTATTCGTTACATTTGTACACAATGATAGCGTTGTATAAATTAAACACAAAATGTAAATATGTTTATATTGAATGCAAACGTTTGAAAAAATTTCAAAGAATTAATTGCTATAATCATACAAATGAATTCCTCCCGTCCCGTTACAATTAAAGACATTGCCCGTCGCTTCCGATGCTCGCCATCCACCGTTTCCCGCGCCCTGAATGACCATCCTGCGATCAACGAAGACACCCGCAAAAACATCCAGGAATACGCGAGAGAGGTCGGTTACCAGCGAAATGAAGTGTCGCTCAGCTTATTAAATAAAAAGACGGCGTCGCTGGGCGTTGTCGTTCCTACGATCAGTAATTATTACGAAACCGCAGTCATAGAAGGACTTCATCAGGCATTGCAGCCGATGGGTTATACGCTCAACATTTGTGTTACCAATGAGAATTATGCATTGGAAAAAGAATATTTATCCAAACTCCTTTCCAACCGCACCGAAGGCATCTTCCTATCCGTTTCGCAAGAGACTTATGATTCAGGCTATTACGAACATTTGGAAAGTGTAATTCAAAGAAAGACCCCATTAATCTTCATAGATCGTGAATATGAAGATTTCGAAACCAGCCGCGCGACCGTCGACGATTACCACGGAGCCTTTGCTGCCGTAGAACATTTAATCAACATTGGCTATAAAAATATTGCACATTTAAAAGGTCCTAACGGCTTGACAGTGAGCGAACAGCGTTTCAAAGGTTATGTGGATTGCCTCAAAAAGTATGGTATGGCGGTTCAAGATGAATTTATTATCAACACGAATTTCAAGGTAGAGAGCGCCATTGTCCCGACTAAAAGGCTTCTTGAAATGGCCACTCCGCCGGATGCGATTTTTGGGGTCAATGACCAGGTCGCAATAGGAGCCATGCGTGTCGTGAAGGATAAAGGGCTCCGCATTCCGCAGGACGTTGGTTTGGTCGGTTTCGATAACTCACCTATTTCGGCATATACATTTCCATCATTAACCACTGTTAGCCGACCAGGCCGAAAAATCGGCATGGAAGCATCCCGGCTGTTTTTGAATCAGGTGAATGGTGCGGAGGATTTCAAACATGAAAGCATTGTGCTGCCTTCGGAGTTGATTATAAGGGAGAGTTCGCTGCGGATTTGAAAATTTCTCACAGAGTTTTGTGACCGATAGAAAAGTCTAACGTCTGAAAACGTGGTGCGGTATTGCACCATAGTAACTTAAAAGTTACCTTTATCATGACGAAGATTAGAAAAGTTGTCGTTTACAAGCACTATTTTGATGAATTTGCGGCGCAGCAGCCACCAAATGTAAGGCAGAAGATTTTTAAGGTAATCCAAGGAATAGAAACATATCAGAGGATTCCTTCTCATTTTTTCAAACATATAAGTGGCACAAAAGGACTCTATGAAGCAAGGATTATGCTGGGATCAAACATTTGGAGAGTTTTTTGATTCTTTGACAGCGACAGCATCATAATCTTACTGAACGGATTTCAAAAGAAAACTGAGAAAACGCCCAAAAAGGAAATTGAACGCGCGTTGCGACTCATGAATGAATACTTTGAAACTAAACGGAATAGTAATGGACATTAGAACTTGGGATCAAGTAAAGGACGATGTTTACGGAGTCGTAGGAACCGAAGAAAGGGATCGTCTGGAAAGGGAGTTTGAAAGCTTTAAAATCGGATTGCTTCTAAGAAAAGCCCGTGAAGACAAAGAACTAACGCAGGCACAGCTCGGAGAAATCATTAATAAAAAAAGGGAGTACATTTCCCGAGTGGAAAACGACGGAAGCAATCTGACGCTTAAAACACTTTACGACATTGTCGAAAAAGGATTAGGAGGAAAAGTGAAGATTGAGCTTGAATTCTAAACAAATAATCCCTAACACTGTCACACAAGTAAATAGCGAAAAAACTCTCACAATTTCGCAAGCACGGAAGCTTAGCAAAAAGCTTATTAATAAATGGGCAAGAGAAGCATCAAAAAACAAACAACCCAGAGCGTTAAACCCTGGGCTGTCGGATAAATAACTATCTTAAGTCAATTAATACCCCTCATTCTGCACTAAATACCCAGGTGTGTTCGACGCTCCATCAATTGCAGTCTGCGGGATTGGGAAGATCCTTTTCTTCACATCGGCGTTGGTTTTCTCCGTCCATTTGCCTTCGTATTTGCCAAAACGAATCATGTCGCTGCGGCGGAGCATTTCCCAGTAGAATTCAAATCCTCTTTCGCGGAAGAGCAAGTCCAGATTCATGGTTGTCAATGCCGGCGGAGGCGCGGTGGCCGTTCTGGAAGCTCTTACCAGGTTAACGTCTGCTAATGCCGCTGCGGCGTTGTTGCCTTTGCGCAATTTGGCCTCGGCGCGCATCATGTAAATGTCTGCAAGACGAAGGATTACAATGTCCGCATCGCCTTTATTACGACCCGTGTTCGACTCGCTTCCAAACTCATACTTGGCAACCCGGTAACCGGTGTTGTAATTACTTCCAGCCGTCGTAAAATCAACTATCTCCCCGAAGCTGACAGGCAGATCTGCCCTGTTACGCGTTACATAGCTCAACTTTCCCACTTTCAACCGACCATCAGGACATCTTAAAAATGCACCATTCACACGCAAAGCCCCAAATTGCTGACCGCGCAAGATTCCGCGGTTGATCTTGTAATCTGAATCCTTAACGCATGTATCCGCTGCATTGGAATAAACAGACATATTTTCCTGATAAAAACGCGGATCTCGTTTCGGATCGACTGCGCCGTATGCCTGCACCCAAGACTGGTAAAAGTCGGATGTGATACCGGGTCCATCGGTTCCGTTTGCTGCGGGGAATGCTGCGAGCGGGAATTGGTCGCCGGATATTGAGAAGTAGGCCAAACGGTTGTGACCATTCAGGTCTGAGCGCTGGTCTACCGCGAAGATCAACTCCTGGTTCGAATGGTTTTGGTTGCCAAAAATCGAGAAGTAATCTGGTGACAATTTCGCTTGTCCGGAAGCAATGATCTTATCCGTATACTGGATCACTTTGTCCATATCCTCAGCACGGAACTCGAATGTGGGTGCGTAAATGTTGCGGTAAACGGCTGCATTCAAATTCAAACGGGCCAGCAAGCCCCAGACGGCCACCTGGTTCAGCCTTCCAGGGCCAACGACGGATTTGGGTTGCACAATCGGCTCGATAGCAAGCAGCTCACTTTCAATGTATTTTACGGCTTCTTCACCTCTGATAATGACCGAAACAGCGTTTGGATCGTCCTTAACAAAAGCGACCCCGAACATATCGAGCATGATCATATTGTAATATGCCCGCATTCCGCGCGCTTCTGCGGTGTATAAGGCTGCTGTTGCGGATGTCGAATTTTTCAACCCGTTAATGGCCGTAATAGACCTGGAAATGGATTGTGATAATGTGCCCCAGGTGTTGTTCACATTGGGATCTGTTGCAGTGGTGTTGTGCTGGTGCAGCGCAAGATAAATCCCGTTATCGCCCCAGTCGGTTCCGCCCCGGTAAGGCAAAATGGCCTCATCCGTGGTAATTTCGTTCAATGCGAAATATGTGGTATGCTGGAATAAGTTCGGAAGCAATGCGTAAACAGGTGCCAAAAGGCCATTTGCAGCTTCGTCGGGAGACAAATTCGCCTGAAGGGTTTCGTCCAGCACTTGTTCTTCAAGATCGGTGCAGCCAGGTGCCATGAACAGCATGCCGGCAACCGCAAATATGAGTGGTAATTTCTTTTTCATCGTTTGATTTTTAAAAGCCTACATTAAGACCAAAGAGAATTGTTTTAGCCTTTGGATAACTCAAATAGTCAACGCCATAAGAGGTAATGCCGTTGATGGAACGGTCGTTGTTCACCTCAGGATCGTAGCCTGTGTATTTGGTCCAAAGCGCCAGATTCTGTCCCGTAACCGACACGCGCACCGTCTGCACCCACTTGTTGATGCCAAGCTTGGCGGTGTTCAGGTTGTATCCCAATGCAAGGTTGTTCAATCTCAGGTAAGCGCCGTTTTTGAGATAACGGGTAGAGACAGGCGCTGAATTATTGACGGATTCTGCTTCATCTGCAAAAGACTCACGGGTGACATTCAGGCCCTTTTGCAACCTTAGTTTGAAGAAATTGGAGTTTGCCGTGTTGTCGTAAACCTTGTTTCCTGCAACGCCATTGAAGTTGGCGGTCAGGTCAAAGCCTTTAAAAGACACATTACCATTGAAGTTGTACATCCGGGTAGGAAGTGCCGTCCCGGCGGCAACGCGATCTTTGTCCGTAATGATCCCACCACCGTCCACGTCCCTGAAAGTGTTGATCCCCTTGTCGTCAAAGCCGGTAAATTCTTTCAGGAAGAATGTTCCGATGGGCTGGTTGTTAATGTAACCGTTGATCGTTGCAGAAGTCAGACCCGAGCCTTGTGCGGAGCCCGATGGAATCACGGAATATGGCGAACCGGTCACATCGTTTTTGATAAATGTAATGTTACCACCAAACCCATAGCGAAGTCCGTTGTCCAGCGATTCGCGGTAATTCAGGTCAACTTCAAGACCCTGGTTTTTGATTTTCATATCCGGCACGTTGGTCCAGAATGTTCCGGCAGGCTGAATAGGATCGGCAGGAATAACTTCGAGCAAGATTTTTTCTGACGTTTTGGTAAAATAATCTATCTCACCGCTCAGCGCACCTTTGAACAGACCGAAGTCAAGACCAATGTCGGTTTGTTTGGAAACTTCCCACTGAATGTTCGGATTCGCCAGCCTTGTGTTGGTGGTTCCGGCAGGATATGGGCCTGTTCCAAGCGGGTAACTTGCTGTTGGTGAAACAACCGAAGTGAAACGCGCCAGTGTAATTTTGGAAGGAATTTCCTGATTTCCGGTTGATCCCCAACCTGCACGCAATTTCAGCTCCGAGAATGGCGACGACTTCATGAATGGCTCTTCTGAAATTCTCCAACCCAATGAGAATGAAGGGAAATAACCATATTTATTGTTCGCACCAAATTTTGAAGAACCGTCCACACGCAATGTTGCAGTGGCCAGATATTTGTCCCTGAAACCATAATTTACCCTTCCAAAAAACGATTGCAGTTCATTAATCGTCGCGTGGCCTTCGGGTGCATTCAGGATTAGGGAAAGATCTTGCCCTAAACCTGGGTTATAGATCGGTTCAATGTCCGAAATCGGGAATTTGTTAATGCTGAACCTTTTGTCCTGCAAGAAGATATGCTGGTAAGAATGCCCCACCAGTGCGTTGAAACTATGCACTTTGTTGCCAGCCGTGTAAGTAAGATAGTTCTCGATCAGGCGGTTACTGTTTTTAAACTGGAAATTTTCAAGCCTGCCGATTTCAAACGGGATCGTGTTCGGCAATGTTTGCTTATCCTGCGTAGCAGTCGAATGGTCAAGGCCAAAGTTCAGTTTGTAAACCAAGCCCTTCATGATCGTAACAGAAGGGGAAATAGAAGCCAGAATCCGGTTTGTACTCAAAATTTCCTTGTATAACCTTAATGGGATCAATGGGTTGGTTCCATCCTGATATTGGAACGGATTGCCGTCCGCATCATAGGGCGCATAAGTGGGGTTTGCCGTAATGGCACCGCCGATCATACCCTGGACGTTCGGTTTTCTGTTCTTTGTATTGGTTGCGTTAAGGTTTACATCCAGCGTAACACGATCATTTAAAAGTTTTTGAGAGAGGTTAATGCGTCCTGTGTAGCGGTCCTGCTGGCTGCCTTTCAAAACGCCCTGCTGTTTTTGTGCTCCGAATGATCCGTAATAGGTCATCTTGTCTGTTCCGCCGCCCACAGAAATGTTATGGTTGTGCGTGGTTGCGCTGCGGGAAATCTCTTTTTGCCAGTCCGTATCCGCCCCGCCATTGATCACCGTTCCGCCTATTTTTGCAGCTTCCGTCAAAAATTCCGGACCGGATAACACATCCAGCGGCCGCGCCAGTGTAGAAATGCCCAGCGATCCTGAATAAGTCACGCTTGCCTGTCCTGATTTTCCTTTTTTTGTAGTGATTAGAATAACCCCGTTTGCGCCGCGTGCTCCATAAATTGCTGTCGCCGAAGCATCTTTCAAAACGTCCATGGACTCAATGTCCTGCGGATTGATGAAGTTCAACGGGTTTGTATCACCGCCGGTTCCGCTGTTGTCGAGCGCCATTCCGTCTACCACAAAAAGCGGCGTGCTTCCTGTGCGAACCCCGCCCGGGCCTCGAACGGTAATGCTGGTTTTCGCGCCAGGCTCACCCGTTGCGGAAGTCACATTCACACCCGAAACCTTTCCTTGCAGCAATTGCTCCGGTGAATTAATGATCCCGGTATTGAAATCACTGCTTTTCAAGGACTTAACCGATCCGGTAATGTCTTTCTTTACAGTCGTTCCATAACCAACAACCACCACTTCGCTCAGGTTGGATGCAGATTCTTTCAGTTTTATTTCAATGGAATTAATATTGGATTCAGTAAGCAGGAAATCGTTTAAGGATTGTTTTTCAAATCCTATATAACTGAATTCCAGATTGTAACGTGTTCCCGTTTGCAGGTTTTGAATGGTAAAAACGCCGTTTTCATCCGTCGTAGCACCTTGCTTTGTTCCGCCGGAAACAGGTGTAACGACCACAGTAACGCCGGGTAATCCTTCCGTTGTCCCATCCGCAAGCACCTTTCCTGTAAGCGTAACGTCTGGCATAACAGGCATATGAATGCCGGCATACGTTGCCGGGTTTCCCGAAGCCGGCGATATGGCTGCTGCCTGTGCATGCGGACCGCAGATCGCTGCGGCTTGCATCATACAGACGCCAAGTGTCCCGGTTTTGACCAATAGAGTCAAAGTTTTTTTCATGAGATCAAATTATTGGGTTGAATTGTTAATGAAAAGTAGGATGCACGTGCTAAGAGGGGCATATCATATGGTTTAGGGTTCTGGTCACACAAGATTACAAATTGTATTTTTGAAATATTTAATAGAAATTAGTTGATAGCTAATGCAAACGTTTGAAATTTTATGCAAACGTTTGAAAAAATACAAAGAATAAATAGGATGAAACCAACAGGAAAATACATCAATAGCCCACAAGCACAACAACCGACAATTGCATCGCAAAAGTCGGTTGTTGTGCTTGTGGGGAAGCAAATTGAGTTTAAGGAGTTGTCAAACCGGCCTTAAAGCGCTTAAACGTCTTGACGCAACACTTCCAGCGGCGGACGCGATAAAATGCCGCGACTGTTGACCAAACCGATGAGAACGGTCATTGAAGACACAAAAAGAAAGACGATGATTACTGGTAGAAATTCGGGTTTGAATTCTGCTTCAAAACTGAATTTTGCTAATAAAAAGCTCCCAACGAGCGATAGCAAAATGCCTGTTAACGCCGCCAAAGATCCCAGGAAAAAGTATTCCAATGCTGTGATAGCGAATATCTGTTTCCGGCTGGCACCTAATGTTCTCAGTAAAACGCTCTCCTGCAAACGTTGATATTTACTGATTAATACGGAGGCGATCAGCACAATCAATCCCGTGAGAATGCTGAATCCCGCCATAAACCGGATTACAAAACCGATTTTGTTAAAAATATCATCTAAAACCCTGAGTACCAATGCAAGGTCGATGATCGAAATATTGGGGAACTGGCGAACAATGGCTTGCTGAAAAACCGCCGAGGCCTGTGGATTGGGCACGTGCGTAAGCATAACGTGAAATTGCGGAGCCTCTTCCAGCACGCCGGTCGGGAAAATTACGAGGAAGTTGGTTTGCACTTCACCCCAGTTAACTTCGCGGAAACTTGAAACCGTGGTCGACATCATTGTTCCCTGCACATTGAAAATCAGCGTGTCCCCGAGTTTCAGCCTGCTTCGATCTGCAAAACCTTGTTCAAGTGAGATAGGGATGAGACCGTCTGCATTTTTGTAAGTGCCTTTCCATTGTCCCTTGGTGAGTTTTTCCGTAGAACTTAGTGAATCGCGGAATGTAACGCGGTATTCACGCCCGAAAATCCGGCGGGACTGTTCGGCAGTGGTGTCGCCTTCAAAGTCGGAAGCGGTTTTACCATTCACTTCTTCCAATCGCATATTTACAATCGCAACATTTTGATTAACAGGAATATTTTGCGCCTTTGCGATAGCCAGTACAGCGTCTTTCTGGCTTCCCTGAATGTCGAAGAGCACAATGTTGGGCTGGTTGCCGCTGGATGACATTTTTACCCGGTTAAGTAAAATGGATTGAACGAAAAACAATGTACAGACCAGACATGTGCCAAGGCCAATAGAAACAACCAGAATAGAAGTCTGGTTATTAGGGCGATACAGATTCGCTAGTCCCTGCCGCCATAAATAACTCCACGAAGTTGGGAAAAACTTGCGCACAAGCCACATGAGCAGGCTCGCTATGGCGTACAAAATAACGAACGAAGCCAGAATGCTTGCCGTGAAAACCAACGCTTCGATCCACGTTTGCATTTGCAGGAACGCGAAGCCGTAAATAAAAACAACGATCAGCCCATACAGCACCCAGGCCCACGGGTCTCTTTCCATCTTCACGGCATCCAGTGAAACGCGCAATACATTTAAGGGTGAGACCTTGCGGATGGATACCAGCGGAGGCAAAGCAAAAAGGATGGAAATAAGGACGCCAATGGCCAAACCTTGCCCGATAGCAAGCCAGGAAATGTCCGTAGTAAGTTCAAAAGGCAGGAAGTCCTTGATAACGACGGGCAAAAACTGCTGGATCGCGGTGCCTAGCATGGCACCCAATACGGATCCGATTATACCGATTCCCGCAATTTGAATTAAGTAAATCAAAAAGGCCTGAGAACCTTTGACGCCCAGACAGCGTAGAATAGCAATGGAATTCAGTTTTTCCCGGATGTAAATGTGGATGGCGCTCGCCACGCCAATGCAGCCCAAAAGCAACGCGACAAATCCAACTAATGCCAGGAAACGCGTCAGATCCTTGAATGACCGGCCCGTGTCTTCTTTTTGCGATTGAATGGTCTTGTAATCGAGATCACCCGCTTCAAAGCGTGGTTCGAGCTGTTTTGCAAGCTTTTCAACGTCTGTGTTCGGCGCAAATTTGTAATAATAACGATAGGCCACGCGGCTTCCTTTTTGCATTAAACCGGTTTGCGTCAAATAGCGCATCGGAATGTACACGGTCGGCGCTACTGTGCTTGTTAATCCTGTTGATCCGGGTGCCTTTTCCAGAATTCCGGCAATGGCAAAAGTAACATTACCAATCTTGATCGAATCTCCGACTTTGGCCTGATATTGCAGCATCAGCGTCTGGTCCACAAGTGCTTCCCGGCGCAACCGGAATGTTTTTTCCGCGGTAACGGGCACAGTTTCAAATTTTCCATAATAAGGAAAGTCGCCTTCCAGCGCCTTCACCTGCGCCAGTCTGTTTCCACCGCTTCTTGGAAAATAAATCATGGAAGCAAAGCTCCGCTCCTCGGATCGGGTCTTTCCTAATGAGTCTACGAGGGTTCTGGCTTTCCCTTCAACCGGCTTTCCCGTGTTAAGCGCCAGGTCAGCGCCGATCAATGTTGCTGCTTGGTTATCAATATTTTGTCTCAAATTATCACCCAGCGAGTAAATCGCCACGAGTGCGGCAATGCCAAGAATGATAGACGAAATAAAAAGCAAAAGCCGCGATCGGTTTTTCCGGCTGTCACGCCACGCCATTTGCAGTAACCAGGGGAGATTTATTTTGTTCATTTTATGATGAGTTAGACGGCTACGAGACTTACCAGGTCTTCAAGACCTGGTAAGTCTTAAGTTATTCAACCAGTTTGCCGCCTTTAATGCGAATAATGCGTTGTGTTTTGGCGGCAAGTTCCAGGTCATGCGTCACCAGTACAAGCGTCGTCCCGGCTTCCCGGTTAAGATCGAAAAGCAGCTTCACCACTTTCTCGCTGGTTTCCGCGTCCAGATTTCCTGTTGGTTCGTCCGCAAAAAGGATTTGTGGTTTGTTGGAAAATGCTCTTGCAAGCGAAACGCGTTGTTGCTCTCCGCCGGAAAGCTGGGTGGGATAATGATGACTTCTTTCTGCGAGGCCCACTTTGTCCAGCAAGTCCAGAGCACGGGGTTTAATGTTCTTTTCACCGCGAAGTTCGAGCGGGACCATGACATTTTCCAGCGCGGTAAGCGTGGGAAGCAGCTGGAAGTTTTGGAAAATAAACCCTACATATTGATTTCGGACAGCAGCCAGCTGGTCCTCATTCAGGTCGTTGAGTCTGGTTCCGTGCAGCTCAACGGTCCCTGACGTGGATCTGTCCAATCCTGCGCACAGGCCCAAAAGCGTCGTTTTCCCGCTTCCCGAAGGCCCGACGATCGACATGGTCGACCCGGCTGCGATTGAAAAATTAATATTATCTAAAACGGTCAAAGAGCGGTCGCCACTTTTATAAATTTTACTAACCTGTTGCAGATCGAGTATGGTATCCATCAATTGTTTATAATTTTATGTTTTCCCTGGTGCGGGCCGGGGCAGCTTGATTTACTCCAATTTGGTTCTTTTGGATTTAGGTTGCACATAAATATAGTTTAAACGGCGTTTAAAACTAAATGAGCGGCCACCGTGGAGCGGCCACCGTGGAGCGGCCCCGCAACCTAGTCTTTTAGGAACAGTTTTAAATGTTCGTGCTTAAATAATCTACTGGTTAACATATTATATGATAAATCGCTTTGTTTTTATAGCCAGAATGCTGCTTTCCGTGGCCATTTTGACGTCTTGTAACACTGAAAAACAAGAAACCGCCGGGCAGGCTGACTCCGTGAAGACAGTCAGCGAAGCCACAGTCGGCACCAAAAAAACCATTGTGTTTTTCGGTAACAGCCTCACTGCGGGTTACGGCCTTGATGATCCTTCACAAGCATTTGCCGGTTTAATTCAAAAACGAATTGACTCCCTCGGACTTGATTACAAGGTGATTAACGCAGGTGTGAGCGGTGAGACAACGTCGGGGGGAAACAGCCGGATCGATTGGCTTTTGAAGCAGCCTCTGGACATCTTTGTGCTGGAATTGGGTGGTAATGATGGGTTAAGGGGCATTCCGGTTTCCGAAACCAGGAAAAATCTGCAAGCAATTCTGGATAAGGTGCATGCCAAATATCCCGATGCCAAGCTTGTGCTGGCCGGTATGCAGATCCCGCCGAATATGGGGCAAAAATATGCTTCCGAATTCAAAGCCGTGTATGCAGAGATTGCCAAAGCGAATAACCTTACACTCATTCCGTTTTTGCTGGAAGGCGTCGGTGGAGAAAGTAAGCTGAATTTGCCGGACGGCATTCATCCTACAGAAGAAGGGCATAAAATCCTGGCAGAAAACGTCTGGGTGCGGATTAAGGATCTGCTGTGAACCGCAGTACAAGGAGAAACCGGAGTTTTGCAGCGGCATAAACAAACTAAAAGCCCGGGATAATGTTAAAAAAACATCCATCCCGGGCCTTTTCATTTATTAGGTGCTTTCTCCTTACACAACCCTGTCGCCACGAATCAAACGAAGAACTATCGCAATCACTGCAATCACCAAAAGAATGTGAATGATGTTACCCATTCCAAAGCTGGCAAAGCCAAAATAGCCGATCAGCCAAAGAATGACCAAAATGACAGCTATTGTATAAAGAAGATTTCCCATTGTCTTAAATTTTTTGAGTTTGAGTTATTTGTGATAATGTGATTTATAACAAATAGAGTGCCAGACGTCATACATGAAAATAGGGCCTTATTATTCCCCGAATTCTACAATATTTGAACAATTGAAATTATGTATAGCGCTAAGTTGTAGAAAATTTTCTCAAAAATTTATGAAAAAAAATATCCTGTTCACTCTTATTATTTGTGCAATAATCTGCCATTGTGCGTCGGCGGCGACTGTGGACACCATTCAGGTTTACAGTGCGGCTATGAAGAAAAATCTCAAAACGGTGGTCGTAAAGCCATCTCAGTACGATTCGGGAAAAACTTATCCGGTGGTGTATTTGCTGCACGGTTACAGTGGGAATTACGCGGACTGGGTTTCAAAGGCCAAAGGCTTTGAAAAAGCCGCGGACCTTTATAATATGATCATTGTTTGCCCTGATGGCGGTTACGGAAGCTGGTATTGGGATAGTCCTGTGGATGCGCAGTCGCAGTATGAGACTTATGTTTCCAAAGAACTGGTTTCCTTTATAGATTCAAAATATAAAACCATCAAAGACCGCACAGGTCGTGGCATTACAGGTTTGAGCATGGGCGGACATGGTGCGCTTTATCTTGCTTTCCGGCATCAGGATATTTTCGGTGCGGCGGGCAGCATGAGCGGCGGCGTCGATATCCGTCCTTTTCCAAACAATTGGGATATGGCTAAAAAGTTGGGCAAATACGCCGAGCAGCCTGAAAGGTGGGAAAGTAACACAGTTATAAATATGCTGCATTTACTGACGCCCAATTCGCTGGCGATCATGATCGATTGCGGCGTCGATGATTTCTTTTACGGGGTGAATGAAAAGTTGCACGAACAGCTGATTTACAGAAATATCCCACATGATTATCTTGTGCGACCAGGTGCGCATAACTGGCCCTACTGGACCAATGCGATACAATATCAGTTACTTTTTATGGACAACTATTTCAATAGAAAGCCAAATCCTTCCAATTAAATTTCTCTAATTTACGTTTCGAAAAAAATAGAACCTACCTAATATTTATTTTTACTATTCAGCTAGATGAGCAACTATTCCTCTACCGTGGAGCCCACCAAAGCCCGATTCACTGAGAACAAATACCTGATAACACTCATTTTTGTAACATCCCTGTTCATGTTCTGGGGCATCGCGATCACGATGGGCGACGTTTTGAACAAACATTTTCAGCACGTTTTAAGTCTTAGCAAAACACAATCTGCATTCGTACAATTCGCTATATTCGGCGCTTATGGTGTCATGGGTATTCCTGCCGGTCTTTTCATGAAGCGTTTCGGATATAAGAATGGTGTGCTTTTCGGGCTGTCGTTGTTTGCATTGGGTTCATTTCTTTTCGTTCCGGCTGCTGCGGCCGCTTCATTTCCATTTTTCGGCGGTGCATTGTTCATCCTGGGATGCGGGATTTCTACACTGGAAACCGTTGCGCACCCGTTCGTAGCATCCCTTGGTGACCAGCGCACAAGTGATATGCGCATCAACTTTGCACAGGCATTCAATGCCCTGGGCACGATCATCGGACCAGCCGTGGGTTCTTATTTTTTGCTTCGAAACAATGTGGAAGGCAGCACAGACCTTACATCTGTAAAAACATTATATATCGTCATTGGAAGCGTAATCGCAACCATCGCTGTTTTATTCTCCTTTGTAAAAGTTCCGACACTTACAGACCCGCACGTCGTTGCCGATCCTTCTGCGGCAAACGTGGATACGCACCCTGAAAAAGGCCTTTTCGAGCACAGCCATTTCAAGTGGTCGGTTATTGCACAGTTTTTCAATGTGGCAGCACAAGCCGGAACGTGGGCGTTCTTCATCAATTATGGCCATGAGAAAATGGGCTTCACGGACGCGGTTGCCGGTAACTATATGATCTTGTTTTTCGTACTGATGCTAACGGGGCGTTTCGTCGGCACTTTCCTGATGCGTTTTATTGCACCAAACTCCTTATTGGCCATTTTCGCTGCTTGCAACATTGTAATGTGTCTGATCATCGCGCAGAGCTGGGGCTGGCCGTCATTCATTGCATTATTAATGCTCAATTTCTTTTTCAGCATCATGTTCCCTACAATTTTTAGTTTGGGACTTAAAAATCTGGGAAAACATACACAGCAAGCCTCTTCTTTTATTTCCATGGGTGTTGTGGGCGGAGCATTCTTCCCATTCGCAATGGGTGCTGTTGCAGAATCCGACGTAGCGCATGCCTACTATTTGCCGATCATTTGCTATGCGGTGATATTCTTGTTCGGATATAAATTTTATAAAGTGCAGTAATGTGCTTTCGAATTGATTTTTTAATGCTTTAAATAAATTATAAATACTAAAAATGAATGCTGAAAGCCATCCGCCGACAGCCATACAATTATGAAACTCTGGGGAATAGACTTAGGAGGAACAAAAATAGAATGTGCCGTTCTGGATCCGAACCGGAACCTGGAAGTGGTTGTACGCATGCGCCTTCCGACTGAGTCGGCAAATGGATATGAGCATATATTGTCGCAGATCAAAAAGCTGATCGATCAGGTTGCGGAGCAAGTAGGAGAGAAGCCGACTAAAATAGGGTTTGCCACACCCGGTGTTTTGGAACCGGACTCCCAGTTGATGAAAAATTCCAATACGATTTGCCTCAACGGAATGCCATTAAAGGCAGATCTTGAAAAAATACTCGGAATTCCGGTTCAGCTTGCCAATGATGCCAACTGTTTCGCACTGGCCGAAGCGTTGATCGGTGCCGGGAAAGATTATCCAAAAGCAGAAGTCGTTTTTGGCGTGATCATGGGCACGGGTGTAGGAGGCGGATTGGTGGTAAATAATAAAATTATCGCCGGGCACCACGGAATCGGCGGAGAATGGGGCCATAACATTCTCGAAGAAAACGGCGAGCCTTGTTATTGCGGAAAAGCCGGTTGTGTGGAGCAGGTAATTTCCGGCCCGGCACTGGAACGCTTTTACGAAAAGGCCAGCGGCGAAAAGCTGACCATGAAGGTAATTTTGGAAAGATATCATGAAGGCGAAGATGAATTTGCCAAAGCGACCATTGAACGTCTACTTGAATTTTACGGCCGCGCCATTTCTACATTGATTAATGTGATTGATCCCGGGCTCATCGTGATCGGGGGCGGCGTTG
Organism: Dyadobacter chenwenxiniae; assembly: GCF_022869785.1. Taxonomy (NCBI): domain Bacteria; kingdom Pseudomonadati; phylum Bacteroidota; class Cytophagia; order Cytophagales; family Spirosomataceae; genus Dyadobacter; species Dyadobacter chenwenxiniae. The sequence continues at coordinate 3,190,604 of NZ_CP094997.1, read as the reverse complement.
GCAATGTTGAGCTGCTCTACACCGCCGGTTTTGAAAAAATCAAGAAGTACATCTTCAACAAAGGCGTGGTAACCACTCCCATCTTGAAACCCAAACTGGGCGACAGCGCAGGGGTTTTTGGTGCAGCACTTTTGTAAAATACGTTTAGCAAGGCGATTCTGAATGTTATAGATCAGTAAACCAGTAATTTCCGTGGCTTCTTAGTGAATAAATCACTTTCATCGGAAACATTGGTTACATGTCAACGAACGGAATCTCCTTGCGCGTAAAGTCCATCGACACGGTCCGTGGACTCATCATGGTCATCATGGCATTGGACCATGTCCGGGATTATTTTCACATTACCGCACTCTCCGCCGACCCGCTCGATCCGGGCACAACGAATCCAGCATTATTTTTCACAAGATGGATCACACATTTTTGTGCGCCGTCGTTCATGCTGCTTTCCGGGATCTCGGCCTATTTATCAGGGCAAAATAAAACCCCCGCTGAAACTTCCTCTTTCCTTTTGAAACGCGGTTTGTGGCTCATCGTTGTCGAGCTCACATTCATGACATTTGCCTTTTCATTTGACATTACCTTCAAAACCATTTTTCTCGCGGTGCTTTGGGCATTAGGAACCAGCATGCTCGTTTTAGGCGTATTTGTGCGTTTTTTCTCTCCGAAGGCGATTTTGATTTCCGGACTGGTTTTGATTTTTGGCCATAGCTTATTCGACCTTCTGAAACCTGCGCCCGGCTCGGGACTGGATATTTTTCTGGGTATTTTTCTGACCGGAGCGGGCCGTTTTGTGCCGAGAGGCGACGGCGGGAACATTGCGTTCTTGTATGTTATCCTTCCCTGGGCAGGAATTATGATGTCGGGATACGGGCTTGGGATGATCTATAACCGATCATTTTCTGAGCAAAAACGGAGGAAAGTGCTGTTGCAATTGGGCATCGCAGCCATTGTGCTGTTCCTTATCCTGCGATTTGTCAATTACTATGGGGACCAGGCCCCATGGAGCGTGCAATCCGAAGGGTTAAGGACATTTTTTTCGTTCATGAATGCGTCCAAATATCCGCCATCGCTGATTTATACACTGATGACACTCGGTCCGATCCTCATTTTACTGGCCTTAACCGAGCATACCAACACGAAACTGACACGCTTTTTTACGGTGTATGGAAAAGTGCCGTTTTTCTATTTTATGCTGCATTTTTATCTCATTCACCTGCTTACAATGGTCGTCGTTTTGTCGTCGGGTTATACTTGGGAGCAGGCCACGGCGCCAGAGCTTTTCTTTAAATTTCGTCCCAACGATTTCGGTTACAATCTTGGAATGGTCTATGTGATCTGGATTACAATCGTCCTTGCGCTTTATTTTCCTTGCCGATGGTTTGGCAATTACCGTGAGCGAAATAAGAAATGGTGGTTGAGCTATTTATAGCATTGTTCATCATAATCGACATTGAATTTTATCTAAACCCAACTCCCAAATGCACATTGTACGCACATTTGCTTTCATTTTTTGTATATCAACTAAAATCATTTTCGCACAAGCGCCTTCTGAAAATTATCCCGTTGATCCGGCTTCGGAAGAGCAGGCTGGCGTGCCCAAAGGGGAGGTTTTGAAATTCACATTTGAAAATTCAAAGATTTTCCCCGGAACCTGGCGGGAATACTGGGTGTATGTCCCCGCGCAATACAAGCCCGACAGGCCGGCCTGTGTTTACATCAATCAGGACGGAATTCAATGGAAAGCGCCTGTTGTGTTTGATAATCTGATCTATAAGGGGGAAATGCCTGTTACGATCGGCGTTTTTGTAATGCATGGAAAAGTCAGGGCAGCCAATGGGAACGAAGCGAACGATCGGTTTAACAGGAGTTTTGAATATGATGGTTTGGGGGATGCTTATGCAAGATTTATCCTGGATGAGATTTTGCCGGAGGTGGAGAGGCAAAAAACCAGCGACGGACGTCCGATCCGCCTCTCCAAAAACGGCAATGACCGCGCCATAGGCGGATCGAGCAGCGGGGCAGTTTGTGCATTCACGGCAGCATGGGAGCGTCCGGATGCATTTACCCGCGTTTACAGCGCCATTGGAACGTATGTAGGCCTGCGTGGCGCCGACCGCTATCACACTTTGGTCAGGAAGTATGAACCAAAGCCCGTCCGGATCTTTTTGCAGGATGGGGCCAACGATCTCAACATTTATGCGGGCGACTGGTGGATGGCCAATCAAACCATGCTCCGGGCATTAACATTTGCAGGATATGAGGTGAAACATCAGTGGGGCGAAGGCGGCCACAATGGCAAGCACGGAACAGCATTATTTCCCGAGGCCATGCGGTTTCTATGGAAAGACTGGCCCAAACCCGTTAAAGCTGGAACTTCTCAAAATCAAATGTTAAGTGCTTTGTTGATTCCAGGACAGGAGTGGGAGCAGGTTTCGGAAGGCTATAAATTTACAGAAGGCATTGCGGCAAACCAGTCCGGGGAAATTTTCTATCAGGATATTCCTAATTCCAAAACATACAAGATCGGGCCCGACGGAAAGGTTGCTACCATCAATGAAGACTCGGAAAACGCCAGCGGAGCGGAGTTCGACAAGAGTGGGAACCGATACGAAGTGGCAAAAAAAAGCTTGTCCATAGTTCGTTATGACGCGAAAAATAACAAACAAGAAATAGCGAGGGATATTGCCGGGAACGACTTAACCGTTGCCTACAATGGCAATGTTTATGTTACTGCACCGGATGGCCGGGAGAAACCGAGCACCATTTATTTGATCAGACCCAATGGAGAGAAAATTGTCGTCGACAAAGGCTTATTATTCGCCAATGGCGTTGCCTTATCGCCCGATCAAACATTGCTGTATGCAACCGAATCAGCTTCACACTGGGTTTGGTCATTTCAGGTTCTGCCGGACGGAACATTAAGCCACAAGCAGAAATTCGGCTGGCTGCACGTCCGCGACAACGATGAAAATGCATGGGCAGATGGCCTTACCTGCGACCGGGAAGGACGCATATATGTGGCTACACGCGCAGGAATCCAGGTTTTAGATCAAACAGGGCGTGTGAATGCGATATTACCAACGCCAAACGGTTCAGTATCAAACATGGCATTTGGCGGTAAAGATTTTGACACAATTTACGTCACTGCGAACGAAAAAATTTACCGGCGGAAGCTGAATGTCAAAGGCGCTAATGGTTGGGATATTCCAAACAAGCCGGAGGCGCCCAAATTATAACACGGTGCGTCTCGGCTGCGCGTTGGCAGGATGTTATAGCCGGTATTTGAGGGAGTTATTCAACAAAGGGGCCACCTGGCACTCCCCAGCCCCATTTCGGCATGGGTTCGTCGGGGTTCATTTTAAGATCATCAACATTGGAATTGAGTACGGCGATGCGCGTGCCCCATTCAATGTAGGCTACAAAAGCGGATCGGAATTCAGGATCGTCCGGAAGGTTCATTTCGTCGGACGTTTCCAAAAGCAGGGCAACCCAGCGTTTTCTGTGCGCTTCGGTGAGGTGTTTGGACAAATGCTTCTGGATCATTTTAAAATGGCTCCCTTCCTGCTTGCTGTACATTTCGGGACCGCCGAAAACCTCTGCAATAAAATGCGCCACATGCAGCTGATGCTCTTTTGACATGTGTTTGAAAACCGGTTCAAGCAACGGATCAGCCAGCACTTTTGTGTAAAAAAGATCTGTTAACTTTTCAAAAACAGGCATTCCTCCTGCCCATTCGTATAACGTTGGAATTGCTTTTTGCTCCATTGTGATTATTATTGGTTCAACGGGGAAAATGTTTTATTCGTCAAAAACGATTCGCTCCTCATTACAAAATTTGCATTTTTTGTCCTTTGGCAAATCGTCTGGATTAACATTTGGAATAATTTTACTTCCTGAATACACGTGGTTTTTATCGTACGAGCAACTCACTTGACCAGGTAAGGCATTGAAAGTTTGCGGATCAGAACCAGATATGGGCTTTTCTCTGAAATATGCACGTTTGCTGTCTTTGGCATACATATCGTTTATTCGTTTAAAACTATCTGAATCTGAATCAGAAATTGCAGTATAATGCCAGTAAGCACGATTTTCATCAATAGCGTATTGTCCACCAAGCAATTTGAAACTGGCAGGATCAGCACCTTCAATCGTCTTTAACACGAGGTTATCAAACACATAAACATGATTTTGATCTGCACAATATACACCTGGCAACGGCTTGAAAGTTAATGCATCCACCCCTTCCATGCGCATTCCATTACTGGCAAAAACACCTTTACTATCCGCTAAATAGGTCATCGAATTAGAATCTGCACGCACTGTAAATTTAAGGTTTTGAGGCTCATCGGAGATCATTACCGTCCCGCGGTAAATGTGTTTTGTGTCTAAGTACAAGTCCCCAATCAAATGTTTGTAGTGATCCGGATCATCTGAAAACGCTCGAACCCTATCATATATATAATTTTTGTCCCTGCCTCTTAGCGAATTATAAGCCTCAAATGAAGCAGGATCGGCACCGGGAATAATGTGGCCCTTCCAGTATACATGTTCTTTGTCCCGTGCGAAATTTGATTCACTTACTCTTCCAGGCATATCATAGTCCAGGCGTACCACTTCAAAAGACGACGCGTCAACCTCTGCCAGTTCCGTGATAGAAGCGTTCATCAATCCACCATAATAATAAACCCTGTGATCTCTGACATGATAGCCCGTCGGCGTTATGAGGCCAGGCTTGAAGACGCCCTTTTTAAAAGAACAGCCAACAAACTTTGAACAAACCCAAATGATGATAATCAACAACAGGGTTACGAAAATGTATTTCATTGTGAAAAAGTTTAGCGTTTTTCCAGCTAAGCTTCATAAATCAAATACAAATTCCATGTTATGTTATTCTTTGGCGTAAATGGTTTATTCTAAGGTTGATATTCCATCACAATGCCGTCAAATCCGTCCAATTTGCTTATTTCAAAGTTAATGAATGCATTACGGTATGTAAAACTGATCGGTTTGCCGCTGCTTAATGAGAATATTCTCGCCGGTTTTTTCTCTGACTTGATCTTGAAATTCAGATTGTAAACCGGCAACGGCTCAAAGTAAGTATTGCCGCTAAACCCGGTTAAATTGACCAAATGCAGGATCAGACCATCGCTTTTCACCTTCTCTTTATTACTGACGTTATTCTTCACAAATTGCTTTAAAATAACTTCAATTCTTTGCGGCGCATTGGTTTGAATGTCTTGGCTGGCCTCCGGCAGAACATGATTAATTGCGTCCAAAAGCAAATTCTTGTGCTCCTGATAACCGTGCATATAATAGATCCTGCCGAGATTGACAGGAAAAATAAGTGCTTTGCTTTTTTCATGATTTTTGATTCCCAAGGCATAATAACCAGTGGGTTCATGACCTCCGATAATTTCTGGCGGGCCGGGGCGGCCTTTGGACAAAACCGGAAGTAACTTCTGATCTGCTCCGGAAAGGTCATAGAGCCCCAGATTGAATTTCCAGAACAGCATTTTCTGACCCGGAAAACTTTTAAAAATGCTTCTGTTATCAGGAACAAGGTAATTTCCAACCCCATCGTTGTCTTTTTTCTCAATTTTTGCCCCAAATAATTCCTGTAAACTCTCCGGACTATCAAACATGGTACGGTTTGTGGCGATGAGGTTTGTGCCTCCTTTACTGGCATCTTTCAGCACTTGAATGGCTTCGGGTTTCAAATAGGTGATTTCGGGAAGAATGATCAGTTTGTAACCTTTCACTTTCCCGGCCAGATTCCCGATCTGGCCGTCTTCTATGATGTCAAAAGGAATGTGTGCTTCGCGAAGCATAAGCTGGATTCCGCGATATTCTTGCATCGGCTCGCCATTGGGCCAAGCTCCGGGTGCTATGACCGCGATTTTAGCAAGCGATTTATATTTGCCAAAATATTGCTCATGCTTCTTATGGAAAGCATAAACCTTCTTAATCACCTCATAATTGCGCTCATCTTCATATCCCCGCATATCGCCCATCATGCTGAGATCGAGGCCCGAACCATTGGCAATATTTTCATAAAGCCGGATTTGAACTTCCTGAGGTTCAACCGCATTATAACGCGATTGAAAAGAAATCTGCTGAATGCTGGCGTTGCTGATAATGTGATCCGGGAAAGAGTTCACCGCATTAGCCACATTATCAGAAGCAGTGTAAGGCCAATAGGGCAGGGTGGTCATACTTTGCGATTCATGCCGGATAATGTCGACGAATTTGTCCGAGTATGTGCAGATGGCAATCTGTTCATTTCTGGATTTTACCAACTTATGCAGCCGCTCTGACCAATCTTCAACGGTGTGTTTTTTGAAGTCGAGATATTTTTGGTAAAGCGTGTCCCCCTTATTTTCTTCCGTAGGGAGCACTTTCCCATTTGAATATTTGGAAAACGCCTTCTTGTCAAATTCATTTTGATCAATTCCATGATATTTTCCTTCATAGGGATTATTGACCTGATAACCCGGCATATTCAGGAAAATTCCGTCGATCGGAAACATATCAATGACCTCTTCGATGATCTTAAATGCCTTTTCCTGTACATATGGCGCATTAATGGACACTACATACATGTCTGTGTTGATGATCCGTTCCCCCTTGGGAGAAATGTAACACCAGTCGGGATGCGCTTTATAGATGCTTTCGTGTACGCGGCTGAAATCGAAGCGGACGATGACCTTAATGTTGTTCTGATGGCATTTTTTGATCACATCCCCCAGCACGCGTTCCTGCATAAAAGGATTGATATAATGAAAATCCAGCTTGGTAGGATAGAAAGCCATGATGCCGCCTGCATTGATAAGCAATGTGTTAGCGGAATAAGTTACCAAGTCTGCAACGATCGAATCAGCGTTTATCGTCGCGGCTTCGTAGGACGGCAGGTTCATTTGTATCACGCGCAGATTGTTACGCTTCCACCAAAGCTCGCCGACCGGCGTTTTTTGAGCAAAAAGAGGAGTTGTGAAAAATATTATCCAAAAAAGCGCCGCAAGTTTTTTCATTATGGGGATCAAATCGTTTAAAAAGGGAAAACAGGCTTTTATTTGTGATCTACTTAATCGAATCCCTCATTTTGGCTCAGTTTTTATATCTTATGCTTTGTAAATGCTTTCTCATCAAAAGTTACATGAATTGAAGAAGATTAAAGCCTGGCTGCTTGTTTCCGTTATGATCATTGCGGCCAATTGCCACGTACAGGCGCAGGAGGGCTGGTTTAAGAGATTTGTACAAAAGACTATTTCCGATACGACCGCCCCTGGCGAATCCAGTTTCAGGATTTATCCCACATTGGGATATTCGCCGGAAACGAGCTTTGAATTCGGACTTTCTTCCCTGCTTATTTTTCAGGCTAACAAAGACACTCTCAACCGGTTAAGCGAAGTGCAGGCTTTCACGTTTGTCACTTTGGAGGCGCAGTATGGCATTTGGCTTGATAATGCGATTTATGGGGATAAGGATAAATGGTTTTTTCTTGGCAGGACACGTTTCCAGCGTTTTCCGCTACTGTATTACGGCATAGGCCCGGAGACAGTGGGGAAGGACCCGGCGCTGATCGATGCCAATTACATTCTTTTTAAGCAAAGAGTTTTAAGGAAAATTAAACCGAATTTTTTCGCAGGGCCTGAAATTGATTATCAGCAACTGTACAACACAGACTTTGAGCAGCCCGATAACCACACCTATGATAAACCGCTAGGCAGTGATGGAACTAGAAACATTGGTTTGGGTGCGGCTCTGGTTTATGACAACCGGCACAATGTGCTCAATGTTCGCAAAGGGTTTTTTGGAGAAATATCATTTTTGAAATATGGCTCAGGCCTGGGAAGCGATTATAATTTTCAGGGGGTGAATGTGGATGTGCGCTCATCGCATCCCGTAAGCGCGCGTAATGTGCTTGCCTGGCAGGTTTTAGGGAATTTCTATTCCGGCAATGTGCCTTTCAATCAGCTCGCGCTAATGGGTGGGGAAATGATCATGAGGGGTTATTACTACGGCCGTTATCGCGACAAAAATATGATTGCGGGCCAGGTGGAGCACCGGTGGTTGCCTTTCGGGTTTAGCAAGCGCTTTGGAGCAGTGGCTTTCGCCGGAACTGCTGTTGTAGCGCCAAGACTGAATGCCTTCACGTTTAAGCATATCCGTCCGTCGGGTGGTGTGGGATTGCGTTATTTGCTATTTCCCAGAAAAGACATTTACCTGAGGCTGGACGTTGGTTTTACCAAAGATGGGCCTGGATTTTATTTGTTTACAGGAGAAGCTTTTTGATTTTTTACCAAAATCAATCCCTGTGTTTGTAAGTAAGCGCCACAACAAATAACAGCACACCGACAAAGCCCAATGCAATGGATAGAGATGTAAATTCTGCAATGAAACCGATGAGGGCAGGCCCCGCCAATTGTCCTGCATAACCTAATGTTGTTACGGCAGGAAGCGAAACGGAAGGAGGGACATTCGGGAAGCGCCCGGCGGCTGTAAAGAAGATGGGGACAACATTCGCGGCACCCAGACCAACCAGCACAAACCCGACCAATGCAGCAGGCGCCCAGGGCAAAGCCACTGCGATGAGGAAGCCGGCTCCTGCCAGAAACGTTCCGTACAAGACGACTTTTGAAGGCCCCAGCTTGTGGATAATGCCATCGCCGGTGAGTCGCATAATGGCCATTGCAACCGAAAAGGCGGCATAACCAACGCCGGAAAGCGAAGGGTCAAAGTTTCTTGAAAATTGCAAAAAAACAGCGCTCCAATCCAGCAGGGAACCTTCTGCCAGGAAAAGAATAAAACACATGAGCCCCAGTATCAGCACCGGGCCTTTGGGTAGGATGAAGCTGGCGCTGTCAATTTTGGCCTCCTCGGAATGGGGAAGAAGATATTTGAACTGCGTTGCCGTAATCACTACCAGCAAGGCTGAAATGCTTACAGCAGCAACAGTCGGTGACAATCCTGCTTTGATCAAAAAACCTAATCCGATTGAACCGAGCAAACCACCCACGCTGAACATCCCATGGAACGACGACATAATGTGGCTCCCATGTTTTTCCTGAACCAAAACAGCCTGCGCATTCATGGCAACATCCACAGAGCCAATGCCCGCGCCGAAGAAAAATAATGCTGCTGCGAGTTCGTAAGGCGTTCTGGCAAGTAAAAGTACCGGAAGCAATGTGGCAATAATCAGTGCAGAAAACAGGGAGATCCTTCTGCTGCCGTACTTATTGATCAAAACGCCGGTAACAGGCATCGTCAGAATCGCCCCTGCACCTAATGATAAAAGCACAACGCCCAGATCTGCCTCGCTGAGTCCCAACGACAGTTTGGCAAAGGGAACCATGGGCGCCCAGCTGGAAAGGCCGATGCCGCAAACCAGGAAAATGAGTAAAACGGCTCTTCTGGCCGCACTGATTTTTGACTTTTCTTCCATGAGGCAATTCACACGATTGATTACGGGTTTGCAATATTATGCAAATTTGCATAATATTGCAAAAAATATTTTCTGATGATCAAGGAAAAGAGATTCGCTTATATTCTGGGAAAGTTGCAAGAGCAGCAGGAAGTGGGCTTCGCGCAGCTGAGCACAGACCTTAATGTTTCGGAAGATACGATTCGCAGAGATATTGATGCGCTGAATAATAACGGACTTTTGATGAAAATTCGCGGTGGCGCCATTCCGCGGTCACACAATCCGCTGACATTTAAAGAGCGGATCGGCTATTTAAGGGATGATAAGGAGGTGATCGCTCTGAAAGCACAGCCTTTGGTCAAGAGCGGGCAGACCATATTTTTGGATGGCGGGACTTCTGTGTATACATTGGTTTCGTTGCTTGCGACGGACATTAAACTGACCGTTATAACAAATAACACGGCGATTATTCCGGCATTATCTGCCTATGCGAATGTTAAGCTGATCATTTTGGGGGGCACTTATTTTAAAGAATCAGAAACGATCGTCGGCTTGCAAGCGATTAATATGGTGAAGAATTTTCAGGCGGACCTGTATTTTATGGGCATTTGTGCACTCGATACGCAGCGAGGTGTTACGGCCAGTTTTCTGGAAGAAGCGGAATTGAAGCAGGCCATGTTACAACATTCCGGAACCGCTGTCGCGCTCAGCACTTTTGAGAAATTGGAGACTTATGAAACTTACCGGGTTTGTGCTATTGAAGATCTGGATTACATTATCACAGAAGTGGACGCGGCGGATGAGAAATTCGATGCTTTTAAGCAGGTGGGGGTTAAAATCCTTTGAAAAGACTTTCCAGGTTTTCAAAACCTGGAAAGTCTAACGTTACCGATCAGATATTTTTCTTCTTCGATTCTTTTACAGCAAAATCAACTGCGCGCGCTGTTAATGCCATGTAAGTCAATGAAGGGTTCACGCAGGAAGCCGAAGTCATCGCTGCTCCATCCGTAACGAATACATTTTTTACAGAATGCAACTGGTTATTGCCATTCAAAACCGAGGTTTTTGGATCGCGGCCCATTCTGGCAGTTCCCATTTCGTGGATAGCCATTCCGAGATAAGATCCGTTATCGTGGGTTTTTACATTTTTAAGACCAGATTTTTCAAGCATTTCAGCGGCATCATTCATCATATCGACGCGCATTTTCTTTTCGTTCTCCCGTAGTTCTGCGTCGAAAACAACGGCTGGCATGCCAAATTTGTCCTTCTTGTCTTTGTTGAGATACATATAGTTTTCGTGGTAAGGCAATGTCTCGCCAAAGCCACCGAAGCCCATTGTCCAGTTGCCTGGCGTTGTCAACTCTTCTTTGAAGTCGGCTCCGAAGGAAAGTTCGGCAACATTGCGCTGCCATCCCTGACGGCCTCCGCCACCCTGGTAACCAAATCCGCGCAGATAATCACGCTTATCAGAACCAATGTTTCGGTAACGCGGAATGTAAATGCCATTGGCACGGCGTCCGAAATAATATTTATCCAAATCACCTTCCCAAACTCCGCTCGCGCCTGTTCTGAAATGGTGGTCCATCAAATTATGTCCAAGCTCCCCGGAATCATTGCCCATTCCATTCGGGAAACGGTCGGAGGTTGAGTTAAGGAGCAATGCGGTAGACGCAAGCGCACTGGCACAAACGAAGATCAGCCCTGCGAAATATTCCTTTTCCTGCAATGTTACCGAATCCACAACGCGAACACCCGTGGCTTTGCTCGATTTGGCATCGTACATAATTTCCCGCACCACCGAGTCCGGACGCAAAGTGAGCAAGCCCGTTTTCACTGCGGGCGGTAATGTGCTCGACTGCGTGCTGAAATATGCGCCATACGGGCAACCCAGGGAGCATCTGTTGCGATACTGGCATGGAGAACGGCCCCCTTCAAGCTGGATTTTGGTCGGCTGCGAAAGGTTCGCTACGCGGCCAATGGTCATGTTGCGGCCAGGGAACTGCTTTTCCAGTCTTTTTCTAACCTCTTTTTCAACAAAATACATGTCCATAGGAGGAATGAAATCGCTGTCGGGCAATTGAGGAAGCCCCAGTTTTTCACCCGAAATCCCTACATGTTTTTCAACATAAGAATACCACGGCGCAATGTCTTTATAGCGGATCGGCCAGTCAACGGCGACACCATCCTTCAAATTTGCTTCAAAGTCAATGTCGCTCAATCTATAAGACTGGCGGCCCCACATGATCGACTTTCCACCTACAATGTTGGGACGGAACCAGTCAAATCTTTTCTTTTCTTCATATGGAGAATCCATGTCGTTCATCCAATACTTTTCCGTCATCTCATTATACGGATAGTCCCGGGACAGGAACGGGTGTGTTTCTTTCTGTTTTACGGTCAATCGGCCATTGTACTGTGTTTCCCAGGGAGCTTTCAGAGCGTTTTCGTAGCCGGTAACGTGTTCCAGGTTTTTGCCTTTTTCAAGCATCAGCACTTTCAGTCCTTTTTCTGTAAGCTCTTTCGCCGCCCAGCCGCCCGATACGCCGGAACCGATCACGATTGCGTCGTAGGTAACTTCTTTTAATGCGTCAATATTTAAATTCGCCATTATAAGGATATTATTTATGATTTTGGTCAGGGATAGTTCGTGTTAAAGTGCCCAGCTTTTCTGGCCTTTTGGCATAGGCCAGCTGCCATCAAATCTTCCGGGAATAGGCAAATAATCGAGTGCCTGTGTAGCACCAACTTCCGACGTAAAATATCCCGTAACAGTCAAGCCCTTCATTTGCAGAAAGAATGGCTTGTCCGAAACCGTCGTACGTTTGATGATGTCGTTTTTCTGTGTTGCATCCAGTGCCAAAAAACCTTTTCCGTACACTTCCTTGCTCTGGGCGTCGACTTTTTCCAGTCCTGCATAGAATTTTTTCTGATCCGCCATTTCGTAGCAGTCGCGCATGATGCGGGTGATGAATTTATCTGCACCCGCTGCTTTCGCGCCCGGTGTTCCCGTGGTTGGAATGATGACGTCTGCAACATCCGCCAAAAGCGCCTCCTGGTCGGCAGAAATATCAAGTGAGGGACCGAAGTTTAGTTTTTCCCCCATGACGCCTGCCATCAACGGGGCGGAGATCGTGCCTCCGAGCAGGAAAGTTATTTTTTGAACAGCTTCTCTACGGTTCATTAGTCAAGAATTTAAGTCGGAATAGAATTAATTAAAATTAACCTTTAAATATAACAACCTGTACAGAATTTTTGCCATTATAGGCCATAATTTTCCGTAAATTCATTGAGGTCGACCGAAGAATCATCGCATTTGGTTCCTTCGACCTCCCCGCGCCATATTTGATTAATATTCTGAACCAAGGCTTAGGCAACTCGTCAGATTTCTTCAATCTGGCGGGCAAGTTTAAAGGTTAAGTAATAGAGGAACGTTGAGTAAATAATGCAGATATCTTCCCTGACTTTCAGGGAAGATATTTTTTTAAAGATTAGACGAAGAAGCGGCCATAAATGGCATATTCAGTTGTTCATGGAAAGTTTTTCAAACCTAACTAATAATCGAGTGACCAGGTGCCTTTACCCGCGTCTAAACGTAGTGACGTAAAAGTCATAACAGTGTGTGTTAATTAAAATGGCCGGGAATTTCCCGGCCATTTTTTGTTCTCTCCCGTCCGCAATGATGCCAGGATCTTATTTAGCAGGCGTGATAACAATGTTTCTGTATTCAACCGGACCATGGTCGCCCTGGATGTAAAGCGGGCCTGGCTCTCCTTCATTGCTGTCCAGCGCACCGCCGGTAATGCCGGGAATTTCTTGATTGGTGATCACCGTTTTGCCGTTGGTAACCAGGGTAAGCATCCGGCCAACCAGTGTAATGTCAAACGACTGCCATTCGCCCGGATCTTTGGCCATCATTTCGCTCGGAACCAGAAACCCATAAATGGCACCCAGTTGATCCAGGGAAGGCTCCATTCCCTTGCTGTCGGTAACCTGCACTTCGTAACGGCCTCTCAGATACACGCCGCTGTTGCTTCCTTTTGGAATGCGGAATTCTACATGCAGTTTGAAGTCGTTAAATTTCTGGTCTGTAATGAGGTTGGCACCGGATTTTGGGCTGCGCAGAATGCCGTTTTCAGCAATCCACTGGTTTTCACCCATTGCATGCCATCCTTTGATCTCGTTTCCGCCGGTAAGTTTGATGGGTGTGCCCCAGACCGGTGCTGCTGTTCTGCGTAATGATGGTGCGCGCACGCCGGTGTAAGAGAAAGTTTTGCCTTCCGGCGTGGTCACAGATCCTGCAATTTTCTCGCCCGTGAGTGTGCCTTCGAGCTTGAATTTACCATCGCCTTTTTCCCATTGCGGCGGAATTTCGAAACTAAATTTACCGTCTTTGAAAACCACTTCGGAAACAGGCCGCGCGCTTCCCGAGACGCTTGTGAACTGCCCGATCAGCGTATGGTTTCCGGAATGGCGCACTTCCAGCCAGGAAGGGGCCATTTTTCCAGCCATATCCACTGTAATGTCCCACCGGCCTTCGAGCGGAGACGGTGCTGGCTGGATTGGATTCGGTTTGGTAATGTTTGCAAATGCACTTGTCAGCAATGTAAGTGCGAAAAGGCTGGCTTGTACTAATTTTTTCATGATTTGTATAAAAGTTAAGGACCGCCAATTTAAATATAAAATTCGATAATCGGCTCAGTGCCGGCGCGGCCGGATTTTGCCTGCTGCATGCAAGGAAAGTAGAAAAGCAAAACAAAAATCCCCAACTATAATAACGCTGCCCTGAATGCGGACCGCTTATTATAATTGGGGAAATATAAACAGGCTTGTCTTATTTCAAGCCGCGACCAGTCTTATGCTGCAACTCGTCGATCCTTTTGGAAGCTTCGGCTTTGCTGAGTGTTGCATCGAACTCTTCGCCGGCTTCGTCCGACAGTGTTTTGAGATAAGACTGCTGGGCACCGGTCATTGGCTCATCGCCTGTGGTCCATTCATCCGGATCTTTTACCGTGTTGGACCCTTGTATCTGTTCATTTTGGTCGGACAAGTTCTTTGTCTCGTCTGTCTCGTTTTTATTTATATCAGCCATTTTATATCAATTTTTATGATTAGAATAAAAAAACTGAGCCAGCCTCAGGATGGACATTTACGGATGTTGCATTAACCATTCGTCAACCGCAATAAAACCGGGAGACATCATGACATGTTCTTCAATAGCCCGCGCTTTGATTGCGGCTATTGTAGTAGTTAAACTCACTCCGTCGAAGCGTTTGTAATGATAGTCCGCTTTCGCATCTTTCAATAAATAGAGCACAAAACGCCACGTCTCCGCCCAGTTTTTGCTTGTTCCGGCATTGTTTGCCGCTGCCATCAGCGGCGTGATGTTCTCGCTGTTTTTTGCGTTCACATCGGCTCCCCGTTTTGCCAGCAGAATTGCGATATCCGTTTCCCGCTTTGACGGACGGATGGCCGCAAACAAAAGCGGGTCGCGGCTCACAAATCCATGGGTGTTTGGATCCGCTCCGGCATCCAGCAATGCTGCAATGGTCTCAACCGGGAGATCTGCAATGCCTTCGGCAAGCGCCCTGGTGGTGGAAGAACCTGCGTCGATCAGCATTTTGATGATGGCAAGATTTGCCTTTTCCGTAAAAACAGCATTGCGATGACTGCGCATCCTTATTGCGAATTGAAGATAATTGAGCCCATCCGCATCCCAGACGCGATTGCCCTGAATGTTCACATTTTGCCCTTTGATATAAATGGGCAGCATTACCGTATCAGAAACTTCAATAGCACCCGCGATCTGTCGCTGCACTTTGTCCTTGAAATAGACCTCTGCCAATGTTTCTTTCTTGCCGAACGAAGGCATATGGTTGGAAATCCAGAACGATAGGGCGATCACCAGCGGGAGTACAGCGAAAAATGCGGATAGGATCATGCTGAACCGGGACTGGCTCATGTATAAAGGAATGGCTGCCAGAAGAATGATTACTATGCCAAGGATCGCCAGAATCGTCATCCAGCCCTTTTCCATGGTATCCACATTCCTTCCATCCGTGCTGATTAAAAAGTAAATGAACACTATCACAAATGTGGCAGCATTAAGACCAATTAAGGTCCACAAAATCTTGATTATCATGAGAAAGGAGCGTTTTGAGGTGGCAAAAGTAATTAATAATATGCGTGAGCTTGTCTGGCAACGCATAATCTGTGTTACCGGACAAAGCTGTTCGCAATTGAACATGGAAATGAAGCAATAGGCTCGTTTTTGAGCTGTTATGGCCTGTTTGGATGATGGTATAATTGTTTTTTAAAATCTGGCAACAACTGATAAATGTTTCTTATATGTTGCAGAACTACTTCAAAATCGCCTGGCGTAACCTTGTTAGAAGTAAGACTTACAGCCTGCTGATCCTTTGCGGCCTGGCGACCGGTATGACTTGTGCTGTGCTGCTGGGGCTGTATGTCCATGACGAGCTTAGTTTTGACCATTATCACGCAAAAGCCAGCGATATTTACAGGCTTAATTTAAATGTAAAATGGGCGGACAATGAATATAATATGGGTCATTCGGCAGCGCCTTTCGGGCCGACGATGAAACAGGATTACGCTGAGGTTGAGGACATGCTGAGGGTAAAACCGAAGGACCTGACTTTCCGGGTCGGCGAGAAGGCGGCCTATGTGAAGCAAGTCGTGTTCGCTGATCCGTCTATGTTCAATTTTTTTGAATACAAATTCACTGAGGGCAATGGTCAAGGTGCACTCACAAGCCAGAATAGTGTTGTACTGACGGAAAAACTGGCGCTTAAATTATTTGGCAGAACGTCCGGCCTGATCGGAAAGGTTGTAATTGTGAAAGACAGCATTCCAATGACCATTTCGGCGGTCATACAAAACGTCCCGGCTAATCATCATTTGAAGTTCGATGCGGTGTTGCCTTACCAAAACAGGCAAGTCAATGATATGAACCTCGCCAAATGGGACAGTTTTACGACCTGGACATATTTGCTTTTAGATCACCAGGCGAACGTCCAGGATTTTGAAGCCAAAATGCCCGCCTTTTATAAGAAGTACATTGCCAAGGTCATTGGCGATGAGACAGCAACAAAAGTGGATTTTAATATCGCATTGCAACCTTTGACCGACATTCATTTAAAATCTTCTCATTTACTGGGAGAAGAAAATGGCAGTTCGATGACCTACGTTTACACTTTTACGACCATTGCGCTATTTATATTACTGATCGCAATTGTCAATTACGTGAATCTGGCCACAGCCAGGTCGTTGAGCCGGGGAAAAGAGATTGGAGTCAGGAAAGCAGTCGGTTCGCAAAAGTCCCAGCTGATGGGGCAATTCCTTACCGAATCCATGCTGATGTCGTTCATGGCACTGATACTGAGCATTGTGCTGATCATTTTATTGCTCCCTGTATTCAATACGATAGCGGACAAGGCACTGACTTTCGATTTTGCTGACGCGCAAATGATCGGCTTCCTGGTCGGTTTTGCGGTATTGACGGGCTTGTTGAGTGGAATGTATCCCGCGTTTGTTTTGTCTGAATTTAAACCTGCTTTGGTATTAAAAGGCGCATTGTCTGACTCCGGCAGCGGGCATCTGCTTCGCAAGTCACTGGTTGTGCTTCAATTTTCTATTTCCATTGTGATGATTTTGGGGACAATTGTCGTGTACAGGCAATTGGAATATATGCGCAGCTCCGACCTGGGTTTTGATCAGCAACAGGTTATAACATTATCGTTGAAAGGCCCTGCCGCACAGAAATCCGCCGAAGTTTTGAAAAACAGGTTGCTCGCAAATCCGCTGATCAAAAAGGTGAGTCTGGCGGATGGCAATGTGGGTGACGGTTTGAATAATAAAACGACTTTCACTTTCTATGCAAAGGGCGCTGAGATCCCAATCGGGACCGAATACTTCCATGTGGATGCTGATTTTCTGGATGTAATGAAAATAAAGGTGAAAGACGGAACAGGTTTTTCCCGGAACATTGCGAGTGATTCTTCGTTCTCCGTGGTTGTGAACCAGGCGATGATCAAACGGTTAGGTTGGAAGGGCAGGACAGCCGGAATGATTGAGGTGGACACCAAACGCGTGCCGATTACGGGCGTTATCAGCGACTTTCACCTGCGGTCGCTGCACAACCAGATCGAGCCGTTGGTTCTGGTTTTAAAAAAGCATAATCGTGGTAACTTATATATTCGTGTGTCGGGACACGACACACGGGCGGCTTTGGAATATGTGCAAAATGTTTTTGAAAAAATAAATCCGGGACAGCCTTTCGAATACGCATTTATGGATCAGACGTTTGCCAAACAATACCAGGCCGACGAGCGTAAAGGCAGCATGTTCTTATCATTTTCGGGCATAGCAATTTTCATTGCGTGCATGGGACTTTTTGGCCTGGCCACATTCACTGCCGAAAAACGGACGAAGGAAATTGGTGTGAGAAAAGTGCTGGGCGCTTCGGTAACAAGCGTTATCGCGCTGCTTTCAACGGATTTCTTAAAATTGGTGGCAATCTCAATCCTCATCGCTGCGCCGGCAGGCGGCTATATTATGAAATTATGGTTGCAGAATTTTGCTTATCAAACAAAACTTGAATGGTGGATGTTTGTGCTTGCAGGCTCACTTTCTGTCATTGTCGCATTGCTTACGGTAAGTTTTCAAAGCATTAAGGCCGCCTTGCAAAATCCCGTGCAGAGTTTAAGGGCTGAATAGCTTTTGATGATTGAGATCTGGATGGTAGATTTGCTGTATGAAAAACATTCTCATCACCGGAGGCACGGGAAATTTAGGTCAGACTGTCGTAAAAACATTATCTGATCACGGCTATCATCTGCATCTTGCAGTAAGAAGTGATGTTGCGGATAATGCGGAAAATGTTTCGTACTATCCAACCGATATTGCTGATAATGAGCAGGCGGAGAGATTACTAGCGAAAATTGTTTCGGAAAACGTTACGGTGAATGCCGGTGTATTTCTGGCAGGCGGTTTTGAGCCAGGAAAGCTGGCAGAAACTTCTATGGACGACATTTCCAGGATGATCAGCATAAATTTTGCCACTGCATTCACTGTTGCGCAGAAACTGATTACGCATTACAAAACAGCGGGTGGCGGTAAACTGATTTTCGTTGGTGCAAAAGCGGCCATGAATCCCCAGGCAGCAGCCAGCAGTTTGGCATACTCCTTATCCAAGCAGCTCCTTTACAATTTTTCAGAACTGATTAACGAAAGCGAAAAAAGCGCGGGAACCACATCCCACATCCTGCTTCCCGGCATCATCGATACCACGGCAAACCGTAAAGCCATGCCAGAAGCAGATTTTTCGAAGTGGATCAGCCCGGCCGACATGGCCGCGACCATCGGGGAAATCATTGCGGGGAATGAAACAAGGGCTGTAATTGAATTTTAAAGATGCGAAGGTCCTCCCGGTTTAAAGAGGACCTTCAAAGCTAATATCAGTTATGTTGCTGTTGCGGATAGTTAACCATCCAGCCGATCCCGAACTGGTCATGGAAACTGCCGAAGTAATCGCCCCAGAAGGTGTCTTCCATGGCCATTTCGATTTCACCGCCTGCGGATAATCCTGCAAAAAGGCGGTCTGCTTCTTCTCTGCTATCTGTAAAAACAGAAATGTAAGCGTGGTTACCAATGCTCAGCTTATGTCCCATGGAAGGCACTATATCGGAAGCCATGAGCACATCGTCCTTTCCAATCGGAAGCGAAATGTGCATCAAGCGGCCTTTTTCATCTTCGGCAAGTTGTTCAGCGCCAGGCATATCCGACATGCGATGGACAGACAGGAACTCTCCTCCAAAAACGGATTTGTAAAAATTGAAAGCCTCTTCCGATTTTCCATCGAAATTAAGGTAAGTGTTTATTTTGGCCATGACTAAAAAATGAGGTTGAAAAGGTTACTAATGATAATCCGGATCCAAAAGTACCATGCCGGCAAATGCTAAATCGTCCGTAGTAGGGACAATTGAAGGGGGGGGTTGGGACAAATAGATTGCCACACTTAATTTTAATCGGTATATTAACATCACACCAGCCCTTCGCCATATGATTTACAAAACTTCCTGGGATACCCTGACTAAAATCGTTACAGCGGGCGTTACGGTCTTATACACAGGCATTTTTCTGAATATTTTTATCAATGAAAGCGACCTTTCGCAGGGTTCCACTTATGTGATAGGAGCCATTCTGATTCTCAGCTACGGGATAACGTACGCTTTCAGGCCGGTGGATTATCGGATCACCGCCGACAAGCTGATCATTCGGAGACCGCTGAATGAAGTCGTTATCCAGCGCAGCGATATCGCCACAGTGGAGGCGGTCGAAAGCGACAGGTTACGGTGGAGCCTTCGAACATTTGGGGTGGGAGGGCTTTTCGGATATTTTGGTAAATTTTATAATCCAAAAATCGGAAGCATGACCTGGTACGCCACCAGGAGAAATAATGCCGTTTTGATCAAAACAGTGAAAGGAAAAAACATTATTGTCACTCCGGACGAAGTCGCTGCATTCGTAGGCGAATTTGGTATTCCGGACAACGTATTGTCTTAGACGGTAATCATTGATATATTTGTTCTTCAAGCAGTGATCGCAAATGGAAGAAGGACAGACAGTGCACCTCGCAGATGATGATGAGGATGATAGAATGCTCATTAAGGACGCTTTACAGGAGGCCAATCCTAATTTGACGGTTATCGAAGCGGAGAACGGAAAGGAATTACTGGAAAACGTAAAACAGTCCGCCGACCTTTCGGAATCCGTCGTGCTGGTGGATATGAACATGCCCAAAATGAATGGCATTGAGGCTATTAAAGAAATCAGATCAGAGCCGGGCCTTGAAGATCTGCCGGCGGTTATGATGTCCACGTCTAGCAATCCGGAGTTAAAAAAGAAGGCTCTGGCAGCGGGAGCAAACGAATTTATTGTAAAGCCCAACACATTCAAAGCATTGCTTGACATTGCGAGAAATATCTTGTCCAGGTTCCTGGGGAGGAAATAATACGCTTTCAAGCACCTATTTTCTTCACCGCACCAAGCAGGGTTGATTTAAATTCATTTCAATGATTCATATTATTCATCGATAGGTTTGGATCTTTTATGTTTGATTGTTTACTTTGTATTTCAAAGTACTTTTATTATTTTGGTGCTCAGTTTACATTTCGGAATACTATCTGGTTATAAATACAAAAATGGCTGTTTAGCCATAACATTATGAAATGGTTCGTCAAGGAAGGTTCGGTTGTGCGGGAGATTTGGGGAAAGGCGGATACGATCTTATTCATTTTCGCGGGGGCCTCGGCTGAGTTCGCTGTAAATAAATCGGTAGATTGGCTGTATTTCACTGGTAAACTGCCTGCTGATCCGCTGGGACGGCTCTTTTCGACAGTATCGTACGCGAGGCGAATCGTATTCTCCGAACATCAGGCAGCATTAAAGGCAATCGACCAGATCAGCGCCATACACCGGGAAGTGGAACATAAGCGGGGCGCTCAAATCCCGGACTGGGCATATCGGGATGTGTTGTTTATGTTAATCGATTACTCAATCCGCTCTTTTGAATTACTGGAAAGAAAATTGACGGCGAACGAAAGAACAGAGGTTTTTGAGGTTTTTCAACAGGTAGGAGCAAGAATGGGAATTCGTGGCTTGCCTGAAAATTACAATAGCTGGCTGGAAATGAGGAATAAGCAGCTCGATGACAATTTTGTCAAAAGCTCTTTTTCAGTTGATTTATACAAACAATATAAAAAACACCTCGGATCGCCGCGTTATCTGATGCTCAGAGAAGTGCAGGTGCAGATTGTGCCCAGACAAGTCAGAGAACTCCTGGCGCTGCGAAGATGGTCTGCGCTGACCTTAATCCTCCCAACTTATAAATTCACACGCATCCTGCACCTCCATAAGCTGGTTCGCGGCTTGATATTACCCGAAAAATACAAGGTGGAAATCGCGGGTTTGGATGCCATTTGATACAAAAAAACATTACTCAACCGGATTGACAATTGCATTGAGCAGGTTCATATTTTTAATTGCCTCGCCCATTGTGTTGTTGAAATAGGCGTATACT
Organism: Dyadobacter chenwenxiniae; assembly: GCF_022869785.1. Taxonomy (NCBI): domain Bacteria; kingdom Pseudomonadati; phylum Bacteroidota; class Cytophagia; order Cytophagales; family Spirosomataceae; genus Dyadobacter; species Dyadobacter chenwenxiniae. Next base: position 3,169,086 of record NZ_CP094997.1, on the reverse strand, counting down.
ATTTTACCGTCTGCTAGCCAGTCCTGAATTTGCTCCGCAGTTTCGTACAAAAAGTCGTCCTCGTAAGTGCCACGGTAATCGCCTTTTGGTCCATGAAAACGCAGGTATTTGAATGCCGTGTCGGAAACTGGTAAGCCGGGGGCGGAACCTGGCTTGTCATGCGCCACGATTTCAAAACCGAAATGGTCGATCATTTCAAAAATATCTTCTTCATACCAGGAATTGTGGCGAAACTCCAAAGCCACATTCCAATGCCTTTGCGGGTCTGCTTCGGAAATGGCGACGAGCAGGTTTTCAAGTTGTGGACGCATGATGACTTTAAGACTGGGAGGGAACTGGACGAGCAGTGCGCCTTTTTTGTCACCAATATGGTCGATCACCTTTACAAACCGATGCACATCTTCCGCGTTGAAAACCAAACCCTTGTTATGCGAAATGTCCCTCCAGAGTTTGAATGTAAATTTGAAGTCGTCCGGCACTTGCGTAGCCCAGTTCCTGACTGTTGATGCGAGCGGAACCTTGTAAAACGAGCTGTTGATCTCAATGCTATTAAACATGGAGGCATAAAATGTCAGCCGGCTTTTGTCCTTAAATTCCTCGGGATAAAATTGTTTGTTGGGCACAGGCAACATTAAGCCGCTGCTGCCTGCAAAAAAAAGGGAATGTTTACTATCTGTCATATAATCAAAATAAGATTTCAATGCACAGATAAAATCATTCCCGGACGGCGAGCCAGTCACTGTTTTACTTTCCGGACACGCTATTTACCTGCTAACTTTCCTGAAAAGAAAGGCAGCATTTTGTGTTCAATCCGCTCTCCGATTTTATTCAAATGATCGCCGTCATATTCCTCGTAAGTGTGCTCAATTTTGTAATTATCAAGCAATGCGTGTAAAAGCTTAATGTTCGCCGCAATCGGCTGATCCTTATTTCCCGCGTCAAATGCAATGCCTTTGAGCTGTTTCAGATTGGCTATATACTGATCAATGGTCGCCAAACCGGAGTTGGCTGCCCATTTCAGCTCAGTCATTTTTTGGACTTGCCCATTTTCTACGATCTGGTCTGTAAAAAATGGCGGTTTTGTCGGATTTGGGGACCATGCAGCTGCCGAAGCGATAGCGACCTTAGTGCCGAAATCCGCCTTATTAAATTCGGCAGGATCCTTAATGGCCTCGATTTTGGCCAGTGATTCGGGAGAGCGATTGCCGCCCGGCGCCATGCAGCAAGGACTCAGCGCATAAATGCTTGAAAACACGTCGGGGAATTTTTCACCAAGGCGTATGGTGCCATATCCGCCCATAGAGTGGCCGGCAAGCCCTCGGCTGGCAGCTTTTGCAATCGTCCGGTAATGCTGATCAATGTAACTGATCAGCTCTTTTGCAACATATTCTTCCCAGTTTCCGACGGTAATTGAGTTGGAGTAATAGCTTCCCCCGCTGCGCGTGTAGGCATTGGGGGTAACGATGATCATCTCATTCAACTTACCCTCTGCAAAGACTTTATCGACAATGGCAGGCATGTTGATCCAGTGTTTTACCAATCCATACCATTGCGCATCCGTGTCGGTGAAACCATGCAGTAAATACACGACCGGATAGCGTCGTTTTGAATCTTTTTTATAGCTTGGCGGCAGATAAACAGAAACGTCCGGATCGGCAGTATTGCCCTCCAAATTGCCTTCCAGGCTCTTTCCATGCACCTTAATCCTTTCGATAGAGCCTAAAAGCATTTCTTGTCCAAATGCAACCGTCGAAGCGAAACATGTGAAAACGAGTGCGATGATCGAAATGCTTTTCTTCATTTTGGTTAGGTTAAAAAGTTGATTTAACATCAAAAGCAGATGTCGCCCCGGACATACCGCGACGACATCGAAATCATTTTGTTCTGCTAATACTCAGTTTGCGACCTGGAATGTGTTCAGACTTCCGCGCTGACCAGCGCCGCAACATAATCGCGTAAGGTAGTGTCTCCGCGAAAAGGGGAGTCGCTTACTTCAAATTTTTCTTCAAAGGTCACATCAGTCATGGCGGCCATGGCTTCTGCTGCTTTTTGCGAAAAGCCGGAATTTCTAAGATAGGGAATCCATTCGGTTCTGGGAATGACCACTGTTTCAACGGGTTTTCCCAATGTTTCCGCAAATGCGTTCGCAACATCGGCCGGAGCATATGTCTCGGGGCCTTCCACATAATAAAGTCCGGTCCTCTCGACGGCCTCGGTAAGCAGTTGTGCCGCAAACTGACCCAGATCTTGCGGAGCGATCATCGGGAGCTTAAAATCGGCGGGATAAAGTGAATAAATCTTGCCCTCCTTTTCAGCCGTTTGTAAAAACCAGTCCTAATTGCTCATATAATACGCGCCTCTGACGACGCTGAACGGGATCCGGCTTTCGGAAAGTTTCTGTTCCAATTCATACAGCACGCCCAGATCGCCCACACCCTCACCGTCATGTGCTCCGTATGTGGATTGCGCCACGATTTTTTCAAAGTCAGAACCTTCCACAGCGGCCATAATGCTGGCCAGGCTTTTCTTCTCTTCGGCAACCGTATCTGTATCAGGCGAAGCGGGTGGGTTAAGGAGAAATAGCCGCTTTCCGGTCTGAAAAATTTGGCGCAATCTTTTCACATCATGGACGTCAGCCACCGCAACTTCCGCGCCTTTCTGTTTCCATTGATCTGATTTTGCGGGGTCTCTGGTTACGACTGTAACCCGTTCACCCTTAGTTAATAATGTTTCCGCGACCGCCGAGCCGACGTGTCCGGTTGCTCCTAATATGATATACATGGCTAATGAAATTTGATTAAGCTTCGGTTTTTACCAATTCTATACCAAGGCTTTGGATACAGTAACTTATCAGGCAAGACTGGCATTTCTCTGATCCATTTCCCGGTTGTCCCGATTTCCCCCTCACTTTGTCGTGTTTTCACATCCTGCGAGCAGTTTCTGTGCGGTACTTTTGTTCAATAAAAACACTTTAACCGGCTTAGCGCCACAAACTTGACAACCATGGCTACAATTGATTTGCATCCTTATTTAATGTTCGACGGCAACTGCCGGGTGGCATTCGAATTCTATCAGAGCATTTTTGGCGGAGAGCTGAATTTCATGACTTACGGAGATATGGACGGAAGCTGCCCCGCTGGCATACGCGACCAGATCATGCACGGCACATTAATGGGTGGCTCGGTTGAATTTATGGGCGGCGACGCGCCTGAGGGAATGCCACTGGGTGCCGGGAAGATCAATCTGTCGCTCAGTGGATTTGACGAGGTTACATTGCGGCAAAAATATGACATGCTCAGTGAAGGAGGCACAATTGTGGTTCCTATGGAGCGGCAGATGTGGGGCGATATTTTCGGCGCGTTCCAGGACAAGTTCGGGATCGACTGGATGATAAATATCCGGACCGTTTAGCAGGAAAAGATCTCTGTCATTTGTTGGACAAATTGTCGATATTTAGTGAAAATTTTTATGATTTTTGGAAAACTAAAAATGTATTGACATGAAAAAGAAAATGATCCTGGGCAGTTTTGTCATGATGTTCGCGTGTATGCTAACGGCTGTTGTGAGCCAGGCACAAGACAAACCGAAGCCAAGTCCGGCTAAAACTGCAACCGGAAAGGCAGGGGCGGCAAACATTACGATCAGTTATTCGGCACCCTCGGCGAAGGGACGCAAAATTTTTGGTGAACTTGTTCCTTATGACAAAGTTTGGCGTGCAGGCGCTAACGAAGCCACAATTTTTGAGACAGATAAGGACATTATGGTAGAGGGCCAAAAACTTCCTGCCGGTAAATACAGCCTTTACGCACTGCCGGGTGCGAGTGAATGGTCGTTCATTTTCAACTCTGAAACAGGACAATGGGGCATCAAGCGCGGTGGCGAAACTTCCAAAGACGCTTCTAAAGATGTGTTGACAGTGAAAGCTAAGCCAGCCAAAAGTGCTTCAATGGCGGAAACAATGGCTTACGAAGTCACGCCTGCCGGTTTCGTTTTGCGCTGGGAAAACACTGAAGTACCCGTCGCTATTAAATAATTTTTTCGGGAATGATAAAAGCCTCGCAAATCTGATTTGCGGGGCTTTTTGTTTGCCGGATTCTGAATTTTTACTGATCAAAACCAGCGGTTACACGCTTCCCAGGCTCTTCATCAGATCCGGCAGCGCGGCCTTCATGCCTGATAACTTCCGGTAAGAATGGAAGCTGAACGACATACTCGTTGAACCCTGGCCTTCGTGAAAAGCGGACAGCTTTGTTCGTTTTGGAACGACTATTCATAACATCATCGCGTTACGCACTATCATCAAGGGAAGTGGGGAAATTCGGGGGCACATAAAGGATATACGTACTAATGATTGTCATGGCATGAGATTTGAACTACCATTACTGAGGCCCGGTTGGTGCCGGGACTGCAAAGGCAAATCAGCAAACGGATTTGTATTCATTAAACGTTATCTCTATTATGAAAAAATTATTATTGGCTGCCGTCCTGCTCATTTCAGTTCAGTCAGCATTCGCACAAAAATTCAGCATCGGACCGAAAGCAGGTCTGAACATCAGTAATTATACTGGCGGTGACATTGAATCGGATGCATTGGTTGGATATCACCTGGGTGGAATCATCAACTACGGGTTTGGAAAAGTGTTTTCGTTGCAGCCGGAGGTGTTATTTTCAACACAAGGCGCGAAAGTGAACAATGACGGAAGCAAATCTGACTTCAAGATCAGTTATGTTACGGTGCCGGTTATGTTCAAATTTAAGACCAACGGTGGATTTTATGTTGAATTTGGCCCACAAGCCGGATTCAGGACTTCGACAGACATCCCCAACCAAACGATCGACAATTTTGCTAAAAACCTGGATCTCGCAGCAGCTGGTGGTATCGGTTATCATTCACCGATCGGACTGGGTGTTGGCGTTCGTTACATTGCAGGACTTTCCAAGGTGGGAAACTTCTCGGGACAGGACATTGATCCCGATTTTAAGAATAGCGTAATTCAGGCCAGCATTTTCTGGGCCATTCCGTTGGTAAAATAACGGATCTTACCTTCTGTAAAGATTTTGAGAGAGGATGGGTTCAACCCATCCTCTTTTTTATGCGGTGTTTTTAACCGCTCTAAATTAGCTTTTGAGCTGGTTGAAATGGATTGCTTCTGATATTTTTGATCTCTGAACTATACCAATCCACCCTTACGCTCACTATGAAAATAATCCGTTACATCGTTCAAGATGAAACAGTTCTGTATAATTTGAACGATTATATCCATTTACTTATTGATGCGAAGGTCTTGCATCCGGTGATGCCGCAGCTCAGGAAAAGTACAAAGGCCGGCAAAACGCCGATGCAGATCGTTTTGGAAAAGCTCGAAAAATTTGAACCGGTTTATTACCTCAGGTATAATCAGGATCTCTATGTCAACTGGGTGTTGTTTGAATATTTTTTCAGGCCATTGAAGCCATTGCTCGTTAATGCTTCGGACTGGCGGGATGAGGCAGGCATTTTCAAGCAAACGCAGCTTTTTATCAACGAATCTACACTTAAATCCAATAAAAAAAGCAGCACAGAGGCTGCTTCCTACTTTCAGAAAATTACCGCGAAGCTCGCTCCCAGCGACTAATATCCGAATTCAATGTTATACGAATATGGAGGGAAATTGACGCTTTCAACGCGCACCGTAACTTTGGACGGGTAACCGTTGGGCAAGTAATCGTATGTGTAGTAAATGTTGGAAGTTACTTTCGACCCAGCGTAATAAATCTCGCGCACCGGATTATTAGGGCTCAGTGACCGGATTGTAATCTCGCCATAGCTGTCCAGGCCCATTTTAAAGAAAGGGTTAGGATGGTTGTCATACATATATTCCACATCATTGCCTTTCGCTTCCGAGGGTTTTTTTATCCAGCTTTTGGCAACATTGTTTTGTTCATTACGAACATAATACACATTTGTGCTTTCCGTCGCTTTGAGGTCGGCCCACACTTCCTGACGCGTTATATACCCCTTATTATCAAATGCGTAAATTCTCGTGGAAACGCTTGTATTTCGAAGATCTTTCCGGGTAACATAGCGCAGGGAATCATTGATCGGCTGCTCATAAGTGACCAAATAAGACGGTTCAAGCGAATCGCCCTGGGATCTGGTCATAATTTCGACCGTCTGAATCTTGCCCTCAGCCCTTTTGAAAACCACGCGCTGCGAGGGAACGGACACGGATGATGAAGAAAAACGGCGCTCTTCTGCAAGCATTTTCCCCTCGTAACTATATTCGGCTTCCAGAATGCCATTAAACAGCACTTTTTTAAGCTCAATCTCTACTTCACTCTTTCCGAAAGGAGCTTGCTGCTTGTCCAGCGCATTTTCACCCGAAGGATCCGGATTTTTGTCCTTATCGCAGGATATGAAAAATAGAATCGCAAAAACGTAAAGTAATCTCCTCATAGCGACAAAGTGTAAAACTAATTCCGGGCAATTTATTAATATAAAATTAATGCACAATGGGTTACAAGAATGGATTTTCCAAACGTTCGCACTACCGCACAGAGGTTGTTCGATATCGGACAACCTTTGCATTGAATGTATTTTTAAAATATTCATTTTCATGCAGTTGAAAACTCATTTGCTCGCTGGCAAGCTATTTTTTCAAGATACACAGGACTTAACCAAGGTTCGCCAGACGGTTCGCTTCCGGAGCGTTTGCAACACTTTCCAAACTTCGATATGATCGCAAATTATTTCAAGATCGCATGGCGTAACCTGCTGAATAACAGCTTTTATTCTCTGCTTAATTGCCTCGGCCTATCCATTGGTCTGGCGGTTGGCATTCTTATACTGCTTTGGGTTCGGGATGAATTGAGTTTTGATCGCTTCAACACGAAGTCTGGCAGCATTTATAAGCTTGAAAATAGGGTAGGCACAGGCGCCAGCCAGCAGATCTGGACAAACACCGTCGCGCCGATCGCGGGATTTGCCAAACGGGAAGTTCCCGAGGTGAAGGATGCCGTCAGGATGACCTATAATGGCGCTTACACATTGTTCAGATATAAGGATAAAGTTTTCAATGAGGAAAATACTTTCTTCGCTGATCCGACGCTGTTTACAATGTTTGATTACAAGCTTATTCATGGCAACAGAAACAAGCCATTTCTTGATAATCATTCCGTTGTTCTTACCGAAACTACCGCCAGGCGATATTTTGGCAGCACAGATGCGATAGGAAAGGCGATCATGGCCGAAAAGGCAACGTTTACCGTAAGCGGCGTTGTCGCCGATTTTCCTGAGAATTCAAGTGTGAAAGGCGATATGATTTTCCCTATTGCCCTCCGGTTTAAAGATGTGTATGAGGGGCGTAAGGACGGGAAAACCATGGATAATGACTTCACTGAATTTGATTACACCACCTATTTTCTTTTACAGCCAGGCCGGCCGGTCACCGAAATTGCGACCACACTCCGCAACATTCATTTGCGCAACAAACCCGACGATACGGACCTCACTTACCTTTTACAAGCATTGCCCGACGTACATTTATACAAGTCGGACGGCGTTGAACAGGGCATTGAAACGGTCCGGATGTTCTCTGTCATTGCGCTGCTGATCCTGATCATTGCGTGCATTAATTACGTCAATCTTTCCACGGCCCGCTCGCTATTGCGCTCGAAAGAAGTAAGCATGCGCAAGATCGTCGGTGCGGCCCGCATGCAGCTTTTTGTTCAGTTTTTGGTTGAAACTGTTTTGCTGTTTTCGATCGCGACATTGCTGGCGGTTGTGTTCATGTATGTACTGATGCCATTTTTTAACCAAATATCAGGCAAAAAATTGGTGCTGGACTTCACAGAGCCACATATCTGGCAAGTGCTGGGCGCAACGATTGCCGGAACACTGATTGCTTCCAGCATTTACCCCGCTTTACTCTTGTCCTCTTTCGAACCACTTAAATCGCTGAAAGGAAAAGTTTCCGCGGGATTGAATGAGGCAATGTTCCGGAAAACGCTGGTTGTGATTCAGTTTACCGTTTCGGTAATCCTCATCGCCGGCACGTTAATCATCAGTAATCAGCTGAAATATATCCGGTCAAAAGGTTTGGGTTATGACAAAACCCATGTTTTGTCGTTCTACATGCGGGATTTGCCCAAGCACTATGATGTGATGAAGTCCGAGTTATTGAACCAGCCTGGAATCACAGACGTCAGCAGATCCAATTTCAATGTGGTACTGATCGGCGGCCAGACAGGAACCAGCAATTGGGACGGAAAAGAGCCGGGCGAAACGATGATGATCCAGTTTATGAGCACGGACAAATCCTTTATTCCGTTTTTCAAAATGCAACTCAAAGAAGGCGCTAACTTTACAGACGCGCCATCGGATTCCAAACATTATATATTGAATGAAACTGCCGTGAAAACCGCCCGGATCACCAATCCGATTGGTAAGCGTTTCAAGCTGTGGGACACCGAAGGGACGATTATAGGGGTCGTGAAGGACTTCCATTTCGCATCCATGAAAGAGAAAATCAAGCCAGCGGTTTTGGTTTATAATCCGAATGATATGAGCCGCATTTACATCAAAACGACAGGTAATGATGCCAAAAAGGCGATTGCTGCCGCAGAAGACGTTTGGAAAAAATTCAATGCAGATTCTCCATTTCAGTATGCGTTTCTGGATGAAGCATTCAACAGTCTTTACAGGTCGGAAGAACAAACAGGCCTGCTGTTTAATATTTTTGCTTCTATTGCCATTCTGATTTCTTGCCTTGGCTTGTTCGGGTTAGCCACTTACACGGCACAAATCCGAAAAAAAGAAATTGGCGTCCGCAAAGTTCTGGGATCAAGCCTGGCCGGGATTGTCCAGCTATTGGCTAAGGATTTTGTGAAGCTGGTATTCATTGGGATCATCATTGCCGTTCCCATTGCCTGGTATACCATGGATAAATGGTTACAGGATTTTGCTTACCGCATGGAAATGCCTTGGTGGGTTTTCGGATTTGCAGGTTTGCTGGCCCTGGCCATTGCGTTGCTCACGATCTCCTTTCAAAGCATTAAGGCTGCATTAATGGATCCTGTCAAAAGTCTGCGAAGCGAATAGAAGGTTGGTTCCGCCTGTTTATCCACCGGCATATTGGTAAAATGTGCTCAGAAATAACAATTCACTTTATTCCCTCTATAACGTTACCTTTGAGGGATTACAGGGTTTTTGTCATTTTATGGATATATATAAGCGCAATAATGTTACGGTTCGGGGCCAGGGTGTTCAGCCTATGATCTTCGCACACGGGTTCGGATGCGGACAGCACATGTGGCGTCATATTTGGCCCGCATTTGAAAAAGACTACAAAATTGTGCTCTTTGATTATGTCGGAAGTGGCGGATCGGACAACACTGCTTATAATCCTGAACGCTACGACAGTCTGAACGGTTATGCACAGGATGTGCTGGATATCTGCAATGCGCTGGATCTCAAAGATTGTGTTTTTGTCGGACATTCGGTTAGCTGTATCATTGGATTGCTTGCGTCGATAAAGGACCCTGAGCGGTTTAGCAGCCTGGTCATGGTCGGGCCTTCCGCAAAGTATATTGATGAACCGGGTTATCTTGGAGGCTTTTCAAAACAGGACATCGAGGAGCTTCTGGATACGATGGAAAAGAATTATATCGGATGGGCTAATTTTCTCGGCCCCGCTATTATGCAAAATGATGACCGGCCCGAACTGGCGGAGGAGCTGACGGAGAGCTTTTGTTCGACAGATCCCGTTATTGCGCGGCAGTTTGCGCAAGCCACGTTTTTGTCTGATAACAGAACGGATCTGGCCAACGCAAAACACCGCACGCTCATCATGCAATGCTCGAACGACCTGATTGCACCGGTTGAGGTGGGAGAATTTATCCATAGCCAGATGCCCGGAAGCGTGTATCATCTGATGCAGGCCACCGGCCACTGCCCTCACCTGAGCGCCCCGGACGAGACCATTGAAGTAATACAGGAATTCCTTTTTTGACAAATCATCCCTTGGAGCAGGCGAAATTTATTTTACAGGAATTGCCTTGTGGCTGCGCTATTCTTGACGTTTCGGGTTCGCTAACGTATGCAAACCCAGCATTATGTCAGCTCCTTGGCTCGTCTGAACCTGCTATCCGGGGAAAAAGCATTGAGGCTATTCTTACCATCGCCAGCCGCATTTTTTATCAGACCCATTTTTTCCCCTTGCTGAACCTGAAAGGTGAAGTCAGCGAAATCTTCATGTCGCTCAAAACCGCGAACGGGGCGCATATTCCGGTAATGGTGAATGCGAAAATGAGTGTGGAGAATGAAGAAACTGTTTATATATGTGTTTTTGCGCCGGTTTGGGAACGGCAGAAATATGAGGAACAACTTCTGGCAGCCAGAAAAGCACAGCAAAAAGCGATTGAAGAAAATGAAGTATTAAACAAGCTTAAAGCACAGCTGGAAGTGAACCAGTACCAGCTTGACAGAAAGATATCCATTCTGCGCGAGCGAAACAATGAATACTTGCAGATGAGTAAAGTGTTCATGCACGATATGCAGGAACCTGTGCGTAAGATCAGTCTTTTCTTTGATGCATTGTTTGGGAATGATCAGCCTCCTGCCACACCTGACGATCAGCGAAAGATCAACATTATTCGCAAATCGATCCAGCGTTTGCGCCACATGACCAAATCACTGCTTGATTTTGTGCAGATAAATGCCTCCGATGAAAAAATCAACTTTCTGGATTCGTCGCTGATCCACCAGGCAAAAGAAGAGGTTACGAAAGATTTACCCGAAGTTAATATAGACATTCAAATCACGGATTTGCCTCCATTTGAAGGGAGACAATCTCAGATCAGGAGGGTGTTTGTTGAATTAATAAAAAATGCACTGCAAAATACACACGATGAAAGGCCACTCAGCATTAAGGTGGCCGCTGTGGTAATTCAGGAAAATGTTTATCAGCACCAGCTGGACAAATACAGGTATACCGACCACGTTCAAATCGAAATAAGAGACAATGGTTCAGGTTTCGACGGGCAGTACAATTCGTATGTCTTCGGGCTTTTCAATAAAATTGATGCGCGATCGGGCGGGGCGGGGCTTGGCCTGGCTTTGTGCAGACAGATCATTTCGAATCACTACGGCACCATTAAGGCACAGTCCGAACTGGGAAAAGGAACGTGTATCACCATTGTTTTGCCAATCAGGCAATTGGCGGAGTAAGTGAATTATCATGGGCTACCCGCAAGGGCTTGCCGAGATGTTTACGAAAGCCAACTCAGCAAAGATAATGGCTCTCGTAAACAGCTTAGCAGCTCACTTAATGGGGTTACACCCCCGATTTTGTAACGATTTTTACATAAGCTTCTGCAACATTGCCGATGGCGCTCGGATGTCCGTCCAGCTCTGCGGCAGTTGCATCATTGTAAATTAAAAAGGCTGTTAATCCACGAAAAGCTGTGGGCTTTAAGCCAGATCCGGTGTTGACGATCTGGTAAAGGTAAGATAGCTCAAAAGAATGTTCGGCAGTGCCGCCAACCGGAATGGCGAGTGGAACGGAGCTCCCAACCTGAAAACTTTCGCCTGGTGTTGTCAGGGCAAGAACGCCTGAGACGTGCTGGGTATAACGGAGCTGATAACCAGCAACAACTGGAAATGATGGCGTTGCAATCCGCCTGATCGTCGCTTTCACATCGTAAGTCAGCAACCCGATCTGATCTACCGCCACTGCCAACGGATTGGAATCCTCCTTGGCAGCCGATCTTGTCAGGATAATTTCACTCGAAGTCGGGGTTACATCGCCAATCACGGCTCCGTTCTTGTCGTAAAAAGTTAGTTTTTCAATTTTGAATTCGCAGGGATAGGCGCGGGTTATCGCGGCGTTGGTTGCCAGCATGCATTCAGATTCCGGCAAATTTGGAATTTCCGGCGTTTCGTGGTCTGTACAAGCCAGCGCGATGCCTAACAGGCAGATACTGCTAACAGAAAATGCTTTGGTAAAGATCGAAGGTGCTTTCATAAGTCATTCCGGTTTGGTTATTAGTTGAGAAACGTTATCATAATGATAGTCAACTCTTTATATGGAAGCAAAGATCTGATTAGCTTATGTGTGACAATCTTATTTTACGGTTTGCCCAGATTTTATGCTTCATTACTGGGATGTCCGCAGGATGATTCTTAAGAAGCAGAACGTTGTAATTAGATTTTTACAGTATTATCTTGTATTCTCGCTGCTATCAATGGCAACCTACCATACACAAAACCTTTTCTCCCGTCCTACTCTCATGACTTTTATCAACAGAAGGCACTTTTTGTCACAAGCCTCTTTCGCTGCTGCTGCACTTGCTGCGAGTGGTTTTGGATTTTCTTCGTATGCCATACGGGATGGATTTGTGGAGATCGAAATCGCACCGGGTAAATTGCGCGGTGTTCGTTATGAAGGCGTTAACATTTTCAGAGGCATTCCTTATGGAGGGAAAGTTTCAGGGGATAGGAGATTTCGACGCCCTGCGCCCGTGGAACCCTGGACGGGTGTACGTAGCTCCGTATTTGGTGCTCCCGCTATGCAGCCCCCACGCCATAATGAGCCGGCACCTGCTGAGGATTGTTTGTTTCTGAATGTGTGGACACCAGCCAATGACAACAAAAAGCGGCCGGTCATGTTTTATAGTCATGGCGGCGGATTTGTGATCGGGTCGGGCGCGTCGCAGAGTCAGGATGGTTCCAATCTTGCGCGGAATTTTGATGTGGTCGTGGTGCAGACCAATCACAGGCTCGGTTTGCTCGGCTTTCTTTACCTGGATGAAATTGCTGGCGCTGACTATGCCGGATCAGGGAATATGGGCATGCTAGACATTGTTGACGGTTTGAAATGGGTGCATGACAACATTGCCCAGTTTGGTGGAGATCCCGAGAATGTAATGATTTTTGGAGAGTCGGGTGGGGGAGCAAAAACTTCCTGTTTATATGCAATGCCATCGGCAGCACCTTATTTCAATAAAGCATCCATCGAAAGTGGCCCGGGTGTACGTATGACGACCCGGGAAACAGCGTCTCAAACGACCGCAATGCTTTTGAGAGAACTGAACATTGCACCCAGAGATTGGAAAAAATTACTCGATGTGCCCGCATCCGACTTGCTCGCCATTCAAGCCAAACTGCCCTTCGTGCCACCCTTTATTGATAAGGAAAATAACAAAACAGCCCAGCCCGGAGCCGGTGGATTTGGGCCTGTAGTGGATGGTAAAGTGTTGCCTAATCACCCGTTTGACCCAGCCTCACCCGAAATATCCAAAGACAAACCACTTCTTGTCGGTTGGAATGAGGATGAGTACAACTTTTTCATATGGCAACGAAAGGAAACGGATTTAGTAAAAATGGATTTCGATGGCTTAAAGAACAAGCTGGAACCTCTCCATGGCGCCAACACGGCCAGAATGATTGAAACATATCGAAAAACAATGCCCGGTGCCTCCGCAATTGACGTTTTCGTGGCTATCTCATCCATTGCTATGATGGGGCTGGGTTCGATCGAGATTGCGGAAAAAAAGGTAAAACAACTTGGAGCACCTGTTTATCTATACAATTTCGGATACAAGTCGGAAAAAAAGATCCTGGATACGGAATACCCTATGGGCACGCCGCATGCCATGGACATTACATTCAAATTTAACAACGAAGTTCCCCCAAAAAACCCGTTACAACCCAGTGAAAGCTTCTTTGGAGGGAAGAAGCCGGAGCGTTTCGCAGCTTCCCACCATTTTGCAGAACTCTGGACAACTTTTGCGCGAACAGGGAAGCCATCTGCCAGTGATGTGCCTGAATGGCCTGCTTACAATCTGGCGACCAGGCCTACCATGCGAATCGATACAAAATGTGAAGTCATCAATAACCGGTTCGCAGAAGAGCTTGCCATGTGGAAATCGATCAGGAAAGGGTAGGCTTCTGAGCGGCTGATTTAAGTCGGACGCATTAAATAATATCACAAACCCAATATTTATTTTTAATTTCCCGCTACTTACCTTATTCATTAAACTTAAACATCCGAATGACATGAAAACAAAACGCTACATTCTATTACTGGTTATCGCAATTGGCGTGTTCTCGATCGCTGCGCGGAAAGCAATCGTGGCGGATGACCTGGTGGGCACCTGGAAATATCTGATCAGTGACGTTCCGCCTGAATATGAATCGGGATTATTGGTTTTTGAACAAAAGGATAATAAAACGGTCGGGTATGTCGAGGCCGCCGAAAAAAATGAGATGAAAGAATTGACTGTTGATCAGGGAAAAGTCACTTTTTCGACCGAAAATCAAAGTGGTGTATTCAAATACAGCCTCATGCAGAAAGGCGACACGCTTACAGGAATGATCGGATCTCAATACGGAGACTTTCCAATAAAAGCGGTTAGACAGGCTAAGAAGTGACCTGATCGCAAGCCTCAATGCATGGATCCGGGCCGAAATATCAACAGCCGAGCAACAACGGGATTCGCCAACAGTGTGAAATCCTGCGCCATTTTTGCGGATATGTTCGTACAGGGATAGAGAAATGCAGCGCTTAACGGTCGATTTTTCACGCTGGCACGGTATTCGTACAGGTTAGTTTTTTCAACAAATAAAAACTATCATGGCCACTACATCAAGTGCAACAAGTGTAATTAACGATTTGATCGAAATTAATAATGACCGCGTAGCAGGATTTGAAAAAGCAATCGCCGATATCAACGACGAGAATATTGATTTGAAAGCGATTTTTCAAGGATATGCAGAACAAAGCCGTAAAAACGGACAAGAACTGGCTGCAATCGTGGGATCAGTAGATGAAGTAGAAACTGGTAACAGTGTAACTGGAACATTGCACCGGGTATGGATCGATGTAAAATCACTCTTCGGCGGAAGCGACCGTGCGAGCATTCTTTCGGAAGCTGAACGCGGTGAAGATGCAATCAAAAAAGCTTATCAAGATGCATTGAGCAGCAACGATTTGCCATACGATGCAGTAGAAGTGGTGAGAAGTCAGGCACAGGAAATTTATTCCGCGCATGATAATATTAAGCTTCTTCGTGATGCTGCGAAAGCATAAAAATGAGCATAATGCTTGAAACCGTCCTTTTAGGGCGGTTTTTTTTATGCCCGATTTGGTGAGATCCATTAGCTTTGTACAAAACAATTGCTGGTGTCGCGGTCAACGAATCAATACGTGCAAAATCTCGGTTTAATAGTCTTCATGACCGCATTTTGTGCAGTTAAAATCTCTGCGCAGTCCTCCGATTCACTGCGACATGAGCTGGTGGTCGATTTTGAAGCGCGGCCTCGAGCCGAATATCGTGATCATTTTATGTGGACCGCTGCCGATTCCGTTATGCCGGAACTATTCGCCACGCAACGAAACCGCCTTAGCATTACTTACCGGCACAATTGGCTGCGTTTGCATGCCTCGCCACAAGAAATCCATGTTTGGGGCAAATCCGGAGCATTTTCCCGGGTTGGTAATGTTAACTTTTTTGAACTGTATGCCGAACCCAATCTTTCCAAAAACCTTTCAGTCAAAGTAGGAAGGCAGGCGTTGTCACTGGATAACGGACGGATATTTTCGGCAGCACCCTGGGGCCAGCAGAGCCGCGCACACGAAGGGATAAGGTTTCTTTACAAAAAGCGATTCGAAACAGATTTTACGTTTGCATTCACCCGACCATACGCCGCTCATTTCGATCCTACCTTTTCTCCGGTCGCCGCACACACTTACAAATATCTCCTTGTTCACCACTTCAAACATAAGTTCGCCAATCAGTTGACCCTGACCACCATCAATGCCATGGATGTATTCCGTCGAACTACCGTCGATCGGGCTTATTATGAGCGTGTTACCAATGGAGGTCGGCTGGAATACACCCGTAACTGGTTTTACGCCACGGTGAATGCGTACTATCAATACGGACAAAATGCTGCATCTAAAAGCATCCGGGCTTATTACATTCAGCCTGAAATCAGCGTCAGCACGGGCAGAACATTATTCAGGCTCGGGGCAGAGATCCTGAGTGGAAGTAAGCGCACAACTTCCGGTAAGACATTTGCGTCATTTGTACCGCTTTATGGCGTTGCATGGAAGTTTATGGGGAATATGAATCTTTTCACGAGGTTTCCTGCGGATGTTGATGACAAAGGACTGGTGAACCCTTACCTCTTTATCCTGTATCAGGCGGGGAAAAAGTTGTCGCTTCGGGGCGACGCCCATTTATTTTATTCACAATATCCTTTGCTGACCGAAGGAAAGGATATTGAAGGCACATATCTGGGTTTTGAAAGCGATTTGTCGTTGAACTATAAACCCGCCAAGGCGATTGAGATCATTTACGGGTTTTCCTTCGCCCTTACCGATAAACGCATAGAACTTCTGGACAAGGTTCCGGACTCAGGGAAGATTCCGGTCTGGAGTTATTTGATGGTCTCTTTCGCGCCGCGCTTGTGGGACCGGAAGTGGGCAAAAGCGCGATAAGTAGCGTTTCTTTATCTTGATTTTTCGACCTTCGGGGTATTTTTAAAGAAAAAATGAAAATGGTTTTTGAAAATTCGAATGAAACCCTCAGTCTTTACGAGCTCGACTCCGGCAATAGCCATTTAGTTCTCAATGTGCGCGAAACGGACATGACTTTCATCTGGAACGTCGCAGATCGCATGGATCTTACCATTGATAAAGTCCCGTTTCGGCTCAGCAAGAACCAGATTATTTTCCTTACTGAATTTCACAGGATCGACAGCATTGATATTGAATCTGCAAGAATGGTCAGGTTCAATCAACCGTTTTATTGTGTTGTAAACCACGACAATGAAGTAGGAAGCAAGGGGCTCCTGTTCTTTGGTGCGACGGGCGTTCCTGTTATCACGGTTGATGCGTCCAGTGTGCGGGATTTTGAATTATCATGGGAGATTTTCCGGTCTGAAATGCAGAAGATGGATATTTTGCAACAAGATATGCTGCAAGCACTCTTGAAGCGGATGCTGATTCTTTCGGTAAGAATATTAAGGCAATCTAATAACCTGAGTCAACTGGATAAAAGCCAGGGTGAAATTGTTCGGGAATTCAACTATTTGGTAGACAAGCATTTTGCTATGCACCACGATGTGGCTTTTTATGCATCTCAACTCAACAAATCACCCAAAACGCTCTCAAATCTCTTTTCGCTGGTTTCGTCGCGCACGCCATTGAACATTATCCACGACCGGATCATGATCCACGCCAGACGGCAGATTAATTACAGCAATCTGTCGATCAAGGAGATTGCTTACGAGCTGGGCTATGAAGATGTCCAGACATTCAGCCGGTTCTTTAAAAGCAAGGAAGGTGTGTCGCCGGGTCATTACAGGGAGAAATTGGGACAACCCATGCTGCAATAGGGAAAAATTGCTAACTGCACGGGAAATTTTGCCTAACAAAAGCATTCATTAATGATGCAAATTTGAAGCATGAAATCAATAAGATTTCTTCACTCAAAAACAGCATCATGAAAAAAATAGCGATTAATGGCTTTGGCCGCATCGGGCGTGCCGCATTGAAAGTCATCTTTGAAAATAACGACCTTGAACTGGTGGGTGTCAATGATCTGATGAGCATTGAAAACGCTGCCTATCTCCTCAAATACGACAGTAATTACGGAAAATACGAGAAAGAGGTAAAAGTGGAAGGCGACTCTATCGTAATCGGTGGAAAACCGGTTAAATACCACAGCATTAGGGAAATCGAAAACTTGCCGTGGAGATCGCTGGGCGTAGATGTGGTAATTGAAAGCACAGGATTTTTTACCAACAATGCTGACGCAGAAAAACACATTGCCTCCGGGGCGAAGTTTGTGGTCATTTCCGGTCCAACCAAAGACACGCCTACGGTTGTGCACGGCGTTAATACAGACGAGGGAAAAGTCTCTATTTTCTCTTGTGCGAGCTGTACAACCAATAGTATCAGCCCTGTAATTGAGATTCTTGGCCGCAGGCTAGGCATTAAAAAAGCAATTCTGAACACAACCCACGCTTACACTGCTTCGCAAACCCTGGTGGATGCGCCATCTAAAAGAGAGCCGCGTATGGGCCGTGCGGCGGGCATTAACCTCGCTCCGGCTGCCACGGGAGCCGCTATTGCCACCACCAAGGCCTTGCCGCAATATGCAGGCAAGTTCGACGGCATCGCTGTTCGGGTACCGGTTCCGGTAGGTTCCATTTCCGACATTACATTCATCGCTGAACGTCCCACAACAGTTGAAGAGATCAATCAGATACTGACCGAAGAAGCTGCAACGGAGCGATATGAGAAAGTTGTTGCTTTTACGGATGAGCCGCTCGTTTCGAGCGACATTGCCAAGAGCCCTTTCGCCGCAATCGTGGACCTGGAAATGACACGCGTTGTGGATGGCGACCTCGTTAAAGTAATGGCCTGGTACGACAATGAATGGGGTTTTACCAATCAGATGATCAGACAGATCCAGTCACTGTAACATAGATTAAGCCTAACCAAACATCACTGTCATGAACTACTCCGAACTTGCATTTACCGACGGCATTAAAGCGATCCAGCAAAGAATGGGGAGCCGTAGCACTTATGAAGTGGTAGAAAGGAGGAGTTTCAGGGAAGGTTTGACGGCCGTTGAAGCCAATTTCGTTGGTCAGATGGATAGTTTCTATATCGCGTCGTACGGGGAGAACGACTTCCCGTACATCCAGCATCGTGGCGGGCCGAAAGGGTTTATCAAAGTCATCGACAGCAACACAATCGGAATCGTTGATTTCAGTGGCAACCGGCAGTATATATCGGTGGGGAACATAGCCAAAAACCCGAAGGTCTCACTGATCCTGGTTTCTTATCCCATGCAGTCCCGATTGAAAATTTATGCGGAGGCAGAAATCATAGAGATTAAGGATAATCCCGATCTTTATGATCTGCTCAAACCCGAAGACTACAAATTCCGGCCAGAGAGAATGCTGATTTTTCATATCAAAGCTTATGACTGGAATTGTCCCCAGCACATTACCCCGAGATATACGGAGCAGGAAATACAGACAATGCTCGTAACACAGGATGATTACATCCGCAAATTGGAAGAGGAAGTAGAAGCGCTCAAAAGCAAGCTTGCCGGTTAACTATGAACGCTTGTTCTGCTTTTCCTAAAAAAGCATAGTGTTCGGTTAAGTTCTCTTGCACCGCTTCCGGTCATCGTTGGTGACCGGAAGCGGTGCTTTCATGTCATAATCAACAATAAATTCTCTTCTTCTTCTCCAATATACCTGACTTTATTAGTAGGCGCGGGTGACGCCTGTCAAAAAGCGTCTAGACGCTTGGTTCGCATGGCGTTGTGCTTTGGCAGGCCCGGTAAGAAGTTAAGCGGGTTGTTACAAAAGTGTTTTCGCGTTTTAGGGAAGCACTTCCCCAGATAGTGCATATCAGGTGCCTGGTAATATAAATGGAGGGAAAACCCGGTGAAGATACTGGGATCGCGGCTTTTGGAACAATTCTTGGGAAGCGTGGTGCCTAATCAATTTCAACAGGTAACCACTTAACAACAAACTTATGCTCGCAATGAATTATCGCGGCCCTTATCGGGTCCGGGCAGACCAAAAACCAATGCCCGAAATACAGCATCCCGGGGATGCGATTGTAAGAGTGACACGTTCCTGCATTTGCGGATCTGACTTGCATTTATATCATGGACTGGTACCCGACACGCGCGTGGGTACGACCTTCGGCCATGAATTTATTGGTGTTGTAGAAGAAATCGGCTCCGACGTTGAAAATCTGAAAGTCGGAGACAATGTGTTGGTGCCGTTCAACATAGCTTGTGGCAAGTGCATATTTTGCCAGCAAGGCCTTTACGGGAATTGTCACGAATCAAATCCACAAGCCACTGCGGTGGGAGGGATTTTTGGCTATTCCCACACAGCGGGAGGATTTGACGGGGGGCAGGCGGAGTATGTCAGAGTGCCTTACGCCGATGTGGGCCCGATGGTAATCCCTGATGACATGGATCATGATGATGCTGTGCTGCTAACAGATGTTGTGCCCACGGGATATCAGGCTGCTGAAATGGGTGCCATAAAGCCAGGTGATACGGTTGTGGTTTTTGGAGCCGGGCCTGTTGGACTCATGGCGGCTAAAAGCGCCTGGTTATTCGGGGCAGGGCGTGTAATCGTGATTGACCACATCGAATATCGACTTGAATTTGCGAAACGGTTTGCACAATGCGAGGCATACAATTTTCGCTCATTGGAAGATGTGGTTTTATTTATCAAAAAAACAACAGATTACATTGGAGCAGACGTGTGTATTGATGCAGTCGGCTGTGAAGCTGCGGGAAATGCCATGCAGACTATCACCGGTCGCAAGCTTATGTTACAGGCTGGCTCAGCGACTGCTTTGCATTGGGCCATCAATTCGGTTAAAAAAGGAGGTGTTGTGTCCATTGTAGGTGTTTACGGGCCGACTGATAACCTGGTTCCGATTGGTAATGTTGTCAACAAGGGGATTACAATCCGGGCTAATCAGGCTTCGGTCAAAAGGCTTCTTCCCAGACTGATCGAACATGTGCGTGCCGGGCGACTGAATCCTAAGGAAATGATTACCCACCGGGTGCCCTTGGAGGAAGTGTCGGATGCGTATCACATCTTTTCAGCAAAGCTGGACAATTGCATCAAAACCATTTTGATTCCGTCATCAGCCAACAAATAACATTAAAATCATGGAAAACAAAGATTTTGAGCGTAAAGACATCATCGGATGGGGCATTGATGCCAATCCGCTGGACGTCCCGTCGTATCCGATGAAACTTCGCAACGAGAACGATAATAAAGGAATGACATGGGAAAGGCCATCTCAGCAGCTTGCACAGGTTGAAATTCTGACTTCTAACGAAAGGCCCACAATAACAGCCGTTTTTGGAACGCCCAATCCGCCTAGTGGATTAAGCGGAAAAATCCGTAGATATGCATTTAAATTCAGTGAGTCCAGCTACGGGCATTGGTTACCATTGCTTTTGGCAGACCGGGTCAATATGATAGAAGGGGTGGTGGATGACTTTAAACGTGGACATTTCCCTAATATCTTCTCGGAACTGGGTGGCAAGTCTGAATTAAAGCATAATCCGAAGGGATTTGCTAGAAAAGTACTTGTGGGCCTGGCCATAACCGCAGCCATTGTGATGGTTTGCAGGCGGGACAATGACGATGAAGATGATGAATATTAACAATTAAAAAAAAGCATGCGAAATCATACCAACTACGGTTCTTCCAAAAGCCGGGAGGCACCGCTGGAAAAGGAGAGTTTTCAGGACGACTTGCCCAGGGCTGTAATCCGGCCCAATGAATATTTACTGCTCGATGGCGAATGGAAATTTGCAGTGGACCCCAATGACCGGGGCGTCGCTGAAAATTGGTTTGTTCAGCATACGTTTACGCAAACCGCCCATTGGCCAGGAAGCGTGGAACAACATCTGGCAGGGTTTCAGCAAGAAGGTTCTTCCTGGAAGGATAAGATCGTAGTTTGGTATGAAAGAGAATTTAGGAGACCCGAATATGCGTCTTCGGACGAAGAAAGCGCCACGATCCCGCAGCTTACTTTTGGGGCTTGCGGTTACGAAACACAGGTTTGGCTGAATGGAAGCCCATTGGCAACCATAGAGGGTGAACAAATCCACGTGGGAGAGTACACGTCGTTTTCTTATGAATTGGAAATGCTCCGGCCAGTCAACCGCCTCACCGTTCGCGTCGCAAGCAGTATGGATGCTGATATTCCTCGCGGAAAGCAGGAATCGCACGTTTACAAGCGGGGCGGCATTTGGTACCAGACTTTTACGGGCGCAGTACGCAGTATTTGGTTGGAAAATGTGGAGCGGAACCGGTTGCGCTCGCGGGTGGGGGTGGTGAGTATCATTGAAGATAACCTCGTCCGGTTTACGCTCACGACCCGTATTCACGACCCGGGGTTATATAAAATAAAGCTTTCCGTTTTCCTGCCAGATTCGGCGAAGGGAGAAAACCCGGTAGCCGAAGATGAATTTCCGTTGATGCTGGAAGCCGGACAAAAATCGCAGCGGCTCGTGCTGGATGTTGCGGATGCATTGCTATGGTCACCTGAAAACCCGAACCAATATCGGTTGGTGGCCCAGCTTGTGAATGAGCAAGGCGCTATTTCCGAGATCGAGACGAAGTTTGGACTCAGAAAGTTTGAGGCAAGGGGCAGTCATTTGTACCTGAATAATCAGCAGATTTACCTGGACGGCATTCTTTATCAGCCTGGTAATGCCACATATGATCAGATTAAGAGGCATTTGCTGGCTATGAAAGAGCTGGGCTGTAATCTGGTCCGGATACACATTGCCGGGGTTGACCCGCGCATTTACAAGCTTGCCGATAAAATAGGGATGCTGCTTTGGGTGGAAGTCCCCAGCCCCCACCAAAGCACGCTCAAAAGCCGGGAAAATCATCAGGCAGAGCTTATGCGGATGCTCGCATTGATTGGGACGCATCCGTCCGTAGTAATATGGAGCTTGTACAACGAAGACTGGGGCGCACAAGACATTGCTTACAACCAGGATACACGCAAGTACATTATTGACATGTATCATTATATGCAGCTTGCATTTCCCCAGTTTCTGGTTGTCGACAACGATGGCTGGCAGCACATTTCGTTGGAGGGAAGACTTAAATCTGATTTGCTGACCGCCCATTTATATACACCGGATCTTGCACACTGGCAATGGATGCTCGATGAGCTGACCAAGGGAAACCTGGACACTGTTGCGGCTTTCCCTCTTGTAGTAGGCGATCCTTTTTTCTACCGCAAACAAGTGCCGCTGGTCGTGAGTGAGTGGGGAGGCTTCGGTTTTGAAAATTACGGCGGGCCAGCCGATGACGCCGATCGTGCGACCCAGATTACCCTTTTCAAGAAGGAATTGGGAAAACGGTCCGTTGCCGGAGACGTTTATACCCAGGCAACGAACATTGAAAATGAGCGTAATGGTCTGATTGATTTTGAAACCGGCGCGCTCAAAGTTCCTGCGGGACTTCTGGCCTCCAAGTGACTATCTAATTTTTAACACGTAACATACTTATCTCGCTGGCTGAAATCGCATTTATATTGGTGGAAAACTTTAATCGCGCATAGGAAACGATCTCAGAAAGTTGCTCATCAGGCAGGAAGCCAAATCCGGGCATGCCTTCGCCTGATGCAGACTGCGAACCTTTGAGCAGAAACGGGATAAGCACATTGTTTGCACCGGCCAGCTTCGATGAGGTTACCAGGGATGGAAACGAACCTTGAACGCCCTGACCATCGGCTTTATGGCAGGATTCGCAGAAGCTGGCAAACAAGGCTGCCGCCGATTGTTTGTCAGCTTTTTGCTTTGTTTTCGCCGTGCGCTTGTCTTTTGGGATAATACCACTTTTGCTGATGCGAATAATCCGGTCGTCGGTTTTGACCGGAAAATTTGCAGGCGGATTCCAGTCGCGGTTGCTGGTGGAAATGTAGACGTCACCTGAGGGAGAAACGCAAACATCGCGTAACCTGCCGAATTTCTGACGGAATAGAATGTCTTCTCCTATTACCTTTTCTTGTTTTTTATCCAATTTTAGAACGCGCAGACTTTGGTCCTTCAATGTACTCAGCAACAATGCATTTTTCCATTCGGGAATGTTGCCGTCATAATATTCCATTCCGGCAGGTGCGATGGTGGGAGTCCAGGCTTTCGCCGGGAATATGGATTTGTGGTTTTCGGAATAGTTCTTTTCCTGCGGCATATCACTGAACCCGGCAATGTAAGGCCAGCCATAATTGCCGCCTTTCACAACGCGGTTCACCTCGTCATCCGTCGCATCGCCATGTTCGGCGATAAACAGGTTTCCTTTTTTGGTGTAGGCCAATCCCTGTGGAACCCGGAAACCCATGGCCCAAGCCGGGCTTCCGGGATGAGGGTTATCATTGGGAATAGTGCCGTCCAGATTCAGCCGGAGTACTTTTCCATTGGCAAATGCTGGATTATGGATTGTTTCTTTTTGCTTCAAATCGCCTGTCGCCCAAAGTAATTTGCGGTCTCTCGAGATCACTAATCGGGAACCATTGTGGCCCAGGTAACCCGGGATTTGCTTCAACAAAACCGGATCGATCAGCGCCTGACCATTATAGGTGTATCTAACCAGTTTCGAAATGATAACAGAGTCGGGCCGGATATGGGTGTAGTTAATAAAAACCTGCGGATTTGTTTTCCAATCAGGGTGTAAAACCATACTCATTAATCCAAGCCGTTTTCTATAATAATCTTTGATCTGCAAGAGTTCCGTGATCTGGCCGGTTTTAGGGTCGATCTTGCTTACCTTGCCGTCATGGTCCGTAAACCAGATCGTATTGTCGGGCCCCCAGGTCATTTCCCAGGGCACATTCAAATTTTCCGCAATGGTCGTAACGTCCAGGATCGTTGAATCCAGCTCCAACTTTTCCGTATTGAAATCCTGTAACTGCTGAGGCCGGTAACCGAACGAGGCAATCAGCAATGCAGCCATGCCCGAAAGTATGGCCGTAACATAGAATGGTTTTCTCATCCGGCTACTTTTCAAAATAATGGTAAAAAACTTCCGGCAGTTTACCGCCTAGTGAAAGCCAATCTGCTGCTAACGGAGCTTTTTTCAAACCTTCCACCCACTCGTAATTCAGTTCATAAACAAGCGCTTCAATGCCAAATCTTTCCATGAAGCCTTCCCCTAATGTCCCTGGATTGCGGAAGCCCGGCTTGGTAGAACCTTCTGTATACCAGGTGTATTTTCTTAAAAGGCTATCCAGTTTTGCCATATTCGCACGGTAAGCCGTAATATCACCGTCGGGGCGGCTAATGTGCAGATTTCCGCCTGCATCATTATGGACATCAATGCCCAGGTCCGGCTTTTTACCAGAGGCTCCCATTTTGGTAAGCCATTTTTCCAGATAATAATTTTCCGGCGCAATGAGGGAATCTGCCGGTTTGTCCCATTTTCGGTTCAGGTCATAACCATTGGCATTGAAACGCGTTTTTCCACGGGCAACACCATCTTTATTGGTCATCGGCAGAATGTAAACGCAATATCTTTTGAGATACAGCTTCATTTCAGCATCGTCTTTCAATAGCCGGTTTATTAGCCCTTCCAATGTCCAGTTACCACCTGCTTCGAATGCATGCGCGCGGCCCCGGAGAAAAATACGCTTGGGCGCTTTCTCGTTGCCGATCTTGATAATTTCCAGGGAACGGCCTTCGGTTGTTTTGCCAATGGGCGTAATCGTCACCAGTTTATGGTTTCTGATTCTTGCCAAAAGCTTGTCCAGATCGCTGATCCGATAAGGCTCAATGCTGGCAATGTAGGCGCTCGGCGCGGTCATTTTGAGCTTGATCAGCATCCGGTTTCCTTCAATGTACTCGGTGGGACGGCTTTCCCAGATTTTGCCGTCGGTTGAAACTACAACCGGCGATTGTTTGGAAATCGGGCTGGCGTGGATGTTGTTCCAGATGTTATCAAAATTTTGCAGGATCAACGTCACCTCTTTTCCAACCGGTGCTTCCACTTTAAAGTGCCAGTGGTTGTTGGCCCGGTTTTGTGAAAACCGCTCATGATCGTAAACCAGGCTGATGATGATCCTGCCAGCGGAATCGGCTTCCCAATTGAGCGGCGAAGCGTTTTCGAAACCAGTATGGATGAAGACTTCCGGCGCTTTTACTGCGTCCGAATGAGTCTGCGCATTGGAAACACTTATTATTAACAAACAAAACGTGAAGGCCGCCAGCGACTTGAAAGCATTTTTACCAAACATATAGGAGCTGTTTTAAAATGTATAACCGGGATTTTGCTTGATCCCCTGCGGGTTTACATCGATCTGCGTCTGTGGGATTGGGAAAACGGCATTGAATTCTGCCACAACAGGGGCTTTGAAATGCTTGTTCATGATAGCGACTTCCCTGCCCGTCCTTACGAGATCAAACCAGCGGTGGCCTTCAAAAGCCAGTTCCACCTGCCGTTCGTGCTCAATTGCCAGCGAAAATGCCGCTTTCGTCATTCCCGCCGGAAGTGCAGCCAGCTTTGCCCGTCTTCTCACTGCATTGATTGCTTCGTAAGCCTCCGCGGTCGGGCCATTGCTCACCTCGTTGTTCGCTTCCGCAAACATGAGCAACACGTCCGCATAGCGCATTACCGTCCAGTTGTTATCCGCGTCGCCTTCGGAAAATGGCGTGTCCTGATACTTTAATGTGTACGGGTCAGCTACAAATTTGCCCGTCGCAGCGTCAATATAGCCGGTTGCCAGCGATGCGGCTTTACGAGCATCTCCTGGCTCATATGCGGCCACCAAATCAGCCGTAGGATTATTTCTGCCTCCCGCAAAGCCGACCTTTATGACATTTGTTCCCGAGTTACGTGGCGCAAAATTGTTGTAAAAACTACTTCCCGTCCCAGTCCCGCCTTTTTTGAACTGCACCTCAAAAATCGATTCTTGGTGATTTGCATTCGCAACAGGCCACAGCGCAGCATAGTCATCGAGCAACTTGTAATTTCCCTGATCAATGACTTCTTTCAGCTTGTCTTTGGCTTTGGTAAAATCACCCATTGTCAGGTAAACTTTGCCTAGAAGTGATTTTGCCGCTCCTTTCGTAGCTTTCCCAATCTCAGCTCCTGTGTAGGTGACCGGAAGTTTTTGTTCAGCTTCGGCCAGATCGGCGATGATCTGGTTGTAAACTTCCGCCTGCGCAACCCGCGACTGGCTGTAACCCTCGGAAACGGATTTGGTCTCCGACAAAACCAACGGAATGTCACCGAATGTCCGCACGAGGTTAAAGTATTTCAATGCGCGCAGAAACTTTACTTCACCCACAAAGCGATCGCGAAGCGCCTGGTCCATACTGGCACCATTGATGTGATCCAATACTGCGTTACAAGCCAGAATCCCGCGATAAGTGTCGATCCACATAAGACGGATAATTTCGTTGGTAGAAGCCATTTTGAACTGGTCAAGCTCAGCATCCGGCAGGTTTCCGCCGACTTCGAAGTTCATCGTGTTGTCGGATCGCACCTCTGAAACATTGTAATAGGCATAACCATATTCGCCCGAAGAGGCGAGCATTCCGTAAGCGGCATTCACCGCGGCTTGCATATCGGATGCATTTCTGTAAAAATTGTTCACATTGGTAGCATCCCTGGGGGCGAGTTCCAGGAAATTGGAACAACCGGTGGCGAGCATGCTTAGCGCACTAAGGATATATGCATTTAATTTCATCTTTTTGTCATTTAAGGGCTGGTGATTAAAAGGTCAGGTTCAATCCAAGTGTGAATGTCCGGGCGAGCGGATAACCATTGAAATCCACACCGGGTGTGAGCGAACTGCTGCCGTTCAGGCTTTGTTCGGGATTGTAACCCAGGTATTTGGTGAATGTAAAGGCATTCTGAACAGACAGGTTGATGCTTGCAGCGCGAACATAAGCCACTTTTCCGATTCTATCCGGCAGCGCATAACGCAGGTTAACATTCCGGATCCTGAAAAAGGATGCGTCCTCAACCAGCAAGCTTGATACATAACTCACATTGCCGCCGGTAGCAACCGTATTGGCCCTGGGAGTTCTTCCGTCGCCCGGTTTCTCGGCCGATTGCCATCTGCCCAAAACATCCCTGCGGCTGTAACTGCCGTTCACAAGCCCGAGGTTTCTGCGCGAACCATTCAACAGTTCAAGCCCTTGCACACCGTCTGCCAGAATGCTCAGGTTAAATCTGCCGAGACTGAAATTGTTGGTGATGCCGTAAAAAAAGTCGGGATGGTTGTTTCCGATAATGGTAACATCCTTGGGGGTAATGGTGCCGTCGCCGTCCACGTCCTTATATTTCAAATCGCCCGGCCGGGAGCTTCCCTTGACAGATGGCGTGTTATCCACCTCTTCCTGCGACTGGTAAACGCCGATTGCCTCATATCCCCAGTAACTTCCTATCGGCTCGCCAATTTTTGTAATGTGGGTATTTGGGCTAAAAGACGGACTTTTTGAAATGATCGTATTGCCTTCCGGCCCTAATGCAACGACTTTATTCCGGTTGAATGAAATGTTGAAATTGGTCGACCATTTGAATGCTTTTACGAAATTTTTGGTATTCACACTGAATTCCCAGCCCTTGTTATTGAGTTTGCCAATGTTTTGCAAAGCCGTTTCGTAGCCCGTAGAGGCGGGCACAGGCACATTGAGCAGCAGGTCTGTCGTGTTTTTATTGTAGTAATCAATAGTGAACATCAACCGGTTTCTGAGTATTCCAAAATCAACCCCGATATCCATCTGGTGCATTACTTCCCAGCCAAGCTGCTCGTTGGTGATCGAGGAAGGGTAGAGGCCGTAAACTACATTGCCGGTCCCCGCGCCGAAGCTGTAACGACGGTTCGACAAAAGGCCGATCTGACTGTAATTCCCAATGGTGTTATTTCCCGCAAGCCCATAACTGGCACGCAGTTTCAGGTCGCTTACCACGTGCTGCGTTTTCAAGAACGGCTCTTCCGATAAATACCAGCCTACTGATGCAGAAGGAAATGTTCCCCATTTATTTTTGGCTCCAAAACGGGAAGATCCATCGCGGCGAACCGTTGCGGATAGCAGATATTTGCTCGCAAAAGTGTAGTTAACCCGGCCCAAATAGGAGAGCAGCGACCATTCGGACATGCCCGTGCCACCACTGGTGACCTGTCCCGCATTCAATGTTGGGACCAGATCCGTCGGGAAATTGGTGGCTGCAAGTGATGTTGATTCGTATTTCGCTTTTTGGGAAGTAAAGCCGGCAAGCACATCCAGCTCGTGTTTGCCACCGAACGTTTTTTTGTAGCTAAGGATGTTTTCATTCAGCCAGTTGATTTCCCTGCCGCTGCTGGCCGTAGCCCGCGCTTGTACAGGTGCGGGAACGCCGTTGCTACCCAGATCTGAGGGATAAAAAGAACTTTGGCGGGCGTCCGAATAATCTATCCCGATAGAAGTCCTGAATTTCAGGTTTTCCAGAATGTTAATTTCCGCATAAATGTTCCCTAATGTCCTGAAAACGGTCTTTTTGTCCTTAATCTTACTTGCAATCGCCACCGGGTTATCGATAATACCCAGGTTGTAAGGGGAAGTGCCCAGTAATGTGGTAAATGTTCCGTCGGGATTATAAACCGGCACAGTAGGCGGCATAGAAAGGGCTGATGCGAGAATTCCGCTGGAAAAAACCTGATCTTCAACAGGTAATAATTTATTTGAAGAAAATGAAGGCGCGAGGTTAACACCCACTTTTATGGCTTTTGAAACTGAATGGTCGAGGTTAATGCGTGCAGAATATCTGTCAAATCCTGTGTTCATCACAACACCTTTCTGTTTGAAGTAAGCACCTGACAAAAACAGTTGCGTTTTTTCGCTTCCCGCTGAAACAGAAAGCTGGTGGTTCTGGATCGGCGCAGTCCTGAAAACTTCGTCCTGCCAGTCGGTTCCCTTTCCGAGTGATTCCGGGTTCCTGAACATTTCGGGAATTTGAAGTGTGGCTGGCCGTAAATCGTTCGGGTCGGTGGCTTTTCCGCCGCGGTCTATCCAGGCATTATTCCTCGCTTCGGTGTTAAACTCTGCATATTCCCTTGCATTGAGCATGTCAATTTTATTGGCCACCTGCTGCACGCCGTAGTACGTGTCGAGCTGAATGGTCGATGTGCCCGTTTTGCCGTGCTTGGTCGTTACCAGCACCACGCCATTGCTTCCGCGTGAGCCGTAAATCGCTGCTGCTGAGGCGTCTTTAAGTATTTCAATGGATTCAATATCATTGGGATTAATGGTCGAAAGCGGGTTAAAACTGCTGTTGAAATCCCCTGAAACCGGAAAGCCGTCGATCACATACAAGGGCTCGTTGCCAGCGCCTATGGAGCCGGTTCCGCGTACCCGCACCGAAACGCCCCCGCCAGGCGCACCTTTGGATTGTGACACGCTCACACCCGCAATTTGTCCGGCCATTGCCTGATCCAGGCTTGTCAAAGGCTGGTTAGCAATGCTTTTCATCGGGACTGAGGCCACAGAGCCTGTAATGCTGCTTTTATTCTGGGTGCCATATCCCACCACGACAACATCATTCAGCGATTTGGTATCGACGGACATGCCAAAATTGATTTCGGTCCGGCTGCCTGCATTGATTTCCTGACTTTTATAACCCACAAAGCTTACGATCAATGTGACCTCACCCGCCAGTATCGCGCCGTCGGGAATGGTCAGCTCATAATCACCATTCCCATTGGAAGTTGTGCCCGTTTGTGAATTTTTGACCAAAACACTCACGCCCGGAAATGGATTGCCATTTTCATCGGTGATCTTTCCCCTGATTCGCCGGTCGGTAGGCTGGGGGACAGGTTCAATGTTTTTGTAATGTAGATTGATTTCCTGTTTTATGTCCGGGGTTTTCAGCGGTTGTATATTTTCCTTCGCCGGACTTTTTACCACTTTCCTCAGAACAATGTTCTGGTTGAAAATTTTGTAGGTCAGCGGCAGGTCCTGAAAAAGGGTTGTAAGTGCCTGATCAATGTTCGCATTTTTCACGCGCACCGACACTTTCTGTGTTTCGGGCAGGTCCAGTTTGTCATACAAAAACAGGTAACCGCTCTGTTTCTCAATGGACTTTAACACATTCTCAATGGGCAGGTTTTTGGCATGAAACGATATTTTCTGACTGTATCCGTCTGCGGTGACCTGCGTGAGCGTGACGACAAGCAAAAAGAGAATCCGAGTCATAATGGTTACTATTTTAGCAGGAAGGCCCGCCTGCCGGTATCCGCACAAGGCGGATAGCAAGTTTATTTTCATAAATTTGTAAAGTTTAGGAATAGCAAATTGACTTTTGAAGAGAAGCTCGGTTGTGCGCCTGGACATACGGGAAAATGTTAGCGCATTTTCCCTTTTTGTTTTAAAGGCACCGCGCTCATGGAGAAAAATTTCGGATCGGTGTCATGATAATGAAAGGTTTGGATTGATAAAAAACGGAAACGCAAAACTATATACGTGTTATGGGTCAATAATCATTTTGGAACCTTCAATGCGGCAGCTCACACCCGCATAGCGAAGCATTCCGGACACTTCGGACAGGTTCACATTACGCGAAACGCGGCCAGTGAACTGCCTGACCGGAATTTTGCCGGAATAGGAAACTTCCACGTCGTACCACCTCGAAAGCTGCCGCATGACTTCCTCAATGCCGGCATCCTTAAAATAAAACATGCCATTTTTCCAGGCAACTGCCTCATCCAGTGCAATGTACTGCGTCTTGATTTTTCCGGTGGGCAACACCGCCGCCTGCTGTCCGGGTTTCAGCTTTGTGTTTTGATTCACATTTCTGATAAATACTGAACCTTCCACCAACGTCGTTTTGCTCGGCCCTTCGTCCGGGTAAGCCATGATATTGAAGCTTGTTCCGAGAACCTGCACCTCAGACTTATTAAATTTCACCCTGAACGGCCTGCTTTTGTCTTTCGCAACTTCAAAATATGCCTCGCCTGTAATTTCCACCTTTCGTTCCGAAGCTGGAAAAACGGAAGGAAAACGAATGGAAGAGGATGCATTGAGCCACACTTTACTTCCATCGGGCAGGAGCATTTCATATTGGCCGCCTTTAGGTGTGGTGAGGGTGTTCATGCTTAT
The DNA here is from genome assembly GCF_022869785.1 of Dyadobacter chenwenxiniae. Taxonomy (NCBI): domain Bacteria; kingdom Pseudomonadati; phylum Bacteroidota; class Cytophagia; order Cytophagales; family Spirosomataceae; genus Dyadobacter; species Dyadobacter chenwenxiniae. Next base: position 3,137,442 of record NZ_CP094997.1, on the reverse strand, counting down.
TTTTGTGCTTGTATTTTCGGATTTTGCGTTGTAAACCAGCACACCGTCCTGGGATTTACTCACCTCTGCGGCACCTTGGCGCGCAAGAAAGCCACTTTTTGCATGCGCAAGTTCAATGGCAGAGCCGTCCGAAAGCGTCAGTAGGGCCTTGGCACCACCAGGCTTAACGTCTTCTGTTTTGGGCTGAGCCGTATGCGCTATGCCGGTCTTGGGAATTGATGTCACTTTCCAGATTCCCAAACCGATCAAGATGAAAATAGCAGCAGCTGATGCGTAGCGAATCCAGCCAAGACTGAAAATCTTCGTTTTCTTTTCTTCTTTGGGGGGTGAATCGAAGATGGAGCGCAACATTGCACTGCTTTTTTCCGCAGTGAATACGTTTTCTTCCGCGTCCAGACTTACCCAGCCACTTTCGAGGAATTTTTCCAGAAGTGCATCGTCATTGGCGGACCGCATATACGCCATCAACTCCTCTTTTTCCGAGGCGGTCGCCAGTCCCTGATAATAGCGGTTAAACAACTCCTCCAACCGGTTCTCCGGATTATCCATAAATAAACAGCATTGCTTTTTGATCTCTGCTGAAAGGACAATTACCGGCAATAAAAAGGGGGTATTGTTTTTGGTAAAATTTAAAGAAAGTTTTGAATTGTAAGCCAAATACTGACCATGAGCCTTTTACCGATATATGCGGATATGAATTCCGTCGCGATCTGCAAATATTTTTTAACGGTTTCTTTTGACAAATTCATTCTCAATGCAACTTCCACGTAAGAGAGGCGCTCATGTCGGGCCAGGAGATACGCCTGCCGCTGCTGTGGAGGCAACCGGTCAATGGCTTCGTCTATCAGAATGTACCGGTAATCGTCTTCCGGGGTGTCTGGCAGGGATACTTGTTCTGAATCCGTATCGAGCTCTGTGGTTAGTGCCCTTTCGCGAATTGTTCTTTTAAGACAGTTCAGCGCAGCGTTTTTGGAGATCACATAGAGATAGACCGAAAAATTTTCGACGTTAACCAGCGTCTCCCGGTTTAGCCAGATTTTCAGGAATACGTCGTGCACAACCTCCTCGGCCAGCTCGGTCGATTTCGTGATCCTGTAAATGTGGGTGCCGAGCCGTTTGTGATAATGGTTGTAAAGTGCCGTAAATGCCCTTTCGTCTCCCTGAGAAACTGAGATCAATAGCTCCGTTTCCTGATGCAAGGCAGATATATGCGGCATTTTGAATGGTTGATTGGTGTCTGTCTTATGCGTATAAATTCGTAAATAATTATAAAGTAATCCAACCGCATTTTCTACCAAAGGCAAGTAGCAATGCCGCCGGATTCTTTTGGGGAACTGACGGAAAGCGCTTTCCGCTCCGGTTTATTTCACATTCCGATCGGGTTCTTTCATTGCTAAATGTGTTTAATGTGAAACGCATTTACCAATGGATTCAAATGTCGCGGCAACCGGACACCACTGAAATTTCGGGCCAGCTTTTACCAGTTGGGTTATTTCCGGTAATTTCTGTCCTGGCGGACCAATTGGCAAAGTTTTATTAGGGAACCGCACGTATCATCCAGTTTCTGGAAACAGTTCTACTATTTTACTATTAAAACTTCATTGACATGTCTGAAACAATCAAAGCAACGCTTCAAAACCCGGTGAACAAATATCCCAAACCACCGTTTAACAAACAGCCGCAGCAAGTGCCGGGATTAGCCTCGAAGATGGATCCGCAACCTGATCACGGTGAGAATTCCTACAAAGGATCTGGCCGGCTGGCCGACAGAAAGGCCTTGATTACAGGCGGCGACTCGGGCATTGGACGTGCAGCAGCAATTGCCTACGCACGTGAGGGGGCCGATGTGGTGATCAATTATTTGCCGGATGAACAATCTGATGCAGATGAAGTTATTGAACTCATCGAAGCAGCGGGCAGGAAGGGCTATGGAATTCCCGGCGATATCACCGGGGAAGCTTTTTGCCGGGAACTTGTAGAGCAGGCCGTAGAGAAATTAGGCGGACTGGATATCCTGGTCAATAACGCGGGGCACCAGCAAGCCGTGGAATCCCTGCTTGAACTCACGTCAGAAGGTTTTGATGCGACCATCAAGACCAACATTTACGCTCCCTTCTGGATAACGAAGGCCGCTTTGCCGCACCTTGCGGAAGGTTCGGTAATCATCGCCACTTCGTCTGTTCAGGCATACGACCCGTCGGAAAACTTATTCGACTATGCGCAGACAAAGGCTGCCAATGTTGCTTTTGTGAAATCGCTGGCCAAACAACTGGGGCCGAAAGGCATTCGGGTGAATGGTGTAGCACCCGGGCCGGTATGGACGCCGCTGCAGGTAAGTGGCGGCCAGCCACAGGATAAGATCGTGGAGTTTGGGGAAGCGACACCGCTGGGAAGGCCCGGCCAACCGGCCGAGCTCGCATCCATATACGTGCAGCTTGCCGACTCCGAAGCCAGTTTCGCCACCGGGCAGATCTACGGCGCCGCAGGTGGCAGCGGACATCCATAAGCATTACACGAATCGATTTATGAAAGCAAGCACAACCTTTGTTGCTTGCTTTCTTTTTTGGTAGTAAAAGACCTTGTATAAAACGGGCGATAAGGAGCAGGTATTGATAAAAATCTGCTTTCAACCTATGACATAAGGTTGTCACAAGGAAGCATTAAATTTGGACAAACATCGAATCTGACTCAAATCAGAGCAAATGGACTTTCGTACCAACTTCCAATCACGAGGACCAATTTTATAATGATCGATCACGAAGTAAACCGTCTTTCGAGGCTCGTGGCGCTGCTTACGTTGCTTCAAACCAAGCGGATGGTGACTGCCGCAGAACTGGCGAAGCGATTTTCGGTCAGTACCCGAACCATTTACCGTGACATCCGGACTCTTGAAAGTGCAGGAATCCCGGTGATCACCCATGATGGCAAGGGTTATGCCATGCTGGAAGGTTACAGGCTGCCGCCGGTCATGTTCAGCCGTGGAGAAGCCACCGCGCTATTGACGGCCGAAAAGCTGGCCGCCCGGTTTACAGACCCTGCCACCGCGCTCCTGACCACCACTGCGATGGATAAGCTGCGGGCAGCACTCCGGTACACAGATCGGGATCACCTGGAAACGTTGTCGCCCCAAATCCAGGTTTTGGAACCAGCCAGCGAGAGTAACCGCGCTGATACTTATCAACAGTTATTGAGGGCCGTTACTTCAAGGCTTGTGGCCGATATTACATATAACGCAGCTGAAACCGGCTTGTCTACCAGCCGGGAAATTGAACCGATCGGCCTTTATTTAAGCCAGCACAGGCATGTGGTCGCATTTTGCAGGCTCCGGCAGCAATTCCGGGACTTTCGTCTTGATCGCATCCGTGATTTAAATGTGAAGGAAGAAGTATTCGCTGTCAGGCCGCAGGCCCTGCAAAATTATTGGATCGACCAGGCAAAGCGTCAGGAAAAAGAGAAGGTCGTCATCCGTTTTCGGATGGCTGGTATTATCCCTGCCCTGGCGCGACGGATGGAGGATACCAAACACCAGTTTGGCTTCACACACGAAACATTACTGTCTGATGGAAGTGTGGAAATGCTGTTTCTGGTTGGCTCGTTGCCTTACCTCGCCACCTGGCTGCTGCCTTACGCCGGCGCTGTCACAGTTCTGGAACCTGTCGCCTTGCAGGATCAGCTCCGGGAACTGGCCCGGCAGGTGCATCATGCTTTTTGCGCGTGACTTCAATGCAGCCAGATGGGTTTGAGTGAGACATTCAGAACAAAAAGCCCGTTTCCGGGCTCTTTGTTCTGAATGTCTCACTTAGCTACTTTACTACCGTCGCTTCCAGCTCAACAGTAAGTCCACCAAATAATGCCTTCACTTCCAGCATGGTAGTGGCCTGTTTGATGCCATGTTTTGCAATCCATGTTTGATAGGTTTGGACGCAGCTCGTGAAGAACTCTTGTGTTGAAGTAGTGTAAACATTTAGCCTTACAATGCCGCTGGGCTCATAGCCCGCCTCCGTAATGAGTTGCTCCAGATTTCGGATAGTCAGTTCCAGCTGTGCATTCATATCACCGGCAACAGGCTGCCCGTTCGCGTCGATCGCAACTTGCCCGGAGCAGTAAAGTGTGCCCTCCGGCTGTTTAATTTCGACTGCTTGAACCGAATTTGTGTACTTACCCCAAGCCCAGGGATCCGTTGTGTTCTTTTCCATCTTTGTTTGTTTTGACGACGTTTTGTTTTTGTCGCCACAAAGGTTGGGTGGGGAAGTGACAGCCTTATGTCATACCCTCAGAACACCCGAAGATATTTTTGAGATAATCATTAATGATCACTCAGGTGTTTTAAAATCCGGCGGTGTATACGCCGGGCAGGAAGTAGGAAGTAACAATATCGATCTGACAGCTAAACACGTGCCGGTGGGTTTAATGGGCTGCAGTCACCGGTTACATAAGTCCAAGGAACCAGTTAACTTTGCTATTCACTGGATTAAAGCGATTGCTGCCAGTGTGAAACATAAATGATAAGTTAAGAATATCAGACTAGTCTTACCAATTTTTATAATGAACCATAGTTTCAAAACAGTATTTGTATCCCTTTTTGTTTTTACTGCCATTTTATCAATCAATGCCCCGGTATCAATAGCTCAACAAATATATTCGAAAGCCTATGGTCACAGGGGAGATCCGGCTATTATATATTTGCATGGCGGCCCTCGGGGTAATTCAACATTGTTCGAAGGAACAACCGCAACCGCGCTTGCTTCAAGGGGCTTTTATGTAATCGTATACGACAGGAGAGGCGAAGGCCGGTCCATTGACGCTGAGGCGAAAATAACATTTGATGAGGCGTTTTCCGATTTGAACACTCTTATCAAACAATATGATTTGTCGAAAGTGAGTCTTTTAGGCCATAGTTTCGGTGGTATTGTTTCAACCTTGTATGTAAATGCATTCCCCGAAAAAGTGGAGCGGCTTATACTCGTTGGCGCATTGTTCTCTCAACAGGAGTCATATGACCATATCCTCAGTTCCAGTCTAAGCGCTGCAACGCAAAAGGAAGACACAGCAATGCTGAAAAAGATTTCTTACATTAAATCGCTGGATAAGCAAAGTGAACAGTATCGCAAGCAGACATACGAAGTGGCGTCACACTTTGGCTTTTTCAAAATGCCGAAACCTACTGAGGAGTCGAAAAAACTGAATCAGGAGTACGATAGCAGTAGCTTTTCCAAATCGAATATCCGCAATGATAAAGCCCCGGTGTTATTCTATCAAAATGAATCCCGTGTAAATATTGACACCAAAGCCATTTTAAAAAGCATCAAAAATAAAAATATCAAGCTCTCGGCCATTTATGGACTGCAAGATGGCATTTTCTCAAAAAAGCAGCTCTCCGAGATGCAAAATATCACTGGCCCGGCCAATTTCTACGCCATCGAAAATTGCTCTCATTACCCCTTTGTAGATCAACAAGCTAAGTTTTTACAAAGTGTTCAACAGATAATGAATAAATGACATTTCTCGAACAAATTACAAAGACCTTGGTTGCATGGAATGCTGCATGTAAAGATTCTTGATACAGGGAGGGGAGCTCTCGTTGGAGATGCTAAACAAGCCAGTTTGCCACGTCCAAGAGCCCAGAGACATTTTTCGTTGAACCTCATACTATCATAAAGAAATGCCTATCTTGCAAAGAAACGGCCCTTACTATTATCTATGAAATACCTTTCCGTTGTTTTGCTTCTCTTCGTTATCGTCAGTTGTAAAAAGACAGAAATAGAGCAGTCTCCTGAATTTCCATCGACCGTCTATTTAAATCGTATCAGCATAAAATCGAAAACTCGACTTTATTCCAATAAAAAGGAGATAACCGATAATGATTTAATTAATAGGTTCTTAAAAAGCAATGGAGGTCTTATAATAAAAGACTCTTCATTCGTCAGCGACGAACACATCAAGTTCTTTTCTCCCGACTCCGCTAAGTTTTCAAGCTCAGATTACCCCTGGCTAATCACAAAAAACAACGACCAGTTAAAATTCAAATCGACGAACACGTGGATTGTAACGAATAACGAAATTCGAAACATCGAAATGTCAAAATACAGGAGCGAATTTGAACCGGTTTGGGATAGCAAATTCAGAACCTACAATATGCAAGTGGGCTACGGAAACTATTCTGAACTGAGTTTATCTTCGTTTGAGTACATGCTTGTATCTTGGACATACCACGACCCGGAATATTCCTGGTTTCCTGGGGAGGGAGGATTATATAAAAGTTCAGGATCTGGTACCAGGTTTAATGAATTTGATGAATCTTTTGTGCAACATCTAGGTAAAGGGGATACGCTAGCCATTCGGGAATATTCTTATTCATTCAAAAAAAGGTAATTGCCCCGCCCTGAATTTTCCAGTCAGGCTAAACAATTTACGTACATCATTTCACGACTTAGCATGTCAAATGCTACCAGGCTGAATTCACAGATGCTTGTTTGCGGGGTCTTAAAAAACGGAGGGGTATGGATGAGATCCCGTGGAATCCTGAGAAGCTTGACCAAGCTGGTCCGATGTTGCGAGAATGATAGTCTCGACGTCGCGATCAGGGTAAAGTAGCACTCTTAGTTTCGTATAGTCCTAAAATAGCACTCATAGATTGCTAAGCAACGCTTCTTATTTCGAAGACATTGCTTATAACTCGTAAGCGGGAGCTGCTAGGCACAAGCGCTTTACGTGCAAGTATACGAGCTTATTCCTTTTTTACTCTTGGCCCTTAAGATGCTTATTGAAGTATGATATTGTATAGCTTGAAATGGTGTAGTAAACTTTGGGAACTGAACATTTGCCGGATGTTCTAATAATGGTTGCCAAGGAAGAGAAATCCTGGTGCCTGGCAGAGTCAATCTTTACAACCTGCTTTGCCGCTTTGACTTTTCTTAAAAAATTATATGTGGAATCTTTCTCAGATCTATTCGGTTCAGGGTTACTCTCTAAACGCAGGTAAGGCACGGACAAAGTTGATTTCTCGAAAAAAGGGGTGGAGATAGTATACTCAAAATCTTGATCCTCTGATTTTGAATTCCCATAATGATGAACCTCAGAACCATCCAGTGATACCATAGCGTTTATGCCCTTCCGTTGCATAGCCCAGAGTGCCCCTGCAAGTCCACCCCAGCTATAACCTAATACGCCGATTTTTGTCGTGTCAATGCTATTATCCAGTTTTAACCGGTTCATGATTTGATCAGCGTCCCTGACCTGCTCCATTAAGTCGGCATTTTTCATCGTCATATCACCAGGGTAGCGGCCAATAGAGTTAACGCAGGCAATGATATAGCCCTGACTAGCCAGCGATTCAAAAAGGAGGTAATTTTCATAACCCATCGAGCCGAAACTTGCGAAGTATACGACCAGAGGAAATTCCTGGGATACTGGCTTAGCCCGGTTGAATGTATGGGTAGGGCTTTGTAGAAGAAGGGCCGGTTGCGAACAACCGAACCCATCGCAGAAAGACTTAGCAACAGTCGTTGGTAAACTGTCAAACTTCTGAGGAGCACTGTAAAAATTAGCTCTGTCTTGCAACAATTGAAGAAAATACCCAAATTTCAGTATTGAATCAGAAACAACTGGTTTGGCAGGATACCATAGATCAATATCAATTGGTCGGAAATACAAAGGGTCGCTTTGCTCAACGCCTGGCCTGTAAGTTCTCGAACTATCGGCAAATGAGATACTTCTGTATCCAACTTGGAAAACCATTGTACTATCTGCGGATCTTTGACGGGTATTGTTGTCGGAACTACTGCCTGCCATTATTACTAAAAGCAACCATACAAGAAGCGAAACGATTTTCAGCATGAGCGTTTGAATCAATTGTAACCAAGGATTCCCGTTGACCATGTACGCAGACCTAAGCTGTGATGTTGCCGAATGCTCAAAATAGATCTTACCTAAAGATCTATTTCCTAATCGCTTTTCTTTAAACAGATTTAGGATTTTTTTCAAATAATGCTCTATTGAATTTAACTACATCGGGATGGGATGGATAGGTTGGTAGCGAAGAAAGACCAGCAATCGCTTTTTCTCTTATAGCAGGTGCTTGTTCTTTAATGCCATCAGAAAGTGCTTGTTTTAATTCTTCTGCATTAAGTTCTGTGCAGTGAGCAGGTGTACCTGGCTGATGTTTCCAGGATTCGGAAAGATCACCAGAGTCAACTGCATCAAAGCCGGCATCATAAACTTGCTATCGCACCGCCAATTGCGCCGGTGCCTATAATTCCTATTCCATTTGATGTATATGTTATTTTCAACGATTTTTTCGATTTAAACGCGGGGATCAATTCCATACTGGTCCGGTGCACCAAGATGCTTGCGCAGGGTTTTACCTTCATAATCATGGTGAAATAGTCCCCGCTCTTTGGGACTCAATGAGCCCGGATTGTGATTGGTGTACGTGGAAATGGTGGTTTTGAGAGAATGTTAGAGACAACGACGGTATCGAGGATGGGGGAATTTGAAAATAAGAATGTATAGGCGCAAGCTGTGTTGAGTTTTCAAATGTCATGCAAGGTAATGGTTAGCACAAATGAAAATGTTAAGATTCTAAGTTGGTAACGATAGACTGACTTTGTTAAATTAACTAATCAGTTAGTTTTTAAACTAATAAATAAGTTATACATTTAGCTCGTAGATTGAGATAGGGCACAAACTCATTGTCTGATTTAAATTCACGTTGGCTATGATGCAAAATTACATTACAGTTGCCTGGCGTAATCTGTTGAAGAATAAGGCGATTTCGTTCATTATGATTTTCGGGTTGGCTGCTAGTATAGCTGCTTTTCTCTTGATTACTCAGTATGTATTCTCTGAGTTTAGCTATGATGAATTCCATACGGGTGCAGATAACATCTACCGTATTCGACTCGATGATTATAAACAGGGCGTTCTGACGAACAGCAGTGTAATCAGCTACCACGCCGAAGCCACGGCCATAAAAGAAACCTTTCCTGAGGTTGAGAATTTTGTTCGGCTACACCGGGCAGATGGTATGATCAGTTACCGGAAACCATCGGGAGAACTAGTCAGCTACCATGAGAAAAAGGCATTTTATGCCGATTCTTCTTTATTCGATGTATTTTCATTCCCGTTGCTAAAAGGTGCTGCCAATCAGGTGCTGCGTCGGCCTGAGTCGGTTGTGATTTCAGAATCGATGGCCCAAAAGTATTTTGGTCGGCAAAATCCGATTGGCAAAACGCTGCGGTTAAGTTCAGATTGGCAGGGAGGCGACTACGTAGTGGAAGGGGTATTTGCTGATATTCCAATGAACAGTCATATCCATTTCGATTTTGTTTTTTCCATCCAGAATCTGCTCAAAAATCAGCAGTTTGCCACAGGAGGCTGGTACTGGACCAATTTCTATACGTATCTGCTCCTTAAACCAGGCACCTTGCCAGAAGCATTAGAGAATCGGCTGTCTGGTGTAATCGAAAAGCATATTGGTAAACAACTAAAAAAGTATAAGGTCAGGCAAGCGTTCGCTTTACAACCCTTTCGTTCCATTCACCTTCATTCTCAAACAGCCTCAGAAGTCGAACCAAACGGAAAAATTGGCATTGTTTATGTGCTTATCCTGGTTGCTTTCCTGATTCTGGCCATTGGCTGGCTAAATTATATAAACCTATCCACGGCCAGAGGAATTGAACGGGCTAAGGAGGTAGGACTCCGCAAAGCACTGGGTTCCGAAAAACGGCAATTGATTCAGCAATTCTTTGTTGAGTCTTTGGGTTTTAACCTGTTATCTGTGTTCATCGGAATTGGTCTTTTTTTACTGGCGCTGGTGATCTTTTCTGATTGGATTCAGACTACCAATGGCTTTTCCATGCTTCTGAATCCCTTATTTTGGATCGTATCCTTAACTGTGATTTTTCTCGGGTTCTTTCTTTCCGCATTTTACCCTGCTTTTGTCCTTTCCTCGTTTAAACCGATTGCAATTTTAAAAGGGTATTTGCCTAAGCAAACCGGTGGCGAATCGTTCCGTAAATCCTTAGTAGTGTTTCAGTTTACAGCTTCGATTTTCCTAATTATTGCCACACTGGTCATTAATCAGCAGCTTGCTTTCATGCAGCAGCAGGATTTGGGGATGAACATCAACCAGCAGCTCATCATTAAAGCCCCCAAAGTATTACGAACGGACAGCTTTACCAATGACATTCGCTTTTTTAAGGATCGGATGTTAGCGCATACAGATGTCCGCCATGTAACTGCTTCCTCCGAAGTTCCGGGGCAGGAAATTTTCTGGACAGACGAATGGCAACGGTTCCATCAGGCTGCCGCCGATTACAAACTGTGCAGCATGATGGCTGTTGACGAAGATTTTATTCCGACGTATAACATTAAACTGTTGGCGGGGCGAAATTTCAATAAAGAACTAGTGCTTGACAATGAAGCGGTTATCATCAACGAAAGCGCCTTGAAAGCTTTTGGCTTCGCAACCGCCGAACAGGCAATCAATCAGGAAATTGGCAACGTGATACCTAAAAAGATTGTTGGCGTGGTCAATGACTTCCATCAGCAATCCCTGAAAACGGCAAATCGTCCTATTATTTTTCAGCACATTCCCTGGAATAGCAGCTTTCTGACGATTGCATTACGAAGCAATCATGTAGGGGAATCAATAGCAATGCTTGAAAAAGTCTATCATGAAGCATTTCCCGGCAATGCATTTGAGTTTTTTTTCTTGGATGATCATTTTCAGCAACAGTACAAATCTGATGAACGGGTAGCCGCTCTGTTCAGCTGGTTCGCGCTGGTTGCAATTAGTATTGCCTGTTTAGGCCTGCTGGGTCTGGCAATGTTCACGGCTAAAAATCGCACGAAGGAAATTGGTATCCGAAAGGTGCTCGGAGCCAGCGTTGGCAGTGTTGTCATGCTATTGTCCAGGGATTTTCTCAGGCCAGTGGGTCTAGCTATCCTATTAGCTTCTCCACTTGCCTGGTACGCTATGACCTGGTGGTTACAGGACTTCGCGTATAAAACTGACATCAAGTTGTGGACATTTTTGGTAGCTGGTGTGCTGGCAATAGGAATCGCCTTGGTAACCGTAAGTTTCCAAAGTGTCAAAGCAGCGTTGACAAATCCAGTCAAGAGCTTACGTGGCGAATAAGTTTGGCGTTTTCTTTATGTTACCCTCATTTAGATGGCTATGTCCATCACAGAAAAGGAGGCTATTTTTGACAGTTACTTAACGTTCGCGAACAAGTCGGTTGACATATGAACCAGAGATTCTTTGTCTCAAAGATTGTTGCAAACAACGTCGGGATGGAAGTTGAGCGGACTATTTCTTTCTCCTATTGCGTTATTATTGGTGTTCATGAAAACACTACATTAGTTGTACCCAGGCCAATATTTTATCAACATAGCTGACACTAGCTGGCTTGCTATTTTCGGGACTGCCTAAATAATGATTGCAGCCTACGCAGGTATCATAGACTAAATTCGTCTTTCCTAAACGCAGAAATTCGAGTCGGACATAATCGAGTCCGTAAATGGGAGAGCTATCGTCTTGGCTGGCAGCAATCATATAGATAGGTATCGACAATTTACGCAACTGTTCGAAAGGGATGATAGTGCCGAAGCTCGCCCAACGCAAGTAGGAGTGGCCGCCTGTTTCTTTGTCTGCTGCAGTAGGATTTTTATAAATCTCGGCAATGCGCGTGAAGGAAGCTTCCACACTATCCTGAGCCTGCTGCTGGGTCAGTTCACCTTTGGCAGCTTTGATGCGCCAGCTAATTATTCCATCATATAGCTGGTTTAATCCACTTCCAACAACAGGCGCAATATGCGTAACCCGCTTGTCGGCAACAGCTAATGAAGGAACCACCTGCCCACCTTCGGAGTAACCAAAGGCCACTATTTTAGTTTTGTCCCAAAAACCATTTTTTACTAAATAATTGATAGCCAATTGGGTCGCTTGGACGCGCCAGTTCAAGCTAAGTCTTCTTGTATATTCCTCGGAAGGCTTGTAAACGAACAAAACTTGCGACGGATTCTCTTGATATTCTTTCACGCTTACATCAAGGTTCAATGTATCGCAAAAAGAAGTGCCCGGTTTGCCCAGAATGATATAATGATACTTATCCTTGGTCTTACTAAATAATTCTTCGTTAAATGTTATGGGTGTTGTTACAAATTTTTTTCCCTGAATATAAAGGCACAAGGGAAGTCCCCCGCTTCCATTAACTTCTATGAATAGAGGTGCTTTGTGATGTATATTGATGGTATCCACGTAAAATTGGATCAGGCCCAGTTTCTTGTCATTAATAGAAAATTCTTTCAGACCGAATGCATCGGGAGTTACAGGCTGAGCAATTGTAATAGTTTTTAGTAAAAGTAGAGCAATGAGTAATAATATGGTTTTCATAAAAGTCGGACAAATCAGATAGCACCACGAAAAGACGCAACTAAGGGCTGACAGTTGCATTCGGAGTAATATTTAACATATTATAATAGCAAGTCTATTTGGGGTTCAAGCTTTTACTTACTTTTTTGGCTAAAAGCTACATTGAGTTTTACAAATAACATTAACAGACAAACAGTGATAATCCTCATAAAAATAGAAGCTGGTTGCTAAGGCTGACAGAGTGTAGCTGAACGAACCTATTATCAGAAAAGATAAGGCTCACTTGTATTTGAAACCAAAGACAGCTGAATAATTTTGAAGCTATTCACTTTTCAATGACCTTACCGGGTTCATTAATGCTGCTTTTATGCTTTGAAAACTGACAGTAATTAATGCAATTCCTACCGCCAGCATTCCTGCTAATGCAAATACCCACCACTCGATTTCAATCCGGTAATTAAAGTCTTGCAACCAGCGGTTCATGATGTACCAGGCAATTGGTGTCGCAATTACGATAGCAACTAATACCGGTTTGAGAAAGTCTCTCGATAGTAGCGTCACAATGCTGGCCACGGATGCACCGAGCACTTTTCGAACACCAATTTCTTTGGTGCGCTGTTCAGCTGTAAAGGTGGCCAGACCAAATAAACCCAGACAGGAAATCAGGATAGCAATTGTTGTAAATCCTGTAAAAAGCACCTGAACGCGTTGTTCAGCGCGATACATGTCGTCGAAACTTTCATTTAGAAAAGCGTATTCAAAAGGCTGACCTGGCGCTACTTTCTTCCATTTATTTTCCAAAGCGGCTAGTGAGGATGCCATATCTTCCGTTTCCAATCTCAGTGATAGCGCATCCGTATTTTTACCTGAAACTATATCGGCATCCAGCATAAAGCACAAAGGCTCAATCTTAGTCCGCAGTGATTCGTAATGGAAATCTTTCACTACCCCAATAATCGTCAATAGTTCTCCGCCTTGTTTGTGAATGGTTTTGCCTACCGGCTGTTTATATCCAAGCTGCTTGGCAGCACTTTCATTGATCACCACGCGACCTGAATCAGCCACTTGTCCTTTTACGAAATAACGGCCTTGAAGTAACGTCATTTTATAGGTTGTCAGGTAGTCTTCGTCAACTTCCCATTCCTGCATTGTCACCGAGTATTTCTGGTCGGTCTGGCCCTCAGGGTACCAATAGTCACCGTTACGTTCGGAAGTAACGGGCAGAAAACTGCTAATCGTTGCTGCTTTCACTTTACTATTCTGTAAAGCAATTTCCTTGAAAGTACGAAGCTGGTTTTCAGGAACTTCGGCTGTTTTTAGGATGATAATCTGTTCCTTTTCAAAACCCAGGTTCTTTCCTTGAATAAATCGCAGCTGCTGGTTAATGAGCAAAGTAGCGATGATTAACAACACGGACATTGCGAATTGGAACACGACAAGCGAACTACGCAAGTTTTGCCCATTGGGTAGCGATCCCACAGTGCCTTTGATCGCATTAGCCGGTTGAAAGGAGGAGAGATAAAAAGCAGGGTATACACCTGCCATAATGCCAATTAAAGCTGTGAACAACAAGAGCCCAGCAGTATTTGGGATGTTCAAAAGATCAAATCCCGATAGATTTTCGGCGGTCAAAGAATTGAAAAAAGGCAGTAAAACCAATACCATCACGAATGCGATAAGCATAGATATGATCGCTATTAACAGGGATTCAGACAGGAATTGCGATATTAAGCCTATTCGGTTTGATCCCAGCACTTTGCGAACACCAATTTCCCTGGCTCGCTTAATGGAACGGGCAGTTGTCAGATTAATGAAATTGACAACAGCAATCAGTAGAATAAATAATGCGATTCCAGTGAAAATGTACACATATTCGATGCTGCCGTTTGGCATTAGCTCGCCTGCTCTCGCGGAATGTAAGTGAATGTCAGTTAATGGGGTTAGCGAATACCGGAAGTAATTTCCCTGCTTTCGTGCTTCGGCTAACGACGTGTTGAAAAACCGCCTGAGCGCAGGATCCATGTAGGTTTGTAATATTTTTTCAAATTTGGCTTCTACTGCTTGCGGATTAGTCCCGGGCCTGAGTAAAATATAGGTATTGAAAATATGATTACCCCACTTATCGACTTTTGCATTATTGGTTTCCCACAATGGTAAAATGAAGTCTGCCTGAAAATGCGATTGCGCCGGTATGTCCTTGATAATAGCGCTCACTTGTTTGGATTCTTTGTTGTTAAAAATCATAACTTTATTCAACGCATTGGTCGAGCCAAAATATTTTTTGGCTATGCGCTCCGTAATGACAACCGAATTGGGCTGGGTTAAAGCCGTTGTCGGATTTCCAGCCAGGATGGGCAGTGTAAAAACGTTAAACAAAGTAGAGTCGGCAAGCAAAACAGCCTGTTCACGGATATTTTCATGCGTGCTTTTTACTAAGCAGCTTTGATATTTGCCAAGTCTTACAGCTTCTTCTACTTCCGGAAAGTCCCGCTTCAGGGTTGCGCCTAGGGGTGTAGGTGCAGCAGCTGTTTGTAACCCTTGCAGTGAAAAACTAATGTCGCTGTTGATTCGGTATATACGATCCGCCTTTTGGTTGAAACGGTCAAAGCTTAGCTCATTGTTGATGTAAAGGCCGATCAGCAAAACAACGGTAAGTGCTGTTGTCAAACCTATAATTGTAATAGCAGAGTACCATTTGTTCTGGCTCAGACTCCGCCGGGCCATTTTGATATGGTTTCGTATCAAGAGAACAGGCTGATTTAGGTGATTAAATTATTGAGATCCTGAACGCAAAGTTCAACTACTGTGCCATGCATGATAATTGGCACTTGGGGAGCTGTAACGAGCAATTTAGATTTGGCACATGTTCAATTTCGGACAGCACTTATACGAATGTCCGTTTCAGCGATAACTAATTTTCTTGTTTTTATTGATTGATTTTCATTCAAAACCCTGTGACAATATTATTTCAATTGTTTGGATATTATTCACGTTCTGTATCGAACGATGGTGTCCGAAACTGGACATTCTTGGTGAACTCATACTTAATAACGCACTGATAATTAGTTAATTAAAACTTTAATTTCCTTTGGCGTGCTATTTGAATATTGAATGATGATGGCGCAGCGTCATGAAATGATCTGAGTAAAAGTTTTAAAACGACCATATTTATGATACAAAATTACTTCAAAATTGCCCGGCGAAACCTGACTCGCAACAAAGCTTTTTCGGTAATCAATATTTTAGGTTTGGCGTTGGGTATGGCTTCGGCTTTGCTCATTTTTATTTGGATTCAGGATGAACTAAGCATTGGTAAGCAATATGATAACGCTCCAAACTTATACCGCGTCATGGAGCGTGAATTCAGCGACGGCAAAGTTGTTGCAGACGATAATACGCCTGGTTTACTGGCTGATGAACTGAAAAAGCAATTTCCCGAAGTGATTCATGCAGCCGGCTTTTCCTGGCAGGAAGGCCACGTACTGGGAGTAGGAAATAAGACTGCCAGACAAACCGGTTGTTACGCCGGACCCGATTGGTTTAAAATGTACAGCATTCCAATTCTTGCCGGCGCACCTGCCACCGCACTCAATGCACCGAATAGTCTCGCCATTTCCAGAAAACTGGCAGAAATCTATTTTGGTAATCCGGAAAAGGCACTTGGCAAATCCATCCAATTTGACAATGCTGTAAATTATCAGGTGACCGCTGTCTTTGAAAATTTGCCTGCCAATTCATCTGATCAATATGAGTTTTTATTAAACTGGCAGGATTTTCTGGCCAAGAATTCGTGGATGAAGGAGTGGACTAATGCAGGCCCTAAAACGAGGTTTCAACTCCGGGCGGACACCGATCCCAATAAATTTAATGATAAGCTCAAATGGTTTCTGAAGGGACGTAACACCGATTTTAGCAAGACTTTCTATATCAATCTTTTTCTTCAGCCAGAAACGGAGGCACACCTCTATTCCAGTTTTAAGGATGGCTACCCCAATGGCGGTCGCATTGAGTATGTAAGGTTATTAGGTGTTGTAGCGGTGTTTTTATTGCTGATCGCTGTAATCAATTTTATGAATTTGGCCACGGCAAGGTCGGCGAAAAGGGCGAGAGAAGTGGGGGTCCGTAAAGTGGTCGGAGCAGGGCATGCATCGCTCATTGGTCAATTTATGAGTGAAGCAATGCTTCTGACGGCGCTTTCGCTCGTTACAGCGCTTGTGTTGGTTATCCTTCTTTTGCCCGTTTTTAATCAGCTGACCGACAAGCAACTATTGCTGCCATGGAAGCAGCCTTTCTTTTGGGTGGGTTTATCGGGATTATTGGTTGTCACCGGGTTTTTGTCAGGTAGTTATCCGGCGCTATTTTTGTCTTCTCTTGATCCGATTAAAGTGCTCAAAGGTGCTGGGTCGTTGTCACGGCTTGGTAATGGCGTTGGTGCACAATTATTTCGCCGCGGTTTGGTGGTTTTCCAGTTCTGTATGTCCATGCTTTTAATTGTAGGCACGGTAGTGGTTTACCGGCAACTTCAATACATTCAAAACAAGAACCTGGGTTATGAGCGCGAAAATTTGATCAGCATTCCTGTTGAAGGGGAATTAGCGAAAAATTATCCACTGTTCAAGCAGCAGCTGTTGGCTATGGGTGGCATACAATCTGTCACAAATATGTATGGTGGCCCTTTGGGAAATGGCAGCACGACCGAAGGGGTAAGCTGGACCGGAAAGGATCCTAATGCTGCTATTTCATTTAATAACACCGCGGTAGGTTATGATTTCGCTAAGACTTTGAAATTAAAATTTATTGGCGGCCGTGATTTCTCCCAGAATTTTGCAACAGATTCCAGCAACTATCTTATCAATCAAGCAGCAGCTAAACGTATTGGTTATAAAGATCCTGTCGGGCAGCCACTCACTTTTTGGAGCAAACCCGGAAAAATTGTTGGAGTGATCGAAGATTTTCATTTCAACTCACTTCATCAACCGATCACGCCGCTGATCATTCGCCTGGCCAACGAGTATTACGGCAATATTCTAATACGCACCCAACCCGGGCAAACTACGGTTGCCCTTGCGGGCATTGAAAAAGTCTATAAAGAATTGAATCCCAAATTCCCTTTTGCGTATTCATTTGTAGACAACGAATATCAAAAAATTTACAGAGGAGAAACGGTGGTTGGGACTCTTTCAACCATTTTCGCCCTCCTGGCTATTTTCATTGCCTGCCTTGGACTATTTGGTTTGGCCGCTTTTACAGCTGAGCAACGTATAAAAGAGATTGGTGTTCGTAAAGTGCTGGGCGCATCGGTAGCGAGCATTGTGTCTTTGTTGTCCAAAGATTTTGTAAAACTGGTATTCATCGCCATTGTCATTGCTTCGCCCATTGCATGGTATGTCATGAATCAATGGTTGCAGAACTTCGCTTATAAGATTGATATAGACTGGTGGGTTTTCGCATTTGCCGGTTTACTTTCATTGACAGTTGCGCTGCTGACGATTAGTTTTCAGAGTATCAAAGCAGGGTTGATGAATCCTGTTAAATCTTTGAAGTCTGAATAAAATTTCCCGTTATCTTCATCAGGAAGCTGAGTCCCAACATTATGAATGCCACAAGATATTGGCTGCTAGTACTGCTGCCTTTTACCATTTCTTTCAACATTTTTGGTCAGGAAATACCGATACTAAAATCACATACGTATAACATATCTATACGAGATGGAGATGATTTCAGAAAAGGCCGATGGAATATAGATCCAAAAGTAAACCCCGATATTTATGAAGCGCCGATTGCCATAGACGAAAAATACAAGCTGGTGACATTTATCACTGATGTTGATTCACTTCAGATCAGGGTTGAGAAGGGGAAGACATACCCTTTTCTCATTATTGTGAATGAAAAAGATAGTGCATTTACCCAGGTCAGAACTGTCAAATCAGCCGTTAATTTCAATAAAGACTATATTAGATCTCACGAAGGGAAAACCTTTGTTGAAATACCGGATGTATATGAATTGGTTAATATCATTATTGCCCTGACTAGCACAGGAAAGAATAATGATGGATTGGTCGCTAAAAATACTGCGTACTACAAAGAAGTAATGAACTGGTTTGGCAAGTATGAGCAGGAGCCAGTTATTATGAAAATAGATTCTGTTTTATCAAAAAGTTACGTCGAGTACTTTTCGATCAAAATGAATGCTTACTCTTTTAATTTTAATTCCTCAGGAAAAATAGTACAAAATCCCATTTACGACAGACTTACCAGCGTTAACTCGCTCAGGCCATATCTTAAAGAATTGCAAAGCTTCTCTGACAAATCCAAGTTTGAGCATTTTTTTAAACAGAATCAACTTCTTTATAACCAACAAATAAGTACATATAGGGATTCAACAGGGCTGATGGAAATGCAAAAATGGTTGGGTAAGAACTTTCCAAAAACAAAATACAATTCCTATAAGATCGTTTTTTCTCCCTTAGTTGGCAACAATCAGTCCGCAAATTGGTACGAATACAATGGATTTAAAGAAGTCCAGGCACACGTAAATTTTCCCTACAGACGAGAGGAAGAAAAAGGAGAATTTTCCAGCGCTGCCCTTCATGTGAAGGACGGAAACATTGTTTTTACAGAATTGAACCACAACTTCATTGGTCCGGAAATACAAAAATCGGAATATCAAAAAGGCATTAAAGTTGCATTTGAGAAACTGGATACATGGATAGAAAATGGCTCCCCTGCTGAACGCGCATATAATAATGCCCGCGCTTGTTTTGATGAATACATGAATTGGGCGCTGGTGAGCCTGAGATATATAGACTATGCTCCACCTGGTGAGCAGGATAAGCTTATATTGAAAATGGAAAAGTACCAGGTAGAAGTCAGAGGGTTTAAAAAGTTTGCTGAGTTTGATCAATTTCTTATTCAATTGTATAAAAAGCGAAAGGTAGACCAGGTTGTAGCTGATTTGTATCCGCAAATCGTGGAGTGGTTTGTTAAGAATAAGTAGAAATTTCCGGCTGAAATTTGAATGTTCAAGCGCAACTGCCCCCTTTTTTGAAAGGCAACCTAATGCAGTGCTGTTAGCTGATCACCAGATCGGATTTCCAACGTGGGATGTTGCAACAGAAATTAGCCGCCAGTGCTTAAAAATATGCGAATACGAGGGTAAATGTTTGACAACTGGCCGGTGCTGGGGATTATGGTGCGCTTCGTTTAAATTGATGATTCGTTCCTGCTTTGCGCGACTTAGGATATAACTATGTGCTGACACGGGTAAAATTGTGATTATACCCTGTTTGATAGTAATGTATCTAGTTATCCAGACGAAAATTAACCTTCCATGACAAATAGAGTTCTTGTTATTCTCTTGATCCTAAGCATCCGTGCTTATGGGCAACAGCCTACGCCTCAAAGTTTAGGATTTCGGCACCTGACCACTACTTACAAAAATGACCAGGTAGATCTTCTTGTAAAGTCAAAGAAAGGAGATGAGTTGATCCCTAAACCTCTATTCCTTTTTATCCAGGGTTCTTTACCGAGACCACTCATCATAACATACGACACCACGCGTGCTTATGGGACATTCCCTTTCAACCTGGATAGTCTAGTGCTGGATTACCATGTCGCTATTATTAGTAAACCACATATCCCACTGGTAACCGACGAAAAAGAACTCTCGAAGGACTTGAATTTTATTGATTCGGATACAAAACAATTTCCATATGCGTATCAGGAGCGTAACTATCTGGATTATTATGTTGAACGAAACAAGGCAGTTATTCGATTTTTACAAAAGCAGAAGTGGGTGTCAAGCGAAAAACTTGTTGTGGCCGGGCATTCGGAGGGAAGCACAATTGCTGCAAAATTAGCCAGTACTTCCAAGGATGTCACTCATCTCATTTACCTGAGTGGAAATCCATTTGGGCGGATAATGTCAATGATTGAGAGAAGCCGCCGTAATGAAACAGACAGCAGCAAGCTTGCGGAAGAAGATTTTGTCTATTGGAAAAGTGTGGTCAAAGATCCGGAAGGAACAGCGGGTTCCGGTGACTCGAACAGGACCACTTATCAATTTTCTATACCGCCTTTGGATTATCTTAATAAACTATCGATCCCCGTTTTAATCGGGTATGGGACAAGCGATTATTGCTCACCTTACAATGATTTTTTTAGAGTAGAAACGATCAGACAAAAGAAAGATAACTTTACCTTTTACACTTATATCGGACTGGATCATAACTTTTTCCATGTCGATAAGAATGGAAACACAAATTATGAAATGTACAATTGGGACAAAGTAGGTGCGGATGTGTATCGCTGGTTGTTGAACCAAGATTAGATCTAACCAGAGAATAAGAAAAAGCTTAGTAGGTAAATACCAGAACAGTTAATCGCAGATTGACTTGTCGCAGATAACCGTCCGTGAGTTTGTGCCCCCTTCTTTCAGCAGGTGAGTTCCGGCCCCTCTATCCGATCGGATCTGCACCTCATATGTATTTATAAAGTGATACCAAATCCCGCCCTGAACGAAGCTAGCAAAGGCTTCACATCAGGCGGTGTATGAAGTAGGTTATGGCTGGCACTAAGTGATAGGTCAACATAAGCTTTTCTCAATAATGTTTGCTGAAATCCGGCGGCGACTCCCAAGCCCAGATGTCTTTTAGGCCTTCCCACTCCGTAAATTGTTTCACTTTGATAAAATACAAAATCACTGTGAGGTCCTATATATAAACCTGATAAATTCTGGCCGCCTTTACCATTTCTCATTGCCTGTTTTTGGTCAAGATAGTAGCGTAGCTGCAATGATGGCCATACCTGAACGTCATTGCTAACAATTTTTGGATATGGAGCAGGTCCCCTTGAGGCTATACGCATGTAATCAGTTAGCACTTGTGCATTAACTGAGATGGGGCTGCTTCCAAACTTTCGCTCGAAGGCCAATCCGAGGGTACTTTGTATAAATTGAGAAGAAAGATATAGTTTCGGCCATAAAAGCTTCCATTGCTGGTGGACATTTTCGTCACAACGGAGCACTTCACATATTTTGACATTCTTGTTCCGTTTCCAGTCGCCGAAGGCTAGCCCCATGCTAGTTCGGGAAGCGATAACAAAATCAGCTGCGTTATGTACTCCATAGCCCAATTGAACGGGATAATGCCCTTTTGAATATTGTTGATAAGAAGCTCCAATTGCAAATTCAATCCGGCCATTGTTGAGAAATCTTCGCTGCAAGCCAAATTCAATCCCAATAGTTGAAAACTGATAGTCAACCTCTAACTTCCCCCAACGTTTTCCAGCGACAATTGCTACATAAGTACCTGTAAAATTATTTACGTTTATGCCTTTATTAATGCGGTGTCTCATGTCATAATACCACCGCCCGTAGATGTTCCCATCAAGTGCCCCGGCAAAACCGATACTGCTTCCCCAGGCACCGTTAATTAAAATATCAGTACCAACTGAAAATGAGGGAGAGATTTTATATTCATAGCCCAAGCCATAAGATGTAGTTTGCAATGCGTTGTTATCCACGGCAAAAAGAGAGTTCGGTACGAAATTCAAACTCAATTTAAACATGTGCCTTGTCGGCACTTTTGTCATGAATACATTCTCATACCTGTCGATAAAGCGCTGCTGCACTAATGTATCCTGTTCTTCACTGAATTTGATTTCTGTACTGTCCTGGCTATACGCAGCGCAATAGCAAAGCGATAGACCAAATATGTAAATGCATTTTTTCATGTAAGCGATCCGTTATTTGATTGTTAACTTGCCAAACTCTGTACTGATCTGAACACTGGCGAACTGGTCATTTGAAAAGAAAGCGTCTTTAAAATCGGCTGTATTATGTTTCCATTTAAAGCCATTTGGCAGTTTCATGCTCGTATAGGCACCATTGACTGTATAATTAAAAAGCCGCCAATTCTTCGCGCTGAGCGTCACCTCTGATTTTTTAGAGTGAATTGTCAGCCTGGAAAGTCCGTTTGTGGGCATTATCTCCACGTTGCCGTAGGAAGCATCCACTTTTAAAGTGCCGGAAACATGATCAAGCCGAAGGTTTGTGTGGTCACCTGAAAATGAAATAGCACCTGCCAGCGCTGTGCCTTCAAGCTCTCCGAAAGTGGTTTGCAAGTCGATCGTACCTTTGAGGTCGGCAATTGTAGTTGTGCAAAAATCGGCTTTCAAGTGGAGCTTTTTAGTAAGCCCCTTCATTTTTATGGTTCCAAATGTATTGGTCACATTTACCGAAATCGAAGAAGGCACGTATATGGTATATCGGGCTTTTATGTTGGAAACAGGTTTGCTTTCGCCTTCGGCCAGCGAGATGTAATTACGCAAATAATAATCTCTCCCACTGCGTTCAGCAATATACTTGACTTTTGAGAGGTCGCTGGCAGCTGTTGTCCTTTCGGTATGTCGCGCAGAGAGCTGCAACTTTACAGACATTTCTGGCTTATCCCAGGCTATTATTTCTACATCGCCTTTCTCTGCACTGATATGGAGCGTTTGGACGGCTGGCAGGCCAATGGTTTTTTCAATGGTTTTTGAAGCTACCTGCAATGTCGTCTGCGCAATAGTTATATCTGGGAAGATTAATGTGCAAATGAGTAAGGCAAGCGATAGCAATACGGGTAAGAAAATTGGTTTGGTTTTCATTTTCATCTAAATCATTTTGGCCATTTCATTCAAAACAGCAGTTTTTCGTCGCTCAACATCATTGAGTTGGTGGACAAGTTCAGGCTCAGTGTTATAGTTACCGATGGCCCGGTGCAATTGCTCCGATGCCAGATTAAGCTTTTCATATTCGACTTTCAGGTGCTTATAATCCTGTTTGTCGCAAACCGGTGATTTAGTCTGGCAATACGCTTCAAGCTTTTGGTAAGCCAGATCGGTTTCAGGTTGCCCGCCCGATTGTAGGCGAATGTCAGCCATTTCCTGAGAAAACTCGATACGCTTATCTGGTCCCTTCATATACATCCAAGCACCTGCCAAACTTGCTATTAACAGGACGGCCGCCGAATACCACCATGTCAGATTAGCGAGTCTGCCAGGAAGGTTTGCTGAAATGGCTTGCCAGGTTAAAGGGCCCGGGGCATATACAGGCAGGTTTTGCAAAGCTTCATCGAGCCTGCCTTCTTGGAGCTTCTGCTGGACGGAATCCCATAGTTTGTCATCCGGGCCAAACTCAGGAAGGCGTTTGATTGCATTTGTTAATATATGTTTATTTTGTTCCATTACGCTGATCATTAAGAAAGTATACTGCGCAGTTTCCTTTTTGCATGAAAGAGCTGGGATTTGGAAGTCCCTTCTGAAATTTCAAGTATAGCCGCGATTTCACGATGGCTATAACCTTCCACTTCTGCCAGGATAAAAATGGTCCTGAAACCGTCAGGTAACAACAGGATTGCCGCTTCAAGATGAGCAGCATTGATTTCATCTTCGCCCCAGTTGATGATCTCGCCGGTTGATTCGTCAGGATTTTGCCAGATGACAATCCGCTTCTTTTTTGTGGACTTACGAACCACTATTTTCTTAATCCATGCACCCAGCGACGATTCCGATCTGAACTGGTCCAGGTGTCGGAACACATCTAGAAATGCATCCTGCAATACATCGTTGGCGTCATCAAAGTCACCCGTGATTCGGTAAGCCAATGTGTACATCGCTTTTTTGTACCGGTCATACAACAGCCGCTGCGCAGTCCTGTCATGTATTAGGCAACCCGAAATCAACTCCGCCTCAGAGGTCATATAGTGCTTATTTTATCTCTCAATGTAAAGAGGCATAGAAGTTCTTCATTGGTTGTATCTGAGAAATATTTATTTTCAGAATGATAACCTGAGAGCCAAGTTAATATTTGGGAATCTGGTCGCAGACTCACATTGACAGAAATAAATACGGGCTGTCATACTCCACCAAGATTTAATAGAATGCGTAAACTTGACATTGCCTAGGATTATATGGAGGTAAGCTCTCAGTCGGATGTTGGTCGCGCAAACAAAGAAGGCCTTTTAGCTGGTAAGCGATTACTTAGCAACACTGATGTGTAAGGCGTAAACATGCTGTCTGTCAGTAGTTTATTTAATTTTTATGCGCGTTTTCTCCTCCGGTGAATAGTCCACAAACCACGCATAAAAACTTTGGATTTCCTTGCATATTTTGATCAATCTGAAAAACAAAAAAGCCTGTAAATGTATGATTTACAGGCTTTTGACGCTTTTTGATATTCTTACTTGCAGAGAGGAAGAGATTCGAACTCTCGATGCAGTTACCCACATACTACCTTTCCAGGGTAGCTCCTTCAACCACTCGGACACCTCTCTAAATTGTGGTTATGGGGTGCAAAGATAGCTTTTATCGGTTTACTTGCAAATCAAATGTGTTGTTCTTCGAAAATATCTGACCATTGCTTAGTTCAAACGATCAAATACTCATTTCGCCACGCAATGGTGTCGCCAGCATTTCGGCGCATTTTTTTGGATCAGTTTCTTTGCCGAAAACGTACATCATTTTGGTGATTGCGGCTTCGGCGGTGATATCGGAGCCGCTTACTACACCGGCTTGTTTGAGGAAGCGACTGGTTTCGTAATGGCCTTGTGCGACGCGGCCGCCGTCGCATTGGGAGACGTTGAAAATGATAATGTTTCTTGCAATGGCATCGCTGATCGCGTCGAGGAACCATGGTGCGGTGGTGGCGTTGCCGGCTCCGTAAGTTTCCAGGACTATGCCTTTTAAACCTTTGATATTGAGCAAAGAATTAACAACCAATGGACTTATCCCTGGGAACATTTTCAGGAATGCAACATGATTATCTATGTTCTTTTGCACCTGCAACGGAAGACCTTGAACTTGCGATTGAATGTATGGGAAGTTGTATTCAATGCGCACGCCAGCGTTTGCCAATACGGGATAGTTTTCAGAATGGAATGCGTTGAAATCGGAGCTTTCGCGTTTTTTGCTTCTGTTTCCGCGCAGTAAAAGGGAGTTGAAATAGATGCAAACTTCGGAAATGATCGGCTGGCCGAGTTCATTCTTCGCTGCTGCCAGTTCCAATGCGGTGATGACATTCTCACGTGCATCTGAGCGGGCGACACCGATGGGCAGTTGCGCGCCGGTAAGGATAACGGGTTTGTTCAAATTTTCAAGCAAAAAACCAAGCGCTGAGGCCGTATAGGCCATTGTGTCCGTGCCATGCAGGATGACGAAGCTGTCGTGTGCTGCGTATTCCTGCTCAATGATCGTTGCCAGCTCGATCCAGATTTCCGGATTCATGTTCGACGAGTCGATGGGCTCCGTGAGAGACAGGAATGTAATGTCAAAATTTAATCTGCCAATTTCAGGAACGCGGTCAATGATCTGGTCGAAATTGAATGGGACGAGCTGCCGGTCTTTGGCTTCGTAAACCATTCCCAGCGTCCCGCCGGTGTAAATCACGAGCACGGAACCAACGGTCGGTTCAGGGGAAATAGGGTTGATGTGTATTTTATTGTAAGACATTGCGGCAAGAATAGAAAATTAGATAGTTTTTTGCAGCATTTGTTTGGCATTAGCAGTTGTCGCTGTAATGACTTCCTGCTTGCTAATGTGCTTTAAATCAGCCACGCGCTGTGCAACCAGGTCAATGTAAGCGACTTCGTTTCTTTTGCCGCGATAGGGGACTGGCGCAAGGTAAGGAGCGTCGGTTTCGAGAACTAAATGTTCCAGATCAACAAATGGAAGGACTTTGTCCAAGCCGCCGTTCTTGAATGTTGCCACACCGCCTATGCCCAGTTTGAAACCCAGTTCAATGGCTTTGTTCGCTTCATCGAGCGTTCCTGTGAAACAATGAAAAATGCCTTTCAATGCAGGATCGGCCAATTCCTCGATCAGATTTACTGTTTCCCAAAACGCATTTCTGCTGTGAATGTCGATCCACAAATTATGCTTTCGGGCCAATTTGCATTGGTATAAAAACGCTTTTTCCTGCTGCTCCTTGAATGTCACATCCCAAAACAGATCCATCCCAATTTCACCCACTGCAATAAACGGATATTTGTCGAGCCATTCTTCCATAATAAGCAGCTCTTTTTCAAAATCCTCTTTGACATAGGTCGGATGTAACCCGATCATCGGCAGGCATTTACCTGGAAACTGTTCCGCGAGTTCCAACATTCCGGGAATCGTCGAATGGTCACAATTAGGCATCCAGATCTGCTCAATTCCTGTGTTCCAAGCCCTTTCGAGCATCGCGTCACGATCTTCGTTGTAATCGTCACTGTATATATGTGCGTGGGTTTCAATCATTTGAACTAATATTCTCGTCCTTTCCAGACGGTTTTTCCGGGTAAAAGATAATTGGCCAACATGATCCATCCAATGAGCGTCATGTGAAACCAAAATAGAAGTGCGGCTTTCCAAAGGTCATATTGTTTCAGAAAGACGATTGAAAAAAGCGATATAATGGTGATCAGTAAATAATATCGTCCAATGCCAATCAATGGTTCAACAGGAAACCAAATTGACAGAATCAGAAATATCGGCACGATTAGCGAAGATAGAATTAAAGTCCATTTGGTAACCCAAAATGACTGCATAACGCCCTGCATCCATCGCCTTCGCTGTTTTATTAACTCAGAAAAGCTGGTAACAGGTTCGGAAACATTCAAAATGTCAACATGATAAGCCATTTTGAAATCATATCCGCCCTTGGCGATTCCCATAAATAAAGTGTAATCTTCAACAATGGAAAACCCGAGCTTTTCATAACCTCCGACGGCAAAATAAGCCTCCCGTGCTACGGCCATATTGTTTCCCATGCCCGTCATCGGGATTTTAAACAAAGAAAAAAAACGTGCGACACTAAGTGCAAAAAGCCATTCAGTGGACAAAAGGTCCGCCAGCAAGTTGCTTCTTTTCATGCGTGTAAGGCCGACAACCACGCCGGTTTTTTCTTTAAAGTGTCTCAACATTGCGCTGATCCAGGTTGGCCTGACGGCAATGTCAGCATCACAATAGAAAAAATATTCGCCCTTCGCTTCATGGGCTAACTGTGCGAGCACATTGGCTTTTCCCTTTAATCCAGCGATCTGTTTGGTGATTTTAATGCATTTGAATTGAGCCTTATCCCAGATAAATCTTGCAATAAGCTCTTCTGTTAAGTCATCGGAATCATCGTCACCGATAATGATTTCAATGTTTTCTTTTGGAAAGTTGAGCTCATTCAGCGATTTCAGACATCTTTCTATATTGTTTTCTTCGTTACGTGCCGCGACAAGCACGCTCACTTTAATGCGATTGCCTGTTTGAAGCATGTAATGTTGTAAATTTTGCGGTCATAAAGTGTTGATCTAAAAGCTTTTGCCTCACTTCATCGCCATTGCTTCGAATGTATATCCTTCATTACTGAAATGTTCTAAAAACCTGGGAAGCGCGTATTGCATGTTTGGTGCGGCTTTGACGCTGTCGTGGAATAAAACAATTGAGCCAGGCCGCGCATACTGTATCGACTTTTTTAGGCATATTTCCTGCGTAATCTCCTTCGAAAAATCCCCGCTCAAAACGTCCCACATAATAATCTGACGCTCCTTTCTGACAACACGCGACTGGCTTTTTTTGATCCGTCCATAAGGCGGCCTGAAAAGATTTGTTTGTACATTCAATTGCTCTTCACACTTTTTAATGTTATCCAGATACACCGCGTCCTGAGTCTTCCAGCCATTCATGTGATTGAATGTATGATTGCCAACGGAATGTTGGTTATCAATTAATTGCTGGAAAATATCAGGGTGTTTTTCAACATTGTTCCCAATGCAAAAGAATGTTGCTTTGGCTTTAAATTGATTAAGCGCGTCGATTACAAACTCTGTGATATCGGGAATTGGGCCGTCGTCAAATGTGAGATATATTTTCTTTTCGCGTGTCGGCATGCGCCAGATAAAACCTGGGAAGAATACTTTCAGCCAAAAAGGGGAGTGATGCAGGAACATTATATAATGGTGTCGGACGCAAATTTTGGCCAAATATAAAGGGTTATAAAATAAGAAGCTGCCCATATAGAGCAGCTTTCTTACCAATAACATTGAGCGGTTGTCTTAATAAATTAATTTCTATCAGGCGTGTGCGAATGCAGGATTGAACATGGAAACCGCTTTGGCTTCCAGGAATGACTCGCCCATCAGATATTCGTCCACAGATCTCGCAGCTTCACGACCTTCGCTGATCGCCCACACAACCAACGATTGTCCGCGGCGGCAGTCACCGGCTGCAAACACTTTTTCGTTGCTGGTGGATTGATAACCGTTGGTTTTAATGTTGCCACGTTCGTCAAATTCCACTTCCAGATCTGTCAAGAGCCCTTCCTGTTGCGGATGCAAAAATCCTGCTGCCAAAAATGCCAGGTCGCAAGGAATGTTTCTTTCGCTTCCTGCCACTTCTTTCATCTGCATACGGCCCGTTTCAGGATCCTTTTGCCAATCCAGGTCAACGATTTTCAATTCTTTCAAATTGCCGTTTTCGTCGCCTACAAATTCTTTTGTATTGATAGACCAATGTCTGTCGCAGCCTTCCTCATGCGAAGTTGAAGTCCGCAGCATCATTGGCCAGTTCGGCCATGGTGTGCTGGAATCACGTTCTTTTGGAGGGATTGGCATTAATTCAATTTGCGTAATCGACGTTGCGCCGTGACGTCCGGAAGTTCCTACACAGTCAGATCCTGTGTCACCGCCACCGATAACGACAACATGTTTGTCTTTTGCAATGATCTGTCCGTTCGTATAAGGCGCGCCGCGGTGGTCCACTTCCGGGCTAATGCCTGCATTGCGTTTGTTTTGCTGGCTAAGGAATTCCATCGCGAAATGAACGCCTTTCAAATGACGGCCTTCAATTTTCACATCTCTCGGAACCGTTGAACCCATTGTTAGCAAAACTGCGTCAAACTCATCCAGCAATTCGTTCGCTTTTACGGTCACGCCCACATTCACATTCGTGCGGAATTCAACGCCTTCTGCTTCCATCACCGCCAAACGACGGTCTATAATGCTTTTTTCCAGTTTAAAATCAGGAATTCCATAACGAACCAATCCACCGATTTTATCCGCGCGTTCCATCAGCACCACTGAATGTCCGGCTTGGTTAAGCTGGTAAGCCGCAGCCATTCCCGCTGGTCCTGAACCTACAACGGCAACTTTTTTGCCGGTGCGGAATTTAGGAACTCTTGGTTTTACAAGATTCAGTTCAAAGGCTTTTTCAATGATGGCTTTTTCAATGTATTCAATCGCCACAGGCGGCTTGTTAATGCCCAGCACGCACGATGCTTCGCACGGAGCAGGGCAAATGCGGCCTGTAAACTCAGGGAAGTTATTGGTCGAAGACAGAATTTCATAAGCCAGCGCCCAGTTTTCATCATACACCGCGTCGTTGAACTCGGGGATAATGTTGCCTAGCGGACAACCATTGTGGCAAAAAGGGATTCCGCAGTCCATACAACGGGCTGCCTGCTGTTTGGAATGAGAGTCAGTAGGGGCAGTTTCAATCTCGCGGTAATCTCCAAGGCGTTCATCAACGCTTCTCTTCTTTGGCAACTCCCTATCAAACTCTAAAAATCCGGTTGGTTTTCCCATTCTTATATTACTTATTAAATCGTTATTCTATTTAAAAATGACAGTTGAAAATGTGATAACCGCTTATTGGTGAACTACATCCACCACGATATCTTTATAAACCACATTCTTGTCAGCAATCTGCTGCGCCAGCGTAATGTTGCGTCCTTCCAATGCTTTCTTGAAATCAGCAGGCAACACTTTCACAAATTGCTTCACCGACTGTTCCCAGTTTTGGATCAATTGGAATGCAATGTTGCTGGTTGTGTATTGGAAATGTTTGTCAAGATATTCACGCAAAATCCCTTGATCTTCATCATTAAGGGGATCAAGCGAAACCATTTCCATGTTCACTTTCTCTTTAAATGTGCCGTTTTTGTCCAAAACATAAGCCACGCCACCCGACATCCCGGCAGCAAAGTTCCGGCCTGTTTCCCCAAGAATCACAGCCAAGCCGCCGGTCATGTATTCCAAACCATGGTCACCAACGCCTTCGACAACCACTTTCGCACCTGAGTTACGCACGCAGAAACGTTCGCCTGCGGTTCCTCTGATGTAAGCGTCGCCCGAAGTTGCTCCGTAGAAAGCTACGTTCCCAATGATAATGTTCTCTTCCGGTTTGAATTTTGAGTCGCGGTCCGGGTAAACGATCAGTTCAGCGCCGCAAAGTCCTTTTCCAAAATAGTCATTGGCATCCCCTTCCAGTTCCAGACGAAGTCCGGCTGTGTTGAATGCACCAAAGCTTTGTCCGGCCGTTCCACGGAATTTGAAATGAATATTTCCTTTTGGCAAACCAGCGCCACCGTATTTTTTAGAAATCTCATTTGAAAGCATTGTTCCAACCGAACGGTTCAAGTTGTTCAATGGAAACTCTGCATAAATTTCATCCTGGCTTTCCAAAGCAGGTTGCGCTGCCTTAATCAGATCCCAATCGATAATGCTGTCAATGCCGTGATCCTGCTCTTCCTGCTTGAATTGAGCCACTGAAAGGTCGCCTTCTTTATATAGGATCGCGTCGAAATTCAGGTTTTTGTATTTCCAATGTTTGATATCATTGCGCAGTTCAAGATATTGAGCTTGGCCAACCATCTCATTTACAGTCCGGAAACCAAGTTGTGCCATAATCTCGCGCAACTCTTCGGCCATGAAATGGAACATATTCACTACGTGCTCAGGTTTCCCTGAGAACAATGCGCGCAGTTCCTTATTTTGTGTTGCAACACCCACAGGGCAAGTGTTCAAATGGCATTTGCGCATCATGATGCAACCCGCAGCCACAAGTGCCGCCGTTGCCACGCCCCATTCTTCTGCACCAAGCATGGCTGCAATCGCCAAGTCGCGACCCGTACGAAGCTGACCGTCAGCCTGAACGGTAACACGTCCGCGCAATTTATTTTTAACCAAAGTCTGGTGCGTTTCCGCCAAACCAAGCTCCCACGGCAAACCTGCGTGACGAATCGAGCTCAATGGTGAAGCACCCGTTCCGCCGTCGTAACCTGAGATCAGAATGTGGTCCGCATGCGCTTTCGCAACACCGGAAGCAACCGTTCCAACACCCGCCTCTGAAACCAGTTTTACACTGATCCTCGCCTGACGGTTTGCATTTTTAAGGTCAAAAATCAATTGAGCCAAATCCTCAATCGAATAAATATCGTGGTGGGGCGGGGGAGAGATTAAGCCTACGCCCGGCGTCGAGTGACGCGTGCGGCCGATCCAGTCATCCACTTTGAAACCAGGAAGCTGCCCACCTTCACCCGGTTTTGCGCCTTGTGCCGTTTTAATTTGTAACTCACCCGCATTGCTCAGATAATGGCTTGTAACCCCGAAACGTCCGGAAGCAACCTGCTTAATTTGCGAATTCATGCTGTCGCCATTCGCCAAAGGCGTGTAACGCAATTCGTCCTCGCCGCCTTCGCCGGAATTGGATTTTCCGCCGATCCGGTTCATGGCAACGGCCAATGTTGTATGCGCTTCCCACGAAATAGAACCAAATGACATGGCACCCGTAGCAAAGCGTTTGAAGATGCTCTCAACCGGCTCCACTTCTTCAATTGGAATAGACGTTCCTTTCTTGAAACGCAGCAATCCGCGAAGTGTTAACGCCTTATGACTCTGATCATCAATTAGTTTTGAGTATTTTTTAAATGTTTCGTAGCTGTTTGTCTTCGTAGATTGTTGCAGCAAATGCACCGACGCCGGGTTGAAAATGTGCGCTTCCCCGCGTTGTTTCCATTGGTAAAATCCACCCACTTCCAGCTTCGGTTTTGAATCCGGTGTTTCGTGGTAAGCCACTTTGTGACGCACCAGAATTTCACGGGCAATCTCAGAAATCCCCATTCCGCTGATGCGGGAAATGGTTCCTGTGAAATATTTGTCAACCACATCTTTATTCAAACCAACACATTCGAAGATCTGGGCGCCCTGGTAAGACTGCAATGTTGAAATCCCCATTTTAGAGAAGATCTTCAAAAGCTCCTTATTTACGGCCTTAATGTAGTTGTAATGCAGTTTTTCATCCGTAAACTCACCTTCGATCATCTTCTTGCGATTCATGAAAGAAAGCGTCTCAAATGCCATATAAGGGCAAATTCCCGCTGCACCATAACCGATCAATGCGGCCACATGGTGCGTTTCCCAGACGTCTCCTGCTTCAACCAAAAGACCCACTTTCCCTCTCAATCCCTCGCGGATTAAATGGTGGTGAATGGTCGCAGTGGCTAATAGAGAAGGAATCGGCGCATGATCCGAGTCAATAGCGCGGTCTGAAAGGATCAGGATTTCAAATCCATCCTCAATCGCATCGGTTGCATAGCGACAAATGCGCTCTAATGCTCTTTCCAAAGCTTTTCCGCCTTCGTCTGCACGGAAATAAGTGTTTATTGTTTTGGCCTGAAAACCATCTTTATCTACAAAACGCAGTTTATCAAACTCCTGCACCGACAATATCGGATGCGGAAGCGCGATCTGGCGACAATGTTTCGGTGTCTCCGTTAATATATTTTCAGTTCCCCCCACGAAGGAGATCAGCGACATAATCGAACGTTCGCGGATCGAGTCAATCGGTGGGTTGGTAACCTGCGCAAAAAGTTGTTTGAAATAATTGGACAAATGCTGGCTCTGCTCGGAAAGAACCGCCAAAGGCACATCCGTTCCCATGGAACCAATCGCCTCCTGACCAGTCTGGCCCATAGGAGCCAAAATCATCCGCAAATCTTCCGATGTATAACCAAACGCAACCTGACGTTTCAGCAATGCATTGTCGTCATAAGCACGGTAAGTGCGAATCGGGTGATCCAGCTGATCCACGTGCAACTTGTTCTCATCCAGCCATTTCTGATAAGGTTGTCCGGAACAAACGGCTGCCTTAATTTCTTCATCAGGAATAATGCGGCCTTGCTCCATATCCACAACGAACATCCGTCCCGGCTGCAAGCGACCTTTTGTCACAACTCTCGACTGATCCACATCCAAAACCCCAGCCTCAGAGGCCATGATAATCGTATCATCATCCAAAACCCAGTAACGCGAAGGGCGGAGTCCATTCCGGTCGAGCGTTGCGCCCACCATTTTACCATCCGTGAACGAGATCGAAGCCGGACCATCCCAAGGCTCCATCATCGCAGCATTATATTCGTAAAATGCTTTGCGTTCCGGGTCCATCTGCTCGTTTCCGTCCCATGCTTCGGGAATCAACATCATCATTACATGTGGCAATGAGCGGCCCGAAAGGTGCAGCAATTCAATGGCGTTGTCCAGGTTTGCAGAGTCAGATTGGTTTCTGTCGCAAATCGGAACGATCATGTCCATTTCTTCTTTTGTAAAAAACTCAGAAGCAAATGACTTTTCCCCGGCACGAATCCAGTTTACATTACCTTTTACGGTGTTAATCTCACCATTGTGCGCAATGTAGCGGAACGGCTGAGCCAATTCCCAGGATGGGAACGTGTTCGTAGAAAAACGCGAGTGAACAACCGCAAGGGCCGAAACCACCGATTCGTTTTCCAGATCCGGGAAGTAATATTTTAATTGGGCAGTCGTAAGCTGTCCTTTGTATGAGATCGTGCGGCAGGAAAGCGAAGAATAGTAAAAGCTTCTGCCAACACCGATTACTGTATCTTTAATCATCCGCGCAGAAACCTGGCGGAGAATGTAGAGTTTTCTTTCAAAACCAAGATCATCCGTCACTTCGTCCGGGCGCTTGATAAATAATTGCTCCACATGCGGTTCAACAGACAATGAGCCTTCGCCCAACGTGTTGTTCAATGTGGGCACTTTTCTGTAACCTAATATATGGAGGCCAAGCTTTTTGGCTTTGCGGTTCAGAATATCGCGGCACTCTTCACGCATGGTTTCATTGCCCGGGAAGAACAGCATTCCCACGCCATACTCACCAGCTGGCGGTAATTGAAAGCCTAGCTTAGAACACTCTTCAACAAAGAACTCGTGTGGAATCTGAATCAAAATGCCTGCACCATCACCCGTGTTCGGATCAAAACCA
This sequence comes from Dyadobacter chenwenxiniae, assembly GCF_022869785.1. Taxonomy (NCBI): domain Bacteria; kingdom Pseudomonadati; phylum Bacteroidota; class Cytophagia; order Cytophagales; family Spirosomataceae; genus Dyadobacter; species Dyadobacter chenwenxiniae. Next base: position 3,103,001 of record NZ_CP094997.1, on the reverse strand, counting down.
GTTGCACCCCTGTGTTCCATGCGTTCGAGCATGTGAATGGCGTCTGCCACGATCTGGTGTGACTTGCGGCCCTTGATGTTAGCCCGGAAACCTATACCACATGCATCATGCTCAAATTCCGGACGGTACAGTCCCTGATTTTCTACCATTGGTTCAGACATTTGCGACATTAATCGAAGATTCTAGAGTTGACAAATTCGTAAATAGAATTTGTTTAAATAAGCAATTAAAAATTTTTACTAAATGCCCATCCCGTTATGATTTGGGTAAAGCCACGCAAGATAACCATAAAAGATATTTGGCCGAATACTCAAATGGCAAAATTTTCTATCTGCAAGAGTTTTTGATTTTTTTATTACAATAAATATAGAAATATTGATAAACCGATCAGTGCTTTCCCTGATTAGTTAACAAATTCATAATCAAAATGCCGGGTTTTGCCGTCTTACTGAAATACAAATAGCGTCTTGTTAAATTAATAAAAGTTACTTAAACGTCCAAAAAAAACGTCTGGCTTTCTTGAAGCCAGACGTCATTATTGACAGATATTTATTAGAGAATGGGGCTGTTATGGCTCCTTAGACTCGCTTACATTATCATAATCTTCATCATCATAACCATCATCTCCTGCACCAAATTCATTTTCAAGACTATGCATGAAAACGGCATCTATCGCCTCTTCTTTGGATGGTAACACCTGCATATCCGGCACTTTCAGGTCTTCCAGCAAGTCCATGAAATCATCATCCCGGGTTACGATCACCAGCAGGCCAAGGTCGTTGGCGCAAAGCCAGTTTATTTTCTTCAGAACCGTCGTCCCCGCGGCATCAACCGATTTCACGGGCTGCATATTCACGATCAGGTTGTGATATCCTTCGCGAAAAATGCCCTTGGCCGTTTCCTCAAATGCTGCCGGAACGTCACCCGCAAATGCCGGCTCTTCCAGCTCGATATATACGAATTGCTCTTTCTTTTCCAGTTTATAGTTCATTGCAATTTTTTGTTTTGTTCAAACAAGATTTTTAATAAAATATCAACAGAATGTGATTACAACGCTCTCAAAATTGCATTTTCAATGCGTTTCAAGGGATTGTCCAGATTGTTTTTCTGAAACTTATTACCCGTAACTTTCTCGAATAACTCAATGTAACGGTCGGAGATAAGCTGAACGCGTTCGTCGTCCATAACTGGAACAGTTTGTCCATCTTTCCCCTGGAAGCCATTCTGAATGAGCCATTCTCTCACAAATTCCTTGCTAAGCTGTTTCTGAGGCAGTCCTGCCCGCTGATTTTCCGCATATACGTCTGCATAGAAATAGCGTGAGGAGTCTGGCGTGTGGATTTCGTCAATCAAATAAATCACGCCGTCGAGTTGGCCAAATTCATACTTCGTATCTACCAGAATCAGCCCCTGATCCGCTGCCATTTCTGTTCCTTTGGCAAAAAGCGCGAGCGTATATCTTTCCAAATGCTCATAATCATCCTCACTCACAAGTCCTTGCGCGAGAATTTCTTCGCGTGAAATGTCCTCGTCGTGACCTTCATGCGCTTTTGTCGTCGGCGTAATGATCGGCTGGGGAAGCTTGTCATTTTCTTGCAAGCCATCCGGCAACGCAACCCCGCAAACCGAGCGCTTACCAGCTGAATATTCGCGCCACGCATGTCCTGCCAGATAACCACGAACAACCATTTCCACCGGATAAGCCTGGCATTTCAGGCCAATGCTCACATTCGGATCGGGCACTTCTTCGAGCCAGTTGGGGACAATGCCAGACGTTGCATTCAGGAAATGTGCAGCGATCTGATTCAAAACCTGTCCCTTATATGGAATCGCCCGGGGCAAAATCACGTCGAAAGCGGAAATGCGATCGCTGGCAACCATCACAAGTTTTTTCTCAAAGGAATAAACGTCGCGCACTTTTCCTTTGTAAAACCCTGTCTGGCCAGGAAATTGAAAGTTGGTTTCTGGAATGCTATTCATCTTTTTATAGTAAAAATTACCACTCTATTTCGTCTTGTTTTGCAGTTTTTTGCTTGTATTGCTTCTTTCTGAGCTGGTAAATATATTGCGATTCGTTTGATTTCATGGCATCCAATATCGCACGCGCCTGTTCCTCAGACATATTCATCTCCCGTAAACTCCGCAGCAACTCTTCTTTCTGCACGTCTTCCGCGACTTCCCTGGTCTCCGGTTTTGGCTCCGGGGGCACAGGCTGGTTTCGCTCTGCAACAGCCTCCCGTTCTGATTTTTGTTTCTTGTTGTTGAGATCGGAAGGCTTGTCAATCCCTGAAAATGCTTTTTTCAAGATAATGTAATTGCTTCTTGCCAGGCCATTTCCCGGTTCAAGACGCAGCGCTGCTTTAAGATAGTCAAGCGCATTTGAAGTGTCTTTCTGGCTAACCTTGATTAACGCGATCTGACTATTTGCAATGGACGCAATGGTGTTATTATCAATGTGATCCAGCAACGTGTAATGTTTCAGCGCTAACTTATAATTTCCCATCTGGTAGTAAGAATGGGCAAGGTTAAGCCGGGCGGCCGGATCCGAAAATATGGAGCCGTAAGTAATCTGGTAATAAAGCTCGGCCGATTGCTTGTATTGTTTGTTATTATACGCCTGTTCCGCGCCCAATTTCCGCTCATTCGCTTTGGTAATGGAATCGAAAGTCCGATTATCCCAGAGCCAGAGCAGAACATAAAGAATTATTGCGGTCATGTATAAGCCTAGGTGAGACGCAAAAATAAGCATTGATTTTTACAGTCGGAACGTTCCGATCGTAATTAAAACATCGAGCAGGATTAACACCAGCGCAGCGCCCAGGAAATAGTAGTATTTGTTACTCACGACCGTGATGGTACGTGAATCCACCAATGTGCCCTCCGCCTGGTTGATATCGTTGGTCAGTTTTGGCATCTCATTTTTAGCATTATTAAGCTCATAATATGTGCCTCTGGATGCGGTGGCCATGGTTCTGAGGAAGTTTTCATCCAGCTTACTGATCACAAGCTTGTCATTTTTATCCATTAATGGCTTGCCGTTTTGCTGAATGCTGATGCCCACTTTCGTTCCCACCGCGACCGCGTAAACGCCGATTCCAAATCGGCGAAGATTGTTATAAAGCGCGCCGCTGCAAGAAGAATTGTTTTCGCCATCGGTAAACAGGATCATCATTTTCGAGCGCCCACCCGGGTCAGCGGCGTTCATTAATTTGCTGTAAGCCAGTTCGGTAGCATCACAAATGTTGGTTCCGCCCGTTGCCAGCAAATCCGTTTGTAATGATTGAATAAACAATTCCAAGGCCGCGCCATCATAGGTAAGGGGCACATGGATAAATGCCTTATTAGAAAAAATAATGATCCCGATCCGGTTCGCACGTTCATTCTGGACAAAGCGGTTCATTTCAAACTTCACTTTTTCCAGTCGCGATGGCGTCACATCCGCCGCGTCCATGGATTTAGAAAGGTCAACGATCATGAAAATGTCTTTGCCTTTGGATTGAATCTGCCGGTCGGCCTCCCCGAACGACGGCCCGAGCAAACTAATGATCAGTAACGAAAAGGAAATGGTGCGTAAAAAGAGTTTGAGGATAAGCGTTCTTGCGGTGGTTTGCAGCTGCCGGGCGATGCGGACAGTGCGGATTATGTAGGCTGTGTAGATTAAGATGAAAAAAAATATAAATAAAAATTCAGTGGTCTCAAAGGGGTAATTCCAGTTCATAATGAACGCTTTGGGGTAATTTAAAATTTTTCAAAAATAGGCAATTGTGGCTTCTGATAAAGTTTTTTTAGGGAAATGTTTGTTTTTCTGAGGGGCAACCTTCTATATTTGCAACCCAGAACGGAAAGAAGGAGGGATGGGTGAGTGGCTGAAACCAGTAGTTTGCTAAACTGCCGTACTCGCAAGGGTACCGCGGGTTCGAATCCCGCTTCCTCTACACCGATCTTGAAAAGAGTAAAAGAGGAGCTGACAATTGACGAAATCGAGACTCAGCTTAGCAAGTAAAATAACTCGGGGAGTGGCGCAGCCCGGTAGCGCATCTGGTTTGGGACCAGAGGGTCGCAGGTTCGAATCCTGTCTCCCCGACAAATAGGTTTAGGCAGTTAGGCCGTAGCAGATTAAACTGCGAATCGCTGACTGCCTATTTTTTTGATTACGGTCCGGTAGCTCAGCTGGATAGAGCAGCTGCCTTCTAAGCAGCAGGTCATGTGTTCGAATCACATCCGGATCACATTAAGCACTTAGCATTTATTTGTTAAGTGCTTTTTTTTTGGCTGCAACTTTTCAGAGTGTGCGCCTTCTAAGCAGCAGGTCATGTCCGGGTCGCCGGTGCGATTCGAATCACATCCGGATCACATTAAGCACTTAGCATTTATTTGTTAAGTGCTTTTTTCTGGCTGCAACTTTTCAGAGTGTGCGCCTTCTAAGCAGCAGGTTATGTCCGGGTCGCCGGTGCGATTCGAATCACATCCATTAAGCACTTAACATTTATTTGTTAGGTGCTTTTTTTTATGCCGGGGAATAATTCAGAATGGACGTTAACTTAATAGATTGGTAGTGCTCGTTATTTAGCTTTTGTTTTGCTCATCCGGTTTTAAAAGTTTAATTTTAATGACATTGATTTGAGAATTGTAGAATCTGAACATCCTTTGAGTATGTCTAATTTTGAACTTCGTAAGGTTGACTATTTGAGTGAACTTGATAGAGTCCCGTCTGAGGGGTTGAACCTAACCGAAAATGAGATTGAGGGTGTTCTTGTTGTTTATACCGGACAACAAGGAAGTCATATGCTCAGCGTGATCCCTTCACTTAATGTATCAGGATATGGTAACACTGAAGAGGATTCAATTAATGCTTTAAAAGAGAATTTAGAAACACTTTTTGTGGATCTTTTCGAAGTCAGTAAGTTGCAACGGCAGAAAGAACTGTTCAATTTAGGGTGGAGGACCGCGCCTGATTTAAGTATTCACCTTAGTTGGTCAAATCAAGACGAAGCAAGCGTCTTGCAAAATTTTGACTTCCCTGAAAGAGTGAAAACTTCAATTTTACAAGCTGCATAATTGGGAAATAACAGGCCAGTTAAAATCAAGGATTGGATACGTTTCCTAGAAACCCATGGGTGCCATTATGTGCGTGAGAAAGCATCGCATGAACACTGGAAATGTCCTGGATGTTTCCGCACCATTACCCACAGACCTGCTTATAAAGATATCCCTGCTCTTCATTTAAGAACTAATCTTGCGACGATGGGGAAATCTTTGGAATATCTCTACAATTGGATTGAGAAAAACTGACGAGTCCAACGCCATCTTGGCTTAAAACAATCATGAAATATTTTCACTGAATTGCTTGTCGGAAGTTCCGACTTTATTACATTTGAGCATGAAGAAATTCTCAACAATGAAAGAAGCATTTGACTATTGGGCGAAAAGTATTTACCCGACTTTGACACCTGATGTCAAAAAGGGAAGATATACAAGTGCATGGAAGGACTACACTTACCAGCAAGGAATTTCTGAGAAACGGATGACAGAAATATTGTCGGAATTTGGCAAAGTCGATATTAAATTGGAGATAACTTTTACACCAAACTAAAATTTTTTTACCTAAAATTAGTCGGAAACTCCGACTAATAAACATTAAAGAAAAACCCGGAGCTTCTAAGTTTACGAGGCCGAGACTCTCCGGGGGAGTTTAATCAGTAACAATTAAACATTGTAAATGTATGACAAGGATACAAGAATCCAAAGAAAACATTGAACCGACATTCAAAAATCTGAAAATCAGTGCATTGAGGCAGGAAATGCTTAATGTACAAAAAGACAAGCTTATTGCCCATATCCGCGAATTCTTCGACGAAGGCGATGCTTGTGGCCCGGTTTGTTATTTGAATGAGTTGATGAAACGTAGCCCGGATAATGCCGAAGGTCTGAGGATATCCAGCTTTTTAATGCGTCTAGAAAGGTTTGATCGATGCATTACCGTGCTCCGAAAATAGTTAGGCTTTCTCCGCCTGACTAAACCTCTTCCCCAAGGTTACCATCGAAATCCAAATCACAGTCGCCCCGCCGTAGCCAGTATAGAACTTATCCATTTCCATGGCATCAAGCTCGATCAACACGCGGATAATGAGTTTGATGCCGCTTATGATCGACATAATCTGGAATCCGGAGCTGACAAAACCTGTAACTTCTGTTTGCCTGAAGCGATTTTGGCATTTGTAAATAATCAGATAAGAAATACTCCCAATAAATGCCAGAACAAAAATAACCCTTGGAGCCAGGATCTCATCTAAAAGAACATATAAGAAATCCACAAACTCTGATGAAAATGGTTATAAGGATTTGTTCTGAGCTTGTGAATTTTTCAATCGTAAAAATGGCCAAATTTCAACAAATATTCCAACCGCTCCACCTATTAGTGCGCCCGTCATGTTAAACAAGGTCCCACCTAACACTGCCCCACCAGAAGAAGATGTTATTGCTGCTGCGATAACAAAGTCCCAATCATCTTTGTGCTGTCCCGTGCTATTCATTTTACATGCCATAATTAGCGTGTTTGATGGTTAATTAATATGTGAAACTATTCACTTTTCATCAAATTTCAAGGGCTCTAAAAAATATAATTGCCTCATAATGAAAATTATAAGCCTCACTTATAATTTCATTCCACTGAAAAAGCTGGCGGTCTTTTTCTAAACTACCGATCAATAACTCAAACTAACCGCCTGAAAACTCCCGGCCTGGAAAACGCTCTTATGGCACTGATTTAGCGCTTGCTAATTGCAAACATTCGAGTGCTAACATGTGTAAATTCTTAGTTTTTCTAATTGCGATAGGGCTGACGCCGTGCTTCTCTCAAACAAAAACACTTTGGAATGGAGAGGTCAATGCGCTTAGCTGTAATGCGGATTACGGATCTGTCATTTCAGGGGGAGATGCTTATGATGGGAGTGTTTGCTTTCGGGCAGAGCCGGACAAATTTCACGTGCCGAAGTTAGGTTTCAATTGCAGTGATGCGTGGCGTGCAGACATTTCGGGGTTTGATGAATTGCGCTTTTTCATAAAGGCAAACCAAAGCGGGCAAACGACTTCTATCCGTTTGACGACCTATTTTGCACAAAGCAATTGGGTTGATCTTGAACATTATGTGCAAGGTGGCGGAGGGATTATGACCGACTACAAGGAAGTAAGAATCCCCCTGAATGTGCTGAAAAAGCCGAATTACGATCTGAGCTCGATTGAGTATTTTGAAGTAGCCACAACAACTATCGACCAGCTTTTCTTTTACATGGACAACATTCAGGCAGTGGATCTGCTGTCGCCTGTGCTTACGTTGCAGCCGGTGTCTGATCAAGTGCTGAAAGTTCGAATCAGTGAGCGATTTGATACGACAGGATGCCATAATGTTCTTAATTATATGCTGAAAAGCGAGACAGACGGCACTTATAAGATTGCGCAAAATCCGGTTAAGGTCGGGCGGCATCATCTGGTGACCGGTTTGCTTCCGGAATCCGGAGCGCCCATCGTCGACTATGAGCTGTTCCTGATTTTTAATAAACCATTGACTGCTGGCAGTGTATATAGCCTGACGGTGAATGAGGTAAAGGATCTGTCTGGCAATGGCGCAGCTTTCGACACTATATTTATTTACAACGATCTTGAAATTTACGGCAATGTCAAAGCCAATCAGGTTGGTTATTTGCCGGTTGGTCCCAAACTCGGGAAGCTTGGAAATTTTCTGGGTGATGCATGGTTTATGCCTGTCGATACAGTTATAACGCCTGTTTTTCAGGTTCGAAATGAGTTGGAGCAGGTTGTTTTCAGCAAGACGAGCCGGTTTTTGAAAGCGGATTCTGCATTTAGCGGCGAGTTGGTTTTTGATCTGGATTTTTCTGATTTTACCACACCCGGATCATATTATTTGTATGTCGAAGGATGTGGCCGTTCGGAAACATTCAGCATTGCTGATGATGTCTACGATAATTTACACAAGCAAAGCGCACGGGCTTTGTATTTTCAAAGATCCGGAAAACTGGATGCGCCTTATGCGGAAAACTGGCAGCGGGGAGGTTTGCCTGCAACTACTGCCGAAATTCACGCGTCACATGCCTCTTCTCCGCTCAATAACGTTTCTGATTTTCCCGTAGGAACAAGCATTCCGATGACGAAAGGCTGGCTGGACGCGGGCGATTACGGACGCTATGTTCCCACGGCTGCAAGCGCGTTGTTCATTTTGTTTACAGCATTAGAACTCTATCCACAAAAATTCCCCGATAATTATTACAACATTCCGGAAAGCGACAACAACATTCCGGATATTTTAGACGAGATCAAATACGAAACGGACTGGCTGAAACAAATGCAGGCGCCGGACGGCGGCGTATACTTCCGTGTAACGCCCGCAACCTGGTCGGCCGGATTGCCAGAGGAAGAACTCAGTACATTGTATGTTTCAGAAAAAACAACGCAGTCCACGGCGCTTTTTGCTGCTGCGATGGCCATGGCCGCTCGAAACTTTAAAAAATACCTGCCTTCCTATGCGGATAATTGCCTCGACATGGCAAAAGAAGCCTGGGCATTTCTGCAATTACATCCTGAAACATCGCCGGTGCTGAATGTTCCGGGAATTGCAGCCGGGCCTTATCCCGATCCCATTGATCTCGATAACCGCGCCTGGGCTGCTGCTGAACTGTATAAAACAACGGGCGAACAAATCTATAATACTGCCTTTCTGAACTGCTATGCACAAATCCCTCACCAATTTCATGCAACCATGAGCTGGTCACAGCACACTTTTAAAGCTGCGTGGGCTTATGCTACGACCAAGTATCCAGTTGATAATGTGCCTGTTGCAGAATTCAAATCCAAGCTGGATTCAGAAGTGCTGGTCAATTACAACAAGAGAACCATGAACATTCATGCTTATCATGGTGCTTACCATCCGTTTAAGGGATATATCGGGTACGGCACATTTGGGATGGCGCAGAGTTATGCATTTGACTACATTATGTTCAGTTATCTGTTGTCCAAACCGGAACTTTTGGATCTGGCGAAAATTCAGCTGGATATTCCATTGGGTAATAATCCCCTGTCCAAAACTATGATAACAGGAGTTGGCAAAAATTCGCCCAAGCTGCCATTGCATTGGTCAACTGTTAAAGACAAGTTTACGGAGCCTGCTCCCGGCATTCCTGTCTTTGGCCCGGCTGCTTCACTCGTCATGAACCGGCCTTCGAGCTTTGCTATTCAGGATTCGGCGAACCGTTATCCTTATGGTTTTAAAAAAGAAGATCCTTATCCGGTGCTCCGCCGATATACAGATACAAGGGAAGCCGTGGAAATGTCGGAGTTTACAATTCAGGAAATTGCCGTTACCATTGCCCCATTCGCATTCTTCAGTACAGCCGTGAATGACGCATTGCCAGTCCGGTTTGAAAGTTTTGAAGCGCGGGTGGAACAATGTCATGTCAACTTGCACTGGGCAACCAGTGAGGAGATCAATGCAGCTTATTTCATAGTTCAACGCAGTTCGGACGGAATTTCATTTGACGACATTGGCCGTATTAATGCCACAGGATCAGGCAAAGTACAACAACAATATACCTTCCCGGATTCTTTACCAGACCTTCAAAATTATTACAGGCTCAGACAGGTTGATTTTGATGGAAAATGTCAGGTTACCCGAATCATTTACGCAAGGGATCCATGCAATGGAATAAAAATAAATGTTTTGCAAAGGCAGCAAAACATTTATGAAATACACATCAAAAGTCATAGAAAGGAAAGCATGTTAAAGGGAGAGATCATCGACAAACGAGGGATCCTTCGCCGGAAATTCGATGTAAAAGCCAGTGAGGCAACCCGTTTCGACACCTTTGGCTTACCCGATGATCTTTACATTTTACAGATTAAAAACCAGTCAGGATATCGTTTGTTCTCGCAGAAGATGATCGTTCAATAGCGATCGTTTCATTGCCAGATGCTCGTCCAGTTATAGGAAGCGGACCCCGAGACGGTTCCGCTTGTGGGATAGCCGGAGCCATTTAGAATGTATGTGTAATGTGTGGAAACAGGGTTTTTACCGGGCTTTTTCAAATATTTCGTTTCTACAAGATTCTGAGATTTTTGCGGAAATAATTTCGCGTCTGTTTTGAAATTAAACTGGCTGAAAACTGTCGACTTATCGGCGTGTTTCAGATAGTATTCGTAACTGACTTTATTCACGATCAGGCCGTCGGCGTCGTAGCGCTCCTGGAATGTAACATTGTGATTGTCATAATAATAGGCCAGATAGCCATCCGGTAAGTTGTTTTCACGATAATATTCTTTCGCCACTTTGCCAGCTTCATAAACGTAGTCTGTCTGGATTACGTCCGAAAGATTGCCACCGCTGGTGTAAAACGTTTCAAGCTTTTTGACAGCATATTGATTCACAAGGTCATAAACAATGTCGGAGCTTTTGTTGCCACCATAAACGGTTGTATAAATCACTTTGTTCGGTGCGTAAGTCACGCTGATCGTGTAAGTGCCGCCTTCTGTTCTGTATCCTTTAAGTGAATGGTCGGCATTGTATTGTATGTCCGTGATGTCGGAGCCGGGCATGGTGGTTTGTAACAAAACCTGACTTACAACAAAAGCATTTGAATTGCCCTCTGTGAAGGCAGAGGAGGCCTTTTGCGGGCTTAATTCATTTTTCCCGCAGGAAAAAATAGCAATTGAAATGAGCAGGAACATCTGTGCCGATATTCTGAAAGGGGATGGTTTTTTTGTCATAATAACATTACTGTTTTCGTAAAAGATGTCGCAATAAGGCGAAAGCAACGCCGTGAATTTTTGCGAAAAGGACGAAACGCTGTTTTGGTTTACCCAGCGGCTAGTAATCATTTATCCTGCGGTTAATGAGGCCGTTAAGAACAATTGTCCTGTTTGCCCTGCTTATTTAGTTTTCCATTGTTAATTAGTGTATCTTACAAGATTGGCAACCGAATTTCCGGCGCATGCTTTACGACAATTAGCAATGAAACCTACACCAGAGCAGTTAATGGACTTTTTTAAGTCTAATTTTTTCCAGGTTGGTCAGCCTTTTGACTATAATTACGAGGCGGCCATAGCCGATTTTTATGATCGTTTTCACAACGAAACGCCTGTGGCAAAGCCCATGCCCAATCCGCGTAAGTGGCAAACCACTTATGTGAGAAAATACGCTGTGAAGGCATTCATGAGAACCAAAGACGGGAACATTCACCATGTGATATTCAGACAGGATTTGGACAATAATCAGATTACAAACTTTGATGGCTCGGCATGGCAGGGGGATCCCAATTTGCTGGATGTATGGCAGGAGTATTACGAGTCTGATAATAACCTGGTTGTAAGTGGCTGGTAACGAATAATAGAGCCTTTTTTAAGGCTTGCAAATGCAGGAGCGTAAAGTATCGTTCAGAAAACTATTTGAGAAAAGTAAAAAGTTGTACTTTAGCGGCAACCGTAACCCACTATCAGAATTTTATGAGCATACTTTACATTGATCATGAGGTCAATAATCTCAACTCCTTTAAAGCTTCGTTCAGAAGGGACGCAACCATTTATCTTGCAGACTCAACGGATGAAGGCCTGAAAGTTTTAGAAGAAAAACAAATTGATGTCATTTTCGTCGACCAGCAAATGCCTGATATGACGGGCCTGGAATTCCTGAAAATCGCGTCGAAGCAATATCCGGAAAGCACCCGCGTCTTGCTTACCGGGCAGGCTTACAGTGCTGAATTTAAACACGCGGAAGTCAAGGGTTACATGCACAATTTTATTACCAAGCCCTGGGATGAACAAGATTTGAGAAGGCTAATCACCACAAACTTGATTTGAATTTTTTAAAATGTGCCAAATGAGTGTGTTCCGGTAAGGGGCACGCTCATTTTTTGTGAATAGCAGCACTGTCTGCTAAAAATATTGCCACAGCAATATTTGTTAGAAATAATTTTTACATTGTGATTTCAATATTACTTCCTGAACATTCGATGAATAGAAGAGATTTTATACAGATGACGGGAACGGGTGCAGGAGCCATGCTGCTTTCGTCTGTGCCTGTCATAGGAAATCCGGTGAGTGCCGCACATCTGCTCGAACACTGGATCGATGTTGCTGCCAAGAAAAAATTCGCAGAAATCGCCCTTAATGCAGCTAAGAGCAAAGGCGCTACTTACACCGACGTCAGGATCGGGCGTTATTTGCAGCAATATCTTTTCACGCGCGAAAAACAGGTTCAGAACATTGTCAATGCGGAATCTTATGGTGTCGGGATCCGTGTCATTGCAAACGGGACCTGGGGATTTTCGGCGACAAGCGATGTGACGGCAGATGGCATTGCGAAATGTGCCGCGACAGCCGTTGAAATTGCAAAAGCAAACTCTAAATTTCAGACAGAGCCAGTTGTACTTGCTGAGCAGAAGGGAGTTGGCGACCAAACATGGAAAACGCCAATCAAGAAAAATGCATTTGAAATCCCCATTCAGGAGAAAATAGATCTGTTGATGAATGTCAATGGCGAGGCAATGAAAAATGGCGCCGGCTTCGTGACTTCCAACTTGTTTTTTGTAAACGAACAAAAATATTTCGCTTCATCCGATGGCTCTTTTATAGACCAGGACGTGCACCGGATTTGGCCGACATTCACGGTGACTGTGACAGATAAAGCAGCTGGCAAATTTAAAACCCGGGATGCCATCAGCTCGCCCATGGGAATGGGTTATGAATATCTGGACGGGCTTGCGTCTGAAAAGATTGCTGGTCCGAATGGTTTGGTTGGTTACCGCAATTCCTACGATATGGTGGAGGATGCGATCGCAGCGGCCAGGCAGGCGAAGGAAAAGATGGGTGCAAAGTCAGTGCTTCCGGGCAAATATGACCTTGTTTTAGATCCTAACCACCTTGGGCTGACCATTCATGAGTCGGTGGGTCACCCGACCGAACTGGACCGTGTGCTGGGTTATGAGGCTAATTATGCAGGAACAAGCTTCGCAACATTGGATAAATGGGAGTCTAAAAACTTCCAATACGGCAGCAAGCTCGTGAACATTGTGGCCGATAAAACGCAGCCGAATACTCTGGGAGCTGTGGGTTATGACGACGAAGGCGTTCCTTGCAAAGAGTGGGACATTATTAAGGATGGTGTTTTGGTCAATTACCAGGCCATCCGCGATCAGGCGAAGATTATAGGTGAAAAAGAATCACACGGTTGCTGTTATGCGGATAACTGGAACTCGGTTCAGTTTCAGCGAATGCCAAACATTTCCCTGAAACCCGGCACCGAAAAACGCAGCGTGATGGACATGATCAAAGGCGTGGAAAAAGGCATTTATATTATTGGCAGAGGATCGTATTCAATTGATCAGCAGCGCTATAACTTTCAGTTTGGCGGTCAGGTTTTTTATGAGATCAAAAACGGACAGATCACAGGCATGCTCGACGACGTCGCTTATCAATCCAACACCCAGGAGTTCTGGAATTCATGCTCTCAACTTTGTGACAAGGATGATTACCGCACATTCGGTTCATTTTTCGACGGAAAAGGGCAGCCAGCACAGGTCAGCGCGGTTTCTCACGGCAGTGCAACCTCCCGTTTTGACGACGTGAACGTTATCAATACAGGACGGAAGATATGATGAGCGGGCGCCGTGGCGCTGAATGAGTGAATGAGTGAATGAGAGAATGACTGAATGATTGAATGACTGAATGAATTATTTTTTTACTGTTCCATCGTCGTCTGGAACCTGTGTCAACTATTAAACCATTTACTTACTCAGTCATTCTATCATTCAGCAAAACGGTGCCCGCTCATTTAGTCATTCACTCATTCACTCATTCAAAATTAAAAACCCAACCACATGGCCATTTTATCCAAAGAAGAAGCGAAGAAAATAATTGATAAGGTTTTGGGCTTTTCAAAAGCTGATGAGATTAGTGTTGGACTGAGCGGTAACCGGACAGGGAATATTCGTTATGCCAGAAACTCAGTTTCCACGAGTGGAGAAACGACTGATTTGTCCCTCTCGGTAACCTCTGTTTTTGGTAAAAAATCAGGGACATCCACGATCAACGAATTCGACGATGCCTCTTTGGAAAAGACAGTCCGGAGGGCAGAGGAAATCGCCAGATTGGCTCCTGACAATCCGGAATATGTGCCTATGCTCGGCGCACAGCAGTATTTGGAAACCAATTCATTTTCTGATAGCACCGCAGCAATAAATCCAGATTACCGCGCCAAGGCCGCATTCGAGAGCATTGATCCTTGCATTAAAAAGAACCTGACGGCAGCGGGTTACATGGAAGATACAGCCGGATTTTCGGCTATGGGAAACAACAAAGGCCTTTTTGGTTACAACAAAGCAACATCTGTTGACTTTTCGATTACCGTTCGCACTGCTGATGCCAAGGGATCGGGCTACGCCGCACGAGATTATAATGATGCTTCTAAGCTCAGCACGGCGTCTGCCACAGAAATTGCGATGCAGAAAGCATTAGCCTCATCGACTGCGAAAGCATTGGAACCAGGTAAATACACCGTTATCCTTGAACCGACCGCGGGTCTGGACCTTTTGCAAAATATGATGCGGAGCATGGATGCACGCAATGCAGATGAAGGCAGAAGTTTCTTGGGTAAAAAGGGAGGCGGAACGCGGTTGGGTGAAAAGCTTTTCGACGAGCGCGTGAACATTTACTCGGACCCGCAAAATGTTGAAATTCCGGGATCCCCATTTGCTGGTGACGGCCGGCCGCAGGAGAAAGTAATGTGGGTTGAAAAGGGCGTTGTCAAAAATATGACTTACTCGCGATTTTGGGCAGAAAAGCAAGGCGTTAAGGCGATTCCTCCGCCATCGGGTTTCATTTTTCAAGGTGGGAGCGAATCGCTGGCGGACCTGATCAAAGGAACAGAAAAGGGCATTTTGGTAACGCGGCTTTGGTATATCCGTGCCGTGGACCCGCAAACCTTGCTTTACACAGGCCTTACCAGGGACGGAACTTTCTACATTGAAAACGGCCAGATTAAATATCCTGTAAAGAATTTCCGGTTCAACGAAAGCCCGGTTATCATGCTCAACAACTTGGAAGCAATCGGCAAGCCGGTGCGCGCGGGCGGCAACCTGGTGCCTCCGCTGAAAATCCGTGACTTTACATTTACCAGTCTTTCGGACGCTGTTTAGCAGGTCATTGCCGCTTAAACAGCTTAATTTCCTTACGTAAAAAGTGCATTGATTCTGTCGCGTCTTTTCGCTAGCTTATGCTTTGCACTTTTTGTTTCCAATGGCCAAAATTCATCACTATTAGCAAACATATATACTTTGAAACGCAGAGACTTTATACAACTGGCTGGACTCGGGACCGGAGCGTTCATGATGCCCGCTTTTGCAATGGGCAGGAATGTTTCTCCCGAGGCATTTCTTGAAAAAGGTGTCGATGTTGCCGTCAAAAAGAGACTGGCCGACGCCGCGCTGAATGCCGCAAAATCCAAAGGCGCTTCTTATGCCGACGTCCGGATCGGTCGTTATCTCAATCAATTCGTGATCACCCGCGAGGACAAGGTCCAGAACATCGTCAATACAGAATCTTATGGGGTGGGCGTGCGTGTGATAGCGAACGGATGCTGGGGATTTGCGGCGGTGGTGGATGTAAATAACGAAGCCCAGATGGCGAAAGCCGCCGAAGATGCAGTTGCGATTGCCAAAGCGAATGCTAAATTGATGAAAGAACCCGTTCAATTGGCTCCCCAAAAGGGATTCGGCGAAGTAAGCTGGAAAGCGCCGATCAAGAAAAATGCATTTGAAGTGCCTATTAAAGAGAAGGTTGACTTATTGCTGGCTGTCAATGATGCGGCTATGAAAAATGGCGCTAATTATGTCAATTCCGTACTTTTTTTAGTGAATGAACAAAAATATTTTGCTTCCACAGACGGCTCATACATTGACCAGGACGTGCACCGCATCTGGCCGATCTTTAATGTAACTGCCATTGACCCAAAAAGTGGAAAATTTGAAACCAGGAATGCATTAAGCGCTCCAATGGGCATGGGTTATGATTATCTGCAAGCCAATCCTTCGGACAAAATCACCGGCGTGACTACGCGTTACAATAAAGGTTACGATATGCTGGAAGATGCCACAGCCGCAGCCAGACAAGCCAAAGAAAAGTTAACGGCGAAGTCGGTTGAGGCTGGGAAATATGATCTTATTCTGGATCCATCGCACCTTTGGCTGACGATTCACGAGTCTGTTGGACACCCGCTGGAATTGGACCGTGTGCTGGGTTATGAGGCTAATTTTGCAGGAACTTCTTTTGCGACATTGGACAAATGGCAATCCAAAAACTTCCAGTATGGGAGCAAGCAAGTGAATCTGATCGCCGATAAGCTGCAAGAAGGATCGCTCGGTGCCGTTGGCTGGGACGATGAAGGGGTTAATACAAAGAAGTGGGACTTGGTGAAGGATGGTGTTTTGGTTAATTATCAGGCCATTCGCGATCAGGCGCACATTATTGGGGAAAATGAATCACACGGTTGCTGCTATGCCGACAGCTGGTCGTCTGTCCAGTTTCAAAGAATGCCCAACGTTTCCCTGGCAGCCGGAAAAACGCCATTGTCCGTGAACGACATGATTAAGGACGTCAAAAAAGGCATTTACATCATTGGTGACGGTTCATTCTCGATTGACCAACAGCGTTATAATTTCCAGTTCGGCGGACAGTTATTTTACGAGATTAAAGACGGCAAAATTGCCGGAATGTTGAAAGACGTGGCGTATCAGTCTAATACACAGGAGTTTTGGAACTCGTGCGTGCAGGTTTGTGATGAAAAGGATTATCGTCTGGGCGGATCATTCTTCGACGGAAAAGGCCAGCCCTCACAGTCCAGCGCAGTTTCACACGGAAGCTCAACAACGCGTTTCAACGGAGTAAATGTGATCAATACGGCTAGGAAGATTTAATGAGTGAATGACTGAATTTTGAATGACTGAATGACTGAATAGGTTTGACATTCACTCATTTAATTTCGATCATTCAAAATTCATTCACTCATTCGCTCATTCGATCATTCACTCATTCAAAATTAAAAACATGTCAATCATACTATCTGAATCAGAAGCAAAGGCATTATTGCAAAAAGTGCTCGCTTATTCCAAGGCGGATGAATGTGAAATTAATTTACTGGGCGAGGAGCGGGGCAATCTGCGTTACGCCAGGAACGAAGTTTCTACAAGCGGATCGCTGATCAACCAGAATTTATCTGTTCAATCTTCTTTTGGAAAAAAAGTAGGGGTTGCAACGATTGATGAATTCAGTGACGAATCGTTGGAAAAAGTGGTCAGAAGATCCGAGGAACTGGCGCAACTTGCACCGGAAAACCCTGAATACGTGAGCATTCTGGAACCGCAGACTTATCTGAAATCAACTGGTTTCTTCGAGTCAACGGCAGGCATTAATGCCGACAAACGTGCCGATGCGGTTGCAAAAAGTTTGGAATTATCAAGGGCGAAAAACTTGACGGCAGCCGGTTTCCTGGACAACCAGAAAGGCTATTCGGCTATGATGAACTCCAAAGGATTATTTGCTTATTACCCAAGCACGAGCGTCAACTTCTCGCTCACCGTCCGTACGCCGGATGGCACAGGCTCGGGTTATATCGCCAGAGGTTATAGTGATGTAAATAAGCTGGATACGGCCGCGGCAACAACCATTGCGATCCAGAAAGCCATGGGCTCGATGAAGGCAAAAGCATTGGAGCCGGGAAAATACACCGTCATTCTTGAACCGACGGCGGCAGCGGTATTATTGGAAAACATATACTTTAATTTCGATGCCAGAAGCGCAGACGAAGGGCGCTCATTCCTGAGCAAGCCCGGTGGAAAGACGAAATTGGGCGAAAAAATTGTCGACGAACGTGTCAACATTTATTCCGATCCAACACACCCCGATCTGCCCGCTTCGCCGTGGGCAGGTGATGGCCAGCCTTTGGATAAAATAACCTGGATAGAGAAGGGTGTTGTTAAAAACATGATTTATTCGCGCTATTGGGCACAAAAGAACAATGTGAAGGCCGTTCCTTCTCCCAGCAATGTGATCATGGACGGCGGAACCGCCACAATGGAGGAATTGATCAAATCCACGAAACAGGGGATTTTGGTTACCAAGCTTTGGTACATCCGCGAAGTGGACCCGCAAACATTATTGCTCACAGGACTCACGCGCGACGGTACATTTTACATTGAAAACGGCGTTATCAAGCACCCGGTCAAAAATTTCCGCTTCAATGAAAGTCCGGTCATCATGCTGAACAATCTGGAAACGTTGGGTAAGTCAGAAAGGGTTGTGAGCACGGAGTCGGACAGGAATTATATGATTCCGCCCATGAAAATCAGAGAGTTTACGTTTTCTTCACTTTCCGACGCAGTTTGAAGCCTTTTTTCTTTACACGAATTCAATACACGTCCGGAAACTGGGACACCGACCAGCGAATGCCTTCCAATTTGTTGCATTCGCTGGTTGAATACACTACGATTCCTATTGACGAGAAGGAAAAAGTAGTGCAATTGAATAGTAATGAAATTTTCAAAAGCCCTTTCTGCTATCTGAGCGGGCACAAGCTCGTTGAGTTTTCCACGCAGGAAAGGGACCATTTCCGGCGATATGTGCAAAATGGCGGATTCGTGTTTGTAGACGATTGTAACCACGATATCGACGGACTTTTTGCCAAGTCATTCGAACAGGAAATGGAAAGGACATTCGGTCCCCGAGCCTTGCAGAAAATCCCTAATAACCATCCGTTATATCATAGTTTTTTCAAATTCGCAGACGGCCCGCCGACGACTTCTTTCGAGTTGAATGGCTGGGGCGATGACCTTGTGCATGACTATCTCAAAGCGATTACGGTCAACGGACGCATCGGGGTTTTATATAGCAACAAAGATTACGGCTGCGAATGGGATTACGATTTTCGGAACAAACGTTTTTTAGCCGTCGATAATACGCGTTTTGGCGTGAATATCGTGGTTTACGCTTTGAACGAATGATTGAATGATTGAATGAGTGAATGAGTGAATGAGTTGCTGTGGCGACTTTTATTTAATGTAAAAATGCTATTTGAGGTTTGGAAAATTTGGAATTGAACCGTTATAAAACACTTGTAGCCAAGCTGCCGCTGCTAAAAAAGGAAATTGCTAAGGTGATTGTCGGACAGCAGGAAGCCATCGATCAGATATTGATTTCGCTGCTTGCTTTGGGACATTGCTTACTGGAAGGTGTGCCTGGTTTGGCGAAAACACTGATGGTTAAGACCATGTCGGAAGCGCTGCATATGAGCTTTAAAAGGATCCAGTTTACGCCAGACCTGATGCCCGGTGACATTGTGGGAACCGAAATTCTGGAAGAAGACCATGAAACCGGCAAGAAGTTCTTCAAATTCAACCGCGGCCCTGTTTTTGCCAATGTCGTTTTGGCCGACGAAATAAACCGGACGCCTCCCAAAACACAGGCAGCCTTGCTGGAAGCCATGCAGGAAAAATCCGTGACTTACGGCGGCACCAATTACGAGCTGCCCAACCCGTTCCTGATCATTGCCACGCAAAACCCCATCGAGCAAGCCGGAACATATCCCTTGCCCGAAGCCCAGCTCGACCGTTTTTTGCTTTATATCAGATTGAATTATCCCAATGAACAGGAGGAACTGGATGTTTTGAAAGGCACAACGGGATCATTTAAAGCTGACATTGAGCGGGTTTTGACGGATTCCGAAATCGTGGATTTGCAGAAATTAACGCGCCAGGTGCACATTAGCGATGACCTTATTCGATGGATTAACAGATTAGTAAGAGCCACAAGGCCCGAAGGAAGCCCATCCGAATTTGTCAAAGAATGGTGCGACTGGGGAGCCGGTCCGCGCGCGGGGCAGGCGCTCGTATTATGCGCCAAAGCCCGCGCAGTCCTGAACGAACGCTTTTCGGTGATCCCGGAAGACATTCAAACATTGGCATATCCTGTCTTGCGGCATAGAATCGCTATTAATTTCCGCGCCGAAGCCGAAAACATCAGCACGGATCAAGTGATCGACCAATTGTTGCGAACGGTAAAAAGCTGACATAGCAACATGAACGTGGCAAAAAACACCGGACTACTCGCATCGCAGCTCATAAAGCTGAAAAACCTGCAACTTACCGGGAAGCTGGTGAGCGAGGAACTGATGCTGGGCATTCATGCGAGTAAGCGGTCGGGGATAGGGGTGGAGTTTGAACAATATCGACATTATGAGCCGGGTGATGATCCCAAACGCATTGACTGGAAACTATTTGCGCGTACGGACAAGCATCTGATCAGGGAGTCTTCAACGGAAAGTGATAAGCAGGTGCGGTTTGTCCTGGACCTTTCCGGTTCCATGAATTATGCGGAAAATGGTGTCAGCAGATTGCAATATGCCCAAATCCTGCTGGCCTCGCTGAGCTATCTTAGCTACATTCAGAATGATCAAATGAGTTTGTATACATTGAAAGACAGCGCGATACAGACTATATCCGCAACCGGTGCAGCGTCTTCGGGCAAGCAGGCATTTCAGAAAATACTGATAGGTCTGGAAAAAACAGTTGCGCAAGGGCCCTGGCGACAGCAAGCCGAAACGGGTGGCAGAATCAAGTTTCCCGAGCTGCAATCGAAGAAAAAGGAGCAACTGATTTTTGTAAGCGACTTTTTGCAGGCGCATGACGAATGGTTGGATCTGATAAGGTCTTTGGCGGGCCCTTATCGGGAAATTGTTGTTTTTCAGATTTTGGGAGACCAGGAAGTGGACTTTAATCTCGAAGGGTTTTACCGGTTTAAGGATCTGGAAACGGGCAGGGAAGTGGAGCTGGATGCGGGATCGGTTCGGGAAAAGTTTCGCGAATCGGCTGAGCAGTATTTGCAGCAATTGAAAGAAGCTTTGCAAATTCCGCATGTAAGCCTCGTCCGTGCACGCATGAGCGATCCGATTGGAATGGTTTTGAAGGCCTTTTTAACAAAACGGAAAGGATAAATGGAGTTTTTGAATCCATACATGCTGTGGGGGCTGTTGGCAGTGGCTTTGCCGGTGATCATTCATTTTTGGTATCAAAAAAAGGGTAAACAGATTGCCTGGGCTGCTTCACAATGGCTTATTGACAAAACTGCACTCCAACACCGGGGCATCCGGCTGGATGAGATCCCGCTACTTTTGATCCGTTGTCTGCTGGTAGTTTTGCTGGCTATGTTACTGAGCCGCCCTGTTTTAAACTGGTTTGGCAAGGACATTAAAAAAGAGGAAGCCCATTTGGTGCAGGCGGATCATAAAGTGGTCAGCAACTTTCGGTTTGAAATTGAAAGTGCGCTGAAAAGGGAGGAAAAAGTGATCTGGATTGGTGCCGGTTTAAAGCCTCTGACGGACATTGCTTCAATTCCAGAGGAAAGAAGCGGTTTGGCATCGTTGCAGCGAAGCGTTAATAGCACGGCAAACGACAACACGCATTTGAATTTATATTTGAACAACAGTCAGGAAATAAGCCATTTACCCAAAATACTTATTCCCGGAACCTATAAATTAAATGTCGTTCGGGATTCTTCCCGTAAGTTGGAGAATCCGTTGAGTGGATTGGCCCGGAAACTCGGAAAAACCAACATTAACGTCTTGATCGATTACCGGAATCCGGACGAATCGCGCACGGTTCAGGCTGGTTTGGAGGCGTTGAGAGTGGTTTTTAAGATTCCGTTTCACATTGATTTGAAAATCGGATCACGAAATCAATATGACTGGATATTTACAGATAAACCCATAACAAAGCCGAATGCGCAAACTTTGTACGTTGTGCCGGAGGGGAATATGGGCGATAAGGTGTTTGAAAATATTATCCAGGTAAGCGACTCATTGCGGTTAGCGACTTCTGATATCGTGCAAAATGGTCAATTGCCGGAATGGCTGGGAGAAATGCTGATAGAACATTATGACCTGGAAGAAAACACAAATCCGTTAAGCGGTAGGCAACTGAATGCCGCATTTGGACGTGTTAAGCCCGGGAAGGGACCATTATCAGATGGTCTGCATCAATGGCTTTTGTTGCTTTTTCTCCTGACACTAATACTCGAGCGTTGGATCTCACTCAATCAAAGCATTTCCCGCAAATATGCATGAATTGAGAAAAATGATCGGTTTGGTGACCAACCAGCTCTATGCCAGCGCCTTGCTGCGATGCCTGTTGTTGGCTGGCACAGCTTATGTTTTCACCTCAACGTTTGCAGGGCCTTCTCATCCGGCCAGCATTGCCGCAGCATTTGCAGGATTATGCGCTGGATTTTTACTATCCGGAATTTATAAGAATAACAGAAACAAGGCAATTTCGCTGATCCACAATCACGTGGGGGAGACAGAATATAGTTTGCATCTTCTGGAAAAGCCTGATCTGAACATTGCGGAACAATTGCAACTGGAGCGTATAACAAACCGTGGTTACGACTTCCCATTTTCTAAACTTTATAGCGGGCTGACGCCTTACCTGGGCATTCTCCTGACGGCGCTGGCGTTCCACTTCATTCATCCTACCATTTTTTTGGGTAAAAAAGCAGAGGACAGCATTCAAAAGCAGCTTGGGAAATCAGCAAAAGTGAATGTGCCGACCCCTCCCGAAATTGAGTGGGCCCGCATTTACATTGCTCCGCCTGATTATACGACATTACCTGACAGGCAATCGAATGATTTGAATATTAGTTCAATCGCCGGTTCAGCATTGACTTGGAAGGTGAAGTTTACACATTCAGAAAATCTCGTTCTACGCTTGACGAATAGTAGAGGAGAGGAAATTCCTTTTCAAAAACAGGGTAACCTTTTTACGCATTCAGATAAGATCACGGGATCAGGTTTATATGCGATGAAGGGTTATTGGAAGGATTCACTGGTTTACCAATCCGATTTTTACAGGTTGGAAGCATTGCCTGATCTTGCGCCGAAAATTGAGCCTGCTTCAAAGGATTTGTATAAATATCACATGCTGCAAGATGCCAAAACCATCAAAATCTCAGCTAAGATCTCTGACGATTTCCGTGTTAAGCAAGCATTTATCGTGGCAACATTGGCAAGAGGGTCCGGGGAGAATGTCAAATTCAGGGAGGTGAAATTCCCTTTGTCGCCAACGGATTTTAAAGAAGCCAACCTGCACAAGGAAATTAATCTCAATGAGCTAAATTTCTCGCCCGGCGACGAACTGTATTACTATTGGGCGGCATTTGACAACAAATCGCCACAGGCAAATTTTAGTAAGTCAGATACATATTTCCTGGTTTATAAAGACACCTCAAATGTGGAGGAGGCGGAGCTGGCGACGATGGCTGTGAACATCATGCCGGAATATTTCAGAAGTCAGCGGCAGATTATTATCGATACAGAGAAGCTGATCGCCAGGCGCAGGAAGTTGCCGCAAAAAGAGTTCGCTTCTATTTCAAATGAAATCGGTTTTGATCAGAAAGTGCTCAGGCTGCGCTACGGGCAATATCTGGGAGAGGAATTTGAAACAAGCATTGGTGGTGGCGGTGTGCCCGAAGCAGCCATTCCGTCGGGTGAAAATATGCTGGACGCTTTCACACACAAGTCGGATGCCGCGGGTGAGGCGACCGAACGCGGCGTGACCGAACGCGGCCCGACCGAACGCGGCCCGACCGAACGCGGCTCGACCGAACCGGCGCATAAGGGCGATCATGACGGGCATGACCATGGGAAGGGGCATGAGGAAACGGGTGAAAAAGATCCCCTGGCGGCACTAATGGAACAATATGTACACGCGCACGACGATGCGGAAACAAATACTTTCTACGAGCAATCGACCCGAAGCTTGTTGAAAATGGCTTTGGAGCAAATGTGGCAGTCGGAACTGCATTTACGCCTTTATGAGCCTGAAAAGGCGCTTCCATTTGAGCATAAGGCGTTGGAATATCTTAAATCTGCCCAGCATAAGGCCCGGACCTACGTCAAAAAAAGTGGTTACGATCCGCCTCCGATCAAAGAAACAGAGAAGCGATTAAGCGGCGAATTAAAGGAAATCAGCAATGATCTGAATGCTGAGAAGTTTTACAGAGAAAAGACAACTGCGCAGCTGGCCGCAGCGATTTCGGGTTTTTTGGATTATACAGAATTTAATAATAAGCAACGATCCACATTGCGGCTGGCCGGAGGAACATTATCCGGCCGACTCATTAACAGCGAGCCTTTCAACGGCGGATTAGGAAACTGGGAAATGATCGGGTTGTTGCAAAAACTGGTTAGTGGGAAAACGTTGTCTTCGAAAGAAAAGCAGCATTTGAAAATGCATTTGTTAAGATATACCAACCATTCTGAGCAAAGCAGGCGCGGTTATTCCAGCGAGAAAAAGCTTGAAGACGCATTTTGGAAAAAGATACAATAATTATGAATGCAGCCTGCCGGTTCAACAAAAACGCATGATTCAATTCGATTTTAACTGGTCAGACCCCCTAAATCTCGTCATTCTTGCACTCGCTTTTGGGTTGCTTCCGTTGCTGCTGTGGCTGACATTTTTGAGAAATAAAGTCGACGTTTCAGCGCCACGACGATGGATAGGGGTGGGTTTGAATGTGCTGTTATGGCTGGCCGTTATGGCGTTTATCATACAGCCCTATCTGATCACAGAAGCGAAATCAGTGACGGGATTTCTTATTGGAAAAGATGTTCCTGCCGGGCGGGCGAATGCGTTGAAGGACAGCATTGCCAATGCGAAAAAAGTAGTTTCAAATGACTTCAAAAACACTGACTTCGATACGTTGATTTTGGCAGGACAGGATTTTCAACCGGAAGTGCTGATGGAGATTACAGTCGCGCAAACCACCCCTGCCGAAATTCAATGGATTCCATATTTTGCTGATAACCAATTGCAAAGCTTGCATTGGAAAGGTGTTGCCCGGAAGGGTGAAATGCAGGTGATACGCGGTAATGTTACTTCCTCCAAAGAGCAGGTTTTAAGAATAACTTATGGAAATCAAACGCTCGACAGCACGGTTCTAAAACCGGGTCAAAATCAATTCAGAACACAATTTCCCGTTTTTTCAGAAGGCAGGACGGCTGTGGAGCTTGTCATGGATGATCATGTTCAGGATACTCTTCGTTTTTTCGCAAGACCCGCCCAGAAGCTGACATTTCAATTTATTCTCGACAATCCCGACTTCGAAAGCCGTGCACTGGCAAACCGGCTGGGGAAATCAGGGCATTCCGTGATTTATGCGGCAACATTATCAAAGGATGTAAGAAGCCGGGAAACGATCAATGAAGCAAAAGAACCCGACGTTATCCTTACACATGCTGGAAATGCTGGTAACAAACGGGTTAAGAAGTTATTAATGGCCTGGAAAAGTGTTCTCTTCATCAATGTCACAAATCCGGCAGCCGAAATTAAGGCGATTAATGCGGCTTTGGGGACCAGATTTGCCCTTGATAAAATTACAGGAAAAGACGCAATTCCCGTGAAATCAGGGCTTACTGCGCTGCCTTTCAGGTTTTTGCAAAGCAACCGATACTTTACTTCCCGGGCATTTCCTGTCGCTGTTGAAAAGGCACGCGGCAAAGTGGGCGTGAGTTTGTTGAATGAGACTTTTCCACTACAATTAACAGGAGATAGTGCAACTTATCAAAGCGTTTGGGGCGCGGTTTTGGCGCCGGTTTTACCTGCTATTGGGAATAATGTCGAGGTTGAAGCACCTTTGTTGGAAGGCATTCATGCTGACATTGCATGGAATGGTTTTTCAAAAATGCCAGAATTCCTGAAAGTCGGTTCAGATACGCTTTTTACAAAAACTTCCTCACTCAATAACAAATCAGCAACCATCCGTTTCAAGCCCACAGAATCCGGCTGGCTCAGCTCAGACGACTCGCTAAATATGGAAGTATATGTGGAAAATAAGAAAACTGAAAACAGGATTAATCAGACTGCCCGGCTGGCTAATTTTATAAAATCTTACAATCATCTTCAAACTAAATTGAAGAATAAATCGGCACTATCCAGCCATCATGCAAGGGGCGTAAGGAAAGAGCTTTCCGACTGGATGTGGTTTTCGTTGCTGATGGGTTGCTTCCTGGCCGTTTGGATCGAACGGAAGTTATAGCTGCTTTTCCATTTCTTCCATGGAGACCTGTTTTGGGAATGTGAGATTTTGTGAATTAGGCTCGTTCATTCTGTAATCATCGAGCGCATATTGCCTCGCCCGCTCGAAATAGAGTTTCTGTTGTGTGTTTCCAGTAATCTTCATCGTCATGGCGAGGTAATAATTGGCCATAGGGTGCTGTTCGTACATTTGCAGGCAGTCCCGCAACCATTTCTCTGCCTGGTCGTATTCATTCATCAGATAATAAACGATTCCAAAATACAACAGGGAATTGAAATGTAGGTCATTCTTGCCTTCGCCGCGCTTTTGCTGCGCAATGTCCTTTTGCAAAAAGCTTTCCGCCTTTACATAATTTCCCAGCTCCATATTGCACAAAGCCAGGAAAAACCAGAACGTATGATCCTCGATAAAACCGTTCGGCGTTAGGGTTAATGCTTTTTCGAAGTCAACAATCGCTTTGTCATAATTTTTAGCGTAGATGCAATGCAGATAGCCGCGGTAAGACGTCCAGCGCTTCGGGTCCAATTCCACGGCCTTATCATTATATTCAAATACTTTTGCGAGGTTTCCATTAAATAAATGCGGCAAACCTTTCTCCTGGTAAGCCTCCGCAATGTTTGGACAAATGGCTATCAAACTATCATAACTCTGGTCCCAACCCGGATGATCATAACCAAAGGAGCGCGCTCTATTGGAATAAACATTAAAAAGGCTGTCCTGGATAGCGATAGAGCTGCAATCAATTTGCTTCTGTGCAAAGCATTCCGCGCTGCTTGCCAGGATGAGAATAAAGATCGTTGGCAGTTTCATTGGTTACCGTTTCGTGGCTCCATACAAGGTAAAAATTCTCACTCTTTTTTGCCATTTAAAAGCAACTCAATGCCTGCTTTTTTTAAAATGATCTGTCCGAGCCTTTCCGATGAAATACCGTTTTCAATCTGATATGAATTGATAAAATTATCGCCCTTAATGTGCGTTCTGAAACAGCGGAAGCAAATGGAACCTTCGTGCTCAAAGCGTTGCAGAAGGGGTTCCAGGTGTGTTGATACGAAGAAAAGGGAATTTTTGTGTCGGGCAAAACCACCGATAACCTTAATGGAACATTGCAGCGAATCTTCCTGGTTGGTGCCCCTGAACAGCTCGTCGATAACGATGAAGCAATTTTCTCCCGCATATAGTGCTTCTGCAATCGTTTTGATCCGCATTACTTCGCTGTAAAAATGGCTGTAACCCAGCGAGATGTCGTCAGAAAGATGAATGGATGTGAAGAGCCTGTCACAAAACGTTAAGCGAAGACCGGTCGCAGGAACCGGCCAGCCGAGGTGTGCCAGGTAAACGGCAATGCCGCATGTTTTCAGGAATGTTGTTTTGCCGCTCGTATTGGCGCCCGTAAGCATACACACAGGTGTCTCGTCGTCCAGGGAAATGCTGTTTGGAACCGCCGCTTTGATCAACGGATGCCAGATGTCTCTTGCATTGAAGCTTGCTCGTCCAGCATTACGTTCATCGAATTCAGGAAACGACAGCCGATTCACAATCGCCGTTTGGGATATGGCCTGGTAAGCATCGAACTTATAAAAAATATCCAAAACGCTTCTTAGCTCCTTTTTAAACACAATACGTAAAAAGTAATCCCAGTAAAAGATAACGCGGATCGATAATTTTTTTTCTTCTCGTCTCAGCATATTCCGCAGGCCCTTCTTGTTCAAAAAAGCGTTCAGAAAGCCTGCATCATCTTTCAGCAGATCGGGCAGGCTGGCGGGTAAGGCAGCGGTCATTTTTTCAATGGCCTTCAAGACTTTGAATGTTGCGAAAAACCCGCTTTGCACCATGTAAAACTCCGCAGGGTTCCGGAGTGAAAATATCAATGTGTCGAACCAATGCCGAACAACATCCTGGGACATTGAATAGGCAATATTGGAGCCATAATAAGCTTCCGCCGCGGCAACATACGTTCTTGAAATGTTGATTTTAAATGTATCCGGCTCGTTCATGATCGCTTTCAGCAGATCCTGAAATGCGATTACATCTGAATGAGAGCGCTTAGGGCTTGTAAGCAATTGCCGTAAATGGTCTCGTCCCCCTTCGGTTGCAGACCGGTCGAAAAAATTCAGGATGCTAGCGTCCCTGGGGTTTTTGGGGAATATTTGTAGCTCTTGAAGGGTTTGGCTGTCGATGGGATGCATCTTGAAGGTTTCTGTAATCCTCAAAATTATACATTCCGGTGTAAGCTAAATCTTAAAAAGAGTTAAAGGGGATCTGTGAAAGTGAATTGCAGCCTGTTATCAGCCCAAGCGCTGCGAAATGGGTAAAGTCAGTTCGAAAACTGCTCCTTCGCCTTCTTTGCTGGAGACGGCGATGCTGCCGTTGTGTTTGTCAATGATTTTTTTCGTAATGGCCAATCCTATGCCCGAGCCTTCGTATTTGTCCTTTGTATTCAGCCTTTCAAATAAGGAGAAGATTTTTTCATAGTACAACTCGTCGAACCCGATCCCATTGTCTGAAATGGTTACAAAGCAATTTTTCGTTCCAGTTGAGTCTTTCAGCGATCCTTCCGAACCCTCGCGCACGCCCCCCGAAATACGGATCACGGGTGCTAAGCCTGGTTTAGAGAATTTAATGGAATTGCTGATCAAATTTTGAAAAACCTGCTTGATCTGACCTCTGTTAACTTCAATATCAGGGAGTTTGTCCACTATGATTTCTGCTTTTTTCTCCAAAATCAAGATTTCGTAATCTTCAATCACTTCGTCAATTACTTCATTCAGGCTTGTGACGGCGAAATTATTGACGTTGGTCGAAAGCCTTGAGTAACTGAGGATGTCTGTGATCATGTTCCGCATTCTTTGAGAAGAGGCAATGATCTTGTTCAGATAAGTAACATTCTCGTCCGTGAGCTCATCAACAAGCTTGTTACGGAGCATGGTTGAGAAAATCAATATTTTACGTAAAGGCTCCTGGAGGTCGTGCGAGGCGATAGACGCAAACTGTTGCAAATCGTGATTGCTGACCTCCAATTCTGTATTGATCTCAGCCAACCGCAAATTGTTCTGTTTGAGCAGCTGTTGAATTTCTTTTTGAAACGAAAGGTCCGTCAATATCACACTCAGTGCTGGTCCCTCGTCCAGTTGTAGCATTGTAACAGAGAGCTGGCAGGGAACGAGTTCACCGCCTCTTGTGACGCATAGCTCCGTTTTGCTGTCTTCCCGCCAGCCGTTATTGAACAGATCGAGATAAATTTCCTGAAAGCCGTCTGCAATAAAATCGCTGAAATGCAAGCCCAGCACCCTGGACAGCGGCATGTTGATCATCGAGGCGAACATTGAATTACAATAAAGGATGAGGCCCTCATGGCTTAGCGTAACCGCACCTTCGTTCATTTTTTCGATAAACACACGGTAAGTCTGGTCGGCTGTTTTAAGCGTAAACAACTGGTGCCCGCCATTCGGGCTTTTAACCACGAGCGCATCCACCTGGCCTGACCGGATCGCCTGGATGGTATCCGTTGCTTCTTCCAGTTGCTGGTGCAGTTCCTCGTTTTCCTTTATTAACTCTTCGTATGTCTTTTGCCTATTCATGATCCAATCGAGATTCCCAGACCTTTGAGTACTTTTTGTGTGTCGGACATGTCGCCGATCAGCCTTCTGGCCGGAAGCGGCGTAGTCTTGATTAGTAAGGGTAAAGCAATGATCTGTTCTTGTTCAGCGATGCTTTTCTGTTGATGGACATCGATGATTTCCAAAGAATACTTGTCTTTGATATAGGTTTCACATATTTCTTTTACATTAACGACCGCTCTTATCGAATTAACGGACGCGCCTGTCACAAACAGCCGAAGCACGTAAAAATCGTTATCGTCGGTCGGGTTAGTTGGCTCAGTATCCGTGTTTTCGTTCATTCTGTTCTTTTTGCAGGGCGTATATTTAATCCAACTAAAACTTTCTCTTCGTTGGATAGATCTCCAATGATCTTGCGAATCGGTTCCGGCACTTTCTTCACAAGGGTAGGAATAGCAAGTATCTGGTCGCCCTCAGCCAATTGCGGCTGTAAAAGAAGATCGATTACTTCAATGACGTATTTACCTTTTAAATGTTCTTCACAATATTTTTTAAGGTTGGTTAGTGCAGTAACCGACTTAGTGGTTTTGCCTGCCACATACAACCTTAGTTCCCACATTTCTGCTGTATCTTCCATTTAATTATTTTGGTGCATTTTGTTATTCCAATGATTTGCCGGTGTCGCGGAAACGGGAAATTTCCTGCCGATTCTTCTCGAAGACTTCTTGTTTGAGTTGTTCTTCAATAAAGGTTTTATTCAGTTGCTCTTGCAAAGATTCGAATTCTTCTTTAAGGCTATTGATTTTGGATTCCAGCACCAGTTTTTTCCTTTCAATTTCCCTGTCCTTCCTGGACACCGCGTGATCTCTTAATGCCGCATCTGTTTGTTCCAGCAACTGTTGCGCTTCCCTTGCCGAACCTGTCAGCACCCCATCCGGTCCGAGGAAAACA
The DNA here is from genome assembly GCF_022869785.1 of Dyadobacter chenwenxiniae. Classification (NCBI taxonomy): domain Bacteria; kingdom Pseudomonadati; phylum Bacteroidota; class Cytophagia; order Cytophagales; family Spirosomataceae; genus Dyadobacter; species Dyadobacter chenwenxiniae. The sequence continues at coordinate 3,072,354 of NZ_CP094997.1, read as the reverse complement.
TCCAAGAGATCCAAGCCATTGTCGCTGATCACAAATTCCCTTACTTGATTTGAGTGTTTCATACCACGCGATTTCATCACGTAAAGTCCTCTGTTTCGCTCACCGTTTAATTCAATGTCGCGTACAAGCAGCCACGCATCCACCAGCGAAGAAATGCTTTCGTCTGTTTGCTCTGAAATACTGTCATTCAGGGACAGAGCAGTGAACATTACGGTAATGCCTTCCGATTGCAGAAAATCTATCAGCCTGATCAGCAAACTTTTAACCTCACTGACTGAGCCAACGGTGGTCAGGTTTGTGATCGGATCTACCACAACCGTTGTTGGTTTAAATTGGGTAATCAGCTTATTAATCGCTAACAAATGCATCTCCAGTCCATTCAATGTAGGCCTGGACGCATGGAACTTCAATAGATCATTATCGATGTGGGCCTGTAAGTCAATGCCTATGGACCCCATATTCCGGATAATCTGTTTTGGGGATTCCTCAAATGCGAAATAAACGCACTTTTCGCCATTAAGGCAGCTTTCGTTGGCAAATGAACCTGCGATACTTGTCTTGCCGGTTCCTGCCGCCCCGGAAACGAGAACGCTGCTGCCCCTGAAAAACCCTTTACCACCCAGCATTTTATTTAGCGCAGGTATTCCTGATGAAATACGGTCACTGGAAGCAAAGTGGGATAGCGTGAGTGATGTTACAGGCATCACAGAAATGCCATCCTCGTCTATCAGGAACGGATATTCGTTGGTTCCGTGAACGGAACCCCTGTATTTCACAATGCGCAAAAGCCGTGTCGAAATTTTATTCTCAACCCGGTGATCCAGCATAATCACACAATCAGAAACATATTCTTCAAGTCCCTGGCGTGTAAGTGTGCCTTCGCCTTTTTCTCCGGTAATGACTGTGGTAACGTTTTTGTTTTTCAGCCATTCAAACAATCTCCTCAATTCGGCGCGAATGATCGCCTCATTATCAAGCCCGGAGAAAAGACTTTCAATCGTATCGAGTACAACCCGTTTGGCACCAATGCTGTCAATAGCATGACCAAGGCGGATAAAGAGACCATCCAGATCGTATTCGCCCGTTTCTTCTATTTCACTTCTTTCAATGTGAACGTGATCGAGCTTGATGAGCCTGTCTTTCTGCATTTGTGCTAGGTCAAAACCGAGCGATGCGACGTTGACAGTCAACTCTTCGGTTTTTTCCTCAAATGCAACAAAGACACCAGGCTCGCCGAATTCCAGCGCGCCGTGCACCAAAAATTCAATCGAGAAAAGCGTCTTGCCACATCCGGCGGAGCCGCATATTAATGTCGGCCTTCCCTGTGGAAGCCCGCCGAGCGTGATTTCGTCTAAGCCTTTAATGCCGGTGCGTGACTTTTGCAAGGATGGCAGGCTGGTGTTTAAGTCAGAGGGGTTGTTATACATTGAAAATGACGTTATGATTCTCTTGGTAACGTGTCCTGAAGTTGACATTTAAAAATACCGTACCAATCTGCCAGAGCGGGCCCGAATGCGCGAATTGGGGTTGCATAAAAAATGTTCTACACCCAAAGTGAGTATATTATGAAAGGAATTTTTCGGTTAACTGAACACCAAGCTGGTTGAATTCCTCAAATGTGCTCGGCTTGGTGATAAAACTATCTGCACCGGCCTCGTAGGCCATTTCGATGAGCGAAGAATTGGACGAAGTGGAAATCATTACTACCGGAACCGTCGAAAGCGCGGTATCTGCCCGGATAGCCGCAATGGTTTCGAGACCGTTCATTTTGGGCATGTTCATGTCCATCAGGATAAGCGAAGCCTGGGGCCCAGGTTGTTTTTTCATGACGGTGATCAATTCCAGACCGTTTTCCACTTCGATAATTTCGGTGGAAGCATTGGCGGCTTTCATTGCCTGTCGTAGGAAGTAGCGGTCGTCCTGGTCATCATCAGCCAGATAGATGGTTTTGGGTTCCTTCATTTGAAGATTGTGAATCGCAAATATAATGTGAAAATGCACATTGCGCAGCTTTTCCACGGCTATTCCGAGAAATGGGTTGCGTTTATTAAAGTCTTATTTTCCAGGCCTGCGGTTCTTGTAGTGCTCCACTTTCACAAACATCTCAATGATCGTGGAAACTTCCAGCTTTTCAAAAATCCTGGATTTATAGGTGCTCACTGAGCTTCCGGTGATGTTCAGGCGGGTTGCTATCTCTTTTGTCCATTTCCCATCCAGCAGCAGGTCCATCACTTCCAGCTCTCTTTGAGAAAGGTTTTCAAGCGGGTTGCCACTGTTGATATCAGCCTCAAAAGTGTGCCGCATGAGCTGTTGTTGTACAATATCGCTTACAAACCGGCCGTTTTCCAACACCGCTAAAATCGCTGCTTTTACGGTATGCTGAGGAGAATTTTTGGCCAGAAAGCCATTTGCACCAGCTTTTAAGTAATGCATGGCGTAGAGCGCTTCATCCATGCCTGAGAAAACGAGAATGCTAACCTTGGGCTGCAATTTTCTGAGTCTCGGGATCATATTAAAACCCTCGCCGCCAGGAATGTCAATGTCCAGCATGATGAGATCAAAATGCGATGATGATACGTGTGTGAGTGTTTCTTCAAAATTTGTGGCTTCCATAATGCTGGCCGAATCGATCAGATTATGGATCAGGAAACGGGTGGCCAGTCTGACTACTGAGTGGTCTTCGACAAGTAATATTTGTTTCATTCTGGGCGCCAGGTCGTTTTGTAAGTGTGAGTCTGTATGTCTTAAAAATAGCTAATTTATTAAAATGTACTATAAACCGCTCACTATTTTGTTGAAATTGTAGAAATTATTCTATCAAGCAGTTTTCGAAATGCAAAGAACGCTTTCGTCTGCATGGAACCTGGGCAGCTTTTTAGCTTTAAATATTACATCAGATCGGGCATTCTTTTCGGCCTCAGGTTAATCCCTAAAAAGCTCGTATATGACTGATAATGAACAAACGGTATACTTCATACGCACTTGCTGAGTAAGGTTTTCGACCTGCTGGGCCGGCACGTTCAACATGCCAGCGGCTGTAAAGGCAGTGACAAATATCGGAGCATCGGCCATGTTCTGCGGCCGAATGTGGTTGCTTCTTTTACAAAAATATATGTAGTAGATTCGTACTTTAATTAACGTTGAGTATCGCAGATATCCTTCCGACCTTGTCGGGGGGATATTTTTTTGTCTTTACATGACATTTGATTGTCATTAGGCGACAGGGGCTTTTTTCAAAAATCCGGCGATGATATCTTTATGGCATGGAAGATCAACAAGAACAGTTCGTTCTGGGCATTGTCGCTTATGCGGTGCAGCGGGACATTTCGGCAACGCAACTATGCAAACTTTCAGGAATTTCACTTCCTGAATTAACAGGCAAGAATAGTATCACCTTTTCGGCAAAGCAGCTTAATGATCTTTGGCTTAACGCCTGTCATTTAAGTAATGATCCGCTTTTTGGTCTGCACCTTGGCGAGTCGCTGCAACTGGCAGCGCTGGGTGTTGTGGGTGAAATTGTGAAAACCAGCACAACGGTTGGGAATGCGGTAAGCATTGCTACTTCGTTAACGGGACTGGTTACGGATCTTTTCAAAATGGAAGTGCGGCAAAGTGAGCGGCGTTTCACCATTAATCTGATTCCGAACCAGGCCAGGCTTAAAGACTCCGAATTTGCATTTAAGCAAACGCTTGATTTTTTTATGGTGTTTCTGATCCACGAGCTGGACGGATTTATTCTTGAAAAAATCAAACCCGAAGAAGCCCGCTTGCCGTTCACCGCATCGGCTGCAAAAGAGTATACAAGACTCTTGCGCTGCGAACCACTGGAAACAAAGGACGAATATGCTTTGACGTTCGACAGCAAATACTGGGACCTGCCCATTATTACAGCCAATTACGAGTTGCAGACCAGCTTGCTGCAAAATGTGAATCTGCTTGAACTTACCCAGGCGGAAAGCGATAGTTACCGTGCACGGATTTACCAATATCTGCTTAAAAACGCGTATCTCGGAATTGTGTCGCTGGAAGAGATTGCCGCAAATTTTAATGTCAGCCCGAGAAGCCTGCAACGCAAACTCAAAGATGAAAACGTCACTTACCAGGAAGTTGCGGATGAAGTTCGTAAAGCTCTGGCACTGAATTATTTGAGTTCCGGAAAATATTTAATCAAGGAAATTTCCTACATGCTCGGTTACAATGAGCTCAGTGCATTTTCCAGGGCATTCAAACGTTGGACCGGAACAACGCCCGGCTCGTACCAGAAGAATGCCATCATCAATTGAGATGCGAATCATTCGGCTATGACCACATTCAGTCCTTTTTCAATAAGCCCCTTTTTTCTACCCGGATCGAGATCCTGATCTGTGAAAAGGGTGTTAATCTGTGACAAGTTGCCAAATTTAATGTGGCTGTCCTTACCAACCTTCGACGAATCGCAAAGGACAAAAACCTGCGAAGCATTCCTTATAAAGGCAGACGTGATCGAAGATTCGTGCTCGCTATGCGCAGTTAAGCCATTGTGCGCCGAAATTCCATCAATGCCTATGAATGCTTTGTGCGCATGATAACTGCCGATATGTTCAATTGCCTTGTGCCCGTGAACGGCTTTGCGTTGTTTGTCAATTTCGCCACCGATCAAATTCAGGCTTATGGAGGGGACATCAATCAGTTCTGCCATGATGGGGAGCGAATTGGTGATCACTTTGATTCCATTGCGTTTTTTGAGATACCGGCACATTTTGAAAACAGTGCTGCCGCAATCAAGAAAAATAATGTCTCCATCTGTCACATATTCAGCGGCGACTTGCGCAATTTTTTCTTTGTTCGCTTCATTCGTGCCCGCTTTCGCAGCGAAGCTGGTTAAAACCGGATTCTCAATCTTCATAGCGCCCCCGTGAGTGCGCAGCAGCAAGCCTTCTTCGGCAATGTCGTGCAGGTCACGGCGTATCGTGGCAGGTGACATGGCCAGTTTTTCCGACAATTCAAACACCGACAAGCTGCCCGATTCTTCAACTGCGGTCAGAATTTTTTTCTTTCGCTCTTGGAAATTCATCGCAAAGATTTACATTTGATCAAATAAAATCAAATTTGATCAATAATGATAAATTTATAGATCTATTTTGATTCTAAAGTGTTAAAATTAATCAAAGCAGCTTAGCTATTCACTTAATTTAATCAAAAATAATCATGAAAGGTTTAATGATACTTGTCGCCGGTCCTTATCGTTCTGGCACGAATGATGATCCCACGCTGATGCAGCAAAATCTGTCCAAATTGGAATCCGTTACGCTTGAACTATTCCGGGCGGGCCATTTGCCGGTAATAGGAGAGTGGGTGGCTTTGCCTTTGCTGCGTCTGGCCGGATCGAGCGTACCCGGAGACGCCCCTTATGAAGAGATCCTATACCCGGTTGCCGAGCGTTTGCTGCACAAATGTGACGCTATCCTGCGACTGGAAGGCGCTTCCAAGGGTGCAGACGAAGATGTGCGCATTGGTCGGGAGCGAGGACTGCAGATTTTTTACAACCTGTCGGAAGTTCCGAATTGCAATTGATCCGGTTCAGTGGTTGAGGTCGATTTCGAGGCCCTTGGGATAGCAACAAAAAACGTTGTTCCATCCGAAGGGGCCGACTCGAACCAGATCTTCCCATCCTGCGCAGCAACGAATTCCTGGGTTAATAACAAGCCCAGGCCAACGCCTTTCTCATTTTTGGTTCCATACGTAGATTGCACATTGAGCGAAAAAATGACAGCCTGTCGCTCAGCTGAGATCCCGATTCCGTTATCCCTGACCGCGATGATGCAGTCAGTGCCCGATAATTGGGATTCTATGCTTACCTGTCCGCCTTCTGGAGTGAATTTGATAGCGTTGCCGATCAGATTTCTAAACACAACCTGCATCATGTCCCGGTCTGCAAAAATCGCAATGGCCGGGTCTATCTTGTAATCAAGATCAATGTTTTTTCTGGTGGCGCTGCTCCTTTCAAGGGCCAGGGTGGTGTTCAGCAGTTCGTCCAGGTTCAGGCGTTGCTTTTGAGCAGATACGCCGTTGATCTGGGATTTAGACCAGTTCAATAACTTAGACAGCAAAGCCATTGTGTCGTTAGTGGCATCGAGCAGCTCTTTCTTTATATCCTTTTTTTCGGCTTCGTCCAGTTCGTAGTCAGTCAGCAGTTCCAGGAAATTCTGAATGCTGGCGAGCGGCGCCCGAACGTCATGTGCGACGATAGACATGAGCTTGTTCTTCTCGCCATTGATGCGTTCAAGCTCAACATTTTGTTTCAGGATCTGCTGATTTTTCTCGGCAATAAAGTGGGATTTTTCGAGTGCAGACTTCTTCTCATTTTCATAACTCCGCCTGATATAATCCGTACAAATGTATGCCAGGATTGACACAACCACATATGCGGACATATGGTCAATGAACGCGCTGTATCTGTCAACATAGGTATATGGAACCGTTTCGGGATAGAAATACTCAATGGCATTCAATGTTACAACCACCAGGATATTGATTGGAATCCAGATTTTATACTGGTTGGCAGGACTTATGCCAATGCTCAACAACAGGAGGAGGAGAAAAAAGAGGTCGGTAGGGCCTCGCAGCCCGGAATTGAGAAAATAATTAATGACGAATAATATCAATCCCACCATATTGGTGATCAGAATCGAAATCCCATACTGGTTCCGTATGCGTGAAGCATAATACAGAGCCGTAATTATCAACAAAACTACCAGGCTGATCAGGGCTACTTTGGGTAGTCCTATAAAGTAATTGAATGGCACATTATAACTCAGCGCAGCAAGCGAGATCAGGCATACCGAGTGAAATATCCGGGCGTTCAGAGGAAATTTGGTGGGCGGCCCGGTTAATTTGATCCAAAAATTGTAAAGCGTGGATTTGAAACGCAAAACAGTCACTATTATTTAGGTCTGCTGGAAGGTTAGGAACTCATTGTAAAGATCGCGAAATAATCCTACGCTCTATCAAATCAATTCAGAAAATCATGTGTTTATTGGAATTCCAAATAAGGCAGGGATACCCCCCGTTCAAGATTAGGCGCGGTAACCTACCCGGAGCCGGTTGTTTTTATATTTGGTTAAGTTTCGTTTTAGTATTAAACTCGTCCTGTTATTCTGCTGAAATGCCATATTTCAGATTACTGCGGCTCATTTATGCAAAATCTTATACTTTAACATGCTTTTGTCCGCCAGAACCTTTTCATATTCCTTAACCTCATAAAAAAGAATGAAACGTAGAGATGCAATTAAAGATTTATCCATGCTTCCGCTTGCAGGAAGTATCATGCTTCCCCAAAGAAAAGCTGCCGAAACTGTGTCAAGAAATGCTGAGATAGCTGCAAGCAAGGAAATTTATCAAGCCATTGGTGTAGAGCCGATCATCAACTGCCGCGGAACATTTACAATCATCGGCGGTTCTATTGAAAGACCCGAAGTGCGGGCAGCGATGGATGCTGCGGCTCAGGTTTTTGTGCAATATGACGAGCTTGCTTTTGGCGCTGGAAAACGTCTGGCCGAGCTTACAGGTGCCGAGTGGGGGCTGGTATCAGCCGGCTGCGCAGCGGGAATGAAGCACGTGACCGTCGCATGCGTAACGGGCGGAAATCCGGAGAAGCTGGTACGCGTTCCGGATTTGGCCGGGTTTGATAAAACGGAGGTCATTATTCCCAGATATTCCCGAAACGTTTATGACCATGCCCTTCGCAATGTAGGCGTAACATTGATCACAGTTGATTCTATCGAAGAGCTCTCTCACGCTATCAGCTCCCGCACGGCGATGATATACCTGATGGCAGGCGACGAGTCCATGAGTGGGCCTATGTCCCTTGAGGCGATATCGAAATTGGCCAAGCCGAAAAACATCCCGGTAATGGTCGATGCAGCTGCGGAAGATCTGACGATTCCCAATGTGCATCTGAAAATGGGCGCGGACGTTGTCATTTACAGTGGCGGAAAAGCATTATGCGGACCGCAGTGCGCCGGGTTGGTACTCGGGAGAAAAGACATTTTAATGTCGGCCTGGCAGGCAAGCGCCCCGCATCATGGCCCCGGACGCGATAACAAGGTGGGTAGGGAAGAGACGATGGGAATGGTTGCGGCGGTAGAAGCCTGGACGAAAAGGGATCATGCTGGCGAATGGAAGCGATGGCTTTCCTGGCTCGACAACATTTCCAAAAAAGTTTCCGCAATTGAATCTGTGAAGACAACGGTTATTGAGCCCAAGCAACTGTCAAACCGAACGCCACAATTACGGATTTCGTGGGACCCTGCCAAACTGAATATCACCGGAGAAGAAATCGCTGAGCTTTTCGGGCGCACCAAACCGCGCATCGCGCTGGGTGGCGGAAGCCGCGACGGGGCAACCTTCGTCTCGATCACGACCGGGCAGATGCAGCCGGGAGATGATAAAGTGGTTTCCGATCGCTTGTTTGAAGTGCTATCACAAAAAAGAGCTCCGCAGAAAGCCGACATGGCTGCTGCATCCGTGTCACTAAAAGGACATTGGGAGGCGAATGTGGAGTTTTTCTCATCGACCAGCAAACAAATGCTTATCATTGAGCAGGATGGCAACTGGCTTGAAGGTTCTCACAAAGGTGAGTTCAGTGTGCGCGAGTTGCAGGGAACCGTAGAAGGAAATGAGTTTAAAATGCGCAGTACGGACCGGCAGCCCGGGGATGCGATCACATTTATGTTTTCCGGAACTGTGAAGGATGATGTAATGGCTGGCTCGATCTACATGGGCGAATATATGACAGCAAAATTCACAGCCAAAAGGATGAAGTTCAAAATGAAGCGAGAGAAGATCATGATCCCGTCAGGCCCTCCGCTGGCAACCTAGGAAATTCGCAGGCATTAAATAAAAAGAGATCGTTCGGCAGGGGTAAACCGGCTGGACGATCTCTTTTTGTTTAAAAATATTTATTGAAAATAGGAAAGTGTGTCGTGCAGTGAAATGTCCTCGTGGGACGCATCAAATACACATTCCCCGTTTTTTACAACCAGCAGTTGAGGCGACTCGTGTTGCACATTAAAGCTGTTTGCAATCGACATGGATTCGGTGCGGTTATTGACCACATCTACAATATAAAGCGGCACATCCACGTGCGGAACCGAATTGACATCCGATTTTAACTGACGATAAGCCATCAGGCTGGTCATACAGCGAGGACTGTGCTTGTATATAATGGCGTACTCAGATGATTTATAAATCTGCTCGACCTCTTCCGTGCTGTTGATTGTAATCCAATTCATAAAGCTTGATAAAAATTTATCTTTGATTCTGATAGTGCATTAACAACAATAATCGTACCAATTTTCATTCCCGAACGGCGAAAAAGGCCGCCTAACTCGCTGTGATTGCTGTATTTATTGGTATAGTCTATTCAAAGTAACCCGTTACGCCTGCACGTAACCCGTTAGATCGCTGCTAACGAAGGGCTGATTTATATCTTGCCAGGCAACCGATCAGGCGTTTTTTTTCTATCCTGAATTCTAAAAACATCATCGTATAAATCATGCCCTAGTTCCGCTTCTCAACCGGCACGATAATGAAGTTCAGTAATTCCGTATGGCGGATTACTGAAATGTTGGTGATCGTCAGAATGTTCTTATTTGTGAGTGCTTTGAACAGCTCATTTGAGTCGCTTACCGTTTGGTTGTTAAATGAAACGATGATGTCGCCTTCGAGCAGCTGAGATCGCGATGCGGGCGTGTCCGCATCGATTTTTGTAATGAAAATGCCGGTCCGGCTTTGCAGCTTATAATGCTGCCGGACTTTTTCGTTGATCTGCACATCTTGTAATTGCAGACCCAAAAATGCCTTGAAAACCCTTCCTTCCTGAATCAACTGACGTGCAATTTCCTTTGCGGTGTTAATGTTCACGGAAAAACTCAGTCCCTGAGCTCCCTGGATCACGGCCGTATTTACCCCGATCACTTCGCCATCCGTGTTGATCATCGGGCCTCCCGAATTTCCTGGGTTCAATGCCGCATCCGATTGTATCACATTATCGACCATCCTGCCGGATTGTGTTTGCAAAGTCCGCCCCAATGCGCTCACAACGCCAGTCGTTACGGTGTGTTGATAGCCGTAAGGATTGCCAATCGCAATCACAAACTGTCCGATCTGCAATTGGCCCGCATCGCCGAGCTTGGCCACAGAATATCCTTGCGTATAAATTTTTAAAATAGCCAGGTCTGTGTCAGGGTCTTTCCCGACCAGCGTGGCTTCGATTTCATTTTCATTCAAAAGGCTGACCATTACTTTCTCCGCGCCTTCTACCACATGGCTATTTGTGAAAATCAGCCCGTCGGATGAAAAAATGAAGCCGGAACCCGACCCGGCCGGCTTCATTTTTCCGTTAATGGTTTTAAATGTATCGATTTTAACGACCGCGTTTTTGATCTTGTCAACGGCGTCGATAATCATGGTTGAAAAGGTATCCATAGCTCCAAATTTTTGTCTGAAATGCTATGGTCAAAAATGCATCCAGCACAGACTTCGTGCCATACTGTCGCGACGGCGGTTGTTTTATGCGTCAAAAGGGCATAAATCCTTGTAATTATAATGTAATCACAACCTTACCAACGGTCCTGCCTGCATCGACGAGCGTTTGTGCCTGCGGTATTTCTTCAAAAGTGAATTGGGCGGAGATGTATGAATGCAATGTTCCGTTAGCGAGCAGTGCAGCGATCTGTTTCATGTCTGCACCATTGGATAAGACACCCAGCCGATGCGCATAGACCTCTTTTTCTGTTATTTTTTTGACCAGATTTTCGTCTGTAAAAAAGGTCAGCAGTGAAATAAGTCTTCCGCCTTGTTTCACTGCATCCAGCGAGCGCACCACATGATCGCCAAAAATCGAATCAAGAACAATGTCTGCATCCCGGACCTTTTCCTCAAATTTTTCAGTGGTATAATCAATGAATTCGTGGGCTCCCTGGCTGATGATGAAATCCTTCTTCGCGCCTGAGCCGGTCCCGACAATGTGTGCTCCAAAGTATTTCGCGATCTGGATTGCATAATGGCCCACTCCCCCCGCGGCTGCGTGGATCAGGATTTTGTCACCTTTTTTGATTTTTGCATAAGTAACCAGTGATTGCCAGGCAGTCAATGCTGCCAATGTAGCCGCAGCTGCTTCTTCGTAGGAAATGTTTTCAGGTTTCAGTGCCAACTGGTCCGCTGGTGCAGCGACGTATTCCGCATATGCTTTTCCATGACCAGGAAAATTCACCATTCCAAAAACGTCGTCGCCAATCTTAAAATCAGAAACCTCATTTCCAATCTCGACCACAGTCCCTGAAACGTCCCAGCCGAGTATTATATCCTCTCCGGGCTTCGGATTAATGACTCTTTCCAGATAGGGCTTATTTCCTCGTACAAAGCCGTCGACCGGATTAATGCCGATTGCTTTTACCTGAATTAAAACCTCATCGGGTTTAATCTGTGGCGTTTTGGTCTCAATTAAAGTCAGCTTTTCAACTCCTCCTGTTTCTTTTAATGCTATCGCCTTCATATTTGTGTTGTTTTGATTTAACGACACAAATTTTGCAGTACGAGGGCGATCATTTCTTGTAAAAATTTGGGTTAATTCCGTAATTTTATAGGTATGGAAATACATAATCTGTTTCAACCATTTGACATCCGGTTCGTTAAGGTCAACGAATGTCCGGTCAAGGCGCATAAGAATACATTTATTGAATTGATATACATTATTGACGGGGACGGCACATACCACATCAATCAGAGTCAGTTCAAGTATTCGTCGGAAAACTTGTTCCTCGTAATGCCTATGGATATGCATTATACAGAAGTGCTGACTACAACTTCATTTATGTTTATCCGCTTTAACAACATCTATTTAAATGCACAGCGTGCTAATGAGCAGTATAGCAACCTGGGAGACTGGGCGCATAAGCTGGAATATATTTTCCAGAACAGCAATCATCTGCAAGGCTGTATTTTAAGAAATGCGCATGATAAGCCGCTGGTGAGGGCCGTTATGGATGCCATTGTGCAGGAATATGTAAACCAGCAAACGCTTCATAAAGAGCTTGTTCAGCAGCTGATCAACACATTGATAACGGTGGTTGCAAGGAATATTTCGTTGCATATTCCTGAGAAATCCAATATCACCCAGAATTTATCTTTGGAGATAATACATTACATACACCGGAATATTTACAACCCGGATAAGTTAAAGGCGGAAAACATTGCTTCCCACTTCAACATTTCTTTGAATTACATCAGTGAATATTTCAAGAAGCACACCCATGAAAATCTTCAACAATACATCATCAATTACAAATTGTCACTGGTTGAGATCAGATTGAAGCATAGCGATATGCGACTGAACGAAATTGCCGCTGAACTGAACTTCACGGATGATAGCCATTTGACAAAAACATTCAAGAAATACAAGGGTGTAAGCCCGGCGGAATATCGGAGGCAAAGACTGGCGCTGGCTTCCTGAATTTGCCATGCTCAGGGAAAAGCAGAAAGTTTTTCCCTGAGCATGGACACTTACTTTTTAACAACTTTATACCTTTTTCCACTGGCCGTGATGGTATACAAGCCAGCAGGAAACTTGCTCATATCCAAAGTCATAGCATGCAGCGGTTGCCTGGATACATGCAGCCTTGTCCCAGCCACATTCATTACTTCGACCTGTCCGAGTATTTTTTCTGATTCAATGGTCAGCACATCGGTTACCGGATTAGGGTAAGCTTTAAGCAAATCGTTTTCGGCGATTTTAGTGCTCACAGTCCGGCTGTATGTAAACTTGCCATCAAAATCTACCTGCTTGATGCGATAGTAGTAAATCCCGGCGGGAAGGAATTCTTCCTCATATTCGTAGGCGTTCGTATTTTTTGAATTACCTGCTGCCTGGATCGTGTGAATGTTCGCAAAATAGATTGCATTGCTGCTGCGCTCCAATTCAAAATGCGACGCGTTCGTTTCCTCAGAGGTTGCCCATTGGATTAAAGGGCGCCTGTTTTCATTGTTACGGACAGTAAAGTATTTCCAAACCACCGGAAGTGATGTGCCAGAGACGTGAAGTCCAGGCGAAAAAATGGTGTTTTTGTTAGAGTCGACGATCTTTAATTTATAAAAACCGGTCGCTGCTGTCCACTGCTGGGATGTACTCTGAACTTGGTTGCAGTTATCAGCATTCAGCCAGTTATACACAGAGCCGGCGGGAATGTTGGGTCCTGTAAATGTCAGGTTTGTGCTTCCGGGAGCCTGGCTGGCAGTCACTTCTGCCGGTGGTAAGGCCGGATATGGCGTGGATTGACTCATAAAATCACTGGTGATCTTATCGTTCCAAAAGCCGGCCAGGGAAATCAGGCCGGAATAAACCTGGCCGTCCGGAGAAGGTGTGACGCCGTCACCCCGGAAGTGGATTTCGTCGCTGCGATATTGGATGTCGTAATAAGGGTCCGTTTCCGGGCCCTGGTATACATGCGCATAAGTCCCATCATTGTCAATCAATTCATTTTGGGCTGCTACCACATTGGCAGAGGTTCTGGTGGCGCCATCAAATGTAAAACGGGATGCCCGCGCCACGACCCATGCCAGATTGCTTTTGCCCGAAAGGCTGCGGCTGGCATTGATTACTTCCCATAGTTTATCGCGGTAGCGATCCTTTGGGTTGACTGTGATAGAGTTTTCAATAAGGTTATCAGTTTCGCCCTGATGCCAAAGTACGGCGCGTACACCGAGTTGCGCTATGTAATTATTTAATGCAAGTCGGAGGTGACCAAAGGGGAGGCCTCTGGGGAATGTGTAGCCGAATGGCCCGGTTGTAACAGCATTCGGATCGATGCTCTGCCGCCATTCTTCAATGCCTGTGCTCGACCAGCCCGCGTTGAAAATCATTACCGGCACGCGGTATTTTTCGTATATTTTGTCCCCGAATGAGCCCCAGCACCAGGCATAGTTTCCAAATGGAGCCGTTTTTGTGCTCGCATCGAGGTGCACAAATTGCGGGCAAGGAAGTTGTACATTATTATACTCTGTGATCGTTCCGCCGCTGACATTCTGGAAATCCACACTGTTGACCTGATCATTCGCCGCGCCCGGACCGTTTGGATTGGCATCACCACCTGTGGCATTGGACTGACCCGCAACCACAAAAATTTCACCAACACCCACCCGTTCGACGCTGGAAACTTTTGGTTCACTGCCGCTTTTGACCCCACGGACTTCGAGCTTGTACCAGCCGCCTTTGATGGTCATCGAGCCATAAAAATGCCCCCCGGATGGCGTTGCATCTATAACGGTCCAGCCGCCGCCTGCGGGAGCAGCTTCACCTTCACCTGAGATACGCGGGATAAATCGGGCTTCTATTTGCTGGAATGGCTCCGCGATATACCCTCCGATGTATACGTTTGCCTCGTTAGAATTGTTTCGCTGAAAAACAGCTCGTTCAGTAGGATAAGTTACCGTTACTTGTGCGAAGCTCAAGTGTGGCGTGATTAGAAGAAAGAAGCAAGCAATTCTAAGTAAATTTCTATTCATAGGTAGTAATTATTTATGGTTTGTTATTGGTTTGAATTCAAAGATTTATAATCGACTGGGCACAAGAATATTAGCTCGGCTGGATGATTTTTACCAGTCTGTTCAGTCTTGTACCTGACTAAGAATGAGAAAATTTCTGAATTGAAAGTTAGTGAATGATCTAGTAATTCTGCGCCGTCTGTAATATTATTTATTTATAGGAGTGTAGTGTATGGCGCTGTTTTTCGGGGCTGTCTATTTAAAATAGAATCCGCTACTTTTGTTGAATGGTAAATATGATCCCGCAGAATTTAAGAGAAACAATGATCCACAATGCCCAGGAAGTGCAAAATGACCTGGCTAAGGATCATGCGCCTGTTGTGAAACTACATTCAAAATACGGCAAGGCGATCTGGCTGCTTTCAGAACTGGACGCGGCCAATAATATTGCATTCGGCCTATGTGATCTTGCGCAGGGGAAACCTGAATTAAGTTACGTTTCCATCACCGATCTGGAAAGCATCAAACATGCGAGACTGAAAGTCCCTATGGTGGAAATTGATCCCGCTTTTGATGGCAAATATCCAATGAGCGTATATCTGGAAGCCGCCAAGGTCAATAAACGTGTGACGGAGGATGAGGCAATGCTGCGGGAAGCCTCGCTCAGACTTGCTCTGTAATTTTTCAACCCATTCCGTTTTCTTGTCCTAGTTCAATGTTTTGCCCCTGGGGGTGACGGTATCTTTGTATCAGCAAAAAACAAAGAGAACTAAACTTTCGGAAAACATGGAAAATACAATCAACGGCATACACCATATTACTGCCATCGCTGGTGACGCTAAAAAGAATTACGACTTCTATACACGGGTGCTGGGATTAAGAATGGTGAAAAAAACCGTTAATTTCGATGATCCTAACACCTATCACTTTTATTACGGTGATAAAGAAGGGACGCCGGGCACGATCTTAACATTCTTTCCATGGGGTAGCCAAATTCCGGCCGGACGCAGGGGAACCCGCCAGGTAACCGAAATCGGCTATTCTGTTCCCGAAGGCAGCCTTGATTTTTGGTTGAAAAGACTGGATGCGAACCACGTAACCTATAATAAGGTTGCGGAGAAATTTGGAGAACAATATCTTACATTCCTGGATCCGGACGGTCTGAAATTCGAGCTTACCGTTCCTAAAACGGTTGACAACCGGACGCCGTTTGAGACTTCCGAAGTGACTGCCGAAAATGCTACACGCGGATTTCACAGCATTACGATCACCAGCAATACGATTGAAGAAACGGCCAAAATCCTGACAGATATTTTCGGTTATAAATTAATGGAACAGCATGTTAACCGCTTCCGGTTTGTGACGGATGCAGTTGAAAATGCGGCGATTGTCGACCTGGTTGAAGTGCCTGGCGAGAGAGCCGGTCATGTAGCGGGCGGATCTGTTCACCACGTTGCTTTCCGGGTTGCGAATGACGATATTTTGATGGAATTCCGTAAAAAAGTCGTTGAAGCCGGACATCAGATCACGGATAAAATTGACAGAAATTATTTCTATTCACTTTATTTCCGTGAACCTGGCGGTGTGTTATTTGAAATTGCAAGCGATAATCCCGGATTTGCAACTGATGAAACGGTTGAAGAATTGGGTACAGGTTTGCAACTTCCGCCTCAGTACGAACCACGCAGAGCCCAGATTGAAAGTGTGCTTCCTAAATTGGTTTAAGAAAACATGCCGATTGGCCGGATTGTGACGTAGTTCACGTCCGGCTTAATTTTTTAACATTAATTCAAATATCATGTATACGCATAGCAAACAAGTCGTTAGGGACGGTGCGCCGATTGAAGAAGCCAAAAAAGCGATCGTCATGTTGCATGGCAGAGGCGGATCTGCGGAAGATATCATTTCGCTGAAACGTGTGCTTAACATTAACGATATGGCCATTTACGCACCGAAGGCGAGCAATAACAGTTGGTATCCTTATAGTTTTATGGCACCGGCTAATCAAAATCAGCCGGCGCTGGATTCGGCATTGGACATTGTGGATCAGGTGGTTAGGGACATAGAAGCGGACGGGATATCTGCTGAAAATATATATTTTGCGGGATTTTCACAGGGAGCCTGTCTCACTTTGGAATACACCACAAGAAATGCGAAGCGGTATGGCGGGATCATTGCTTTTACAGGCGGATTGATCGGAGAGCAGGTTGCAGAAGAAAATTACAGCGGAGACTTTGCAGGCACGCCTGTTTTCATTGCAACGGGCGATCCTGATCCGCACGTGCCGGTTTCAAGGGTGAAGGAAAGTATTGCGATCCTGGAACGGATGAATGCTTTTGTCACATTCGCGATTTATCCCGGCCGCCAGCACACGATTTCGTCGCAGGAGATTCAATTGGCTAATAAAAACGTTTTAGACGCCTGAATTCAGCACCAGTAAAAAAAGGAGGTCATGAAAAACAATATTTTGCATAAAGCCGACTCCCGTTTCGTGGCGGATCATGGCTGGCTGAAAAGCGCTCAGACATTCAGTTTCCACGATCATTACGATCCCCAAAGGATTCGGTTTGGCGCGCTGCGGGTTTTGAATGATGACATTGTGAATGGGGGCAAAGGTTTTGGAAGACATCCGCATGACAATATGGAAATCATTTCCATTCCCTTGGAAGGCACATTGGAGCATCAGGATAGCATGGGCAATGTGGCGGTCATAAATCCGGGAGAAATTCAGGCCATGAGCGCTGGAACCGGCATCTATCATACAGAATTCAACAAAGACCCTGCTGAATCTGTAACATTCTTGCAAATCTGGCTTTATCCGAATAAGCTGAATGTGACACCACGTTACGACCAGCTGGATTATAGCAAAGGGGACAGGCACAACAAATTTTTGCAAATTCTTTCGCCGGAACCGAGCGATGAAGGCGTGTGGATCCAACAGCAAGCCTGGTTCCATATGGGTGAATTCGATAAGGATTTTGAAACGTATTATTCTCTGAAACAAGCGGGGAATGGACTTTATGTATTTGTTATTAAAGGAAGTGTTACCGTTAATGGTCAGGCTCTGGAGCAGAGAGACGGTTATGGCTTGTGGCCCGATTCGGATGTGAAAATAGCTGCTGCCGACGACGCCCAAGTGCTTTTAATGGAAGTTCCGGAGGAGTGGTGAAATGCATAAAACCGATAGGCGGAAGATTGAATCTTAAATCCAAAATAACATGGCAGATGTAAATATTCTGGTGCTGGCCGATCATGCGGAGATCCTGGAAACCATCATCCGACTGATCAATAAAAACGAAGGTTGGAGGGGCACCGGCGTTGCCGGTTATGATCAAGCAGAGGAAGCTTTGAAGACAAATAAATTTGATTTAGTACTTTTAGGCGTTGGCGTCGATGACGAAGCGGAGGCCCGGATTTTGCGCCTATGTGAGTCTATCGCGCCCCAAACGGTCTGCATGCGGCATTACGGAGGCGGAAGCGGCCTGCTATCCTCCGAAATCCAGCATGCATTAGCGCAACGGTAACCTGAAAAGATTGAAGCATGTTTGAGAAAATAAATAACTATGCATTGCGGTGCATGATGTTCACTCCCGAGGACTTAGCCTATTTTGATTCCCTGCTTCAATTTAAAAAATTCCCCAAAAAGAGCTTCCTTTTGCAGGAGGGCGAAGTATGCCAGTTTGAAGCATATATTTTGAAAGGTTGCATCAGGACTTACCACATTGATAATTCCGGTGCGGAAGTCACGTTGCAATTTGCAGTGGAAGATTGGTGGGTTAGCGACATTACCAGTTTTCAGAACCAGACGCCGGGCCTGGTTTACATTGAAACACTTGAGGATTGTGAGCTTCTCATGCTCACACCGGAAACCAAAGAAAAACTGCTGTCCAAAGTGCCGGGGTTTGAGCGAATGTTCAGATTAATGGTGCAACGAAACCTTGCCCAATTGCAGGAAAGGCTGTTTCGAACCATTTCAACCACTGCGGTCGAAAAATATCTTGACTTTCTTAACCGTTACCCCGCCATTCCACAAAGGGTCGCCCAGCACTACATTGCGTCATATCTTGGATTTTCGCCTGAATTCCTAAGTAAAGTGCGGAAAAAACTGAGTGAAAAATAACGATCTGTTACAGCTTCACACAGTATTTTGTGCCTATACGGCGTAAAAACGTCTACAAATTTTCCATTGAATGTTATTTAGGGCTGGTTATTGTATTGGAACAATAATTGTTCTGGTCCTGTCATAACCAAATTAGTAAGAGTCATGGAAAATAATTCAGCAGTAGTAGACATACTCAATGATTTGATCCTGATTAATAACGACCGTATTGAAGGATATAAAAAGGCAACTGATGAAACCGATGGTTCTGACACAGACCTGAGATCATTATATTCAAATCTCGCCGATCATAGCCGAAGCATTGTTTCGGAATTGTCCGGTGAGGTAACCGCATTGGGCGGAGAGCCTGCCACAGGCACCATGGTGTCTGGCAAGTTGTACAGGACCTGGATGGATGTGAAATCCGCATTCAGCAGTGACGGCAGAAAAACTTCGCTTGAAAATTCTGAGTTCGGCGAGGATGCCGCGCAGAAAGCCTATGACACTGCATTACAATCGGATGAGCTCACGGCTGATCTGAGATCATTGGTAACAAGGCAAAAAGCTATTTTGAAAGATGGTCATGATACGATTAAACGTCTTCGTGATTCGGCAAGAATAGCGCACTAAAATATTCATCATCAACAAACTAGCGAAGGGCCTTTTTTGAGAGGTCCTTCGCTTTTTAATATAAAATCGGGCATGAATATTTTTCGTGCCCGATTTTATGCATTACGCATACTAAGTTCATTCGCAATTGAACGGGTAAATATTAGCTATCCAGCTTCCGATCATTTTGATTTGGAAGCTGGATAATTTTTTGCCTAACCAATACTCGACATGAAAACCCTCATCTACGCCTGTATGGCGATCAATATCGGCGCTGCCGTATTTCTGCTGTTTTCTATTTTTAGCAGCGGTCAGGATTCCGGAGGAAGAGCGATGGTGCTCCTGCCTATTCTTTTGCTCATAGGATGTGCGGTTGTATCCTATTTTCTGATGAACAGCGGACACACAGGGTGGGCATTGGTTGTCAGCGGGTTTCCTGTGGTGATCCTTGCTTATCTCGCTTTCATTTCCTTCACCTGATCAGTTCTCGGGCTGCGGTCTTTTCGTAGCCTAATTGTCGTGCTTGCGGCCTGTCGAGTCAGCATTCAGGTTGGATTGGTTGGATGGGTAACCCAGGCTGTCATTTTGATTATCCTCGCCTATGCCCGTCGCGGCCCGGCTCTCAGCGCCACTGCTATCGTTCGGTGTCGTTTCAGATTTACTTCCTGAACCTTCACTGCCCTTTTCAGAATCGTTCACTGTTCCGCATGAGGAAAGTGAGATGCACAATGCAAGTGCGGACATTGTTAACATTGATCTTAATGCTTTCATAATCATTAGGTTGTTGATTTAAATTAATTGGGTATTTCATCCAGGATCAGCTTTGCAACTCGATCAATGGATTGTAGTACAACTTCTTCCGGACCGCCTGAGAACTGTTCCCGGACCGCCACAGATTTTCCATTTAAACACGCATGGATAAATATCGTTCCTACGGGTTTCTCCGGGCTTTCGCTGCCACCAGGAGTTGTGAGGCCGGTGACAGCAACATGGATATCCGCCGGTATAAAGGTTTGCAAACGTTCAGCCAGTTCCTGGGTAACTTCTGCGCTTTCGGGCGTGAAGCGTTCAATCATTTTTTTGGGAACTTTCAAAATGTCGGTCTTAAGTGATGCGTCGTAGCAAACCAGACCACCCTTCAAAATTTTCCCGGACTCCGAACAGAGAGAAAACTCGGCTGAAAGCCTGCCCGCGGGGGCACTCTCTACAAAAGCGACCGTAAGCCCTTTGGCGGCTAGCGCGTGGCTGCATTCCGTTACAATTTGCGAGGGCATATGCGTATCATTTAATGTTATTAAGTTCAATGAGCAACCCTTCATCACCACCAAGCGTGATAATGTCTTCCACCATCATGCCAATTCGCTCCACTTCTGTTCCCAGCAGGACGGTCCCGGAGTAGGACTCTTGTCTGGGTTTGAAATAAGCAGGTCTGTGACTGAGATTCAGGATAATTAAAAACTTTTCGTCATCACGCTCGCGGATGTAGGAGATCAGCTGCTGATCGGCGTAAACCGGGCGGTAACTTCCCACATTTAATGCCGCATGTTTTTTACGCAGCTGGATGAGTTTGCGGTAAAACCAAAGTTTGGAGTATTCGTCCCCCTTTTGTTTTTCGACATTCACACGGCCCGAGTTGAAAGGCAGTCTCAGCCAGGGTTTGTGGGCCGAAAACCCGCCATTGACCTCACTGCTCCACTGCATTGGTGTACGCGCAGGGTCACGGCTCACATTCAGCTCAGGCATATTGAGTCCTTGCGGGTCTACAATTTCGTTCATGGGAATGGGCACGTCGCGCATTCCGATTTCATCTCCGTAGTAAATTGTGGGTGTCCCGCGCAGCGTGAGCAGCATTAGGGCGGCTACTTTCGCCTGGGCACGTCCTACACGGCTGGATATCCTGGGTTTATCATGATTTCCCAACACCCAGTTGGGCCACCCTTCGGCAGGCAGCGCACCTTCGTATTCATCGATCGTCATAGCGATTTGCGGCGCGTCCCAAGGCAGAGTTAACAGCTGAAAGTTGAATGGCAAATGTGCTCCCTTGTTGTCTTGTCCATAATAGGTAACCAGCTTATGGATCGGCAGATAGATTTCGCCTATCAGCACGCGATCTTCGTACTCGTCTGTAACCGCCCGCATCATGCGCACAATGTCGTGAACCTCAGGCTGATCTGTGGAATAAACGGGTGTATAATGGTCATAAATGAGATCGTTAGCATCGTATGGTGAGCCGGGGAACGGCGGGTTGTCTCGCAATTGAGCATCCTTAATCATGTGCCACATTACATCAACACGGAAACCGTCAATGCCTTTATCCAGCCAGAATCGCATAACATCCATCATTGCTTCCTGCACCTCGGGGTTGCGCCAGTTCAGGTCGGGCTGCTCTTTCAGGAAGGCGTGGTAATAATATTGTCGCGTTGTTTCATCCCATTCCCAGGCATGTCCGCCGAATACGCCAAGCCAGTTATTAGGAAACCCGCCATCCTTTTTCCCATCATGCCATATATACCAGTCGCGCTTCGGATTGTCCCTGGACGATTTGCTTTCAAGGAACCAGGGATGCTGGTCAGAAGTGTGGTTAGGGACAAGGTCGAGCAGCAGTTTCATCCCCCGGTTATGCACCTCGTTCAGGAGCTGGTCGAAGTCGTCCATTGTTCCAAATAATGGGTGTATGCCCTGGTAATCCGAAATATCGTAACCAAAATCGGCCATCGGGGATGAAAAGACAGGAGACAGCCAGACGCAATCAATCCCGAGCCATTGCAGATAATCGAGCCTGCGGATAATGCCCTGCAAATCCCCGACGCCATCGCCGTTAGAATCCTGAAATGACCTTGGATAAACTTGATATATAACGCCCTTCTGCCACCAAAGATGCTGTGACAGCACGGATCGTTGTGCCATTACTTGCTCCATAATTGTTGGTTTTTTTGTAAATCAAAACCGTTCATTGTAAAAAATCGAGCCTGCACAAGCGTCACTGCGGAAAAAATGGCCTTCGCGCCCCGTTGATTCGCGAAGGTGCGTGGATGTGTATACTCAACTCCCGTGACAAGAATGGGATGAGGAGTCAGAACTGGATGAAGGCGTAGGACAAATACATTTGGAGTATAACCAAAGCATAACCTGTGAGGCAGGAGGGTTATGTATTTTATGTATTATACGTCCAAAGGCATTCAGCACATTAGGGTTGGATAATGAAAACAAGTTTAAAGAATTGCATTTTTACCACAAACTTCTGTACGCATTGAATGTAAGTGGCACAGTTTTTAAATCGCCGGGTTTGTTGGCAAATTCTGTGAACTAATAGATAAACTAAAAAATGGAGCAAATAACAAAACAGGAAAACAATGCTTTCTTCAAAGTCGCGGAAGGCGTTTGGGGGTTGACGGACATATTTGTGAACGTATACATTGTCCAAAACAAAGGCGATAATTCCTGGGTTTTGATCGATGCAGGGCTGAAAACGGCTTATCCCAAGATCAAAAAGATGGTGACCCGGTTATTTGGTGAAAACGCCCGGCCCAAGGCAATTGTACTCACGCACGGGCATTTCGACCATGTAGGTTCACTTAAAAAATTAGCAGAAGAATGGGATGTTCCTGTATATGCACATCACCTCGAAATGGCATATCTGACCGGGAAATCGGGCTATCCGCCACCGGATTCAAGTGTTGGCGGTGGGATGATGGCCTATATGGCTGACCTTTACAGCGCGGCTCCTATTGATTTGTCGGGCCGGGTGGAGGAATTCCCTGGCATTACACCTGACATTCCATTCATGCCCGAATGGAAATACATCCATACACCCGGACATTCACCAGGCCATGTGAGCTTTTGGCGCGAAAAGGATAAAGTGCTGATTGCGGGCGATGCCGTTGTGACTACCAAACAGGAGTCGGCAATGGCTGTTCTCCTCCAGACAAAGATCGTCAGCGGACCACCTAAATATTTCACGTGTAATTGGCTTAAAGCAGAAGATTCGGTGGATCAACTGGCTTCATTGCTGCCCAATGTGCTGGCTTCCGGCCATGGTAAGCCTATGTATGGCAAGGATATGCAGCAGCAGTTGTTAGAGCTGGCTTATTATTTTGAGGACAAGGCCGTGCCGGAAACGGGCCGATACGTGATGAGTCCGGCCATCACGGATAGTGAGGGGATCGTGTCTGTACCAAAGGAAACGGCTGAGCCATACCGGGTGCTGCTGACAGTGGGTGCAGTGGCCGGATTAACTGCACTTGGCTGGGCCCTTTACTCGAAATACAGAATGCAAAAGAGCTATTAGCCAATGCCTAGCTCTTGAATGTAGTTATAATAATGTCAGCGTCAGAAGTGGCTTGAATGCTATGTGCTATGCCAGCATGAAAAGTCATCATCTGACCTGGCGTTGTGTAGAAAACCCTGCCCTCCGTCTCTACCTTCAATTCCCCCGATAACACCTGAAAACTGAGACCTTCTGCAATAGAGTGGTTGTTAATCACTGCGTCCTGTTTCAGCGCTGACAATACCATCGTAATTTTATCAGATTTATAAATGGTGATTGCATTGCGGTCATTCTTCACCCATGAACGCTCATTTTTAAGCTGTTCCAGGTACATCGGGATATCCGTGAACACATAGGGGGCGTCCAGTATGCGGTCTCCATCCGGACGGCTGTCAGTTGATTGATTTGATTTAATATCCATTTCGACACCTTTTAAATGAATTTTTTGGAATGTGAAAATGTGCGAAAAACCGTGCCACTGCTTATTTCAGGCAACTCGCGATTTCATGGAATGATTTTTGAGTAGTGTCTTTATCATCTCACAATTTTCATAAAATCGTAGGCAAAACAAATGCAACTGTAAAATGGATAATAAAGAGATTTACCTTGTAGACGATTCCGCTGATCACAGATATCTTGTGAGGACGATTTTTAACAAATTCCTGCCGAACTACCATGTGCGTTTTTTCCAGGGAGGTAATGAACTGTATCAATTTCTGATTCTTCAATCTGCCCCCAGCTACACCGGCAGGCGTCCGGGTTTAATCATCATGGATCTTAAAATGCCGTCTATCAATGGTTTAGAGCTATTGAAGCTGATTCGTCAGACGCCGGACAACGGCGTCACCCAATGGAAAACAATGCCGATAGTGATTTTAAGCAACAACAGCTCTAACGAAATTACCACCAGGTGTTATCTTGCGGGAGCGAATTCCTTCTTTATGAAACCGGTTGAATTTGAGGAGCTTAGATATATGCTTGAAACCATTTGCCATTATTGGATGGATTACAACAAGCTGCCCGCAGTTAGCCCAACAGAGTCACAGCAAAAACCAACTGCACTGGATCTTGACGAGTAGCACCAGGAACTTTTACGATTTGGAGGGCGGATTTATCCGGTAGGGAAAATGATAATTTTCCGGGACACGTTCGACTTGTTAAATGCTGTAAGTAATTGTGCCTAAAAGAACCGCGTAATATTACGTAACAGGTCGCCATTTAATAATTAAAACGACCATTCAATAATAGGAATACGGCATTTGTGGGCTATTTTGGCTTATTTTGAATGTCACTCATAACTAGCAAACACTGTGGAAAGCAATAGAGAAATCGGCGCAACCATTATATTATTTGGAATGATCCTTTTTTGGGTTATGTCTACAATCAAAAAGAATCACCGGGCGAAGCAGAAGCAGAAAATTCTGCGTGAAGGTATTCAGGCAAACGCAACGGTTTTGAATATCAAGCCAACTGGTGAATATCTGAATAACCTTCCGGAATATCAGATGAAAGTGAAAATCCAACACCCAAAAGGCACAGATTTTGTAGCAGAAGTTACCGAAACATTGTCTTACTCAAAATATGATTCAATGAAGCAAGGAAGTCAGGTTTTGGTAAAGTACGACCCGGAATATTACAAACGGGTTATTTTTTTACAAACCGCCTGAAAGATATCAATTACACACCTATCAAATAAATAACACACCTATTCGCAATGTATTGCGGTTCAATGCAAGGCAATCACCATTCAAGCGGTGATTGCCTTTATTTTTTTCTGTAAGCTGCAATCTTGGCAAATAAGTCATTGGGAGTAAACGGTTTGCTGATATAATCATTCATACCGATCTGAAAGGCAAGGTCCTTTATATCCAGCATAGCGGATGCCGTGAGTGCAATAATGGGCAGCGTTGCGTATTTAGGGTCGGGGAGATAGCGGATTTTGGCAGTGGCCTCGTAACCGTCCATTATAGGCATTTGCAGGTCCATTAAAATAAGGTCATAATCGTTCTGCTGCACGGTTTCGTAGGCGATAAGACCATTTTCAGCAACGTCGAAATCGATTTCCCACTGTTTCATGAAATTTTTCATCAGGAAAATGTTCACTGCATTATCTTCAACAATGAGCACCTTCATGCCTTTTAAACTCTGAATGTCGGCCGTTGCGCCACTTGTTTTGTTCGCTAGTTGCGTTTCGCTAAGCTTAAATGGCAGGCTAAAAAAGAATACAGAGCCCTTATCTTGTTCGCTGCGCACCTGGATTGTGCTTTTCAGTAATTCCAATAACCGCTTGGTGATGGTAAGACCAAGACCGGAGCCTCCATATTTTCTGGTTGTATCTGATGTTGCTTGCGTAAAGCTGTCGAAAATGTTATTGATTTTTTCTGCGGGTATGCCAATGCCGGTGTCCGCAACCTCAAAATCAACCGTTACGGACTCTTTTCCCCGGTTTGCCACCGACGCGGAAACTGTAACTTCACCCGCCTCTGTGAATTTTACTGCGTTACTGACAAGGTTCGTCAGGATTTGTCCAAGCCGAACGGGATCGCCTACTACGGTCAAGTCCAGTTCTTTATCGATGTTAAGTTTGAGCGGAATTCCTTTCTCGTCTGCCTTTTGCGTGTTGCCTGAGCGAATGTTTTCGAGCAAAGAAAGAATGTTGAAATCCACTTCTTCAAACTCTATTTTGCCCGCTTCAATCTTACTGAAATCGAGGATGTCATTGATGAGTACTAACAGATTCTCAGCCGAAAATTTAAGAATATTGAGATACTCCATTTGCTCAGGCTTCGGGTCCTGCTGCAAGAGCAAATGCGTAAATCCGATTACGGCGTTCATGGGTGTCCGTATCTCATGACTCATCGTCGAGAGGAATTGCGACTTGGCCACGCCCGCCATTTCCGCATCTTCCTTTGCCTTGATGAGTTCCTGCTCATTTTTCTTCTGGGCATCAATGTCCATTATGGCTCCATAAAGCTTTGCTACCCGGCCGGTCTGATCTACAAAAGGCTTTCCTATGGCATGAATGAATTTGATCTTCCCGTCCGGAAGCACGATCCTAAGGTCGAAACTGGCAGGATTCAGGTTGCTGACGGCATCTTTGATGTGCGAAATATACAAGTGCATATCGTCCGGATGGATCATTTGGGAAAACAACTCCGTATTAGGACCGGTGCTGTTGGGTTCGAGGCCAAAGATGCGGAACGCTTCGTCGGACCAGTAGTTTTGCCCGGTGACCAGATCGGCCTCCCAACTTCCACTATGTGTAAGCTGTTGAGATTCAGCCAGCATAGCCTCATTACGGCGGATGAGTTCTTCTGCGTTCTTCCTATGGCTGATGTCATGCCAAACCACGAGTAACACTTTTTTATTATCAATGTGCACCGGATTCAATGTCACCTCAACCGGAAACTCTTCTCCGTCCAATCGCTTATGCACCCATTCGAAGCGGTTATAGCCTGTTTTGCGGGCTATGTAATCCATTTCCAGTGATTTATCTGCTGAACGCCGTCCGTCGGGCTGGAATTCGGGTGAAAATTTGGCCGGATGGATGGTAAGCAATTCGCTTTTATCCTGGCATCGCAGCATTTGCACAGCCGCTTGGTTACAATCCAGAATGCCCCGGTCGTCTATAAGCAAATGGGCATCGGTTGAATGTTCAAAGACCACACTTAGCTTTTCCCGCAGGGAATAATGCTCATGAATGTCGGTAATGGAACCTACCATGCGTACCGGCTTTCCATTTGCAAACTTGGCGTTTCCGCGACATTCGAAATAGCGATAACCCCGGTATTTTGTAAGAAGCCTTACCTGCACATTATAGGGGATATTTTGTTCAAGCTGCGCTTTTACAGCGTTTGATACAGTCTCTTTGTCGTCTGGATGAACCAGGATTTTTGTAAAATTTTCGTAGCCGGGTAGGACTTCATTAGGTTGATATTCAAGTAATTCAAAGAAACGATCCGACCAGATCTGCTCATCAGTATCGAAATCCCAATCCCAGATTCCGGCATTAATACCGGAAATCACCATTTCCAACGACTCGATTGTAAAAGCGGAACTCATTAGCTATTTCTTTCCTATGTTCATTTAAAATAAAGCTAATTAAATTGTTTGATACTGTTACAAAAATGGATTTTGTAAAACTAATTTGGTGAATGTTTAACGGAGTGGTGTAAATCTCCGGCAATATAAAAGCGGGCAACGACCGTCCATGTCTGCACAACCATGGATACATTGGCGGCCATTGCCCGCTGGGCAATAAAAGCTTTGAAAATCAACTAGAAAATAAATTTCGTGCTGAGGAAGTTCGATGTGTCTTCATGAACGATTTCATTGATCAGCTGCTTGTTCGCATCGTTCATTTTGAATGCAACAAGTGAGCGGATCGAGAAAGCACGAATGGCATCGGCAACCGATAATGTTCCTTCCGCGCTGTCTTTACGGCCGGTAAAAGGAAAAACGTCCGGCCCGCGCTGGCATTGGCTGTTCACATTCACGCGGCTTACCTGGTTTACCAACGGATCGATCAGCGCTGCAACTTCATCGGCATTGTTACTGAAAATGCTAACCTGTTGGCCGTGCGTTGATTCGATCAGATATTCTATTGTTTCTTCCAGATCATCGAACGGGACAACCGGCACGATCGGGCCGAATTGTTCGTCATAATAAAGCTTCATTTTGTTATTCACCGGGTATACCACCGCCGGATAGAAGAATGATCCTTCCGAGGTCCCGCCGTTTTCATTGATGATCTGCGCGCCGTGTTCCAGCGCATCCGCGATGCAGTCATTCAGATATTCGATCTTATTGGTTTCCGGCAGGGGAGTAAGCGCTACGCCTTTTTCCCAAGGCATTCCATATTTCAGTTCACCAACCGCAGCACTCAGCTCTTTCAGGAACTGATCCGCAATGCTTCTGTGCACCCAGATGATTTTCAAAGCCGTACAACGCTGGCCATTAAAAGAAAGTGAGCCTGTAATGATTTCTTTTACAGCCAGATTAATATCAGCATGAGGCGTAACAATCGCCGCGTTTTTGGCATCCAACCCTAAAACTGCGCGCAGTCTGTTTACTTTCGGGTGCGACTTTTTCAGCTCGTTCGCCACTTTACTCGATCCGATCAGCGTCAGGACATTGATCTTCCCGGATTGCATAAGGCCCGGCACAATGGCATTGCCGCGTCCGTAAATAACATTCACCACGCCTTTTGGAAAACTATTCATGAATGCTTCCTGCAATGGATAATGCAGCAGCGTCCCAAATTTCGGGGGTTTGAAAAGTATGGTGTTGCCCATGATCAGCGCGGGGATCAGGGTTGTGAAAGTTTCATTTAAAGGATAGTTAAAAGGCCCCATACAAAGCACAACGCCCAGCGGCGAACGCCTTACCTGAGCCGCAATGCCGTCCACAATGTCAAAACCGGACGAATCCCGGTCGAGGTTTTTCAGGGAATCAATGGTTGCATAGATGTACTCGATCGTGCGGTCGAACTCTTTCGCTGAATCAGCAAAGGACTTACCTATCTCCCACATGATCAGTTTCACGATAATGTCTTTTTGCTCGATCATTTTACCCGTGAATTGCTCCACGCAGTGAATCCTTTCGGCCACGCTCATGGTGGGCCATTCACCGCGGCCATTGTTATAAGCAGCAACGGCAGCGTCCAGGGAGGCAGCGGCTTCATCAGCTGTACAGATCGGATAACTGCCGATCAGTTTCCGTTCGAGACCATTTTCAGTTTTAATGCATACAGGTGAATAAACCTCGTGAACAGGGCCGTCCCAGGTTTTCATTTCGCCATCGCTGAGATACTCGCGCTGGTGTATCAGCGAGGGCAGCAAAAATTCCGCAGGAATGTCTTTTTCTTCAACAAAGATGTTTTTTAACGTGGAATTGAAATCCATTGAGTCGTTTTTTATTGTGGAACCGGAACATTTTTAACGTACTGGGATGATGACGAGGTTTAGCCATTTTATCCCTAATCACAAAACAAACTTAGCGGACTTTTGAATTCTTTAATGGATTGATTTCGGCCTAAAATGACTTAAAATTGTCAAATATTACTATGCCTGGCCATTTTGAAAAAACGCGTTATTAAAAATATCGATGCCATGGTAAGTCCCAGGATCAATCCCAGCCACATGCCTACGGCGCCAAGCTTAAAATGAAATGCGAACAGATAGCCGACCGGGATCCCAATCACCCAATAGGCGACGCCAATGAGGATTGTCGGCGTTTTTACGTCCTTAATGCCGCGCAAAAGCCCAGCGCCAATTGCCTGGGTGCTGTCGGAAATCTGGAATACGGCCGCAAACAGCAGCAGCAAGGCGGACAAAGCCAGAACCTCCGTATTTTTATTAAATAACGTCGGGATCTGATGCCGGAAAGCCGCAAACATGACGGCGCAGATTGTTCCGTAAATCAATGCTGTGAGAATGGTGCTTTTTCCGATGACGAAGATTTTGAACCAGTCGTTCCTGCCCAGAGCATTGCTCACGCGGATTGAGCCTGCCTGTGCAAGACCCATAGACACCATAAATGTGAGCGAAGCACTGCTCAAAGCAATCTGGTGCGCGGCCTGCGCCACAGCTCCCAGTGTTCCTATAATGATCCCTGAAACGGCAAAAGCCCCTGCTTCCATACCAATCTGCAAGCTGCTGGGAACACCAATATGCAACAATTCACGCCAGGTTTGTGCTTTAAACTTCCATTGGCTGCTGCTCACGGCAATGTAACGGGAGAATGTTTTGTGTTTTAGAACAATGGCGGCCAATGCTAAAAACATGCAGGTCCGGGTGATCAATGTGGCCCAGCCTGCACCTTCAAGTTCCAGGCGCGGGAAGCCCCAGTTGCCGTAGATGAGCAGCCAGTTGAGCAGGATGTTCAGCGGCATTCCGGCGAGCGACAGGATCATGGCAGTCCTGGTAAATTCCAGCCCATCCGCAAATTGTTTCAACGTCATGAAAAGCAGCATGGGAATAATGGACAGACCCATCAGTTTCATAAAAGGAATAGCCAGCGTAACAACTTCGGGATCCTGTCCGAGGTTATGCAGCAAATCTTTTCCAAAAACCAATGTGAGGGAGATCGCTAACGCGGTTAGCGCGCAAAGGCAAAAACCATTAAACAAATAATGCGAAACCAGCTGCGAATCCCGACGCCCATTGGCAAGGGAAACCATTTGGGAAACAGAAATTGTCATCCCCTATGCCGATCACAAACGGGATGTTCATGGCATTAATGACCAGCGCGGCGGCGGCAAGTTGTTTGTAGCTGATTGCGCCGACCATGGCGCTGTCGATCAGGTGGAGGGCCATTTGGGCGAGTTCTCCAATAATAATGGGTAAAGCTAATTTTAACGTTTGTGATGCTTCGTTTTTCATGACTTACTAACAGATACTAAAAAGACTGCAAAGTTAGATAACCCAACCGGATAAACTTTGATTCGCTGAAAAGCTGTCTTCTTTTTGATATCGTTATTATGGGTCCAGGTAAGTAGCGGATTTATTCGTCTGTCCAGTAACTTGGTAGAGTAAAAACAATGAGAGAATAGGGTTTCTATATTTATACAAAAAAGAGAATATCGATAAAACGCTTACAAAAATTTATAATGACGATCAAAAGCAGCATTGCAGCAAGAGGGCTCGGTAGGGCAACGGTAACGTTCACATTTGCGGGATTGGGCCTGTTATTCATGATTATTTGCGGCGGTCAGCCATTGCTTGCGCAAACTGCAAATAAGTTGTCTGTCACCGGGAAAATCGTGGATAGCCAAAGCAACAGCCCGCTTGGCTATGCAAGCATACGACTTTTCCGGACTGCCGACAGCACTTTTACCGCTGGCGCGATCACGGACGAAACCGGCGGATTTGTGGTGGACATTGTTGCTGGTTCGTATTATGCGTTGTCAGAGTTCATCGGTTATAAGCCGCAAGTGACGCAAAATATCAGGCTTACCGCCGCAAACTCACCATTGAACATGGGCATCATTAAAGTATCGGGCTCGGCCAGGACACTGGACGAAGTTACCGTGCAGGCGGAAAAAAGTTCGATGGAATTATCGCTGGATAAA
Source organism: Dyadobacter chenwenxiniae (assembly GCF_022869785.1). Taxonomy (NCBI): domain Bacteria; kingdom Pseudomonadati; phylum Bacteroidota; class Cytophagia; order Cytophagales; family Spirosomataceae; genus Dyadobacter; species Dyadobacter chenwenxiniae. The sequence goes on along the minus strand of NZ_CP094997.1, from coordinate 3,040,788 downwards.
AAGATCTTTAATGTTGGGAAAGACCTCGCTAATGCGGGCGGAACGGGCGTTGATATTCTTACCAACATTCCTTCGGTTGCCGTCGATGTGGAGGGCAATGTTAGCCTGCGAGGAAGCGGGAATGTACGTATACTAATAGACGGTAAGCCTTCTGGTCTGGTAAGTATCAAGGGTGCCAGCGGATTGCAGCAATTGCAGGGAAGCATGATAGAGCGTGTGGAAATCATTACTAATCCATCCGCACGTTACGAGGCGGAGGGAATGGGAGGGGTTATTAATATTGTATTGAAAAAAGAGCGAAAAGAGGGCATTAACGGCTCGTTTGACATTATAACAGGTTATCCTACAAATTACGGAGCGGCTGCTAATGTTAATTACCGACGCAAAAACCTCAATTTCTTTATTAATTATACATTGTCTTACCGGAATACACCAGGCAAAAATTACCTTTACCAGGAGCTTTACCGCGGTGATTCGACGTTCATTATGGAGCGTGATATGACTTCCAACCTGAAAGGGATGAACAACAGCGCCCGCGGTGGGATTGATTATTATTTCAACCCAAAAAACATTCTGACCGGCTCGTACACATGGCGGACCAGCAAAGGAAAGCGGTTTTCGACATTGAAATACAGGGATTATCTGACCAGCGTTAACAACCTGACCAGCTTTACAAACCGGACGCAGGATGAAACGGAAACGGAGCCGAATTCCGAATATTCGGTCACATACAAAAAGACATTCGACAAAAAAGGGCAGGAGTTCACAGCGGACGTCCGCTATCTTGACAACTGGGAAAATTCGGACCAATATTATCGGGAGAATGTTTACCGGCCCGATGGAAGTCCGTCCGACATTCCACCGCTGCTGCAACGTGCGGTAAATTATGAAACGGAAAAACAACTGCTGTTTCAGATGGACTATGTGCATCCGTTTGGCAAAGAGGGTAAGTTTGAAGCCGGGGCGAGGAGCAGCTCGCGTGACATGACGAATAACTACACCGTTACACAGGAAACCAGCGAAGGCTGGATCACTTTACCCGACCTTACCAACAACTTTTTATACGAAGAAAACATTAACGCGGCCTATGGAATTGTGGGGAACAAAACAGGCAAATTTTCTTACCAGGCAGGTTTACGTGCAGAATGGACGGGTGTAACCACGGAATTGAAGCAAACAAATGAGGTGAATAAGCGCACTTACGCCAATCTTTTTCCGAGCGTCCACGTGACCTACGATTTCGCCAAGCAGAATGCCTTTCAGCTGAGTTTCAGCCGCCGGGTGCGCAGGCCGCAATACAATGATCTGAGCCCGTTTGCAACTTATAGCGACAACCGTAACTACTGGAGTGGTAACCCCGACCTCAATCCCGAATTTACAAATGCATTCGAACTCGGGCACATTAAATATATGGGTAAAGGTTCGCTCACATCATCGCTTTACTATCGTCACACAAACGGGAAGATCACAAGCATCAGAAGAGTTCAGGAAGACGGAAGCTCTTATACGCGCCCCGAAAACCTGGGGACAGAAGATGCTTACGGAGCGGAATTTACGGGCTCATTTACGCCTTACCAGTGGTGGAAGCTGGATGGCAGTGTTAACTTTTTCCGCGCAATCACCGACGGAACGGATTTGGACGAAGAATTCCAGAGTGATACTTATAGCTGGTTCGTGCGGATGATGTCCCGCTTTACGCTTTGGAAAAACACGGATTTGCAGCTAAGGGGCAACTATGAGGCACCTCAACAAACGCCTCAGGGCAAGCGGAAGGCACTGGCGACACTCGATCTGGCAGCCAGTCGTGATATTTTGAGAAACAATGGCACACTTACATTGAGCGTGATCGATGTTTTCAACTCACGCAAGTTCAGGTCAGTGATTGAAGGCGATAATTTCTATACAGTAAACAACTCTCAGGGGCGCAGAAGGCAGATTAACCTCACTTTGAATTATAGATTACACCAGGCAAAAAAGAAACCGAAAGAGGGCGTAGAGGGGGAATTTTAATACTGCAAATTTTATTAAACGGTAATTTTCTCTAAATTGTATTGTGATTTGGCTAAAATAATTGAAAAATTCTTCCAGTCTGTTGTAAGCCAGTGAAAAACGATAATTAGAGAATTTAAAACCGGATTATGAGCGCAAAACCAAACAAGTCAATTTTCCTTGCTGACGACGATGCGGATGACTGCATGCTGTTCGAAGATGCATTGAGAGAGGTGAGCACATCAACGGAGCTAATTACGGCGAATGATGGCGTTGAACTGATTAATCTGATGGAGACAACCGTTCCTCCGCCGCCAGACGTAATTTTTCTGGATCTGAACATGCCAAGAAAAAATGGTTTTGAATGTTTGGAACAGATCAGAAACACAAAAGCCTGGGAAGCGATTCCGGTTGTAATCTTTTCTACGACAGGTCAGGAAGAAATGGTACGCAAGGTGCATGCGCAAGGTGCCAATTATTTCATCAGGAAACCGGGGTCTTTTCTCAAATTGAAGCAGGTGATCAAGCAAATGCTGGATATAGACTGGACTAAGCACAACTGGAAGCCGGTTGCAGGCAATTTTTACTACCAATATTAATTTCGGATTGTTCACCTCCCAAATTTGTAAGTATCTTCCATCAGAAAGCTAGTGGACAATTTACAGCAGGAAACGGATTCAGGTAAGCGTGTTATCAACACAAACTCTCATAATACGCTAATCAGTGTAAACGATAGCGAAAGCAAGTTCAGAAATACAATGAGACAGGCACCGGTAGGAATCACAATCCTGCGCGGACCCGATTTTGTTGTAGAAATGGCCAATGATACGTATCTCAGTATAGTAGGTAAGCGGGAGGATGAATTTGTAAATAAGCCGCTGTTTGAGTCCCTTCCCGAAGCCAGGGGCTCCATCGAGGACGTTCTGAACCGGGTGCTGGAAACGGCAATTCCCTATAATGGCAATGAGTTTGAGGTAATTATCAGGCGTTCCGGAAACCCTGAACATTGCTATTTCAATTTTGTATATCAACCCCTCATTGAAGATTCCGGAGAGATCTCCGGAATCTTCGTGGTTGCGACGGAAGTAACGCAGCAAGTGCTGGCCAAGCAACGCCTTGAACGCAGCGAAAACCAGTTCCGGACCCTGGTTACGCAATCGCAATTCGCAAAAGCGATATTGAAAGGGCCCGAATTTGTGATCAGCATTGCCAACGAAAGTATGCTGAAAAATTTGTGGGGCAGGGAATTGTATGAAGTGGTCGGGCAGCGCCTGTTTGATGTTTTTCCTGAGCTTGAAGATCAGAATTTGGGAAAAATCCTCCGGGATGCCTACCAAACTGGCAAATTATATCGGGACACGGAAGCTTCTATCTTCATTAACGGAAGCGATGGGCTGAAAGAGCATTATGTGGATTTCCAATACGCGCCTATATTTGAAACTGACGACGAGGTTTCCGGCATCATGATCTCCCTGAATGATGTAACGGATAAAGTGACATTTCGCAGGCAAATTTCGGAGGCTGCGGAAAGATTATCCCTGGCAACCGACGGAACGCAGCTGGCAACCTGGGATCTTGACCTGAAAACACGGCACATTATTTATTCAGGTCGTCTGGCCACCATTTTTGGATTTGAAGAAACCAAGCTGCTCACGCATCAGCAAATGCGTGATATGGTCCATCCTGAGGATAGAAAAGCGGTTGTAGAAAAGGCTTTTGAAATAGCATTGCAGACCGGCACTTATTACTACGAAGCACGCATCATTCATCCTGATAATTCTGTCCACTGGATCCGGACGCAGGGGAAAATCCTGTATGACGAGAATCGCCGCCCGCACCGAATGCTGGGCACAATGATGGACATTACCGATCGTAAAGAGGATGAGCTTGCATTAAAAATCAGTGAGGATAAATACAGGACATTAGCTGATGAGCTGGAATCGCAGGTCCAGCTCCGAATAAAAGAACTGACTATTGTCAACAGCGAACTGGTCAAAACCAATATGGAGCTTGCACAATTTGCATATGTGGCAAGCCATGACCTTCAGGAGCCATTGCGAAAGATCCAGACGTTTGCAACAAGGATACTGGAAACTGAAAATGATAATCTTTCGGATCGCGGTAAGGATTATTTCAGGCGTATGCAGGCTTCCTCCACGCGTATGCAACAACTTATTGTGGATTTGCTCGCTTTCTCACGTGCTAATGCAGTCGAAAAACATTTTGAAAAGACAGATTTGAACATTGTTTTACATAATGTTCGGGAACAGCTCGGTGACATGATCCTGCAAACCAATGCCCGGATTGTGAGTGATGAGCTGCCAGTGTGGAACATTATCGAATATCAGTTCGAACAGCTTTTTACTAACCTGATTGCGAATGCGATCAAGTTTACCAAGGCGGATACAACACCAGTTATAACAATCCGCTCGGGATTGATATCGGGCGAGCTGATTTCATTAAACGGCGCAGACGCACATTTGACCTATCAATATTTATCATTCTCCGACAATGGCATCGGCTTTGATCCGCAGTTTAAGGACCGGATTTTTCAGGTGTTCCAGCGCCTGCACAACCGCAGTGCGTATGAGGGAACCGGCATCGGTTTGGCAATTTGTAAAAAAATTGTTGAAAACCACAAAGGTCTCATTGATGCGATCGGAAAGCCGGGAATTGGCTCTACTTTTATCATTTATTTGCCCGTTTGATTGAGGTGGTATAATTCTTATAGCGCAAAGTTGTAAGACGAAATTATAGCCACCATGATTGATCGAATACTACCCAATGCCGAATGGCTTGCAGTTATCGCTGCGTCCGGAATCATCGGAACAGCGGTAATGACACTGTTTATGTATGCCATGACTTTTATTACCGACAAGGTGATGAAAGTGACCAAGATTTTAGGCACAATGATTACTTGTCAGACCACCGAAGACCGCGGTTTATCAGAGCGTAAGACGGCAATTTTTACAGGGGTGGTGGCGCATTATCTCGTCGGGATCGCCTTTGTTTTCTGCTACCATATCCTTTGGTTTTTAGGAGTAGGGCAGCCTGATTTTGTGAACGGGCTGATTCTCGGTTTTGCAAGTGGCGTTTTGGCTGTAATATTCTGGTTCACGTTCTTTGCCGTGCATCCTTTTCCCCCCGATGTTGATCTGAAATCTTATCTGCTGACACTGTTTCTGGCCCATTTTGTGTTTGCGCTTACGGCTGTGTGGGCTTACGTGTTCTTTGCAGCGCGACTGTAGGACCGTTGAAAAGTGATGGCAATGCCGCTGAGGATGATAATCCCGCCAATGATCATCTGCCAGGTTATCTTTTCGTCAATTAGCGCCCAGGCCAGCACGCCCGTTACAACTGCCTGGCTCAAAAGAGCGAGTGATACGCGTTGCGCATCCATTTTCTTGACTGCATAAGTGATTGCCAGCCAACCTATTAATTGACAAATCAACCCTTGAATGACAAAGACGCCCCAGACAACCGGCGTAAAATTCCAAAGCGGCTCACCGAAAACGAGGCAGATCGTGAACAGGTAAACGCTGGAAACTGCCATGCTGATTGTCATGAAACTCATAATGTTCAAGCGGTTCAAAATGGATTTGCTGATGAGCATATAGGTGGCATACAGCATTCCGGACAGCACTGCCAGTGCGAAGCCCCGGTCCAGTTTCATTTCCAGAAACGCCTCAGGCCCGATCAGAACCACCATGCCTGCAACAGCAATACTTGTCCCGATCCAGAAACTGGCTTTCGGTTTATCACTCAAAAAAAAGAAAGATCCGATCCCCACCCAGGCAGGAGCCAGGTTGGTCAGCAGGGTGGCTTGTGTGGCATTGGAATAGCGAATGGAGAGGTTCCAAACGGCAATATCCGTGGCAAAAATGATTCCGCAAACGATAATCGGAATCCATAATGCTTTATCGGGCCAAGTAAATTTGCGCTTCAAAATAACCAAGGGAAGCAAAAACAGCACCCCGAAAAACATCCTGTAAAACGCAGAGGTAATTCCTGAAACCGGTGCCCATTTTACCAAAACTGGAAAAATACTGATACAAAAAAGCCCAATCAGAAGGGCGATTCGAGGATTCAACATGGCTAAAATAAATTCAGGCAAAGATACAAATTCATATCACCAGGACCGCATCGGGCGAAACCTGGTGATATGTATGCGTATCACTTGCCGGCAATCAATGTGAAGGCTTTGCGCGGTCATATTGGATTGGCCACGAAATGTCGTCACCAAGTTCGTGTGCCGCATGTAGGGGGAAATAGGGATCGCGGAGCAATTCCCTGGCCATAATAATGAGATCCGCTTCGTCGTTTTGCAAAATTTCCTCTGCTTGTTTCGCTTCTGTAATCATGCCTACTGCGCCGGTCAATGAGTCGGTCTCCTTTTTAATTTTGGCAGAAAAAGGGACCTGATACGATGGACCGACTGTAATTTTCTGGTGAGCTGCCAGCCCACCGCTCGAAACATCGATCAGGTCTACGCCTTTGGCTTTAAGTATCTTAACCAATTCAACAGACTGATTTTCGTCCCAGCCATTTTCGGCCCAGTCGGTTGCCGATATGCGCACAAGCAATGGCAGATCCGCTGGCCACACTTTCTGAATGGCGTCAACGACCTGGATCAGCAAGCGTACCCGGTTTTCGAAGCTGCCGCCGTATTCGTCCGTGCGTACATTGCTGAGCGGTGACATGAATTGGTGAATGAGATAGCCGTGAGCAGCATGGATTTCAATAACCTTATAACCGGCTTCTAATGCACGTTTGGCCGCATCCGAAAAATCGGAGATCACTTTCTGGATTCCTGCCATGTCAAGCGCCAGGGGTGCGAGTTCTTTTTCGTGAAATGGGATGTCCGATGCGCTTAACGGCTGCCATCCGCCTTCACTCACAGGCACTTGTCCGCGGCCCTTCCAGGCAGGATATGTGCTCGCTTTCCGGCCTGCGTGTCCGAGCTGTATGCCAGGAACAGCGCCTTGGGCAGCAATGAATGTGGTAATTTGTATGAGTTTTTCAATATGTTCATCTTTCCAGATTCCCAAGTCCTCAGGCGAAATCCGGGCTTCGGGTGAAACCGCGGTGGCTTCTGCAATGAGCAAGGCCGCGCCGCCTACTGCCCGGCTACCCAGGTGAACCAGGTGCCAGTCATTGGCAAATCCGTCCTCAGAGGAATACTGGCACATAGGGGATACCACAATCCTGTTTTTAAAATGTGATGCTTTTTATCGTGAGCGGAGTGAATAATCGGGATGACATGCTATAAATGTTAGGTTTTTACTGTTTTTATTTTTTGCAAAATCTTGATCTCGTCTATGGTTATCGTGCTGATGAGTTCGAAAAGTCCGTTGATCGTTTTCAGGTCGGACAACATCTTACGCGCTGGCGATTGATCTGCTTTCTCGATGCCCAATTCTTTAATTTCCTTTTTCCGTTTGGCCAAGAGCTCCACTAGTTTCATGTTCTGGGGCAGCGATTCGCGGGCAATTTCGAAGCTGTTTTCCAACTTCCCTTCAATAATGTCCGTAGCGGCCTTAATCTGCCGGTCGATTTGCCGGATCATCACTTCGAATTCAACAGAAAACTCCGAATATTCCAGCGTCTGTGCATATGTGGAAAGCGAGGCAATATACGAGGTCAGCATATGGCTCGTCGCCACGAACTGGTGATATTCTTCCATATTCAACTGCTGTCGTTTCGGCTCCGAAAGCATTTTTTGAAAGTTATCGGACAAGTTCGCCATCGCGATGATCGCATCCTTCCGTAATACTTTCAATTCGTTGATATCCAAGTCTTTTCCTGTGAACTTGGCGGCTACAACGTCAAAATATTTACGGTTAGCATTCAGTGCATCCCGGATATACTGGTTAATTTGTGTATGCTCCCATACGGGCAGGACGTAGGAGGAAATCAAGTATGCGATAATCGATCCGACGACCGTATCTACAACCCGGTCCTGCAAAACTTCTGTAATCTGCTGTGGGTTCAGAAAGTTGAAAGACAGGATGACATATAAAGTGATGCTTGTGGATGCAATAAAATAATTGGTCTTTAAAAAGCTGTAAGCCAGGATCATAGCCAGTAACATGACCATGAAAAGCGCCGTGCCGTCCTTGGTCAAATACAGTAGCATAAAACCAGAGAACACACCTACAAGCGTCCCGCCGATCCGCTGCACATTCCGTTGCTTCGTAATGCTGAAAGCCGGTTTCAGGATCACAACAATGGTTAACAGAATCCAGTAACCATGGCCGACTTCCAAAAATAAAGACGTTATATAACCAAGCAGCAGCCCGATCGTCACCCGCACCGCATGCCTGAAATGACTGGATTTTAGTGAAAGATTGTCCAGCAGGATACGCGGATGATATTCCTGTTTTGGAATAAAATTCTCTGCCTCAACATTCAATTTGTATCCTTTGCTTACCTCCGCGTCATAGGTCGTTGCGCGATGCAGCTTCTTAATCCGTTCGGTAATATCCTGTAAACTGTTCAGGATCTGACGCAGCATGATAAAATCTTCCATATTATCATGCGTCATTTTCTGCTCACGCATGGTTTCAAAAGCCCGCTGACATTTGTTGAATGCTTCATCCAGGTCGTGCTTGGGATGGGAGGGGAATCCGCTTTGTACGGCCAGGCCGATCTGTTGTATTTCAGCGGATAACCAGGTAATGTATGTGCCAAAGAGCCTTAAAACTTTGGTATGGTCAAAGGCTCTGTGCAGGTTAGTATAGTTTTGCTGAGAGTTGAGTATCCTTTCAAACAGGTCAATGCTATCCAGGAACATCAGCATGAGCACACGGCTTTTGTTCGTGGATTCTGTAACAATTTCCCGTGTCTTAAAAAGTATTTCGCGGAGGTTTTCGTGGTTTTCCCGAAGGATAACCTGCTGATGTACCATCCTGTTAAAAAGATCATCATAGTCGGGGTCGGCAAAATAATATCTCGCCTTAATCCAGAGAAGCTTGCCGAGCTCCACAAAGTTTTCCCCCAAAAGCTGCTGTATGAGCTTATATGGCAATAATTTTTGCAGAATCATGAAAAGGGCAAAATACCAGATCCCGCCGGCCGCGAATATCGCAGCCGTTCGTAACACCAGGTCGCCGCTAAGATGGTCGTCAATGTTGAACACAAAGACCAAGAGGGCGATAAGCCCGATGCTGTTTACACGGTTTCCATACACCCCGACGAGCGAAAAAAACATCCCGAAAATGATGATTTCAAGAAAAATGACGAAGTGAATGTGCCGGAGAAAACCGGTGATGCAAGCGACTATAAAACACGTTGCAATGGCAATGAGCAAGGAATTGCGTCTTCTATGGTAAGGTCCGGGATTGTCCGTTCCGCCGATGAGCAATGTGCCAAGCGGAAATGCAATCATATCACCCAGGATCCCGTAATGCTGAAATATAAGGCTCGGAACAACCGCGCCCAGGGTTAATCGTACGCCTGTCGAAAGGTAATGACTGGAAATAAATTTTTTGAATTCGTCGAGGTAATTCATTTTTAATGATAAATTGCCCCTGACTGTTTCATAAGGGCATTTTTGTGTGTTGATGAGAAAGATTCACAATGAAATTCACAGTGATTACCTATCTGTCTTATTTGGCAATATAACAGAATTTCAACACATATATTCCTCTACTCCTAACATTCACGCCAATCATTTTGCAATTGTCCAGTAGCCTTCTCCGGGCTTAAGGTCGACCCAATATAAGCCCATACGTGCATTTGCAGGAGTATTATGATGAATTAGTGAATGGATATCTGTTAACACTTCTCGGGCTTCTGCCACATAGCCATGGCCGAGCAATGACATGTCAATGTCGCCAGCAAAAATCGTGTCAATATCCGGAACAACAGTAATGGGCGGGGCAAATCCAGCGCGGGGGAATTGAGTGAGATATCCGGAGGCGGAGAGAGCCCTGTCCTTGTCAGATATATACAGTGTCGTATGCTTTGCTACTTTTTTATATTCTTTGGCTAATTGTGCAAAAACTCGGGCGTCAACATCCGGCGCCGCCAGGATAAAATGGCCAAAGCTGACATGTGGATGTTTTTCTGCATTAGCAATTATTTGGTTAATTATACGTAGCAGTGGCCGATTACCCATGCTATGTGCAATAATATGAACTGTGGTTAATCCGGACTTTGATGCAAAAATATTTATAAACTCATTTATTTGGTCTTCACAAGCCTCAATTGTGGCCCCGTCAGCTAGATAATCGAGAAAATCTCCCTTAGATGGCCAGCTAAAAAATGCCATCGGCCCTTTTATTTGAAGGTCTACCCCTAACTGTGCTGCTCGAATCGCCGCTTCCTCGAAGCTAACATTGTATCCATGGATAAAAATTACCCCAGCTTTGGCATCGTCCGCTAGTTTTTCGCATGCCTTTTTAAGATCTTTCACAAACTTCTTGCTACTTACTTCTCTTGTCGTCAATAGCTTCAAGCGATCGTCTGTTAGTGTAATCAATCTCTTCCACCACGGCGAGCCTGTTGATCCAATCTTATGGGACTTAGGAACGAATACTGTACATGTCCCAAAATGAACAATTGAGTCTATTTCATCTGCGTATAACGTTGTGTATTCTGAGGGTTGTTCAATCCGCTCACTCCTATTGGTTCCATACCATACTTTGTATTCAAAGCTTCCGTCATCTTTTTTGAAAAATTTGGGCCACGTTAATTGCCAACTCGGGGATTTAGGTTTGAAATTGGGGGACGGCGGTTCTGGGGAATTTGATTGCTCAAATGATTCATAGTTGATTTCAGATCGAGTCTTCGGTGACTCTTCTTGGAGAACGTTGGGTGCGAAGTCCTGGTTTATTGGCGCCTTTTGAGCGGAGAATCGTTCATTGTCTGATTCTAATAGTCTAATGAGCTCTAGGTAGTAGCTAACAGTCCCTAGTTCAGGTGTTCCCCATCGATGGAGTTTCGCGGTTCGAAGCAAACCGTTTTTATGCGCGAAATAGAGAAAATTTGGTACAGACTCAAACCGTTCAGGGACGGCCCTCCAGGCCTTCCCGAGTTCAAAAGAAACATGTTTGAGAACTCCTTCAAGCTCATACGGAGTGCCAATGGTTAAATAGGTGCCAAATGCAGAGTTCGGGGTTAGTCCAGAAGAAAATTGTCTATAATGCGGAATTTGAACTCCCACATAGATTATTTCTTTAATCCAGATGGAGCGACGATCACTAAAAAGAGCCGCTAGCTTGGGGTTGTCGAAAAGATAACTAGGATTTAAAAGATCTATAATAAGCAGAAAACTATCAAAGGGGGACTCTCTAAATGGTGATTCTTGTAACGATTGGAGATCTACTTCTTCAAAAACCGTGTATTCGAAACCGACTAACATCTCAACCAATAAAGCCCTGATCTCAGGATCGGTATATTGGTCGTAATTGATAATTGCTAACTTTCTTTGTCGCAAGTACGGATGTTCCATGGTGAGCTGCTTTAAGGATATACAGGTTGATACGAAATATTCGATAATCAAAGAGACACGATAGGGGCAGCATACTCAAATTCAATGATTTCCAGAAACATAGTTTATTAAGCGGTGAAAATGGACTCTCCATTCAGTTGTAACATTTCTATCTGGGCATGCTGAACGGATGTTACCAATTTCATCCGACAGGTGCCCAAGATTGCCAGCACTCTCATTTTTTGCAAACTTCCAAAGGATCTTTGATGGCAGCCCCGAAGCCGTTTCAATTTTGCATTATCATCCTTATCCATTAGGAGATAAATGGTCTGAGGAGTCTGAAAGGATTCCATGTTGTCCATGTCCGCCTCAATGAGGATCGCTGCCACCTGGCAGATTAGCTCGTGTACTCGATCAGATTGCTTTGACATCTTGTTAATTTATTGGAATATTGAATTTTTACAGCTTATATGAAGGTCGTACCAATAAGCAACCATATCTATGGAAAATCCCTATGAAATACTGTTAGGCAAACTAAAACAGGAACTTGAGCGGGTAGAAGACAGCGTTGTATACAGGATATTAGAAAGTCTTGAAAAAGAAAAAATGCGTTTCGATCCCTTACTTGAATACGTGTTAGCCAAAGACGCCGCGAACCTTCTTAACGTACCACCAAACGCATTGCATCGAAAGAAAGATGAAATCGGATACATTAAATGCCTAGGAAAGATCTTTTTTAAGGTCAGCGACCTGGTGGCATATATGGAGGCTGGGCGCTCTATTAAAACAGAAAAACGGGTAATGTATACTAAAGGGAAATGAACGGAATGAAAGACGTGTCCGACGGCGGGCGGCAGCCGTTCACCTTTTTTGCGTCACGTATTCCACCTTGAATATTTCTCTAACCGTTGAAAGTTGAATCTCGGCCGGTACGTTATTCTCGGCCGGATTAAGAGCTTTGCATCGAATTGATTGATTATCATGATCAATAGACTCAATCCGTCTGATGCAGATCCCGTTTACGAAATGAATGACATATATGTGCCCCAAGGGAAAATGCCACATCTCTTGAAATTTTCGTTCTATCCTACGTGCAATAACAATGTCTCCCATGACGAGGGAATCGCGTGTTTCATCTTCCATGGTCTGATCTGGCACCTCAAACGAGCGGTAAATACCGAAGTGTATAGTGTCAATTGCTATCGCGTGCTTTGGAAAAGAATCAAGAACGGAAGCGTTTATCCAAAAGCCATGGTAGTTTTCATGATTGTAGCGATTGATAAGCGGCATAATGATTAAATATCGTTCGTCGCCCAAATGCTGGAATACAGTACTTTCTGACGTCTTGATCTTTTCAAGGTATAATCCAGAATTTTTGCTTTCAGTAACGTATTCATCTGCATTCTGCTTTATGGTATCTAATTGTTCGCCGACTTGCTCGGCATTCATTCCAGACCATTTGGCAATCTCAGCTTCCAATTTTCCTTTTTCGCGTATCAGATCTTCTAGTTTCATCGCTTGAAAATTTGAAACTGGATGTTCCAGATTGTTATTGACTTTTAAATAACGCGATACGTCATTGTCGACCAGCATTTCACCCTGTCCGGAAATTAACCAGGATACATTGATTACAGGAGCATATTCGGATTGTAGGAATAAATTGAAGAACTCAAAACCTGGCTTAACTTTTCCTGCCGTATAATCATAAATACTTTGTGGACGCTTGTAGCCAAGGTTAGAAGCAAAACTGCTGGGGGTAAGTTGTAGATATTCAATTACTTGTTTTATTCTTTCAGAAATTTCTGTAATATTTTCCCGATTTTCTTGCATATACAATATATATTGTTTTATATTTGTTATCAATCAATAATTTCTGTAAATCTACTGCAAAGATTGCGTAAAGTTACAGTATATCCATTAAGCGGTAAAACTAACAAAAATATAAACAAAAATATATGTATGGAAGGTAGCGCAATTGTTTTGAAGCCTATGATTGACCAGGCGTTTGCAAAGATTAATCAATTTCCCGGGGGGAACACCCTCTTCTACACGCGCTTTTCAAAATCGCGAGCAGTGGTGTCTACTTGGAAATCAGGAAAAGTCGTTCCATCCGATAAAGATTTGATGGAGTTTTTACAAGTCTCGAACGACGTTATTAAAGAGCTTAGGGATATCCAAGCTCAATCAATTGTTAGGCAGACCGAACTACTAGAAGAATTTCAGTCTCTAATTTTAGCTTAACTATTTTAACACGAGTTACACCAGTAATTGTGATGCTAAACGATCTCCCCAGTTATGTCTTATCGGCTTCAAGTATGGAGGACGAAGACGCAGAAAAAGTGTTACAGGCTTACATAATTTTTAGAGAGCATTGGGAATTAATTGACCGGGTTTTTCTCGTTGAATCGCCGAAAGGGCCAAGCCGAGCCGAAATCGTAACGCTTGGATCACTAATATTCAATTACGCGCGGATATCGAAAAACGAAATATTGTATGCGATGTTCCGTGCAATTGATGCATTGGCTCTTGATACGTATACCGAAGAAGAGCTTGAAGAGGAAAAACTCGTTCGTGAGTTGTGTAGGGAAGCAATTGAAAAGTTAGGCGATTGCAATTACAAGGAGATGGCGAGAGAGGTCGAGCGGATCCGCGCTTCGCGGATTAACAACAGTGATGCCACTGCATAAGTAATCGAGAATGTATTGAAAAGTTAAAAACTGGGGAAACCTGGAGTGGGAAAGTTATGTCAAAATTAAACGGAAAATAAGGTATGAAAACAGGCGTCACCTTAATTAGCCAAAGCAGGGTTTTATTTGGCGAAACCATCAGACAGGAAACGAAAACGGGGAGCCTAAATTTATCTGACCTGGAAAAAGCGTATCAGAAAGCTCGGGCGCTGTACGGATGGGGGGAGAAGGGGAAAGTTCAAGACATAATTTCCCAGAAAGAAAATTCTGAAAGGGTCTACTATGTATTGAAGGAGACTGGTATCATAAATTCAGACTTCTCTGAGTTTATGGAAATGGTTGAAAAACAGGGTATGATAAAGACTCTGAAGGAGCTAAATTGTTACCATGCGTCCGGGAGATCAACTAATAAAACCGTCTGGTGTAATCCTTACATCTGGGTACTAATAGCGATGGAATTGAATCCAATGCTATATGGCAAAACGGTTGTCTGGCTCACAGATCAATTAGTTTTTAATCGAATTGAGGCTGGTCAAATGTATAAGGGTCTTTCAAAAGCGGTATACAAATTTCCCGATGTTGATTTTTCTGCACTCGCCAAAGCTTTAAATCACATTGTATTTGGCCGACATGAAACCGGGATACGCAACACAGGGACCGAGAGCGAGTTACGAGAACTGGAACGATTGGAGGCAAACCTTGCATTTTCTATTGATTCCGGATTTATTAATTCATTTCCTGCCTTAATGGATCACTTGCGATCGCTATGGCATAAAAAGTCAGCTGCGCTTACCGCCTAATTTCAGGCCTTTTGATAAACGTTTAGATCATCACATCACGGATTGTACACGAATCCGTAACAGAAAAACTATGTACCATGAGCAACATTTTAGATGAGCTGAAAGAAGGGATTGATGAATTGAAACGCATCGTTTCGACCGCTATTCCAACTGGACAGATGCCAAACGACGCCGACCAGAACCAATTCTTGACCGTAGCCGCGGCCGCAGAATATCTAGGTTTGAAGACGTCCACCATCTATGCGTATACACGTAACCGTAAAATCCGGCATTACAAACGCGGTTCGACGATTTACTTCAAGAAATCAGAGATTAATGCCTACATCGAGGCGGGCTTAGTAGAGAGTAAAGGCGCTTCAAACAAGAGAGTTAAACAACTTTAAACATATCTACACATGGAAAAATTTGTGCTTGATGAGGATCAGCGTGAAGCGCTGGCACATCACCCGAATTTTGAAGGTAAAACATATCGTCAAAGAAGGCGAATTATTCAACGCTGGTATAACAACAAAGAAAGAGAGGCGAGAGTGGTTAACGCCAACGGATGGCTGATGGATGACTTATCCTGGACTATTCTTGAAATCCTGTCTCCGTATCCCCGACCCTCATACCTGCCCTGTAAGCAATCAAAACCATTCAATTTCACCAATTAAGGAATAACGAAACGCATGGAAACTTTAACTGTCAGGATGCCTGACCATTTTCGAGATAAATTCAATGAACAGTTTGGGATACCGTTACTGCAAGAGCGCACGCTCAACATGTTCTGCGCCTTTTACGAAACATTTGCCTACAATCCGACGGCATTCAAGCATTCAATGCATGTCGTTACAGCATTACAAACGGGTCTATTTGATATCTTTTCCCAGCTTAATGGAAATGAAACATTTGAATTAGCTGATAACACTTTTTGGTTTTGGGGGAATGGCTCGTTAGTTATCAACGAGACAATTGATGTTATTCAAATCGTTTACGAGGCAATTGATGTTATTCAAATCGTTTACGATTGCTATCCCCTAACAGACTATGGTCAATGCAACAATCCGGAGTTCACGCAGGAGTTGACTAATGATCGCCGCGCAATTGTCAAATTGCTTGGTAACATTAGTCTTGCTTTTGTCGATAGGGCGAATCTGTTAACCTGCAATTAATCGACCGTCCTTACAATAGATGCTCATTGATGTTGCGTTCGGTCACGGCATTCAAATAAACTAGCATTATTTCCATTTTTTAGCCAACTAATTATCATGGCGAGACCTATTAAAGAAGGATTAGATTATTTCCCGCTTGACGTTGATTTCTTTGATGACGAGAAAATTGAAGCCATTAGCGGTGAGTTCGGAGTTATTGGGGAGCTTGTCGCGATCAAGTTACTTTGCGCTATCTATAAAAATGGCTATTACATTAGGTGGGATACCCTGATGAAGATGAAGATAGCCAAGCAGCTACCCGGGTTTGATCGTGTCGAACTTGATAATTTGGTTGACCGCCTAATTGAATTTGCCTTTTTCAACGAGGAACTATATCGTGAACATAAGATTCTAACAAGCAACGGAATTCAACTTAGATTTAAGCTGGCAAGTTCCCGCAGAAAAGGCAAATCTGAACTTATCTACGCTGTCACTAATGGAAGCTCAACACTAGTTAATGTAAACAATAACTCACAGTCAGCGACCCGCATTTTAGACACCAGTTCCAATGAATCGACAATTGACGACTCTATAGAAGGGGAAGTAAATGAAGAAGATTCGGAAGCGGAGCGAGTTAATGTTGACAATAACCCTCAGTTAAGTGTAGTTAATGACGACATTAGTACACAAAGTAAAGTAAAGGAAAGTAAAGTAAAGGAAAGTAGATTAAAGAAGACAAAAGAAACTACTAATATAAGCGCCTTTAATCCAATGGATATTGACCTTCCTTTCAGGAATGAAGAGTTCAAAGATTCATGGAAAGACTTCTGTTCTATGAGACAACAAAAGGCGGAAAAAAACAAAAAGAGCGGTGAACTGACAGAGTTAGCGACTAAGAGAATCCTTAATAGATTAAAGAAAGTTGCGGCGCCTGTCGCTGTTGAAATGCTGAATCGCTCGATAATAAAGCAGCATGAGGACGTCTACGACCTTCCTGAGTGGGAATTAGCAAAATTCAGTAGGACGGCAGATCCACAAAATCATGCAAGTAACGAGTTGCCTGAAGACGTGATGCTTGAACGTGAGCGTAGGAAAAGCCAATACGAAAACATAATATTCTCAATGCCATACCTAACCGGTCAAAGAGTTGATTTCCCTGAGATAATTTCAGTTTATCACGCCCAAAATGGATTTTACGATGAGCTCAAAGTAGCAGAGAAATTTAATCCTGCG
The DNA here is from genome assembly GCF_022869785.1 of Dyadobacter chenwenxiniae. Classification (NCBI taxonomy): domain Bacteria; kingdom Pseudomonadati; phylum Bacteroidota; class Cytophagia; order Cytophagales; family Spirosomataceae; genus Dyadobacter; species Dyadobacter chenwenxiniae. The sequence continues at coordinate 3,023,516 of NZ_CP094997.1, read as the reverse complement.
AAGATGGACTTACCGTATGATACGCACGATTTCGCTGAGGCATGGATTAAATGGATCGCCCATTTAAGTCAATCAGGAAGAGTTTTTACACAGATAGCCTATTCAGAGCAACTTGAATTACTAGGCAAAGAAAAGAGCGCAGCGGTCGCAATAGCGATGATAAGTAAGGCTGTTTCAGGTGGGCGAAACGACCTTCGCCCACTCTATGATGATGAAAAAGCGAAACTATTTCCGGTGACCCGCCGCTACTTGAATGGGCTATTTCCCGCAGACTCCCAAGGTCAAATGCCTGACGAATTACCACTTCCCTTTCAGTCTGAGGCATTCAAGATCAAATGGGATAAGTGGAACTCTCATTTGCTTGAAAAGGGAAAATTGCCGTCTAATTCCACTTTGGAAGCCCAACTCGACTTATTGAGCAAGAAAAGCGAAAGGGTGGCCCTCAAAATGATTGAGAAATCAATTGTCGCCGGTCACACTTCATTGTTTGAATTCAGAAAGGAGGAAGAAGAGATCATTGACCCAAGGCTAAAATTACAGCAACCAAAATATCGCCAAAAGTATTCTGAATATTCCGACTTGCCCGAAGAGGCGTGGACTGAGGCTTGCCAGCGCGGCGACTATCTAACAGGATTGGGTCAAATAAGCCCATACACATTCCCTGAGGAGCTATCATACTATCACGCATCTCAGGGAAATATCAGAGATTTAAAACCGGAATATCAGGATGTTCGACCATACGTAAGTAAAAATACTTTCGTGTAAGCCGGAGCTCTTTCCAACCATAAATGAATCGAAAATAATTATAGATATTATCTATAATTTGGTATTTTTAATAACTTTTGTTTATATTTGGTAGTGCTTAAACGTGAGAGAGGTAGTGATGAGAAAGCAAAGTTTTAGAGCGAAAAGTACATTGATGAACTCGATTATCAATGCAAATCCAAACCAACATTTGATTTTAGAGGTCGTTCCGCTGGATCGGCCATCGCAAGAATGCCTGTCGATTGAGGTGGCCATTAAAGACGGTCCCAATCAGCAGGCATTTTCTTCGTCGTATTTTCGAGTAGTAAACGCATCGCCGCGTGAGGCGAAAACAACAGTCATCGTTGGCTACCAGGACTAAGACGGAGATCCTTAAAATTCGGAATTGTAGGCTCTGGCGCAATCACGTACGGGTTCAACAATTAATCGATTTCCCCTGGTGTCAGAAATGCTACGAGAGGGCCAAACTGACACCCGCACAAGAAGTCGATCATATCATCCCTCTGGAAGAAGGAGGAGAGGCGTTTGATCCAAAGAACTTGAAGAGCCTGTGCAAGCGGTGCCATGTGATCAAAAGCGCAGAGGAAGCCAGGAATCGGGCAAAGAAAAAGAATAAACTAAATCGAACAATTACACTTCATCAGCATTAAATGAGCCATTCAAATCACCTTAGCCAAATTAAGGCATTTCGTGGAGCTGACAAGACGATCATCTTAAAAATGTTCGACGGCTTTGCCATGCCTTTCGGCGGCATCTCTTTCGAACTATGGATAAATCATGCAAAGGTTTTCAGCGGAATAGGAACCTTTGATTCTGTATCCAATGAATTAACGGTCGTGATCCCGGCTATCGCAATCAATGATATTTTCGTAAGTGGAAAGTTGCTGATACGGCTCAGCAAAAGGCATGAGTTATGGGCTCCGTTTAAACTATCTTCCAATGCAGCAGACTCTGATGTTGTAAAATGTAACATAATTAACGACGGAGTTGATGTGACGTGCATTTCAGCTTTAAAGTTCACGGCTAAAAGATATCGGAGCTCTCAACCATTAATGCATACACACCATGATTGATTATTCACAGTCTCCAGTAAACGACATTACCAGTTTCGAAGCTGCTGAGTACAGCACCCGGCAAGTATTTGGAAATACAATTGTCAACCTACGTGGTGTCCCGACTCAGCAGGATCACTTGGTTAATCCACGAGAATCTGTGCGCAGGCGTCACCATTTTGATATTCAGGTGAAGGGCGATAGGCTGCTATTCAGCGGATTCCTTGGTTCTTACGGTAAGAGAATGCATAAGGGAGTGTTTGTCGATCCTCCGAGCTGGGACATCGAAATACAACTGGTTAATTCCGACTTTTTTATAATAAACGAATAGAGCAAATGAGCACAGAAACAATGCTGGAAGAAGCGGTAGCAGGAAAGGAGGCGAGAGAAGTAGCAGACAAAAAGGCGATTATAGTGTTCTGCAAGTCCTCAATAATGACGCGAATCAGAGGACGCAATACACAATGGGATATTGAGATAGGCGGAACTGATGAGGACAGAGAGAAACAATTGGCACAGATTATAAAGGCCTATCGAGCTGCACCCGCTGCGCTGCATACATTCAAGCTTAAAAATGACGCAGATAAAACCGAGACTATTGAAGCGCAGATCGTGTACATCAGCAGATGGAAGCTGAGTCTGGTTGAGCCTGTTTGATGAATATTCTTGGTGACGGCACGACGTGTAAGCGGGAAGGTAGTAAGAAGTGAACGCAATTCAGGTCATTAAAAGTCTCTGCCAAACTCAGATTCCGAGAGCAGTGCCATGATTTCTGATATTATCTCATGTTCAGACATTTCTTTATCTGAGCTACTTTCTGGGGCCAAACTCGTTAAAGAAACCTTGTATTGACTTGAATTTGGGATGTCGCCTATGATAAATATGCTCTTTTTCTCGTGTGAGTATTGGGATTGAGCGTTTGAAAATTCTGGAAGAGGCTTAAACAAGTGCCTCTCAATAGAATTGATTGCCGGATAAATTTTTATCACTAACAATGGTCCACTTGGAGTATTTGGAGCAAATTCAAGGGTTATTGTATGCGGGCTTAGGGTTTGAATTAATAATTGAATATATCGATAACCCAGCATCTTACTTTCTTCGGCATTTGGTATCGATTTTATTTCTCGGAAACTGTTTGAAATTGTGTCTAAAATTGAATCGAAGAGCTCTTTCATGAGATCATTTTGATGAGGTATTAATCAATAAAGACCAGAGATAAACTTAACTACCTAATGCAAAATGGCGACGCGGCTCAATATTCTATTCAGCGGTTTTCCAGTCTAGTTGTTGGCAAATAAGATCCGTGGACTTAACCCAAAAAGGCCATTTCCAGCGTTGTAAGGGCGTAGTAGTGCTACTACACGGGGGAGGGTCAAAAGTTTAGGGCTCGACCTTTGGCAACCGCCCCTGCCCACATCCTTATATCGTGTCAAAATTGAATTGAAATTCCCCGTTTTTGAAGTTGGAAATATTCGCACAAGGGGTTTTATTGATCGCGGCAAGAAGAGTTACATTGCTTCGGATGTAGAAAGCCGGTTACCGATTGCATTTGCAGATAATTAACCTTCATAATTGAAATGACAGATCATCCAGTACTAAAAGAAATAAAGGAAGCCCTGCATAACCTAAGCGGTGATGATGAAACATACGCATTGTTAGCAATTTTTGAAACTATTCACGATCGTGCAGTAGGCGATTTAGTGTGTATAACCACCCGTGGATATCTAAGCCGCTTCTGGTCGGGAACCTATACGTTACTCGAAGTGCGAATGGTAGCACCCTCTACATCGAAAAGGACTTCCCTTCAAAAGAAAACGAAAGGTTAATGTTGGTTGATTCCGAAAACAATCTCGTTGTGGACGATACACTTCCGTTTTTGCGCCGGATAAAAATTGCGTTACAAATGTATCCTTACACAAAATAGAAATATGCCAGCTGGAAGAAAACCGAAAAGTACCGAACTGCTACAAGCACAAGGCACGTACCGCAAAGACCGGCACAAGGACCGGGTCAAGATAGTTGATGAACTCAAAAAATCGCCGGTTGATTGGTTGACCGATGAGGAAAAAGAGGTCTGGTCGAAATGGTACGACTATCTGCAAAAAAACGACGTACTCAAAGAAACGGACGAAGTGGCATTTGGCCTCCTGTGTAAAACCTTCGTAAGGGTTCAGAAATTTGGGGCGGAGCTTATTACTACTGACGACTACATATCCGAGCATAAATCTGATGTGGGCGCCATGGTGACCAAGAAAGATCCGAAATATGAAATCATGGCAGATTCCGAAAAAAGCTTGCTAAGGCTGCTAACAGAATTTGGAATGACTCCCGCCAGCAGAGCAAAGGTTAAAGCCGCAGTCCAAGCAAAGAAAAATCCATTGCAAGAATTAAGGAACCGCGGTAAGGAACAATGATTAACCCTATTTCCAAACTTTACGATTATGTTTCCGGTGTCGAGTCGGGGGAGATCGTTGTGTGCAATTATGTCAAGCTGGCGGTTCAGCGTTTTCAAAATGATTTATTGGCCGCGACAGAAAAAGGATTTTTATTTGATGAGGAAGCCGCACAAAAGGCACTCGATTTTTTTGAATTACTGCGTTTTACAAAAGGAAAGTGGAAAGGAAAGGCATTTGACTTGCAACCATGGCAATGTTTTATCGTTGCCAATATTTTTGGGTGGAAGCGGTTAGATGACGGAAACCGCAGGTTCACCGAGGTATACGTCGAGATCTGCAAGAAAAACGGGAAAACCGAGCTTGCTGCTGCAATCGGCCTTATCATGTTGGTGATTGACGAAGAGAACACGCCAGAAGTTTATGCCGCTGCGGCTACTAGGGATCAAGCCGGAATATGTTTTAAGGCTGCTAAATCAATGGCACGACAGTCTGAATATATTCGTCCAGAGCTCGATATACTCACTTACAGCCTATACTGCGATTATAATGAGGGAACTATGTCGGCTGTCTCTCACGACGCTGATAATACGGAAGGAAAGCATTCAAGTTGCGTCCTTTTTGATGAATATCACGTTCATAAAACTGACGATGTAAAGACTTCTCTCAGATCTGGGATGGCAGCCCGCGAGCAACCATTATTCTTTACTATAACCACATCAGGATCCAATAAACAGGGCCCTTGTTATAAATATCGAGGTGACTGTATTTCCATTCTCAAGGGCTTTTACAATCGTGAGAACCTGTTTACAGTAATTTACACACTTGACGAGGGCGATGACTGGGAGGATCCTAATATGTGGCGCAAAGCCAATCCAAATTATGGCGTTTCTGTAAGACCTCAGTTCCTGCAAGAAGAGTATGAAAAAGCTAAAAAGAACGGCCGGGAGGAGGTTGAATTCAAGACGAAACACCTTGATTTATGGGTTGACTCGGATGTGACATGGTTAGCTTCGGAATTGTGGGCAAAAGGTGCTGACCCGAATATCCAGATTCCAGCTGATGCGGTTTGTTACGCCGCCGTTGACCTTGGCGAAACCAGTGATTTTACCGCTTATTCAAAATATTTCCCAGAGTATAATTTTGTCACAACCAGATATTACGTGCCGGAAGATACAGCTGAATATGCATCACGGCATGGTATCGACTATAAAGAGTGGGCAGAAGATGAATTTTTAACGCTAACGCCAGGATGTACCACCGATTATGAATGGTTAAAGCAAGATATCTACGAGGATGCTTCAAATTATGATATGCGGTTTATTTCTCTTGACCCATGGCATTCAGCCATGCTTAAACAGGATTTAGAGAATGAAATGGGTACTACCTACGCGGCAATTCGAAAAGAGGACGGGGAGCTGGTCTATGACTATCACAGCAAGGTTCAAACGTTCAAGCAAGCGGCGATTAATATGAGCCCACCAACAAAACTTTTTGAAGAGATGGTTATGAATACCAGGCTAAAACATGATGGAAACCCGGTATCCGCCTGGCAACTTGCCAATGTCGCGCTCCACACCGACCCAATCGGCAATATCCGCCCAGATAAGAAGAAAAGCCGAGACAAAATCGATGGTATTGTTTCGAAAATAATGGCCCTGGGAACATATGTCAAATGGCATATAGGCACCGAGAATTATGCGAATAGTGGATTTACAGGAATAATTTAATATGGAGATTGAGCAATCTGATTTACAACTAACTAAAAAGGCTTATTTCAAGCTTTTTAACGAATTCTACATGTCAAAAAAACGATTAAAACAGTCGTTCGACCAGGTAGAGCAGCTATGCGAGGAAAAGGGCTATCAAAGCTACTACAACTCCTTTGAGTCGTTTAAAACGGCTTTTTACACTCAAAAAGAGCAAATTTAAAAATACTGGTATTGACAGTTACCATTGATGAATTGGAACTCGATTAACTTTCGCGTAAACCGAAACATTAATTGGCTAATTGGCTTTCAAATCTCATTGGGAGGAGCACATTCGTTCCAACACCAGCAATCAGCATTGTGCCAATTGCAGAGGAGCGATCTGTATTAGCTTCCGTAGCGGATGATGGCGATGTTTTCTTAAAGAAGCTAGGTCTTGAACACCTAAGGGCGCACGTAACGGCTAAAAATGCAATGGGTTTAGCAACCTTTTACGGTTGCGTGAAATTCATTTCGAACCAGATTGCAAGCTTACCGTATAATGTTTACCGTTCGGAGCTGGGCCAGGGTGCAATGAAGCAATCAAAGCATCCATTAAACTACGTTTTAGAGACGCGGTTTAACAAGAACATGGCCCCGCTCGTGGCAAAGAGAGCGATGCTACTCAACTGCCTGGTGCATGGGTGGTCAGTGGCTGAAATCAAACGAAATCGAGCAAGGCATACTATTGAAATTCAACCATATCCATGCAGTCAAGTTTACATTTTGCACGATAGGGAGTCAGATAGCTATTTTTTTGATATCCCTCATTTGAATAAGAAGCTGTCACAAGATGATGTGATTTTTCTTAAAGATTTAGATTTTGACGGAGCTACGGGCGGCTCGATTATTAGCTGGCAACACCAAACGATTGAGATTGATCTAACAGCGAAGGAATTTGCGGCAAAGTTTTTCAGGAACGGAACATTTATGGGCGGGATCATCGAAAATCCAGCCATGGCAAATGCCAAAACAGAAGAAGTTGCAAAGGGAATCAAGAGTCAGGTAGTAAAAGCTTTTGATAACGGTGACGGAATAGCAGTTTTTGCGCCGGGGGTTAAATTTCACCCGATTGGATTATCTCCTGCCGACTCCCGGCTTCTGGAAATTTTCGAGATGTCAGATAAAGACATCGCAAAGATGTTCAATCTGAGCCTTTCAATGATTGGAGATACCGAAGTGCAGAGCAGTTGGGGAAGTGGAGTGGAGCAGATGTACACGATTCTAACTAATTCAGTATTAGTCCCGATAGCTCGGCAAATTGAAGAAGAGGTTGACTATAAATGCTTTCGCGGGGACGATTTGCAAAATGGATATTACACCAAACACAATTTCAAAGGGCTTCTTAGAGGCGATTGGAAAACGCAGTCTGAACATTTGCAGCGCATGGTAACTAGCGGCATTTACACGCCAGACGAAGCAAGATATTACGACGATATGGGGCCGCTACCGAAAGGTACTGGCAACAGGGCATACATGAACGGCACAATGACGCCTCTGGAATTAATCGACGAGGTAAAAACATCAAAAAGGAATGGAAACAAGGGTGCTTCCGCAGGAGTTCAGCGAGGTTAGAGCGATCCAGAATGAAGAAGGCGTCTGGCACATTCCAGGCAAGGGCATCGTGTTCAATCAAAGATCCCGGAAGATAGGTTGGTTCCATGAGATAATTGATTCCAGGGCATTAGAAGGAGCACGGATAGATGACGCGATTTCATGCTATAACCACAACATGAATCACATTTTGGGCTCAGTCCGGAATAAAACAGTGAGCTACAATATCACTTCCGACTATTTGGAATATGATATTCTGCCGCCGGACAATCAGACCACCCGGGACATAGTGATTGCGCCGATTGTACGCAGAGACGTAACGGGAAGTTCCTTCATGTTCAATGCTGTGCAAAAAGGAGGTGACGAATGGGTCCAGGAGGCAGACGGAATTATAGTTCGGTATGTCAAAAAAATTGAGGAGGTCTACGAATTCGGGCCCGTATCAATGCCTGCCTACATGAATACAACAACGGACGTAGCCAAGCGGTCATTTGACGACTTTATCAAGGAAAACAAGCAGCAAGAAATTCAGTACAGGAGCCAGTTTGCCAGAATGAAAGTGGCCCTGTTAAGATAGTTTACAACTTCATCAACAAATAAAAAAATGAAAAAAACGCTTAAAGAGCTGCTTGATGAGCGTGCTCTAAAATTCGGAGAAGCCGAGACATTGGCAGACGAATCCGACAAACGCGAATTGACAGCTGAAGAGCGGACCCTTTTCACAACTCGCACGAGTGAAGTGCTTGTTCTTGATGAGGTAATTGCCAGTAAGAGGCAAATTGAGTCTTTCCAACTTGGTCGGGCAGCTTACGTTGGTTCAGGTGAAGAAGGGAATCGCGATACATCGAAAGGTGATCAGCGTGATCTTGCGGGCTATAACCTTAATAAGGCGCTGTTAGCCAAACTCGACAACCGCGCCTTGGATGGTATTGAAGCAGAGGTTCAGCAAATGGCGGAAGCCCGAGCAAAAGAAGACGGCATCAAACTTACCGGTAACGGGATTGTTGTTTTGGATGAAGTTTTGCAAAAACGCGGTCAAACTGTAACGTTGCAAACGACGAATCCGGGCGATCAGGGCGGTGTGCTAGTTGAGAAAAAACTGCAAGGCGTTCTTGAAGTATTGCAGGCTAACACCTTCCTAGATGAGGTTGGCGCACGGTTTATGACTGGATTAACCGGTGACTTAGTTTTCCCAGTACAGGAAACAATGCCTATTATTCAGGAGCTGACAGAAATTGAGGCCATGAATGACAGTGAAATCCTGTTCAGTTCATTCGAAATGAAGCCAGCGCGTAGAGGCACAACTGTACCTATTTCTCGTCAGCTGCTTATTCAATCTTCCATTGATATGCAGAATTTCACAATCAATGCGATTGGTGAGGCGCTTGCACAGAAGATGAATGCTGAGGCGATTTCAAACCTTCTGACGATCATAACATTGGCTAATGGTAACCTGTTGGCTCTTGGACTAAACGGAGCAGCTCCAACTTACAATGATATCGTTGCTCTTGAAGCGTTAGTTGATGGATACAACCACAAACGCGGCACTCCTAAGTATCTGACCAACACGAAAGTGAAGGCCAAATTGAAGACTACTCAGAAGTTTACAGGCACAAACGGAGATCCTGTTTACAACGATGACAATGAATTGAACGGATACAAGGCCGTGATTTCAAACATCGTACCATCCAATTTGACGAAGGGAACAGCTACAAACGTCGCATCTGCAATCGTTTATGGTAATTTCTCTGATTTTATGGTTGGAATGTGGGGCGGAACTGAGTACATCATTGACCCATTTGCGAAGAAGAAGTCAGCGCAAATCGAAATCACTGCCAATGCATTCTGGAACATGAAAGCGGCCCGCGTGAAATCCTTTTCAGGAATTAAAGACGCTTTAACAGCGTAAGCATCAAACCAGTAAGAAATAACCAGGCCGGGAAACCGGCCATATCATATTTATCAAATGGCAGAAGAAACAAAAAAGACTGAGACTAAGGTGACCATTGAGGAAACTCAGGTAGGTGAAAAAATCAAGACTAAACAGGTTGAGATTACGAAATTCCACCCTCTTATGGCACACGAAGTAGGTGAACAGCCAATCCTTACAGAGGAAAAGGCATTGGAGTGGATTGAAAAGGGATATGCAAAGGCAGTAAAGTAAAAATATGAGTTACCCTTATCTAGTCGAGAAGTACGGAGGCGGCAATTTCAGTATAGATGATGGCCGCCGATGGATCCGCATGGACATTCCGGGCTATGATGAGTGTGATGATGACCTTGCCGAGACAATGCATGCTGCTCTTGACTATGTGGAGACAGAATGCAATGTTTCTCTCGGAATTTCGACTTACGAATGGTACACGGAAAACCTTCCTTGTACTATTCCAGACGCCACTTTTCTAAAAGAAATTGTGAGCATTGAAGGTTTTAAAGATGGTATGGCAACCGCTATTGCAACGACAAACTACGCTTTACGGAAGGTTGGAGCTAAGAACACTAGAATTATATGGAATCCTAGTTTTAACCACCAGTACGAGCATTTTATCGTAAAATTTAAGGCCGGAATGGGGCCTGAGGAGATCCCGCCGCGCATGGTTATGGCGATCAGAATCCTGGTGGGCGAATGGGACACAAACCGCATTGACCTCCCGGCTGAAAAGAAAACAATGGTAGATCGCTTGCTTTCTATTTACGTGATACCGCGCTGCGCATAATGGCAAAACGACAGACGACAGGCCCCGGAATTTACGACCGCAGGATTGCTATTTTACGTCCACAGACGATTGTAAACGATTTTAATGAAGAGTTCACTGGTGAGATGAAGGTGGTCTATACTGGCGTTGCCGCGAATAGAGAAGACACATCGAAAACAGACGCTGAGGATGTAGTAAGCAATGTAATGAGGTCGATTCTATTTTATGACTATCGGATTCGATTCATGGTGGGGCTTGACATTAAAACAAGTTGGCAAATCAAAGATTTGTTTGACGGGAGAATTTACAAGATCATCGCGCCGGTATCGGAAGTTGGTAGGAGGGAAGGTTTGTTGATTAAAACACAATACATTGAGTGATCCAGGTCAAAATTGATACACAAGAGGTGGACAAACTTGGAAAGGCTATGTCCAGGTATGCAGGCATTTTCCCTCAGAACAAAGCGAACTCTGTTTTAAGAAAAGCTGTGCGTCCGATGCTTACTGCCGCATGGATTGAAGTGCCTGTTTCTAAGGGTTCAGAACGCGTATCATTATCGGGAGCCCGCCGGGCGATTAAAAAGGGGTATAACGCGAATTACTTACGACAAGGCGGAGCGACGCGGAGAGATTTGAGGATAAAAACTGTCGCACCAAAGGGAGATGAACTTGGACGTATATTGGTTGGGGTTAGTAAATCCAGAAACAAGGTTGGGTGGCGTACGCACTTTATTACGCGAGGCTTTAAAGACCGAGGTGGCAATCCTCATGGGCCAAACAATTTCTTGCAGCGAGCCTACGATCAGACGATTTCAATGGTCAGGGCTGATTTCTTAAAAGCCTATCGCGAAGCGTTTGCGAAGTGGGCAAAACACACCTTGCCGCAAGGTATGATATGATAGAAAAAGCCATAATCCAATTGCTATTGCAAAGCCTGCCTTTAAAGGCGATAGTGGACACCAGGATATACCCAAACATTATTAAAAGGGCCGTATACCCTGCCGTATTCGTAGCAGCAAATCGAATGAATAAGGTCGATTGCGATGCAGATATGGGCCTGAAAACGGGGGTTGTTGAGATCGGTGTTATGGGGGCAGATTATTTAAAATGCCTAAATGCTATCATAGCAATACGTGAAAAATTAGATGAGTACTCCGGGATGGTAGGCAATGTTGGAATTACATTCCTTAACGGCGAAGAAGCTCCGGACGGATATGACGAGAATACAGAAGTCCACTTGAAATCCATTGAATTTCAAGCATACGCAAGAATAAAATCATCAACGTAAAAACTAAAGACAATGCCAGAAAGAATTGAACCCGCCGTCCTTAGTAAGGAGGTGAATGTCTTTATGAATAAAGGCACAGTACAAGCTCCGGACTTTACAATGGTTGGTTGCGCGACATCTAAGGACTGGGGGCTATCTAATAACATTCTCGAATTGAACTGCGACAGCGGCAAAAGGACTGTGGACGACGGAGAAGATTCTACGTACGATTTCCAGCTTACAGGCATGGTGTTCGAGTACGGGGATGAAGCGGCGGACAATGTTTCAGCCTTTGACTTTGAAACGCTTGCGCAAACTAAACCGCAGCCATTAAATCAATATCGCTTAGCTGGGAAGTTTAGCGGCGATACGGTGCGTACGTTTTTCGCTCGTATTGCGACATTTCGCGAAACAGGGTCCAACGGAGAAGCTCGGACTTACACTGTGGGATTCCGCGTTGACGGTGTTCCTGTTCTGTCTAGGCAGACCTAACTAAATCACTTCATCAATGAGAAATGGGCTCCTCATTCCTGAGGGGCTCAATAATAACTAAACTGAAATGGAAGACTTAAAGAATTTCTCGGAAACGAAAGTTAAGCTGAAACTTGGCGACAACGAATACCTAGTCAACTTCGGAATCTTTACCCGTAGGCGTATCGAGGAGCAAAAGCCAGGGTTTACGTTGTTTCAAAATGATATGCCAGATTTCGAGATGTTGCCATTTCTGATCCAAAACGGCATTGAGCCAGAAGATCGGAAGTGGGATAATGAAAAGGAATTTATTGGCCTATTTGAAGACTGCGCAGACATTGAGTCGCTTAATAAAATACCCCTTGCATTTCAAAATTCTGTGGGGTTTACCAATCAAGCGTTCATCCCTCTGTTGGAGAGAGTGAGCGCGATGATGCCGAAAGCGGATCAGAGCAAGAACCCGAAAACGAGGTAAAATTCGATTGGAGGGACTATTGGCGAGATGCAGCTAGAATGGGTATATCTCCCGGCGATTTGAGGTATATAACTCCTTACGAATTCAATCTCTTACGGGAAGGCCATTTCAAACAGAGGCGAGACGATTACTATCACGAGTGGGAACGGGCAAGATTCCAGGCCCACACGGTTTACGCGTCGGTAACAGCTCTGGTAAGTGGTGAAATCGATCCAATAGAAACATTTTACCCATTACCGACAGATAAGGACCGCAAGGAGGCGATAGCTGCGCTTCCAGTGGCCAGGAAGATCGACCCAGACTACAAGGCCGCTTGGGAGGCAAAAATGAACGCAATTAAGTAAATGTCATGGCCGAAACCGTTGGTGGCGCTAACATAAGAATTACCGGTAGTTCAACTGGTTTTATTACAGCACTAAGTCAAGCTCGTCAAGAGGCGGCTCTTTTTGTGCGTGAAGTGAATTCTAACGTTTCTTCTGCTTACCGCGCGGCTGATGCCCAACAAAAAGTTTTTAGAAATGGATTGACAAGGCTGGGGACTGAATTAAAAAGCATCGGTTCTCAGCTTTCTGTGTTTGGCAGCCTGCCAGCTCTTTTCGCAGCCGGCACAGCATATAAGACGTTTGCGGATCTCGAAAAACTGGAAATTGGATTAAAGGGTTACGGCGAGTCTTTAAAAACTGTTCGTGAGCTCGCTAAGCTTCCAAACGTTAGCATTCAGGGTGCGGCCCAATCGCTGCTCCAACTACGTGCTGTCGGGGTTGAATCTCAATTCGCCCAGCGCAGTATTACAGCTTTCGCAAATGCTCTTACTGCGGCTGGAAAGTCATCGATAGACTTAAATCCAGCGCTCACTAACGTTGTTCAAATGTTGTCAACAGGCATAGTAAGCGCCGTTGATGTTAAAGAACTGGCGAACAGGATTCCGCAGGCAAGAAGGGCATTGATTGAAGCGTTTGGAACCGCGTCGGGTGAGGAGTTGACAAAGTTAGGAGTAGATAAAGTCGTTGAGGGGCTCATAAAAGAGCTCGAGAAAATACCGCCCGTTGCCGGTGGCGCCGGAATGGCGCTGGAAAAACTTGGCGATGATGCAAAGTTCGGATTAGCTAGCATCGGTGAATCACTGGATAAGGCGTTTGGTGTTACCAAGGCCATCAATGAGGTTTCGGAAATGATTGGCGGGTTGACAGAGAAGTTTCAATCCCTTGATCCAAAAACACAAAAGGCGATACTAGGTTTTGCTGGAATGGCAACAGTAATTCCTGTTCTAATTACAGCCATAGGCGGAGCAATTTCAATCACCGCAATGTTTGCGGCCGGAATTGGGGTTGCAACCGGCACGGTATTCGCTATTGCTGCGGCTGTTGCAATAGCGGGCACGGCCATAATCGCCAATTGGGACGACATCAAAACTTCCGTCGGAGATACGTCTATTTGGAAGACAATGGCGGATGTTGCAGGTTCCTCTTTAAGTGCCCTGGTAGAACTCTTTAAAGTAGCGGCAAACCTCATTACTGGTGACTGGGGTAACATGGGTATCAGCCTGGTTAATGTCCTGAGTCATATCGGGAATGCAGGGGTGAAAATACTTGGAGGGCTGTTAAAGTTTCTGCCATCAGCTATGGGCCTAATTACAGGAATCGATACCAGCTTCCTAACAAAGGGGATTGATAAGCTTGTTAATGCGCTCACTATCCAAATTCCGAAAGGTGCCGGTTTTTCAACAGCCGCAATCGACAACCTGAGAAAGAAATTTAATGATCTTGTTGGAGGCGGAATTGGCAATATCCCAAAAGTAGATCCAAAAGCACCCAAAGGTCGTGGTGTAGCGGTACCAAAAGATCTTACAGAGCTGGGCTTCATTAACTGGCAGATCGACCTTGCATCTAAGGTTTACAAAGACCAAAAAGCGATCAAGGACGCTACCAACACATACAAAGAGTTGGTGGGGGTAGTTAAGGCTCTAAACATTGAGCGGTTAAAACTGAGTAATTCTACTGGCTCAACGATTGGGAATTCGACTTATGCGGGAAGGGAAGTAGCGAAAAATCGACTTGGCGCCATCGGTGATTTGCGAACCGGACAAACGCTGGATAGCTTAAACCGGAGTATTGCAAAGAATAAATTTGGAGACACCATAAGGGAGTCCGCATCGCTAGAATTATCTGATTTTGTTGGCGGCAACAGCCTCAGTGATATTCGGCAATACTTCAATCAAATCACTCAAATAGCCGGAGAATCCAATAACGAGTATGCCAAACGTGTCTATTCAATTGTCGACGGTACAAAAGACCTAAGTTCTGGACTTACCTCTGCGCTCAAAACGGCCGCAGCGGATGTTGCTTATGGTTTTGGTGAAATGTTAGGCAACCTAATGTCCGGCGCGGGAGGCATTGAGCAGTTTGGCAAAAGAGTAATGGGTTCGCTGGCCAATATGATGAAGGAGATGGGTAAATCTCTGATCGCTACCGGTACGGCTGGTATTGCCTTAAAAGTGTTCGCTAAAAATCCAGCCCTGGCACTAGTCGCCGGTATCGGCTTGGTCGCGTTGGGTACGGCTGCACAAAACAAACTCAACTCACAAGCAGAAAGCGGGCTCACCAAGTTTGCAAATAGTGGTATGGCGTACCGCAAGATGGTTGCAGTTGTAGGTGACAACCCAAATGCACGGCACGACCCTGAAATCATTGCTCCGAAATCTATGGTCGAAAAAACGATCCAAAAAAGCATCTCGAACATGGGCGGACATGGTAACGGAAACGGATTCATTGCCGAGGCGCGCATCAGCGGACAAGACTTGCTGATCTTGATTAGTCAGGCGCAAGACAGAAACAAAAATATAAGAGGATTCTAATGGCGCTAGGGCTTAAATACTTTGCGCGTTATCGCGATATTGACGGTGTAATTAAAGAAGTTCGCTTCCTGAAAGAGGGCTACGGAGGCCCTGCTACGGAATGGTTTTGTTTGAACGGAGCCGTTCGGTATGATTACGCCGGGTTTGATGGCATGTTCGAAAAACCAATCATTCCATCGCAGGCTCGGATCTCACTCTTCTTGAGTCAGTATTACGATTTAAAGGATTTCGTTTTCAACCGGAAAACATATTTCTGCGAAATCTGGCATATAGAGGAGGGGGTTATAAATTGGTCTGGATGGATAGAGCCTTGGGACGCAAGACGACCACACAGAAAGCCGCCTTGGACCGTCGAACTTACTGCCAGCTGCGGCCTTGCTCATCTTGCGAAAAAGAAATATTTAAACCAAACAGACCAATTTAAAAAAACCGGTCTGCAAATCATAAAGGAGTGTTTAGCCACAATAGGCGTTACGCAGCCAATCCGCATTTCTACCCACATGGTAGAAACTACCTGGGGTGGCGATGACCGATTAGGATTGAACAGTTTTGAGATTGACGTTTCCCGCTATTACGATAATAATGGTGAGGCGATGTACTGCGATGTCATTGTCAATGATATCCTCGATCATTTTACCGCAGAGATTGTACAAGAAAAGAACAGATGGGTAATCCGTTCAACAGTTGATAATGCAACAGGGCTTGCTACCGGCTACATAGACATTGATAATCCCGGCGCGCCCGCTGATATGCCATTTACCTATTCCATTAACGGAGAGGGTGATTCGGCGACAATGAACGACGGGAATGTTCGGATTCTTCCTCCAATCAACAAGTACCGGACAGAAATAGATTTCGGTACGCAGGCGCCTTTTTTTCTCAATGGGAATATGGTCCTATGGAATGAGAATGGCTTGGTAGGGTGGGATTTTACCCACATGAACAAAAGCACAACCGACGGATGGGAACGTTTCGAAATAGGAGGAGAAATTAGCAGAGGTGTGCTTAAAATCAACGGCAAGTCTCCTCAACCTTACCGAAAAAAGAAAAAGAAAAAATTCTTGCAGGTCCTGATCCCTATCCTTACGGGGATGGTCGGGGCAAACTTGAAAAACAAATACTATGACATTGAGCCTACTCAATACATAGAATCCCCTGGTGGGACTATTAGCCGAGGGGACAAAAGCGTTACCATATCTTTCGATTATGAAACAGATGCGTTAGCGTCTGATATTCTCATATCCATCCGCATACCTATCAGGGAATTTAAAAGCGGGAAAGTAAATAACTTTTGGGTTGACCCCGATCAGGGAGTTGCTCTTGCGGGAGCGGATAAGACGCATCGGGGCGCTACGCAAGAATTCCAATTGATCCGGATCCCTCCTGTGGATATGGGAACGCTTACCAATAAAGGGGATCTGAACGTCTCTAGCAATCCTAATTACCCTGCTGCAACGTGGACTCCTGGATCAAGGGATATTAACTGGACTTGGACGGCGACAGGTGTGCCGGCAGGTGAATACCGTCGTGTGGGTGGGGTTAATGGGGTACTTGTTGAAAACGGCGATTTGATTGTTGCACGTGTTCCTAATAATGGTGGTTCTCAGGCGGAAGTAGGGGGAAGCTGGGAGATTATTGGAATGCGGAACAATGTCAAAAAAGGCACGTTCTCAATTACAGTCGCAATCAATACGCTTATTATTGCAAAAGCAGGTGATCCGTGGCCGGCCGATAAAATCTATGTGAGATTTTATAAAATGGCCGATGACCAAGGGTTGCCTGGTGATTGGTACAAAGTATACAACCTCAACGGCGCGCTTGAAGGATTTATTGCAAAAGAAGAATCTGCAAAGTATGCAACTGTCTTGCAACGTGGCGACGTTACCGATGAAGAAGCAAAAACTATAAACCTGATCAGTGGAGACTATAATCCGTGGTATGCAGGTTCCTGGACTAAGCCTGGATCAAAAGAAAACACTCGGACATGGCGGCGAAGACCCGACCTAAACGAGGCGATGAGCGTCTACCGGGCGATGATGCTCGACCGCTTGTCTTTGACAAGCAGGCCTCTTACAGTCGTCGAAGGTGTGATAAAATTGGCTCAGGGAGCTCCTCGGCTTTCGTACCTCCATACCTTGCTTATGCAGGATATGGGCGGAATCCGGATGCGTTTAACCAGGTTTTCTTACAACGACTACAATCGGCAAATCACCTTTTCTGCGATTGAGGTCAAGTATGAAGAAATTCCGAGGGAAGAATTAAAACAAGATTCTTACATTCCCGGATCTCGCCAACTTAACACCGTTCCAGGTGAAGGAGACGGCATTTACCCATCCAAACAAGACAGCACGAATGGAAGGTTGAATGCGGAGGACATGGCGCTCACGGATGAGGAGCTTGCCGCCGCCCTTGAACAGGGTAGCAGGCTATCCGCGCTGTTTGAAAACATCCCACCGCTTATTTTCACCGCGGGCGAATTAAGCTCTGATTCGGTGAATCTAAATAACTACCTATCTGAGGTTGTTAAGTATAACAATGCGGATCAGGAAGAAGAAGACGTTTATAATTTCGATGATCTGCGGTGGCTAGTGACAGATAAGCCGTCCTGGGTCACTAATCAAAGCGTTGTTTTTTTGAATGTTACCGTAACAGGGAAGCCCATTTATGTGGGTGATTATTCGATTACCTTCAAAGTAGGAGAGCAAACATCTGAGGAAGCGCAAAAGACAATTGATCGAGCCATAGCGGAAGCCGAGGCGAATGGAGAAGAGTATGTTCCAGTTCCAGCTTTTTACATCGAGGTGGAGATACCGATCAAGGTATTTCCAAGAACGATTATAACATATGAGTTGCTGGATATGTCGTCCGGCAGTCCGACTGTAATTGGCCCGCTCCCCGGAGTTTACCCAGTTCCTGCCGGGAAATGGGATATTCGTGCGAGGATTAAAGGCTCTCACGATTGGTGGCAGATGTCGCTGTTTGGCGGCGGAGATACCGGCAGCGATGCACCATTAACTGTAAGCCAAAATGTGCTACAGACAGAAAGCGGCACCTACCTTATGTTTGAGGAAACGGGCGGAATCCAAACAGGGCCAGGCCAGTATCGTCATTTTACCACAACGCAACTTTCGAAGGTTACGGTCAGCCGTCAGGATATAGTATTTACTCTTTATGACGAAGAGTTTTTAGCATCGGGTAGATTCTTCCTTCGTAAAGGCGCAGTTAATATCGGCGAGATAGCTCTCGACGGTAGCAGCATGTTTGAAAATCCAGACGGCTGCGACGTTGTCTTTGTGACTGGCGGAGTTGAGCACGATGAAGTCGACTTACGATTGCTTACCAAGAATCAGGTAGTTCTAACCACCAAGGGCTTTTCATTGCCAGACTCCGCTAACTCTGGCGAATATAGAGTTTACGGCGCTGATACACTCAATCAGATTGGCAAATATATAATTGAAGCATACGTTTACCTGAACGATAACAAAATAGTAAGTCGCTTTACTGATTTTGAACTCGTTAAAAAGAAACCGGAAGCAAAAGGCGGGGCGCTGGCGCTAATGGGAAAAGTGCCGGGTTCTCTGAATTTCAAGCAACTTGCGGTACTTCCCAAATCGGGAAGCGAGCACCTTTTGCCAGTTGCAGGATTCAACGTTAAAACAATAGGCGAGTCTTCCGAATTTGACTGGGAAGGGTGGACATATCAGTTAGTCAGGGGAGGACAGCTAAATACAGTTGACATCAGTAAATATACTGGACAACCTCAATTTATCTCATACCCGAATCCGGTTACAGAGTCGCCGTTGCTATTGTTTGGTAGATTGACCAGTATTCAGATTGATACAATTCATGAAATAAACACCACGCATCGCGCAATTGTCACTCGTAGGCTTGGCGGCCCGACTGGCGAGATCGCGGCGATTCTGCAAGCGGACTTCTCGTTCGGCGAGTTCCAAGACCCGGACGGGGTGCCTGATGAGGATGAGACCGATAGCCTCACGGATTATCTGGCGGGGTACGGAATGTTTGAGGAGATTCTGGATTACAAAAAAGTATTTGGTGTACGTGTCGATAATATCGGCATTGAAATTAACGGCCCTGAAAGTCCAGATAACCCAGCGGGAGGAACGCCTAATAACCTGCGCCTCAAAGCGAAAGGCGTCAAGTTCGCCAACATCCAAGACATCCCCACAAAAACGGTCATTGGCCGTATGGCTGGCGGCACTGGCGTTACTTCGGCTATACCTGTTGCCACAATCGTAACAGGGGCGGATCCAGGGGATCTAGTGACAGTAGAGTACATCGAAGAGCTTATAAGCGCGTCACTGGCTAAATACATGCCATTGACCAACGTTACAACGGGCAACGTAATCCCTAACTATTTCGGCGATGTAAACGCATACAATTTCACGGGCGTAGCTTTAATCGGAACAGGCGCAGCCAATGCGCCGAATGCTATTCCTGGTATGCTAATCGCAGGCGTAAGCGGATCAAACGTTTCTCAGCTTGTTGTTACCCGGTCGGGCGATAACTCTTATTACAGGGGCACAAATGGGGGCGCATTGGGTACGTGGTATCAGATCGCAAGCCGGGCGTGGGTGGATTTGAAAGAAGTTAACACAGGGGTAGGATTACTAGGCGGCGGCCCAATAGCGACGAACCTTACATTAACATTCGATACCGTTTGGGGTGATGCGAGGTATTTGGTTAATGCCAGTACTGGACTTCCGTGGACGCAGGTAAACGTCAATACCAAACCAAAGTTCAATGTTTCAGCAGTTGACTCACCATCAGGCGGAAGTTCTTCTTTCCATGGTATTTACATCCCTCATTCAACGAATGCGGATATTGGTTCAACCATTGCATTTAGGAATGGTACTGCGTTTTTCAGAAGCGTTGAAAGCGGCGTATGGGGGGTGTGGCTGGCAATTGCAGATAAACCATGGGTGAACGCGAAACAGATACTTGGCGGCGATGGTATGGCAGCGGGAAGTGGCGGGGATTTATCAGCGAACCGGGTTATTGATCTGGGTACGCCTTCAACCTTAGATGCATCCACTACCAATGCAGTTACCACTACAAGCCACACCCACGAGATTACGACAGGCAGCCTTGTGCAGGGTTCAAATATTGTCTTGTCCGGCACACTGACAGACAGGTTGATTGGTGCGGGTAATGTGACCATTTCGGCAACCGCTATACCATGGACGATTGTAACCGGAAAGCCTACAACACTTTCAGGGTTTGGGATAGTGGATGGTGTAACGATCGGTGATTTCAATATCGGACTGGGAACGAAGGAGAACACATTTCCAAAGGGTAACCTGGTTACTGGCGACAATATCACTTTCGGAGGATCAGGGGTAAACAGACTTGTGGGATCGGGGGACTTGGTTATAGCGTGCAATAGCATGCCGTGGAATGATGTGACAGGAAAGCCAACTACGGTTGCCGGCTACGGTATTACGGATGTGTACACGAAAGCAAATGTCGATTCGGGGCTTAATGGAAAAGAGAACACCTTCTCAAAGGGTAATCTCGTAACAGGCAACAACATTACATTCGGCGGCGATCCTCTAAGCAGGCTTGTGGGTTCAGGAAACCTTGTGATTGCCTGTAATAATATGCCCTGGAACGACGTAACGGGCAAGCCGACAACAATTGCAGGGTATGGGATAACAGACGCCTATACTGAATCTCAGGTTGACTCTCTGTTATCCGGCAAAGCCAATTCGTCCCATACGCATACTGCCTCTCAAATAACTGACTTCACCAGTGCGGTACGCGGGTCTATTTCAGGTACTGGGGGGATCAGCTATAACAGTTCTACTGGGGTTATTACCTATTCAGGATCATCGGGAACGGTAGACGGAACAGGAACCAAGAACCGACTTGCCAAATGGGATACGCCGGGTACAGGGCTGCTTGATAGTAGAATTTACGATGAAGGTACTGGTGACGTGGAAATACTTACTGGGTTGAGGCTTAGCGGCGGCCTAACTCCTCAGAGAATGACGCGAGCGGCAAGACTTGCATTAGGGGATCCGGGAAGAGTAATGATTGTCTTTCAAACGGATACCGTTTCGGGGTCTGATTCAGGATTGAAGCTCCACTATGCGGCTGGGTTTTGGGTCGGAATTGAAGAAAAGATTGCATAACAACTAAAATCGAAAATAACATGAAAATTAAACTGGACAGACTAAGGACATTAAAAGCAGAGTGCGAAGCGCTCGTGGCTCAGAACGCATTCAGTTTCGCAACAGACACCAGGCTTACGAGGTTGGGTGTGATGGCTAAGAAAACCATAGAAAGAGAAGCGGGAGAAGCGCTGAGGGGCATCAATACAAAGCGCAATGAATTGTATCAGCAAGTTGTAAAAGATAACCCCAGTGCAGATCAGCAAGCGATTTCATCCATATACCTGGCAGACAGCCGATCAAAAGAGATCATGGATCTGCAAGCAGAAATATGGGCAGAGGAAACCGATTTTGAATTTAAGCCTATACCGATCGGTATTGACGAGGTAAAAAAAGAAAACTTCGAAAAGTCCGTGACGGTAGAATACTACGGGTATTCTCACCACATAAACCCGAACATGTGTTTACAGGGCTTAATTACCGAGGGGTTTGCAGAAGTATCAGAGTTAGACGAAACAGCACAGAGAGAATAACAAGTTTTTTTAACTCCTATTGCTGATTGCTTTTAACTAATAACGGTTTAGTTAATAGTGCATAAAAAAGAGGCTTATGGCCCCTAATTTATTTCAAAGTTTGTCGGTAACATTGTCATCTCCTGAATAAAACACGCGGATAAGTGTCTTATACAGTGGGTTTTCGTTATGAAGTAGCATTGATGTATACAGTAGTGTTTCCACTTTTTCTGTATTGCCCTCTTCGTCAATTTCTTCGTCTATTGCAAAAACCTGCCTATTGTGCTTTTCAATTGATTTGTTTTCTAAGCAAGAGAACCACCTGTCAAATTTTAGGCTTCGTTTAGCTCCTTTACCATCAAAAGGATCACAGAAATAAACGATAACAGCGCTTACATCGGCTAGACGATCAGATAAAATCTTAATAATAGTATTCCGGATCTTAATATCTATCGAGAGTGAGGGCTTATCGGTAACTATATCAAAACTGTATACTTCCTTGATCTCGGTATTGTCGGAAAACCAACGGCGATCACGTGAAATTGCAACAGTTACCTTTATTTCACTTCTGGTAATGAAACTGTAAGTTTTTCGGGCAGGATCAAAGGTGTATTGGTAAAGTTCAGACAAGCTCTATTCCTTTGGATTCTAGGTCTGAAAGGGTAAGTTCACCATTAAGATATGCTTTAACAGCTTTCTTTGTTTCAAGCATTCGGCTTAATAGCGAACCTTTTGCAACAACTTTGACCGCACCGACAGGCGCCGTGCTTGGTATTTTTGTTGAATGTGCTGTTTTCATCACAATTAGAGTTTAATAATTCATTTTCTCTAATAGTGTGTGTTGTATACTTCTTTCATAAAGGAAGTATTTTTCAAAAGTAACACTACAAGCGTAAAAATCAATCCACAAATAATTAATATTTCTATTTTATCTCGCTGATTATCAGACTTATAAAATCAAACCGTTAGGGTTTTATATATTGTAAATATCTCTACATCTGCATTTTAAATCGGAGCAACGTATATAGGTCGTGCCATTTTGTAATTATCTCTGTAAGCCAGTATTTTTTGATGCGTTATGATTGAACGGTCGCCATTTGACTTTGATTTATATTTTGAAACTATTAAAGGCAAGAGACTTTCAAAGTATTTACTCCAGTGGTGAACGATTCGATGCTAGTAACTAAATTTAGTGTCCCACAATAGCTGTCCTGAATAGCTTGCACAAATCAAGAGTGCAATCCAAGCCTATTTAGAAAATCTGACCATTCAATATCCCAACGCTCAACAATCTCTCTCCCTTTGCCGATGTCAGATAATTTGACGCTTGCCAGACTAGGTGTATTCAGCGAAGTCACTGCCTCTGCAACCAGGTCCAATGATCTTGGCTTGTCGTTTAATTTGAGTTGATAAAATTCCGCGACGCGAATTGCCATGTGAATAAAATGTGTTAAATCGTCTCGATTACTAGAAGCATAATTACGCTGTAAAGCCAACGCTTCAAGGTAGTGGGATTTTGCATTCTCATTATCACCAGATCCTTCAGTGATTTCACCCAAGGTCGCAAGCGACCTCGCTAACAGAGGTTCGAACACGACTGGCGTTTTTGAAGCTAGTTTCCGTCTAGTATCTATACTATCTATAATACACCTTTTTGCTTCTGGATAATTCTTCCACTGTAAATATACGCCGGCCAAATTATGCTTAATTCTCGCAATAGTATTGCTGGAAAGCGGGCTATCCTCTACCTGGTACTGATCTATGATTGACAAACTTTCGAGCCAATTTTTTTCAGCTAAGTCAAGTTTGCCTCTTTCTTTTTGAATAACGGAGACTGTATTGAGTGACTCAATGAGAGAGCCCCAGTTAGCTTCAGGATTATCAGCCATCCTTTCTCGTCTGATTTCCAGGCTTTTATTTAGTGCCTCATCCGCAGACTCTAGGTGGTTACAGTGTAAATAAAGTGTTCCGAGGCTATTCCATATATTGCCTAAAAGGGATCTAGCAGATAAAGTGTGGAAACTCGAATCTTGGGATAGGTCGATTGCCGTGTTATAATAGGATTTCGCATCCTCAAAGTACCCCATGTGTCGAGACGTCACTCCCATTTCGTGATATAGGTGGGCAAGACTAACCAAAAATACTTTCGATTCAGAAGCCAGTGTGAGAAATATTGCTAGGGATTCCTTATACAAAGGGTCGGCAAGGTCAGGACGATTATTGTCAACATAGTGTTTCGCCATCGTCTGCAATGCACTTGCAAGTCCTGGACGATGTTTCTCTGGGTCTAGCTTAACAAGGTCTTTTTGGATATTAAGCGCTCGTTGAAGAAATTCTAGGGCTTTTTCTTGGTTGTTATTGGCTCTCTCAATTTTAGCAAACGCAGCGTACTGCTGGCTAAAAATGTCTAACCTTTGATTTGAAGGGGCCATTGCAGAATGTAGCACGATTGCTTTTTCCAGTGCTATCTTTGCGCTGCCATAATTTCCCATACGCAGCAACAACGTACTTTTTTCGTACAAAATTTGACTTAAATCTCCGTCATTCTCGCTAACCTCTAATGCTTTTTCGATTAAGTTCTGACAAGTTTTAAAATCCTCAACTAGATAGGATAAGTTATTAGCATTTAGAAAATTTTTGACAGTGGGACGGAGCTTGGCCGCTTTTAGTGCGTTCACTAAGGCGCCGTCAAAATCATTATTTATTACTAGCAGCTGGGACTTAAAAAACAACGCTTCGCTAACTTGTTTCTTTTGGGCGTCAAGTTCGTTTTCCCGTTCACCTAGATCTGCGATCATGCCGTCCATTGCAGAGTCTTCGATAGCAGCAATGGCTCCTTCGATATTTCCTTGAATAAGATGCTTTACTGATGCTTGGTGTGCTTCACTCGCCTCAGAAAGATCCTGTTTACTTAAACTTTTGAGTAAATTTTCTACCTTAATAGTGAGTGCGGCTTTTTCATCTATCTCTTTTTCTAGTTGCTTCCGCAGATCGTTTATCTCTTTCAGATTATATTCATTAATAGTCGATTTGTCATGGATTGCGATCTCTAAGTCGGATATGCGCCTTGTATGCGACTCCGTTAGTTTATCCACCAAATCCGAAAGAGGTTGAACGGTTACGGTTCCTTTTGCATCTTGAATTATAAGATTATACGATCCATCAACGAATAGATTGTTTATTTGGGGCTTATCAAACATTTATTCTTGGATTAAGTCATTATTCTTACCGTCAACATCTGATTTATTTTCGCTAGACATGTCTGGAGAGCTTGAATTGCCTTGCCGCACCTTGTTCCCTTCACCTCGGACACGTGCCTCATTTCTCCTATATCTATTATCAGACTTGATAGAAAGGCTTCCCCAGCTAATTATTGAATTTAGGTTAACTATTGCGACAATGGCCAAGATGATAACTACTGCCACAATAAAGTAATATTTCATTTCCATATGGTTGACATTTTTACTTGATGATTCACTTTGTGAAGTTTGGTTGGTCCGAAACGAGCATATACAAATAGCGGTTCAAGAGAAAATAGTTCTAAAACCCTATCTGGCCTCTATCTTGGCTATTTTCCCATTCAATCATCTTATCAATAAAATCCCCGACAATATCAAGGACAACATTCGAATTTAGCGATTCTGGTGGGTATTCCTTTCCTATAATCAGATTCTCGTAATCCGAGCCTAACTCTGGCAATTCAGGCTTTTTAATTACGGTCATTATGTTACCATTTTTTAGCTGGGCAAAGATCAAGCTACCACCTTTTTTAATAAATCTCTTTCCTGTGAAATGATCTCTGAAATTAGTTACTTCATCATTTAATACTAAAATTACAGAATTGTGATTTTCAACAGCGTCGTTGAGTTCTGCCCTCGCGGGTAGATCACTATTTAATGACAAATTTTTCAATAAATCGAAAATCAAGTCTCTGATTTTGTTTTGCCACGTTTCTTGTTTTTTCTTAATCAGGTCTTTTGCAGCAAGATAACTTTGTACTTTGGCATTGATTTGTTCAATTTTCATTTTTATTTTCATTAAATGTTGCACAATTTAAAGATTTCTCATGCATATATCACCATATACTGATTTTCTGCGAAACTCTCTGAATCGTCGTCAGCTTTCACAAATTTCTTCTTTTCCCCGGGGGCCTTGGAATCGTAGTGAAACGAATCATTGCGGTTGATTTATAATATGGATTTTACGAAGTAACTTTGCCCTCC
This sequence comes from Dyadobacter chenwenxiniae, assembly GCF_022869785.1. NCBI lineage: Bacteria > Pseudomonadati > Bacteroidota > Cytophagia > Cytophagales > Spirosomataceae > Dyadobacter > Dyadobacter chenwenxiniae. The sequence goes on along the minus strand of NZ_CP094997.1, from coordinate 2,997,373 downwards.
CGGGGAATCAAAGCATTCATGTATTTTTGAGTCTGCTCTTCTTCAAATGAACCCTTATAGTCCTGCGTCGTGCTCAGGCTGGAATGCCCTAATGATTGCGATATAAACGGTAGCGGAACTTCTGAGCGCAGTACGGTAGTGGCGAAGGAGTCGGACTACGTAGATCCTAACATCGGATTCGATACCAAGTTCTTTTGCAATCAACGACATGTTAGTCTTATCCCTATTTTCAGGTAAAAAATCAACGGGATGTGTGAAGCCGCGACCCACTCTCGCAACTTGGACAAACACCTACAAAAATCACAGTTGTTTAACGGACATTCAAAAGTTAATTTCGTAAAAAGCAACCAGTGGGGATGGCGAATATTTTTTAGAGATACGAAGCTGATATAAGGGAAGGTCAATTTGGATCTACTGATTGACCTCAAGCCAATGTTTAAATTCTTCCAACCTTAAGCGGCAAGAGTCAACCAATTTATTTCCCGATGGGTAGCAACTTAGGATGTAGAGTTCGGCTTCTACGAATGCTTGGGGGTCTACGATTGTACTAAACTTGTTTAATTTGACAGGGCCTTCCGGCAGCTGCCGATCTTTGAAATATTCCTCTAATTCTTCGACGCTCATGAAAACCGTGATTAGTTATGACTTACTTTAACGCCTATCCGTGATCTGCTTTGGTATCAACCCACTGACAACTAAGGGTAATAGAATCACGCTTATGACTTGACGGCTATGCCCAGGAAAGGGAGCGAGAGGCGCAAAAGTCAAGAAGGCCAATACCGAAGTCCGCGTTGCTGTAACAAGAATTATTCATCATCAGCATCATCACCTTTTTCTATCAATTCGAATTCCTCAGTTGGGGAAAAGAAATTGTCATTGCTCAGCGATGAAATTGCATACACCTTTCCGTTGTTAATAATAGCTTTAATCATTTCACCCTCCATTTCGCGTGTGGTTTTCACACCCGTGATTTCCATGCAACGCAAGACAAAGTGGCCAAAGAAGTCTGAACCTTCATTGGGAATTGAGCTAAATAGGGATGGACCACCAAATACATAGTAATCTTCATTGACTTTTATTTCCATTGAAGCTGATAGCGCTCCGGATCCTACTACTGTCCACACGTCTCCGTCATTGTTACGGTGGATCTCAAAATCAACTATTTCAGCTACGATTGCATTTGATGTGTCTAGCATAGATTCGGATTTTAGGTTATAAGTCGATCACTTCAATAATCGAGCCTAACGTATCAGACTCGGCTGGCTGATCTGATCGAATGAAAGTCAGACAAGGGTTGCCACATTCACCCCGTCAGCCATTCTCAGCTTCAACCATTTTTCAAAAATTTTCAATGGATTGCAAGAACTGGAAGGCATTTTGGCATCTTTCATACTCCGATGATCTTGACTTGAGTTCATTAATTTGATACTATTGATGTCAAATACACGATACTATTAACATCATCAACACTAAAAATCATGCTTGATATTCAGAAAAGGGACTTTTTCCTGTCCGAAGCTACGCCGTACCTAAATCAGCTGAAACCTGAGAGCCGTAGGCATTTGGGGACGTTTTATTTGTGTTATGTGGATTGCGCAAACTACGCAGTCACGTTCAAATACACTGATAAATGGGAAATCAAGACATGTATAAAATGGATGAGGTGATATGTCACATTGGGAAAGAAACTATTTTGGAGAAAGCGAAATACGGGTTGACGACGTGGTATTTCTCGAAAACGGAATGATTGTTGACTGTCTGAAATGTCCGGCTTACGTCCACCAATACGAGAGTCCATATTCCACCGCAACGGCTATCCGTAGAATTACTATTGGAGTAAAATATGACCGACAAATCAAGCTGGACGTAATCAGAAGCCATATATTTTCAACTATTCAAGCCGCGTTTGACTTTTTTAAGATTCCATTGGACGATGATCTCGCCAGGCGGTACATTCGACATCAGGTCCCAGATTTTGATGAGTCGCCATTTTGTGTGCCGCAGGGCTTGTATGTTGTTAGTGGCATGAGCAAGTATCTGCGCGGCCAAATTATTACATGTACGACCTACAAACCGGACGAGAGCCGACCGAAACTCAACGTATGTTTTCATCAGGGATATTCCCACGAAACCAATATTGAGAGGTTGCGAGTAATCAAAGATCCTGAAAACTTTGACGGATAGAATAAATTTATACTTTAGGTACAAAATTTATATGGTATGCTTATACTTCCAGACGACTTCAAAATTGATTGGGGGGAGCTAACGCTCGACATTAAAATCCATACAAGCAATGACCGTAAAGTCTTCGAGGTGACTTTTCCTGATGGCAGGCCAAGGCTCTTTCTTAGCAGGTCGGTGGTTGCAAGCGGGCATAAAGTATGGATGTCAATACCGGAAGGCAGACAGATTGAGGCTTTACCGATAGGCAAGCTCATTGTAAAGTATTTTCAACAGCAGCAAAACCAGCAATAGTATGTGTTATTACAACGGCCAGAAAGTAACGAAAGCTGAATATATCGAGCTTATGCAGCTGGAAAAATATATTGCAAATATGCCTGAATTAAAACGGCCGACCGTTCTCGGTCCCGAATCACCTCAAATGGTTGTATTAAAACCAAACTCAGGGCACACTGACTTTGATGTGACAACTATGAGGTGGGGTTACATTCCAAAAGGCATTGCAAATCTGGAACAGGTTAGGAGGTTCGAAAATGGCTATAAAAAAGATGATGGCACATTTCAAACTGGTTATGACACGGAGAACGCCCGCGGAGAGGAATTGTTCTGGACCAATCCTAAGACGAATAAGCCGAAAATTTTCCGTGATTCTGCGCTCGAAAACCGCTGCCTGATTATTTCGCATCAGTATTATGAATGGCATCACATTTACAGGACTAACAAGCGCACTGGAGAGCTATTAAAAACACCTGATAAGTATCCATTTGCGATCAAGGTAAAAGGTCGCGAGTATTTTTATATGGCCGGGCTCTGGAATACCTGGACTGATAAAGATACCGGCGAATCGTTCGATACGTTGGCGATGGTAACAACTGATGCAAACCCTTTGACCGCAAAAATCCACAATTCGAAAAAACGAATGCCTACCATCCTTCCTGACCAGCTCGCATGGGAATGGATGATGACGGATCTGCCACAGGATAGGATAACGGAGTTAGCGAGCTTTCAATTTCCAGAGGACCATATGGAAGCATTCTCAATCAATCAGAAATTTCAGTTTACTGGCGAAGATCCTTACCAGGTGACCTACCCAGAACTTGCGGACTTAAACAATCCAGGAGGCGCTCAACCGGCTCAGATGTCGCTATTCTGATAATTGTGGTAAACTAGCTCGTAATCTGAGAGGTCGATTTTGTACTTGTCTTCCAGCATAGGTATATCCTCATTCTCATCGAAGAACTCATAAGTTTGTGGCAAGTGAGGAACTGAGGGCAGGCTGTTGAATTCTGCGAGGTAATAGCCTTCTCCTTCGCTGAGCTCAATCACTCCGAATACGGGCGCTTGTTCTGTCGATCTGAGCTTGTGTCTTAGTACTTGTGCCATTTCGATTGGATTAGTTTTAGCAAAAATAAAAAGTCTGATCGATCATCACCTGATTTTTGTCATAGGGATTGAATTTAACTACAATCGAGGCTCCGGCTTTGAACATGTCATATTTTTCAAAAGGAAGCTGGCATTTGACCTCGGAAACAAAAAAACGCATTGAAGATGGCCGAACCAGGATCACGAGGTTTGCGATAACTTCTTTGCCATCGCGGGAGAGACAGTGATTAGCTCGGAGAACTGTCGCTTCCGCGTGCTGGCCCGATTTCGCTAGATGGGATACTGAGAAATGAGAACGTAATGCCAATCCTGAGATGATGAGAGCTACTCCCGAAACCAAAGTGATCAAGATGGCTGCCTCAGTGTTGATGTCAATTTTATCCCAAAGTATCTGCATAACCCCTCCGTTTTGAACCGAAGTAAAATCACTGCAAACTAGTGGTAAAATCCCTTGATTCTCCGGCGAAAACAAATTATTAAACGGCAACTGTATATTGTTTAAGAGAAGAAGGCAACAACGGGCAAGTGCCCTAAAGTGAGCTTTTAGAAGAAGGTGAAAATCACTTTGCATCAATACCCCTAGCCCTTCTCATGGTCGAGACAACACCCCTCAAAGAGCGGGTCAACCTCCTAATAGTCTACGGCTCGTGGGGTAGAGGCGTAGACTATCGTGAAATATTTTCAGGAATTACAGTTTTTTTTCTTAAGCAAAGTGTTATATCTTTGCAATGCAAATAGGCCGACCGGAAATGAAACCAGCCGACCAAATTTGATACAAGTGAGACCGGATATGTTTTCGAATCTCGCAGGATTTCGATAAACAAGCGGGTGGCGACCCCACTTTTGGCTTAAGGCCTAGTTTATCAGAAATAAATTAACCGGGTCACCGCCCTCCCAGCGGCTCCCGGGCGAATCAACTACCGTTTTATCCGGATAGTGATTCTTCGCGTAACTGTGACACGTACCGGAACGATACGTCTTACAACAGTGACACTTGTGCTTGTTCTTCTAATCATTGGACTTAGAGCGTCAAGGTTACGAACCCAAGTTGATCGGCCGGGAACATCGCCGATTACCGCTGACTTAATGTTCGAGATTAAATCAGCAACAATATCTAAACGGCACCTGCTTCAACAGGTGCTTTTTGTTTCTTTAGAATGGAAGATCATCTTCTTCGTCATAACTACTGCTTGTATAATCTGGATCTGGCTCATCTTCTACTTCGCCTGTTAGTGAGGAGACCGCTTGTTGTTTGTCCTCATCCTCCTCATCATCATCGTCTACTGATTTATCCCTATTAAACTTACGAGGCTCGTATTCAAATTCCAAAGATGTGTATCCGTGTCCAATATCATCTTTTGATGGGTGAAACTCCTCAATGATATACTTGTATCCTCCCGCATCTGTTCCAACCCATTCCGGTAACCCGTAGAATACTTTTTTCCAGTTTTGATTATATCTAACTGAAATCAAGCTACCTTCCTCAATCATGGCGTTAACGGGTGTCCTCAAAAATGTTTCCGACTTCAAGTCGTGTGCATTTAAATAGTCTTTTACCTCATCTCCTAGAAATTTCAGCTTTACAAAGCGCCCTATTTGTTTAAGGGTGTATGTAATCTGAGTTTTTCTATCTGAATGAAATGGAAATTCTACATCTTCCTCCTCATTCGTTTCATATTCTGATCTCTGAAAGGTGTCTCGATTAGATGCTACATTTGCCAAATCCTCAATAGAGGGTGTCAAAGGTTGAGCATCCGGTAAAAACTTCGTAAAATGTTCTATCGAAACTTCATAGCCAGACTTCCTCTTTAGAAGACTCTGAATTTCGGAATCAACCTGCGCCTTTGCTTCATTAAGACTCCTGATTGCTTCGATTGCGATATTTGGTTCCATTTTACTTGGAAATCTAGTTATGATAATATATATTTGCAGCAAGAAAATAGTGGAGCCAACGGGAATCCAACCCGCACAGAATGGTCTCAAGTCGCTCTGTGTTGTAGCACAACTAGCCCCTTATTATTCTTACTTCCGAAATTTGCTCACTCCGCCGTCCAAAGTCAGAGTGGGCTTTTTCATGTATCAATATTACGAGATATTACAGAATAACACAAGCAAACACGAAGAAAAAGAAGAAATATTTTTGTATTTCTCGTGTTCCCTCTCTGTTTGTAATTCTAAATCGAACCATATCTACAGGTTAATTCTACATGTCTCCAAATTTCTTTTATATTATTAATGTTTGGAGTAGAATTATATCCATATATCTGGTTGACCACAAAAAAAGAGGCATTTAGCCTCTCTGAAGCCGTAACTCTGCACTCTTTACCTATCGCCAGCCCCGGATTTTGGTTCTCTCATTAACTTTCCAGTGTTATCGTAATAGTACACGTAGGTATCATCACATCCCAGACCTATGATGTCTAAAGGCCTGCTAGTGGGGTTGACAGCAAAGGCCGTGTCGGCCGCCAACATCAGACAAGTTGCGCTCAAAAGTACGATGCTAAACGAAAAGGTGATCACTAAAATTCTTTGGCTTCCGCGATCCAGATTCAAGAAGAAAGTTTTCATAAGCAGTAAGGTTTATGTATAATGAAACAAGTTACTGAGAATCAAGCACTATTTCAATCTTGTCCCAACTCATATATAGTTGCCATTTAATCAATAATCTTGTCGTCGCCAGGGATTAAGGCATTCATGTATCTTTGAGTCTGCTCGTCTTCAAAGGCCCCTAAATAATCCTGTGTTGTGCTCAAACTGGAATGCCCCAGTGACTGTGAAATAAATGGTAGTGGAACGTCTGACCGTAGCAGGGTGGTGGCGAAGGAGTGTCGGGCAACATAGGTTGTAACATCAGATTCAATGCCAAGTTCTTTTGCAATTAATGCCATTTGGTAATTTACCTGATTGATGGTTTTGCGGACCTGGTATGTCTTCTCTCTTTCCGTCATCTCGACCGAAATGAAGTCGAAGACGTAGTCTGTCGCGCTGTTTTTTGGTGCTGCCCACCGTTCAATGATCTGCTTAACTTGCGGCAGAAGACGAATTACAACGGTTAGTCCTTTTTCTTCTTTTGTGTCCTTGGTCTTGTTTCGAACAAAGGATATCCTAGTTAAATCTTTGCTAAAATTACTCCATCTTAAACGGCATATATCCGCAAAATTAATCCCGTTGCAGTAATAGGAAAATGCCCACATATCACGCGCATGCATTCTGTCTTGGTTGGGGTGATCGAACCTAAGGATTTTAGAAATCACGGCGGAATCAAGTGCTTTTTTGGGTTTCCTGCCTTTCGGAATCTTATAACCCCGTTTACCTATTGGAAAATTTGTTTCAGGAATGACTTTGTCTTCAAGTGCGCGCTGTAAAACGTCAGAAAAACATTTGGTGTAATATGCGACGGTGGTCATTTTTACCGGGCGCCGTGCTTTGCCAGTTTTATCGGTTCCGCCGCGGGTAAGCATGTATTTTTCATAGCGATTGAGAAAATCCGTAGTGATCATTTTCATCGGGAGCTTAGGGTTAACCTTGGACGTTAAGCCCTCATCGGTTATGTACCTGATCATACTTTGCCTTGCCGATCGATATATGCCTTCTCTATTATATTTCTCCTCTTCTGCGAATTGGTTAACCCGGGCATCAAGCGCTTTTAGAAGATCGGTTTGAATTTCCCCTCCAGCAAAATCATTTAAAAGCATTTGATTAAATTCCTCGAAACTGAAATTAACGTCCAGATCAGAAATTGCTTTTTGTGCACGGAAAAGTAGCGATTCTTTTACTTTGCCAGTAACATCGTCAAAGTAGTATTGGCCATAGACCCTGTTCCAGAGATTCCTCTGATCCTCGTTACGGATCTTTCCCGACAAACCAATTTTATTCTTCTTTAAAAATTCAACATCTTTCTCAGGCAATACTATTCCTGTCGGAACAAGTTTTTGCTGATCATTGAAGTAGACAGAAAGCTTAACGGAGGATTGGCCGTCCTTCATCCGCCGCTTATCGAAGAACACAGATACGGAGGCTTTTTTCATTCAATATTCACAGTGAAATTCACAATGATTCGAGTAACAATAGACTCTTTTGATATCGCAAAATACTAAAATAATATCGGCTTTAACAACTTAAATAGCTGAAAAACAATGATATTGTATCAAGGAAGCATAGTGATAATTCCCATAGGAGAATTCGTCGAGGTAATTCATGTAAACAGGCAATCGGTAGCTAACGCAATACTACTATTTATAATCCACAAGCAGCAAAACGCGTTCCAAAAAACCGGATTATTTGCACGGCCCGGGATTGGCTGATAGTTGTTTTGTTTTTGTATTTTTGAGAAATGCCAACCGGTGATTTTAATCAATGAGCTTCTAAAATGCATTAGAAAACAATGCTATTTGTAAATTTCGACCCATTCCCGAGTTTAGAAACTGGCCGTTTGTTGCTGCACTGTATGTCCGAAGGGCATACGCCGGATATGTTCAGGCTAAGAAGCAATCCGCTCGCCATGCAATACATCGGCAAGCCCTTGCTCGCTTCCGAAAATGAGGCCAGAGACCTGATAGATGCTTATAACAGAAACTTGAAGGAAAAGATCGGCATTACATGGGGAATTTCATTGATGGATATGGAAACCAGGAAAAGTGAAGGCGCTTTGATCGGCACAATTGGATTTCATAAAATGGATCTTTATAACCATCGCGCTGAGATCGGCTATATGATACATCCTGATCATTGGGCAAAAGGAATAATGAGTGAAGCAATAAAACGAATCATTGATTACGGGTTCAAGGATATGCATTTTCACAGCATAGAAGCGAAGATCAGCCCTGAAAACGACGCTTCACGGAAAATTTTACTGAAACATGGTTTTGAGAAGGAAGCCTATTTTAAAGAAAGTTTTTATGAAAACGGGCGGTTTCTGGATACGGAAATTTATTCTTTATTAGATAAAACAGCATAAAAAAAATAGCTGCTCCTCCCGGGGCAGCTATTTTTTTTATGCTGGAAATGATCAGTTCTCTGAGCCTATTTTAAGAATCGCTTTGTCAATGAAATATTGACCCGTTCCTTCTTCGCCGATCACATCAAATAATTCAATCGCACGACGAGCGTTATCCTCTTCTTCAATTTGCTCATTCACAAACCATTGCAGGAAGCTTTCCGTAGCGTAGTCTTCTTCTCTGCGGCTTTGCGTTACAATTCTGTTGATTGACTGTGTTACGGCTATTTCGCTTTGGAGCGCTGCTTCAAAAACACTTCTGAACGTCGCAAATTCTTGCTTAACTGCTGCAACTTCAGGAGAAACCGCTGTTCCGCCCACAGTCATAATGTAGTTGAAAATTTTAAGCATGTGTCCACGCTCTTCGTCAGACTGCTTAAGAAAATATTTTGCGCTGTTTTTGAATCCGTTACGGTCACACCATGAAGCCATGGCCAGATATTTGGCAGAAGCTTCCGCTTCCATTTTCACCTGATTGTTCAAAAGTATTTCTATTTCCTCTTTCAGGGAAGTCCGTTGTCTTAATAAATCTCTCATGGTTTACTTTCTTTTATTTGTATTAACAAGTACAAATATCATGCGAAAGTTCAGCATTACAAACGAAACCCGAAATTTGGAATTGGTCTAATATGATCGAAATGAGCTATTTAGACTAATTCTGACTCGTTAAATAACAACTCGTGTAAAAGAGAATTAAGCTCGATTGCAAAGTGGGTGCCGTTTACCAGTTCTCTGAGCTGGATCACCTCGCAAAGGGTAAGTTTGTGATTGATATTGAGCTGAGGCGCTTCAACGAACTCATAGTCAGAGTCATCGGAGAGGTCAAAAATCCTGCTGTGGATATCAATGTTGTTAATGAAGCGGCGGAAATTCAGGAAATCCTGAATTCTGAACAAAGCCTGCATTTCACCAAAATGAAGAATGATTTTAGCTGTTAAATCGCACTGGAGACTGAATCCTTTCGCAGTACTGAACAATTCATTTGGGGTATTCACTGACAGCAATCTATTTGAATCGTGGAAATTGTTGCACAAATATAACCGCAAACTAAATGTGAAGCAAGTTTATTTGTAAGCAATCTAATTACAGGGAGGGAGTTATGATGCCGTTTGCATATTATGATCTTTTGCCGAAGTGCCGGATAATGGTACAATCCACTTTTTTTTCCGCATACCATATCTCGTAATTTTTTTGAAGATTTATCCAAAATTCAGCGGAGTTGCCAAATGCTTCCGAAAGCTTCACAGCAAGTTCGGAAGTGATAGCTGCTTTTTCATTGACAACAGCGGAAAGCGTCTGGCGTGATACACCGAGTCCATTAGCCACTTTAGTGATCGTCAGACCCCTTTCCACAATATATTCTTCTCTTAAAATTTCTCCTGGATGAACAGGAGCAAGGTTTCTTTTTATCATACTTATTAATGATAATCTACGTAATCAACGTCCAAAATCTCACCATTTGCAAAACGAAAGATGATTCGAAAATTTGGAGACACTTTAACCGACCAGAATTGACTTAAACTTCCGGTAAGCTTATGCACGCCAGATCCAAGGTGGACAATGTCTTCAATACAAGTAACCGCATCTAGCTGATCAAGAATCCGGTTGATCTTCCGCAAATACACCGCTGGCAATTTTGAGCCGTCACCATTTTGATAATATGCCAACAGCCCTTTATGCTTAAAGGTGACAATCATTATATTAGTGTGTGTAATTTATAAAAAGTCTTAGCTAGTTCCCAGCCTTTGCCCAGTTATCCCTTAATGTTACTGTTCGGTTGAAGATAAGCTTTTCTGTGCTGTCGGGGTCTTTGGCGAAGTAACCCTTTCTCAGGAACTGGAATGATTCACCTTCTCTGGCTTCGTTGAGTGCTGGCTCTGCGTAACCGGTGATGATTTCCAGAGATTTCGGGTTGATGTAATCTTTGAAATCGCCTTCTTCCGATGAAGGGTCTTCAACGGAGAAAAGTCGGTCGTAAAGCCGTACTTCGATCTCCTGTGCATGCGGAACGGAAACCCAGTGCAAGGTGCCTTTTACATTAATGCCGGTTGTGTCATGCCCGCTTTTGCTGTTTTCAATGTATGAGCAATGCACTTCCGTTATTTCTCCACTTTCATCTTTTACGAAATCGTCGCACTGGATAATGTATGCGCTTTTCAGGCGGACCATTTTGCCCGGTGCCAGGCGAAAATATTTCTTGGACGGCGTTTCCATAAAATCCTCTTTCTCAATATAAATCTCTCTTGAAAAAGGGACTTCACGATTTCCGGTTAAGATGTCCTCCGGATTATTTTCGCTGTGGCACATTTCCGTAACACCCTCCGGGAAGTTGGTAATGACCACTTTCAAAGGATCCAAAACTACCATTCTGCGCAGCGCCTTTTTGTTCAAATCCTCGCGGACGCAGAATTCCAGCAGGCCTACATCGATCATATTTTCACGACGCGCCACGCCGATCCGGTCGCAAAAATCACGGATGCTTTCTGGCGTGTATCCTCTTCTGCGCAGGCCGCTAATGGTAGGCATTCTTGGGTCATCCCAGCCATTCACATGTTTTTCCTGAACCAGTTGCAACAATTTCCGCTTGCTGGTCACTGTATAATTCAGGTTACGGCGTGCGAATTCGTACTGGTGCGAAGGATAAATGCCCAGTTTTTCAATGATCCAATCGTACAATTCACGGTGAGGCACAAATTCTAATGTGCAAATGGAATGGGTCACTGTTTCGATTGAATCGCTTTGGCCGTGAGCGAAATCGTACATCGGATATATGCACCATGTGTTGCCTGTGCGGTGATGATGCGCGTGTTTGATCCGGTAAAGAATCGGGTCACGCATGAGCATGTTAATATGCGCCATGTCAATTTTAGCACGAAGCGTGCGGCTTCCGTCCGGAAAATCGCCGTTTTTCATTTGTTCAAAAAGCACAAGATTTTCTTCAACCGAGCGGCTTCTGTAAATGTTGTCTTTTCCAGGTTCGGTCGGAGTGCCTTTCATTAATGCAATCTCCTCGGAAGTAGAGTCGTCCACGTAGGCCAATCCTTTGTTGATCAGCTCTATCGCATATTGATATAATGTATCAAAATAGTCAGAAGCGTAAAGCTCGTTTTCCCATTCAAACCCCATCCAGCGGATGTCGTTCTTAATGCTTTCCACGTATTCCGTGTCCTCGGTAACCGGGTTGGTGTCGTCGAAACGAAGATTTGTGTAGCCAGGGAATTTTTTGGTTAACCCAAAATTAAGGCAAATGCTGGACGCATGGCCAATATGCAAATAGCCGTTTGGCTCGGGGGGAAATCTTGTTATGATCTGGGTATATTTTCCTGCCTGCAAATCCGCCTCCACAATTTCCTCAATAAAATTCAGGCTTTTCTCTTCTTTTTTCTCTTCCGTAATCATACTAAAATGGAAATATTTTTCGATTTTCAAAGTTAACCTTCTTCCCAACAAAACCAGCAATGAACTGCGGCAAATCGCAAATCCGGCCGGTTTCCGTTACTTTTGCAAAATGCGCTATTTTCTCGAATTCAGCTATAAAGGAACTGCCTACAACGGCTGGCAAAAACAAAACAATGCATTGGGCGTCCAGCAGGTCCTGGAAGAAGCGCTCGCGAAAGTCCTTCGGCTACCGATTGAAATTACAGGCAGCAGCAGGACAGACACGGGCGTACATGCAGAACAACAATTTGCGCATTTTGATTTAGAAAATCAGATTGAAGACTTTGAACTGCTGATTTACAAACTCAATGGGCTCATTCCCAGGGACATTGCTGTGCGCAGGATCATTCCAGTCTCCGAAAACATCAATTCGAGATTTGCAGCCACACACCGCAAATACGAATACCGTATTACCAAGCGGAAAAACCCGTTTCTGACAGAATTGGCTTACTTTCTAAAAGCTGACCTGAATGTGGAGTTAATGAACGAAGCTGCCGCATTGCTTTTGACATTCAATGATTTTGAAAGTTTTAGCAAGATCCATACACAAGTCAATAATTTCCGATGCACCATTACCGAGGCCGTTTGGATTGATTCGGAAGACATGCTGGTTTTTCACATCCGCGCTAATCGTTTTCTGCGTGGAATGGTCAGAGCGTTGGTAGGGACGCTGCTGGAAGTAGGAAAAGGTAAAAGGACAGTCGCTGATTTTGAACGGGTTATCCTTGCAAAAAACAGGAAAGTTGCTGGCGCCCAAGCTCCGGCCGAAGGCCTTTTTCTCGTAGAAGTAGGATATGATTTTATTTAAATCGCGTCCTTACTGAATTGATTATTGACCAAACGGAAAATACCCAGCGGATTGCTGTTCTTCAACTCATCCGGTAAAAGCGTATCCGGCCAGCCCTGGAACGATTGCGGTCTAACAAAACGCAGAATAGAATGTCGGCCGACCGATGTGAATTTGGCGTCCGCCGTAGCCGGAAACGGTCCGCCGTGATGCATGGAAGGGCAGACTTCCACACCCGTGGGAACACCATTCAGAATAAATCGACCGGAAATCTGCGAGAGCTTGTCGACTATGTCCTTATTTGTGTTAACCTCACTTTCCTCAGCCATGAGTGAGCAGGTTAACTGTCCTTTCAGGTGAGCAATGGCTTCGAGCATTTCATTTGTATCCTCACAAATAACAAGCAGCGAGAACGGCCCGAAAACCTCTTCATGTAATTTAGGATTTGCAATAAAACTTTTGCCGGAAACGGTTGCAATAGATGCCTGCGCCTGATTTTCCTCACCAGACATCTGCGCCGAAACAGCCAATATATTTACATCTTGCTGCTCAAAGGCATGATCACGGAGCTTGTAATAATTTTTGCATATGCCCGCAGTTAACATTGTAGCGGAAGTGGTTGTCAGGATTTCATTTTTGTAGGAGTCTGTGAATGTAATCAGACCCTGCGTTTTGGTCACAAATACAAGTCCGGGATTGGTGCAAAACTGCCCCGCACCGAGGCTTACCGAGCCAGCAAGCGTTTTTCCGAGCTCCAAGGCATTGTTTTCCAGATATTCCGGCAGAACAACAATCGGGTTAACGCTGCCCATCTCTGCAAAAACAGCAATGGGTTCGTCACGTTCCTGCGCCATTTTGAAAAGGGCCATTCCGCCTTTCATCGAGCCGGTAAAACCAACGGCTTTGCTTGCCGGATGCTTCACCAAAGCGGTTCCTACTTCAAAACCATCATCGTATAGCATAGAGAAAACGCCGTCCGGCATTCCTGTCCTTTGCGCGGCCTTTACAATCGCCTGCGCCGTAAGATCACTTACGCCGGGATGTGCGGCGTGCGCCTTTACAACAACCGGATTTCCTGCTGCCAAAGCCGGACCGGTATCCACGCCAGCCACAGAATAGGCAAACGGAAAATTACTCGAGCCAAAAATAATGACCGGGCCAATAGGGACGAGCATCTTGCGAATGTCGGGCTTGGGGACAGGCTGACGATCGGGTAGGGCAGTGTCGATAGATGCGTCTACCCATGATCCTTCACAAAGCAGTTCCGCGAATTGGGTAAGCTGGTTGATCGTGCGTGCGCGCTCGCCTTGCAGGCGTGCAAAGGGCAGGCCGGTTTCCAGACTGGCCCTTTCGAGCAAAATGTCACCAATCGCCAGGATTTCTTCTGTTATAGCGATCAGAAAATCGGCCCTTCTAATAGCAGGGATTTTTGCATATTCTGCAAAAGCCTTGCTGGCAAGGGTCATCGTCTGATGAACTTCATCATTTGTCGCTGTATGAAAAGTTTCAGGAAGAAATGCATCTTTTGCGGGCACGTAAGATTGAAATGTGCGATCGCCCTGGCTGGAAAGTGAGTAGCCAATGTAATTTTTACCTTTGATCTCCATAGTTTGATTGTGTCAGACAAGACGAGCAATAAGGTCATCCACTGAAATTCCTTCGGCCTCCGCTTTGAAATTCCGGATAATTCTGTGGCGTAACACAGGCAATGCTACTGCTTTCACATCTTCAATGTCGGGAGAATATTTTCCCGATAGTAATGCATTACATTTTGCAGCCAGGATAAGCGCCTGTGAAGCCCGCGGGCCGGCGCCCCACTCGAGATAATCATTGGTGTCTTTTACAGCCAGACCGGCGGCAGGCCTGGTTTTGTGAACCAGCTTTACCGCGTATTCGATCACGTGATCGGTTACCGGGACGCGCCTTACCAAATGTTGGAAATCCATGATCTCCTCGGCAGAAACGACTTTTTGAACCTGGTAACGAACGTCGTTGGTTGTATTCTTAACAATATTTACTTCCTCTGCATAGGAAGGATAATCCAGCTGGATCATAAACATGAAACGGTCAAGCTGGGCTTCGGGCAGGGGATAGGTCCCTTCCTGTTCAATCGGATTTTGCGTGGCCAAAACAAAGAATGGACGCTCTAATGTGTGTTTAGCACCGGCAATGGTCACGGAATACTCCTGCATCGCTTCCAAAAGTGCGGATTGCGTTTTCGGCGGTGTCCGGTTAATCTCATCGGCCAGGATAATGTTTGCGAAAACAGGCCCTTTGATGAATTTAAAGTTACGGTTCTGGTCCAATGTCTCCGAGCCGAGAATGTCCGACGGCATTAAGTCGGGCGTGAACTGGATCCGGTTGAAATTCAAGTCGAGAGAAGATGCAATGGTCTGGATAAGAAGCGTTTTGGCTAACCCGGGAACGCCTACCAACAGGCAGTGGCCCTGGCAAAAAATAGCGGTAAGCAACCCTTTTACAACCTCATCCTGTCCGATAATCACATTTCCAATCTCACTCCGGATTTTATCGTAAGCTACTTTCATAGCTTCGGCAGCTTCAACGTCCGATGAATACTTCACAATTTGTAGGATTAAATTTTCAACTCCTTTAACCGCAATAATCTCTTAAAAAAGCTAAATATCGTTTGCCAAAGCCTCTAAACCGAGCACTTTGCAATCCTTATATTCGGGTTCAATGCTGATGAAAACGTCACCCTGCGCTTTTTTAAACCATTCTTCCAATGCATTGTTTCGTTTGTTGCTGAGCACGATCTGAGAGAGTTTTTCGTAATCGTCGCGCAGGTTGGCTGTGTGCGGCTCTGATTTGCTTTTATACCAGATGATACGCATCGCGCTTCTTCCGTCTTCTGTCCGATAGGCCACCGGCTTGCTCAGGTCACCGACTTTCATCGTGTCAATAGCAAAATACAATGCCGGGTCCATAGAGGCATCCAGGGTGAGGCGGGCTATGCCCGTATTTCTGTCCATGATTAAGCCTCCGGATTCAGCGGTTTCCTTATCTTCCGAGTTGTCGAGTGCTGCTTTCGCAAATTTCAATGTGTTGATTTCAATTAGATTCCTAAGGCTGTCCAGTGCGCGGATGGCCGAGGTCATGTCCGTTCCTTTATTATAATCGGGCCTAAGCAGGATGTGTCTTGCATGATATTCTGCACCACGCGTTTCAATCAGTTTAATCAAGTGGAAACCAAATTGCGATTCAATAACATCTGACATTTCACCGGGCTTCAATGCCAATGCTGCTCCTTCGAACTCAGGCACCATTGCGCCACGTTTTGCAAAATTCAGGTCACCGCCATTTTTCGCCGAACCAAGGTCTTCCGAGTAAATCTGTGCTAATGTCGCAAAATCTTCGCCTTTTTCGGCACGCTGCTTCAGTTCGAGCAATTGTTGTCTTAATTTATCTTTTTGCTCGCGGGTTACCGTTCCTAATTTGACAATGTGCCCAATTTCCACTTCGGAAGGAATGTAGGGAAGACTGTCTTTTGGAATGGAATTGAAAAACTTGCGCACTTCACTTGGCGTGATTTTTACATTGCCGGAAATGGTCCGCTGCATTTTTTCTACGATTTTCTGCTCCTTAACCTGCGTGCGAAGTTCGCTTTTCAGGTTTTCTATGCTTTTTCCGTACGCTTCCACAATGTTCTTTTCCGAACCGAAACGCTGGACCATATAGCCCATTTTGGCATCCAGTTCGCCATCCACTTCTTTGTCTTCCACGACAACGGAGTCAATCTCAGCTTTGGCCAAAAGCATTTTATTAATGATGAGGGATTCCAGAAGCTGGCATTTTTCAGGTGCTGCGCGGCCCTCTGCTTTATACTGATTGTACATTTCCTCCAGTTCGGAGTTTAAAATGTAGTGATTATCAACCCTGGCAATGATCTTATCAATGCTTATTCCTTGCTGGCCCTGTCCGAAACTAATGATGCTGAAAAACAGTGAAAAAACTGCAATCAGACCGGGCGCCGTTACTTTATTTATTTTCATACGTCTATTTGATTCTCCTTTATCTGTTCGGGTTACTGTGGTTTTGCCAGCAAATACGGTTTACGAAATGCTAAAATACGTTTAACGCTTAATTTTTTCTAATTCTTGTGCGTTCACTTTTACAGGGAATTTTTCCTGCAACCGGCTTATCAGTTGCTTTTCAAGTTCTTTTTGGTAATCATTAATCACGCTGCCCCTTGCTTCGGCGAATGTCTTGCTGCGTGCAGGATCAATTTTTTGTACAGATGTCCAGAAAACCATATTGTTATCCGTCACCGTTTGTTCGCCTGTCTGCCATTTAAATTTGGTAAACAAAGGGTTTTCTTTGGTAAAATATCCATCCCGGATCATAACGGCGTCGGGCTTATCGGCATTGTAAATTTTTTCGACATCGCTTTTCGACTGGCTGTAAAACTGGAAGCTCACGCGCCGGTTCCGGTCCGCCTCAGCAGCCTGCCTGAATGATCCATAATCTTTTTCGATGATCCTCAAAATCGGGATGTTCCTGCCATTTAAATATTTTACCACGTTCCGAATCCGGTTGGCGGATGTAATCTCACTTTCGTCGGGCGATCTGTAACCTGCGATTTCTACAATGTAATCAGGATTCTTTTCCATTACAATATAAACGTCCGTTAGCGCATCAAGTTGCTCATTCTCAACTTCCGTTGCGTTGGCACCAAACAGAATTTCCTTCGATCTCCTTTCCAGCTTATATGGGCTTTGCGCCAAGGTTCTCTTGATCGCATTGACTGTCTGCGTGTCCTTTGCGGAAACGATCGTGGCCAGAGCGCGTTCAGGGAAGTTATAACGCTCTTTATTCCGGTCATAAAATGCTTTCTGACCCGTCGAATCCGTAAGAGAGCGTCCCCAAACCTGCTCTTCCATCACCTGCGAAAGCAACACGCCTTCTTTGATCTCACTCATTACACTGCGGAATTCGGCATTGGTTTCCTCTAAATGTTCCTTTTCGTAATCTGCCAGACTTTCGGTCAGATAATCATTGTAATATTTGCGAAAAACAACCGCTGCCGATGCGTCTTTCGATTTGGCCTGCTGCTTTCTTTTTACATAATTCAAAAAGCTTAGTGCGTCGTATGATTGCTCCTCAATCTTAAATAACGCAGCAGAGGCCCAATCTGTTGACACGGCTCTCATATAATCCCAATTTCCGGACTTAATGGTGCTGTCGCCCAGCGCCGCAACGGCATTCCACTCCGCTGCATTTTCCTGCACCTTGTATTTCTCCCGAAGCCGTCTTGCGTTTGCCTGTTCCAGGATTTTCCCCCTTGAATCTGTCACAACTTTTTTGCGCAGCGAGGGCGCCATAACGCTGTAAGGTTCTAATGCGCGTTTTTCAGCCAGCCTTACAATGTGCCAGCCGTAAATCGTCAGCACAGGTTTGGAATACGCATTTACTTTGGTCAGAGCAAAAGCAGCGTCTTCAATTTCGGGCACCATTTGTCCTATGCCGAACATGGGGAGTAGCCCCTTGTTTTTCCTCGATTGCTTATCATCTGAGAAGCTTTCCACTACGGCCTCCCAGTCTTCGCCACTTTCGAGCAGACTATATGCCTCATCAATCCGCGCTTTTGCAGATTCCTTTTGTGCAGCAGTTCCGGCGGTATCCTGCTGCACCATAATGTGCGCAATCCGCACCATTCCCCTGTTTGAACGACGATCCGTCACCTTCACCAGATGGTAACCCGCTTTCGTGCGCACAGGCTGAGAAACTTTGCCGACCGGCAATGTGTAGGCAGCGGTTTCAATCGGGTACAGGGTTTGAAAAGCAGTGAAGTAACCCAGGTCACCTCTTGTTCTGGAAGCAACCGGATCCTTGGAAAACTTAGCGGCCAGATCTCCGAAATCATTACCTTCTTCCAATCTTCCCCGGAGCGCAACTGCCGCCCGGTAAGCTTCGAGTGTGTCGGCAGGCGAAGCGTCTTCCGACACGCCAATGAGGATATGGGAAGCCCTGACTTCCTGTTTTAGCCTGTTATAGGCCTCAGTGGAAAGCTTTTCGACGAGTGACTTGTCAACCAGATGATTTTTAGCAAGCTGCTCGCGATAGGATGTGATTTCTTCTTTATAGTCTTGCGTTGTATCCTTCCCCTCGCTTTTGGCATGCAGAACCTTGATTTTTAAGTCTTTATATAAATTAAAATATTCCTCAGGAGTTAATTCGCGCGTTGAATCAGAAGCATTTTTGTTTTTGTTATATGAATCCTGATAATCCTCTGTTGAAAATTTTTCATTTCCTATTTCCAGTAATGCAGGCGTTTCGGTTACTACTATTTGTTGAGGAGGAGCAGTTGTTTTACAGGAGCTTACAGCCAGCAGCGCAAGCAAGGCAATGTTGTATTGTATTTTAAGCATGTTTACTAATCGAATTTTTAAGGAGCTCCCGGCATCATGAAGCTGCCGGTTGGACGCTGGTAAAGCCGGCAAAGTTAGACGCTTTCCCAACAGATCAAAAATATAACGTTCCGTCAGGTGATTTGTTCTGTTCCGTCCACACCGGCTGGGATTTAAGTATGGCGCAATCACCCCAATGCAAACGTTTGTAATGTGTCCATTCCGGGAACAATGGTTTATTTCCATCCCGATTTGCACTCTTGGATGAATCTTTGGTTTAATAACAATAAATGCCATTTTCAAGCATTTGGGGCACAATTTTTTTATTAAATAGTGTCAAAGTAGTTCTTAAAAGGTCGGTTATGGAAAAGAGTGGAAAAAATGATTTCGTTCAGGCAATCAGAGCATTGTGGATCGAGCAGAAAACCAGAGAACTAATTTATTTAGAAGCATTGAAAAAGGACAACATGGGCTCTTGCCGACGCATGTTCAGCCAGGGGCACGTTAGCGCTTTGTTGTTCCAAAAGGAGATCAAATGGATATACGACTATTTTAAGTGTTTCCTCACTGATAAAGAGTTGGGCGAAACCAATCACATAACGGCCAGAGCAGCCGTGCAAATGCTGGAAGATGTCGAAGAAAAAGAGGAAATCGCAACCCGCTTGAAAAAGGTGGAAGCGGCGACTTTGCAACTCTATAAAATGCTGCGAACTTACGTAGATAAAGACTCTGAGGCAAGACAAATGCTGGACGAACACCTGGTCCGGATATCTGAATTTTACGAGTCGTTATGCAAGCTTGAAGTCGGAAAGCGAAACAAGATTGCATATACTGCAGCAGCTTAATCTGCAAGATTTAAATCTCATATAATTCAATTGGCAGGTCATCAGGATCGGCAAAGAATGTGAATTTTTTGCCGGTAAATTCATCTACCCTCACGGCCTCCGTAACAATATTTTTCTTCCGCAACTGCGCAATAGCCAGTTCAATGTCCTCAACCTGAAAGGCAATGTGCCGCAAACCGGTAGATTCGGGCCTGGAAGGACGCTTAGGCGGATCGGGGAAGGAAAACAGCTCAATAATGTATTGCCCATTCAGTGAAAGATCAAGTTTATAGGAATTCCTTTCTTCCCGAAACACCTCCCTTTCAATTTCAAAACCCAGAATATCAGTGTAAAAGCGCTTCGATTTGTCGTAATCCGAACAAATGATCGCAATGTGGTGGACGGCTTTAAGTAGTTGCATGACGATGAATTTTGAGGTCAAATATAGGCCGCATATTTTTAGATCCTGATAAATATCTTTCGCACGTAAAGCCAGTAAAGGATGGCCCATTCCACGAGCAATATAATGGCTCCACGGACCAGCGGCTGATAACTCTGGCCAAAAACCATGTCATAATGCTGGCTCACATTAATACGGAAAGAACTGTCGATAAAACTGACAATGGTTTCCGCCATGACATACGCCACAATGGAATTCGTGCCAATGACAATCAGCGGGAAAAAGAACTTTTGCTGTTGATTGACATCCGCAAGGAAGTAAAATCCGGCAAGAAACAACATACAGATCCCGCCGCTGAACAACGTCCAGGCAGGCGTCCAGATTCTTTTCACAATCGGATTAACGCCGGTGAAATTCAGGATCAGGGCAAGCGCCACAAGAATTGCGGCGGTGATAGCGAGGCGTTTGAGAAGCCAGGTCGACGAAGTTGCCGATTTTAGCCATTTCCCGGCAATAAGCCCGAGAATCATTGTCCCTAATGTGGGAATAAAACTCAATGTGCTATATCCGCCTCCGTTGAATTTGAATACTTCCGGTCTTGGAAATAAATTAAGGAACCAACGGTCAAATGCCCAGGCAATGTTCGTATTCTTATTCCAATGTGCCGCAAAGCCTTTCAGATTATGCTCCCAGTTGGCAACATTGCCCGTTTCCGACCAGTCAAAATAAGGTCCTGGCAGGCTGTACAATGCAAACGCAAGTCCATACGCCAGTAAAATTCCACCCAGCGCACCCCATTGCGTGCGTTCGCCCGTGAAGCCCAGCGCGAACAGGATTGGGTAACCCAGGCCTATCTGTGTTAATGTGTCTTCGAATGTGAAATTGGTTTGCTCACTATGCATGGAACGCAGGAAAATGCCGAGCAGGATCAACGTCAGCGATCTTCTGAATGTGTGCAGCCACATGACCGTTGTGCTTTGATCCTGGCTGGCGCGACTGGCAATGGAGTAGGGAAGGGCCACGCCCACGAGAAACGAGAAGGATGGCTGGATCATGTCATGCAATGAGCAGCCTACCCATTCCACATGACTTTGGTGAAAATCCAGAAATGACCAAAAAGCACTTCCGGGGAAGGCTTCTGCCACTTTTCCAAATCGCAGCACTTCGGCCATCATCAGGAACATTACGAATCCGCGGTAAGCATCGATGGATGAAACACGTTTCGGAGCGGGTATATACTCTTTCAAATTTCGATGGGTTTAGTCAGAGCATAAAAGAAAAAACCTCGCTGGATTTACCCAACGAGGTTTTTGGTTCTTGAATGTGGTTTTACTAAACATTCATTTTTTTAAGCTCCTTAACAGCATGGTCAGCTGCACGGGCCGTCATTGCCATGTACGTGAGCGATGGATTTACACAAGATGCGGAAGTCATAAATGCGCCATCTGTAACATACACATTCTCTGCACCCCAAACCTGGTTGTTTTTGTTCAAAACAGAGGTTTTCGGATCATTGCCCATTCTGGCTGTCCCCATTTCATGAATGCCAATGCCTGGGTGCTTTGAGTCGTCGATATACGGCGTTACGTTCTTCAGCCCTGCCGCTTCCAGCATTTCTGCTGCGTCGTTCATCATATCCACACGCATTTTCTTTTCGTTTTCGCCATAAGCTGCGTCAAAAACAACGAGTGGAAGCCCCCATTTATCTTTTTTTGTTGGGTGCAATGTGAACCGGTTTTTCTCATCCGCGATCATCTCACCAAAGCCTTGAATGTTCATATTCCAACCGCCTGGCTCAGAAATCGACTTTTTGAAGTCTGCACCAAAACCGTCCGTTCCTACGCCGCGTCCCCAGCTTTCACGGCTTGCTCCTCCCTGGTAACCGAACCCGCGGATATAATCGCGTTTGTCGTCGCCCCAGTTGCGGTAACGGGGAATATAGATCCCGTTCGCACGTCTTCCGAAGTAATATTTGTCTTCAAATCCATCCACATCTGCTCTGGCGCCTACCGCCAAATGGTGGTCCATAATGTTGCGTCCCAACTGATCGCTTTCATTACCCAAACCGTTCGGGAAGCGTTTCGACTTGGAGTTCATCAGAATAGAAGCCGAAGCAATGGCCGAAGCATTCAGGAAAACGATTTTTGCATAATATTCTTTCGTTTCCAATGTGTTCTGATTGATCACGCGCACACCGGTCACTTTGCCGGCTTTGTCGTCGTAAATAACTTCTGAAACGATGGAATCAGGCACCAATGTAAGATTACCCGTTTTCTGTGCAGCAGGAAGCGTAGCTGACTGTGTGCTGAAATAAGCTCCATAAGGGCATCCGCGCATACACATGTTCCGGAACTGACAAGCAGCACGTCCCAATTCTGTGTGGAAAGCTTGTGGTTGCGTAAGGTGGGCAGCACGTCCCATAATAATGTGACGGCCTGCAAATTTTTTCTCTACTTCGCCTTTAACGTGTTTTTCAACACAGTTCATTTGCATTGGGGGCAGGTAATTGCCATCTGGCAACACATCCAAGCCGTCCTTCGCACCGCTGATGCCTGCAAACTTCTCCACGTAGTCGTACCAGGGCGCAATGTCTTTGTAACGGATGGGCCAGTCAACGGCAATGCCGTCCTTGGCATTCGCTTCAAAATCCATGGGGTTGAGGCGATAGCTCTGGCGTCCCCACAGCAGGGAACGTCCGCCTACGTGATAGGCGCGGATCCAGTCAAACTTGCGGGTTTCTTCGTACTGATTTTCTTTATCGTTCTCAAACAGGTAGGCCCACTCTTCATTGGCCGTATAACCTGTCCTGATCCCGGCCCAGTATTGCTCTTTTGCAATGGTAGTAACGCGGCCTCTGTGTTCAAATTCCCAGGGAGCCAAAGTTGCTGTTTTGTAATCGGTAATGTGCTTAATGTCGCGGCCCCTTTCAAGCATAACCACTTTTAAGCCCTTTTCTGTCAATTCCTTAGCTGCCCAGCCGCCGCTGATTCCCGATCCAACCACGATTGCGTCATAGGTGGTTTGTTTCGCTGCTTTTATGTTTAAATTCATGATGAATGTTTTTCAATATTAATAACTTGGCCAAATCCGGCCATATGAAGAAATTTCGGTGAGCAGTTGCTTATAGAGCCCAAGCTTTTTGTCCAGGCTTGTAATCGACGCAACCGTCATAACGGCCTGGAACCGGCACATATTCAAGTGCTTGTGTGGCTCCTTGCTCCGAAGTGAAATAACCCAAAAGGGTCAATTCTTTCAGCAGGCGGAAGAATGGCACAGGTGCGTCGGTATATTCTTTTCCGGCTTCGGTGTATTTCTTCTTTTCGGTGTCTGCTTTGGCCAGATCGGCTTTGGATGCTTTTTCCATTTCGGTCAGGATCTTGGTTTGTTCCTGTGGAGTGGATTTCATGAAATCTTTCTTTTCCAACTCTTCCAAACCTTTGTTGAAACTTTCTTGTTCAGGCTCGGAATAGCAATCCTTCATCATCTTTTCAATAAACTCACCCACTTTCGCATCCTTCGCTCCCGGCGTGTCTGTTTTTGGAATGATGATCTCAGTGACCTCTGCAATCAGCGCCTGCCGTTCCGGTGTGAACGGAAATGTAATTCCGGTGGCGGTATCCGAGGCTTTCTTGCAGCCTTCCAGAAACGCCAGCATCGTGGGGGCTGAGAGTGCACCACCCATTAAAAGTGCCACACGACCAAGGGCATCACGTCTTTTCATTTGATATACTTTATATGATAGGTTAACAATCCAAAGTGTAATAATACATTTGATTAATGCAATTTCTAAAAGCCTGCTAATTTATGAAATATTCTCTATTTACGGGTTCTTAGAATAATTCTATATAATGGTAGAATATGCTATGCTATTCACAATCAATATGCTGTGCGATATTAAAATAGCATTAATGTATACTTTCTTACCACGGCCTGATTTCTCTAACGCCAGAGAAAAACGACTTAGATTACCATTAAATTGCAACCACGGATGTCAGAATTATCAAAGCGGCCCATAACATAGAACGACCCTTCTTTCTCCCCAAATCTGCCGAGGTCCTGGGTTTCAATAAATGAGCAGCTATCCAGGTTCGCCAGGTCGATCACATTGATGCCACCGGTTTTAGAGCTGTTGATGTTGTGATCATAAATGGCAAACGGATCATTGATATCTCGCAGTAAGATCCTCATGGAGAACCCCGGAACGAGCAGCCCGCCACCGTGGGAATAACCCTGTGAGAGCATTTCGGTCATGCCATATTCTGAATAAATTTTATCAACAAAAAGTTTGGCTGTGAGAATGTCGTGCACTTCCTCTCGTAACAGTTCCTGCCGGCGACCTTTCATGCCGCCCGTATCCATGACCGTAAGATCCCTGATTTGGCTTAAAAAGGACAGATCATATTCGCTTTCGGCGAGGTCCAGCAGCGCGAATGTTACGCCCAGCATAAGCACCTTCCTGCCATCGGGGTTGTTGGCAAGAAACATGAGCGTTTTGAGCATTTCATCCACATTTTTGAGATAAAACCCTGAAATTTCCGACTTGCTTTCAGCAATAAAATGCTGCATCATATACACGAGCGAAGAGTTGTTTCGTTCAAGATATGATGGAAGCAGCGCCAGAATATGGAACTGATTCAGGTCACCAAAATTTTCCTGGAAAATCCGGTTTGAGACGGTTTTATACAATGTCTCATCGAACAAATGGTGCTGGCTTGTCTGCTGTCCGGTCGTTCCGCTGCTTTCAAAAATTACAGCAGTGGCTGGCGGTTCGCAGCTTCTAATAATATGGTGTTTGAAAAACTGGACCGGCAGGAAAGGAATATCGGTTAAGCGGGTGACCTGCTCCGGTTTAATGTTCAGGTGTTGGATATACTGGCCATAAACGGGGTTATAAAGTGCCTGATAGCGGAAAATATCCAGTGCAAGGCGTTCAAAATCAGAAGATCTTAAATTGAGGATCTGCCTGCGCAACGCCTGCCTTTTTTCGGTTTGTGATTTGTTGTTTTGAAGTTCCAATACTGTTACTTTCGTAGAAATATAAATACAAAGTTAATATGCAATTGAAAGTTTCCCTATTCATCATTTTGGCAGCCGGAGCATTGGGTTGCGTGGATATTCCGGACTTTGACGATACACCCAAAATATACTATAATGGCATCGACCAGGAACCTGAGGTTGATGAAGCAACCGGAAAGAAGGTCCGCGAAAATGTGATCATTACCATTGATTTCGAGGATGGCGATGGCGACCTGGGTGCCTCTGCTGATGAACGTTCGGATTCTTCTTTTATTAAACCCTACGGGAAATGGGGAAATTATGAGCTTGTTACTGCCAGAAAAGGAGCGGACGGCAAGTGGACAGAGTCAATTCTAGCCGAAGATCAATACAAATGGATGCCGATTTTGAAGCCGGACGGCAAGCCAGGCCCGATCAAAGGAAAAATAGATCTTAACACGAGTTTTTTATATGGTAACAGCACAGTTCCGGTTTATGTGAGGTTCAAGGTGCGTATCCGCGACAGGGCATTCCATGTGAGTGAGCAAATCCAGACAGACAGCATCCAGGTTCCAGGTTATCGTTGAGTATTTCTGACCCTCTAAATGATTTGACAATGAAACTTAGCACTACCATAATCGTTGCATTTTGCACCTCTTTATCAGGTTGTTTACAAACACCCGATTTTGATTCAGTTCCCAGAATTGAATATGCTGCTATTGACCAATTTCCTGAAACGGATCCTGTAACAAAGGAAAAGCTGCGGGAAAAGGTCGTTATCACAGTCACATTTGAGGATAAAGAAGGCGATCTTGGCGCCACTGCGGATGAGCGATCTGATGAGGATTTCAAGGCGCGCTACGGAAAGACTGGCAATTATGAGTTGGTTACATTGACGAAGCAACTAAACGGCTCCTGGGATGAAAGAATCCTGTCCGTTGATTCTGTGATGTGGATGCCGATCTTAAAGCCGGATGGCAAGCCGGGTGCGATTAAAGGAAAGCTCGATTTGCAAGTCGACAGAATTTACGGAAATACCACTGTGGATGTTGAGCAAAAGTTCAAAGTCAGGATCCGTGACAGGGCTTTACATTACAGCAACCAGGTAGAGACGGATGTTGTGACTGTTCCCGGTTATAGATAAAAGTGCATCATTCAATAATGTTTGCGTTCAAGGAAATCCTGAACGTCGTTCCTTTACCGATTTCGGAGCTTTTGACAAAGAGCTTGCCGGAATGGTAATTCTCAATAATCCTTTTTGCCAGTGTTAATCCCAATCCCCAGCCGCGTTTTTTTGTGCTGAATCCCGGATTAAAGATCTTATTCATATTGGCTTTGCTCATTCCTTTTCCTGTGTCCGCAATGTCGATCCAGATTTCCTTTGTATTCGGCGGCGCCTGAAGCGTCACATTGATTTCCCCTATCCCGCCCATTGCGTCAACAGCGTTTTTACAAACGTTTTCGATCACCCATTCAAAAAGGTTCTTATTGAGCAATGCGGTCTGTTCGTCTGCAAGCTCATTAAAGACAGAGAATTTGACTTTGGACGAAACACGCTTTTCGAGGTAACTGATAAAATTCGTCACAATCTCGGTAACCGGTTCATCCTTCAATGTTGGCACAGAGCCAATGTTGGAAAATCGCGTGGTGATCATTTCAAGCCGGATCACGTCCTTTTCTATTTCCTCGGCAATCGATGGATCAATGCTCGCATCGCTCCTGAAATATTCAACCCAGGCCATCAATGAGGACAGTGGCGTTCCTAACTGGTGCGCAGTTTCTTTGGCCAAACCAACCCAAACCCGGTTCTGTTCCGCTTTCCGCGCAGAGCTGAATGCCAAATAAGCGAGATAGCCTATCAGAAGCATTACCGAAAGCTGCAAAAACGGATAATAGCGTAATTGCGTGAGCAAGAAAGAGTTGCTATAATAAATGTTGCCTGTGCGTCCTCTTCCCAAATCAACCGGAATAGGCGGATGTTCGAGTTTCATATCAGCCAGCTTGTCCTGAATGACCCTCTCGCGCTCGGCAGGACCGGCGTTGGCAGGAAATTGAATGTTCTTATTGGGATTCGGGATGTTATTTTCATTCACATAGATCACAGGAATCTGGTAAAAGTTGACAGCATCCTGGATCACCTGAAAAACCACATTGAAATTTTCGTCGAACGGGCTGTTGAACACATAACGCATTCCCTCTGCATAAAGCTGGACCTCACGTTCTTCACGTTGTTCGAGTTCTTCCACCAGTTTGTCGGTATAAAACAGCGAACCAATGCTTAATAAAAGCAGGATGATGCCGATAATGTATTTATAAAAGCTCTTCTGGTTATACGTGTCCATGAGCGAGCGGCGCAGGCGCTGACTGTTCAGAACGGCTACGGGCTGCAGACGAAAACGAGGCTTTTGCTTTGGAGTTTCGCTAATCATTCAATGGCCGGGCACGCATTCCCCGGTGTTCATGTTATATCCTGTAAATAACGTAAAATATTCGTGCTTAGTGGCTAAAATGTAAGAATTCGAGTCGGTCGCGATATTATTATTTATAAGATTTCTAAATAAACTTCCGGTGCATTGGACACGTTCCTATTGTAAGTTTTGTGCCGTACTTTTGTGAACCGTATAAGAACCAGTGATGTATAATCATTTCAAATCAATAAGTTTATCACATCGGAATGCAACTCTGACTATCAGGGAACAGCTTGCTTTGAATGAGGCGGAGGCGAAGAGTATGATGCTCAGGCTGAAAGATTTTTTCGATGTCTCTGATGTCCTTGTTGTCTCCACCTGCAACCGTACCGAAATATATTATTCTGCCTCAACTGATCTGAATGAGGAAATCATCAAAATGCTTCTGATTCAGAAAGGCGTTTCAGATCTGGAATCTTTCAAAGGTTATTTTGAGCGTTTTTCAGAAGGTCAAAGTGCAGTTCAGCATTTATTTCAGGTGGCCACGGGCTTGCAATCGCAGGTTGTGGGAGATATGCAAATTCCAAATCAGATCAAGCATGCATATCAATGGTCGGCTGACCTCAATATGGCCGGGCCATTTTTACACAGACTTTTACACACCATTTTCTTTGCCAATAAGCGCGTAGCGCAGGAGACTTTCTTCCGCGACGGAGCTGCATCTATTTCCTATGCAGCCGTTGAGTTGCTGGAAGGGTTAATGCCGAATCCGAAAGTACTGATTGTGGGGTTAGGGGAAATAGGGGCGGATGTTTGCCGTAATCTGGCTCAGAGAGAAACCACCGAGGTTACGATCGTTAACCGTTCAAGGGACAAAGCGGACAAACTGGCTGAGGAACTAGGTTTCCGTGTTGCCGATTTTTCCGACATTGAAGCAGAAATTTCGGGAGCGGACATCATCGTATCTTCGATTGTGCGCGACGAGCCTTTCTTTACCAAGGAAATGATGGTCCGTTTGCGCGGAATGTCCTTTAAATATTTTGTAGACCTTTCTGTGCCCCGCAGCGTTTCTCCCGAAGTGGAAGAAATTCCGGGCGTAATGCTTTATACCATAGATTCTATTCGTTCCAAAGCGGATGAAGCATTGCACCGTCGTTTGGAAGCCGTGCCGCAGGTTCGCGAGATCATTGATGAAGCGGTTCTTGAATTTAACGACTGGTCAAAAGAAATGATCGTTTCACCGACCATTCAGAAATTGAAAGGCGCTTTGGAACAGATCCGGAAAGAAGAGCTGACGCGTTTCACAAAGAATCTGTCAGATTCAGAACTGGAAAAGGTAGAGCGCATCACCACCAGCATGATGCAGAAGATCCTTAAACTTCCCGTGCTGCAATTGAAAGCAGCCTGCAAAAGAGGTGAAGCGGAAACGCTTATCGACGTTTTGAATGATCTGTTCAATCTCGAAAAACAACCGGAGAAACATTAATCAAGATTTTATATAAAGCAAAAAGAAAGGATGGCATTTGCCATCCTTTCTTATGTATTACCTTACCCTCCACAATAATTAATTGTATTTTTTACATTCCCATTTTTTTGATAAATGGTCCTGCTATTGCTAAAACCTCTTCCATTGTCAAAGGTTCGTCAAATGCTTCTGTAACATTGTCTCTTGAAATAGAGCCTATTCCCGAAAGTGTAGCAGCATCAAGTCCTGCATGAACTGTGTTTGATTCAGGTGTTGCCCCTTTGTAAACAGCCGGCGGGAAACCTTGATCCTGTGTGATCCAGCCTTTCATCATCGGATCTTTTTTCAAGTGACCGATAATTCTTCTCACCAGTGAAGCGTGACGAGCTTCTACTGAATGCACTTGCAAAGCGTATTCCAAAATTGCAGGAGCAGTGATCAGGTTACCAGCTTGTCCTTTGTAGGCACGAACACCAGTGTCTTCCAAAGCTGCTGATATTGTGATGAATGTCATGAAGTTCGTCCATGCATCAGGGAAAGCGCCACCGTAAGTGAAATCAAACTGAGGGCGATCAACAGCCTGGCTGCCCAGCGCACCTTTCAGAAAGTCAACGTGTTGCGTTTCGTGTCTTTCAATTTGTGAGAACACCAAAGTATATTCCGCTGGAATAAAATTGGTCATTCTGTTTGCCTGAAAGTAAAATGTTTCTTCTAGATATTCGAGTGTTAGTGCGAAATTAAGAATCTCTGTAACCGAAGGAGTTGCTCCGTAGGCTTTGTTAACAACCGCTGCGAATGCAGTAGGGACAGCAGCTGTTGCCAGAGAGCTTCCTATGCGGTTCATAAACATGCGACGGGTTGTGTGCGCAAGGCGGCCCGCAGCGTCACCGTCAACTTGTTGAATGCTATCTAATATTCTAAAAATATTCATGTCAGTAGTTTTTTAAGAGTTAGCGTGGCAGGTTTTTTCCACTAATTTTATCCATCACAAATGGCTGTACGCCGCTCAGTATTACGGAAGGAGAAAACGCATTTTCCAATCCCATGTTATTAATCTGGCCACCTGCGAATTCAAGTGCGTTAGGGTTGATCAGATCAGCGATAGCTGAGGCGTGCCTTGCTTCCACCGAAACGATTTTGCCTGCTACTAACAAATAGTTAACATCCTTGATCAGTTTACCTGCACCATTGTAAGCTGCAACGCCTGTGTCTTCGAACAATTTTGCTGCGCCAAGAACGCTTCTGCGATCCGCGAAGTCGATGGCGGAAAAATTTGGGGTAAGTCCTTTAATTGCTTTGCTACCCAATGCTGTTTTAAAAAATTCTCTGTGGACGATTTCGTGGTCACGAATGTCGGTAAGGATCCATTTTTCCATATCTGTCATATTCAGATAAGGGGTCATCATTACTTGTGTGTAAAATGCAGCTTCCAGTTGTTCCAGTGCGTAAGCATAGTTCAAAATTCCGAAATCGCCTTCTCCAAGATCCACTGTGTCATCTGACATCAGATCTTGCTCGGTGCAGGCACCAAGAATGAAAGCTCCCGTCGCAGCAGCAACGCCTGCGGATCTTAGGAAGTAACGTCTGTCCACTCTGGCAAGCATTGCGCTGTCCGGATGTTCAGAAGGTTGAGTTAATGTTTTTTTCATATCCAGTAAAGTGTTTTGAGTTTATCGGGAACCATTTCAGATTAGCCCCTGGTCCTGCCAGACTTACGCCCGTTAAGATCTTATGGATTAACAGTCAGGTAATTATCTTGCAACTTTTAGGAATACTTTATTTTCATTTTGTACTAATCCAATTTAAACGAATGTTATTTGGTAAAAACATTGGATTATTTGGTTGAAAATATTTTTTGAAATTTTAAAACAAATAAAAAAAGTGGCGTTACAGCTAA
The DNA here is from genome assembly GCF_022869785.1 of Dyadobacter chenwenxiniae. NCBI lineage: Bacteria > Pseudomonadati > Bacteroidota > Cytophagia > Cytophagales > Spirosomataceae > Dyadobacter > Dyadobacter chenwenxiniae. The sequence goes on along the minus strand of NZ_CP094997.1, from coordinate 2,966,234 downwards.
GTAACGCCACTTTTTTTACGGCTCAATTAAAGTCCGAATCCTAATGCAAAACCTTTTACAGATCCCGCAAAATCAGAGACTTTGGTTGCGTTTCCGGTTGTCAGATTGATGGAATACAGGCCAGTGTTTCCGCCTACGGTCAGCAGAGCGTACGCCATACCCGTGTTTCCGCCGATATCAAAGCCATTTGCCGAGTCCAGATCCACGCCTAATGAACCAACCCTTTCAAGTCCGCCGCTGTTGGGCGGGTTTTGTTTGTAAAGTGTATTGGTTTGACTATCAATGTCGTAAAGAATTGTTGAAGTTGTGCCCGCGAAACTGTTGGTGTAAGCAGCAGCATTCACGAAAGGTGTGCCTTGTCCCGCAGGCAGGTTAAGCGCTCCATCTACAAGGGTTATGCTGTTGGAAACATTAATGCGCAGGTTTTGACCTGTGTTGCTAACGATGCGAAGTCTGTCGGCAACCGGGTTAAAGTCAAATCCGAAACTTGTTCCCATTACTTTGAAATTAGGATCATCCAGGTAATGCAGATCAGGCAGCACTTTTGCTGCTGCAGAAGCCAGATCAAGCGAATATAATTTGCCATTGGATCCCAAGGCGTGCAACTTGCCATCCGTTGGGCGGAAGTCGATCCCTTCGATATTGACACCCATTGGCAAGCCCGTGATTGGCTTTTCAATGCGTGTTCCCGCATTCATTGGATTGAAGATCAGTAGCTTGTTTGAAGCGTCTACTGCGTAAGCAACAGGCGCCGTCGGCATAGCAATGCCGATAATTTTTCCAGCCGGAAGATTCCCTATTTTTAACAGAGAACCGGTTGTCAGGTTGACCTCAGCGAGCTCCCAAATGTTATTTACCTTTACCGATGCGATCGCAAAGTTTGTTCCCGCTGCGATGTCGAATCCGCCAATATCCTGAATATCCATGCCCAGAGGACCCACCTCTTTGAGAACTCCATCATTCGGGGGCATTTGTAAAAAGAGTTTGTCGACGTCGGGGTCAATGTCGTAAAGCTGCGTTGTGGTTGCACCAGCTACATTGTTTGTGTATGCAGCAGCAGCAACTTTGACGTCGTTATATCCTTTCAGATAACCATCCAGCGCAGCCAGAGCGTTCGTTTCCGGATGCAAGCGCATGTTTTGTGCAGTATTGGTAACCAGACGGATGCGGTCGACAGTTGGATTGAAGTCAAAACCAACGACTTCCGGTCCGGAAATGCCCGGATTAAACGGGACTGGACTAACGACAGTCACTCTTCCGGGATTGATATCCGCACGAAGGTTCACTGTGTAAATGTGATTTTTGTTTCCAACGGCGTAAAGCTGGCCGGTTGCAGGGCGGAAATCAATTCCTAGTAGTTTTTCATCAGTTTCTAATCCTGCGGAGATTGTAAGCGTTCGGATTGGCGTGCCTGGGTTTTGTACATTTAATTCATAAATCTTGTTGTCACTGGTTAATGCATAAAAAATTTGGTTTGGCTGGCTCACTAACGGCACCGGCTGGCCGTCCAGCTGTGGTTGTTCCGTACATGCCTGATTTACAAAGATAAGGCCGGCGATTAGCAGCGAGCTGCCGGAGACCGTTCGCAACATTTTAGAGATTTTCATAACATTTGAGTTGAGTGTGACAAGTAATTTGACACACCACATACGCTGGATCTATTCTTTTAGATCAACCTCAGTTAATTAAATTTTAATCCCTAAACGAACATTTTTAATGTTTTTTTAATCCGAAAAATACCTCATTATCAGTCTTTTGTGATCATTCCGATCATTTTGTCAAGATTAAGGCTTCTGGCAGAGGCATCAAAAATTTCCCGGTATACGCCTTCTTTTTCGTACAGTTCGGCATGCGTTCCAAATTCGGCAATGCGTCCTTTTTTCATCACATAAATCTGATCGGAGTCGAGGATCTGGGAAAGGCTGTGAGAAATGATAACAACAGTTCGTCCTTTTTTAATGGCGTCCAGGCTGTTCTTGATCTGCTCGGTGGCAATGGCGTCGAGGCTGGCGGTGGGCTCGTCGAGGAAGATGACGGGAGGGTTTTTGAGGAAGAGCCTGGCTATGGCGATCCGCTGCTGCTGGCCACCGGATAACATTTGTGCGTCGGTTTCATATTGCGCCGGCAGCTCCATGATCTGATCGTGCAAATAAGCTTTTCTGGCAGCTTCGGCCAACTCATCCTGAGAAGCATTCATTTGCCCATAACGGATGTTCTCGGCAATAGAGCCTTTGAAAATGTGATTTTTCTGTAAAACCATCCCGATGCTATTCCGAAGTGCTGGCAGATCATAATCTTTCAAAGGCAATCCATCCAATGTTAGCGTGCCTGAACCTGGTGCGTAAAAGCCGATCAGCAGATTAATCAACGTGCTTTTTCCAGCGCCTGAAAGACCAACCAGTGCGGTGGTCTTGCCGGCTTTGATATTTACATCCATGTTGAACAATGCTTTGGTGCCATTGGGATACATAAAAGAAACATCATTGAGCACATAATCACCTTTAATCACTGCTGGGACCACTTTTCCACTTTGTTCAACGGCATTGTCTGCATCCAGAATATCGAAAAAACCTTCCGAGTAAGTTAATGCATCATTCATCTCGTCGTAAATGCGGTGCAGCTGGCGGATAGGAGCGGAGACATTGTTGAAGAGCAAGATATGAAACATGATGGCGCCGATCGACATTTGCTGATCCAGAACCAGATAGGCGGTGAGAATGATGATGAATACGACGCCAATCTGCTCGATAAAGCTCTTGATGCCATCATAAGCGAAGTTTGTGCGTCGGGTTTTCAATTGCGTTTCCATCAGCTCCATTTGTGTCTGATACTGCTTTTGTCCCTCGAAAACCTCTCTTACGAATGATTTGATGACAATGATGGATTCGATGAGATTGATCAGCCCGCTGCTTTTATTTTCCCTTTGCCTTTTCAATTTCCGCCGGACGCCCTGCAATTCCCCCGCTTGCTTGTAGCTGATCCAAAAATAAATGGGTAAGATCGCCAGGGCAATGCTACCGACATAAAAGTTGGCCGAAAACATGATGGCAAGCGCAACGATTGAATTCGCAAAAAGGGGCAGAATGTCAATAAAAAAGTTCTGGATCAGCTTTGTAAGACTTTCCACGCCGCGGTCAATGCGGGTTTGCAGCTTGCCTTTTTGATTATCATTATCGCTGTAAAACGAGAGATTATAGGTCAGAATCCGGCTTACGGCCTCTTGGGCAAGGTCACTAGAAACCTTGATCCTGATTTTCTCACCAAAATAGCGCTGTCCGAATACGATGAGGGAGTTGACAATTTCCTTCACAAAAAGGATCACGGAAATCTGGATCAGCAGTTCTTTGCCTTGAATGATCCCCCATTTTTTATCTAATATAGTCTGCACCGAATCAACGGTGTAGCGCAAAACCCAGGGGTTAACCTGGGCAGTCACAGCGCCTAACAATGTTAGAAAAAGCGCAAAGATAATTTGCTTGTAATAAGGTTTGACGTAAGGTTGCAGACGCTGGAATATTTGCCAGATACTCATATATAATGTGTTGAGGAAAATTTAGAAACGCTGCTCCAATAACTATGCCCTATTTCTTACCCGACCGTTTGATAGGTCGGCCATATTTCTGCATTTTTTCCTGCGCATGGTTTCTCCGCACATTCACTTTCTTGTTCTTGTCGATTTTTTCGTGGAATGCACCGCCGCCAGCTTCTCTCTTTGGCAACTTCACATCAATACTTTTCATGTAAATCTGCGGCTCTTCGTCCGGTGTCAGGATCTCCGACATTCTGAGGTTTTCCGGCAGAGTTTCGATCGGTATTTCGTAATTCATCAGGGCTTCTATCTGTTCCTGACGTTCTTTTTCACCTTCTGTAATGAATGATATCGCCACGCCTTTCTTGTCCGCACGGCCCGTGCGGCCAATCCGGTGGATGTAGTTTTCGGGGACTTCCGGGATATCAAAATTAAAGACGTGAGAAACTTCGGCTACGTCCAATCCACGCGCAATGATGTCTGTGGCAATCAGAATGCGGTAATTACCTTCGTGAAATTGCTTAACGGTGTTAAATCTGTGATTTTGTTCTTTGTTGGAATGTATCACACCGATCTTATTTAGGTAACCTAATTCCAGCTGCCCGAAGAGCTGATCCGCAAGTTTTTTGGTTGCTACAAACACAAGGACTTTGCTCATGTCCTCATTCTCTTCCAGCAACAAATCCAACAGGTTCACTTTCGTGTAAAAGTTTGGAACGTAATAGGCTTTTTGCTCAATATTATCCAATGGCGTTCCCACGGGCGCTGCTTCTATCCTTACCGGGTTGTTGAAGTAGGTCTGCATCAATGCTTCCACTTCCGACGTCAATGTTGCCGAGAAAAGCAGGTTCTGGCGTTTTTGCGGGAGAAGGTCTAATATGTTTTTCAGTTGCGTCCGAAAGCCGAGGTTTAGCATTTCGTCCACTTCGTCGATAACAAGTTTTTTGATCGCCTTTGTTTTTAGAGAACCATTGAGAGCGAGATCGAAAAGTCTGCCCGGCGTTGCTACCACCACATCCGCACCGTTCGCCAGTTCGGCCATCTGCACCTTAATGTTGCCTCCGCCATATGCACCTACCACTTGCAATGTCAGGTAAGCACTTAGTTTTCGCACCTCCTCCACAACCTGCACCACAAGCTCACGCGTTGGAACCAGGATCAGCAATTGCGGAAGCCGGTCCTTTGAAAATTCAAGCTGGCGAAGTGTAGGAAGCAGGTATGCAAATGTCTTCCCAGTCCCGGTTTGCGCAATACCACACACATCTTTACCAGACATCATGACAGAAAACACCTTGTGCTGGATCGTTGTGGGCGTTTCGTAGTTCAGATCGGCTAGGGCTTGCAGTAGCGGCTTGGTGAGATTTAATTCTTCAAAAGTCATAACAATGATTAATATAAAGCACAAAGTTACGTCTAATCTGCGGTTAGCGACGCATCATCTGCCCGTATATAGCCACGCCCACCAGATCAGGATCAATTGTAAGGGCAATCTGAGCAAGGCAAGCCACAAGTAAGGATTATGTTTTTGGTAAAAATCAATAGCCATTTGAATGTTGGCAGGAAACACCGCTATCAGCAAAATGATGATCAGCCAGGCGCCTGTTGCGCGCGTTGCGGGAAATAGCAAAAGTAATGCAAAAGCGATCTCACATATTCCGCTAAGCAAAACCAGCTCATAATGCCAGGGTAAATATTTGGGCATGATCTGCATAAAAGCTTTCGGGCGGAGCAAATGCATGATGCCTGTGAAAACATACAGCGCGGCCATGATGTAAAGTCCAGTGAGTTTCATGGTCAGCGTTCAATGTGTTGCAATCGGATGAGAATTTTCGACGTAATGGAGAGGATAATGAATGTTGCGACAAAAAAATAACAACCGGGACGCCAGCAGGGACCAGGTTGTTATTTTTTTCAAATATTCTTGTATCACGATAACGGCCGGTTAGCGAGTTCTCAGCCTGCCAGTGTTGCTGTTATAAGTGCCTAACGGGAAGCTTAGACCTGCATTAATTCCAAAGTTATGGTTTTTCACGTTGCTGTTGCCGTCTTTGGTTACATCAATCAGCCCCAGTCCATAACGCGCGTCCAGATTCAGCCAGACTTTTTCTTGCAAACGAATGTTAATCCCTGCTCCAAATGTCAATCCAAGATCGAAAGGCGAGTAGACGCGGTTGTTTGAATCGCCATTCAGATTGTCGCCATTTTTATTTTTTGCGCCCACCAGAAAGTTAAGGCTTGGTCCAAGGAAGATTTTAGGGCGTACCTTATCTCCGTATTGCCCGAAAAAGAACGTCGCCAGCAATGGAGCCTGGATGTAATTTAAATTGATTTCATCGGTTTTGTTACGAACCTGCGCACCCATTTGTGTAAAAAGCAGCTGTCCGCTGAATCCAAATCCACTCTCGGAACTATAATTGTAGAATCCGCCGACTGTCAATCCTGGTTTCCAGTCTGTGTCAGAAACGTCACCTCTGAAATTGGCGATGGAAACTCCGACGATGGGCCCTATGGAAACGTTTTCCTGAGCTTGTACCCGCGTTACAAACGATGTAACCGCTAGTAATAGAATAATGCAATTTTTCATCATAGTAGGTTAAATATAGATTTGCCAAAAAATTACAAATCATGTACCACAACAGATGAAAAATCGCCTGAGAGCCAAAGCGCTCACAACAAGGCCGATATTCGTATATTTATATTTAGTCTAAACCTGTATGCGGGGAATTAACTCTACAACTGTATACGTTACCCGCAAAAACCGGCTTAGTACAATTAGTCTTCATCGTCTTCCAGAAAGGATTGACCCGGGATTTGATAAGTTTTCAAATATGCTTTCAGCTGCGAAGGCGTTTTCCAATTTTTGATCACATTCCGGATATTTTTTATTTCCGCTTTCAGCTCATTCACATTCGTGTTGAACTTCACAATGACCGTCGTTAGTGAATTAGCATGCTGGAATGGCAAGCCGCAGACAGATGAAATCCTTTTTTGGATGTTTTCTTTCACTATTTCCAGTTCTTCTACTTGTTGCTTCAAAACCTTGTTATAGTAATTCAGCTGATTTTTGCTCAGATTTTCAAGCTGATCCTGATCGATCCGATCCAACTGGATCTGTAATTTCAGCAGTTGGAGCAGGTTGTTTTCCTGATAAGCTTGGGTGATCTGCTGCATAATGTCGGTTTTTCGCAATTTTTCGGCCTCGTCTTTTTCCAGATCAGGATGAAATGTTTTCACCAAATCCATGTAAACTGTTCGGACAGACTTCGTGGTTTTTTGTTGTTCAGCAAGTTGTTTTGCCTCCTGAATGCGGCTGTTCAGCCTTTCCTCCCGCTGTTCTGTCTTAATGCGTTGCTGTTCTTCCTCGGGTAGATCGTGAAAACTTTCATATTGAACAGGATCCTTTACCGCTTCGCTTTCTATTAAAAATGAGGGATCTGTGATCTTTTCTGCTTTCGCCCTTTCTTCGTCAAGCAAGGTTTCAATGTCAACCTGGCTGTATTTGTTGAAAACGGGTTTCAGGTCGTCAAATCCGTAATGTGCGATAAGGTCGTAGGCACTCTCGGTAATGAGGTAAGCGAGTTTGTCCTGATAAATCTTCCTGAAAAGATCGGCGGAATACGTCCTGTCCATAATATGAACGATCTCCGCACGATACTCCTGATACTCCTTGATCAGCGGATCAAGGTCCGTAGGGATGCGCTGGATCATTTGATCGTAAGCATTTTCCAGCTCAGGGATCAGGCGATCCAGTTCCTCGATTTTTTCGGATAGCTGGTTAAATTCCTTTTGTCTTTTGTTCAAGACATTCTTCCGCTCATTAATATGTAAAATAGCAGTTTGGGGCATATTCTGGTTTTAGGTGAAAGCCGGGCAATTAAAGGCCCAGTTCCTGGTAAGATATCATGATAATCGCAACGACTGCCAATAGAAGCCCAAATTTGTTAAGATGGTTCAGCTTTTCGCGGTAAATCAGCCAGGCGGCGCAAGCGGAGACGAGCATTGTGAGAATGTTGTAAATGGGGAAGACGAATGCGGCGCTGTTCCCAAAAGACGCCAGCGCCAGCAGCAGAAAATATAAGGAGAGAAAATTAGGGACTCCCAGAATCAGCCCGCCGACAACACTGCGCCAGTGCACTTGTTCGCCGCGTGTCAGGATCCGGAACAATAGTATAGCCGAACCAATCAGGATAGCGCCCGAGCAGGCGATGATCATAAATAGCGTGGTTTCGCCGGGCGCGTAGTATTTGACAGACAAGTAATTGATTAATGTATTATTGGTCCCTGCTGCCAGAAATGTGAAAACGGGCAAAATAAGAAGCAAATGAGCCGGTGCTGCCGAATTTATCGGAGAGTCCTTTTTAGTACTCTGGATTGCGCCCAGCGCCAGGGCAACGACTGCGAAGACGAGCCCGGCATAGTTGATTAGGGTAAACGCTTTATTATTGTTTTTGAAAACAAATAAACCAAAAAGCACAGGGATCACCAGCGACATATTCCCCGCCAGCGACGTTGCTGTGACACTCACTTTCTGCGCCGTAAGCCCAATTAGCATGAATGTCACAACAAACATTCCGCCTAATGCTAAGGTGATCCATGTCCCTTCGTTATGCCAGGTGATTTTTTCAAACAGATGCAGATCCGGCGTCAATAACAATCCTGTCAGCACGCACGCGTAGTAATTGAAAACAACGGCGTGGAAAGAGTCCACTTTATAGCGCGGAAAAGCGCGCATAACGAGGTAAAGGGCAACCGTGAAAAGAACCGACAGTGAAAAATAAAGCATGGGAGGGTTCTAGCGCTTTTTATAAAGGACTTCGTCAATCACCCTTGGATAGTTTTCGTGTTCCAATGCATGGATTTTGGCAGCCAAGTCAACCGATGTATCCGTCGGGTCCACCACGCATGAAGCCTGGAAAATCACATTTCCTTCGTCATAATGTTCGTTTACATAATGAATGGTAATGCCCGATTCTTTTTCCTTGGCATTCACAACTGCCTCATGGACAAACTGCCCATACATGCCTTTTCCTCCATATTTAGGAAGCAAAGCGGGGTGAATGTTAATAATCCTGTCTGGAAAGGCTTCGACCAGAAACGGAGGCACAAGCAGCATGAAGCCCGCAAGAACAACCAGGTCAATTCCTTCATTTTGCAGGATTTGGAGCACTTTACGCGTCTGATATAATGTCTTTTTATCAAAAAACACAACCGGGATCTGCATGTTGCAAGCTCGCTTTATAACGCCGGCTTGCGGATTATTGGTAAAAATAAGTGACACTTCCACGTCTTCCCGGGCAGCAAAATAGTCATAGATTTTTTCAGCATTTGATCCTGAGCCGGAAGCGAAAATGGCCAATCGTTTCATATTGTAATGTAAAGAGTTAATTTGTTCTAATAATGCGTGTCAAATTTGTTTGACAAATCTAAATAAAAAGAACGGCTTACGGTAAACGCCGAAAGCCGTTTTAAGCATATTTTAATCCAGGTAACTGTAAATCAGTAGATCTTGGTGAGTTCGCTGTATCCGATGAGCTTTCCCTTCCGGTAAGTTTCAGTTTTCAGGTCCCATAAAACGCCAGGCGCGCGGTACGAAATACTTTCCATTTCCATCTTCACCGGAAAGCCCATTTTCATTTCAAATGCCATGTCAGATTTGATCTTGTAGGCATCAAATGTTCCGCTTGGAACGGTGATTTTTTCCTGCCCAACCACATTTCTGTTTTTAATTAGCATATCGAATGTGATGCCCATCGGGCCCGACTGCCCGGTCCCTTTGACAGAAGCATCCTTCAATTTATCACCAACGACGTATTTGGTCGGATATTCAATGTTGTCGTAAGTAAATTTCATTTCCATATCCTTGAAAGTTCTGAGCTGCTCCTGGCTGATCAGCGATTTGGCATCAACAGTCGTCACATTGCCATCACACTTCATCTGATAAGTATTTTTTAGCTCCGACTTTCCCTTCGCATTCAGCGCTTCCATATCTACACTGAAGACCGTTGCTGAGCCTTCTTGCGAGACGTTCACAATTTTGTAAATGATCTTCCCGGATTCTTTTCCCTTGGCGTCGAAGTTCGTCATCTCAAAACCGCTGTCCTGCTTGATCGCTATGCCGCCGCATTCTTGTGCAAAGGACAGTGTGTGAATAAAAAAGAGCATCAGAATGCTCCATAATAGCGTTTTTTTCATGATGAGTAATGTGAGAACACAGGTTTGTTTTGTTAACCAAAGATACTTTCCCTGATCAGAATACCGTTGGTTGCCTGATATATTGATTATACGGTAGAACTTTATGCCCAGATCATCGTAACCAGGCCGAGCAGCATAATAATCTTGCAGAGGCTGCTGATTTGTTTGAAATCACGTCGTGTATCGGCCCGCGCCAGGCTTGCACACAGCCAGGCGATGGGGATCAGAAGAAGGAAGAATAAGATAATCAATACATTATTATCCAGCGCGCGTGCCATCACAAACAGGGTGGCTACGAACATTAACAGGATCACATACAGGAAGTTCTTCGTTCTGCGAATGCCCCAGATAATAGGCAGGGTCCGGCAGCCGTGAGCTTCGTCGCCTTTGATGTCCTCCATATCCTTGACAATTTCCCGGACAAGCGAAATAAAGAAGGAAAAAACCGCGTAGATGAACACCAAATGACGGTTAACAGGGAAATGAACGGTCAGGATCAGCAGGGAAAGACCCGTCAGCAGCGAGACGATAAAGTTGCCAATGAAAGGCAGCCTTTTGTAACGCTCTGAATAAAACCACAGCAATGTGATCGAAAATACATTGATCACAAAAATATAAGGACTCACAACCAATCCGAAAACCGCACCCATCACATTCAGCACCTGGTGCGCACCCATAGCCCAGCGGCGTTTCAGATACCGCCCGACCACCACGCGCTCCGGCTTATTTACAATGTCGATTTTTATATCAAAATAATCATTAATAATGTAACCTGCTGCTGCAATGCAAACCGTTGAAAGCGATAAAACGAACATATCTGCATCCGCGATAATGCTTCGCCATTCGTGCCGGGGACCAATCAGTAAAATACGCGTCAAATATTGAGTCATCACCACAATCACCAGGTTGGTCATACGGACCAGCCGGGCGCTTCCGGTAACGTAATCCCATAAAGTAATTTTTGGTCTTGCAGACACATTCATGCAGGCTAACTCAGGAAACAGAAGGTTTAGACAATAAAATTATTCATTTTATCCCATTAACGACAAATCTCAACATCTTTATCCATTTTAGGGATAAAAAATGGATCATTTGTTGTTAGCCTAAAAGATCTGTTGTCATAACAGCTCGCCAAAGTGACTTTCAACTTTTTAGATAGAATTATGAAAATTGGCATTGTATGCTATCCTACCTTCGGAGGAAGCGGTGTGGTAGCTACTGAACTTGGTAAGGCACTTGCGAAAGTAGGCCATCAGGTTCATTTTATTACATATTCACAGCCCCAAAGACTCGACTTCTTCAATGAGAACCTTTACTACCACGAAGTAAATATCCCGGCTTACCCGCTGTTCCAATATCCGCCTTACGAATCCGCATTGTCCAGTGAAATGGTTCACGTAGCCGCAAGTGCTAACCTGGACTTGCTGCACGTGCATTACGCGATCCCGCATGCGTCGTCCGCGTATCTGGCCAAGCAAATCCTGGCACAGCAGGGCATTCACATTCCCGTCATCACAACATTGCACGGGACGGACATTACGCTGGTTGGAAAAGATGAGTCGTACGAACCAGTTGTAACATTCAGCATTAACCAGTCGGATGGGATTACTGCCGTTTCTGAATCTTTGAAAAGGGACACTTATGCCCATTTTGCGATCACCAAAGACATTGAGGTGATCCCGAATTTCATTGATCTGGACCGTTTTAACCGCCAGAAAAAGGAGCATTTCAAATTAGCGATCTGCCCGAATGACGAGAAACTGATCGTCCACACATCCAATTTCAGAAAAGTAAAGCGCATTGACGACGTAATCCTGATTTTCGAAAAATTGCGCAAGTTGTTGCCTAGTAAGCTTTTATTGGTGGGGGATGGCCCGGACAGGCAGCGCATTGAACGGATGTGCAAAGACCTTGATATGCTTTCTGATGTTAGATTTCTGGGTAAACTGGATGCGATCGAAGAAGTGCTTTCCGTAGCGGACTTGTTCCTTATGCCTTCTGAATCAGAAAGCTTTGGGCTTGCCGCATTGGAAGCATTAGCTTGCGAAGTCCCGATAATCACCTCAAATGCCGGTGGTCTTCCTGAATTAAATCTTCATGGCATTACCGGATTTTTAAGTGATGTTGGTGATGTGGATGACATGGTGAAAAATGCGGCTTACATCCTGGATGACGCTAATCTGCCAACATTCAAGGCAAATGCCCTGGCGCGAGCAAAAGAATTTGATATTACTAAAATCCTTCCTCATTATGAGTCTTATTATGAGAAGGTTGTGGAAAATAGCAAGGCGATAGCGATATAGGTATGGTATTTTTAAGGTCTGGTCATCTATTTAAAATGACCAGACCATGTTACCAAACATTCCATATACACAACACAAGCGGGTAGTGATCGTAGGCGCGGGCTTTGGCGGACTTGCATTGGCAAGGGAAATTGCCAAGCGTGAGGACTTGCAAGTCGTGCTGATTGACCGCAATAATTACCACCAGTTTCAGCCGTTGTTCTATCAGGTGGCAATGGCCGGCCTTGAACCAAGCTCCATTTCTTTTCCGCTCCGGAAAATCTTTCAATCCAAAAAGAACGTACATATACGCATCACCGAGGTGCACAATGTGAATCCCGACCGCAAATCCATCACCACGGATTTGGGCGAAATTACTTACGACTATCTGGTAATCGCGACGGGTGCCGTTACCAATTATTTTGGAATGAAGGAAATTGAAGAAAGGGCAATCCCGATGAAAACGGTTTCCGAGGCATTGGCTTTGAGAAACAGAATATTACAAAATTTCGAGGATGCCCTTTCTGTGGATTCGGAAGAGGAGCGCGCCGGGTTAATGAGTGTGGTGGTGGTCGGCGGCGGTCCTACCGGGGTCGAATTGTCGGGAACGCTGGCGGAGATGAAGCATTTTATTTTACCAAAGGATTACCCTGAAATGGATTTCAAAACCATGGAGATCCATTTACTCGAAGGTTCAAAGGAACTTTTGGGTGCGATGTCAGACGAATCGTCTCAAAGATCGAGGGAATACCTTGAAAAAATGGGCGTGCACATTCATACAGAGCAAGTTGTAACTGGTTTTGATGGGAAATATGTGACTACGAAGCAAGGAATGCGGATTCGGGCTGATAACTTGGTTTGGGCCGCGGGGATTAAGGCAAATCCTTTGAATGGTTTGAATCCTGAGTTGATTGTTCGTGGCGGGCGCATTAAAGTGGATCAGTACAATCGCGTCCAGGGTTTTGAAGAAATTTTTGCGCTGGGCGATGTGGCAGCGATGCAGGAGGGTGAATGGGAAAATGGCCATCCGCAACTGGCTCAGCCGGCAATTCAGCAGGGTAAGGCGCTCGCCCGGAATGTATGGCGTGTCATGGATGGCAAGAAAGCGGTGCCATTTAAGTATAAAGATCTGGGTTCCATGGCCACAGTAGGCCGGAACAGGGCAGTTGTAGACTTGCCTTTTATCAAATTCCAAGGTTTCATGGCCTGGCTGACGTGGATGTTCGTCCATTTGATTTCCATAGTGGGCGTGAAGAACCGTTTGCTTATTTTGATCAACTGGGTTTGGAACTACGCTACGTATGACCAGTCATTGCGCTTGATCCTGAGGCCAAAAACGATAGAGCAAATATCCAATAAGAATGAGAAGAACGAAGAAGCCGTGAAACAGGAAGCCTGACGGCCCAGCAAGATCCCGGGACTACTGACTGCCAGCCATCCATAATTTGATATCGCCTTTCCTAAGCCGGATTGGATCATTCGTTAGGTTTTCATTATATTCGTGTGCTATTTATGCCAGCTTTACGTTATACATTAATGTAATAAACATTTGAAAAATGAAACTCGTATTTAATATAATCCTCATATTCCTGCTTCTGATCGCATTTGTTCCGTTTTTTAGAAGATTTATTTTCCACTTGCTTGTAGGCCGCCAGCTCATTAAAGAACAGGAAAGGCAATACAAGGCCCAGCAGCAACGCCAACGTCCCAATGCGGGTGTGAAAGTGGATAATACGCCGCCGGATGTTAATCAGTCGTCCCGTTTCCGAGGCGGTGAGTATGTGGATTATGAAGAAGTGAAGTAAAATTTTCTGTTTAAATATATAAAAGCGAAAGCCGGCACATTTGTGTCGGCTTTCGCTTTTATATACAAAGAATGTAAACTAGCGGCTCAGATATAGATTCCGCTCGCCGTAAATTTTTTGGAAGAAATCATCCTGCAAGTCATCGATGAAATAAATAGCTTCCCCGGTTGACTTCATTTCCGGCCCAAGTTCCTTATTTACATTCGGGAATTTGTTGAAAGAGAATACCGGGATTTTAATCGCCCAGCCTTTTTTCACAGGATTAAATGTGAAGTCTTTCAATTTCTTAGTGCCCAGCATCAACTTCGTTGCATAATTTACATAAGGTTCTTGATAAGCCTTGCAAATAAACGGAACGGTGCGGGAAGCTCTTGGATTTGCCTCGATCACGTAAACAATGCCATTCTTAATAGCGAACTGCACATTGATCAATCCGATCACATTCATTGCCAACGCAATTTTCCGCGTATGCTCTTCAATCTGGCGTATTTCGTCCGCTGTCAGATCGAATGGCGGAAGTGCGGCGTGCGAATCACCGGAGTGAATCCCGGCGGGTTCGATATGCTCCATAACCCCGATAATGTAAGCGTCTTCACCGTCGCAGATGGCGTCTGCTTCCGCTTCCAAAGCCCCTTCAAGGAAATGGTCAAGCAAAATATTGTTATCCGGAATATCATGCAGGATTTTAACCACATGCTGCTCCATTTCTTTTTCATTGATCACAATTTTCATGCTCTGTCCACCCAAAACGTAACTTGGGCGAACCAGAAGCGGGAAACCGAGCGTGCGGGACAATTCAACTGCAGCATCCGAGGTCCTTACCGTTCCGAATTTAGGGAATGGTATTTCAAGGTCTTCCAAAAGGGAAGAGAAGCGCCCGCGATCTTCGGCCCAGTCGAGTGAATGGTAACTGGTGCCAATGATCTTAATGCCGTATTTTTCAAGCTTTTCTGCCATTTTAAGGGCAGTTTGTCCGCCAAGCTGAACAATTACGCCTTCGGGTTTTTCATGTTCGATGATGTCGAAGACATGCTCCCAGAAAACAGGCTCAAAATACAGTTTATCCGCAATGTCCGGATCGGTTGAAACTGTTTCCGGGTTACAGTTGATCATAATGGTCTCGTAACCTTCTTCCTTCGCAGCCAAAACCCCGTGAACGCATGAGTAGTCAAACTCAATTCCCTGTCCGATCCGGTTTGGACCAGAACCCAGCACAACCACTTTTTTGCGGTCGCTGACAATGGATTCGTTGTCGGGATATTCCTGGGAAGTGTTGAATGTGGAGTAATAGTAAGGTGTTTTTGCTTCAAATTCAGCTGCGCAGGTGTCAACGCACTTGTATACGCGCTTAATACCTAGCTCCTTACGCTTGTCGTAGACTTTGCTTTCTTTTGTGCCGATCAAATGGGCGATCTGGCGATCTGCGTAGCCTTTTTGTTTTGCAGTGAGCAGAAGTTCCTTCGGTAGATCGCTAAGGTCAAATTTTTCTATCTCGTGTTCCAGCTCGATTAATTCTTCGATCTGACGCAGGAACCAGGAATCAATTTGGGTGAGGCTTTGAATGGTTTTGAATGATAAACCAATTTTGAAAGCATCATATATGTGGAAAAGGCGATCCCAGCTCGGATGTTTCAGGCTGTGTTTGATGGCTTCCTGATCACGAAGCTCGCGACCATCCGCTCCCAAACCGTTTCTTCTGATTTCCAGTGACTGACATGCTTTTTGCAGCGCTTCCTGGAAATTCCGGCCAATGCCCATCGCTTCTCCAACCGATTTCATTTGAAGTCCCAAAGAACGGTCAGCACCTTTGAATTTATCAAAGTTCCAACGCGGCACTTTTACGATCACATAGTCGATCGAAGGCTCGAAGAAAGCCGAAGTGCTTCCAGTGATTGGGTTAATCAGCTCGTCCAGGTTATAGCCAATGGCCATTTTTGCAGCGATTTTCGCAATTGGATAACCGGTTGCTTTGGATGCCAGCGCAGAAGAGCGTGAAACACGCGGATTAATTTCAATGGCAATGATCTGATCATTGGCAGGGTTTACTGAAAACTGAACATTACAGCCACCCGCAAACTTTCCGATCCCGTCCATCATCTTGATTGCCAGGTCGCGCATTTGCTGGTAAAGCGTATCCGGAAGCGTCATCGCCGGCGCAACTGTAATGCTGTCACCTGTATGCACGCCCATCGGGTCAAAGTTCTCAATGGAGCAGATGATGATGAAATTGCCTTTATTATCTCGCAAGAGCTCTAATTCGTATTCTTTCCAGCCCATTGCGCTTTGTTCAACCAAAACTTCGTGGACCGGCGAGGCATGCAATCCATTGTTCAATGCTTTGTCGAAATCCTCTTCTCTTTCAACAAAACCGCCTCCTGTTCCTCCTAATGTATAGGAAGGGCGGATCACAAGCGGAAAACCGATTTCCTGCGCAATTTCTTTTCCTTCCAAAAACGATCTTGCCGTGCGGCCTTTGCAGACATTCACATCGAGTTCAAGCATTTTCAACCTGAACTTCTCCCGATCCTCCGTCGTTTCAATGGCCTTAATGTCGACTCCGATGAGATCCACATTATACTTTTTCCAAATCCCGGCTTTATCGCAATCAATGGCAAGGTTTAACGCGGTTTGTCCGCCCATTGTAGGAAGCACTGCATCGATAGGCTTGCCCATCGCTTTGTGTTTTTCCAGGATTTCAACGATATATTTCTTTTCCAATGGAAGCAGGTAAACATGATCTGCACTGATCGGGTCAGTCATGATCGTGGCGGGGTTGGAGTTGATCAACACAACTTCTATCCCTTCTTCGCGCAGCGAACGGGCAGCCTGAGAACCGGCATAGTCAAATTCGCATGCCTGACCGATGATAATTGGACCTGAACCGATAATTAGAACGGAATTGATATTCGTATTTTTGGGCACAGTAATAGGTAATTTGTAGAAATGAGGAAAACTTTTTAACAACTTTTGGCAGAATTGCCTGTTAATCTCAGCAGGGGTACGTCCAAAAATTCCACAAAGTTAATTCACATATCTGAAAAAAAAGAAAGGATAGCGGAAATTACTGTTATTTTTTGAAGCTGAGATTTTAAGAGACTTATTATCAGTTAAATGCAATTATTGAAGCGGTGCTATGGCAGGTGCGGAAATGTCGAAATCCCTCAATCTCAACGGGACATTGCCATCTACTCCAAACCTGAATACCGATGTGTTTCCCGGAATATTCGGATAATATCCAACGCGTAGTTGCAATGTATTAAATGTCAGGTTTTCGTTTCTTAGCCGCAAACCAAGCCCATAACCCTGGTACAACGGACTTTTCCAGATCGATTCCGCGCCATTCACCAGGCCGATATCTGCAAAAACAAAATAGGCGATACGAAAGCCCAACAAACTTTTATCCGAAAAAAAGACTGTTTCCGTCCCCAGCGTAAGCCGGGTTGTGCCGATCAGCTGCTCGCTGTTAATGCCCCGGATTCCCTGGTCGCCGCTGATATTCAGATAATCCAGCGGGTCCCTGTTCACCCCCCGCGTATAACGCCCTGTGAAAAACTGGCGGAAAAAGCTGTATCGGAAAGGGATCAGGTTGCTGATGTAGTTGAGCTGCGCACTGATGACGCCTTGCTGCGTCTTGGCTTCTTTAATGTATGAGCCAATGTTAAGAAGACCATACATATACCCAAGATTATGCGGCAGATATTTTCCGGTTGCATATTGCAGACCTGCATAACCTCTCGCGCCAAATTCAGTATCTTCCCGGCCGGCGGTCAATGCAAACAGGTGACCGACAGGAACGTCCTCCGTCCGTCCGAAACCATAGATCAAGACGTCCCGTTTGTAATTACGGTTGGAATACCCTAGACTAAGCAGCGTTGCGCTTTTATTCCAATACACTTTATTGATATAGGGTGAAACCTCCGGGCGTTCAAGAAAGTTAAATTTGTTATGGCGGGCCGCAATAACGATGCGAGAATTTTCCGCCAGACGGCTTGCGGGAAACGGAAATTTGAATGACCGGCCAAGCCAGATATCGTAGTAATTAAATCTGGTAGGGAAAATGATCGGCTCCTCGGTGTCGCTGGGATTCCGCTTTATTTGCCTTACCATGCGCTTACCGGCCTCCACGGAACCGGCGTATTTCGTTTCGTTGGTTAAAAAGCTGCGGAAGAAACGGATAGACTGTTCTTCGAGATCCCGCTCGTAAATGAAGCTTCCCTGTCCTGTAATGAATGTTTTGCCAATGTACGGAACTGTATAAATAGTCCGGAACTGGAATTTTTTGCCATAAATATCCTTGCTATCCCAGCGGACGCGTGTAAGCTGCGAATGCGTTGTTCCGCGTACGTTTACATTTTCAACACCGAGATTGAATTTGTTGAATGAATTGAATCCGCCCCTGAAATTCAATGACCAGGAATCCTGAACGAGCACAATCACGTCGGCCATCCAGGTCACATCTTTTCGCGGAACGACAATGATACGCGCATCGGTGATTGTCCTGTTGGCCCGCAGCAGACGCTCATTGTCTCTTAGCACTTTGGCCTGGATGTCATCACCTTCGGAAAACAGCAGAAATGATTTTCGTATGATGCTTTCCCGCGTATTCGTGTGCAGATTTTTACTTAGAAATTTTTCGAGCCGCTTTCCTTCACGTGTCGTATCATAAACAGACTCGCCCAGGATATCCAGCTGCCGGATATGGATTTTCCGGATCACCATGCCTTCATAGGGCGTGAACGGATTGGTTTCGATCTCCTTCACCTCCGTCACCTTGCCCTGGTTGTAAACATCTCTGAACAACAGCCTGTATACCGCACGCGAAAACTTGGTTTTCGACATCCTTGCTTTCAGGTTTGTGTAGCGTAAGCTATCTCTGCTGTACACTTCCAGGCTGTCGGGATTCTGGGCCGAAGCATAAGTGGATAGCAGCAAAAACAGCAGGATATATCTAAGCATGTGCACTTTTATTCCAAATCAACAGACTTAACGATAACGTACGTATGATAGATATAACAAGATGCTGTAAGCCTAATTTTTAAAGTTTAAATGCAGAATGAGTATTAATTACCAGCGTCCAGAATAGCTTTTATTGTCTTTTCGGTTGTGCTGGGCGCCGATGCATTTTTAGTTGCAAATTTGCCGTTGGGCCTGATGATTGAAAAAGTCGCTGCATCCAGCGGGTTCAGGCGAAAGAGCAGGTCCATCATTTGATTCGCGTCCATGAACAAATGTGTTCCTTTAAGCTTGTGACGCACAATGTATTGCTTCAATAATGTTTCGGAAGGGACAGCTTCATCACCCGATAAATGAACAAACAGAAACACAACATCCTCAGGGACACTGGCCTGAAGCGCCGGAATATATTCAAGCTCTTCGCGGCTTCTGGCATCATCCAGATTCCATTTTATAAGATAAACCGTTTTGCCTTTGTATTTGTCCAAAACACGATTGAACCAGCTTGTGCCCCGGTCATTGGATGCTGCCAGAAAATAGCCGGGCAGTGCCTCGGTAGGATCTGTTTTTAGATCTTTAAACTCAACAATCTTGCGAATGTCAGCGCTGTCTTTTACTTCAAGCCGTACAATCTCATCCAGCGACTCGCGAAAAGCGGGATATCCGCTTCTGGACTGAATGTGCTTATTGAGAAGGAGTTGCTGTTTGTAAGTATACTTATATAGATTTTTAGTCAGGTAACGCACTTTGAGAAATTCAGTTGCCGTGCTGTCGAAAAGATCCGTATAGATGCGGCTTTCCCGTTCGTAATTGAACAGGATATTGAGCACCATTTCGTTTTTTGCAAAAAGCTTATTCAGGAAATCCAGCTCTGCTTTTTCAGCCAGACCATTTGCTGTAATGTTATCCAGACGCTGTTTCTCCTCATCGGTCAGGTTTCCAGCATTGTTTTTGATCAATGTCGCCATCAGCCGGACGGGCAGCGAATTGGTTTTGCTTGGGTTGGTATACTTGCGTTCCTCCACTTTCAGATCGGCATAATTGCCAAACCGGTTTGCCCAGATAACGCGCTGACCTGTGAGAGGCGGCTCAGACAGTCGTTTGAGACTGTCCAGCAGCGCTTTGCTTACGTCCGTTTGGTTGCTTAATGCATGTTCATACAAAATCTGCATTTGCTCTTCATCTGTAATGGACTTTGCCCATTGCATTAGTGCAGGTGAAGGGACGTTATTATTTGCAGCTTCTTTGACGGCCGAGAGTCGCAGTGTTGCGCGTTGCTGTGCCATTTCACGGGCAGCGGAGGCACTGTTTTCCCAAAAATTTTTGAAAAAATTAGCCCCAAGATAACTGTTGGCCGTCAGCAGCTTATTTTCAACCGCCAAATATTGGGCATACTGATTGTTTGCATCAGCATTCACTCCTGAAAAATAGAAAAGTTTCGAAGCTTTGGCTAGCGAATCCCCATCGAATATTATTTCAACCGTTCCAGGAGAGCCCAGGAATGTTGTAAAAGCCTTTCCGCCATAATCAAGATAAAATTCTTCTTGTGGGAAAAGGATAGGAAGTGAAACCAGGAAACTGCCATCAGCCTCCAAAGGTGTCTGTTTGCTAAGCTCAGACTGCGGCTGTAACAGGTTGTTCCGGGAGAATGTAATGGCAGGTGCTTGCCTGTAAAGCCTGCCATTCAGGTTTAATATGCGTCCCTTAACGATCAGGGAATCAGTTGAAGCAAAAGAATATGTAAAAAAGCCTGAAAAGATGATCGCCAGACAGATGAAGCGCGTGCCCATACATTCGAAATTTATCATAATTAAACTTTAAGCCCTGTCCTCATTAGCAGGCAGTTGCTCAGAAACACCGTCTTCATAACGCACATAAATGCCGTGATAACGATCCTGGACGCTGAAATCTTTTCTCAACGGATGGCCTTCCCAATCCTCCGGCAGCAAAATCCTGCGCAAATCCGGATGACCCTTAAAATGTATGCCCATCAGATCATAAGCCTCTCTTTCATGCCAATCCGCTGTCCGCCAAATATTTGCGACAGATGCGACAACAGGCAATGGGGCACCTTCTGCGTTTCGCGGGAATATAATTTTCAGCATTAAATCATGACCAAATGGAATGGATGTGAGATTGTAAATAATTTCCATTGTTCCCAAGGTCGCACCATTATCAAGAGCGGTAAGACAAGCCAGATAGTCGAAAAACAAGCGGTTATCCCGGTATAAAAATTCGCAGATCTCGGCGATGCCATCAGCCGGAACAATCAAAACAGGCTGTGGCCCTTTGATATCCGTTTCCATCATTTTATCCGGGAAGTGCCTACTAACCAGCTCCGAAATTTCCTGAAAGGTCATTGTTTTGAATATTAATGTTAGGCAATTACGTTTTCGGTGGCTTCCATTTCAAGAAAAAGCGCTGGTGCAAGCGGGTGCTCGCCTTTGATCTTCTCCTGCAACTTCATAAAACCACCGATTAATGCCTCCGGACGCGGCGGGCAACCAGGAACGTATACATCTACCGGTATAATCCTGTCGACACCCTTAACCACATGATAGCCATGTTCCCAATAAGGTCCGCCACAATTTGAGCAGCTGCCCATCGAGATCACATAGCGCGGTTCAGGCATTTGCTCATACAATCTCCTAATCCGGTCGGCCATTTTGAATGTCACAGTTCCTGCCACAATCATTACATCCGACTGGCGCGGAGAAGGCCGGGGGAGGATGCCAAAACGCTCCAAATCGTAATTAGAAGCATACGCAGCCATCATTTCAATGGCGCAGCAGGCTAATCCAAAGCCCATTGGCCAGAGAGAAGACAATCTCGCCCAGTTCATCAGATCCTCCGCATTCGTCAGAATAATGCCGCCGTCCCCCGTTTTTATTTTCTCACTCATGCTAATTTTCCTTCCTGAATTCCCGTGGTACAGATATTGCTTGCTAAGCCATATCAATGTATACAAAAGTAACCATATTTAGTAAAAATCTGTTTCCAGCTTTCGTGAGGAAGCTATTCAAAAACAAAACTGTATGAAAAACAAATTACTTTTTAGCACCATTTTAGCCATGTCGTTCCTCAGTTTTGCACACGCGCAAACTGACAGCACCGTGCGTATGTTCAAGAGCGGTATGGCCATCTACGCCGAATTCGGACTGCTCCCCAATAACAAAGCCATGCGGGAACAGCTTGACAGACTGCAAATTAAGCCATTCACCTCCTTTATGGGGTCCATCGTCCTCGCCAAACGGACGGAATCGCAACGTTGGTTTTCCGAAGGCCGGATCATTATTATGAACAGCACCAATTATACAAAGGATAAAGATTTAAGAAAAGCATATCTCAACGGCATCGGGATAGGAACGGACGGCGGGCCGAAAATCGTCAATAACCGCCGCTGGAATGTGTTGATTCCCATTGGTTTCGACCTGATGCTGTATCAATTAAAGATCAAAAGCAATCAAACCGCAACCATCAGTCAGGTGGCTCAAAATCCGCAATCCTACCAGCCTGTCAGGCTTCGCACCGGCAACATTAACTTTCATGCGGGTATAGGGGCGGACTATAAGATGAATGTGTTGCCCAAATGGCACGATCAGGTCTATCTGAGTGGAAAGGCTTCCTATCATTTGCCTGTGCTGGGACGCAGGAAGTGGAAAGGGGAGGATGTCACGATCAGCGATTTGTCGTCGCTCAAACTAAACCAAATTTATTTTCAGCTGGGCCTGGTATTTTTTCCGAAGAAAGATGCCAAAAAGTGGAGTGGAATGGGAATGCATAAGTAATCTAATCTTCCTTCTTCCTAAGATCGGCCAGCTGGTTTTCCAGCATTTTAATGTAATGATCTCTTTCTTCAATCGCCTTGATAAGAGCCGATTGCTTTCCCTCAGTATTCGCCGATGACTCGCGGATCTGAGGGATTTTTTGTTTTTTAACCTCAGAAATCAGCTCGTCTACGGTCACTTCCAATATTTCCGCAAACCTTTTGAGCTGGTTAATCGACGGCCTGGTTTTGCCTCTCTCGATGTCGGAGTAATTGGGCTGTGACATCCCGCTCAGAAACGCCATATAAACTTGGGTAAGCCGTTTTTCTTCGCGTTTTGCGAGCAGGTTACTGGCAATGATATTCATGATAGTGTGTTGAATGTATGGATAAGCCGGAAGGTATCTGAGTCGCAAAGTCAATAATTTTTCCATTTCAATCAAGCCAAAAAATTCAATTATAAGCCACGGTTATATTTTATAAGTAACAGCGATTAACTTATAAGCACAGCCTGTTGGATTGAAGTTTCATGACAACGCATCTTTGCATTACATCTCGCAGCCGCTCGAATTAATGCGGTAGGAAGGGTGGGACTAAACACATGCTAATGCTTATGAAGATGTTATTGTTACCAGGTAAATTGCTAGTTCTCTGTTGTATTGCAGCGTGGTTTTTTGTTCAATGTAGAAGGGATGAGCCTCTAAAAGATCCTGATCCTAAACCCGAAAACGGACATGATGCGTTAATAATCTCTTTGAATGAAGCCAGAGAAGTAGCATCCTTTTCGGTGGAAACTGCAACAATCCGAAAGGTGAAAACTATAATGGAAATTTGCACGTGATAACTGGTATTAGACCTTAAAGCTAACATTATGAAACCATTAAGAGACTTCTGCATGATTTGTTTATCAATTCTCCTGTCAGCTGGGGCGTGCGAATCTGATGATGGCTGGGTTGCAGGAGGGCCAATTACGATGTTCCTCATGGGAACTTGGAATCTGGAAAAAGTTGTAACACCAACAGGCTCATTTAGCGGCACCCAGATAGGCTACAAGGAAATCCTGGTAAGTGGCCACGAGGTTGATGACGAGGTTGAACGGGTTTACCGCAACGATACCCTATTTGCTAAACATATTTGGACACGAGTACCCGGGACAACTGCGAAAACAAAGGATATGACCGTTATGGTTACGTATAGGGGCAGTGGGCTCAAACGCTTCTACAAAATTCGCAGGGCGCTCGGAGAGCCAACTGTCCTCGAAGCATCGGCTTATTTGCCAGAGTTGGGAGGAGCAGCCGATACATTGAAGTTCTTTTACAAGCAAGTCTTGTAAAAACTTCACCACAAAAAATTATAGGTAAAGACTTTCAACCCAACCCGATGTCTTCAAAACAGCACGGCTTGAAAGTGCGATCGAACACATGCTAATGTTTATGAAAACAATACATTTTTCCTGCTTATGTTTAGGGTTACTCGCCCTACTATTACTGAATAGTTGCTCCAAAAATGAAGTAACGGATCCGCTACACAAAGATCTAACGGTTGCGAAAAATCGATTTTTTCTTAGTCAGAGCGAAGCCGTAAAACTCACTTCGGATGATGCCCTTGCAGCGCTCGACAGGAATGCGCGAACATTGGAAAGAGGGGAGAAGGTTATCAAAGATGTCAGAAGCTTTTATAATGAGGATGGAGCAATTGTCTTTTATATTGTTAATTATGAGGATGATAAAGGTTTTACCTTATTATCTGCTGACCGAAGAATGAAGCCTATCCTTGCATTTTCAGATAACGGCATCTTCGATGAGAAAACAGAAAATCCCGGCATTCAAATGTGGTTTGATATTATCAAGGAGAATTTCAGAGGAGCCCAGACAATCAGAAGCACATATTGATATTGTCAACTATTGGAAGCAGCTGGAACAAACGCCAGATGGAGGCAGAACCAGCGAAAAACCCGTGTACACGCCGGAAGAAAGCTGCGAGTGGTTCGTAACGCATCCCATTCCACCGAACTTGACGATCCAACATTTGACTGATAATCTGTCGCTTTGGCGACAAGACGAGGGATATAATTCATTTTGTCCTGATGGAATATCGGCGTTGAATTGCAAAGGAAAGTATGAGTGCGGAAAAGCTCCAACAGGGATGCGGGCCCGTTGCCGTTGCGCAGGTGTTGAAATATCATCATAAGCCTGTTACGATAAATGGTCGTGCATACTCTGCTGCGACTCTAAACGCGATGCCAAGGATTGCGCCGGATGTATGTGTACCCGTTAATGCCAATCACATAAATTTAGTTCAGCTTTTGCGAGACACAGGTAAAGATTTGGATGCGGTATATAATACGATTGTGCCAGCCCTAGGAATTCCCATGTCAGGGGCTGGTTGTCAAACTTGGAACATTCCAGGCCACATTGACAATTTCTTTTCAAATCGTGGATATACTTCGTTCGATAAAGAGTTTTTTACAAATTCAGGCATCATAAATTCAGAATTGCGCGCCAGCAGACCAGTCATAGTATTTGGCTCGAATTGCGCTGCTTGTGCACCAAATCAGCATATTTGGGTTATGGATGGAATTCAGGATCATTTCGCAATTTTTAATGATCAAAATGGTTTTTGTTACGAAAATCATTCGATTTACTATCAAATGAACTGGGGATGGCAAAATCAAAATGAAAATAATGGGTGGTTTTCTTACACCGGTATCACAGGCTCCGGCATCCTGTATAATAGTTCAAACATGAGAGCTTACATAATTCAACCTTAAATAAAACAAGATGAAGACTTTTTTGTTAATGTTTTACATCAATCTAATGATAGGCTGCTATCAACAAAACCTAGGTCCCAAGGGCAATGTCGTGCAAGACGGGAGCGAGGGTTACTGGAAACTGACGAACTACAAGGTCAAGAGCAATTCTGTGGCTTTATCAAATGTTCCTAATATGTTCCTTTTGCAAACGAGGCAGGAGGTAATGCAAAAGGATAGCCTGGAAGTGCCGATATACAGTAAAGGCATGCCTTATATTATATTCTCGTTTTACGATAATACAATAGGCAACGTCTCCTCAGTTCAGGCAATTCAATATGATCATGAATACAACAAAAAGTCAGAGCAAAGTAAGTTTTGGTATAGGATTGATCAGGAGTCAGGCTTTCTGACAATCCTCGATGTTAAGCCTGATAACAGGAAAACAACGCGCATCGAAGTGAGCAATGTCATAAAAAGTGCAGCTTATAATGCCGCGTCGGATTCAGTGAGATACATCTACGAACCCACGGAAAAATTCAAATAGTGATTTACGCACATTCAAAGTTTATAAGCAAGCGGATAGACCGAAAATGAGAACTTTCCTGCAAATCACTTCTTCCCATACTTCTCATTTACACGATTATACAGATCCGTTGGCACAGGAGAATCAATTACAGGAACCTGTGGTTTTGGTCTTACCCAATCGAGGTAGCCTTTGCCCCAGGCGTATGCTAGGCCGAGGATGAGGATACCGATGAAAACGGTCATTTCGGCAAGGGCAAACCAGCCCCATTGGCCGTTGGTTTGATTAATGAGATCTTCATTTCCAAAAACGATGGCCCAGGGAAAGAGAAAAAGAAGCTCGACTTCGAATAAAACAAATATCAATGCGATCACGTAAAAACGGACGTTGAATTGAATATTCGCATTGCCTAGCGGATCTTCGCCGGATTCGTATGTAGTTAGTTTTTCTTCGTTCGGATGATGGGGGCGCAAGAATTTGGCAATGGTCAGCATCACGCCCAGCAAGACAATCGCAGCAATGATAAAGAGTAAAATGTAACCAAAATCAGAGATCATAATCCGGGACTCGTTTGCGCAAAGCTACTGATTTTAGCGTCTTGACGACGTTCTTTGAATGGAAAACCTTTGAGATAGGGTGAAATTAAAGATTGATAAACACCCAATAGTAGCTGGTTTAAAAACTCAGCCAAATGGTCCGCACACTTAACCCAATGACCAATGCACCAATGATGAGCATCAATGGCTTCCGCTTTATCTTCCCTACCAGCATGGCACCAAAAGGCGCAGCGATAACACCTCCGATAATGAGACCTGAAACAACTTGCCAGCTGCTTACTCCCGTAAAAATGAGGAAAGTAATACCGCTTGCAAAGGCAATCACGAATTCAGCGGCATTAACCGAACCAATGGTGTAACGGGGATCGCGGCCCTGGCCAAGCAATGTTGAGGTTACGATCGGTCCCCAGCCTCCGCCGCCAATGGAATCCAAAAAGCCGCCCGCCGCTGCAAGAATGCCGATTTTCTTGGTTTTATTTTTGACCAAATTCTTTTGCAGCGCTTTTTTGATAATAATCAAACCGAGAACAAGCATATAAGCCGCAATGTATGGCTTAATAAAATTACCATCAATAACGTCGGAAAGCAGATATGCACCAGTGATTGCGCCTAACACGCCAGGGATCAGAAGGCTTTTGAATAGTTTCTTGTTGATGTTCTTGTAGCGAAAATGCGAAATCGCCGAAGCGCCGGTTGTGAACATTTCTGCAACGTGAACGCTTGTGCTGCTAATCGCAGGTGGCACCCCCAGGCTAAGCAGAAAAGATGTTGAAGTCACCCCATAAGCCATACCTAATGCTCCGTCAACGACCTGCGCAGCTAATCCTACCAGCAGATACAATGCAAAATCGCTTCCGATAAATGCATTTACATCCTTCTGACTAACCGATAAAGAGCCATTAAAAATGAATACCGCAGATAAAAGGAGCACAATTGCCGCAGGAATGATATACCAGGCAGAAATGGAAGGAAGTTTAAGCGAAAGCACTTTTGTAAGCATTACTGTTGGGTTTTAAACTCTCCATGAAACAGGAAGTTACAAAAGTAGTAAAACTATTTAATCTACATAATTAATAGATTATTAAAATTTCGGCAGAGTTTTAGTTTACCAAATGATTTTAAGAAGCGAAACACCTTGTGCAGGCAGGTCGAAATTTAGCTTGATTTTCTCATGCTCAACATTCACCCACTGTGGCGAAGTCAGTGTTTGCAGCTGACCGGCGCTTTCCAAAGTAGCGATCTGTTCAGCTGTTGGCTTTTGCGGTGAACCCATCTTCTTCCATACTTCATAAGCATTGCTATGTTCCTGATCAATCCGGTAATGTTGCACCTGAACCCGTTTTGCCTTCACACCATCGAGCTGAATCGTAACAGGTGATGCTGCAACAATTTTGTTGTCGTCATGATAATTCCAAACCATTATAGCCGCTTCCCGGTCATTTTTTGTAGCAAATGCGTTGATATCGCGCTCACCGCGCACGCTTTCTTTTTTCAGCTTTTCAAAATTATAAGCCAGATTTTGCTTCACTTCAACGCGGTTTCCATCCATCATGCCGAACATTCTGAACACATTTAAAACGGGCTTATCGACGCCGTTCGTTGCTAAATCACGAAAGCCCCTGAACCAGGGCTGATCCTCAAATTCAAAAGCCCAGGTCACCGCACCCAGTAAATTTACGCCACGCGCGTCGGCCAGTTCATGCTTCCGGGCAAACGACGCCGCCGTGTAACTGGAATACATAGTCCCATTTCGATAAGCATTCTGAGGATGAAGGTCTTCGGAGCAAGCTGCGCAGCCTTCCGGATCGGATTCTCCGATGATAATGGGCAGATTTTTTAGGCTGGGATAAGAAGCGACGATTTCAAAACCTTTGTCAATGTCACGCAGCTGCGTGCCCATATCCATGCGTACAATGCCATCCACAACTTTGGGATTGCCTTTTGCATGGAAAGTAATGAAGTCCAGCGGCGAGCCGGTTTTGCCCGTCACATAGTTTTTGCCGCTTACAACGTGATCCAGAAAAGTCCTGAAAAATTTCGCAGAAACATCCCAATTTGGTCCTGTAACTTCCGGCCCTCCGATTTTTGCAGTTGGCAATGCCCGTTTGACAGCATCGGCAGAGTAATCGTAGAGTTTAATGTATTCCTCGGTTGTGCCTTTCCAGTAACTAATGTTGGGTTCATTCCAAAGCTCCCAATACCACGTTTCCACTTCTGCTTTCCCGTATCGCTCAATGGAATGTTTCACCCATTGGAACACGAGTTCGGCAAATTTTTCATAATTATTCGGCGGATAGGCCCAGCCTGTGTAAATGTCGTTGTAATTATCGCCGGGCTTCCAAAAGTGCCTGTATGGTTGCGGCTTAGAAGACAATGCTTCGGGCATAAAACCAATTTGGGCAATTGGCTTCATGCCTCTTTCAATGTATGTGTCAAAAATCTTGTCAACAATTTTCCAGTCGTAAACCGGATTGCCTTTTTTGTCTTCCGTATAAACATTGGTCGAGCCCCACTTCAATGCCGCAACGCCATCGCCCGTAACGAACATGCTGTGCGCCCGCACATAAACCGGAACTTTACTCAACTGCGAAATCTCCGTCAGCAATTTCTGGCCATCCTTCATATAAGTATAGTTTGGCTCGTCGTAACCAAACCAGGCCCAGATCGGCTTCGCCGGGCCTTTCCCGACATTCAGATTGACTTCAATGGTGACCGGCTTTTGCGCTTCATTCTGTGCATTGACGGGTTGTGATATGAATATGACAAAGGTCAGGAGAATGTAGCGCAATGTATTTTTGATTGTCATGAATGCTTCTGGTAAATGGACAGAAATGAAAGTTAAATGATGCCGGTTAAAAAATCAGTATAGTTGTCCCGGTTAACCCAGTTCGTTTTGGCTTCGGGGTACGCTTCAACGAAAGCCTTAGGAAACTTCACTTTACTGTCATTCCACTTGAATTCATAGGCACTAAGCTGATCATTTTGTAATTCCAGCCAATCCAGTTCCTGCTGATCGTACGTTCGCCAAAAATAAGTGTACGGAAATGCACGCGTATAAGTGTTATACTTCACGCGTTCAGAGGCAAGGTAATTTTCCCAAAGTGCACCAACGTACTGGCGTAGTGAAGCTTGTTAATTCATTGAATCAATTCAACGAATTTAGCTAAATTGGTTGAATGAACTCAATGAATTAACGAAAATTGAGTCATTTTAGCTACTTTACTAAGGATGATCACCAATTCCCAGCCCAGAAACTTGCCCCATCAAACCCACTCTGAGCAAGCAGTTTTGCGGCTTGGGCGCTTCTTTTTCCGGTTTGGCAATAGAAGACGATGGTTTTGTTAGGGGGTAATGTTGGAAGGATGTCGGGGATTTCGGATAGGGGAATGTTGATGCCTCCGAAATTGTCGGCTTCATATTCGTTGTATTCCCTGACATCGACGAGGTGGATTTGGCCGGGGTAGGAGGCTTCAATCCGCTCGAACTCTTCGTATTTCATTTCTTTTAATTCAATTTGCGGCTCGTTTTGGTTTGGCTTCTTTTCTTGTTTTTGAGCGGGTGCAGTTTGTTCAGATCTGGAAAATTTGAAAATGCTGGTTGCATTTGTTAATGCATTCATAACCAGTAGCTTTCCTGACAATGGCTCGCCGATTTCGCAGATAATTTTAATCGCCTCGTTGGCCATGTAAGTGCCAATCATTCCGGGTAAAATGCCGATCACGCCAGCCTCGGCGCAATTATCGCCCTCTTCGGCATCGGGGAAAAGGCAGCGGTAAGTTGGGCCGCCTTTGTAATTGAAGACTGAAACCTGTCCTTCGAAACGCAGTATGGAGCCAAAAACCGATGGTTTATCCAATTCAACGCAGGCGTCATTGACCAGATAGCGCGTCGGGAAATTGTCTGAGCCGTCGATCACGAGGTCGTATTCAGCGACGATTTCGGCAACATTATCTTCTTGTAAGCGAACTGGGTGGGGAGTTAGTTTGACAAATGGATTTTGAGCATTTAACCTTTCAATGGCAGCCAGGACTTTGCTTTTTCCAATGTCGGCTGTGGTGTAAAGAATTTGCCGGTGCAAGTTGGTCATGTCCACAACGTCATCGTCCACAATCCCAATATTCCCGACGCCCCCGGCCACAAGATATTGCAGCACCGGACATCCCAAGCCGCCCGCACCAACGACCAGCACTTTTGCGGCTTTCAGCCTTTCCTGGCCAATATGTCCCATTTCCGGCAGCAAAATTTGTCTGCTATAACGTTTGCGTTCCTGTTGCTCAAACATATTTATCCCATTTCTTTATTGCACAAAAATCTGGTCCCAATCCTTCCAAACCGGCTCGTAACCCCTTTCCCGGATCATTTCGGCAATCTGAACCGGACTGCGCTCGTCCGAAATTTCGAACTGTTCCAGCGACCCCGGTTCAACCGCATAGCCGCCCGGATTCGTTTTGGAACCCGCACTGATGGACGTAACGCCCAATTGAATGCAATGATCCCGAAATTGCTCGGATTCACGCGTCGAAAGTGAAATTTCCACCTCCTCGTTCATGATCCGGTAAGCGCAAATCAGCTGTACAAGCTCCCTGTCGGTCATTTCAACCTTCGGTTCCAGTCCGCCGGAAAATGGCCGCAATCTTGGAAACGATAAACTATAACGCGTTTGCCAATAGGTTCGTTCGAGATATTGCAGGTGTGCTGCTGTAAAAAAGCTATCCGTGCGCCAATCTTCAAGCCCTATTAAAACACCCAGTCCCATTTTATGGATTCCGGCTTGTCCGAGCCTGTCCGGCGTTTCCAGGCGATAATTGAAGTTTGATTTTTTCCCTTTCGGATGGTGCTTTTTGTAATCTTCCTTGTGATATGTTTCCTGGTAAATTAAAACAGAATAGAGCCCCAGCCCGATCAATTCCTCATATTCTGCGGTTTCCAAGGGCTGAACTTCCATTGAAATCTGCGAAAAATAGGGTCGTATCAATTGGATCACTTCCTTGAAATAAGCTGTATGCACCGTCTGGTTTGCCTCGCCCGTAACCAGCAAAACGTGATCGTAACCAAGCGATTTAATCACCTTCACCTCACGCAAAATTTCCTCGCGTGAAAGCGTTTTTCTTCGCACTTTATTATCCAGACTAAACCCGCAATAAGTGCAAATGTTGGTGCATTCATTGGATAAATACAACGGAATGTACATTTGCATGGTTTTGCCAAACCGCTTTTGGGTCAGTTTGCGGCTGAGCTGCGCCATGGGTTCCAGGAAACTTGAGGCCGCCGGGGAGATAAGCGCTTTGAAATCTTCTAATGTTCGTTTTTGGGCTAGCAGCGCCTTTTGCACATCATGGGGCGTTTTGGAATAAATGCTGGCCTTCACTTCTTCCCAATCGTATGCCTCAAACTTTTCTTTAAAGCTCATAATCTAAAAATGCGGTTAACGGACTGCTGGGCACAGCATGATTTTCCTGATTTGCCAATCTTGCCTCAAAAGCCATGCGCCCGGCAATGACAGCCATTTTAAATGCTTCCGCCATCGCCACCGGATCCCCCGCGACAGCAATGGCCGTGTTCACCAAAACCGCATCAGCACCGATTTCCATTGCTTTTGCAGCATCCGAAGGCGAGCCTATTCCAGCGTCCACGATTACGGGAACATTACTTTGCTCAATGATTATTTCCAAAAAATCAATCGTTTTCAAACCCTTGTTGCTGCCAATCGGAGCGCCAAGGGGCAT
The DNA here is from genome assembly GCF_022869785.1 of Dyadobacter chenwenxiniae. NCBI lineage: Bacteria > Pseudomonadati > Bacteroidota > Cytophagia > Cytophagales > Spirosomataceae > Dyadobacter > Dyadobacter chenwenxiniae. The sequence goes on along the minus strand of NZ_CP094997.1, from coordinate 2,934,149 downwards.
TACTGCTGCGACGCCCACTTCTTCCAATCTTTTACACAAAACCGGGTCCGCGTGAATGTAAGGCAAGATTACGAATCCCAATTTTGCCAATTCCTCCGCAGCTTTCAGCGTTTCAATGGGATCGGGCAGGAGATATTTTGGATCGGGATGAATTTCGAGTTTGAGCCAGTTGGTTTCCAGAGCTTCCCTTGCCAACTGCGCTGCAAAAACCGCCTCCTTGGCCGTTCTTACCCCCGAAGTGTTGGGCAAAAGATGGATATGCGGGTGTTTTAAATGTAAAAGCATATCATCGTGCGCATCATTCATGTCAACGCGGCGTAGCGCAACAGTCACCAGTTCCGAGCCGGAAGCCAGCAGCGATTCTTCCATTAATGCGGCGGAACTGAACTTGCCCGTCCCGGTAAAAAGCCGCGATCCAAATGTTTTATCTGCGATTTTTAACATAATAATTTGTCGAGTTTTTGGACTGTTTCTTTCCTGTCTTGGGATTGGATTAATGCAGAGGACATGGCGACGCCATGGATGCCGGTCGTCATCAATGTCGGAACGTCGCCCGGCAAAATCCCTCCGATGGCAATGATCGGAATGTTTATTTTTTGTTCAGATAGTTTTTGCATTAAGTCAAGATAACCCTCCAATCCCAGAATCGGACTCAGATTTTGCTTGGTTCTGGTAAATCGAAACGGCCCCAATCCAATGTAATCCGCGCCTTCGCTGATGCGTAAAAGAATGTCTTCGAATTTATTGGCAGTGCCACCAATGGTCATGTTTTTCCCAACTATTTTCCGGGCTTCGGGGATGGGCATGTCATTTAAACCGAGATGCAAGCCATATGCATCAACTGCCTTTGCAATGTTAGGGAAGTCGTTGATAATCAGCTTAGCGGCATAGCTGTCGCAAAGCGCTTTGGCAGCATGGGCTAATTCAAGTACATCATTTTCGGGCTGATCCTTCACCCGCAACTGGATCCATTTGCACCCAGCTTGAAGTGCCAGGCCAATGCTGTCCAAATGGCTCATTTCCAATGTTTGATTAGAAATGAAATGAAGCCTTTCAATTTTCTTTGTATTCGAATTTGCAGCTGAATCCAGATCCTGATCCAAATTTTCATTTTTCAATTTCTTTAATTGCCGGGGGCTTAAGCCCCCGGCAATTAAAGAAATTGAAAAATGAAATTCTGAATACCAGATTGCTCCTAACATGGCTGCGCCGTCAAAGTTCATTGTCTTTATCATGTGCAAATTTGACCGCTTGATTCCTCCGATCGCGATGACCTTGACTGCTTTTTTTTCCTCTTCTAGATAAAAATCATCAGTAATAGCACGCTGATAGCCTGTTTTTGAAATGCTGTCGAAAACGGGTCCGAAGAATGTGTAATCGAAAGCTTTGGAAAGCCCGTCAAGCTCATCAATGTCATGAATAGAAGTGCTGAGCTTGAAGCCAGCATTTTCAAACTTTTCCATCATGAATTCCGGCGTCTCCTTTCGCAATTTTTCAGGAAAATGAAGCCTGGTAATCCCGTATTGCGCTGCAAGCTCGTGATGCGAATGCAAGGCAATTTTGGAATAAAAATCAGGGTTAATATCTCCTATCAGCCGGTTCAAATCTGCCACATTACAACCCGGTTTTCTGATGTGCAGGCGCAGCAAACCATCCCGGAAAAGCGCATTGATCCGCTCGGCTTCATTGGGGATAAATTCAGGATGCGATATCGCGATCAGTTCCATGTTATAAGTAAATCTGACCGCCCAGACTGGCAAATTCCCTCGATTTTTCCTCCATGCCTTCCGCAATTGCCTCTTCATTCAGCCCATTTTCCTCCGCGTAGTCACGCACGTCCTGCGTAATTTTCATCGAGCAGAAGTTGGGTCCGCACATGGAGCAGAAATGCGCAATTTTAGCGCCCTCTGCGGGCAATGTTTCGTCATGAAATGATTTGGCGGTTTCGGGATCAAGCGACAGGTTAAACTGATCTTCCCAGCGAAATTCGAAACGCGCTTTGCTCAATGCATTGTCGCGATATTGCGCGCCGGGATGTCCTTTGGCAAGATCCGCAGCGTGCGCAGCGATTTTGTAAGTTATTACGCCATCCTTTACATCCTTTTTATTGGGCAATCCCAAATGTTCCTTCGGTGTCACATAACAAAGCATCGCCGTCCCGAACCAGCCGATCATTGCGGCACCAATCGCTGATGTAATGTGGTCATAACCAGGTGCAATGTCGGTTGTTAAGGGTCCTAATGTATAAAATGGCGCTTCCTGGCAATGTTCCAGCTGCTTTTCCATATTTTCTTTGATCAAATGCATGGGCACGTGGCCAGGACCTTCGATAATTGTCTGGACATCGTGTTTCCAGGCGATTTTCGTCAGTTCACCCAATGTTTCCAGTTCCGAAAATTGTGCAGCATCATTGGCATCGGCAATGCAACCGGGCCGCAATCCATCGCCAAGTGAAAACGCGACGTCGTAAGCCTTCATAATTTCGCAGATTTTTTCAAAATGCGTGTAAAGGAAATTTTCCTTATGATGCGCCAGACACCATTTGGCCATGATAGAACCGCCTCTCGAAACAATTCCGGTGATCCTTTTGGCAGTAAGCGGAATGTAGCGAAGCAACACCCCGGCATGAATCGTGAAATAATCTACACCTTGTTCAGCCTGTTCAATAAGCGTATCACGGAATAGCTCCCAGGTCAGATCTTCGGCTTTTCCATTCACTTTTTCCAGAGCCTGATAAATCGGAACAGTTCCGATAGGAACCGGCGAATTACGAATAATCCACTCGCGGGTTTCGTGAATGTTCTTGCCTGTGGAAAGGTCCATGATAGTGTCCGCGCCCCAGCGGCAAGCCCAGACGGCTTTTTCAACTTCTTCTTCAATGGTGGATGACACCGCAGAGTTGCCAATGTTGGCATTGATCTTGACCAAAAAGTTGCGTCCAATGATCATCGGCTCGCTTTCCGGGTGGTTAATGTTGACGGGAATCACCGCACGGCCAGCTGCCACTTCCGAGCGCACAAATTCCGGCGTAATGAAATTAACCGGCGTATTGGCTCCAAAACTATGACCGCGATGCTGATGCGCAAGCGAGCTCGCCTTACCATTCAATTCTAATAAATTTTCCTGAATCCGCTGATTCTCGCGGATCGCAATGTATTCCATTTCAGCGGTGATAATGCCTTTTTTAGCATAATGCAACTGGGAAACATTAGCACCCGCTCTGGCACGTAATGGCTTGGTAATGTGTGCAAAACGCAATGCGTTAAGTGACGGATCTGCAAGCCGCTGCTTGCCGTAATCAGAACTGATGCTATCCAATTGCTCCACATCCTGCCGCGCCTTTATCCATTCTGACCGCAATGCAGGCAGTCCTTTTTTAACATCGATTTCCACATTCGGATCGGTAAAAGGGCCGCTCGTATCGTAAACGGTGACCGGCGCGTTTTTTTCTACCTGACCAGCTTTCCCGTGCAAACGCGTGTCGGTCAATGCAATTTCCCGCATAGCCACAGACACATTATACAGGTTGCCTTTTACGTAAATTTTCCGGGAATTTGGAAACGGGTCTGTGGTCACACTGCCGCTTTGTGGCGTTTTCTCAGTTTTCATAAAATGTTGGATTAAGGATAAACAAATGGGGAAGAATGGAGGCTAGCCGCCTTGGGTAGCGGTGATCAGCATCACGCGGTCATACGGCTGCAATGCGTGACCGGCCCATGCCATTTTCGGAATAACAGACTGGTTTACAGCGACTGCGACCCCTTTGATTTGATCAGGAAAAAGAGCAGAAAGTAGTTGCTGGACCGAGAGCGGTTCAGCAAATTCACGTGATTGACCGTTGACGATAATTTCCATTCTGAATTGTGTTTTTGAGAAAAACTTCAGGAATGGACCTTTTTTGGAAAGATACATTGAGATACAATAGCAGTATCTCTTACTTTTCCCTTCGGCAGTACTAACTGCATCAGGTTCAAAGGGTATTATCTCAGTCCGCATATCGGGACACCCCTAAAGTTTAGGCAAAGCTATTCCAAAAAATGTATTATCAAAAATAAACCAAAGAAAACAGTGCTGATTCCAGAATTGGAAGCACTTTTATTTTAAGAATTATCGGCTAACTTTAAGCTCATATTACCAATTATATCGAACCTACGTTATTTTGATGGATCTTATTATCAGAAGCGCTGCTCCTAAGGATTTGCCTTCCTTGTTAGAAATTATTAACCACGCCATTTTAAATACCACCGCCATTTACGATTACGAGCCGCGGAGTTTGGAAGAGCAGAAGGAATGGTTTGAAAAAATGTTCAATGATGGTATGCCTGTCATTGTTGCGGAAAGGGAAGGGAAAGTGATTGGTTATGGTTCCTATAACATCTTCCGTCCCAAAATCGGCTACAAATTTAGTGTCGAGCATTCCATTTATCTGGACGAAAAATCGAGAGGGCTGGGCGTAGGAGGGAAACTTTTAGGCAGTCTGATCCAGCGTGCAAGAGAATCCGGCCTCCACAGCATGATCGCCGGTATCGACGCAACCAACCGTGGCAGCATCGAATTTCACAAGAAATATGGTTTTGTAGAGAAAGGATATTTGAAGGAGGTGGGCTATAAATTTGACCAGTGGCTCGATCTGGTTTTTATGCAGTTGTTGTTGGAGGAGGATTGAGACTAGAGACTTGCTAAGTCTTAAGACTTAGCAAGTCTAGCTTTTTTCAATGCGCCCTTCCAGTCTCCACATAAGTCTCCTCGTCCCCGGTCGGTTTACCTTGCCACCAGGATGCTAATATGGAGCCGGTAATGTTCATTAAGGGACCGAAAATGGCCGGTGCGAGGCCGACGGTGGCCATTTTCCCCATTTCTTTTGCGATGCCTGAGGCGAGGCCTCCATTTTGCATGCCTACTTCTATGGCGATGGTGCGGCAGTCTCTTTCGCTCATTTTAAACAAGCGCCCTGACCAGTAACCCAGCGTGTAACCGGACAAGTTGTGAATAAGCACAAGTAGGAGCAATGTCGGTCCGATTGTGAGGAGGCTATCGCGGCCGGCGGCGGTGATGATGACAATGATGAATGCGATTCCGGCCATGGAAACGATTGGCATGGCGTCGTCCAGCCATTTCGCTTTGCCGCTGAAAAATTTATTGAATAACAGTCCTGCGCCGATTGGAATAATCACCATTTTGATAATGTCCCACATCATATGCAAGGTGTCAATTTGAACAAAAGCTCCTGCTAACGCGCTCATTAGCAACGGTGTTACGATAGGAGCAAGCATTGTAGAAATGGCGGTGATAGTAATCGACAATGCGAGATTTGCTTTGGCCAGATAAGAAATTACATTCGAAGCCATTCCGTTTGGGGAGCAGCCTATGAGGATAATCCCGGCTGCGATTTCGGGTGGGAAGCCGCTTAGGTTTGCCAATGTAAAACCAATCGTTGGCATAATAATAAAATGGCTTACTACGCCGATTAACACGCCTTTTGGCATTTTTACAACACCTACAAAATCGCCGAAGCTCATGGAAGTTCCCATGCCGAACATGATAATCTGGATCAGTGGGGTGATCAGTGCGGCTAGTTTAAAGCCGTTTACTGTCTGGAAATGCTGCGGAAAGTAAAGTGCAGTGGTTACTGCGGCAAAAATGACGGTTGTATAAGTAAAGCCTTTCAGCTTTTCAAAACCCCTGAAACTGACGGCCAGGGCGAGAAAAAATGCAATAAAGAAGGGACCGGCTTGCGGCAGGTTTCCGGAGAATGCGAGGAAAAGCGCAACGAGAAGACACAAACCTGCGACACCAGCGAGTAGCTTGTAAACATTCATATAATTGTGGTTATAATGCTATTGAAAAGAGAGCGCAAAGTGCCCTGGCACTTCCAAAAGAGGTTACCAGGTTCTTTTTTTCATGTATTCATCCAGCTCGGCGCGTTTCATTGGGATTTCTTTCGGGTTACCGTCGAGCCATTTCAGAAAGGCTTCTTTGAGCTGGTCGGTCCATTGGTTGTCGATCTGGCCTGGGGTGAATTTGCCTTCACGGAGCATTTGAAGCGCGAATTTGTCCCTTAATGTAAGGAATTCGGCGGTTAGGATCACTTTTTCGGCCATGTGCGCGGGAATGAAAATCACGCCTTCTTTTTTAGCCAAAACCACATCGCCCGGAAGCACAATGGCGCGGCCAATGCGAATGGGCGTGTTGATGCCGGTCAGGAAAACGTCTTTCAGAAAGGACGGGTCAAAATCTCTGACAAAAGCATTGAAACCTTGAATTTTGGAAAGTCCTTCGAGGTCGCGAACGGAAGCGTCGAAAACCACGCCATTGCCTGATTTGGTGAAAATGGAGGTTCCCAAATTGTCGCCGATCAATGTTCCGCTGGCGATTTTTCCAAAACCGTCTGCCACATAAACGTCACCTTTGGAAAGCTTGTCGATAGGCCAGGAATTGGTGTTTCCTAACATTCCATTCTTGTTGCCGCGGTCCTTTACAAGCTTTTCAACGTCCGGGCGGGAAGGCATAAATTGGGCTGTCAATGCGCGGCCAGTAATGACAATGTCATCTTTTAAAATCTTCCAGTTTCCGTCGAACTGGCAGTTATATCCTTCATTTTGAAGCACAACCCAGGCTTCTTCGATGGAGATATTTTTGGCGCGGGCGATGAGCTCGTCGGGCACTTTCGGGCGGCCGTCAGGAAAACGTTCGCCTTTCCATTCGGAGGTGAGGAAGATCAACTCTTCCTTGGGCATCATTTGCGCCTGGCTCGATTGCAGGCCGTTAAAATTGAGGGCTAAAAGGGCTATTAATCCAAAAAAATGTACTCTCATAATTGAAATGTAAAATTGCGGCAAATTAGTAGGTTAAAGATGCATCGAATGGTTTATCATTCAAATTATCTTTTGGTAAGCACAAGCGGTTCTGTGAGTCCGTTGAGGTCATAAACGACTTTTCCTGCACGGATTGTCACCTCAGCTTCCAGCTTTTGTTTACCCTGAATCTTCGTCCCGGTGTAATCCCAGAACCCAAATGTTCCCGTGTCATTCAGCTGAAATTTACCATCCAAAACCCTTAAAACGGTCACGTCTGCACGCGCGCCGACCGACAGGTTACCAAGCTCTTCCCGGTGAATAGCCTGCGCCGGAGCCCAGGTGCTGGCTTTGATCACAGCCGGAAGGTCCATGCCCATTGCGAGGAATTTGGACATAACATTTAGCATATCTTTCATGGCGTTGTTCATGCTGCCTGTGTGAATGTCCGTGCTTATGGTGTTGGGATAAAAGCCGCTTTTAACGGCCGGAATAGCTTGTGAAAACGCGAAGCTGATGCCGCCGTAGCCTACATCAAAAATGATCCCTTTCTTGCGCGCTTCGTACACAAACGGCTTGATCTTGCCTGTTGCAACGTCTAGGATCGGCTCCCTGCTGCTTAGCTGGCCGAAGCAATGCGTGAAAATGTCGCCAGGGCGTAAACGCTTCATGAATAGTTCCTCAATAGGCAAAACCGGCTTGCTTCCGCCAAAATCCACCATAACAGGCACATTAGCCAGTTTCCCAGCTTCTACAGCGCGCTCCGTTGGCGTCCAGTTGTAGCCATTGTAGTGTGCCAGTTTAATGCCGACGATGTAATCCGGATTTTCCTTCACCACTTTCGCCGTTGCGGCCGCGTCCATATCGTCCACATTCTGCTCGTAAGTGCCGCCGCGCATGCCTTCTCCTACAATGTTCAGGAATGCGAGCACGCGGGTTTTGGATATGTCAATGGTTTGTTTTTTGAAATCGGGGAAAGACTTCCAACCGGCGCAGCCTGCATCCACAACCGTGGTAACGCCGGTGCGGAAAGTGAAACCGTCTGGCGGAAGCGCATTGGGACCATTGCTGTAAGTCTGGTCCATTTTGGTGCCGTAAAAATTGTGGGAATGCATGTCGATCAGTCCGGGCGTCACGAACAAGCCTTTGGCATGGACAACCTGCTTGCCTTCTTTGGCGTCAATGTTTTTGGCGACGAGCATGACGGTGTCGCCTTTCAGGGCAACGTCCATAATCCCGTTCACGTTGTTTTTGGGGTCGATGACGTGGCCGCCTTTGATTACGACGGAGTATTGCTGGGCTTTGACGGCTGCGCATGCAAATAGCAGCGCAAAACAGGTTAAGCGTAATTTATTAGTCATGATTTCAGGTTTTAGGAATATGGGCATTAATAATCAAAGGAATTCGGGGCGGGTTTTTAATGCTGGTTGCGTGTTTAAAATTAGAGGGCCAAATATGAATAAAATCAGACTTCCCGGGTTTATGGCCTGGAAGTCTGACAATTGGGCGTTAAGACTTGCTAAGTCTTTAAGACTTAGCAAGTCTAGTAGCAAATATAAACGCCAATAGCAAATACTATTTATCCCACCAAACAGTGCTCGAAAGCGTATTGGTGCCGCCTTGTCGGGTTCTTGCTTCGTAAAAATTAGCTTGATTATACTGCTCTTCCGAGTCAGGAATTACAAATCGTGTTGGGATTTTTCCGCCTGTGAGGTTACCAGGATAGTTTGTTGGCGTCAGCTTAGGATATCCGGTGCGTCTCCAGTTGGACCAGATTTCATACTCATCTTCCAAAAACAGCGCCACCCATTTCTGCGTGCCGATCTGCTCCATTTTTTCAGCCAGTGTTCCGGTTGCTTTAAATGGATTCGCTTTCAGGTAAGCCGCGATTTTCGCATCGGAAATTACTCCTCCCGCACCAAATGCTGCCCATTGTTTCATACCCGAAACCACTGCACTTTCGTATTCAGCAGCAGGTGTCGTTGCTGCATACCAGCCTCTCAAACCCGCCTCAGCAAGCAGCAAATGCACTTCCGCAGGGGTGAAGACCAGTAATGGTGCATTGTATTTCAATATCGTGTTCGGATTCGGTTCCGAATATGAATCAAAATCTGCCGGCAGCGAGTTGAAAGCGGCATTAGGCATTCCTTTTTGTAAAGCAGTTGCTGTATCAGCCACATAAGGAGCTGTTGCCGAAGCTTTTGTCCAAACCACAGAAATTACATTCAAGCGCGGATCTTTCGTTGTTTTCAAATGATCAACCAATGTTTTGGCTAGCTTTCCACCTTCCACATTGTCTCCACCCGGGGAAACGTAATCTGTTGACATTAAGCCTGATGAAATAAAGTTTCTGCTCGCTGTAATGGAACCGTCGACATAAGCGATCGTCGCTATGTCCGCATCTGTTATGATCACGCCGCCAGCGATGGCCTTTTTTACCCAGGTTTCAGCTGAGGCAGCATCCACTTCGGTCAGGCGCATGCCTAAGCGCAGCATTAACGAATACGCAAACTTTTTCCACTTTGTAATGTCGCCGCCGTAAACCAGGTCGGCTGTTCCAAATGTGGGTTGTGCCGCGTCAAATGCATTAACCGACTCTTCCAATTCTTTCAGCAAATCGGCATAGATAGCCTGTTGCGTATCGTATTTCGGCGTAAAGTTTTGGCTTGAAAGTGCTTTTCCTGCATCGAAATAGGGAATGTCACCATACAAATCGGTCAGACGGTGAAACAAATACGCTTTCCAAATGCGGGCAACGGATAGCTTGTTAATGTCAGCTGGATTTTCGGAAACCGCTTCAATCACCTGCGCAATGTCGATCACCGCTCCCTCGGTCACCGGATTACCTCCGTAAAGGTTCCAGCTGCCCTGGCTGTAAGTGAAACTGAAATATTTGTCACCCGCCGCAGGCACTTCTTTATAAGTCGCAAAATGCTGCATAGATCCTCCAATGGTCAGGTAAGCTGCGCCTGTAAAGTTTGTGCTTACTGTCACCAGCTGTGCCCTGGTGAAGAGAAAGCCCGGGACAACTTCCGTGGACGCATTAGGGTTCACGTTCATCTCTTCAAACCCATTGTCGCAGGAGGCAATAAACATGGCCGGAGCCAGATATAGTATCTTAAATAAATTTTTCATATCCACTAAAATCTTTTGAATGATTAAAACTTCACTGTAAGGTTCGCACCCAGACTTCTCGTTCTTGGAACCCCGAATGCCTCCAAACCTTGCGCATTGCCATTCGTATAGCTCGATTCAGGATCGAAATAGTTGTTGCGCTTATCTTTGTAAAGCAGCAGCAGGTTACGGCCTACAAGGGATACGGAAGCAGCCTGCAGTTTCAGGAACGACATCTTGCTTACATTGAGGTTGTAGCTCAAAATCACCTGACGCAGCTTGATGAAGTCGTTGTTGAAAGTGAAAATGCCCGTGTAGTTCTTATCATTGTCATAGTAAGTATCCACATCTTTTTTCTCCCAAGTTTTGGTAAAAGGAGCACCCTCAGGCGTTACGCCCGTTACAGTCACACCTGTTTCACGACCTGGAAGGGTTTCTTTTGGCAAACCAAAACGATAGGCATACTGATACATGTTCGAGTAAACCACGCTTCCGAATTTACCATCCACGAGAATGTTCAGCGAGAAGTTTTTGTATTTGAAATTGTTGGTGATACCCATTGTTAACGGAGGAATCCCATTGCCCAATTTCTGCAAATCGCCCCTTACCGCATAACCGCTGGCTGTGTTGAAAACAACATTGCCATTGCCGTCAGTTTTCTTGTTATAACCCCAAACTTCACCATAGCTGCCACCCACCACATTCTGGATCATACCGCCGCCCACACCGGCTCCGATGCTAAGCGTTTTCAGGTTATCAGCCAGTTTGATGATCTTGCTTTGGTTATAAGCCATGTTGTAGCTGATATCCCAGGTGAAATTGTTTTTGCGAAGCGGCGTTGCTGTCAGCAAAAGTTCCACGCCCTTATTACTTAATTCACCTACATTCAAAAGTGCCTGGGTGTAGCCCGAAGAGGCGGCAATGTTGCTCTGCACAATGTCGTTTGTAGTCTTACGGTTGTAAAAAGTAAGGTCAAGACCCAAACGGTTGTTCAGGAAACGGGCTTCCAAACCAGCTTCGTACGTCGTTGAAGTAAGTGGTCGCAAATCCGGGTTAGGAACCAGAGCTGAAGCAAGTTGTTGCACCGGACGGCCATTGTGGCCACCTTGGGCCATTTGATAGCTTTGGTAAATTTTGTAAGGATCCACATTCACGGCACCCACTTGTGCCCATGAAGCGCGTAGTTTCGCAAAACTGATCGCAGCCGGCATATCAATCGCCTCCGAAAGGATCACCGTTCCACCAATGGCAGGATAAAAAATGCTGTTATTGGATTTGTTCAAAACCGAGAACCAGTCCTGGCGACCCGACATGGTCAGGTAAGCCAAACCTTTGTAACCCAAATCCACCGAAGCAAATACCGAGTTAATGCCGCTTTTCAGATATTTCGGCGTCGTTGTTGTTGTGGCCAGGTTGGTAAAGCTGTAAAAATTCGGGATTGTGAACTCGGCTCCCCGGTAAGCCATTTCATCGTAAATGTTGCGCTGCGTGTTGCCGCCGAGCAATGCGGAGAAGCTTATGTTTTCGAACTCTTTGTTGTAGTTCAATGTCAGCATTCCGTTTGTTTCAGAAGAAGTCGTGCTGTTGGATTCGTATTTTCCCAATGGCTCGTAAGCATTGTTATTAGGCACCACAAACTCATATTTGAAATTGTAGTAATCCTGGCTCACGCTTCCTTTTATAAACAGGTTGTCCAAAATGTCGTAGCGAATGTTAGCTTGACCCAGGAAACGGTTTTTGCGGTCATCGTTTTTGAATTTATTGATGACAAAATAAGGGTTTGGTGCAGCCGGAACCGGATTCCATTCTACTTCCTTGCCTGTAACTGCATCATAACCAGGCGAAAGGCTGCGGATATCCACCGTGTTAGCGATCAAATGCGTGGCCCAGTGCGGGTTGTAATCGGCATAACCCACTTTCGGGCGGTTGTGACCATCTTCAATGTTGTATTGAACCACTGTCTCAATGCTCAGTTTTTTGCCCAAAAACGCGTTCACATTCAGGTTAGCGATTCTTCTTGTGAAGTCAGAGTTAGGAACAATGCTGTTCGATTTTGTATTGTTCAATCCAAAACGGAAGTTGATCTTTTCATTGCCACCCATGAACGCGATGGAGTTGATGTAGTTGGTCCCGGTTCTGTAAAAGTTTTTCAGGTTGTCTTTTTGAGGCGAGTAGGGGCGCATCTGGCCATCAAACTGAATTACGTCCGTGCCGTCCATTCTTGCGCCGTATGACAAGCGGCCCGAGCTTTTTGCCTGCGTTTGAGTCAATGGTTTTACGCCATCCACACCTTGTCCGTACTCATATTGCCAGTCCGGGATGATCGACAGGTTTTCGGTTGTAAAGTTGCTGTTGAACTCTACACCAATTCCTTTTTGTGCACGACCTTTTTTGGTGGTGATCAAAATAACGCCGTTACCCGCGCGTGCACCATACAAAGCCGCGGCCGGGCCGCCTTTCAAAACGCTGATCGACTCAATGTCGTCCGGGTTAATCCCGCCAATTCCGTCTCCGCGGTCCGTATTGTTACCATTTCCGTCAGAAGCATTGCCACCGCCCGGAACGCTGTTATCCATGGGCATACCATTGATTACATACAAAGGCTGGTTGTTTCCACTCAATGATCCGTTACCACGAATGATAATCCGGCTAGATCCGCCGGGCCCTGTCGACATACCCGTTGCATTCACACCGGCGATTTTACCGGTCAATGCATTAGCTACGTTGTTTTCGCGAGCTTGTGTAAATTCAGAACCTTTTACTTCGGTTACTGCATAGGCAAGCGCTTTTTTCTCTTTTGAAATACCAAGAGCCGTTACAACGACTTCGTTCAAAGCTTTCGCTTCCGGTTCGAGTTTTACAGAAATAGTTGATTGCGTTCCCACAGGCACTTCCTGCGAAGTGTAACCTACAAAGCTGAAAATCAGTACGGCAGAAGCCACTTCGCCATCCGGAATTTCCATGGAATAATTTCCGCTCGCATCCGAGGAAGTTCCGCGTTGCGTTCCTTTCACCAGCACGCTCACGCCTGGGAGTCCTGCACCGGTTTCATCTGTTACCACACCGGTCACATTGCGTTTGGGCGCTTCTTTTGATGATGAGCCTGTTTCGGGTGCTCCCGTTTCGCGCTTCAAAATGATGCGGTCCTGCACCACTTCGTAGGTTACTTTGTGCGGGGCAAGGATCTTACCTAATACTTCCGATAGGGCTTCGTCCTGAAACTTGAATGTATATTTTTGGTTATTGAAAATCTGCGGGTTATACATAAATTTAACCTTCGTCACATTCTCAATTCTTTCCAGTGCCTTGTCGATTTCGGCATTGGCTAAACGCAACGTTACTTTTTGTTCTAAAACCCGCTGACCGCGTACGTCATTGGCGTGCACAAATGTGCTGACGACGATAGCGAGTATGGCTTGATACAGCGTAATGCGCATGATTTTCTGTAAAGCATGGTGAACTTGTACTGTTTTTGACATAATTTTGATTTTTGTCGGGTTAAAATTCGGCATAATTGATTCCCACGGCCGCTGCAAGGCGATAGCCGTAAGAAGAAACAAACTGGGGATTAACGGAGCCGGTGGTGTTGCAGCATCATCGGCTCATTTCTTAGGGAACTGATAATAGATTCTCGTCATAGGCATTATCTGAATTTACGGGGTTATGTGGGACGTTAGTAGCAACCTTTGCTGGTAATGATAATGCTCGCATCCAGCTGCTCATATTGTGCACCGATCGTTTTGCAGATCAGGTTTATTTTTTCGAAAAGCGGCTCGTCGGATAGGGAAGCGGTCAGGAAGCAGTCTTTCATGACATCTGCATCGTGGATGATCTTCACCCCATAAGATTTTTCCAGCGTGGCAAAAACATCGGTAATGGGCGTGCCTTTGAACTCAAATGACTGACTTTGTATCGGTAATTCCAGCAATTTCGGATCCGGAATGAGGCTGCGTGTGAGACGTAACTCCTTGGGAGCGAAGACGATCTGCTGGTTGGGTGTTAACACCATTCCACCGAGCTTGCCATCTTCGTGCTGGGTTGCGATTGCTTCTTTGGTCATGGGAAAAACAGAAACACGTCCTGTTTTCACGACTACTTTTACCTCCTTATCTCCTTCAAATGCACTCACTTTAAAACTGGTCCCTAATACTTTGGTCGCCAGCGTGTGTGCGTATACATAGAAGGGTTTGTCCGGGTTTTTTGACACTTCAAAAAACGCTTCTCCGCTCAGGAAAACTTCTCTTTTGTTTCCCTCAAATTTAGCGGGGTAAGTGATCCGGCTGTTAGGCTGCAGCAAGACCGAACTTCCATCGGCCAGAATGATCAGCTGCGCTTTGTCGGTCACGTTTTCTTTTTTCACCAAAGGCTCCGTAATCTGGCTTAAAATAACCTTGTACTGGTCCGATTGCTGCTGGGAAGGCGTTTGTTTGTTAAACCACCATCCTGCAAACATTAAGAGCAGGATAGACGCCGCCATATTATACCAGTTTGGCCTGAACCGGCGCCAAATGCCAGATTTCTTCGCCTTATTTTCACCAATGGAATGAGAAAGCCGGTAAATCTCATTCGCAATTTCATCCTCAGAGATCTGATCGAAAGCAGCTTCCGTATTGATCAGAAAATGTTTTGCTTTTGCGACGAGCTCGTGCTTGTCGGGATTAAGTTCAAGCCATTCAGCCCAAATAGCTTCTTCCTCAGGATCATTCAACAACGTCCAGCGTCGGAATGATGGATCTGCTGCTAGTTCCTCCGGAAGAAAATTGCGGTAATTATGCATATCGGGCAAATAATAGTATGGCTAATTTATCTAAGGATGCATTTTCATGCGGCCGATACTCTTTTTCCTGAAATTATTTTTTGATGCGAGGGGGCGGCCTGCTTGTCTTTCCCGGCAAACGGTTATTTGCGAAACCACGTTTTGTGTTTAGTTTTATTTAAGCATTTATCGACCACACTAACATCTACACATGAAAGTCACAGTTTTAATATCGCAGGGTGATGAATTCCTCATCGGACGCGTTAACGAGATTCCAGCAGTAATGACGCAAGGGAAGACAATTAATGATGTCATGGATAATATAAGCGATGCTCTAAGCCTCTACGCCCAAGGTTCTTTCGAAAATATGGTTTTTAATGATCAATCCGTTGAGGATGAGATTTATGGGACTTTGATTTCTACGAAAGAACTAGAATTTGCCTGATGTCAATTAAGAGAAATGAACTAATCAGGCATCCCGAAAATCACAGTTGCCACTTAAAAAGAAACGGAGAAAAGCATGACCTTTACTTCAATGGCATTAATAGCAAGCAAACTACAATTCCGAGACATCCGAAAATCGACAAGCATCTTTGTGAAGCGATCTGCAAACAATTGGGGATAGAGAAGATGTAATCTTCAAGATTCAGTGCTATCAGTTTGAAGCAACAATCAGTAACATTAAGCTGGTTACCGTTTTAATATGGGTTTTAAGCGAGGAAATAGCTTTGAAGAGGAGATTGGCGACGGATTGGCGATTAACCTGCATGAGATCGGCAATCTGCTCGTTATCCATTCCTTCGAAGTATTTGAGGAAAACGGCTTCCTTTTGGCGGCGCGGAAGCTCATTGATCGCAGACCGGACCTTGATTTGATTTTCTGAATAAATCTCGCTTTGCTCAATCTCCGTTTCCACAGTCTGATAATCCGAAATCTGCCCGACTTCATCAATGTCCAGCAGCGAATTGGCCGGATTATTTCTGCGAAATTCTTGGAGCAGCTGATTGCGAAGCGCTTTCAGGAAATAGATGGAAACGTATTGAATGTGAATGGCCTGGCGCTTTTCCCAGATGTGGATCAGCAATTCCTGGATAGCATCCTTAATGAACTCGCGGTCGGAAGTGAAATTGGTCGCGTAATTGAAAAGCGTCCGATACTGCTTGTCCGCAAGTTGACAAAAAGCAAGACTGTCCCCGGCCTGGGATTGGTGCCAGAGATTTAGAAGAAGTACATTCTCCTCAGCGATGCGTTGTCGTTTGTTCAAATCTTATTGGAGTCAGATAACAAAGTAACTGCTAAATCGCTGTATTTTAAAATATAAGAGTGAGTTTATTTTTTATTTTAAAATTACCTTCGGCTTAATTGTATTATATCAAAATATAAGTTTGTGATTCGGAGGTTTTTGTAAACAACATTGTGGAAGCCCTTCGACTCCGCTTAGGGTGACAAGCGCTTGTCAGCCAGGAGCGGAGTCGAAGGGCTTCCACAATGTTTAAATATAAGCAATACAGTCAATCTCCACCAACGAATCACCTGGCACGCCGCCGTAAACTGCAACAGTCGTGCGGCATGGGGGCTTTGAGCCAAAACGGCCTTTATAGGCTTCGTTCATGGCTTTGTAGTCGTTCAGGTCGTGTAGGAAGACACTGCATTTCAATACTTTTTCCATGGAAGAACCGGCTTTGATCAATTCTTTTTCGAGCTCGTCCAGCACGTGCTTCGTGTGGGCTGTGATGTCGCCTTCGAAGTGCGCGCCTTTTCCGGCAACGAACACCATATTATTGAACTTGGTATGACCTGAAAACAAGGGTACATCCTGACACATAACAACATCACCGACTTCTTTTTCAGGAGCTGCTGCAACAGGAGCAATCGCTGCTTTGGAAGCGACTCCGATTCCGGCTACTCCGGCAACAGAGGCGAATAATTTTTTAAGAATGGATCTTCTTTCGGACATGGTTGTATAATTAAGGTTATTAAAACGGATATGATTACGATCTTTTTTTCTTGCTTTTCTTCGCCATTTTCTCATTCGCAGGCATGGTCACTTTCCAAATGCTTCCGCCCGATTTGTTACCGCCCTGCTTGCCGCCGTACTCGATAATATACAAAGTGTTTCCAACAAGCAATGCATCCGTAGGCGACGTAAAGCCATCGATGATGCGGGTTGTTTTCACTTTGTAATTGTCTGAGGGTTTATCATAGGCCATTTCCAGGTGCAAAAGGTCTCTTCCCTGCTTTCTCAACGGGCTTGGATTGGCTACACCGTTCCTTGGCCCGCCGGTGTAACGGATCACGAAACCATCGCCGGTAAGGTCTTTACCCAGCGTATTTTTGGTATCGAAAAACAAACCCAATGGGGATGAATGTGCATTGAATGTGCTTACGCCTATGCCAGTGGAATCTCCGTCAACAACCAGGCCCGTTTTCCGGTCCCGATATTCGTTGGCATCGGGACCCATGTTTTGAACGCCAGGACTGAATTTAACGCCAGCGGGTCTTTTTGGGAAATCGGGATCATTGTGAAAATACTTCATGAGCCATGCAAAAGCGAATTTGCTCAGGAATGGGTCTGTGTCCGGATTGGGCTGGTAATCAGGGAATTGTTGTGGGTTGTCAATGCCGCCCATCACCCACGGAAAACCGTAATGATAGCCTTGCCGAACCCAGAACATATCTTCGGAATGATCATAATCGCCTGAATTTGAAACGGCAAACAGATTTCCTTTCGGATCAAATGCCATATCATATGCATTGCGAATGCCTTCTGCATAGAGATAACCATCGGCTTTCAATTTTTGCGTGTCGGTAGAAAGCAACAGGTCTTTGGTATCAATAGGAAAGCGGAAAATGTTGGCTGTTAATGCATTATCGCGTGCATTGGGATATTCACCGCCGTTGTCCTGCACTTCGCCGTGATCTGTCCGGGCGCCGGTGTTTACGAAAATATACTTTCCGTCCGGGCTGATTTCCAAAGCGTTCCAGCCGTGGTCGAATGTTGTTTTATTTGCTCCATATTCGACTGTGTTGAAAACAACCGTCATTTCGGGTTTTACGTCACTGTTTTTCAGCTCGTAGCGCACCATCCGGCCTTTATTTCCTTTGTTATTATTCACATTAATGTTCCCTGCCAGGAACAATGTGTTTCCTTTGAAGGCAGCGCCCTGCAATCGCGTAATGCCATGATCCTCAGCACTGAGTAGTTTTTTGCTTTCAGGCTGGTTGTTTGTAGTAACAATTTTAAAAACATCCCCGAAAAAGGTCGTATAATAAATATCGCCCGTTACAGGATGCTGAATGATCCGCACCGCTTCCGGCTCGATCTTCATGTAATGCTCAATGGTAATGTCCTCCCGGAGCGATTTCGGTGTGTTTGTAACCGTCTCTTTGGGCTGCGCCCATGCATTGCAGGCAACCGTCACAACGAGCAGGGCGGTGATTTTTGGTTTAATAAAGCGGCTAATAGTCAGCATATGAGGATTAATGTTCAGGATTTACTCTGTTTTGCCTAAATGACGGATGTAGGCCACAAGCTGCCACCTTTGCTCGTCGGTAAATACATCTTTAAAAGGCGGCATGTTACCGCGGCCTGTTGCGATTTTCCAGAAAATGGAGCCGTCGCTTTGCGCCTTTACCAATGTGTCGTGAAAATTAGCCGGTTTTTGTCCCAATGCTCCGCCGGCTGCGCCATCGCCATAGCCCGCGTCACCGTGACAGGTTGCGCAATAAAGGGTGAAAAGCTCTTCTCCCTGGGCCAATGTCAGCGGCTCTTCGTGATATGGACTTTTGAGCGTATCTGCCCAAGCGGGCGCTTTCCAAGGGTCCTGACTTGTGTGCGGAGCGGAGTTTCCGGAAGAAAATCCGGCCAAAACGACTCCGGCAAAAACGATAAAATTTGCGGCTAAAATCTTATTTTTGAACATTAAAATATAAGAGAAACGTGGTTTGTATTTTTTGTCTTTCTCCCTCCAACCCCTTAAAGGAACACTCAATTGCCGGAGAGTAATATCCGCTTAAACGAGGTTGGAAGGAGAAAAACGTTATTTCAAGCTGTCGAGAGAAGATCTTGTTTTGGTAACTTCGCCGATGGTGACGGGACTTGCATTGTTTCCAAAATTACTCCTGATGTGCGTAAGCACTTCGGCGATCTCCTCATCCTTTAAAAAACTGTGCTGGGGCATTACATTGTTGTAAGATTGCCCTTTCACTTCCAGCGGCCCTTCCAGCCCTTTCAGCAATACTTTTATAAGGCGTTCTTTATCTCCGGTTACCCATTCGGCGCCGCCAAGTGGTGGAAATCGCTGCGAATCGCCCATGCCGTTGCGTTGGTGACAGGCCGAACAATATACACTGTACACTTTTCCACCGGCAACGGGTTTGTCTTTATCCAGATTGTCATTAATCTTGTCGGGTGTGCGGATGTTGGACATGGATTTTCTTTTTTCCATTTTCACAAGGTCAGATTTGGCAAATTTCTGCTTGTCACCCTTGTAAGTGACTTTCCAGATTTTCCCTTTTTCGGTTTCCGCGATGTAAAGTGCACCATCAGGTCCCATAGCAAGCCCCATAGGGCGATAAACGGCATCGCTCACATTCACGATTGGATCTACACCTGCAAAACCATCGGCAAAAATCTCATAATCACCGGAAGGCTGGCCGGCTTTAAACGGAACAAACCCAATAAAATAGCTAGATTGCGGATAAGGTGCGCGGTTTGTAGAGCCGTGAAAGGCAATGAATGAGCCGTTTTTGTAACGATCCGGGAAATGGTTACCCTGATAAAACAGAATGTCGTTCGGTGCCCAGTGGCCTGGGAATCCGATCAAGGGTTTTTCATATTCACCACAGCGGCCGACCTCCTTTCCATCGCCGCCATATTCAGGGTTAAGGACTTTTTTACCCTGCATTTGATCCCAAAAACAATATGGCCAGCCTGCGTGGGTGCCTTCTTTAACCCTCAAAAATTCTTCGGAAGGAAGCATTGCACTTTGCCAGGGAGAAAAAAGCTGTGGAAACAGACGAAGCAGATCGTCGCGACCATGTTGCAAGGCATATAAATTATTATCCGCAAAATTCCAGTCCAAGGCAACTACACTACGTAATCCGGTCGCGAACTTCACGCCGTCTTTTTGCAACTGCCCCCTTTTATTAGCATCAAAACGCCAGATTCCCCCGTGATCTTCCAGGATAGGGCAGGGGTCTAGTCCGCTGGATGAGGGAATGCGGTTATCATCCTGGCACGCATTGGAATTGGCCCCGAAAGGCACATACATAAAACCTTTGTCATCGAAAGTGACGGGTTTCGCAATGTGCTCGTGCATGCCATGTGCGTGATCGTCGGTCAGGATTACTTCTTCTTCGCTGGTCGGGACAAGCTCGCCCGGTTTCAATTTATATCGATAAACAATCAGCTCGGAACTAAAATAAAGATACCCTTTATAGATCCGCATGGCAGTTCCATAAACCCCTTCGCCACCCCGGCCGCCAAACCGCTTGATCATGTCCGCGCGTCCGTCACCGTTCGTGTCTCGCAAAGCGATCACGGATTCGCCTTTCTTAGCGAACCGCGCTTTCACATATATGTCACCATTATCATTGACGGCAATGTGCCGCGCCCTGCCAGGCAAGCTGTCCACCACAACAGTCGCTTCGAAGCCGTCCGGCAAAAATAACCCACCGTTTTTTGTATTTACAGGCACGTCCTGCTGACCGCCGCGCTGGGTAAAACCCAATGCAAAAAGCAGCAGAAAGGAAGCGGAAAGTTTGAAAGAATGATAGCGCATAGCGTTAAGGGAGCTTTGGGGGCTTTCGGCGGTCGGCTTTCGGCTGTCGGTTTTTTTTTGGGGTTGATTGCTGACGGCCGACTGCCGAAAGCTGACCGCCTACTTTAAATAAATTGGTGTGGCAATGCCATTGAGATCGTAGACGATTTTTCCGCCCATGATCGTCATTTCACATTCCAGCTTTTCCTTGCCTTCCATTTTAAAACCTGTTTTATCATAAAAACCAAAATTGCCTTTGCGCATGGAAAAAATTGCGACGTCGGCAATGGCGTTTTCAGAAATGTGTCCCAGGTTTTCTCTGTGGATTACTTGTGCAGGTGCCCAGGTGCTGGCTTTGATAACCGTCGGCAGGTCCATGCCCATCACATAAAACTTGGACATAATGCTCAGCATATCCTTCATGGAGCCGTTCATGCTGCCTGTATGCAAATCTGTGCTGATTGTGTTGGGATAAAAACCCTGCTTAATTGCCGGAATGGCCTGTGAATAATTGAAACTTGCGCCTCCGTAACCCACATCGAAAATAATGCCGCGCTTACGTGCTTCCAGGACGAATGGCCGCACTTTTTGTGCTTTTTCATCCACAATGGTTTCTCTTACATTGCCTTCCAGCAAAGTGTATGCGTGTGTGAAAATGTCTCCGGGACGAAGGTGTTTCAAAAACAGATCTTCCAGCGGCAGCGGAGGTGTGCTTCCGCCAAAATCGATCATAACCGGCATATTAGCCAGTTTTCCGGCCTTTACAGCGTTGTCAACCGGTTTCCAGTCGTTGCCCATGAAATGTGCCACTTTGAAACCGACCACATCATTTATATTCTTAATCGCGACTCCTGCGGCAAGTTCCGGATTCATGTCGCTCGTGTCCTGCTCCCAGTTTCCGCCACGCATGCCTTCGCCCACAATGTTCAGGAAGGAGAGCACCCGTGTTTTGGAATTGAAAATCACATTCTTTTTAAACTCAGAAAAAGAATCCCAGCCCGCGCCGCCTGCATCCACAATCGTGGTCACGCCTACGCGGAAGGTGAAACCATCGGGCGGTAACGCAACCAAACCATTACTTAAATAATGGTTTGGTTCGGTTCCGAAAAACACATGTCCGTGAATATCAATGAGTCCGGGTGTGACATACATGCCTTTGGCATCCACGACCTGTCGGGCTTCCCTGGGATCAATGTCCTTGGCAACCTTCCTGATCTTTCCTTCGAATATCCCCACATCCATAATCTGGTTGAGGTTATTTTTGGGGTCAATGACCGTTCCGCCTTTAATCAATATGCTGTAAGTCTGCGCATTAACGGCGAGACTCACACTGCATATCAGCAAAAGGATAAGCAGGGATCTGTGTTTCATTTTTTATAGGGCTTAGGAATAGGTATTCTGGTAATGCAAAATCTTAAACAACCGCTTTCGACAATTCTTCCTTGAGGCGGGTTGCCACTATTTTTTCTTCGCCCGGTTTCAGACACCAGGTTGTGATGGTCAATGTATTGTTTTCGCCGGGCATGATCTCGATGGACGGATCGCCGTTGCGAAGATTTTCCTGCAACAGTTTTACAGGCAGACTTACTTTGGCTGCGTCCCACGAAATTCTGAGGGTAGGCGTGTGGTTCCCGAGCTCCGGTGCAAATGTCTCCACATTCACGCCAGCAATGCTTTTTGCAGCATTACCAATGGTTGCGGCACGTTCTTCCCACATTTTCCACTCTTTTTTGTGGTCCATTTTCACAAATTTTTCCAACGCCACGTACATGCCCAAAATCTCCTCCTTATTCACTTTCATGCCGCGTCCGATCGTCGATCCGCGTGGCGGCATGCTTAATCTTGCTGCATCGATCAAATGTTTTTTACCCATTAATATGCCAGCGCTTTGTGGCCCGCGCATGGCTTTTCCGCCAGAGACGCACACCAGGTCAAAGCCCATATCATTGAATCGCCAGAGGTTTTCAACCGGCGGAACATCCGCAGCCATATCAATCATGGTCGCGATGCCGTGCTTTTTGGCAATTTCCACCCATTGTTCGTGCTTGATCTGACCTTTATCGGATTGGATATGCAGGAACCAAAGCAGTGCCGTTTTTTCATTGATTGCCTTTTCCAGTTCTTCAACCGTCTCAACCTGAACGATTGTGCAGCCCGTGTTGGTCAATGCGTGGGAGTAACCAATGTTGTGGCCTTTCTGAATAATCACCTCCGATTTCATGCCTGTTCCTTCCAGATGAGGCAATGCTTCCACTTTTTTGGCGTCCATTCCTGTGAGCACACCGGCAAGTCCCAATGTTAATGCAGAAAAACAGCCGGCCGTTACGACGGCGGATTCTGCATGGGTTAATGCGGCTATCTTTTCCCCAACCTTTGTCTGAACCTCGTCCAGCATCATGAAATTTTGCGCTGCGCCCTGGATCGTTTGTACAACTTCGTCTTGCATCAGCGATCCCGTCATAGCCGTGTAGGTACCCGCAGCATTAATAAATGTTCTTATCCCCAGCTCCTTCGCGAGGTTTCTTACCGGGAGCTTAGCGGCGAAAGTTGCAGCTTCCGCACTGCCATTGCCCAGAAATCCGCCTAACAAGGGCACAGCGGACAGGTGTTTGATTAAATCTCTACGGTTTATCATGATATTGGAAAGGACTTAAAAAAAGGTGATAAGGGCGTTAAAATCTATTTCGAAAGGATCAACATTGTAAATGATGCAGAAAATGCATGTTGATACTCTTTTTAGTAAGATTATTTTTTTTGATAAATGAAATCTGGAAAATAAACTTTGGTAATAATTAATTTTAACGCCTTATTATTCCGACAAATGTTATCGATCAAATGCAACCGATTAATAACAACTTAATTGAGGAAAAGCTGCTTTACACATACAGGCGTAGGGACGCTGATCTCCTTGCTGGTATAATTAAGCTGGCCGGTTTGTGGGTTCCTTTTGAAAAACACCACATTATCATTGTCGCGATTGGTCACAATCGCCAGGTCTCCTTTCTGGTCTATTAAAAAATTACGGGGATGTTTTCCATGCGTTTCTGCGTGTCCTGCGATGGTTAGTTTGCCTGTTTGGGCGTCAACAGCATAAATGGCCAGACTTTCGTGTCCGCGGTTGGAGGCGTATAAAAATTTACCGTCCGGCGAAAAGTGAATGTCTGCGGCGGAATTTTTACCCGTAAAATCAGTGGGAAGCATAGTCACGCGTTCTAAAGGAACCAGCGCGCCGGAGTTTTTCACAATTTTGAAAGAATTAATAACAGAAGCGAGTTCGCCAGCCGAGTAGGCGAAATTTCCGTTCGGATGAATAGCGAAATGGCGGGGGCCGTCGCCTGCTTTTACTTCGACGTAAGGAACGGCGCCCGGCGTGAGTTTTCCGGTTTTTGGGTCAACCGAGTAAATCATGATTTTATCAATCCCCAGGTCAGAAGCGTAAATATATTTACCATCTGCCGAAGGGACTACCGAATGCATATGCGGTTTTTGGGAGGCTGCCCCTTTGTCCTGAATGCTGTCTGCCGCGGCACCGATTGTCCCGTCACTATTGAGCAGATAAACGCCCAGTTGCCCGCTTCCATAATTCGAAACATACAGGAACCGGCCTTTGGGATCCACGCTTACGTGGCAAGGACCCTTTCCGAGCGATGATTTCGAATTCAATGTCGTCAGTTTTCCGGTGGCGTCAATGGCATAGGAAGACACCGTGCTGTTGCCTTCGTTAGCGGAATACATGAATTTTTTGTTGGGGTGGAATTCCAGGAATGAAGGACTGTTTTTATTGATTAAGACCTGTAATTCCTTGTAAGACAAGTTATTTCTGTCGAATTCATAGACATAAATTCCTTCCCCCTTCTGGGTGTAAGTGCCTATGTAAAGGATTTCTTTTCCGGATTGTTGTGCAAATGTCATGATCGCGGAGATTAAGCAAATGAATGTTAGCAATGTATTGCGCATGGTTCGGGAATTTGTGGGTGAATAATGGGAAACCCCGCTGGGGTTCACGATGTGGTTTGAATTTACGATTTTCTAGAAACAGGTTGCCCCTGCGGGGCATTGCTCGTGATTATGCATTTGTTTACCGCAGAGCGGTCTCCTGTTTCAATTCACTCAAAAATCAATGTGCCGAATTTATTGAATTCGTGGAAACTTCCACTCGTTTTTTGCCAGGAGTAGTAGGCCGTTTCAGAGTCATAATCAATGCGATAGAAATTGCCGCGCCACTTGGTTCCGGACTTTGGTGCGCCCGTTACCATTGGGCTCATTAATGTATAGGGAATAAAAAATTCCGCTTTCCAGCCTTCCACCGACGCCATACTTTTCTGCTGTCCGCCTTGCGCGCTCGTGGCGTGTTGTACGCGGTTGCGATCGTTGTAATGCCAGGCTTTCCAGCCTTCGGTTCTGCCTTTGATGTTGGCGATAATAATAGGGAGCTCGTAATCGAGTGGGGAAAGTTCGTATTCCAGATAGATGGGCAGGGAGGTGTCGGGCCAGAGAAAAACTTCAACAACATCCTCTTTAAAAAGCAAACCAAAATCCTCCATGATGGTCGCGGTCAATTTCTTGTCTGTGCAATCGAAAAGGAAATAGATGCCTTTATCGGAGTAGAGCATTTTCACTTTGGTGGGAAATTGTTTTCCCGGGGAAGGTTGGTTCGGGCCTTTTTGAACGGTAATGTCAAAGGCTTTTGCAGTAGACCAGTTAGCGGCACTGCCTGCTCCGTCTATCTTGAAATCGGTTGTTTTTTTGATGACCAGGGATGAGTCAGGGACAGCGGCTCGGGCGTCGGCATGCCTGGTGCCAATGCCCAGCAAGATTCCCGCCCACAACGAAAAGAGGACGAATTTTCTCAACATTATTTTATGGTTTAGGATTGGAATTGGTCCGGCCGGAGGCAGGCTTCGGCAATTTCATTAGGTTTTTAGATATTACCAAATGATTATTTGTGTCCAGTATCGTGACCAGGTTTCTTTTTCCCGTTCCCAGCTTTCTTTGGAATGATTATTTAAAGAACTGCATTATAAAATCAACTGAAAACCATTTAACTTTTAAAATTATGATACGCGAACGAGGAGAACCTGCAATAGCAGATACAAGTAAACCAATATTGGAAGCACCCGTAGTTCCGGATTTTCCAACCAACACACAGCAAACGCGCTCGGTAGCCGACGATCCGGATTTAGTAGGCCGCGACGACGACGACGATATTGATGGCGATGATGACGCAGACGATGTGTTGCCGCAGGGTGTCCAGGACGACGATGACGACAGCTTGTTAGATGACGATGAGCCGGTTATCATTGACGGTGATGAAATCATTGACCGTGAAGATGACGAGGAGGATGATGATGTTTTGTAGCCGTTCCAACAAATAATTTTTACCTGAAAAAGGGAAACTGTAAAAGCCTCCGGATTTGATCCGGGGGCTTTTTTGTGGTTTAATGAGTAATGATATCCTTGTTACCGCTTTTCCAGCTAATTAAGGAAGATTATTATCCTCACCTTGACCTAACCCATGCAGTCCACAGACAAAAATGTTTCCCAAAGCATTACCCAGGTAATCGCTGCTTCTTCTCTTGGTACTTTAATTGAATGGTATGATTTCTACATCTTTGGCAGCCTGGCCGTTATTATCGGGCAACAGCTTTTCCCCAGCGACGCCGGGGCTTCCGCATTAATCAACACGCTGGCGATTTTTGCCGCCGGCTTTATTGTAAGGCCATTCGGCGCATTGGTTTTCGGTCGGTTAGGCGACCTGATCGGCAGGAAATATACCTTTCTGCTGACCCTCGTTTTGATGGGCGGTTCTACATTCCTCATCGGATTAATTCCCTCTTATTCGAGCATTGGTTATGCTGCGCCTATTTTGGTTTTGATATTGAGATTGGTGCAGGGACTTGCGCTGGGGGGCGAGTATGGCGGTGCGGCTACCTATGTGGCTGAGCACGCGCCTGTGGGGAGAAGAGGGTTTTTTACAAGCTGGATACAGACCACGGCCACATTAGGCTTGTTCCTTTCGCTAGGCGTTATCGTGCTCACCAAGAATTTATTAGGCGCGGGAGCATTTGCAGACTGGGGCTGGCGGATCCCTTTTCTGGTGTCCATATTGCTGGTTGGCGTTTCCATTTATATCCGGATGAAAATGCACGAATCCCCTGTTTTTACAAAGTTAAAAGCAGAAGGCAAGGTGTCAACGAATCCGTTAAAAGAGAGTTTTCAAAAGAAGGCTAATTTCAAAATGGTGCTGCTGGCATTGTTCGGGGCAACCATGGGACAGGGCGTGATCTGGTATACCGGGCAATTTTATGCGCAATCGTTTTTGGAGAATACGTGTAAGCTGGATTTTAATGAGTCCAGATACGTGCTGCTGTGGGCCATTTTATTCGCGACTCCGTTCTTTGTGGTTTTTGGTTCGTGGAGTGATAAAGTGGGAAGGAAATGGATTATGCTTACCGGGATGCTGCTTGGAGTAATTTGCTATCGCCCTATTTATCAGTATTTTATAGATGCAACCAATGTAAGGGAATTTCAAAAAACGGAATTGAAAAGCGCCTCTGATCCTGTTGTTAAACGCACTTTGGTGAAAGACACAAAAGATTCGCTGATCACGACGACCGTGTTTAAGACATTGAACAACGGAATGACATTCAAGGAAGCGACGGTGGTGACCATTCCTGATGATGTGCTCGCAACATATCCCGAGCCACAAACGCTGATCAAAGATGTGACGCTCTCCGGCCCGTCCTACATTATTATAATTGCCCTGGTTTTCTTCCAGGTTTTGCTGGTAACCATGGTTTACGGACCCATTGCTGCGTTTTTGGTGGAATTGTTTCCTACGAAGATCCGCTACACATCGATGTCCCTTCCTTACCACATTGGAAATGGCGTTTTTGGTGGTTTGGTGCCGTTTATAGCCACATTAGTCGCTTCGTTCAACGGGTCTACACCTTTGTCGGGCCTGTGGTATCCGATCGGGATTGCGGCGCTTTCCTTTGTAATCGGGGCGGTGTACATTGATAATAAAGGAGATGCGAACGTCGCAGATTAACTCCGGGTTTTGTCAAAATATTTAAAAAAATAGCTCAATATGAACGCTTTAAAGAAATTTCTGGGGATTCTCTGGATGCTGCTGGGGCCAGCTATCATTATATTCTTATTCATGCAGGCCAGCGAGAAAATTGGTTTGGCTGCGGAGGGAATTGCACGAACAAACACGACTTTACAATGGTCTATCATTATCCTGATTTTCATTCCTATCTGCGCCGGTCTGGTGATTTTCGGCTATTACGGCTGGAAAGGAGAGTATGAAAAATTGCCACGGAGTTCGGCTGATATATAGGAGGGAGGATTAAACTAACTTCTTCTTTTTTGGATTTGGTGCTTGTTAACATAGATTTGTCAGGATAGTTTTTATTTTTGGCGATCTCATCAGACGAGCCGATAACCATGAAAGAAGAAGTTTTTATTTTGTCCGCAGCCCGGACGCCGATTGGAAGTTTTGGAGGAAGTTTGTCGACTGTGCATGCAGCAAGACTAGGTGCAACGGCCATTCAGGGCGCTCTGGAAAGGGCAGGCGTTGCTTCTGAGCAGGTTGAGGAAGTGATCATGGGCAATGTGATTTCTGCCAATCTCGGACAAGCTCCGGCGCGGCAAGCGGCATTGTATGCGGGCTTGCCAAACAATGTAATTTGTACAACAGTCAATAAAGTTTGCGCTTCCGGGATGAAGGCTGTGGTTTTCGGTACGCAATCGATCCAGCTTGGCGATGCGGATCTGATCGTGGCGGGCGGAATGGAAAGCATGTCGCAGGTTCCTTACTATTTACCCAAGGCAAGAAATGGTTACGGATATGGCAATGGTGAAATTATCGACGGTTTGCTGAAAGATGGTTTGGTAGACGTTTACGACCAGATCGGAATGGGCTTGTGCGGCGACCGGACGGCTGAAAAATATGGTATCTCGAGAGAGGAGCAGGATGCATTTGCCATCCGCTCCTATACAAAAAGTGCGGAATCAACCGCTAATGGATCTTTTCAGAAAGAAATAATAGCGGTGGAAGTGCCTTCACCAAAAGGGGGCGATGTGACAACTGTAGCGGAGGATGAGGAATTTAAAAAAGTGAAATTTGAAAAAATTCCTGTTCTAAAACCGGCCTTTTCCAAAGAAGGAACCGTTACTGCTGCTAATGCTTCCACGATCAATGATGGCGCCTCTGCGCTGGTTATTGCCGGAAATAATTTTGTAAAAAACAACAATATTAAGCCGGTTGCACGAATCGTTGCCTATGCCGACGCGGAGCAGGAGCCAGCGTGGTTTACAACTACACCCGTTTTAGCTACACAAAAGGTTTTGAAGAAAGCTGGAATGTCCCTTTCGCAAATTGACTATTTTGAAGTTAATGAAGCATTCGCGGTTGTGGCGTTGGCTTACATTAAAATGCTGGAAATTGATATGGAGAAAGTAAATATCTTCGGCGGAGCCGTCTCGCTTGGCCATCCGCTGGGATCTTCCGGCTCGCGCATTATCACTACCTTGCTATCTGTTCTGGAACATAATAACGGACGCTATGGCCTGGCTGCGATCTGCAACGGTGGTGGTGGCGCTTCTGCTGTTATTATTGAAAGATTGTAGGAAAAGTTAGCGGATAAGGACTTTCAGGCGATTGTAAAATCCGGTGCTTTTGAATGTGAATGTTTTGTGCAGAATATAATTACTCACAAAACTGAAACCCATTCCAGTAACATAAGAGCCCATTTCTGTAAGATTAACCTGCTTTTTACCGAAAGGAAGCTTTACAATATAAATGTCCATGCCCAGCACTTCGGTCGCGAGCTTGAATGATCCCAACGTGAAAATTTTGGTTACGCCGAGTGAGATCAATGCAACAATTAGGAACTTCACCATTTCGCGGCGCGTCTGGTTGCTGCGGCGTGCGTCAAATGCAAATAATTTGGTGAGGATAAAACCTACAACAAATCCTACCAAATAAGAGAGGGTGATGGACTCGCTCCAGGTGACATCGAACCAATCCTGGATTAAACTGCTTGATATGAGTTGTATTACTGCCCCGGTGCCCGCAACAAGAAAATACGCTATTAAATCTTTGGTATTGAGAATTTTATCCTGCTTTACTGGGGCCACTTGAAAGATGGTTAATGGACTGCCGGGAACAACTAAGGCCCAATATTAGAAAGAAATTGATCCTGAAACAAAACCCGTTAGTGAATTTGAGCAAGTGGAAATAGAGGTCAATGTTATGGTTATGGCACTATTTTTGCCCTCTTTACAATTTTGAACCATGATTATGAAGAAGTTTATTACGCTTGTTTCGCTCTTATTTTGTGTTATTCCTGCCTTCTCGCAGACCCAGAAATGGGCCGTTGGATTTGAGGTCGGCGAGCCTATTGCCGTCAGTATTCGGAAATACGGTGAACGTAACGCACTGGACATCAGCATTGGAACATACATTGGTTTGTTTAAAAGCAAGGATAATTACAAAGTAAGCAATGATGATCTGGGCGGAGTAGGAGTTATGTTTAACGGGACTTATCTTTGGTATGCGCCATTGTTCAACGAGCGGATGATCGCGTATGCAGGTCCGGGCGTACAGGTAAATTCGAGAAGATATTACCCAGACCGTAATGTGAAATCAGTTTATACAACCAACATTTCAACCGGCCCCTCGGCAACAGCGGGACTTGAATTCTTCTTCTCGCAGAAACCGGCTTCTTTCTTCGTGGAAGGTGGTGGCTATGTGGAACTGATTCCAAAGTTCTTTTATTTTAATCCCAATCTAAGCATTGGTTTAAGACATAACTTTTAATAGCAAAAATCGTGAAAAAGATTTATCTGCTCTGCTGTGTGGCCGCTTTGACGGTGATCAGCTTTTCGTGTTCCCAGCAATTACAAAGGCGCTATGACCAGCGTCACGGCACGTCGTCCGGCAGCAGCGATCCTTCCGACCGTTCTTATGACAGTGATTATCGCTCAAACAGTGGCACTTACAAACGGGATTATGATCGCGTGCTGAATGATTCACAACGCAATGATTCACAAAATCCAGGTTCGCCGGGAAGCGCGGATTATAACCAGCAGCTAATTTCCCAATATCAGGAAATGGACAAGCTTGGCGAGGTGGTTTTGTATGAGCTTGACAATCTGGAAAGCCGCTATAATGTGCTCATTAATGAATACAGAACGGCCAAATCTTCGCAAAAAGGTGTTCTGGCGGATCAGCTGGATAAAGTTAGCGCTGATCAGCTGGTCCTTTACAGGGCGTACACGAACATTTACCGCAACGGTAAAACAAACTGGGTGTCAGTGAAAAGAGATGTGGAAAATGATCTTAGGTCAGTGAGGCGCGTGGCGGACCGCTAGTTAGTTACCAACCGGCGCCTTTTGTGTTTGTTTTTACCCTGCATACATAGCCGTCCACGGTCATATATAATGTAGATCCGTCATTTCCCCAGGCACAATTGGAGGTCAGTTCACCCATTTCAATTCTGCCTAACAACTTCCCGGCTGGCGTGATGATGAGCATTCCGCCGGGTCCGGATGACCAGAGATTGCCGTCCTTATCTATTTTCAAGCCGTCGGGTAAGCCTGGTTTTCCGGCTTTTCCCATCGCTGTTGCGTCGTAGACAAGCCTCCCTTTTCCAACGACATTGCCGCTTTCATCCACATTATAAGCCATAATGATGGCTTTTTCAGGATCAGATTGGGCGATGTAGAGAATTTTTCCGTCAGGAGAAAATGCAAGTCCGTTGGGCCTGGTAAGATCCGGGATTTGCAAGCTCACTTTTCCATCTTTGGCAATGCGGTAAACGCCAAACTGTTTGGTTTCTCTACTAGGATCATCTTGTTTTTTAGCCAGGCCATAAGGTGGATCCGTGAAATAATAGCTGCCGTTCGAATGTTCGGTCACATCATTGGGACTATTGAACCTTTTACCTTCAAAATGATCCGCCAGCGTTATTTTTCCACCTACTTTTAATGATACGGCCGAAATGCGCCGGTCGCCGTGCTCGCACGAGATAAGCCGTCCTTTGCTGTCGATGATCAGCCCATTGCTGCCCGGTTCGTCGCTATACGCACCGCGGCCCGTATAACCGGATGGTTCGAGGAAAACGGACAGTCCGCTTTTTTCGTCCCACTTGTAAATTTTGTTTTTTGGAACGTCAGAAAACAACAGAAAACTACTGTCTTTCACCCAGACCGGTCCTTCTGACCAGTCAAAACCGGAAGCCAGCACTTCAATTTTTGCATCTTCTGACAGCAGCTTCCGAAATGCAGGATCTTCATAAATAATCTTTCCCATGGTGGGATAAGATTTCTGGGCAAAACCAATGGAGGAAAGCAGAAAGAGGAAAGGCAGAACGGACGCGCAACGCTTCATAATTCCGAAGTTTATTGGAAAGAAAATCTGAATATGGAATAAAGAATGGGAGGCCCCGCAACCTACTGTTTAAGTTTCAGGAATGAGAAGCGAGAATAAGGCTCGAATGGGGCGCGAGCTGCATGGTTTGTAATGTGCCCGAATGCTGCGGGTCTGTGCTGAAAAGGATATGCTTGAAACCCGATTTGTCTTCCGGCATCAGAATCGGTTTGTCGTAACTGCTTAAATTATGGATGATAACCAGCGATTTATCCACATGCGGTCGAAAATAGGAGAGCATCTGATCATCTTGCAAGCAGACGCGGTGCAGGTTTGGTGCAAAAATTTGGCTTAGCGCCGGTTCTGATTTTCGCAGATTGACTAATGTTTTATAATGATTAAAAACCGAATCAGGATCTTCGGTTTGTACGGATAATGGTGTGATGGTTTCTGCTTTTGAAAATTGCGCGTCGATCCAGCTCGCAGTGCAGCTGTTTTCCGCATCACCGGACCAGATAAACGGCTCCCTGATGTAAGGGTCGGGCTTGGTGCCGAGCATGCCAATTTCTTCACCATAATAAATGTACGGCTGGCCCGGCAATGTTAGCAGAATGCTGGCGGCCAGTTTGATCTTCGCTTTATGATTTCCTGTAACGCTTGCTATGCGGTCCTGGTCGTGGTTCGTAAGCATGATCGCATCTACGAAAAGCGGATTGTATTTTTCGAAAACGGCATAACTGGCCTGTAACTTCTCAACAATGTCTTCATCCCTTTCTCCGATCAGCATGCGTTGCAATGCGAAGCTGAGATCAAAATGGAAGGTCGCGTCCAGATACCGGAAATAAGGTGCAACCTCCTCCGTTTCTGCCCAGACTTCACCCACTGTAAAGGCATCTGGCTTAATCTCCTGCACCTGTTTTGAGAAATATTGCCAGAATTCAACGCTCAAATGCTTTTCCCACTCCGGGTAAACGTGCCGGGCGGCGTCGAGGCGAAAACCGTCTACACCCACTTCCACCAGCCAGAACCGCAGGATTTTCTCCAGTTCCGAACGCAGTGCTTCGGAATGATAATTAAGATCAGGCATGCCTTTAAAAAACAGGCCATAGTATTTTTCAGGATCTTCCAGGTTCTGGTGCCAGGGATAAACCACTTGCGAATCGTCCGAAGTCTCCCTGGTAGAAATGCCTAATGCTTCAATTTGCGGCGGCGTCATCCACCAGTAAAATTCGCGGTAAGCATTCGCATGGTTTTTCCGGGCTTCCGAAAACCACGGGTGCAACGTGCTGGTGTGGTTAATGATCAGGTCGAGATAAATTTCGATGCCTCTTTTGTGTGCTTCTGTGAGTAGTTCTTTGAAGTCGTCCATTGTACCGAACTCCGGTTCAATGCCGTAATAGTCGGTCACATCGTATTTGTGATAACTGGGCGACGGGTGGATCGGCGTAAGCCAGATCGCTTCTATGCCGAGATCGGCAAGATAATCCAATTTTGAAATGATGCCATTCAAGTCACCAATCCCATCACCGTTTGAATCACAAAATGAACGGACAAAAATTTCGTAGCAAACCCTCGGAATAAATCTTGATTTATCTGCAATCATATTCGTGTCGCCTCAACAGGGCCGGCTTAGCTGATGAAATAAGGTTTCAGCAATTTATAAACAATATGCACCGGTAAGCCCATTATCGTGTAAAATGATCCTTCAATTTTCTCAACAGCAACCATGCCAATCCATTCCTGGATGCCATAGGAACCCGCTTTGTCGAAAGGTTTGTAATGCTCAATGTAACGGGTTATCTCCCACTCTTCCAACGCACTAAACGTGACTTCTGCCACGTCAGAAACCGTTTCAATGTTGTCTGCGGACAGCAAACTTACCGAGGTTATGACCGTATGCGTTTGACCAGACAACATTTGCAGCATTCTAAATGCCTCATCACGGTCCGCAGGTTTCCCCAAAATTTCGTGATTGGCAACAACAATGGTGTCTGCGGTGAGGACGATCGCATCAGGCCGAATGCCCCTGAACATTTCCGCTTTTTCTTTCGAAATGAAATCGGCGACTTGCTCAGCCGGCAAACTTGCGGGAAAACTTTCATCGGTTGGGAGCACTTCAACGGTAAAATCGAATCCGGCATCTGTAAGCAGCTGTTTTCTGCGGGGCGAATTGGAAGCGAGTATAAGTGGCTTTTGTAAAGCAATCATGTAAACAGAGATAATTATGTGCTGACCGTCAAATATTTAGAGCTGGTTACAACCAACTTCTTAAATTCTTTTCAAATTTTATTCCCGCTGGTGAACCATTCGTTTATATATAGATGTTGTAACATTAAATGTATATACATCATAAATACATTTGCAATCAGCTATGTCTATTGAAACTGATATAAAACAAAATAAATTTCGAAGCGCTTATCAGCGACTCGCATTGAACCTGATTTATACGAGCAATTGGCTGGAATATAAGCAACTCGAATTTTTTAAAGAATACGATATCACAAGCCAGCAATACAATGTGCTGAGAATCTTGCGCGGTCAGCAACTGAACCCGATCAAGGTAAGTGATATTACGGAAAGAATGCTGGATAAAAATTCTAACACTTCCCGGCTTGTCGATAAGTTGCTGGCTAAGAATCTGGCTAAACGGTCTTCTTGCCCGAATGACAGGCGGGCTGTGGATGTAGTGATTACGGAAGAGGGGCTGAAATTGCTTGACGACCTTGATCCGCATGTGGAAGAGTGGGAGGATCGCTTCAATGTGATCTCAGCGGAAGAAGCTGATCAGATCAATGCACTGCTGGACAAACTGCGGGAAGCTGAGCATTAAAATAATAAACCCACAAAAGTACATAGCCGAATAAATGAATTACCCAATAATTAAAACAATCAATTAATTTAAAAATGAAAACTACAATGAAATCCGTTAAATTTTTCCTTGCTTCTGTCGCAGTTGCTCTTTTCGTTTCAGGCGCTGTATCAGCAGACGACAAAGTTAAAAAAGCGACAAATTTGAAAGTAAACACCTCTAAAAGCGAGCTTACCTGGTTGGGCAAAAAAGTAACTGGCGAGCATACAGGCAAAATCGCCCTGAAAGAAGGAACGATCACAATGGACGGCGCGAAATTGACTGGCGGTAAGTTCGTTGCAGATCTTAACAGCATCACTTGTACCGACCTTACGGACAAAGAATACAATGCTAAACTGATCGGCCATTTGAAATCTGATGATTTCTTCGCTGTTGAAAAACACCCTACTGCAACATTTGTAGTGACAAAAGCAACACCAAAATCAACGGGCGTTTACGAAGTTACGGGTGACCTTACTATCAAAGGCATCACAAAACCTGTAACATTCCCTGTGACTGTAAAAACAACAGCAACTGGCGCGGAAGCAACTGGTAAAATCGTTGTGGACCGTTCTAAATACGACATTAAATACAACTCCAAGTCATTCTTTGAAAACCTTGGTGACAAAATGATCAACGATGATTTCAGCATCGACGTGAAGTTAGTTGCTTCAAAATAATCGACTGACATATAAATTTTCATGGCTAAGATTGTTAACCTGTCCGACCTTTTGGTTGGGCAGGTTTTTGTTTTTATGCCAATAAAATTTTAATTATTAAACGCTCTGTATTGAGGGAAATCGTCCATAAAATGGATCTGTCCGTTGACTGCCTTGAAACAATAATGGCTCATGCCATTGGTAACAGCCAGATATTGAGGTTGCAATGTGAAGTTATAGCGGCTGATCTGGGCAAAAGTGGCCTCGTTAACAGAAATAAAAGGTGCTTTACATTCAACCAAAAGAAACGGCAACGATTCGCCGGACAGGATCATAATGTCTGTTCTTTTCGCTAATGTATTGTATTGCAGGCCGGTTTCTACGGCGAAAAGTGATTTGGGATAACCGTATTCCGTGATCAGCAAATGTATAAAATGCTGCCTTACCCATTCCTCTGGCGTGAGTGAAACGAATTTCCTGCGTATAATGTCGAAGATATGCGGTTTCCCATTAACGTGCTTAACTTTGTAAGCAAACGTCGGGAGGTTCAGAGATTCCATGAACGAAGATACGCATCACACCAAATGCAGCCAATAAACCGAGTGAATTCATGACTACAAAGGAACAAATCGTCGAAAACTGGCTGCCTCGCTATACGGGCACGGCCGTTGAAGATTTCGGAAACTATATATTGCTGACCAACTTCGGGAACTACGTGACCATGTTTGCGGAGAAGTTTAATGTGGAGGTAAAAGGGCAGGGCAGGGCCATGCAAACTGCTACTGCCAAGGACATTACCATTATTAATTTCGGGATGGGAAGCCCGATGGCCGCCACGGTGATGGATCTCTTATCGGCCATCAATCCCAAAGCAGTTTTGTTCTTAGGGAAATGCGGCGGACTGAAAAAGACGCAGGTTGGGGATCTTATTTTGCCCATCGCAGCCATTCGCGGGGAAGGGACCAGTGACGATTATATGCCTTCGGAAATCCCGGCATTGCCTTCATTCCGACTTCAAAGCACAGTTTCGGCCAGCATTGCCAAGCATAAAATGGATTACTGGACCGGGACGGTTTATACCACCAACCGCAGAATTTGGGAACACGACGATAGTTTTAAAGAATATCTGCGGGACATTCGGGCCATGGCCATTGACATGGAAACGGCGACAATTTTTATTGTTGGATTTGCCAATTCCATTCCGCACGGCGCATTGCTTTTGGTGTCGGACAATCCATTGGTCCCGGAAGGTGTTAAAACAGAAGAAAGTGATAAAAAAGTGACCACAAATTACGTCAAAATGCACCTCGAAATCGGCATTGAGTCACTAACCGAGCTCGCCAGATCTGGTGCGTCGGTGAAACATTTGCGGTTTGAAAACTAATTGAGAAATGAGTGAAGCTTCCCTATACGAGCGCATTGGCGGCGACGCCGCGCTACGACAACTGACTGATAAATTTTACGATTTGGTTTTCAATCACGCGTTGATTTCCAGGCTTTTCAAAAGCGATAAAGAGGAAATAAAGGAAAAGCAGCGTCTCTTCCTGACCCAATTCTTAGGCGGTCCACAGCTCTACTCCGACATCCACGGCCACCCCATGATGCGCGCCCGCCACATGCCCCACGTCATCACCGAAGACGACGCCATCGCCTGGCTCCAATGCATGTCCGAAGCAGTGGGGGAGCTCCCAATCAGCAAGGAGTTAAAGGATGAGTTGTTTGATCGGTTTCCGAGGACGGCATTTTTCATGGTGAACCGCTAAGGATTTAGTAGCCGATTTTGCTGGTTTCAACTCGTATAGTTTCCAGAGACTCGGACCCTGTCTCATCCAATTGCGATAATTCAGGGTTCTTACTAACTCTGGTTGCGGATCAAAAACTAATTTGAGACTATCGCCAAATTCCTCCTGCTGGTTCTTATCCAATACAATATACGTCAGTGTGTCCGGGTGTACGAGCACATTATGAACGTTTTTGCCAATACTCATGGAAACGAGTTCCATATCTATCACATGCCGATCTTTATAAAAATGGGGGGTTATATTCTTTGATCCATTATTCAATGTGTAGAAAAAGAAGGAATTTGTATAGTAAACTTTGATCGGCTTATCCGGCAACTTTCGAATAAACTTGAAAATTTCAGTTGAGTTATCT
Organism: Dyadobacter chenwenxiniae; assembly: GCF_022869785.1. Classification (NCBI taxonomy): domain Bacteria; kingdom Pseudomonadati; phylum Bacteroidota; class Cytophagia; order Cytophagales; family Spirosomataceae; genus Dyadobacter; species Dyadobacter chenwenxiniae. Next base: position 2,896,685 of record NZ_CP094997.1, on the reverse strand, counting down.
CCTACACTTACTGTTGTCGCTACAAAAGCAAATGAATTTATAATCATCAATAGACCGATCAAAGGCCGGAACCTAAACCTTTGATGCTGAAAGCGATCGGATAGGAACTGCAGAGAGGAGGTGACGATGAACGGCAAATAAATGAGAATTGGGTAAACGAAGCGCGTCTCCTTGTGAGCAATTAAGGAATGGACGAGCAGAAAAGGATAAAAGACCCAGCTGACCGGGTGCTTTGGACGAACCAGCAAGAACAGCAGTACTAGCATGATCAGCGAAATATTGAGCGGAATCATCCATTTTCTCAGATCAATAGAAGTGATATAAAAATGCCACGGACTTATGCCGAAAGCAGCCGATCCGCTTTCTATAATATTGAAATTAAGGTAGTTGTAAGCAGAAAAAACCCATTTTGCATAAAGCCAGTAGTCAAGTACAACCCCCAGTAAACAAACAATTAAGAATCCGGCAAACACAACAAGCCAATCGGAAAAGCGCCGATATTGATATACCATTAGCCAGCTTGCCAGTCCGCCAATCAGAATTGCACTTTGATAACGGAATAGAAATGAAATGCCGAAAATTGCACCGGTTAAAATCAGTTTTTTCTTATCCAGAGTCTCTGGCCCAGTGGCAAACAACAAAGGAAAAATGATGGTAAATCCCAAAACAAATGAGCAGGCGCTCATGTTTTCAGACGAAAACCTGACGCCGGAAATCGGAAACATGTAAAAGAAAAAGCTCAGAAAAAAGAAAACCTTTTGTAAAAAGGGCGATGTTATTTCATTTGAAAAGGTCTTGTAAAGTCTGAGCGAGCTGTATAAAAAGATCAGAGAGCTGAATACACGGAATATAAACGCTTGATGAAACGGGTCTGTTAACCTTAGGGATTGCATAACATTAAGCATAGCGTATGCGATCGCTGGTTGTAATGATGGACGCAGAGCCGCATTGAATTCCCAGGGGAGATGATTGTTGCTGATCATTCCTCTTTTGAAATTTGCAAATTCGATGATTTGAAAATGTTCGTCGTGATGAATGCAGTACACCAAAAGGTAAGAGGAAGAAATGTAGCAACATATAATAAAAAGAAAACAGCAAGTCGTCCGCCAATTCAATATCAAGTGCGCTATTAAGGAAGGTCCCATAGAGTAGTTGCTTTGCCCGGGTGCAGTAATTTTGACCTGTCAGCAATTTATCTTTGGGTTGAGCCGGCTGAGGAAACCGATTATTAAAGGGCCTGGTTGAATTATTTGTCGGGCTGAGAATGCTTCCTATATGTTGAAAATCATAACATGCTTGCTTTCTGAATGAAAAGTTCTTGATTTGGGAACTTTTCATATCTTTGTGTCGTCAATAAAATTAAGATGGAACGCATCTTTGCTAAAAGCACACTACGAGAATACTGGGAATCGCATCCGGAAACCGAACAATATTTAAAAACCTGGTACGACACAGCTTGCAATGCTGGTTGGAAAACACCTGCGGACATTAAGCAAACTTATGCTTCCGCTAGCTTTCTTAAAGAAGGCAGGGTTGTTTTTAATGTGAAAGGCGATGCATACAGACTTGTTGTAAAGTTCAATTTTGAGAAACAATGGGCATTTGTCCGATTTATCGGAACGCATCAGGAATATGATTTAATTGACGCTAATTTGATCTGACATTATGAAACTCATTAAAACAAAGGACGATTATCAGGCAGCGCTCAAACGCATGGAAATCCTTTTCGATTCGCCCATAGGAACGCCGGAAAGTGATGAAGCGGATGTTCTTGCACTACTGATCGATGCCTATGAGCAGCAATATTATCCGATTGAAGCACCTGACCCAATCGAAGCAATCAAAATACGGATGGAGGAAATGCAGTTGAAGCAGGTTGATTTGATTGATGCAATCGGTGGCAAAAGCAGAGTTTCCGAAATTTTAAACAAAAAGAGAAAATTAAGTGTGGACATGATCCGTAATCTTGCCTCACGTCTGCATTTATCCGCCAACAGCCTCATTGGTGACTACCAGCTCACCCGATAATTTTATTCTTCAAGTCAGGCAGAACAAGAAATCTTTACCTTTGCCGCATGAATTTTAAAGAGCAGTTAATCCAGTATCCGATTCTTGAAATTGTGGCGAAGGCTGCCGCGGAGCTGGGAGTGGAGGCATATGTAATCGGTGGATTTGTAAGGGATCTGATACTCAAACGGAATAGTAAGGACATCGACATCGTTTCGATCGGAAGCGGCATTGAGCTGGCTGAAATGGTCGCCAGCCAGCTGGGACCGGATGTTTTTGTGAGCATATACAAGACTTTTGGAACAGCGCAGATCAGGCAGGGCGAGCTGGAAATCGAGTTTGTAGGCGCCCGCAAAGAATCTTACCGTGCAGAGTCGCGAAAACCGGCGGTGGAAGACGGAACGCTTAGCGACGACCAGAACCGCCGGGATTTTACGATTAATGCGATGGGCATCAGCCTCAATAAAGGAACATTAGGCGAGCTCGTAGACCCTTTTGACGGCATTAGGGATATCAGAAAAAAAATCATCCGCACGCCGCTTGAACCGGAAATTACTTTCTCCGACGATCCGCTGCGCATGATGCGCGCGATCCGGTTTGCGAGCCAGCTCAACTTTGATATCGAACCCAATACATTCGACGCGATCATTAAAATGAAAGATCGCATTGAGATTGTTTCGATGGAGCGCATTTCGGATGAATTGAACAAAATAATTCTTTCACCGACACCTTCCTACGGCTTCAAATTACTTTATCACGCAGGCATTTTACAGATCATCTTTCCTGAAATGATCGAGTTGCTGGGCGTGCAAACCATTGACGGCAAAGGACATAAGGATAACTTTTACCACACATTGCAAGTGCTGGACAATGTGTCGCAGCACACGGACGACCTCTGGCTGCGCTGGGCGGCAATCCTGCACGACATTGCCAAACCTGCTACCAAAAAGTTTGACAAACGCATTGGCTGGTCTTTCCATAACCATGAAGAAGTCGGTGCGCGTATGGTGCCGGTTATTTTCAGGCGGATGAAATTGCCTTTGAATGAGAAAATGCGTTTTGTGAAAAAGCTCGTTCGGTTGCATTTAAGACCCATTGTTTTGTCCAAAGAAGAAATAACCGACTCGGCCATGCGGCGTTTGCTGGTGGAAGCAGGCGAAGACATCGAAGCATTAATGAAGCTTTGCCGCGCTGATATCACTTCCAAAAATCCCGACAAAGTGAAGCGCTATTTGCACAATTTTGATCTGGTGGAACAGAAATTGAAAGACCTCGAAGAACGCGACAAGCTGCGCAACTTCCAACCCGTTATCACCGGCGAAATGATCATGCAGGCTTTTGGTTTAAAACCGGCGAAAGAAGTGGGCATTATCAAAGAAATCGTGCGGGAAGCAATTCTGGAAGGCATTATCCAGAACGAATTTGATCCTGCCTACGCATATATGGTGCAAGAGGGCGAAAAAATGGGCTTAACTTTACAATCATAAATCTGACTCCTCATTACAACTAAATGGAAAACAATACGCAGTTTAAACGCTTCTTTGGCGCACTTCTCACAATCTTAGGCATTTCGGTCCTGTTATTTGCCTGCATTGCATTTTTATCCGACAAGCCGGTACTAGGACTTACTGTCTCCAAATGGGAATCTGTGGTTCCGTTTTTGGTCGGAACGGTTTTCTTGCTTACGGGCGTGAACCTGGTTAAAGGCTGACGGAGCGAATCAATGTTGCCCCAACTGTACATTCCAGGCATTTCCGGAATGTACAGTAATGATTATACCATTCAATAAGCGCCTGTGAATCAGCGGCAGTTGTCACTTTCATTCCTAACATTTCCCATTCCCTCGTGATGCGGTTCTTTTCCGCGCCGATTTCGGATAGCCAGTAAATTGCTTTTTCCAGCAGTTCCGGTTGTTGCCTATGCTTGGCATAACCGACCAAAAGGGGCACAGCACCATTGATAATAAGCAGATTAACAGAGTCTTTTCCCAGAAATGGCACTTTCCCTTTTGATTTTTTCTCAAATAGATAATGATCCTGCCAGTAATCAGACTGTTCAGTATGAAACATGGCCTGCAAAGATGAAAAGGCAGAAGTGGAAATAATTTCAGAAAACAAACTGCCGTTTTTGTGTATCAGCCGCGCAAATTGAGCGAGGCGCACGGTAGGAAACCCTGCTGGCCGCATGCGCAGGTTTTTCCATTCGTGACCATTCATCTGCTGAGTTTTTAATCCGTATTTGGCACTCAAAAACTGATATTCCGTTCGCAGCTGGCGGATGTAAAAATCGTTGGATTCGATTGGGATAAGTCCTGCACAGCCAAAAAGCAATGCTTCAATCTGGGATAATTTGTCGCGGTGTTTCCGGATAATTTTCCAGGTTACAATTTCAGTCAGGCGTGTGAATGGTGCATCATTTAATTTGAATCCAAAGTTCCTTGCGAGCCACTGGTAGGCGGTTTCTTCCCAGTCGTTGTTGTTTCTGGCCAGTAACTCCATCACCAGGCTGGCCTTTTTGTCCAACCTTTCGAGTAAAGTCCGGTCAAGCATCCCGTATTTTTGAATTTCATTGACCTGCGCGAACATGGGCGCACAGGGAATCGTCTCGGTTTCGTCCTGCAACTGGGTATACCGCTCCAAAACGGACTTTTTTACAATTCCTTTCAATGTGAGTGTAGGCAGTAAAGTGCCATCACGCCTTACAACCGGCCGGTCATTTTCCCAAACCACATGCAGGATTACCGTTTCATAAGCAGGGTCCGTTTCGTGGTCATGTAAATACCAATCCGATGATTTTACATGGATTTCGATACTGCCGATCCACTGAAATTCGCCGATCACAACGCGTGCTTCGGAAAAGTCCGGGCCGGAATTGCCGTTCCTATGGCCTGTTCGGATAATGGAAAGCTGGCTGCCTTCATCGGTGTATAATGCTTCCGCAGCGAAATATTGGAATCGCCATATAAAACTCAGGATATCTTCATTCATAGCATTTGGAATTAGCGTGTGCCGAAATATTTAAGGGAATGGTCTTTATTTTCTTTGTCTTAACCTGATTAGTTTCTGTTCTTTGTACGCTGATTTTTTGGTTTGGTCACAGGTTTTAGAAGTAAAAAAGTTTTATGCTCCGCCGTTTGCAATTTATTGCGCTAAGAATGCTCATCGTTTTTTTCGTTGTTTCAATCGTTTGGGTGCTGGTTTTGAAGTTCTTACCTGTTTGGGTCACGCCATTTATGCTGTCAAGAAAAGTGGAAGCTTTCAGGGCAGATGAGGATACTGAAATCCATCACGACTGGGAGCCTTACGAAAACATTTCAAAGGAAGTAGCGCTGGCCGTTGTTGCATCCGAGGACCAGAATTTTCCCAACCACTGGGGATTTGACTTTGATCAGATTTATAATGCTGTGACCGAAAAGCGGAAACGGGTGCGCGGGGCTAGTACAATCTCGCAGCAAGTCGCCAAAAATGTTTTCCTATGGCATGGCAGAAGCTTCATCAGAAAGGGTTTAGAAGCTTATTTCACCGTTTTAATTGAATTGATCTGGGACAAGGAGCGCATTCTGGAAGTATATTTGAATGTAGCCGAAATGGGAAAAATGACATTCGGGGTTCAAGCAGCCTCATTAAGATACTACGATAAATCCGCCAAAAAGCTCTCCCGCTTCGAAGCCGCCCGCATCGCCGCTGTGCTCCCAAACCCAGTGCGGTTCTCGATCAAAAATCCATCGGGCTACGTCCAAAAGCGGACAGGCCAGATTGTAAGGCAAATGCGGTATCTGGGTGGGCAGAAGTACATTGCGGATTTGTGAGGCGAGTGCATCCGTAAAATCTACGATCTGGAACAAATAAAATGACCTGTCATAAATGGCAGGTCATTGGTCTATAACTTGGTTACGTTATCCGAGGATAAGAGGCTTTTCCAAGCATCGCACACAAAAATATTTATATTTGGCGAACAAAAAAAGCGCAAATGCATTTTGATAATTTCACACTATATTTTTCAGAGCCGAGAGTAAGCAGATTTTTACAAGCGAGTCAAGGTTCACCCATATCCCCTCAAAGCCTTTACAAAGGCAATTTGAAAGTCTCTCAGGCCTTCCATCCACTTCTGGGAATATTGGAGGTTGTGCTACGCAACCGACTTAATGATGTTATCTCCGAGCATTTTCTCGACACTAGTTGGATAACTAATCAGCGAAAAGGATTTATGTCTGACCCGATTTTAACTTTTCTTTACAAGAAGACAGGTCTGCGAAAAACGAATGACTTTCTAATTAGGGAGGTTACTAGTGCTGAAAAACGGATAATAAAGTCGGGAACCAGTGTTACAACTGGAAAGATCATTGCAGAGCTGCCGTTTGGCTTTTGGACAGATTTATTCGAGGTAAATCATTATAAATTACTTCAAGGAACACCTATTCAAATATTTCAAGTTTTACCCGCAGGCTATGGCCGTAAGGACGTGAAAGATACGCTTGATGTTATCCGAAGGTTCAGAAATCGAATTAATCATAACGAGCCGATCTGTTTTGAAGGATTTAAAATTGACTTTAACAACGCACTAAACGTTCATTTAGCGATTGTCAGTGTATTAAATTGGATTGATCCTGACTTGGTTAAATTCATTTCAGACCTTGATCAAGTTGAGTGGACCATTGATTTAGTCCGAAGCTTGGCATGAACTTCCGTACGACCCATTCAACTATTCCCCCGCCTTTTCTCTTTCAAAAACTTATAAGTCCGGTGCCTTGCTAATGATGGGTCGAGTTTTTCGAAAATGCCCAGGTTTTTGAAGGCATACCAGTTGACTTTCAGGAGATAAAGGCTTACGAATGAGCTTAGGTTGTTTTGGATGAATGTGCTGGTTTTGATTTGGAGGTCCAGGCGTTCGATGGCTTGCCGACCACGCCAATAATCAATGCTGTCGGCCTGGGCTTTGTTTCTGGCGCGTCCTTCGCCGGCGGTGTAGATGAGCAAGCGGTCGTCGGAAGGTTTTTGAATGTTGTTCCAAAACACCTGCCATTCTTCGTTGCTTTTTGAATTGCTTGCGACTGATTTGGAAAGATCCGTCGTATCAAGCTGGATCTTGACGCCGTTTTCCAGAAAAAAATAAAGGGAGCCTTTCAATTGCGAAACCTGCATTTGGTACAAATTCGGAACAAGATCCTTTTCCATTTGCAAGTTAATGCTGTCCTGGCCTAGTTTAATTGAATGTACGGTTGCTGCAAAACCCTTTTCACGGGTTAGCAAGATCGCTTTCCGGCCTTTCAGTCCATCGGGGTTGACGATTTTTATCTTGATAAGCTGACCAAAAGCAGGGGGGAAGAGGAAAGAAAGTGCAACAAGTCGGAGCAGCAATTTGGTCATTTTTAGGAACATTAGGCGGTAATGGCGCTCGAACAGTCCGCTTTTGTCTTTCGGCGGTCGGCTTCTGGCAGGTAAATTAGTGAAAAAATCAAAATTATTTGCCAGAAGCCGACCGCTGAAAGGCACTCCTTATTTTATTTCAACCTTGATTAAAACAGGCTGGTGATCAGACGGATAACGTTGTTCTCTGGCATCCGTTAAAACGCCGTATTTCAAAACATCAATATTCTTGCTGACAAAAATATAATCGATGCGCTTGTCCATCGGCGCGTCGAATTTGAAGCTGTTGAATGTTCCTTCCGGGCCATATGGAGGCTGTTTTGTTACCTCATGGGAGTCGTTCAGCAAACCTTGGATCGTCTTGATCTGCTCCGTGTCCGGTGTGGAATTGAAGTCTCCGGTTAAGATCACGGTTGATTTACCAGCGATCTCGCTGATTTTCTTGACCATCAAATGTCCCGATTGCCTGCGCGCCTCAACGCCCTGGTGATCAAAGTGAACATTGAAAAAATAGAACTCCTTTTTGCTTAACAAATCCTGAAACTTTACCCAGGAAGCGATTCTGTTGCAGCAGGTTGCGTCCCAGCCTTTGCCTGGTTTGTCCGGCGTTTCGCTCATCCAGAAATCGCCCGATTGCAATGCTTTGAAGCGGTCTTTTTTATAGAAAATAGCCGAATGCTCGCCACCTTCCTTTCCATCGTCGCGGCCTTTTCCATAAAATGTAAATTCTGTCAGTTCAGCCACGTCTTTCAATTGACCTATCAGTGCTTCTTGCACACCGAAGATGTCAAATTCGTGAAAGCGGATCAGGCCTTTTACATTCTCTTTGCGGTTTGGCCACGCATTTACACCATCATTCGCGGTGTTGTAACGCACATTATAGGAAGCAACATTGATTGTGTTTTTTTGTGCAAATGTGCTTTGCGACAATGCAAACAAAAAGGAAAGGGCTAGGGCGATTTTTTTCATTTAAGCTTATTAATTGTAAATATTAGGCAAAGTTAAGCGGCTTGCCGGTTATTGATATTTCGGATGTATGATCATTTGCCCTTTTTTGACAGGAGAAGTTTTCAAACCAATTCGCCATCATCACGGATCATTTTCAGGTCGAGCTGCTTTTTGGTTGCGTGCAGCTTGATTAATGTCCGCTTGCCTTCCAGTGGCCCGCCTCCAATGTCGATCGGGTAATTGTGCGTTGCATCCGGTTCGTGCGTGGCGTAACGGTGGGGTATGACCCGAGATTTTAAAGTCCGGCTTCCCGGAGTGGAATGGCCCGCAAAATTGGGACAATAATTCTCTCTTGAATCTTTTAACGGATTAAGTAATCTCGTTCTTTTTTTTACTTTGTTAACGATAATTTAAAATAAGTCAGACGGCAGATCGATTTTTGTAACTGACGGCTCTTTAAATTGCCGCTTATTACAATCTCTACATCATTGAATGAATGAATAATTATCCGCAGGCTTCGCGCATTCTGCTGGCAATCGACTGTATTATTTTTGGCTTTGACGGGAAGGATATCAAACTTTTGCTGATCAAAAGGAATTTTGAGCCTGAAAAGGGGAAATGGTCATTAATGGGTGGTTTCCTCAATGCAGATGAGGATCTGTCGGACGGCGCAGCACGGATTTTGTATAACCTCACCGGGCTGAAAAACATCTACGTCGAGCAGCTCGAAACGTATGGCAAGATCAACCGCGACCCGGCAGAGAGGACCGTTTCGGTTGTGTTTTTTGCCCTTATCCAGATTGAGGACCACGACTCGGATGCTGTGAAGAGCCACAATGCTTCCTGGATCACGCTGGAAAACCGTCCCTCGCTGATTTTTGACCACGAAGATATGGTTTGCAAGGCCATTGAACATTTAAAATATAAGGCTGCCCTGCATCCCATTGGTTTCGAGCTGTTACCGGAGCTTTTTACCATTCCTCAACTACAAAAGCTTTACGAGGCAATTTATAACATTCCGCTCGACAGGCGCAATTTCAGCAGAAAGCTGTTGTCAACGGGCCTGCTCATCGACACGGGCAGCAAGAATAGTAACAGCACGACAAAAAAGGCAACATTGTACAAGCTGGATGAGGTGAGATACAAGGAAAAATTCCATTCTTTTTGGAATTTTATGCCAGATAGTATGAAACAGTCGTAGGGTGCAGAGAGTTAGTTTTAGTCTTTGAAACAAAAGCAGCATTTGAACTTATAGCAAACGTCCGCATAATTATATAATATTAATTGTGTCAAAATAACACCATAAACAAATTTATTTATATTTGTTTCGTGATAAGTGAAATAAAACGACCATGAAAGAAAGCTACGTGATTGGAATTGATTTTGGCACTGACTCGGTGAGGGCACTGGTGGTGAACGCCCGGACGGGTGACCAGGCGGGGACTGCGGTTCGGGAATATAGCCGGTGGAAGGAGGGGAGGTATTGTGATGCGGCTTCGTCGCAGTTTAGGCAACATCCGCTGGACTACCTGGAAGGGCTGGAAGGTGCAGTGCTGGAAGCATTGGAAAAATCGCCGGAAGGTGTGCGGCAAAATGTTCGCGGAATTTCGGTAGACACGACTGGTTCCACGCCCGTTGCTGTGGACCGGAACGGGACGCCCTTATCACTTTTGCCCGAATTTGCTGAAAATCCAAATGGCATGTTTATTCTCTGGAAAGACCATACGGCGAACGCTGAGGCAGAGGAAATTAACACCTTAGCACACGGTTTAGAAACGGATTATACCAAGTATGTAGGCGGAATTTATTCCTCAGAATGGTTTTGGGCCAAAATCCTGCGGACACTGAGGGTTGACGAACAGGTTCGCGATAAAGCATTCTCCTGGGTTGAACATTGCGACTGGATTTCTGCTGAGCTGACGGGAAACACAAATCCGCTCACATTAAAAAGGTCAAGATGTGCCGCTGGTCATAAAGCTCTATGGCACAGCGATTTTGACGGTTTGCCCCCTAATGATTTCCTGACGAAACTCGATCCACTTCTGGACGGCCTCAGGGATAGACTTTTCTCCAAAACTGAAACTTCGGACGAAGCCATGGGCACTATTTCCCGCAAATGGGCTGAGAAGTTGGGCATTCCAGGCGATACGGTCATTGGTGTAGGGGCTTTTGACGCGCATATGGGTGCCGTAGGAGCATTAATCGAGCCTTATTCTCTTTGCAAAGTGATCGGGACATCAACTTGTGATATGCTTGTCGCGCCGAATGAGGAAGTCGGGCATTTGCTTATAAAAGGAATTTGCGGGCAGGTGGACGGCTCCATTATCCCCGGAATGCTGGGTATGGAAGCGGGCCAATCCGCCTTTGGCGATATTTATGCTTGGTTTGCCAAGCTTATTATTGAGCCTGTACGCGCATTACTGGGAGAGGCGTCTGCACGAGAATTGTCAAAAAATCTCATTCCGCATCTGTCCGAACAGGCGGCTAAATTGCCTGTTACTGAAAATGATATCATCGCCATAGACTGGCTGAATGGCCGCAGAACGCCGGATGCGAAGCATACATTAAAAGGAGCTATACTAGGCTTGAACCTAGCCAGCGACCACGTCCGGATCTTCAAGGCCCTGGTGGAAGCGACGGCTTATGGTTCCAAGAGCATTGTGGAGCGGTTTCGGAAAGAAGGCGTTCCGATCCATGAAGTGATCGCGATTGGCGGCGTGGCTAAAAAATCTGCATTCGTCATGCAAACATTGGCAGATGTGCTCAATATGCCCATCAAAGTGGCTGCTTCGGAACAGGCATGTGCGCTGGGAGCAGCTATGTTTGCGGCTGTCGCGTCGGGAATTTACAAAACCTTACCGGAAGCACAGGAAGCTATGAGTTCAGGTTTTGACGCGGTTTACACGCCTAGGCCGGCGCAAGCAGCTGTTTATAAAACATTATATCAAAAATATGCACAGTCCGGGGCATTTATAGAGAACGACTTCTTACATAAAGTGCAGCTTGCCCCGGAAAATACATTGTCAACTTCTTTATCATAGCCACCCTTTCACAATCCTAATGGTTGATTTAAAACAATTTGAAATTTGGTTCATTACGGGCAGTCAGGATTTGTACGGAGCAGACACGCTTCGCCAGGTTGCGGAACATGCGCAGATCATCAGCAAACATTTCGACGAATCTGCCGTGATTCCGGTCAGGACGGTTTTTAAGCCTATTGTGAAGTCCTCCGAAGAGATTTTCAATATCATGCAGGATGCGAACGTTGCCAAAAACTGCATTGGCATTGTGGCTTGGATGCATACTTTTTCGCCGGCAAAAATGTGGATCCGCGGTTTGCAGATCATGCAAAAGCCGCTGTTGCATTTGCACACGCAATTCAATCGGGATATTCCATGGGAGAACATTGATATGGATTTCATGAACCTCAATCAGTCCGCTCACGGCGACAGGGAATTTGGTTTCATGATGACCCGTATGCGCCTGAACCGGAAAGTGATCGTGGGGCATTGGCAACAAGCCCACGTTATTGAAGATCTTGCACAATGGACACGCGTTGCGGCTGCGCGTCACGATATGAAAGGTGCCAGGTTCGTACGATTTGGCGATAATATGCGGCAAGTCGCAGTCACAGACGGCGATAAAGTCGCGGCGGAAATGACATTCGGCTTTTCGGTGAACACCTATGCTGTCGGCGACCTGGTTGCGGTGATTAATCAGGTTTCGGATGAAGAAGTCGGGCTTTTGATCGATGAATATGAATCGCTGTATGAGCTGGCGAGTGGCATCAGGAAAGGCGAGGGGAGGCACAGCGCGCTTTGGGATGCTGCGCGGATTGAGTTGGGGTTGAAGTATTTCCTGGAAGATGGAGATTTTAAGGGGTATACCAACACATTTGAAGATTTGTACGGCATGAAGCAGCTTCCGGGCATCGGTTCGCAGCGCATGATGGCGGCGGGCTACGGATATGCCGGTGAAGGCGACTGGAAAACGTCAGCCATGGTGCGGGCGCTTAAAGTGATGGGCAGCGGGCTGGCTGGCGGAAATTCGTTTATGGAAGATTACACTTACCATTTCGATCCGGCTAATAACCTGGTTTTGGGATCACATATGCTGGAAATCTGTCCGAGCATTGCTGCGGGCAGGCCTTCCTGTGAAATTCATCCACTGGGCATCGGGGGCAAGGAAGATCCGGTTCGGCTGGTATTCAATGCAGAAGCTGGTCCGGCCATCAACGTTTCCCTGGTTGATATGGGAAACCGCTTCCGGATTTTAGTGAACGAGGTCGAGGCTGTGGAGGCAACCGAGGCGCTTCCGAAACTGCCTGTTGCAAGGGTGTTATGGAAACCTGCGCCTGATATGGCAACAGGATGTGCTGCATGGATCTATGCCGGCGGCGCACACCATACGGTTTACAGTCAGAACTTGACCACAGATCATATCGAAATGTTCGCTGATATGACTGATGTTGAGCTGGTTGTAATTGATAAAAACACATCTCTCAGACAGTTGAAAAATGAATTGAGATGGAGTGAGGCTTCTTACAAATGAAATTTTACAGAAAGTATGTCTAAATACACCTATCTTAAAGAACAAGTTTACGAGGCTAATATGGAAATACCCAGGGAAAACCTGGCGATCGTCACCTTCGGAAATGTGAGCGGAATTGACCGGGATGCCGGCGTGATCGCCATCAAGCCAAGCGGCGTGCCTTACAGTAAGCTGCGAGTGGATGACATTGTTTTACTGGATCTTGATAATCAGGTTGTTGAGGGCGCTATGAGACCGTCTTCCGATACAAAAACACATACATTGCTTTATAAGCATTTTCCTTTGATCGGTGGCGTTTGTCATACACATTCTACTTACGCAGTGGCGTGGGCACAGGCAATACGCGCGATCCCGAATCTGGGAACAACGCACGCGGACCATTTGACAACCGCAGTTCCTGTTACCGAAGTGATGTCAGACGAAATGATCCAGCGGGATTACGAGCTTGAAACAGGCAATCAGATCCTGGATTTATTTGTAGGCGGGAAATTGAATTACAAGGAAACCGAAATGGTGCTGGTTGCCTGTCATGGGCCATTTACCTGGGGAAAAGATCCGGCTAAGGCCGTTTATAATTCAGTTGTGCTGGAAGAAATCGCAAAAATGGCGTTTCTCACGCTCCAAATTAACCCTTCCGCTCAAACCATTAAACAAGGGCTTATTGACAAACATTATTTTCGCAAACACGGCAAGGATGCTTATTATGGTCAAGGTTTCTGATCAATCCTTGTTTCCGGTGCGCTTGCTAGTAATGTTGCGCATCTGTTGAAGTGCTTCCTGACGTGTCATTCGCTTTTCGCTCGCTTTCGCTTCATTAATAGATTCTTTGGAAAAACGACCTTTAAACAGATTAAAAAGAGCAAACAACATATCAGGGAATCTTAAAGTACAATTGACATATTAACGTACATCAAACATAGAAAAGTTTGGTATAAAAAAAAACTACCGAGAACGAGTCTTTCGGTAGTTGCTAGCTTAGCTAAACGTTGAGTATGAATATCCTTTTTAGCTGATGAATGTTATAAGCTTCTCCGTAACTTGCTTCCCGGATTAAATTCATCCTGGATCCAGCGAACAAAATTGTTGGAGTTAGTCTTGTAAATCTCCATAGAAAGTGGTTTGATACCACTGAACTCAACCTCCTTAACGTATTCTGCATGCAACTTTAAGATCTCAGACAGGGTTTTGCTATCAGTTTTCATTTATTATGGGATGTTAAAGGTTACGATAATTTAGATTTGGCGTACCAAACCTGTACCTGAACAAGCCCTGTTAATAAGATTATTTAAAAATTTATATTAACAATTTGAATTATTATAAAATGGGGCAGCATTTTCCCATCTACCGTGCAAATGGAGATTTGCTCAGACGTATTCTGTAACATTTTTCGTCAAAATGGGTAACAATTATACAATACGGAGGCTAAATAATAGTAACCGGCCGTTTACCCTTATTAATAGAGAGTTATATTAAAAAGTTGTGCCACAATGAATTAATTCTACGATACATAGAATTAGTGTAATGTGAGGTTGGGGCAGCTTTAATCCAGGCAGCAGGAGAGTAATGTTCAAATTCCCAGTTTTTTCCGAAGCGTTACAATCTCCAAGGGCTTAGGAAGCAGGTCGATGATATGCTGACTTGCTTTGGCTTTGTCGATATCGCGGGTATCGATGGTGGAAGAAAGCATAAAGATCCGGATCTTTTGCTGCAGTGTTAATGGCAGGCTGTCGAATTCGTCGATGAACTCAAAGCCGTTCATGTCGGGCATTTGCAAATCCAGTAGGATAACGCTTTCTGGTAGCGTATCGGCCCGGCTTACAAGGTGTTTTAATGCATCTCGCGCCGAATTAAAAGTCTTTACAGAGTCAGTTATGCCGCTCTTAATCAGCAGTTTCTCATATATAAACAGATCGAAAGCACTATCATCTATAAGAAAAAAGTGTAAAAGTGGCTTCATGTCTGTTTATTTATGAATAGAAGGGATATTAACCTCGAAAATACTTCCTTCGCCTACTTTTGAAGATACAGTGATTGCGCCTCCGAGTTTGGCTATCGCTTCGTGCACGATATATAATCCTATGCCCGAACCGCTGTTTGTTGCCCCCGCCCGGTAAAACATTCTGAAAATTTTGTCCTGATCTGACTCTTTGATCCCATGACCATTGTCTTCAACGATTATTTTGGCCTGCTTGGGTGTAGACTTGATCGTTAAATGGACAAATTGATGGGGCTTCGACTTATCCTGAAATTTTATCGCATTATTAATGAGGTTGTTAAATATAATCCTGAGCTTCATCACATCCGACTGGAAAACGCCCTCCTGGTCAATGTCCGTTGTCATTTTCAGGTTGCCGTATTCAGGCAGATACTGGATTGTTTCCTGTGCTTCTGTTACCAGCTCCTTGAAGCTGATGTCCGTAACCACCGGGATGCCACGCGCGTTTTTATAATAATCGATGATATTGATGATGAATGTATCCAGCTTTTTCACCGATTGCCGGATCAGTTCAAGATATTCGTTTTGAGATTTGACATCGTCTTCAAGCAAAGCCAGGTTGACAATTCCAAGCACGGACATCAAGGGTGCCCGAAGATCATGCGAAGCACTGTAAACGAACTTGTCGAGTTCTTCGTTTGCCTTCTGTAATTCTAGGTTACGCTCTTTAAGGTCCTCACGCGTTTTATAAATATCGTAGGCATGCGAAATTGCATTTTCGACGTAATTGTAGTCCCAGGGTTTGTCGATAAACCGGAAAACCTCGCCTTTGTTAATGGCATCGATAGCTGCACCGATATCCGTGTGGCCTGTAATTAGGATGCGTATCGGCTTTGGATATTTAGTTCTGATTTTTTCAAAAAACTGCACACCCGTCATGATCGGCATGCGCTGATCGGCGAGGATGATGCAGAAGTCACGATTTTCAAGAATTTCCTCTGCTTCTACAACCGACGAGGCAATCGTAATGTCGTACTGTTTCCGGAAAGATGCTTTGAACGAATGAAGGTTGTGTTCTTCATCGTCGATGTACAAGATGCTTATTGGTTTTTCACTCATTGAAATTCTGGATAGGGCGTGCTTTTTGTTTTACGGGGAGGGTGATCAAAAATTCTGTTCCCTGACCGACCTCCGTGTTTACCTGAATATTCCCGCTGTGAACCTCGATAATTTTAAACACAATCGACAGCCCCAGACCTGTTCCGTCACCAACCTGCTTGGTCGTGAAGAAAGGCTCAAAGATCTTAGCACGAACCTCCGGCGGCATTCCCGGGCCATTGTCCCGAATAGAAATGGCAATATTTTCAGGATCTTTCAGCCACGACCTTACCCAGATCGTTGGTGTTTTATTATCATTCTTTTGTTTTAACAGAGCGTAAATGGAATTGTTGAGAATGTTCATAAACACCTGATTAAGCTTGCCTGCGAAACATTCAATGCTGGGGATATTCCCTAATTCCTTCACCAGCTTAATCGAGTTGCCCATTTGGTAATTCAAAATGATCAGGGTCGACTCAATGCCATCGTTTATATTGACGACATTCAGATCGGATTCGTCCACACGGGAGAATATTTTTAAACCTTTTACAATCTCAACAGTCCTGCTGGCACCGTCTTCCATGCCTTTCAGCAGTGTTCCCAGCTCGGTTTTTATGTAATCGAGGTCCAGTTCATCTTTCAGTTTGTCAATCTCCCTGATCTTCATTTGCAGCCCGTCGATCGAATCAACTTCGTGTATACTGTCGTAGGAGTCGAGAATTTCCAGCACGTCGTCAATATCACGGCGCAGTGGCCTGATGTTGGAACTTACGAAGTTGATCGGGTTATTGATCTCGTGTGCAATGCCGGCAGTGAGCTGACCGAGTGAAGCCATTTTCTCGGAATCCAGGAGCTGCGTTTGCGTGTCTTTCAATTTCGTGAGCGCAACATTCAGTTCTGTATTAGCATATTGCAACTCAGCGGTTCGCTCGTTGACGCTTCTTTCGAGAAATGTGTTCTGCTCCATAATGATTTTTTCATTTTCCAATGACACTTTCAGCGCCTCGGCCTGTGATTCTTCTCTTTCTCTTTTAAAGATATTAATCTTATCGGCTAGTGCAATAGAAAGTAATACTACTTCTGCAATTGACCCAAACTGCATAGTATAGGTTGTTAAGAAATTATACGGCAGAATATTAATATTTCGAAGAACCAGCAGGAAAAGGCCGAAGAGAAAAATCGTCCAGGCAGTTAAAAACAGCTTAGCCGGCCGGTAATTTTCTTTTGACAGTTTGACACCGATTATAAAAAGACCAATGGCACCAATTCCTCCTGAAACATCAACTGCCCGAAAGCTTAAAAGTTCAAAACCAAGCAGATTGAGCACCACCGTCGATGAATAAAGCGCAATGATCACATTAAGAATAATGACGCCCGGTGGCCATTTCTCTTTCAACTGGAGAAAGTTTTTGACAAAAAGCATCGCAAATATGCCCGCCAAACCGGAGAAGTAAATCGTGGCGACGGAGTTGAAATTGGGCGCGTAAGGCCAGATATACTTAAATCCATAGCCTGTCAGCGCAGTTTGTGCCAGCCCGACGGAAAGAACATAAAGCACATAAAAGAGATAACTTTTATCGCGGGTAGAAAAATAAATGAAGATATTGTAAAGCACCATCACAATAATGATCCCTGAGAAGATCCCATTGATGGTTTCGCCGATCTGTGCGGCCTCAAAGAAATTATCCTGGTCACGGACAATGAGCGGAAGGATTACCTGATTGAAACCCTTAACCTTCAAATAATACATTTTTTGCTGTCCAGGCCTGATGTTCAGGTCGAAAACCAGGTTTTGATGTTTGATATTCCGGGCACCAAAATCGGCATTTTCCAGGTATTTTTCTGTTGTGACCTTGCCTTCGCTGATCTCGAAAAGCTCACAGGTGTGGATCAACGGATGGGCAAGTTCCAGATAAAGCAGCGAGCTGACCGACTTGTTGGCGATTGAAAAACGGATCCAGAATGTAGACTGGCTGAGTCCCATATTCGGGGTGTCGTCCGTGCTTTGTACGAAATTTTTTTCCTTTAAAACTTCTTCGAAGGTGCGCGTATTTGTGGCGTCTTCGAAAATTTCAACGCGCTTGCCTATGATTTGCGAACCTTGGTAGAAATTCACAGGGATTGCGTAAACCAGCTGTGTGGCAAGTAGAAATAGAATTGCAAATATTTGCTTCAACAGATTCATAAAACTTAAATCTTCATATCGAGATCGTAATGTAAAGCAATTTCTCCCTTTGGACCTTTTTCTACCGCATATTGAACCGGCTGTTCCCGCAAATGCATAATGCGCCCGCGTTCATCCTCGTGCGCATGCGGTAAATTTTGAAGGTCCTTGACAATAATGGCCGTAGCAATAAGACCCTCTTTGGGGTAATAAAAGGTTCCGTTATTTCCTAAGTCCCGAATGACCTCAAATCCGATTCTAAGGCACTGACGCAAGGTAGGAGGGGAGCACAGCGCAAACAAATGTTCAACGCCGATCTGTGACGTAATCGCTACGCCAATTCTTCCCAGAAAGATACTGCCGATACCATAACCGGCAACTTCCTTGGAATTGAAAAGACCGCAAAATTCTGCGAGCTTTCTGCCCTTGAAATTGTCTACGTACCCGTAAACGCGCTCATCCTTTTTTGCGATGGCACCTTCCATTGGCATCTTCATTTTTTCGCTACGCACCTGGATTCTCCCGCCACCAAATATCTTTTCGCCGTCCTCCGATTCCACAATGATCACGTAAGTATTTTCGTCGTTGAGCCAGTCATGGCTCGCAGAAGTTACCTGTTTTACCCCATAAGCTTCCAGTACTTTTCGATGTTCGTCAATGTACCGGTAACAGGTTTCGATATCCTCAGTTGACTTGTAAGCTCTAATTTTTGCTACCATCAAATTGCGTCGTTTACGATAAACAAGGTTTCATTCAATGGAAGACGTCGGGATTGAATGGCGGGCATTTCAGGTTTGATGATTTTTAAAAGAAAAACCGCTCTTGTGTTATTTTTTAAATATATGATATTTTGAAAATCATTCCGTAAACCTTGCAATTTGTCTTTCTCCTCTTCGCTTAATCCGACGCCCGAGTCGAGCCTGGCAAAAAGAGAAAGTGGTGATAGCAGCGGCTGACCGGCCAGGCCTAGTTTTTCGGCGGTTAGCCACAGCCTTTGTGCAGCAATTCCGGCCAGGAAATGCTGATCCGCCGACTCCGGCAATGTAATAACGGCCACGCAGGGGGCATTGCCAACACTCGCACGTACAGCCTCCGTTAAGGCGTTACCTCCTCCGATGTCTCTTAATGTACCCGCAATCTTTTTATTCCTGGCGATCGATAACGCAGCCATTTGCGCTGGCGCTGAAATCAATGTCTGAATCGGGATTCCATCGCCCGCATCTGCGTTTTCTTCCCCTGGCCACCTCGTATCGCGTTCAAAAAAGTCCCGGTGACCTTCTTCATTCAGCATGATCATCAGATCGCAGGCTGCCACAATCCTGCCCAGATCGGCAAGATGGCCTTTTTCTGTGATAAAGTGAACATTTGACCCGGATATGCTTTCCGCAGCCTTCCGCAATGCATTGATTTCCTGTTCGGCAAGGATATAAGAGGCACTTGGGCTGTAATTTGTAGATGTAGATGCAATGAATTCTGCCAGCCCGATAAGATCATTTCCAGTCAGATTTTTTTTCGAGAACTGGATGCTGGCAACCAGCTCGGGCGAGCCTGTTGCAGGAAACAACTTTTTATTGGTTTGGTAGCCCAGCTGGTTGGCTTTGATTATTGCATTTTCATAAGCTGCGCCCAGCGCCAGATGCGCCGCCAGGTTATTGATGTTTGCAAACGAATGCGAACGGAATGTGTCATGGAACAAATGCAAATTTCCCTTCCGGAAAACCCATTTCCACGGCTGATCATTTCCACTAGAATGTGCATGCGTGCCTGCACCAACGACCAGCGAAATTTCATCGTCGCTAGGAATAACATGCGCAGGAACAGTTTCCAGCGCATCAATGATCGTTACGGCCCGTTTCAGCTCAAATGGCGTGTTCGGATTACTATAAACGGTTTCGGAAGTAACTGCTGGTTTATTTCCTATCAGACTTTCGAGATCCACGTAATATCGGCCCGAATCTGTGAATTGGTCTAGCAAAATACGTCGGCAGACATCGGTAACCACACCACCGCCCAATGTCACGGCGCTCGCAAGCTGAGGCCAGGTGCTGATCGTCTGCCCGATTTCCAGTAGCGAAGCACGGCCACGCGCAGACGTGTTCATGGCATCGATAATGCGCATTACCAGCGGAAAACGGTCGGCCGGGGCAATATTTTTTAATTTTTCAGCGGGAATTCCGGCCAGCATTCCGTGCAAAATAGGCCTGTCCGTTTCACGGTCGAACCTTTCCACATCCAGCATTCCACGGTCGCTCGTTTCCATCACCACAGGAATTTGAAGGCTCTTAGCCATCTGGCGAGCGCTGATCTTTACTTCCAGGTCATCACATTCGTCAACCAGAATGTCGAGTTTTCCGTGCTCTGTCAGAAAAGCGGTAATGTTCTGGTCGGTGATTCCCTCAGGATAGCATTCGATTTCCAGATAAGGATCAATTTCAGCGATTTCCCTTGCGGTAACAACGCATTTATTGATTCCCAGATTATGCAACCCGGTTTTTATCCTGTTCAGGTTGCTGAGTTCAATTGTGTCAAAATCAGCGAGTTTCAATGTTCCGCAAATGCGCTCCGTGGCGACACTTACTGCTACGGCATGTCCTACTGATAGTCCGATTATACCAATCTTGCATTTAGACAATGCGGCTTGTTCCTGAGGAGTAATTTTATAGTGGTTTCTGCTAGTCCTTAAAGTAACAAAATCCAACTCGTTCAGAAT
This sequence comes from Dyadobacter chenwenxiniae, assembly GCF_022869785.1. Lineage (NCBI taxonomy): Bacteria > Pseudomonadati > Bacteroidota > Cytophagia > Cytophagales > Spirosomataceae > Dyadobacter > Dyadobacter chenwenxiniae. The sequence continues at coordinate 2,875,905 of NZ_CP094997.1, read as the reverse complement.
GTGAAGCAAGCGGTTGGACCAGGGATAATAGATCCAGGAACCCAGCAGATCGGGATCTTTGTCAGCGACCCATTCGTTGTATTTTTCGTCAATTTCAGCACTCGTCAAACGTATTCTCGGACTCCGGATCTTGATCAGTTCCTTCATCTGCGCAGGAAACAGGTCCAACACGATTTTGTTCTGGTAATCCGAAATAACTGAATTAAACTTTTGCTTGTCAGCGTTTTGCTCTTTAAAGATAAAAACCGGCTTATATATCGTGCTGTTAGTCGAATCTGGATACATTTTTAAGCTATTAGGAGGACGGTTCCCAGAAGAACTCACTTTAAATTTAAAATTTGATAAAATGTATTGATCTTCGTATAAAATCGCTGATGAATGAACAGATTCACGAACTACCCGGCGATCTTATGTGTATCAATAGTTACACAAATTGCTTAAATTATTTTTGTAAAGCTACCACTGGTTCCATCGCGTACAAAATATTTGATTGAAAAGCATCAAAATTCGTTGACACGGAGTCATTTAACCGAAACACAAAAAGTTAATTTGTAAATAGCGCTTGCCGCTTTCATGTTATTATAGAATTAATATTATAATATTATCAATTAGTTTAGAACCTCAATCAAACTAAACAGTCACTAAACCTCCGAGGAAGATTTTTGCGATAATGGAAACCAAAGAAAAAATAAGTGTCCTTTATGTGGATGATGAAATTAACAACCTCAACTCATTTAAGGCAGCCTTTAGAAGGGATTTTAATATACTGATCGCCACCTCGGGGCGGGAAGGCCTTGAATTGCTGAAACATAATGTAGTTCATGTGATCATCACCGATCAGCGCATGCCCGAAATGACAGGCGTTGACTTTTTGATCGAAGTTTTAAAAGACTACGCGGAACCTGTGCGTATCCTGCTCACGGGTTATACAGACGTTTCAGCCGTGATTGATGCGGTGAATAAGGGGCACATTTACTATTATCTCAACAAGCCCTGGGATGAAGCGCAATTGCGGATCATCATTAAAAATGCCCATGAGATATTTTATTTGCGCGAGAAAAATAAGGAGCTTATCGAAAAGCTGATTGAAGTAAATGGGCAGCTGGAATTCCTGCTCAGGCAAAACCTGCTTTCCTAGCAAGTTTTAAACATTCATTTCCTTTTGAAAATAAATGACCTTTTGTTCAGTTGGGCTATGCTAAATTCTTTTAACAGGTTCATTATGATGGAGAAGCCTGCTGTGATGAAGATAGCCAGGAAAAGAATTAAGGCAAAAAGTAAATTGCCGATTGCCTTCAAAAATATGATTGCGTCCATGTCTTGATGTATTTAGTGAGTGTTTGAGACTGATATGTAAAAATTGTACCAACGCCGAAAACTGCAATAAAAGCCAGGCCTACAATTGCATTGGTATCCTTTTTGCTTGCATACTTGGATAATGTGTACAATAATTCATCAAACCGATTCAATCATGAAAAAGATATTGGCAGTAGGAGCAATTTCAGGCGTAGTCTTATATGTTTTCTTCAACAAATTTTTCCGTCAAATGGAAAGAAACTTTGGTTTGGAAAAAAAACAGGATGAGATTGCCGAGAATAATAAAACAGAAGGGTATTTTTACCATCAGAGCGAGTTGGCGACTGATAACAATGCGGGCCAGCTTTTGAAGAATATTAACAATTAACACCCGGGTCCGGGAGTCCCAGCCGGGACTCTCACCTTCCGGTGAACCCAGTATAATTAATTCCGGATAATGTGGCGAGCAGTCTGTTTTCAAATTCTTTTTTTTAGTATAGCCGGACTGTTCGCATCGTGCGGGGAGGGCACGATTCCTCCTCCACCTCCCAAAAAGCCCATCGAAGAACCCGGTAATGGAGGCGAGCCCACTGATACAACCGGCATTGACACAACGGGAAATTCAGATCCCGACACGATCATCATTGATACATTAAAGCCCAGGAATAGCAATCAGTTTCTCGCTTTGTCCAAGGGTTTTGGCGCTACCAACATTTACAGTGAAGCGCAGCTGGGCATTCGTACGGGCACTTATAAGCAGGCGCGCGACTACATTGGCCGTTCGGTTACCCTCAATTACTCTTTTCTTGCTAAACAGGCTGATACATTGGAATTTCGGCCATTCGTTCTGATGGTGCATGAAGGGGCGTTTCTTTTTGGCGATCTGGCCAATGAAATGGGTAAGGCCAAATGGATGGCAAGAAAGGGATACGCCGCCGCTGCCATCAATTACAGGCTCGGTTTCAACGGCGGATCGGAAGGCAACACTTGCGGCGGGAATAACCTGGAAGTGATCCAGGCCATTTACAGGGGCGTTCAGGACACTTACACAGCATTACATTACTTTGCAGATAAGTCTCACGAATTTGGCATTGACCCGGGTCAAATGATGCTCGCCGGAAGTAGCGCGGGTTCGATTATTGTTTCGGCGCTGGTTTACATGGATGAAGCGGATTTCGAGGCATTGCAACCAGGAATTGTCAAAACACTGGGACCGCTGGACCCGGTAAAAACGGGCACAGAGTTTCGCGTACGCGCTTTGCTGACATACCTCGGCTATTCCATCTTCAGGACCGGGTTCGTTAAAAAGTCCAATGCTAAGCCGACCGTATTTTTCCAGAGGACAGGTGACACGGTGCTGCCGTACACCCAGGGGAATTTGTTTTCATGCGGAAATTATTTCTGGATGCAGGGCGCCAAACCCACTTCGGACCGGCTGAAAACATTAAAAATGCCTTATGAACTAAACTACCAGCCGGAGAAGGGGCACATCCTTTCCTACACAGAAGAACATGTGGCAAACCGCTATGCGCAGTTTATGAAGCGGTTCTGGTCTGGTGATCTGCGCCAAACCACCATTGAAAACTTCAAGACATTGCAAGATGTCAAAATTCCTTAATGTGCCTATCGCCTTCTCATGAAAGGCAGCAACGGTTTCAGGTAACCGGATAATCTCAGTTCAAGAAATTGGTAGGACAGGTAAGAAACGACCATTGTCATAAAAAGTGACAAGAAGAACATGGAGGTGCCCGTGCTATAAACCGGGTAACCCAGTCTTTTGAAAAAGTTACCCAAAATTACCACAACGGGTACGTGTACCAGGTAAACTGAAAACGACATATCGCCGACTTTTACCAACCAATCGGGGAAACGTATAGGGCGTCGCGCATTGTAAAAAATAAATGCGGTGAACATTAAGCCTGAACCCAATCCCCACTGCGAGGGCCCCAATCCGCCAAAAAATCCCGACCAGTATTGCCATAATGCAAGGGAGATGAACATAAACACAAGCCACACTCTTGAAAAAAGGGTTGCAAAAATGGGGAAGAGTTTCTCGTTTGTGTAAATCAGGCCGATGATGACGCCGTATACGAAGTTCCATATAATTGGATTCATGATCATGTTCAGATAGCCATTTCCATGGTCCGCTGTGCGCTGCGTTTCCAATGTGATGTAGCCCAATGTGCCAGGAAGGATGACGAGCGTAATGAAAATGATCACGAAGAAAACGTACCATCGGAACCGGTTAAAAAACATTGATATTGCCACCAGGCCGTAAAAGTAGATCTCATAATTCAGCGTCCAGCCAACCGGCAGAAATGCATAACCGTAAAAAGGCGGATCAGTGTGGGTGACGGGAATAAACAGAAGGCTTAGTATCAAGCTTTTAAAGGCGCCGGGTTGCAACCCGATCCTGCTCTGGAACAAAAAATATACGAGGGTAATTACCGCATAAGCAGGCCAGATCCTGATAAATCTCCGCGCCATAAACTTGTAGACCGAGAGAAGTGAAAATGTGGCATGTTTGGTAATGTAAACCATAATAAATCCACTGATCACAAAAAACAAGGCAACACCTGATGGCCCTGAATTGAAAAAATAATCGAGTTCCTGCTTAAAGGGCTCGTCCTTTCCGATAACGTCTTTGAGGTGGTAAATGGTGACAGTAAGTGCCGCAGCAGCTCTCAGAACCTGTATACTATTGATTTTGGACTCAAAAGGATTGCTTACCGTCTTTATCTCCTGATTCATTCTGTTAAATAAAAATTGGCGGTTTGGGATCCGGGCGTAAAGTAAGTTAAAGTTTGCTTCATGTTGTAATTTGTCAGGGTCCACCTGTGAATTTCCGGTCAAATGTAGGTTTCATCGGATAGCGGCACAATTTTAGTTGCCAACTGTAAACGTATATGGCAAAAAGTAAATCTCAGAACAATGGATCAAATATTGACAGTAAAAGATCAGATACAAATTGAAGCCCCGCTGAGCAAAGTCTGGGAAGTATTGGTGGCCCCGAAATATATCCGGCAGTGGGACGACCTTCCGTCCGGATTCGACGATTATTATCTGGAACCAGGCCGCGTCATTGAATGGACAGGCATAACCAGGCTTACCGTTACGGAAAGCGAACCGAATGAACTTTTGAAACTCTCGTTATATGTTGATAAATGGGAACTTCCACCAGCCGCATGCGACATTGCCTACACTTACAGGCTTTCAGATGCAGGGGAGGGCGTTTTGCTGGAAATAGAAATCGGCGACTTTGGCGTTTTGGAAGACGGTCAGACTTATTATAACTCGTCTCTTGAGTTTGCGCAGACGGCTCTTGAAAAAATCAAAAATCTGGCAGAAAACAGACTTTAATTGTGGTCATGAGTATATTTGTACAGATCACCGCCGAAAGTCATGCAAGCAAACACCAAACTATATTACGACACCAACGAAGTAGCCGAAATGGTCGGTTGCGAACCTTCTGCGCTTCGTTTCTGGGAGAAAAAATTCCCTCAGCTGAATCCCAAGCGGGATGCCCGGAACAGAAGGCGATATACCGAACGTGACATTGAGATCATCCGGAAGATCATGCACCAGCGTGATAAACAGGGTCGTACAATTAAGGGCGCTCGCGAACAGATGCGCAGGAAAGAAGAGTCTCAGCTCTTGATCCAGCGTTTGATGCGTGTCCGCAAGTTCCTGGTAGAGTTGCAGGAAACACTGTAATTTATTTCCTTAACCCTGCTTTTCCATGAAATATTTCCTCTTGTTCATGCTTGCCTGTGCTTCTGTGTCGTCTTATGCGCAGAAATTCCAAGCGACGAACATTCGTAAACACATTGAATTTCTGGCTTCCGATGAAATGGAAGGACGGGGAACCGGGAGCCTGGGAGAGATCAGGTCGGCCAATTACATTGCCGATATTTTTGGTGAACTGGGTTTGAAACCGGCCGGAAGCGACGCAGGATTTTTTCAACCATTTCAAGTAAAATATTCCATTGAAGGCAATCTGCACCAGGTTACCGGAAGAAATGTTGCCGGCTTTCTGGATAATGGTGCGAAAAAAACGATCGTGATCGGTGCGCATTATGACCATTTGGGAAAAGGCTTCCAGGGAAGCTCGCTTTCACCGGATAGCCGCAACAAAATCCACAATGGTGCGGATGACAATGCTTCCGGGACAACCGGGCTTTTGGAACTGGCCAGACACTTCGCGAAAAACAATATCACTGAAAAACACAATTATCTCTTCCTCGCATTTTCAGGGGAGGAGCTCGGTTTGCTGGGTTCGAAACACTTTACCGAAAATCCTACAATTCCGCTAGCATCCGTTTCGTGCATGGTCAACATGGACATGATAGGCAGGTTAAGCGATGAAAAAGGAATCATCGTTTCGGGCTGGGGAACAAGTCGGGTCTGGGGCAAACTGATTCCTGGACTGGCTAAGGCCCAAAATCTGAAATACACGGTGGATTCTTCGGGTGTAGGGGCGTCCGATCACACTTCATTTTATTTGAAAGACATTCCCGTTGTCCAGTTTTTTACAGGCGGCCATAGCGATTACCATAAAGTGAGCGACGACATTGAGCGCATTAATTTTGAGGGAGAAGCCAAAATCCTGACAATAATTGCAGGCCTGCTCGAAAACCTGGAAAAAGAAACCACTGATCCGCAATTTGTAACAGCCGCAAATCCGCATACTGGCAACAAAACAACAGATTTCAAAGTCACATTAGGGGTTATGCCCGATTACAGTTACTCGGGAAAAGGCTTGAAAATTGATGGCGTATCCAAAGCCCGTCCCGCCGAGAAAGCCGGCATCCAGGCTGGTGACATCATTACCAGGCTTGCCGGGAAAGAAATCACATCCATCTACGATTATATGGAAGTGCTCGGCAAGCATGAAAAAGGCGAAAAAGTGGAAGCAGAATTTTTGCGGGGCTCCGAAACAAAAAAAGTATCAGTCACTTTTTAATTCATAATTGCCCCGCGTTTTCCCAGTTCAATCGCCTCCATCTGGCTGATCAGCCCTTCGTGTATATTGAACCGCAGCAATGTGCGGAATTTATGAAAACCTTCCCGGCCTGCCGCGCCAGGGTTAATGTAAAGCATGTTGTTGAGCGATTTGTCCCGGATCACGCGCAGGATGTGTGAATGCCCGCACACGAAAATGTCCGGCGTCTGGGTTTTGAGTACCGGCATTACGATCGGGTTGTAACGTGGCGGCGCGCCGCCTATATGTGTTATCCACACCCGAAAGCCTTCTACGTCAAAATGCATATTTTCCACTGTTCTGGCCCTGATTTCATTGTTATCAATGTTGCCGAAAACAATCCGGCAGGGTTTGAAAGCTTCCAGCTGTTCAATGATTTTTATCGATCCGATATCCCCTGCATGCCATATTTCATCGCAGTTCGCAAAATGGTCGAACACCCGCTCATCCAGATAACCGTGCGTGTCTGATATTAGGCCAATTGTTTTCATTTGTTCAAAAAATATTTGGTGTCATAGTGACCTGTAGCCGCATTTTGTAACCGCAAAATAAATTAATAAATTTTTTCTTTGAGTTTAAGTAACTTATATATAACGATTTTATATATTGAGACACGAAATCTTAATTTAAGTTAATTTATTATTAACATCTTATAAAATGAGTTTTAAACTAATTTATTAGTTGTAAAGTTGCGTCAGTTTGTATATAATTGCGTAATGTAGTTTATCAGTTACAACCTACTACTCACATAACCATCAAACCAGCCTTGAAAAAAATCCTACTTCTGTTCTATTTATGTCTTCATTTCACGGCTGTGCACGCACAAACCGGAGGGCGCTTCACGCTTAAAGGCGTGGTTACCGACACCTCAGGCGCCTCATTACCTGAAGCAACTGTAATGTTGCTGCTTCCAAAAGACTCATCGCTGGTGAACTTTGGAAGAACTAACAAAGAAGGGGCATTTGAATTGAAAAACCTGAAACGTGCACAGTACATTTTCAAAGTTTCCTATGTAGGCTTCGTCCCATATCAGGAAACGGTCAACCCGAAAGACGGGGATGTGACGGATTTGGGCAAGATGAAAATGAAAGTGCTGCAAAAGGAGCTTTACGAGGTGGTGATCAAAACGGCCAGGGCGCCATTGAGCATTCGCGGCGATACGGTGGAGTTTGACGCAAGGGCATTTAAAGTTCCGCCGGGATCAACGGTAGAAGACCTGCTTCGAAAGCTGCCGGGTATGCAAGTGGACGCCGACGGGAACATCAAAGCACAGGGAGAAGAGGTCAAACGTGTAACGGTCGACGGTAAGCGCTTCTTCGGCGATGATCCGAAGATGGCGACCAAGAACCTTCCGGCAGAGGCCATCAATAAAGTGCAGGTTTTCAACGGGAAAACAGAGCAATCCAAAGTGACGGGCGTGGATGATGGGAAACGTGAGAAAACGGTGAACCTCGAATTGAAAGACAGCCATAAGAAAGGCGGTTTCGGCAAGGCCATTGCAGGCGTAGGAACGGACAAACGCTTGGAAGGAAAAGTGAGTTATAACCGCTTCGATGATAAGCAGCAATTTGCATTGCTGGGTTTTGGAAATAATACAAACCAATCAGGAATCGCAAGGAATGATTACCAGGATTTTAAAGGAAGCCAGTCGTTCAACTGGGGTGATGACGGTGACTTCGGTTTCAGCAGCGGGCGCTATTACGGAGGCGACGACATTACCATTCAGCCGAACTGGGGTGGAGGCGCATCGGAAGGTTTTACCAAAAACTTCGCAGGAGGTGCCAACTACAATTATGATAACAAGAAAACGAAGCTGAGCACCAGCTACTTTTATAACCAGACCAAGGCAATCATGGACGTGGAGTCACGTACAGAAAACTTCCTGACGAACGATTCTTACAGCTCCATTGCTAATTCAAAAACAATCGGGTTTACAGGCAATCACCGCCCGAGCCTCCGGTTTGAAAAAAACATTGACTCGCTGAACACCATTATCCTGATCAGTAATTCGCGGATCAATGCGGGCGATGACAACTTTGACAGTTACCAGCAGTCATTCCGCAACGAAGGCGTAGTTACTAACCAGTCGACCGTAAAGAATTTCAGCGAATACAATTCGTTCGCCATGGCCAACCTGCTTATTTATCGGCATAAGTTCAAGAAAAAGGGACGCAATTTTGCAGCAAGTGTTGGGTATAACATCAATAATGCGGATGAGAGCAAGGACCTGAGTTCAAACAATGTCTTCTTCCAGGATCCGACGAGGAACAGCATTATCAACCAGCTGAACGAAACGGAAAGCACCCGTGGTAACCTGAAAGGAAGCTTGTCATACATTGAGCCGTTTGCCAAGAAATTTTTCTGGGAGACGTTTTACAATTATAGCATGCGTAAGGATAAAGTAGACCGTGACGTGTTTGATGTTTCCGGCACCGAGCGCGAAGTGAACCAATCACTGACCCGCTACTATTCCAATGATTTTACTTACAACAGGGTAGGAACCAGCATTCGCTATTCCAACAAAGGACTGAATCTGGCTGCCGGGCTGGCTGGGGTGCAATTTGAGTTAAGGGGGAAATTCGCTTCGGATAAGGCAGCTGCCGATTTTATGCGGGTAAGCAAAAGCTACTTCACCTTTGTACCCAATGTTTCGCTGAATTATGACCTGAAAAACAACCGCTATCTGTACGCAGAATATGGTTTAAATGTCCGCGAACCTTCGATTACCGACTTGCAGCCTATCGTGGATAACAGTAACCCGCTTTTCATCACAGAGGGAAATCCGGACCTGATCCCATCTGCAACACACGGTGTGTACGCAGGCTATAACATGTTCAATCCAGCTAATTTTATCAACCTTTATATCGGTCTTTCTTATAATTATAATGTAAATCAGATCGTCTATAATCGGACTGTGAATGTAGAAAACCTGATTACGACGACCAAGCCTATCAATATTTCAGGTGGATACAGCTACGGCAGTTACGGAGGTTTTGGCTTTCCGCTGAAGAAAACGAAGGCAACCATGAACCTCAATGCCAGCATAAATTATAACAACAACATTACTTATATCAATGATGTTGAAAATGAGACAAATACAAACAGCTATAATTTTGGAACGCGCCTGGATTTGACGCCCAGCGATGCATTTACGTTTTATGGAAATGCGAACTGGGGTTTCAGTAATTCGGAATATTCTGTTAACACCACCCAGAACCAGAAGATCTTCAACGCCACTTATGGTGCGGATGTGAATGCGAAAGGGCCCAGGGACATTTACTTCAATGCTCGTTTTAATTACAGGATTTATAAAAATGACCAATTCGGCTTTGATCAGAAATTGCCGATCCTGAATCTCTCGGTTTATAAGATCATTTTGAAAAGTAAAAAAGGGGAAATCAGGCTTACTGCCAATGACGTGTTCAAGAAGAATCTCGGGATCACGCAGAATGTCAACCAGAACTTTTATACCGAAAGGAAAGTGGCGACATTATCCAGATATTTTATGCTGAGCTTTACGTATAACATGCGCGGTGTAACCGCTTCGGTACGCCGCAATAACAATTTTTAAAACATTGAAACAGAACCTATGAGAGCCGTAATTATAACAATGTTGTTGCTTGTTACCGCCGTCTTTTATGCTGATGCGCAAAAATCGGAGGGCGAAATTACTTACGAGAGGGTTTTCCACTGGACGCGGGTGTATTCGCGTCTAAGCTATTTGAGTCAGGAAGAGAAGGACAGGATGAAGCTCACCTGGGGCAATGATGACGAATCAAAGCAGGAAATGACGCTGATTTTCAATGATAAGCAAAGTTATTACGGCTATCCCAAAGTGGAGACATTATCGGAGGGCGGTTATTCCTGGACTAAGGAAGAGTTTAAAAGTTATCGCGACTATGAAAATGGCAAAATGACGGATCTGATAGCCATGCTTGGGAAAACCTACATTATTGAGGACTCCTTGCAAACGCCCAACTGGAAGGTGATGAACAAGATTAAGGAGGTGGCAGGCTACATGTGTATGATGGCAGTTACGGAGGACACTGTGAAAGGCCAAAAAATAACCGCCTGGTTTGCCGACAACATTCCGGTTTCGGGAGGTCCGCAGTTATACGGCGGTTTGCCCGGGATGATCCTTGAACTGGACGTGAATGACGGGGACATTGTTACAACGGCCAAAGAAGTGAAATTCAGGCCGGTTACAGCCGAAGAGCTGGCCATGCCCAAAAAGATGAAAGGGAAGAAAATCAATACGCAGAAATACAACGAATTGATGAGCACCCACATCCGCGACAGCATCAAAGCCCACCGTAACCCGTTCTGGTCCATACCTTATTAGTTTTTAATTAGAATTATCTGAAAACCTTAAAAAGGGAAGATTGTCAGGAACAATCTTCCCTTTTTTTGTACCTTTGCGACTTGAAAGCTACTATGTCCTGCGACGCATTGGCTCGATATTTTTAGAATTCGCTCACGTACCAATTTTTTATACATAACTCAATAGCTTTAATTAACCACCCTTTATTATGAAACAAAACGCTTTTGGCCGTTGCCATGCTCTTTATTCTTGGCTCGTGTGCGAGTAAGAAGAAGATGCTTTCTGCACAAAAACAAGCCAATGAAATCCAGATCCAACTCGACAAGGCACGCGCTGACCTGAACGATTGCGATAGCAGAACTGCCGGACTTAATAATGATTTGAAAGCGAAAAACGACGAGCTAACCAGCAAAAATGCAAAATTGAAAGAGCTGGAAGAACAAGTTGAATTCTTGAAAAAGAACAACAACAACCTGCTTGACCGCATGTCCGATCTTTCGGTTATCAGCAAAGAAGGCTCTGAAAGCATTAAAAAATCGCTTGCTATGATGGATGCACAGGGCATGCAGATCCGCGATTTGAATTCAAGCATCCAGAAAAAAGATTCTCTGAACATGGCTTTAGTATTGAACCTGAAACGTTCATTGGCTGATGTGAGCGATGAAGACGTTCAGATTGAAGTGAAGAAAGGCGTTGTTTACGTTTCACTTTTCCGACAAAATGTTGTTTAAATCCGGAAGCTCAGTAATCAATACACAGGCTGAGACGGTGTTGAGCAAAGTGGCTAAAATCCTGAATGACTACAAAGAAATCGAAATCCTGATCGAGGGCCACACGGATAATGTGCCCATCGCTACAGACAAAGTGTCTGACAACTGGGATCTTAGCGTATTGCGTGCTACGTCAGTTGCCCGTACACTTCAAAAGAAATATGGTGTTGAGCCAGTTCGCATGATTGCTGGTGGCCGTGGCGAATATTTACCCAAAGTGGCAAATGATTCAGCGCCTAACCGCAGCTTGAACCGTCGTACTGAAATTATTATTACGCCGAAATTGGATCAATTCTTTAACCTTTATACGCCCAACGCTGGCAAGTAATAGTTGAATTGCATTATTTCCAGAGCCCGTCCGGTACGACGGGCTCTTTTTTTGAAAAAATTGAAACACAAATTCCAATGTCTGACACTGTACCCAACCGGGAAATCATTGAGGCTGCACATAAGCTTGTTAAGTCGTACATTCACCGTACGCCGGTTCTGACTTCCGGTTTTTTGAATGATCTTTGTGAAGCAGAAATATTTTTCAAATGTGAAAACCTGCAAAAGATCGGCGCATTCAAAGCCAGGGGCGGGCTTAATGCCATTCTTTCCCTTTCAAAAGAGCAATTGAAAAATGGCGTTACCACGCATTCCAGCGGAAATCACGCGCAGGCCATTGCGTTTGCTGCGGCCAAGGTAGGAGCGAAGGCTTACATCGTCATGCCGGATAATTCGCCTTTAGTCAAAATTAAAGCAGTGGAAGGATATGGCGGACAGATTACTTTTTGTAAAAACACACCAGAGGAAAGGGAGCATACGGTTCAGCAGATCATCAAAGAGACCGGCGCGACATTTATCCACCCATTCAACAATTATGCAGTCATTGCGGGGCAAGCGACGGCAGCCAAAGAGCTGATTGAAGACTGTAAGGAGCCATTGGATATCATTTTTGCACCGGTTGGTGGCGGCGGACTGCTGAGCGGAACCGCCTTATCTTCCCATTACTTCTCTCCCGGGACGAAAGTTTACGCAGGCGAGCCGGAAGGTGCGGCCGATGCGGTGCTCTCATTCAGAAGTGATAAGATTGAGAAAGCACCTTATGTAAAAACCATTGCGGACGGTTTGCTGACTTACCTGGGAGACAAGACATTCCCGATCATTAAACAACATGTTACGGACATTTTGACCGTTTCGGATGAAGAGATCATTCAGGCGATGCGTTATTTGTGGGAGCGGATGAAGCTCGTGGTGGAACCGTCGGGTGCGGTTTCCCTTGCCGCTTTTATTAAAAACAAGGATCGTTTTAAAGGTCAGAAAGTAGGCATTATCCTTACAGGTGGAAATGTAGATCTTGGGAAATTACCATTTTAGAAGCACCTGGGCGCGATTTTTGTAATAAAATACAATTTAGTTGCGGTTGGATATGCGGTTAACAATTCATTGCCGTTATTAGTAGAAATTGCCGCACTCCGGTTTATTTAATTAGATGTTATTTACTCTTAATGTGAAAGTATGAAAAAGCTGATTTTTTGCTGCCTGGTTGTTTTAATGGGTTCTTGCAAAGATAAAGATGACGCTGTGGAACCGGAAGTGGACTACGCACCGGAATACGTGGGAAGCTATGGAACGCTGGTTGTGGACGGACCAACTTCGGTTCAAAATGACTGGGTTATCACGGCGACCGGAAAAAATCAACTGGCGATCGTTTACACAAGAAACATCCACGTGGAGATCGCCGGAACGGAGGTGGACGTGATTCAGGAATATAACCTGATAGACGTTAAAACGACCAAAGATTCATTCACGATCAATGAAACTGTGGATGTGAAGCAAGACAACGGAAAGCCATTAAGACATTTGGTAACCGGCGTTGCGACAAAAGTAGCTGGCGCGTCCGGGGTGGCTCAGTTGAATACAAATATAAAGCTGGCTGATCCAGCCAATGGAAAAACCTCATACGAAGGATATCTTGAATTCAAGAAGAAATAATAAAATCTGCGTAAACGAAAAAAGCGATTGGGTGCACTGTGCACCCAATCGCTTTTTTCGTTTTCAAACGCCACGTCTCTTTGATTTTATCAAACCGAAGTCCCGTCTATCACCGTCCTCAGCTTTTCATATATTACGATCAAAGGAAATACCGTACCCATCACGAGGCAGGTCAATGCAAAGGCCACTAGCCACAACATAAAGAGGGTAAATTTAGCAAGAACGACCATATTTAATCATTTTTTATTTTAACTAAGATCGTCTTTTCCCGCCTTTGGTTGCAAGCCGCAAATGTTATTTTTTGTTAATAAAAACTTGCTATCTGCCGCAAATTCCAACGAAATCGCAATACTGGCAAGTGCTCAGATCCGGCGTTTTTCGGAAGGGCACATCGGGGTCCAGCAGCACATTCAAAATGTCGGTAAGAATCACTTCCGACTTCTCGATAAATTGACCGGGAGCCAGCTCTTCGGTCAGGTCCAGCGGGTTTGAAATGAGATTTTTGGGATCACGGAAAGAGTAAAACCCGGATTTGACGGCATAGTCGCCAAAAGCGTAATTTTTGCCTGCTATTTTCAAACCCTGCTCGTCCAGCATCTTGCGATACATCAGATATTCGTACATCCAAAGCTGCCTCACGTAACCCATTTTACGGTCCGGATCGGTGCGAATCACTTCTTCTCGCCTTACAGGGTCCGCCAGTTTTTGCTTGCCGGTCAGTTCTACACTTCCGGTTTTGTAATCCATCACGTATAACGTTCCGTCTTCGCTTTGTTCGATACGGTCAATTTTTCCGCCTATGCGCACAGGCGTGTAGGCGCCTTGCAGGATAAGCTGGATTTTGGTGCTTAAAGGCTGCTCGGCTGCAAGAATTTTTCTTCTGGGCTGCTGCGACATCTGGTGTTTCAGAAAAACAAGGATCTGGTTTTCGCCTACCTGGTAATATATGCGGTTCAGGCCCATATCCGTCACATAACCTTTAAATTTATCATCAAATTCTTCCCGCAAAACGGCCTTGATCTGATCCTCGGAGGGGTCTGTTTTTTGAAGGAAAAACGCATTATCCAACCTTTCCAGCACGGCGTGCAGCCAGGTTCCGATCTTGTCCATCCCCAGCTCTTCCTCGACTTCCTCTTTTTCTTTCACGCCCACAATGTGTTTCAAATAAAACTGCATTGAGCAACGGATGAACTCATTTAAATGTGTCGGGAAAATGCCCTTACCAGCCAGATATGCTCTGATAACGGTTAGCATTGCCTCATCTTTGTGCACCACTTCTTCCAGCTCCTCCTGTTTGCGGTTTTCCAGGATAACTGTTCTGTTCCGGATTTTGATGAGTGGGTTATATTGTGCCAATTCATATTCCACTTGTCTGATAAACCGACTTTTTTCGCCGCCACCGGGTGCATCGTTTGTGCTCGTGTAAAGCATATGCACCTCTTTCGCGCGTTGCAGTAGCCTGTAAAAATGATATGACATGACGGCTTCCTGATGCTGGTGTGTGGGAAGTCCAACCGCCTGGGCAGCGTCGTAGGGAATAAGGGAATTTTGTCTTTTGGCCTGCGGGATCATTCCTTCATTCACCGAAAGAATAATAATTCGCTCAAAATCAAGCGCCCGGGTTTCGAGCATTCCCATAATTTGGAGATTGCTTACAGGCTCGCCACTGAACGGGATCTTGGTTTGACGGATTAATTCAAACATAAACGAACGCAATGTCCGCATGGTGATCATCTCCGCTTTTTCCTCAATCGTCTGCTCAAATTGTTTTAGTAATGTGTAAAAAAGATAGAGATATTCCGTTTCCAGCGCGTTTTTGTAGTCCTTGTAAACCTCCCTGAGCAGTTCTATCAACTGGTAAAAAGTCTGAATAACCTGTCGCGAATTGTTTTTTTGCCAATGCGTGAACAGGATTTTGAACAACGGATGATTATCGCTCAAAGCCATCAGGTCTTCGGGGCTTAAAAATACCTGATTCCCGCTCGTTATAGCCCAAAGCGTTTGCTGAATGATCGTCTGCCCGTCATTCAGCGGGCGCAGCGCAACGTGCTCATAATGTCGGATAAAGGGGTGATTAAGAACCTTATTAATGGATTTATGTCCGAATTTAGGAATACGGATCAGCTGACCTTTTTTGTTTTTAAATTCGACCACATTTTGTTGCAGCTCGAAGATGCTGTCTATCAATGTATAAAGCAGCGAATTGCGCATGGAAAGCCCCATGGTCACATTCAGGTCGCTGACGCTTTCGTCCAGGGAATACAACATAGGCGATAGCAAATTTTCATCTGCAAGCACAATGGCCGTAGGAATGGCGTCTCCCTGCGCGTCCAGTTCCCTCATATGCTTATAAAGCTGACCAGCCACTTTCGTTTGCAACGTTGCGTTGGGCACTCCGTAAATGGTGATATGCTTTTCCGAAGACATCAAATGGTCCGTGGTCCAGCTCCATGCACCGAATGCTTTGCTTTTTTGGTAGTCCCTGAGACTTTTTCCCGCTTCCACACCCACATTTTCCGACATATAATAACGGTCGGTATCCCAGAGCACTTCCGCTTTTTTTGCCTTGATCAATGCGCTCACAATAACCTTTTCAGACTCGGTAAAGGCATTGAAGCCTGCGAAATAGAGTTTTTCAAAATCACTTTTTCCAATTAAAAAACCCTCCACATCTTCCGCAACTTCCCGGTAAGCCATGCCGCGGTAAGCTTTGCCCTTGGCCAGTAAACGGTTACGAAATGAAATGTAAACCTTATTGATATTCTCAAAAAGCGAAAAATATTGCTTTGCCCCGCCTTCCGTTTGCAGCGTCTTGCCAGCAGGCAGGCTTTCCTGCCAGCGCGTGATAGCGTGTGCTTCCGTCAGATATTCAAACAGATAGGAAGTTTTTACGAGATATTGGTCAATGCGGTCGAGGTCATTGAGCAGCACCGAAGCCCAGCCCATAAAGCGGTCAAACTGCACGTCGGGATCTATCTCTTTGAATGTTTCGTAAAGATCAAACAACAAATGCACCGGATCTTCAATTTCCAATGTAGACATGCTTTCTACGAAATCGTCAACAGCCATCACGTTCGGGCTCATGAGAGGCTCCGTTGTTTCCTTCGCCAACTCCTGCATCAGAAAAAAAGCTGCCCTACGTGTAGGCACTATAATGCTTACCCTTTCCAATGCGGCATGGTTGCTGAGAATGTGTTTTGCAACAAGATTAAGAAAGGATTGCATGCTAATGTTTTCGTGAAAAAGTTAATGTATCCGGTCGCCGCGAGGGGTTAGCGACCGCATGATTTCGGCTTCCTGATGGAGCAGCTCTTTCCACCGCGCCCTCACCTCCTCAACAGGTAAGTATTTTTCAGCCAATTCTATGAAAGTGCGGTAATGTCCTGCTTCCGAGATCATTAATTCCCTGTAAAACTTTTGAAGCGATTCATCTTCAAGGGATTCCGATAATAATTTAAAGCGCTCGCAGCTGCGCGCCTCGATGAGTCCGCTGATGAGCAGGCGGTCCAGCAGGGCCCCTTCGTAGTCACCTTTATTACGCACCAGTTTCATGAGCTGGCCCACGTATTCATCTTTCCGCTGCCTGCCCAACGGGATATTCCGCCTTTTCAATTCTTTCAAAACGCGTTGAAAATGGCCCCATTCCTCTGCCACGATAGGCGCGAGCGTTTCTACCAATTCCGTTTTTTCAGGATAATGCACAATCATGGAAATGCATGTGGATGCTGCTTTTTGCTCGCAATATGCATGGTCAATCAGGATTTCGTCCAACTGCATGGCCACGATGTCAGTCCAGCGCGGATCGGTGGGCAGTTCAAGTCCAAGAGTGGTAAGCGATAAAGCCATAATGATGCTGAATGGTTAGTCAAACAACGGCCAGTTGATGCCGAAAGAAAAGGATCTGGGAAGGCCCAGGTAATTGGGAGCAATATAATAGCCCTTTGGAAAAAGGCCGAAATTTCCACCCTGGTTCAAGTACTGCATTTTAAAAAATAGCCGTACGCGCTTGATCCGCACATTAGCAAATCCATCAACAATAATATTGTCGCCAAGCCGATAGTCGTTCTGAATGTGAAACTGCTGCGTAACAGGCATGTAACTATCTGCAAGATAACCCGACCGATATCTTGCCGCCAAACCTAGCTGGATAAAAAGGACTTTGGCATACACAAAATCATAAGTAACCTCGCCGCTGGCAAAAAGCGCTGGAATGCGGATAACGTCTTTGTTATCATTCAATGTCAGGAAACCCATGGTTGTGAAATTCCATCTTTTCAGATTAATCCCGGAATTAAACCCAATCCTGAGCAATCGGAAGCCCGAGTTCAGCTGTTTGGGCAGCGCGAGCGTGTCATAGTAAATGTAATCATTCACCTGATGGATCTGGATTTCCGGCACGAATGATATTCTATCTGTTTTTAGAGGCAAGGATGCATAAATGGTTTGCACTTTGGTCGGGTCGAAGTTGTTCCGCCAGTCGAAATGATTGCTGAAATAGCGCTGCACGAGCAAATCGGGGGCCGTCTGGATGCTCTGGAAACCTGCTTTTCCCCAGCGCGTGCTCAGTTCGCCTTTTAAGCGATATTCCACATTGGCAGCTAGGTTAAGGTCTGCCTCGGCGGTGAGATAATTAACCGAATCTTTCAGATAATAACCCAACCAGGCACCTATAATGTTGTCGAATTTCAAACCTGTCCGGTAAGTTGTATAGGTTTCACCGATCTCATTGCCTAGCTGCGTGGCGGCACGCATGCCGTAAAAGCGCTGCCGGATGTAAGCCCGGTAATTAAAGCCCGAATAAAAACCTTTGACCCCGACCTTGTTATCGAAGAGCTTGTAATAAATGTCCTGTCGTGTTTTTTCAAAATCGAATTTTGCAGCCGGATAAACCCCTTTTTCTAATCCCCGGCTAATCGCAAGGTCGGTATAACGATCGATGACCGTAGAATAATCCGCTTGCTGGAACACCTGAAAACCATTGGCAAGCCGGTATTGCTGGTAAACGTGCAATCCCTGCCTTCTTTCCCACGAGTTGGCATCATCACTGATCCGCGCCGCGCCGTCGTAAGAATATTTGTCGACAATGCCGTCTTCGTCCACATTCGGGATCACACCGCCTTGCTCACGCACTTTCTGGTTCATGTGCCTGTAATGAGCGAGGATCAGATATTTTTTGTTTTTGGAAAAAAAACTGGTGTGCATTAAAAACGTCCAGTTTTGACCCAGAAAAGCGCCGGAGTTTAAGTTGTTGACGAACCCGTATTGTTTGTTGGAAGTAAGCCTTCTGAACCCTAAACCGAAATTGAAACGGGCATGTACATTCTGTGTATAGGAAAAGCTTCCCAGGGAAGTTTTACGCGCACCGGAAATGAAATTAAGCTCGGTATGCTGCGATTTTGTATCCATATACTGCACTTCCTCCGGTTTAATCGCATAGGCATCGTACGATCTGAAACCAAGTTGAGTCCCAATGTCTTCACGGGGTTGAAAAAGCAGGTTTCTCGTTGCAGTAACCGTGTTTCCCAGGTCCGTAAGCTTTCCCCACGAACGGTCCACCGGCGTCCAGCGGTGAAAGTTTGTCAAGTTCGTATCCACCCGGTAACGTGTCGAATCCCGGTTGTTCAGAATGTCATTCTCAAAGTAATGATGGGTTGTTGCAGGGCCGTAAATGTTCTTTGTGCTGTCGTCCAGGATCACGCCTCCCGTTTGTGATCCGCCCGTGCTGCCTTGCTGGCCGCGCGCGCCGCCGCTGCCTGTATTACCCGGCATTTGCATGCCGCCGGGCATCCTTACCTGCGCGTGAATGGTCGGTGTGAATAAAATAAGGCTGCCTAAAAAACACAGTATTATATAAAAAGCAATTCTCATAGAGGAAACTATCGTTCTGCCTGAAAAAGGTGACCGGTTTGTTTGAAAATCCATTTGTGGAAGCGTTCGGTATCATTGCCGAAACTCACTTTAACAGGAATATAGGCAAACTTTCCTGCTGCGCCCAACGCTTCAACCAATGGCTTCAACTTGACCATATCCTTTTCGGTTGTTACCACAAAAGTATCGTTTTTTAAGTTCTTAATCAGTTCTTCCACGTCAGCGGGCGTGTAATTATGATGGTCCCGGAAAACGACTTCCTCTGTAACGTCGAACCTGGCCCGCAGATGTGCAGCAAAGGGTAAAGGATTTGCGATGCCGGCTGCCATTTTAACTTTCTTTAACGAAACGGGCCCCTCTGCGTAGCTTTTGACCGCTCCATATTCAATAAATGAAAAAAAGACAGGCGCTTCCCGCTTGCTGTATTTTTGAATATTCTGAATAACCTTCTCTTTGTCGGTTTCCGAAAGCCGGGCGGGCGCCTTGGTCACAATAATGGCATCAGCACGCCCGGCACCGGTTCTGGTTTCGCGCAGGCGTCCGGCAGGGAAGGGGAGATCCTGATAAAATGGCCTTTGAAAATCATTCAATAGCAAATTGATATCTCTTGCAATCGCCCTGTGCTGAAACGCGTCGTCCAACAGCAACAGCTGTTTTTCCGGTGCGGCTAATGCAATGTGCTCAGCACCATGAAACCGGTTTTCGCAAACAGCCACCAGCACGTCCGGATTAAATTTTAAAAAATACTGCATAGGCTCATCACCAATCTCGGCTGGCGTGGATGTAGCAGTGGCCAGAACAAAACCATTCGTTTTCCGGCCATAGCCGCGACTCAAAATAGCCGTCGGAGTTTTACTGGAAAAAAGGCTTGTGAGATATTCAGTGACAGGTGTTTTGCCTGTTCCGCCGACGGTCAGGTTACCGATGGAAATGACGAATTGAGAAGGTTTTTTGGAAGCAAATAACTGGAAATCATATCCTAAATTGCGCAGGCTGGTTATCAAGCCATATACCCACGAAAACGGTGTCAGTGCGATTTTTATCCAATTATGTTCTTTCATAACTGGTGCATAATTACGTATTTTTTGTCTAATATTGTGCCCCGAAAAACTCTGACGCCTCAAAAACATGCCTTTAAAAATTGTGTATAAACCCTACACGCTTCATTTTCGCAATGAAGCGCGCACTTCCCGGGGGGCTCTTACACAAAAGACTTCATGGCTTATCAAAATAACCGATTCCGACAAACCAGGCATTGAGGGTTATGGCGAATGTGGCCCGCTGCCAGGTTTGAGCGTCGACGATATCCCTGATTACGAACCGCAGTTAGCGGCAGTCTGCGACCTTTTCAATGATATGGATCTGGACGTTTTCCCTTTTAATCTCGGTATTATTCTTGATCAGGTTATCCCGCAGCATTTGCCGTCCGTTCGGTTTGGCGTGGAAATGGCTTTGCTGGATATAATGAATGGGGGGGAAAGGGTTCAGTTCAAAAATGCTTTTTCACGAGGGGAAAGCGGCATTTTAATGAACGGGCTGATCTGGATGGGGTCGTATGAAAATATGGCTGCGCAGGTTGAGGATAAGTTGAACCAGGGCTTTTCTACGCTGAAAATGAAAGTCGGTGCAATCAATTTTGATCAGGAATGCCGCATTCTGGAATCCATCCGCAAGCGTTTTGATAAAGAGAACATTACACTGAGAGTAGACGCCAACGGCGCTTTTGAGGCAGATAATGTGGGCGATAAGCTGACAAGGCTGGCGGAATTTGACCTGCATTCGATTGAGCAGCCTGTGAGGCCGGGACAACATCAGCTCATGCAGGAACTGTGCATTTCTTCGCCTATTCCCGTTGCGCTGGACGAAGAGCTCATCGGCATATTCGATTACCGTGAAAAATTTGCGATGCTCAAAAAGCTGATGCCGCCATTTATCATTCTAAAACCCACATTACTGGGCGGATTCAGGCACACGGCCGAGTGGATCGAGATTGCGAACCGGCTGAACATTGGCTGGTGGATCACTTCTGCTTTGGAATCCAACATTGGCCTGAGCGCCATTGCCCAATTTACGGCGTCTTATAACAACCCGCTGCCGCAGGGCTTAGGGACCGGCCAGCTTTATACCAACAATTTTGAATCTCCGCTGAGCGTGGAAAACGGTTGCCTCATTTACGACAAATCACGAAGCCCAGTTCAGCCCCTTTTTTAATGCTTCCAGCGTTTTTGCTTCCGGTGATCCTGGCTCCGGCTCAAAATTGTATTCCCAATTGGCCTGGGGCGGCAAGCTCATCAATATCGATTCCGTGCGGCCATTGGTTTCCAATCCGAACTTCGTCCCCCGGTCCCAAACCAGATTGAACTCCACGTAACGGCCACGTCGCAGAAATTGCCATTGCTTTTGCTCTTCCGTAAATGGTTCGTCCCTGTGATTTTGCATCAATGTCGTATAAATAGGAGCAAATGATTCACCAACTTCCTTCACAAAAGCAAACAATGCCTCCTTCGACAATCCGTTTCCATTCCCTGCATCATCAGGTTTCAGATAGTCGAAAAAAATGCCGCCTACGCCGCGGGTTTCATTTCTGTGTTGGATGAAAAAATAATCGTCCGCCCAGGTTTTAAATTTGGGATAGAAATCAATATGGTGTTTGTCGCAGGAACGTTTCAGGTAATTGTGAAAAAATGCGGCATCCGCTTCATTAATATAGTGCGGGGTTAAATCAATGCCCCCGCCGAACCAGCAAGTGCCATTACTCAGCTCAAAATAGCGCACGTTCATATGTATAATGGGCACATGCGGATTATACGGATGCATGACGATGGAAACGCCGGTAGCTGTGAAATGGAAGTCGTCGTTTTCACTCAGGTTCATTTGCTGACGAAGTCTCGGGTGCACCTCGCCCTGCACTTTGGAAAAATTAACACCGCCTTTTTCCAGCACGCTTCCATGCTGGATTAATCGCGTCCTGCCACCGCCTCCGGAATGGTGTTCCCAAAGATCTTCCTTGAATTTTCCGGTGCCATCCGTTTCTTCAATGGAGCGGCAAATGTTGTCCTGCAAGCTTTTAAAAAATCCTTCTATCTCTTCAACCTTCATACTAAACCGTTATCGTAGCGTGCAAAATTACGACAAATCTCAAAAACGCGCACCCGCAATGTGCAAAACAGGACGACTCATTAATCCGATTAACATGCGTATATGCTTAGAAAATTAGATAAAGTAAATTATACAAACGAATCTTTATAAAAAAGTAAACAAAAGGTGACTTGTAACCGAAAAAACGCTCACAACGTCGTTTGAAAGATAATGTTGCTAAATCAGGCGCAATTTTCTTGATATCTATGATTTTTTCTATAATTTGCCAATAATAGCCTATTTTGCTTGCAGACGCCCATTTTCAGCCCAGCCTGTGTTGTAACAGTAGGTTACTGTTTCTTCTTTTTTTATTAATATTTTAAACAACCCGACCAGTTAATGAAAAAAAATCTCTACCTAACTTTCTTACTGTGTTTCTCTGTCCTGCACGTATGGGCACAAAACCAGGTAAGCGGACGCATTACTGATGCTGCCGAAAATGTGCCTTTACCGGGGGTAAGCGTTCTCTTAAAAGGGTCAACAACCGGAACGACTACGGATGCAGACGGTCGTTTTTCGCTTGCTACTCCATCCTCCTCTGGAACACTTGTTGTTTCCTACATCGGTTATTTTACACAGGAAGTTGAAATCGGAAACCGCAGCACGATTGATATTGCCATGAGTGCGGATGTAAAATCACTCAGCGAAGTTGTTGTAACGGGTTATGCCGCACAGCGCAAAAAGGACATTACCGGGGCCGTAACGGTTATCAACACGAAGGAACTGACTGCTGTACCTTCTGCGAGTGTCACACAAATGCTGCAAGGGCGTGCGGCTGGTGTGACTGTCGGAAATGATAATTCACCGGGCGGTGGAACAATGGTTCGTATCCGTGGTTTCGGGTCTATCAATAACAACAGCCCGCTGTATGTTATTGACGGTGTGCCAACACAAGGAACATTAAACCAGCTGAACCCGAATGATATCGAATCCATGCAAGTGTTGAAAGATGCTTCCGCCGCTTCTATCTACGGGGCTCGTGCGGCGAACGGTGTTGTAATCATTACTACGAAAAAAGGGAAACAGGGCGATCCCAGCATTACATTTGACTTCTATACCGGCACGCAGAGACCTGGCAAAATGCTGGATCTGTTGAATACGAAGGAATTAGGGGAGTATTTGTACCAGTCAGATTTGGGCGCTGGCAAAAATCCTTCTGCTACCTCTCCTTCTGTTCAGTACAAGTTTGATGAGAATGGTAACCAAACGATTGCGGACTACATTTATCCGAACGTTTACGGTGAATTGCCTTCAAACTACACTTATACGAACGACATTGCCGATCCGGCGCTTGGTAAAACGGCTTTCAACATTACAAAGGCCAACAAAGAAGGAACCGACTGGCAGGATGTGATCTTCGATCCAGCCCCGATTTCCAATTATCAGATCGGTGCAAGTGGTGGTTCGAAATCTGCGAAATACGCGATCTCCGCCAACCATTTCAAGCAGGATGGTATTTTGAGATATACTAAATACAAAAGGTATTCTGTACGCGCCAACACGGAATTTACAAAAGGTAAAATCACTGTGGGAGAAAACCTTACCTTCTCCTATGACGAAAGACAAGGCATTACAAACAACGACGAGGGTAACCCGATCATGTTTGCGATCCGCGTTCACCCGATTATTCCCGTATTCGACATTACCGGCGGACCAGCGGAATTGGGCGGAACAAACTTATCTGCCTACAACGGTTTTGCAGGAAGCCGCGGAAGTAACCTGGGTAATGCGCCCAACCCGCTTGCACGTCTGTACCGTGAGAAAGACAACATTACAAGAGGCACGCACGTGTTCGGAAACATGTTTGCACAAGTGGATATCCTTCCTGGGCTGGTTGCCCGCACGAGCTTTGGTCTTGAATACAACCAGACAAATCGCTCCGAGTATTTCCACCGCGACATTGAAGCTGCGGAATCAAGGAACGCGAACAGCATGAACGTAATCAACAACCTCGACCGTTCGATCACCTGGTTCAACACGTTGAACTATGCGAAAACTTTTGGTGTGCACAACTTCAACATTTTGCTGGGAACGGAAGCAGTTAAGACGTATTTCGCTGCTTTTCAGGCTAGCAGGAGCGGTTTCGCATTCGATGACCTGGATTACCGTTACCTGGATGCAGGTTCGGCGGCAGGTTTGGCTAATGCAGGAGCTGGTGCTGAAAGAACTGCGCTTTTCTCGCAATTTGGTAAAATTAACTATGGTTACAAGGAGCTGTTATTAGCCGACTTTACATTGCGTCGTGATGGATCTTCGCGTTTTTCAGAAGCGAACCGTTACGGTGTGTTCCCCGCATTCTCTGTGGGTTTAAGGATGACAGAGCTGGAATTTATGAAACCTACTAAAAGGGTTTTGGATGATCTGAAAATCCGTTTTGGCTGGGGTAAAACAGGTAACCAGCTGATCCCGAACGTTTACAATGCTTACACCTTGTACGCGCCGGATCCACAAAACAATGCTTACGATATCAACGGAACAGGAACATCCATCGTGGGTGGATTTGACCTTGTACAGTTTGGTAACAACAATGGTAAATGGGAAACCAACACTTCTACCAACATTGGTCTTGATGCCGTGTTGCTGAATGGTAAACTGGAATTTGTGCTTGATGTATATAACCGTAAGACAACGGATATGTTAACGCAGATCGCCATCCCGAGAACAGCCGGAACGGGAACGATTCCTTACACAAACATTGGTGAGGTAAGCAACAAAGGTTTCGACATCGGACTTAACTGGCGCGATAAAAAAGGCGATTTCTACTATGCAGCAGGTGTGAACTTTGGTCACTACAAAAATGAGGTGATTAAGCTGAACAATGACCCGAATGCAACCATCTTCGGTTTCACAACGCGTCTTCCGGCGATGTCGGCTTCAAAAGCAGGTTACCCGATCGCGAGCTATTACGGCTATTTTGTTGATGGCGTGATCAAAGATCAGGCAGAAGCGGATGCAGCTCCGAAGTTCGGTTCGTATACACGTGAGGGAACATTCAAATTCCGCGATGTAAATGGCGACGGCATAATTACTGCCGCTGACCGTACGATCATCGGAAGCCCGCACCCGGATTTCAACTATGGTGTGAACCTGAATGTGGGTTACAAAGCATTTGACTTAACTGTGTTTGGACAAGGCGTTCAAGGCAATGAGATCTTCAATTATGTAAGATACTGGACAGATTTCAACGTTTTCCAGGGTAACAGGTCCAAAGACATGCTTTATAATTCCTGGAAAAAATCGGGTGATGACGCGAAATTGCCACGCCTTAATTCTGGTGATGCAACGAGCCAGCAGGTTTCCTCTTACTTCCTGGAAGACGGTTCTTATTTCCGTGTGAAAAACGTTCAGCTCACTTACACTTTGCCAGCTACGTTGCTCAAAAGAGTAAAAATAGCTTCGGCACAGGTTTATCTGCAAGGACAAAACCTGCTCACATTCACGAAATACACAGGACTTGATCCGGACATTAACCTGAGAAGATCTGGTAACAACAACGAAGACAAGCACATGGGTGTGGATGAAGGTGCTTATCCGGTTTCCAAATCCTATCTGGTAGGCTTGCGTTTCGGTTTCTAATCCTTTGACATTCACGAAATTTCATATCATTACAATGAAAAAAATAACCATATTAATCGTTTTGATCGGATTGAGCTTCTCCTGCTCTGACAGCTTTTTCGATCTGAAACCGCAAGGCCGCGCTTCCCTGGAACAATTAAGTAACAAGAATGGCGTAAATGCTTTGCTAATAGGCGCTTACTCACTTGTTGACGGCGTTGGATCCGGAAATACAGGCCGTCAGTCTACGGTTTCTAATTACGTATTTGGCGGGATCGCGAGCGACGACGCGGTGAAAGGGACCGATGCGGGTGACCAGCCCGAACAGTCTTTCATTGAGCAGTACAACTGGCTTTCTGACAACACTTATTTCTTAGGTAAATGGTGGCACCAATATGACGGCGTTGCAAGGTGTAACGAAGTGATCCAGATTGTGAACGGTGAGCTTGTAAAGGACATGACGGATGCGGAAAAAGAGCAGGTGATTGCAGAAGCGAGGTTTTTAAGAGGTTTCTTCCATTTTGAGGCCAAGAAAATGTGGAACAAAATTCCTTACATCGACGAGACGGTGTACAAGTCTGCTGATCCTAACTCTACCAAAGTGCCAAACACGGAAGAGATTTGGCCGAAAATTGAAGCGGATTTCCAGTTTGCAGCGGACAAATTGCCTACAACACAAGCGCAAAAAGGAAGAGCAACGCAATGGGCAGCCAAATCTTTCCTTGCAAAATCATTGTTGTTCCAAAAGAAATGGGCTGCAGCGAAGACTTTGCTGGATGATGTGGTGAAAAATTCCGGTAAAAAACTGGTAGCCAATTATCATGACAATTACAGGACAACGGGAAACAACAATACTGAATCCATCTTTGAAGTGCAGTTCTCGGTTAATGACGGAACGAATGGTAACAATGGTAATGCGGGAGATAACCTCAACTGGCCATATTCTGCCGGTGCCCCCGGACGTGGCTGCTGCGGTTTTTATCAGCCCTCACACAATTTAGTAAATGCATTTAAAACACAAAACGGTTTGCCAATGATCGGCGCTGCCGGAGACGGTTCGCTTGACACTTACAACAAAGTGGATCTCCCTAATGATCAGGGAATTGTGAGCTCCGCCGCATTTACCTTAGACAAAACAGTGCCGGTGGACCCACGTCTTGATTGGACAGTTGGCCGTCGTGGCGTTAACTTCCTGGATTGGGGCCCGATGCCTGGCTCTGCCTGGATCCGTGATCAGGTTTATGCAGGTCCCTTTACCGGTAAAAAATGGATGTATTACCTGGCCGAAGAAAACAGCACGACGCATTCAACCAGCAAACGTAACGTCAATAACAACTTCCGTATGATCAAACTATCGCACGTGTTGCTGTGGTTGGCCGAATGTGAGGTTGAACTTGGAAACCTGGCGGTTGCGGAAGGTTATGTAAACCAAATCCGTTTGCGTGCAAAAACAGGTTCGGTGCAGGATGCTTCCGTAACTTACAAGGTGGAGCCATATCCGGCAGGAACATTTGCCAGCAAAGGCGCTGAATATGCAAGAAATGCAGTCCGCATGGAGCAAAGACTTGAATTTGCAATGGAAGGCCACCGCTTCTTTGACCTCGTTCGCTGGGGAATTGCAGCCAAAGTGCTTAACAAATATGCTGCTGAGGAAGCTGTTCCGGGTAAAGAGCCATCCGGTCGTACATTCAGCAAAAGAGGTTACATGGCTGGAAAGTCTTTCACAGAGAAAAACAATTACTATCCGCTGCCACAGGACGAAATCCTGAACAGCCAGCTGGATGGTAAGCCTACATTGACGCAGAATCCAGGTTATTAAGATCTGTTAATCCATAAAGAATAAGGGCGACCATTTGGCCGCCCTTATTCTTTATACACCCACCAAATAATATTTAATCGTCAATTCTACGAAATGTGCCGCTCAGGTTGAACAGGAGCTCTTTGTTGTCCGACAAGCTTACTTCCTGAGTAGTTTTGCTTTTCTCCCAGTCGGTGATGTACTTGTCCGGATAGCTTTTTTGCACGTATTCCAGGATTTTCAGCGGGATTACGCTGTCAGGCAGTTTTTCATTCGCATTGCCATCCACGCTGAAACATTCACCTTGTTTATCAAATTCCAGCTCAACCTGGTTGTCGAGGATTACATCGAAGCTCGTCAGCAGGTCATCCCGGTCACGCACTACACGGGCAATCTTTGCATCGGGGAAGTGGGCTTCAATAAACTCTGAGGCTTGTGGCGGCAAATTGGTTTCATCAACAACTTTCTCATTATCACAGCCAGAAAAGGCCAAAAGAATCATTATAAAGTAAATCGAGAGCGCTTTCATCATTTCTTCAATAGTTAAATTGGAACATTTGCTTTCCATTTGACAACTTAGAAACAGCGTTCCCCTATGCGAACTGAAATTTTTTGTTCAAATCTGTTCACCCGGCAACTTCAAAGCAGGATAGTTTGTAAATGCAACCGACTATTTTTGTAACCTATATTTACACGTTTCCGAAATGCTTAGACTTCTGCCCATATTATTATTTTTTGTTTCAACTGCTTTTGCCCAAACATTCACCTCAACCATTCGCGGCTCGGTGAGGGATTCAGACACTGGCTTGCCGCTTATGGGTGCTACGGTTTCAATTTCTCCCACCCAAGCAGGTGCGATTACAGATGCGCAAGGCACATTTCGATTTGGCAATCTGAATGTCGGGCGCTACCAACTGACCGTTTCCTACCTGGGTTACACAACCGTTTTAATTTCAGAATTGCTGTTGGAATCGGGAAAGGAAAATGTCCAGCAAATCCGCTTGCTTCCGTCCGGCAAGCAATTGAACGAAGCGACCGTAACCGCAACACGCCCCGTTTCAGTCAACAGCATTCAGGAGATAACGATTGAGCAAACATTCAGATATGCAGCCACTTATATGGATCCGGCGCGAGTAGCAACATCTTTCCCGGGAGTTGCTGCTGCAAATGATCAGGCCAACGGATTGGTTATCAGGGGAAATTCGCCCAATAGTATGCAATGGAGGCTGGAAGGAGTAGAAATAGTTAATCCAAACCATTTGTCCAACGCGGGCACATTCAGCGACCGCCCGACTTCAACCGGAGGTGGCGTCAATATTTTGAGCACGCAACTCTTGGGGACATCGCAGTTTTTGTCGGGCGCCTTTCCTGCACAATACGGCAATGTCAACGGCGGGATCCTGGATATGCACTTGCGAAACGGCAATGACGAACAAACCGAATTTACGGCGCAGGCCAGCTTATTGGGTCTCGACTTCGCCGCAGAAGGGCCGTTTTCCAAAAAATCAAAAGCATCCTATCTTGTTAATTATCGCTACTCATTCACAGCTTTGCTCGGCGCAATGGGCGCGAGTTTTGGCGGAGAAGACATGCGTTTTCAGGATTTATCATTTAATCTCAACTTTCCGAACGCAAAAGGAGGAAGGTTTACCGTTTTTGGCACTGGCGGCATAAGCAGCAACACATTCGAGCCCGACAAGGATACGGCAGCATGGGAATACGAAAAGGACGGCCAAAATATTTTGTATAAAAACAGAATGTTCGCCAGCGGGGTCACTTTCGAGCAACCGCTTGCAAACAAACTATCCGTGCGGGCTGCACTTGTTGGCTCGGCTTTGGCCACTTCCAGGGTTGCTTATGCAGTGAACAGCCAGAGTTTTGGAAGAGATGAGCTGCTGGGAGACCAGAAACTGATCAATGGTAAAATATCGCTGAACACGACGTTCACATATCGTTATAACCCGCGGTCCAGATTTCAGTGGGGGCTTTTTGTGACATTAAATAAGTATGAAACGGATGTCTGGTCGGTGAATACAAATCTAAACAGCTTAGCGGTTCAGCCATTCGTGAAATGGTCATTTCAGGTAACGCCAGGTATTTCAGGAGAAGTGGGGCTTCATGCGATGCTCAGCAAGGTGGAAAGAACCGAGAAATTAAGTGCGTTGCCAGAACCCCGTGCTGCGGTAAAATGGCAGCTCAGCGAAACCGATCAACTCTCTGCGTCCTATGGACTTCACAGTCAAATGCAAACGGCCGGTTTGTATGCCACACATATTTATGACACAGATTATTACAATAACAGGAACCTCTCCCCAACACGGTCTCAACAGATCGTTTTAGGTTATCAAAAGACCTTCCCTAAAAATAGCAGCCTGAAAATTGAGGCCTACTGGCAGCATTTGTTTGACGTACCGGTGGGGCAGGGGATGCGCGATAATTATTCGGTGGTCAATTTGATA
Source organism: Dyadobacter chenwenxiniae (assembly GCF_022869785.1). Classification (NCBI taxonomy): domain Bacteria; kingdom Pseudomonadati; phylum Bacteroidota; class Cytophagia; order Cytophagales; family Spirosomataceae; genus Dyadobacter; species Dyadobacter chenwenxiniae. The sequence goes on along the minus strand of NZ_CP094997.1, from coordinate 2,845,742 downwards.
GAGGAAATCCCTTATGAATTTTTGAAAAATAACGGAAAGGCTCGAAATTATGGGGTTGAGGCAAGTTTTCAAAAGCTTCTGACCAGTGATTATTACATGCTGGTTTCGGGCTCATTGTATGACGCCACTTACGTCGATTTATTCGGTCAAAGGCACAAGGCACGCTTCAACGGAAGGCATACATTCAGTTTTACCGGTGGAAAAGAATTTAGGTCGGGGAATGAGAGTTTGTGGGGTGTTAATGCGAAAGTACTTTGGTTGGGCGGGTTTCGGGACAAGCCGATTGATGTGGAATATTCAAAAGCGCTCAAAACCACCCTTTACGAGGCGCGAAGTCATTATTCGGTAAAAATGAAAGACTATTTTCGACCCGATCTGAGGATATATTGGAAAAAAAGCAAAGCTAAATTCAACAGAACTTTGGCAATCGATCTGCAAAATGTCTCCGGCACGAAAAATGAGGCTTATCGGTATTTTGATAAACGTAAAGACGATGTTGTAACGCAATATCAGCTTGGGTTGATTCCTGTGTTGAGTTATCGGTGGGAGTTTTGATGATTGAATGATTGACTGAGCCGCCGTGGAACGGGGAATGAGTGAATGAGTGAATGAGTGAATGAGTGAATGAGTGAATGAGTGAATGAGTGAATGAGTGAATGAGTGAATTATCCGCCGTGGAACGGGGAATGGGCCGCCGTGGAATGGGCAATAATCCGCCGCGGATCGGTGATTGTTTGGTTGGGGTGGGGAATTTTTTTTAATTGGTTTATTGTTAGCGTGTTAGCGGGATGAGTTGGAGTTCTGGTGAAAAAAGTGTTTTAAATTGCGAACTTTTTAACTTGAAATGCTGTACTTTACTTTGCAATGATACTTTAACCTGGCAGCTTTTTGCTGCTTTTGTGGAGTCCAAATGCCAACAAATATGGGGGTGACTGGAATTGACAGCGGGTTGGAAGTCTGTGTGTAAGCATGTCGGGAGTTGAGATTACCTCCCGTAAATAATGGTCTCAAACAATAACTGGCGAATCTACTTACGCCATGGCAGCCTAATCCGGAGGATTTAGCTAATGCCATCATCCCTCCAACCTACGTGCTGATGGTTGGGCTCCGGGGTGTCGCAAATCAGCGCTGGTTGAAATAGTGATACGGAAATTCAACGAGACACCAGTATCTAAGGTCATGACGCGGGTCCGCCGCGAACCTTGTCTGGCCCGACAACCTAATCGAGGATAAGCATGTAGAAGGCGCAGGGTTTCCCTGTTCTGGACCAGGGTTCGACTCCCTGCATCTCCACAAACAGTTAAAATTAGTTCACACAGCAGGGTTTTTTAATCCTGCTTTTGTTTTTAAATAGTTATATATAAGACACTTATAGAAAGTTAATATATAGGGGGTAGTTTTTCGGTTGCCAATGACTTATGGTAGTCTTTCTACTACCTAACCTAACCCCCTATGATGATTAAATTTCTTAAAACTTTAGTACGCATGCGCACCCGATTCATAATCAGGAGAGCGAGAACAAACCAAGCGGGCCTATGCCCGATCAATTGCAGAATCACGGTAAAGATGATCAGAGCGAATGAATTTGCTGTCGGCTTATTAGTTGACCCCAACAAATGGGACAGCAAGACACAGCGCTTAAAAGGCAGCTCACTGACCGCGATGGATGTTAACCGGCGGCTCGACATCATTAAATCAGAGCTGGAGGAAATCTACCTTTCTGCCAGGGCGAGAGGAACCCACCTTTCCGCCGATCAGATCAAAGACATTTATAACGGGGTATCTCTGGTTGGATGTTCGATTTCGAAACTAAGTAAACAGTTTCTGGAAGAGTTGATTTTACGAGAGCGGTCCACTGTCACCACCAACCGGTACAAACGATGTTTTGCTTACCTGACCGAGTACCTGGGCAAAGATTACGATGTTTCCGCGGTGCAAAAAAAGGAGGTTTCTGGCTTTTGGGTTTGGCTCAAAAGCCGGGGTTACCACAATGATTATTGTAATAAAATAGTACAGTCCTGCATAGGGCTTTTTAGATATGCAATCAGGGAAGGGCATATTGATAGCAACCCGTTTTCGGGGGTTTCCCTGGAATGGAAAAAGGAGCTTGACATAACCTGCCTGGACCCGCGGGAAATAGAGAGTATCAAGATGTACGATTGGAGTGAACGTTTACAGCTGGTGGCCGACTCGTTCTTGTTTATGTGCTACACGGGCCTGCACATTGGGGATTATCGGGATGTTCGACAGGAATCCGTTTATGAGTACGACGGTCATCAATTTATGAAGATTCGGCGGGTAAAGACGAATGTAGAGGCAACTTTCCCGCTGACAGATTACGCCCAGTTTTTAATTGCAAAGTATGGCGGCGTTGATAAGCTACCGCATATATCGCCGCAAAAGATGAATGATTACCTTAAAATAATTGCCGAAAAAGTTGATATCAATAAAAATCTAACCAATAAGATAGCGAGAAAAACATTTACAAACATGTGCCTGAATGATTTCGGGTTTAGTCCGGAAGTTGTTGCAACCATGCTAGGGCATACAACCACCCGGCAGATCCGGCACTACGGGGCAATTAAGGAAAAAAGGATTCTAACAGAATGGAGGTTGGTTAAAGAGTAACCCGCACCGTTCGCTCAACGTTATTTCAAATGAAACTCAGCATTACCCCCGAAGAAGCCAGGAATATACACAGCATTCTAGGGAACAAAAATTCTTTGACAATCCTCTGGCTTATCCGTCAATTCGGGAGCCAGAGGAAAGTTGATATACAGGGATTTTTAGGGCTGACCTTTCAAGCAATGAACTTCCACATAGCATCCCTGGAAAAGATTGGTTTTGTCACGCGTAAAAGCGTACACAAAAGAGGCCGACATCAGGGCAACTCTCAGAAGGCTATCGATTTGAACATGGAAATGCTACCTTTCTACATGACAACTTTAATGCTCCTGGGAGAATCCTCCGAAATGAAAGCATTGGGGGCGCACTATCAGGAATACATCAAAGAATTGGAGAGTGATGATGATGTGGTGGTGGGGTTGAGTTAAAAAAGCTCCTTTATTCGCTGCAATACATCTGCACTTGTGTGCCCGTCGAATTCCGGACATTTTTCAAGTTCAACCGCAAAAGCGCATTCACCCCATTTAGATTCCGGCAGATGATAGGTTATCTGCCTTCCGTTATTATCGGTTAATCCAAGAATGAACCAACCATCCCAGTGAGACCCATCGCTATGTTTCTGCGATTTCCATACGGGGCAACTCGATTGCGGATTTTTGTTAGTTGCCGCCCACTCGTATTCGTAAATCTTACAAAGTATAATCCACAAATGGATTCTGTGTTCGTATAACTCCCCGAAGGTGTGGTAGCCGTCTGATATCAGATTGGTGTCTATGCCTGGCTCCCCCGATATGATGGTGTTAATGGCAATTTCCTTGTTCATCCTTTCCCGATTTAGTATTTCCCCAAACTGTGCATAAATATAACCAAATTTCCTTTAACAAAAAAGCGAGAGCTACATGCCTTCTACCCAATCAACCATACTTTTTATTAAAGTTTTTTTGGTTATATTATAAAAAACCCTAATTTTACAAGGTAAAGTATCACCCAAAAAATTAGAGAAATGAAGACATTGATTATGTGCTTGTGCCTAGCCTTGCTTTCGGTCGGCGCGTATGCCCAGAAGGTTGCCGTTTTGAAATCAACCTACAACGCGACGGTAGAGGACACAGTGACAAATACTACACCTAAAACGCAGCAAGTTGGCGTTGGGCAGTATTGGCCTGCGGCTTCGATTAAAGTTGACCTGACGCGAATTTCAGGCACTTTGGCGGGGATGCTCAGAACGTTTGGGAGCTTTGATAACGTCAATTTCGTAAAAACGGATTCAGCAACGGTTACTAACGCTGCGACTTACAAGCGATCATTGGATATTTCGCCGACCAAATACAACTTTTACCGCGTAACGTATACCCCGACAGGAACGATGTCTACCAAGATGCGAAGCCAGATAGAGGTAAAGAAATAAAGATTTAGCCGTTAGTTAGGCCCGGCATGCTCCGGGCGCTACTCTGCTTCGATGTAGATGCGGCGCTAACCAAAGCCTTTCCAATGTGGTGAGGCTTTTCTTGCATAAGGAAGAGGCGAATGGATTACTTACCGTACGAGTTAGGGCGTAGTGAAGTTTTTAGGGAGTCAGCTTGGGAGGACACTATACGGTTCCCTGACGGGTTTGCGTTCCCTGCCTTAGAAGACCTTCGCGCTGAAATCCGGTACGGTCGTGTAGTAAAAGGGTCACCAACAATAGAAATCACCGGCCGTGACCTGAAAGTAAAATTTACAAAAGAGCAGATCCTGAATATTCCCGTTTCGGCGGAATACTACGTCTATTTCGAGACTGCGCCTAATTATGTATTTCACGGCTCTATCTTCCCTAAGTACGGAAGCGGTTCGCCCACTGGTGGTTATAACGAAGTTGTAATTCAGGAGGGAGAGGTTAAGGTTGTTGAGGTGATGGGGTTGGACTTAGTGAAAACCCAGGTTGATCTAGCCAAATACTACTCGCTTCAAGCCTCACAGCTATACTTTGATCAAGGCCCGTATAATGCCGCTACTAACACGCCGACATTGACCGCTGACGCAACGATAGGCCAGCAAGGAGAAAAAATGTCGCGATACAAGGTTACAGTGGGTGGCGTACTCAATTTCGCCGGCGAAAACTTCACGGCAGGAACATCGGTCGCCAATTACGACGAATTGATACAGTTTTACAATGGCAAATGGTATTTAGTGCCAGGCCCGTTTACTCCTTCGGATGACATTACAGTGCAGAATTATGCTGATGCGGTGCCTTACTTTACAGGTGATGCAAAGCGAAGGGTGTATGTGACAACCGACTTTGCTTACAACGAAGGAAACGAATCTTTTTACGACTGGATTCCGGGGCGAGGAGAATATTTTTTAGGACTTGATCCAGATTATAAAGACGTTTAACGATGGCATTAAAAATCGATTTCCTGGACAGTATTTTTGCCAAGCTTACGGCGGCTTTTAATGTCTCTAATGTTCTTAAAGAAGGTGGGACAATCTTTGTTAAGTCGAAAAGAGAAGTCCAAACATTTGAAGCCACAGTGATTTCTTCCGGCGATATGCCTATTAACGGTGTTGTAAAATACGGCGCATCAGTAGATGTTAGTCAAGCAGACAGGATACTAATAGAGTTGTGCACAAAATCCTTTACCAAAGGATCATTGGCGGGGCTTCAATGCTATATTCAAGCTCTTTCAGCCATGGACAATGTTACATATTACTTGGTACCAGTGGATGCAGTTTTTACCGCTAACCCGGCAACAATAGACCCCGCTGCTGTTACCACCCAAATATTTAAAGCTTTTTATTTGCCAGGATGTTTTCAGTTTATTAGAGTCGGCTTTATTGCTACTACTGCTCATTCCGGCGGACAAATAATTGCACAAATAATTGTCAAGAAATAATGTCGATAGTAAATACACTTACACATTCAAACGGGTCAATGGTCTTCCAAAACAGCGCCGGAAGCGGTGCGGGATCATGGGCTAGTATATCGGCAGCCGGTTCATTGGGTGGGAGCCATAGAAAATCAACCACAATCGGCGATAAAGTAACAATTAGCTGGACTGGACGAGCGCTTTACTTGTATATCGTCCAGGACTCCGGCGGCGCCGATTTTACCATTACTACGGATGGCGTAACCAAGCAGTTTAAGGAGACATGTAACGAAAGAGATTCGGTTCACAGGCAAAAAGGGTTTTACAGGGTTCCTATTTGTTTGGAAAGAGATTTGTTTGATGGGCCTCACATAACGGTAATTCAGAGTGTAGCTACCACAATACAAAGCACCCCGACCGCTCCAGCCTTTAATCTATACGTTGAAGGGCACGTTTCTATTTCCGGAATAAGGACTAAACCAGCATCCAATACGCGCATTATAAACACCACCGGCGACTCTTGGACAGTAGGTGTAGGCGCAACTACATTAAGCAATTCTTATGTATCATTATTGGTAAGGGAGTTAAGTCGGGCATCAAAACAGGAGTGGACACTAAACAACAAAGCGGCATCTGGCGCAGCAATTGTTAACACTGACACGAACAATATCATAACTATTTTCGAGCAAATCGTTAGCTCAAATGCCAATGCGCCTAATAGTTTAACGATACAGTCGGGCGTAAATAGCCTAAGATCGTTTGGAAACGGGGAATCGGCAGGTCAATTTATAGGCTACCTGCGAACTGCATTAATGCTTGTAGAAGATATTTTTGACACCTCCGAAATGAAAGTTGTCGTCGGTACGCCTGGATTTATATCCTCTCATTTCCGGATGGTTAAGATGACATATTTCAACACAATATTAACCACTGCTAGTTATTCACAAGGGGAGTATGAGTTAGCGGTAAGGCTAGTTCGGGGCCTCAAAAATCAATTCCCATGGCTTAGGATTGCAGACGTGTACGCGGCGATGAATGAAGATCCAAAATTAGTATATCCTAACAACGATCCATTTGATTTAGGGCTTCACCTAAATAATTCTGGGCATGGTGTTGTAGCAAGTCCTTATATAGAAAGTTTAATGTCTTAAAAACTAAGAAGATATGACAAAAATGCGCGCAAAGTTTCTGATTTCGCATATCGAAAAAAGAGAGGGGTATATTACGGTCAATGCAGGGGTCACCCAGGACGGAAGCGAAGAAAATAAGAAGATCAATAGCTTACAGCCTGCTGGAAATCTAAATATTGACATAGATGAATCGTCTACATTTGCAGAATACTTAAAGGCTGGCGAAGAGTTTTATATCGATTTTATTAAGGTCAAAAAGTAATTCAACCCATGAATAAGTTAGTATTCATAATCTTAATACTTGTTTCCAGATTTTGTGCAGCACAAATTCAAGTGGTTGATTCTGTTAACCATGTGATCATAAATGATAGTTTCGGGAAGCGATCTTTTCCTAAAAATGTAATTCAGACCGCTTTAATTGGCGGCGAGTTACGTATCAGTAATGGATACCGCCTTATTCGCAGAGTTACCAACCACATACAGGTTACGACTCCAACAAGCACTAGTCTTACAGACTTGCAAACTAAAATTATCGGCATTTTAAATACTGGATCCGCGGTAAGCCCATCCGGCTCAACAACCCTAACAAACAAGACGATGGCCTGGGGTAGTAACACGTTCACCGGGTTTCCCTTCGTAAATAGCTCACTTGCTGGAAATATTATTCCAGACGGCGATGCGACGCGCAGTATAGGGAGCCAGTCCAACAGATTCTCTGCATATTTATCGAATATCTATAAGAACGCCACCGGGAGCTTTAATATTCTAGAAGCGGGCGGTTCGAATATTATTTTTAGGGTTCAGCCAACGACAAATAATATATTAATTCAAGCAGCAGGGGTTAATAGTGCCGAGACTAATTACAAACTTACAGTGAACGGTACAGGAGCCACTAATGGGGCTTTATCAGTCGTTGGAACCGCAACGGCAACGCAATACCGGTTATCGGCATTAAATACCGCACCTGCTTCTGCGACCGATACAGGGACATTAGGAGAAATACGGGTTACGAGCACAGGAATTTATTGGTGTGTGGCCACTAATAGTTGGATCAGGCTTGTTGGTGCTTCATGGTAAGCGCTTGTAATAAAGATGTAAACTAAATCGAGATATGAATATTTACTTAATCACAGATGAAAGTTTTGATGACAGATCAGGGTCAGGACTCGTTAAATGGGTTGTTGCGGCTGAAAATGAACAAGAGGCCATAAAAATAAATCCTGAAGTCTCTTTTCAGAATCCTTATAATCCTGAATGGTACAAAGACGCAAAAATTCAACTTATTGGAGTTGCGAGCGAATCTATATCTGCTGGGTTAATATGTTCTGATTGGTACCAAGAGGTACATTTTAGTTAATGAATGATGGGCACTACACATTGGGCTAAATAATGCTAGACAACAAGGACCTGATAAAAGCAATCAAAGCGCTGACTCTCGCGGTGAAAGAGTTAACCGAGGAATTGAGGTATGAGCGGGAGAGGGAAGAGGAAGAAAAGCCCGGGTATAGTATAACGGGCATTAGTCCGGAAGAGTTTTTAATTAAAGCAGCGGTGACGCGAGGGTAGTGATGGCAGGGGGAAGACCACCGATATATAAACCAGAGTTTGCAGAACAGGCCAAAAAGCTATGTTTGTTAGGGTTTACTGACAGAGAATTAGCGGCTTTTTTTGAGGTTCAGGGATCGACTTTAAATAACTGGAAAGTTGATCACCCAGAGTTTCTGGAGGCAGTCCACGCGGGGAAACATATTGCCGACGCAGAAGTGGCCGCCAGCTTCTATAAAAAGGCCACAGGGTACCGCTACGAAGAGGTTACTTATGAGAAAATAATCATCAAGGATGGCGAAGGCTTTCTTACAGAAGGCGATGCTGACGACGACGGAATAACGGTCGATCCTTTTAAAAAGAAGGTGGTTGTAAGGGAAATTGCGCCGGATGCGGGAGCGGCTTTAAACTGGCTCAAAAACCGTCAGCCTAAGAAGTGGAGGGATAAACAGGAGATTGATCACACATCAGCAGGCGAGAAAATATCCCCTACCGTGATTGTATTCAAAGACGGCAATGGAAGTAGCTCTGAGTAAAAAATACCGGCCTCTTTTCCAGTGGAACAAATGTAAAAAAGATGATCCGCTTCAAAAAGTTGATACGGTGATCATAACCGGGGGTCGGTATTCGCAGAAATCATTTGCAAGTGGCCTTTTTTCATGCGTATCAGCAAAGGACTTTAAACATAGGATACTTTATACCAGGTACACACTCACGGCAGCAGAGGACTCAATTATACCAGAATTCAATGAGAAAATAGATATACTGAATTGTAATGCGGCATTTGAAACCAAGAAGGACCGGATTATTGGTCATAATGGAAGTAAGATTGTCTTTAAAGGGATAAAAACCAGCTCTGGAAATCAGACGGCGGCATTGAAATCATTGAAGAATTTCTCAATGTTTATCCTCGAAGAAGCCGAGGAGATGCCCAATTACGAAGGCTGGGACAAGATCAAAAAATCAATACGAGCGCTTGACGTACGAAACCTTAGCATACTTATCCTTAACCCAGCTACAAAAGAGCATTGGGTTTATACAGAGTTCTTTGAAGCAAGAGGAGTTCAGGAGGGATTCAATGGAATCGTTGGCAATGTGCTTTATATCCACTCAACATACCTGGATCTCGAAAGAGAATTCATTCCTGATTCTATATTTGAGGACTTTGAGGATAAAAGGGCTGCTTATGAGTATTATGAAAGTTTAAGTCAGAAGGAAAAGGATATTTGCGACGCCGGCATAGTCAAAAAGGCGAAGTATTATAAGCATGTTGTCTTAGGTGGATGGTTGGATGTTGCCGAAGGCGTTGTCTTTACCAATTGGAGCATAGGGCAGTTTGAAGAGCCTACGCCGTCTGTCTTCGGGCAAGATTTTGGTTTCAGCGTTGACCCGACTACGTTAGTGCAAACGAGCATTGATAAGTCAAGAAAGAAAATATACGTCAAGGAGCTACTTTATAAGCCCCGGTTGACAACCAGTATGATCATTGAGGAAAACAAGCGATATGCTGGTAAAAGCTTGATTTATGCTGATAGCGCAGAGCCGAGGTTGATTGATGAAATGAGACGCGCGGGGTGCAATATACGCGAGACAATAAAAGGGCAAGGGTCGGTGAGTGCGGGGATAGCTGCCTTGCAAGATTTTGAAATAGTGATTGATCCAGGCAGTATAAACCTGATAAAGGAGTTCAATAACTACGTATGGCATGATAAAAAGTCAAAAACGCCAGTAGATGCCTGGAATCACGGAATAGATAGCTTAAGGTACGCAACCTATCCAGAGCTATCAAGAGTTAAGAAAGTTTGGCAACAGTGGTAAACGGATTGAGGGGATGGGGTTTTTAGGAGATTTTTACAATAAGAACATAAAGTTGAAACGGCAGAATGCGCCCAGTGTAGTCGGCGTTTCTCAGCCATTGAGAATGCAGTTTCGCTTTATGGGTGTCAATCAATTCGTTTGGAATACGGTAACGACAGATGACTTTGTTGAGAATGGTTTTTTGGGTAATGGTGTGGTATTTACCGTGCAGGACTGGAAAAGTCAGAAGTGTGCAACCGCTCGGCCATTGGTATACCAAAAGCGCGATGAAAAGTCTTACCGGCAATACAAATCATTCCTAACCAATCCAACTAAAGACAGCTTTCTAAGGGCAAGAGATATTCAATTTAAGGCATTGGAAGAGATTTCAGGGCATGAAATGCAGAACGTCCTTGATAACCCTAATCCGTTTATGACCCGCTTCGAGTTTGAATACGGGTTGACTGCTTATCTTGATTTGACCGGAGATGGATATATTTTCGGTGCCCGTGACAGTATAGATGGCACCACGGGCAAGATCAGGGAAATGTACCTCCCTCAGGCGCAGGACGTGGCCGGGGTGATGAACGGATACGAAATAACCAAATACTACCTTCAGTCAAATCCTGGGACTTACATAGATGCGCGAAACGTATGTCATTTAAGAAATTTCAATCCTACTAGAAGAATAATTGGTCAGTATCACAAAGGGCTTTCAAGGCTTCATGCATTAAGCCCCTTGGTAGATTCTTACAGAGAAAATATTACAGCAGAGGCCAGTATTTATGCTGACAAAGGCGTAAGGACAATGGTGTTCCCCAAAGGTCAAATGGATCCAAATGAGGGTTCCATTGAGCAAAAGCAATCCATGCGGGACCTATTCAATCAGCAGCTGAAAGAATCCAGCGCGGGCGGGATTATCACCAGTTCGGTTGAAGTGGGTAGTATTAACCTGGGTTTTAATCCAAAAGATCTTGGACTTGTTGAATCCAGGCAGGACATTAAAATTGACATTTGCGCGGCTTATCATATCCCGCCTGAATTGTTTGGCTGGGGTGCTCATAGCGCATACGAAAACCTGCCTACTAATAGAAAGATTGCCATCACCGACGCGGTGCTTCCTGAGTACGAAAAACGGATCAACAAATACAACCAATGGCTTACCCCTTCGTATGATCCAGACGGTAAACAAGGACTTGTGATCGGGTATAATCTGGATGACTTTAACGAGTTGCAGCCAGACCGAAACGAGCTTGCAACATGGATGGAGCGCGTGCCGGGATTAACGGCCAACCAATGGCTTGAAGCCTTCGGTTATGGTGCAGGAAATGACGAGAATGCCAACAAAATGCTTATCAGCACAAAGTTCAAATTATTGGAACAAATCGGCGTCGAGTCCTTCGAAGGCAGACCCGGAAATCCGTTTGAAAATGAGGATGAAAATGGTTGATAATGTGCATGTTATGTTGTAAATTGGGGGAACTAAATCGATACTTATGGAACAGGACGTTATTGATTTTTTATTAGAGAAAGGTGTTTTAAAAGAGGGTAACACCAGATTTGAAATCTCCTTTCCAGATGGCCGTACTGTATGCGTGAATGATTTGATTGAAGAATTTGCGGAAATAGCTAAAAGCCCTGCAAATCTGCGCAATAAACAGCCTTGGTAACCATGGGGATCACAGAAAGCAAGAGCCCTTTTTATTCTATTGTCGTGGATGAAGGGATTGAAGTTGGTTATTTAAAGCACTACGGCAGTTGGAAAAAGTGGGTTCCAAAGTCAGTTTTGTTTTATTCGCCCAAGATTAACAATGGCGTTAAAAGGCTGATTTCTTTTATGAATTGTAATACAAAAGGGTTTGAAGTTTATAGAGAATGGATAAAGTAGCATCATGCACTAAGTGCACCAAATGCACCGTCGGCAACTACGGTAAATGCGGGTGGAAGGATAGGGAGATGGAGCCGGGGGAGATGATTCTTAATGTTTCTCAACAAGCAAAGCTAATGCAGGCTATCAAAGATGCGCCAAAGATTCCCGAAGGAAGAGATGTAAGGGAGTTGCCGCATCCGATATTTTCGGAAACCGGATGGATGATACCTGTTGCAATCGTTATCGCGGTAGTGGCGGTAGTGGCGGGAGTTGTGTTGATGTATTTAAACTAAACAGGAGGTATGGATTATAAAACACTACTCGAAAAGTTTGTCTCTATGGTTAGAGAGGAAGGCGACGCTTATTACGTGATAAAGAACCATATGCGCAGCAGCCCGTACATTGATGAAGATGGAGAGATATATGAAGGGCAGCACATATTCAGTGAGGAAGAAATAAAAGAAATTATTCGAATTATGGGTGTAGATCCAAGAGATGCAGATTAAAATATTAAGTCATTATGAACAAACGAGACTTTTTCAAAACATTGATAGGTGGGGCTGTTGTCGCGCCGGTTGTGGTGAAGGCAAGTGCTCCTTCTCAGGGACTAATTGGGAGCGGGAATATTAGTGTTACCGTAAAAGAGCCACTAGCTATTCCAATGGTTACTCTGAACGAAAGAAAAGCCATGCGCGATGTGAAACCCGGCACAATGGTGTTTCAAACGGATGATAGAAAAGGGTTGAAAACGTTTTGCAAAACAGGGTGGATGGCTACCGAATATGCGTTAGATGATAACGGATGGGCCTCACATGTTCCTTGCGACGAGATTGTATGAACCGCCAACAACGCAGACAAGCCGAAAAGCAAGGCAAGCGGCTCGTTAAGAAATTCCCGTCAGTCTCAAAACTAGCCCGTCAGGACGCAATTAACGCCCTATGCAAGGGTGAGTATGACACGCCGTTTTATCGAGCGTTAGCGGAGTGTAGGTTGGATTTTGAGGAAGGGAAGATTGGGAAGGCAGAGTATGAGAGGTTGACTAAACAGCATATGGGATGAGCGAAGCTACACTTAAAATAGAATTAGACACGACCGAATGTCAGAAGTTGATCCAAGAGGCAAAGGATGAAATTGGCGAACGTATGACCTATAAACACGCCTTAATGTGGGCGATTGATAACGTGGAATTGATTTACGGTAAGCCTTCGTTATCTGCTGTACATATCACTGATATGGCGGAGATAGTGCATGATTATGTTAAATGTTTGGTGAAATGAGTGGGAAGATTTACATATTTTATTACAACGATTGCATATTTGAGTCCGCTCCTTTCGCGGTGAGTCTACATTACACAAAAAAAGGCGCTTATCAAGCCATGCGTAAACATCGAATCAAGTGCTATAACGAATACATGGAAATATTTGATAAGGAGTTTCGAAGGGATTGGAGAGATGATTTTGGCAAAGCCTGGTTCATTGGTGAAAAGGAAATTAAGCCATGACCAACCCCGAAACCTATTGGCTAAAATACGCCTCCCAAAACGCTAAGATGGAGAGGTTGGCGTACTATATCCTGATCAAAGCATTTCAGTCTTACATGCAGAAAGTCGCCGACCGGATCAATAAAGTAGGTGCTCAGCAAACACTTGTTGAAATGGACTTCATTTTCAACGAGGAAGGCGTCAGACAAGCCTACCAGGATATCTACTATCAAGTTGGCCTCAAACATAAGCGGTGGACTGATGAAGACGTTAGGCGCAGGTTTAAGCGCAAGAAGGAAGAAGATGACCGCCAGCGCAGGCCCAACCCGTTAAGTAGGATCTTACCCAAACCAAAACCGGTAACGCCTCCCGTCTTCGAAGAAACGAATTTCAGCGTAGGTTTCTTCAATCAACAATGGCTCAACAGGCTTAAAAATATTGTCAATAGCGTAGATATCACGCAGCGTATTGCTAGTGTCACAGAGACCGTAAAAAAGCGGGTGGTGAAGTCCATTCAGGAATCATTACAAATCTACGTATCTCCCTTAAAAATCATCGCTAAGCTGCGAAGGGATGCAGGGAGTTCGTTTATACGTGAACGGGCTGAAATGATCGTCAGGACGGAGGTTACGCATATTACTAATATTTCGGCTGAGCAGTCGGCGGTTGAGACGGGATTGGATTTGGTTAAGGTTTGGATTGCCACGAAGGATGATAAAACCAGGGATACTCATAGGGCGGTTGGCAATAGGCGTCCAATTAAAGCCAATGAGAAGTTTAATGTTGGTGGGTATATGATGGAGCGTCCGGGTGATAGCTCAGCGCCGATCTCCCAGGTGGCGAACTGTAGGTGTGTCGTCGCTTTTCTTCCGGCAGATGATTATGAGGATTTGTTTTAAATAGGAGGATACCCCATAAACACTCTTGCCGCGTTAACGCCTCGTGTTTCTAGTATCCTCATAGCTCTATTTAAATCTTCTGGTGAAGAGTATCTTTCATTCGAAGGCTCTGATTCGTTTTTGATGATTAGGTAGTTCACCAAATCTTTCGCGTTTGCATCTACTGTCACTTGATCGCTGTTTAAGAATTCAATAATGGTGGGCTGCTGAATGTCATCTACGGGTTTAAGTTGTGAAATGCTCTTTATATTGGACACCGAGAAATACTTATCAATGACATACTTATCAATCTTCTCCTCTATGTGGATAAATCCATTCTGTATTGTGATCATGCCGAAATTTTCTTTTTATACGCATCCACGATTTGCTTATACACTGCACTCCTTGCAATAGCGATATACTCCCATTTAAGAACAAAGTCGATAGATAATTTTATCCCCCACCCGAAGGATAAGTCTTCAATATAAAACTCGAGTGTAATAACATTAGCCCGCTCGGACTTATGGGGCGGACTGAAAGATATTGATTCTCCTGTTTCTGCTTTGAATATTTGGCAGATGTTTTTGCACACAGCAAGCGCAGCGGTGTTTATTTCGTTCTCCATATCCATAAATTTACCGTTTCGGATTAAAAAATCAACCTACGCATGCAGGCTTCACGTAATATTCCATATGTGTAGGACTGTATTCAAAACTGACATCATGTAACCAAAATGTTTGCTCAATGTCAATCTGACAAAGGCAGCAGTGCGGTTCAACCTTACTGTGAAATTGAGCCGGTATACCTCGAAAACCAAAGTGTTCTTCGAACTCGCGAGGCGTTTCAATTTCCTTTTCTCCTATGATGACTGTTTGGCACATGGTTATTCCGTTTCCAACGTTAAAACATACTTTAAACTCCCATCGTCAAACTCTGTTACTTTGATTGACTGGAAGTACGCAATGTTCATTTTGTCTAGCTTGGCGACGATCTTTGATAAGCCGCGCAGTGCTGGTCCGTCGTTATAGGTGACCGTGTGTAAGGCTTTCTTTTTCATATTCCTAATGCCTCGCGCACGCGAATGTACCAAATATACAAAGTGAGCTTTCCAAGGAAAATCTTTACTCCAATAGGCGTCTTAGGGCTTGGTAATACCATCCTGTAACCTTTCTTATAAACCCCTCTCCATACTGTCACGGTTATGGCCAGCTTATTCTTGATAAAGTTTTCTGGGGTGTCAGTGCCTATTGTTATTTCCATATCTATATCCCTCCAAATTGTCCACTTCCATCCCAAATACACCTGTAAGTTCTATTCTCGTTTCTCACCTGCGCTATAATAAGCCTTTGAGAGGCGATCTTGCAGCGGGGAGGTGTTTTTGTGCGTGGGGTGGTGGTGCTCATGGTATCCTTAACTGTTTTTTCTTCATTTCGTCCGCAAGAGAAAATCCCGGAATGTTTTCAACTCTAAAATACAGATCACCATTGAGCGATATTGAATAGTAGAATGGAATGCGCCTTTTTTTTAATTCTTCAAATAGGTTTTCAAATGCCTCCGCTTCATGTTCACCAATGTCCGAAATTGTATATTCCTCATTGACGAAATCCGAGTTAGGGATGTAAACAAGCCCGTCTGAAATCCTGAACTGCATTAAATCCTCCTGAATTGCGGAAATCGACACCTCTTTAAACCTCATCTCTTCCTAATTTTTAAATTCATCCTAACCCACCTCTCCCAGCCGACGCAGGCAATTAAGTGAAGGTGACGGCGCAGGGTCATAATTTAAGCCCGTTTCTTTTTGCGATGAGCTTCATTAGTGCCTTTCGAGATGGGTTCCATGTATTTTTGTGGTAGGAAAGGAACATCTGCCAAGACTCTTTCTTTTCGTCGCTCATGTTATCAAATTTGCCTTGGTAATACCAATACCAAGCACGAGCCTCAAAAAAGCCGCTTATACTTAACAATATAGTTTTTAGTGTTTTCATTGCTCGTGTGCCAAATCCCAAAGAAAGAACCTTTCAATACCATAGCATTCATATTTCGCTACGAAGGTTACGCCTATGATTTCTAACTCGGCTTCTTGTTTTTCTGTAGGCGGGTTGCCCTCAAAAAATAACAGGTATTCGGTTCGCACGTCAGCACCAATAAACAACCGGTTGGGCTCTTTTTCACCAAGAATGCTCAATGCGTTTTTAATTATGTCAAATCCATTCATTGCTCATTTGCCTCGCGGCGTTTAAATCCCCACCCGCTCGGATCGCACCCCGATTAACACCCGTTATGCTATGGGAGTGCACGCCCCGGATGATACTGTGTGAGGTGGGGGTGTTAGTTCTCAACTGGATTAACCAACGCTTCATCACTCGCCTCTAATCCCCATTTGGTAATTACTCTAACCATTCCACCCCGGCAGTATTCAAATACAATCGGGTCTTTGATTTCCCGTTTGGTTATATCCATCCATCCGAACTTGCTATCCTGAGAAAGGCCTTTGAGATTAAACTCTGATCGGGGCGCTGCTATAAAAAGGCCTTGCTTATAAACCGTCTTCTCCTCCGCTGACAGGAATACATAACCTTCATGGTCAATACCTTTACTCTTCAATACCGATCCAAAAAAATCATCACTTACCCGATACTTGGTATTTTTCTTATGCCATCCCCGCAAAGCAATTCTCTTCCTGATTGAAACATCCATCATAAAAGACTTCACCCTTGCGTAATGTACATCCTGAGCTTTGTCTTCCTCCTTCAACACCTGCGCCCGCTCAATGTCCAGAAGATTCTTCTCCGGAACATCCATTTTGTAATGAGATACCGGCGCAAAAATTAGATTATACTTTTTGCAAATCCGCTCCATTTCCTGCTCAGTCAAGAATTTTTGGAAAGGGTAGGTTTGGATGTAATAGCGAAGCAAATCAGCCTTCGCTTTGGCCTCATGTACCTTATCCCATAATGGCCTCGTCGCAACAACTGGCAATGATTGCGCAAACCCTACATTGCTCAACCTTTCAGCCTTAGACGTGTCAGGGAAAGAAGAGAGTATGTCGTTCGCCTCTTTCAATAAGCGATCTGATGCGGTGTCGAGTTCATCGTGAATTCTCTGGATGATGACATGAGCCGGTGGCGGGAACAATGCTGATAGTATTTCCATGATAAAACAAAAAAAGCCCGTCAGGGTCAGCTGAGCGGGCGGTGAAACATGAGTCTCACTATCTTCTCAATCAGGGCTGACCCTCCTGATTGTCAAATTTCAATAATCAAATATAAAGCAAATAACTTTAATATTCAATACCTTAATGTCCATATATTCTAATTTTTATTAAAGTTTTTTTGTATAGTATTAATTTTCGTTTATATTTGCTAGTGAAGGCGAATGCCTATACGTGAGGATAGACTGAGGGGAAGATGTTATTCAAAAATAATAGCCTGGCATTTCGGGATGTAGGGGAGAAAGAAGGGATAGTGTCAGGCTATTTCGCTTCTTTCGATTCGGAGCCGGATTCGGATGGTGATATTATCCAACCGGGTGCGTTCAGCAAAACGATCAAAGAAAGCGGGCCACTTGGGACAAAACGTATCAAGCATTTCCTTGATCACGATCCACACAAAGTAGTAGGGGTAATTACAGAGCTTTTCGAAGATTCGAAAGGCTTAGCCTATGTATCACGGGCCGGATCTCATACACTTGGCGTTGACTTTGTCAAGATGGTTCAGGACGAGATTATCACAGAGCATTCCTTCGGATACAAGACAATAGCCAGCCGTAAAGGCGATAAAGGGTGGAATTATCTCACTGAACTGAAAATGTGGGAAGGAACATCAATGCAGGCTTGGGGGGCAAATCAGAACACCCCGATCACTGGCCTAAAATCACACGAAGAATTAATTGAAGAGTTTGACAAGCTCATAAAAGCATTGAAGTGCGGCACGTACACAGACGAGACGATGCTTAAACTTCAAGAAAGACAAGTTATCCTTTCAGAGTATTTCAAAACCACACAGCCGAACGCATCCAGCGAAACCACTGTGCCGAGTGAAGGAAAAGAAGAACAAACCGCCAAAGGGTTCAACTCCGAGGTATTTTTTCAACATTTCAAAACGGCATTTACAGATGGAAATGAACGAGGCGCAAGTGGCCGAACTTGGTAAACAAGTTGGTGCTGTGGCACAAAAGCGTATGGATGATGTTCAGACAGCGCTTGAAAAACAAATCAAACAAATTGAGGAGCAGTATAAGGCAGATGGTAAAATCTCTGCTGATGCCATTAAAGGTCTGAGCGATCTACAAGGCACTGTTAAAGCGATTGAAGACGAGTTCGGGCAACTGAAAACACGCATCAACCGCGATGGCCTGCCAACTGGCGGCAACGGTGCAGAGCGTCAAAAAGCACTTGAAAACCTGATCTACGACCAACTTAAAGAGTTGGAAGCTAAGGGCGACTTTAGTCAGGAAAACCAGACAGGAAGCAAGCGTTATGCAGTTAAAGGCGGTCACGCTGCATTGCACCAAAAAGCGGTTGGGGTGTTTACCTCAGGCAACCTGACTGACGGAGCGAGCAACCCGGCAGTGTCAGCCCGTGACATTCGTCAAACAGTTGTCACCAATCCAAGCCCATCTATTCATGTTCGTAATTTGCTGAACTCATCCGTGATGACGCAAAATTACCTTGAATATCCACAGTTTGTGGGCGGTGAAGGCGAGCCAGGGTATCAAGTGAACCAGGGCGACACGAAGGCGCAGATTGACTATGACTTCATCATGGTTCCTGTTCGTCCTAGGACAATCGCTGCATGGACCCGTGTTTCGCGTCAGGCATTGAATGACATTTCATGGCTTGCAAACTTCTTCTCTACTCAAATGATGCTGGATCTTCTCAAAAAGGAAGACAAAGAACTTTTGAATGGAACAGGGGTGAACTCAATCAAAGGTATTATTCCATCGGCGGCGGATTACACGCCGACAGATGCAGGGTACAACACTTTGTTTGAATATCTGGTAGACGGCATCGCGCAGCTTGAAGCAAAAGATTACGCTGCCAATGGCATTGTAATGCACCCATTGGATTACGCCCGCCTGTTGGTTTACAAAACCACTACCGGCGAGTTTAATCACCCTGGACTTGTGTTTGGCGGAACTGATCGCTCACTGTTGACTTTCAACGGAACGCCGATCTACAAATTGAACCAAATTGCGCAAGGTAAAGCAGTCGTAGGCGACTGGAACCGCGCTGAGTTGTTGATCCGCGAAGGAATCAACTTCGGTCTGTTCTATGAAGATCAGGACAACGTGACAAAGAACTTGGTAACGCTTCGTATTGAAGAGGAAATTGCTCTTGCGGTGTATCACCCACAAGCATTCCTTGACATGGACATCACAGCGGTAACAACAGGAGTATAGAAATCTGACACCGGGAAGGCTGCGATGGTGGCCTTCCTTAATATTTATCATCATGGTAGAAGTTGAAGTAACAAGAGCATTCCGGGATGTGGATTCATTGGATATGCGCGAACCGAAGACCATAATTAAGGTTAGCGAGGCGCGTGCAAAAGGTTTGATTGAAAACGGTTTCGCCAAAGAGGTTAAGGCTGAAAAAGCCGAAGCTAAGGTGCCAGAAGCCGAGGAAAAAGAAAGCAAGGAAGTGATCTCAACCAAAGAAGAGAAAGCTAAGCCAGCCACAAAAGCACGCCCGTAGTATGACCACCAGGGGATTAGATGTACTTAAAACACCCGTAGACGGAGCACAGGAGCCGGTAACACTTGAAGAGTTAAAACTTCATTTGGCTATCGACTTTGACGACCACGATACGCTTTTAGCGCTATTGTTGGTTGACGCCCGTGAAGAGGTGGAAAAGTACACCGGATTATCCCTGATTCAGTCAAACGTAACGGCCAGGTGGGAAAGCCTTACAAGCGCTGAGCTTCCATACGGGCCCGTTATCGGGGCGGTAACAGGAGCAGACGATTACACGCTTGAAGGGGTTTCATTTCGCAGGTTATGCGCAGGCGCTAGTAGCCCGGTTGAGGTGAGTTATTTGGCGGGATATCCGATTGAGATACCGGCGGGGTTAAAGCTTGCCATCATCAAACTGGCAAGCGATCATTTTACTGAGCGCACGGGCGTAAAGGTGGATGGCAATGGCATTCAGGTATTGCCCAACAACTGGAAAACGGTAGCAGCTAAATATTCGAGAAAGTCATGGTTGGGATAAATCCAGGGATGTTGAGAGAAAAGGTAGGCTTTTACAGCCTTACTAAAACTAAAAACGCATCTGGTAAAACCTCCGGGACTGAAATATTCGAATACAATACGCTGGCAGCCGTAAAGCCAATGAAAGCAGTAGGCAGTCAAGAAAACGCCCGGTTAGTGCACGTCAGGCCTTACATGGTGACAATCCGATATCGGAAAGAAAAGGAGCCAAAAGTGGACTGGTTGATGAAGTATAAAGGTAAAACGTACCTGATCAACGAGATAACGGAAGTGGATGTGTTGGGAATGTTGGCGCATTTGATCGTGGTGAAATCCTAATGGCAAGTGTTGAGTTCGTGAACCTAAAACAGTTCAGTGTTGCGCTGAATAAGGCGCAAGGCAAAGTGGTTAAGCAGGTCAATAAAGAACTTGCCGGAACGGCACTCAGGACGGTAGCCGTAGCAAAAAACCGCTTACGAGTAAATAGCGAAGACTCCCGCGAAATGGCCTTTACAATTGGCGCCGTTCGTCAGAGTATCAACTTCATTCACGACCCGAAACTGCTTTCCGCTTCGGTCTTTGCCGGGAACACAAAAGGGGATCACATGGCGGCTTACCTGGAATTTGGAACAGGGCGGCATGCTGCAAGGTATGTGCCGACACTGCTAAAAGACTTCCAGGCATTAGCCAGAACATTCTACGTAAACGGAAAGGGAACATTAAAGGAGCATCCTTATTTGATCCCTGCGTATATGCAGGAAGGTGCACGATTAAAAGAGCGGTTGAAGAACATGAAAATAGGCTGGTGAACTGGCGGTAAACGAGCGAGTGGGTGAAAGATGTGGTGTTGCCTTTGAGGGTTGGTTATTTGGCTTTGCTTGACAATATAGTTGTCGAGGGAAGAGAGATTCAGGCCTTTGATCTGCAAGCCGATTCTGGAGTTGAGCCGCCTTACATAGTCATTGAGGGAATCTTTCAGATTTCCAATAATACCAAGGACTCTTTCGGCGGAGAAGTGACAGTGGACATACTGGTTTACAACGAATTCAAAGGGGACTTTGGAGGGCGTGAAACCACAGACAAAATCACAGATGAGATCCTTACAAGGGTTATTCCGGTGCCGGGACGGTCAGGGGTAGCAGCTTCGGGATTCAATGTGTACATGGCAAAATTAGTCGGGTCAAACGACGAGATGAACTATGCCAATACCGGCAGGAAATACCGGAAAAGGATTACGATTGAACATTTAGTGGAGCAATTATAAACAGGACGAGGGGATGGCAAAGTTTAATGGTAGTGATTTTAAGGCGAGCATTACCGGATCGCCTAACAAGGCAATTGCGGACTCTCGCGATTTGACTGTAAGTATTTCGGTAGCCACTATTGATGTAAGTACAAGGGACTCATTAGGCTGGCGTGAACTGATCGGTGGTCAACGCAGCTGGACGGCTCAGTTATCCGGTGTTGTGGACTATACAGAAGGAACAAACGAAGTGGGCGTTGCCTCATTGGTTGAGCTGGAAGTTTTGCGGGCGCCGATTGACCTGCTTTTTGGTAACACCGTGACAGGCTCACAAACCTACGCCGGCAAAGGTATTATCACCAGCGTAGAAACATCAGCACCTTACGAAGATGCGGTTGAATGGACGGCCTCAATTGAAGGAACCGGCCCGGTGGTATTGGCTGATATGGCGTAACAAATCTTCATTACTAGATCGAAATCATGAACAAATTATTAGGGTACTTCGAATTAAAGATTGAAGAGGATGTCATTCCTATAAAAATTGGTTGCTACACGCTTGAAAAATTTTGCGAAAGTTTCGGGTTGGGTTTGTCGCAAATCGGTGATGTATTTGAGCGAAAACTTGTGGGAGAAAAGGAAATAGAGATTCCGAAAGAGCCTGTTAAGTTTTTGGCTACTATTCTTTTTCATGGCTCCAATTATTGTGCAAAATTATCCGGATCAGGCAATGAGTACTCAATAGAGCAAGCCTATGAATGGGTCGATGAAATTGGGTTCAATTCCGATCAATCGGTGAAAGTTCTCACAAGCTTTTATGCAGCCATAATGAACGGCGGAACCCCAATTAAAGAAGTCCCCGAAGGAAAAAGTAAAAAAAAAGCCCCTGACATGGCAGACCTTCAGGGATGAGGCGATAGCCAACTTGGACATCACCTTAATGGAGTACTACGACAAGACGATATTTGAAATCACTGTCGAAATGAAGGGGTACAATTCCAGATGGGAGGAAAGAGTGTGGCCGTTCCGTGAGTTACTCGCAAAGATTCATAACGTGAATGTGGCGAAGGGTAAAGCTAAGCGCCCTTGGGAACTAATGCCTTTCCCTAGCGAAATGGAGGAAATCGCATGGCAAACCAAAATC
The DNA here is from genome assembly GCF_022869785.1 of Dyadobacter chenwenxiniae. Taxonomy (NCBI): domain Bacteria; kingdom Pseudomonadati; phylum Bacteroidota; class Cytophagia; order Cytophagales; family Spirosomataceae; genus Dyadobacter; species Dyadobacter chenwenxiniae. The sequence continues at coordinate 2,822,997 of NZ_CP094997.1, read as the reverse complement.
AACGGAATAAAGGATTTTGCCAAGCTAAAAAATGATGTAAAAGCACGAGGGGATGGCGGATCAAGAGTTAATAGTAAAGTTTAAAGGGGATGATAGCGACTTGAATCAAGCATTCAAGCGAATACATCGGAATTTAGACGGGCTTCCATCTAGTACAGGTAAAGCAGACCGGGCTATAAACCAGCTTACTAAAAGCAACTCTAGCTTAGAAACGTCATTTGGATCTGTAATAAAGGGATATCTAGGTTTTGAGGCAGCACTGGCAGCAGGGAGGGCGTTTATTAGCGCGACAGCGAAGGTGCAAAAATTCGAGAATCAACTCAAAGTTGCGTCGGAAACCCAAGCGGACTATGCAAAAAATACGGCATTTCTTGATCAATTAGCCGAGCGTTATAATAAAAATGTAATTGACCTTGGGGCTAATTTCGCCAAACTATCCATTGCCACTAAGGATACGAACCTGGCAGGAAAAGAAACAGAGCGCTTGTTTTCGGCAGTTACAGCCGCGTCTTCCACATTGCAACTTTCGGTAGATGAAACCAATGGAGTGTTTCAAGCCTTCATCCAAATGGTTTCCAAAGGTAATGTCCAAGCAGAAGAACTTCGTGGACAATTAGGAGAGCGCCTATACGGGGCGTTTAACCTTGCGGCTAAATCAATGGGGGTAACAACCCAGGAGCTAAATAAAATGCTCGAAAGGGGTGAGGTTTTGGCATCTGATTTACTGCCAAGGTTAACCACAGAGATAGAAAAATCACTTGGGCCTGGCGCGGAAGCTAATGCAAGAAATTTAGGATCTGCCATTGAATATACAACCGGGCAGCTGACTCTTTTATTAGCAGGTGCAACCAAATCAACAGGATTAACTGATCTTTTTACTGACGCTACAAAGGCTGTCGGTAGTTTCGCTAAGCAATTAAGGACATCAGGATTCTTTGATTTTATCGGAATAACGCTAGGGTCTGCAAAGAACTCGCTGGTTGGGGGTCAGGATATGATCACCTCCGTTTTCGGGGCCGCAACCGAGTATGCGGCAGGGAAGGTAGGAGGTAGCAAATCCAGTACGGGAGGCGCTCAAAGCAAAACCGATACGAATGCTTACGGCGCTCAATTTGGAATACATGGGCGCAACAAAAAAGCAGAAGATCAAATAAGAAGACAAAACGAGATTATTGCCAATAAAGCCGCGTCTGAACTAAATAGATGGGTTTCAGAGCAAATTGAGCAATCTAAGGATCGGATAGCAGAAGGGTTGCTTAATGCAGAAATCGCCAATGATACCGCATTCCGCACGAACAATAGTGATATCGGAACGCCTAATACGCTGATGCGCACGGGAACATCGACGGCGTTCCATCCATATTCTTTACAATCGCACACCCAATTCGACAACCCAACAACGGGCGACGGTAGCGCGACAAGCTTTGATCACCTGACCAACCCGCAAGCAATGAGCGCGGCAGTTGACAAAGCTATTGCCGAGCAGAATCGCTTAAAAGGGTCAACTGATGATTTTGGGGCCTCTCTCCAAGAAAGCATTCAAGGGGCTTTTGCTGGATCAACGGCTTACGCAATAGAGGGGGTCGGGACATTGGCGGCAGGCTTAGCGATGGGCACAGCGGATTTAGCTGACGTAGGAAATGCTTTTATGTCAATCATAGCAAATCTTTTCGAAAACATAGGGAAAGCTCTTGCTCAGCATGCATCTTTATTACTTGCGGCAAAAATCGGGATAGCAAGTAATAATATAGCCTTGGTTGCCGCCGGAGCAGCATTAGCTTACGGCGCTGCGGCAGTGGCTAGATCTCAAATACAAGACGCCGGAGCAAGTGCTTTCTGGACTGGCGGGATAGTAGACGGCCCAGGTGGACGCGACCGCGTTCCCGCTATGCTAACCGCTGGTGAAATGGTTATGAATGGCAGCCAGCAACAAAGGTTGTGGGGTGTTATTTCTGGCGCTACATCGGGACGCGATATGCGCGGTGGTATTGGATCGCGGTCAAATGGATCAGAAACGGTTACTGTAAAAGTTCATGGCCGCCTTCGCGCCGGCGATATTGATCTATCCGGAAGAGAAGGGCGGAAGAGGAATAGTTATTTTGAGTAGGTTGCCCTGGCGCGGATATTTTCTGTTGTCCTTTTGTCTCTGTATTTCTGCCCGCGGCACGCCCAGCAACTACATGGAACGCTATGTGATTTAAATGCATAAAGCTTCCCGTCAGATTGCATAAGTCCTCGTAACGCGAGTCGCTTCTTATACTTCAACTCCGATATTTCTTGGCGCCTTCCTTTGTTCATGATAAGTTATTTTGAGTAGGAGGAGGGGGTGGTAGTTGTTTTAGAAATCTCTTTCAAATACAGAAACCCCTATCGGCAGTAAGCTAAAATCTCTTTTGATTTGCAAATACTCTGTTTCGGAGATCGTCTTTCCGTTGTTTATGTCACACAACTTTTCATATGCTCGTTCGCACCTAAAACACAGGTGCCTATACCGATTTAATTGTCTCTGTTTTCGGTTTTTCATGATTCAATACTTACTTATATACCCCCAATAGGTTCTCCTGGCCCAGTCGATGGCGAACTTCCTTCTTCTATCTTCCTGTGACTTTAGCCGTATCGCCTCTCTGAGATCCGACAGTTTAATAGTGATAATCATAAACCCCTTTCAGTTAATTTCCCTTCCACGTCCTCCAATAAAATCTCCCCGCGATCAATCATCTTCCGAAGCTGTTTCTGCGTTACTTGCAGCGCATCAGCCATTAATTTAAGTTTGGTTTCTTTATCCATTTCCATGTCAGTTATTTTTCTCTAAGATACTCATTTTAAGGGTGTTTATCAATAGGTGTCATAAATTCAGACTTCTCTGATTTTATGACACCCGGAATTCCGGGTTTTATGTTTTCAACCCCCGAAAATGTATAAATCCATAATTGGAAGGTTTCATAAATTCGTTTATAAACGAATTTATGGTGCAGGCAAAAAATCTTTACCTGCAAACTAAAATTTCGTAAATTATTTCAGGGGACAAATCATGAAAACGGGAATTTCCGCTTTTCTATAAATGTTTTTATGTACGCTTGCATGTACCATATATTTGTAGTATATTTGTATGGATTTAAAATAAGAGGTCTATGGTAGACGAGAACAGCATTAAGTCAAAACGTGAGTTTCTCATAAAAGAGTGCGATGCGAAGATTGGCTACAAGCTCAATCATCATGTACAGGAAAATGTCTCAATTCGTGTTTATTTATGGGAACACTATGAAAAAGAGGTTAAGATCGCGCTAATTAACGACCGGAAAGCATATTTTACTCTAATAAACGGCAATTCATTATGTGAATTTCGATTCTGGCCAAAATATGAAGTTGGCTGGATTTACGGAGTGACGGACACATTGGAGTCTGCAATTAGTATGGCTTACGACACAATTAGGCTAACTAAAATGACGGAATACTATCAGAAAAAAAATAAAAATGCGGGAAATATATACACAATTAAAGGATCTAAGATTAGCATCCAATCTAACGCAAGCACAGATTGCTGAGAAACTTGGGTCTGGAGGGTACACCAATAAGGCAGTATCAGACATAGAAAACGGCCGCAGAAAAGTTGGTTGGTCGGTTATTCAAGATTGGGCAAAAGCCTGTGGTAAAGAAGCTGAGATTGTATTTAAAAATATGAAACCATGAAAATTAACAACAGGACTTATCACCCTTTAAATTATCTCAAAGCAGGTGGCTTAAAATCTGTGCGAATTGCCAATTCCGATAAGATTGCAGACCCAACAAGCCCTACTTTTTACAATACATTCAATAAATGTATTCCTCATTTTAATAAAGACATACATTTGGTTTCGTCTACATTTTATGAATCAGCAACAGCGACCATGTCGAAAATGTTGGATCTTTATAATGATTCAAAAGACGACACGCCCATATCAGGCACTTTTATTGTCAATGATGCCAAGATGTTTAAAAATATGGCCATGATGGTCTACATTGATCCTTTAACAAAGGAAATGACATTGTTTTGTTTTACACTCGAAGGCATTTTAGTCTCGTTCTTCTTTAGAACTGAAAAAGGAATTACCGACTGGAAAAGTAAGGAGTTCGATAAAATAGAGCATGAGGTTTTAAAAAAATATATTTCTGAGTGGAACAATACATGTTGGGCGGTAGCGATTACGCTGTGCTATTTCAAAAGATATGCGCAGGTTGAAACCATTAATCTACCTCCCAATAAGAAGGTTAAAATCTTTCACACGAACTATGTGAATGAAACAAATCTCAGCATCACTCACCTTGACAGTAAGTGGTTTAACAATTTAGTCAAATCAGATGCATTCAAGGTTCGAGGTCACTTTCGATTTCAGCCCAAGAAAAAGGATGGAGAATGGACTAAGGAGTTAATTTGGATAAATGACTTTATGAAGGAAGGTTATACATCACCAGCGAAAATATTAAAAAATCAATAAACACTTTAATTTTAGAAATCATGGAAAACAATGAACAGTTAGAGTTGTCAAAAGAGACGGTTCGTCTACTCAAAGAAGCGGTCGCGCTGCTGGAGGAATTGGCTGCCGCTAACCGCCCCAGAAAAAGAAAGATAGAGGATTTTCGAGTTACCCAATTCATTTTAGATAGACGCGCATCACTACTATGAACCCGAAATTCACAAGATTTGTAAACGAAACACTTCCCAAATTTACCGAACACCTCGGGGAGGAATTCATAGAAGTGCGGGAAGATTACAAGCTGATCCGCTTCTATGACAACATTGATGGAAAGCGCGGTAAGATTCGGTTACAGTATTATCCGATTGGCGACGTAGCGCAACTTAACACTAACATCTGGATCAAAGAAAGAGCGCTAGAGTATATTGCTAAAGTCCTTCTGGGGGCTGATTCAACGCTTGAATCGCCTAGTGAGTTAATATCTATTCCGAAGTCCAGGTATGAGGAATTATTGAGAGTCGAGCAGGATTACCGGGCGTGGGTTAACTTTGGTAAAGATAAATTATTTGGTGCAAATGGTTGATTATCAGATATACCCTGATTACGGGTATATCTTTTTATTTTAAATGGAGAAATCGAACGTCACGCTGAGTAGTAAATATCACCATTAACCGGGGCTTGTTATTTCGGTCGTGGTGATAAGTTACCGACTTAATAATCTCGAATGGGACGTCCGAAACAAGCCCCCTAAGTTCGCAGTAATCGTTTTTCATCATCTCCCGATATACAGCCAATTCCGCATAGCTTACTCCTTCAAACTTGGGATACGCCTCACTGAATTTTTTATACAAAGGTTCGCTCCACATTTCTTCTTCATCAAAGGGATGTAGTTTCTTTTGTGGACGTGACAGTAAAGCGATACTCGGCTCGGACTTCGCAAAGGCTCCCAATCCTACCGCCCCAAGTAGAGAGGCGAAAAATGTTTTTCTGTTCATAATTCTTTAAAGCGCTTTGTTAATTCAGCCTCTCTTCTGGTATAGTGATCCAAATAAACACCCCATATGGCTTTTAAGAGGTCTTCGGGATGCTCAATAAGTTCTGTTTCAAACCCAAGACCATATGCTGGGGCCCCTCGGGACATAAGCCTCTCAGTTCGCTCGCGGCCTCTCTGTTGTTCTTTCAATTCGCGAAATATTTTTTCGCTTTCTCTGAATTGATCCTCTGTCATGATTCGTTCGACTTAGTTAGCTCCCAAATTTACAGTTAAATATAAACAATTCCCCTTTAATCAAAACACTCCTATAAACTTTTTATTAAAGTTTTTTTAATTATATTTGTTAGCTTTCGCAGGGGGACGAAATCGTGCGGGTTGAGGGGTTGGTATGGCATACGGTGTAAAGTGGTTTTCGGAGTTCGACGATATTGGAGATACACGTGATCCCGATAGCGTAAACGTTGTTTATCGTGTTGAAATCCTCGAAAGGGATTACGCGGGAGCGGCAACAGAAGTCTTGTCCAGCGACAACCCGCTTGTCATTGAAATGACCTCCGTAAATGACCCTTTCCAGGTCATTAGAAGCCAAAAAGCAACCGTTGAATGGATCTCTGATGAAGAGAGTGGTTTTAATATCACTGACCTTTTCATCACCGACGATAAGAAATATCAATTAGCCGTATGGGAGTATACCGGTAGTGGGTTAAAAATCCGCTGGCGGGGATACCTTGTGCCGATTGACTGCGAAGAACCATTTCATTCAAAGCCTTACCCTGTATCCTTTGCCGCAACCTGCGGACTTCCTTTTACGCGGGACGATTACTTTGTTGATGAATTCGGCAAGTTCCCGGTGGGTAAGAAGTCGCTGATTAACATCATTGCCGACGCGTTAACCAGCACAGGTTTCACGCATGAAATTCACACGTACATTAATTTGTACGAGCAAAATATGTCCTATTCTGCAAGCCCGTTAGCGCAGGCGGAAATAGACGCGGACGGATTGCGCGGCAAGAAAGCAAGCGAGGGACTTGAAGGGATTCTTTCTGCGTTTGGGGCTTACGTAACGCAATCTAATGGCGTTTGGGTTATCAAAGGTATCCGTGAGCAGACAGGGGAAACAGCTATCGTTAGGCAATTCAGCGCGGCGGGTAATCCCATCGGCGGCGCTTCGGTGTCGCAGCTGGTGAGCATTGGCAAAACCTTCTTTCCTGGTAGCATCACCCACTTACTGCCCAGCACAGAAACTAATCTTCGCTTAGCTGAGCCTAATTCAATCGTTACCGAAACCGTTGATCCAGGTATTGCCGTAAACAGGCTGGCAAACGGCACGTTTTCGGGCCCAATACTGGGCGGTAATATTCCAGGATGGAGAAATAATATAAAAGGTGGCGTTTCATGGGAAAGGACAGGGGCAGGGACATTTGATTCCCCGTACAGGTTGGAATTTAGGAGTCCCGTTTTTATTGATCCCAAAAAAGCAAAAAGCAGGTATCCTATTACGCCGGATGCTTACTTTGATACGGGTCCAATTGAGATACGGTGTGGAGCTTTCAATACGAGAGAGCAAGACCGCGTAGAATTGAAAATGGTCTTTGCAGGGGCCGCTAAATGCCACAACATTGATGCCGGGATGATGTTTGTCACGCTCAACGAAAGTGAGCGAAAGGGCGTTTCATGGCTTACGTCAGAAGGTGAATGGTATTATTCATCAAAGAATGACAGCGGCCCGTTTCTCATTAAACCGATCGGAAAAAGAAACGATCAGGTAAAAACTTATGACGAACTAGATTTACAGACTTTTGAGGTTGAAAGTAAAGCTATAACGAATTTCGTTCCGCGAAATGGGGAGGCGGTTGTGTATATCCGCGTCCGCATCTACCCTGGTGCGCGAGGTATGGGCTTCAATACGCCGAATGCGTTCTTTTCGGTTGAAGACCTTTCTTTAACATTCTATACCGGACTTGTCTTCGAAGGTGAGCATAAATACCAGGCAGACGGCAAGCTTCCTATCCGGGATGCAAATGAATTGTCTTATACGCAGATTATCGCTGATAAGATAGGCATTGATACACCGGAGCAAGGCCGGGATGTGAACCGGGTAATGACCGGGTACATGACCCTGACAGGCGGTAACCAGCTTACCCAGGCGTGGAGGTATATTGGCGATTCAATACCGGAACCCATCCAAAAAAGATCCCTTCGTGAGCGCATCAGGCAAGTGTGTGGTGAGCGCAGGATATGGGACGCCTCATTGATCGGCTATGATTTAACGCCTGATTTGACGGTGTTTAAGCCGGAGGATGAATTAGGAAACGCAAATATTTTTTATGCGCAAACCTCATGGAGATGGGACGTTAAAAACCTTTCCTATACATCAACGCTTTTAGAACTAAATCACTCTACGCTCGACGAAGAGGATATTTACCTATTCGATGATGAAGGAGGCCGTAGGGGTAACAGAATGTACCGTGGCGGGGCTACTTCGAACAGCGGCAGCACAGCAAAACCCAACATTGAAGAGATTGTATTAGATATAATCCCTACGCTTTATTTTTCCGTAGGGCATCAAGCCACACAATTCGTTGACCTCGCGCCTTTAATTCTATCCACACACCTTCCTTCTGATTTAACCGCAGAGATAAAGTACGCGCCTGAATGGGCTTCCAGTGTCATAATTGAGCTTGGTGAAGACTTTGATATGATCAAGGTCATTATCACAGGAAAGCCTACAACACGCGGCAATGACCGGGTGCAGGTGGAGCTTGTCGGCAGGGACGGTGAAGACTTCCTTGCTGTTATCAACATCATAGTCCTTCCCGCCACAAAAGTAACCTACAACCTGCTTGATATGTCAGCAGGCGGAGTTGTTGACGGGCCGCTTCCAGGCGTTTATCCTTTAAAAGACCTGTGGGATTTAACAGCTAAGATAGCCGGGCCGCATGACTTCTATCAGTTAAGAGTCAAAGGAGGTGGGCCAACCGGCAACGCAATAGACAGGGTGACGAACCAGTTTGTCACAGAAACCGAGCTGGATACCTACCAGATGTTTGGGGAAGATGGCGGCATAACTACCGAAGCGGGACAGTTCCGGTTATGGGTATACACAGAATTAAATAAAAGCCCAGTCAGTAACCAAAACATCACCTTTACGCTTTATGATGAAGAATATCTTAACAAGCTAAAATTCTTCCTTACATCAAGCGGCAGTGATATTGGTGAGATTGCAGTGGATGGATCAAGCAAGTTTGTAAAGCCCGGCGCGCTTAACATTAAGGCCGTTGCAGATGATGTAAACCACGACAAGGCGACCATCACATTATACCAGAACGAGATTGCATTAGCAAGCAGGACTTATCCGTTAGGGGCTGACTCGTTAACCGGAACTTACCTTGTTTACAACGTAGATACGGAACTTGCGCCGGGTTTCTATAATGTTGAGATCGTTTTAACCCTGGACGGAGAAGAAGTTCTTGTCAGGTATGCGGATTTTACCATTAACGAGGAAGAGCCTGAGGCGACAGAGAATGTATTAAAAATAGGCTCAGCCAACGCAGGCAAAACAAATCTTACGTTGATGGGTACGCTTGCCGGGTCTGGCAATGTGTTTCCTCTCCCTGCTTCTGGTTGGAACGTATGGAACGATTCGGTTTCACCTCCTTATGACTGGGAAGGATTTGATTTTTATCAATTCAAAGGCGGCAGTTTAATCCCTATCAGCACGCAGACATACGGTGTTTCCCCTTACCAGACCTATCCAGGCGAAGTTACTTTCTCTGATCACTATCTGTTTGGGAAAAAGAACAGCAAGCAGATAGATAGCATTCACGCAGATGAAACCGCTTTCAGGGTTATCCATACGCGTAGGGCAGGTGGAGCAGGTGGAACGCTCGTAGCGACAAGCACAGCAGATTTTTCTTTTGGCATTGATATTCCGATTGACGAAGCGCCGATTGGTGAGCCTGGGGGTGGGCTGGCTGATTACGTGGCTGGCGCTGGCATGTCAGAAACCGTTGAGGACTATATCAAACGCTTTGATGTCCGTGTGGACAATGTAGGTATTGAAATATTCGAACCAGAATCACCGGACGACCCCGATACCGCGCTTCTGAATCACCTTCGCCTAAAAGCAAAAGGAGTTACCTTCGCTAAGATCCAGGACATTCCCACCAAAACGGTTATTGGCCGTATGGCTGGCGGCACTGGCGTTACTTCGGCTATACCTGTTGCAACAATCGTAACAGGTGCCGATCCGGGGGATCTGGTGACAGTAGAGTATATCGAAGAGCTTATAAGCGCGTCCCTGGCTAAATACATGCCATTGACCAATGTTACAACGGGCAATGTAATCCCTAACTATTTCGGCGATGTAAACGCATATAACTTCACTGGTGTAGCTTTAATCGGTACTGGCGCGGCCAATGCGCCGAATGCTATTCCTGGTATGCTAATCGCAGGCGTGAGCGGCTCAAACGTCTCTCAGCTTGTCGTTACCCGCTCCGGGGATAACTCCTATTACAGGGGCACCAATGGGGGCGCACTGGGCACGTGGTACCAGATCGCAAGCCGGGCGTGGGTTGACCTGAAAGAAGTTAATACAGGGGTAGGATTATTAGGTGGCGGGCCGATAGCAACAAACCTTACTTTAACATTCGATACCGTTTGGGGTGATGCGAGGTATCTGGTTAATGCCAGTACGGGGCTTCCTTGGACGCAGGTAAATGTCAATACCAAACCCAAGTTTAATGTTTCGGCAGTTGACTCACCATCAGGCGGAAGTTCTTCGTTCCATGGTATTTACATCCCTCATTCAACGAATGCGGATATCGGGTCCACCATCGCATTTAGGAATGGTACTGCGTTTTTCAGAAGCGTCGAAAGCGGTGTGTGGGGTGTATGGTTGGCAATTGCAGACAAGCCGTGGGTGAATGCAAAACAGATACTTGGCGGCGATGGTATGGCTGCTGGCAGTGGCGGGGATTTATCAGCCAACCGGGTCATTGATCTGGGGACGCCTTCAACGTTAGATGCATCCACTACCAACGCAGTAACATCAACAAGCCACACACACGAGATTACGACAGGCAGCCTTGTGCAAGGCTCAAATATTGTTTTGTCCGGCACACTGACGGATAGACTGATTGGCGCGGGCAATGTGACCATTTCGGCAACAGCTATACCATGGACGATTGTAACCGGCAAGCCGACAACACTTTCAGGTTTTGGGATAGTGGACGGCGTAACGATCGGTGATTTCAATATCGGACTGGGAACGAAGGAAAACACCTTTCCGAAGGGCAATCTGGTTACTGGCGACAATATAACTTTCGGAGGATCAGGTGTAAACAGACTTGTAGGTTCGGGTGATTTGGTTATCGCCTGCAATAGCATGCCCTGGAATGATGTGACAGGAAAACCAACCACGGTTGCCGGTTATGGTATTACTGATGTGTACACGAAAGCAAATGTCGATGCGGGCCTTAATGGAAAAGAGAACACCTTCTCAAAGGGCAATCTCGTAACAGGCAACAACATCACTTTCGGCGGCGATCCTCTAAACAGGCTTGTCGGCTCAGGAAACCTTGTGATTGCCTGCAATAATATGCCATGGAACGATGTGACGGGCAAGCCGACAACAATTGCGGGGTACGGGATAACAGACGCCTATACTGAATCTCAGGTTGACTCTCTGTTATCCGGGAAAGCCAATTCATCCCATACGCATACATCGTCACAAATCACTGACTTTACCAGTGCAGTACGCGGGTCTATTTCAGGTACTGGGGGGATTTCTTACAACAACAGCACGGGGGTTATAAGCTACGCAGGTGCGGCCAGTCCCGTTTCTGTGGTAGGGCAAGCGGTAAATAGGACGGTTCGGTATGTGAATGGGGGTGCTCCCGCTCAGTTGTCAGATGGGTATATAGAAGATGATGGAGCGACCCTTACATTTCTAAATCCATGTGTGATTTACACTGGAACTCGCATTCAAAGGAGGGCGTATGCGAGTCCTGTTACTGGTATGCTATGGATGCAAACAGACGGAGGGGTGCTCGGAGCAAGCGTCTATGTTTACTATCTAACCGGTTGGATGAAGCTAGAAATCGGAGGTTTTGATTGAGGCTCCAATGCCCGGCTGTAGTGGGAAAAAATTGCATAACAACTAAAATCGAAAGTAACATGAAAATTAAACTAGACAGACTAAGGACATTAAAAGCAGAGTGCGAAGCCCTCGTTGCTCAGAACGCATTCAGTTTCGCAACGGACACCAGACTTACGAGATTGGGTGTGCTGGCTAAGAAAACCATAGAAAGAGAAGCGGGAGAAGCGTTGAGGGGTATTAATACGAGGCGCAATGAACTGTATCAGCAAGTTGTAAAAGATAACCCTAATGCAGATCAGCAAGCGATTTCATCCATATACCTGGCAGACAGCAGATCAAAAGAGATCATGGATCTGCAAGCGGAAATATGGGCAGAGGAAACAGATTTCGAATTTAAGCCTATACCGATCGGCATTGACGAGGTGAGAAAAGAAAACTTCGAAAAGTCCGTGACAGTAGAATACTACGGGTATTCCCACCACATAAACCCGAACATGTGTTTGCAGGGCTTAATTACCGAGGGGTTTGCAGAAGTATCAGAGTTGAAAGAAACAATTGAATAACTAGAATAAAATGAACAATCAGCCACGCAAGGTAGCAGACCTGACCGCCTTTATCGAAAACCCTTTTCCGATCATAATGCAATTTTTGAAGCCGTCCATTATCGTGGCACCGGTGGTTGTGGAACTATGGAGCAACAAGGCAATTTTTGTTGTCGTGCCGTCTTCGGCGGTCGGGGCTAATATCTCCTTTACGCTAACCGTTGCGTGGCTCAGGGTAATTGAAAATGCACAGATTTACGTCAAGTTTGCGGGCGAAACTAAATTCTCCTTTCCGATCAAAACAACTTTGGACGGAGCTGTTTCATCTGAGAGCACCTTTGTAATAACTGCGCCATCAATCGGCACCGTGCGGGTTAGCTCTTTCAGCGATGAGGCCACAGCCGCAAAAGCACTGGAAGCTATCCAGGCGGCGGAAGAAGCGAGAGGTTACCGCGATGAAGCCAAGGATCTTGTTGCATCCGCCGGAACAGGTATCGAGCAGAAGGGCATGTACAATTGGGCAACCAATACGCCTACATTATCGGCAGACGCAACTATTGGCCAAACAGACCCAGAGAAATACCAAATCTATGACATACCGGCAACGGGTGTTGGACTGGCTCAATTCTCTGGCAAGAATTTCACCGCCGGGGATACGATGGGTGAGGGAAAATTAAAGCAAGATCCGAGCGGGCAGTGGTTTTTTATTGCAGAAAGCAGCTCATTACTGGCTAAACTGGACGCTCAGTTTTCGCTAAACTCGTCATTGGTAGGGCCTTCTGTTGTAAGTACTTACACAACCAATAGCACATCGGGCTCAACCACCAGGATATTAGGCCAAAATAAAGCCGGGCTACTTGAAACAATAACCGTTTGGATTACCAGGGGCGGCATTCTGGAAGTGAAGATATTCCGCAAAAACCCTGATACGAGCTATAATTTGATCAATACCTTTTACCTGCTTACCAAAACAGGGCAGAATAATTTCAGCCTTGCCAATGGTGATTTTCCTGAGGTTATCCTACTTGATACCGATTACCTTGGCTGGCATCATGCTTATGTCAACTCATCGAACAACACAGCTTTCGTAGGCTTTAAAAATGAGGGGCCACCAACCTATTTTATAGCGGGTAATGCGGCGGGTACAAACCTTGATGCAGCGGAGGCTCTAACTACAAGTTTCGGTTTTAACTATACCGTATCAGTTGGGGTAACCGCTGCACGTCAGACACAAAGCAACGCTAAAATAACGGCAAACGCGACATCAAGCCTTTCGGCGGAAGAATCAAGCCGCGCTTATTTACAAGAAAGCCCGGATGTAGTTTCTGGCGTAACGGATTCATTAAGCACTTACACATTAACTCCCTCTGAGGATGTTACCAGAATTTATTACACACCGCTAACAGCGGGTTACATTAAAGCAGTTCAGTTGTGGGCCACACGGGCGGGCGATATTACATTCTTCATTTTTAGCAAGAACGCAAACGGCACGTTCAATATCGTTACCAGCTTTGAAGTTACGGCAGTGCTAGGGCTAAATACTATTGCGCCGGCCGATACTGTTACCGTTAAAAAAGGGGAATATTGGGGGTGGTATGTAAATAATCCAGGCGGACAAATCGGATACAAGGCTACGGCCGGAACAATTTACCCGTTCCTTGCAGGCCTTCCGTCGGGCAGCAATATTCTTTTCAACGCCAATTCGGCAAACCTATTTGCTGTCAATATTACGGTAGGAACCGGGGCATTAACCGATAAGGTGAATGATGCGCTTTCCCGTTTGGATGTTGTTGAGGAAGATATAAGCCTGAAGCGCACAGGAGCGCCGGTTGGGCTTATAAAAAAGTACTCCCTTTTGGTAGCCACAAAACCTTCTGATTGGGTTGAGGCGGGGGCGTGGTCGTGGACTACTTCGGGGCTTCAATCTCCCGGTTCGGGTAGTTGGGGTACTTATGCTTACTGGAATAAGCCTTCCAGCTTAGACGAAGATGCAGTTTGCATACGTGTTCAGGCGGTCAATGCGTCATCTGTATTTGCAATTGTCCGCAAAAGTCAATTGGTGGTAGGGACTTCTATCTTGGAAGCGGATTTGGGAGCCGGGAAAATTAAACTGTACCCGCAAATAGCAAACATCGGAGACACGCCTGGAACATCTGTTGCAGAAATAGACATTCCTTTCGCCCGTGTTGCAAACCGGGAGTACCTGCTTACCCTTCGTAAAGACCGGGAGATATTCTACGGTAAGCTGGTGGATACAGTAACACAGGAATCGGTTCAGCTAGTTTATAATTCAATTGGCGGGACTTCATGCGGGGAGTGCGTAGATGCGCCCGGGATTATATTCAGATCAGGTTCAATCATAATCAAAGACCTGGCCCACACAACAGCTATGCCTTACAATCCCTATATGACCATTGTTACGGATAGTATTGGCGATGGCGACACAATCCGTAATGAACCAAGCGGCGGGTATATGAACCGCTGGGCCGGAATAGTTTCCGCGCGCATTAAAGACAATATGTTTTTATCTGCAAGGGGCGGGGATACTACTGCTTTATCAGCGGCAAAGCTTACTGACATCCTGGCTATGATTGGCGAGATCAAAATATTCATTTATGCCATCGGTGTAAATGACTCAAATTTAACAACCTGGCAGAATGGAAAGAATGCAGCACGGGCAGCCGTATTGGCACATAGCCCGAAGGCCGAATTCATCGTGATCACACTACCGCCCAGGGATGATAGGGCGGCTTACGATACACAAGTAACGAATGCGGTGTTGGCTGGGCCAGATAGGTATCTGGACTTTGCTAAATGGATGACAACTAATGGTGATAGGGTGACCAGAGAAAACACTTTATTCCTGCCTGACGAAATCCACCCAAACGTTGCCGGACATGCAAAATTAGGAAGTGGAGTAATTAACGAATTAGGATTATAAACAAACAGATCATGAAAAAACTACTAATACTCATCCTTCTTTGCGCCCATCTGGGCTACGGGCAAACGGTAAACGTTCCAACGAAAGCCTACATTGACGTTCAGTTAAAAGGCGTGAACGCCCGTATTGACAGCCTCAATAAGGTGTTATCTGGTGGCGTAAAGCCGCCGCCGGTTGTGACACCTCTTGACTCATGCCCACGCGGGCCGTCTATTGAGGGGATTTCAAAGATTACCAATACCGGCGCTGAGCTAAATTTTGATGCGGATGGGGTACCTAAAATTAACTACGTTATTCTAAACGAAGCAGGGAATATACTTTATTCTGACAGCCTAATAGATTTGACTAAAAATCGGGTTCCATTCGAATATAAACCACTAGCAGATGGATCGTATTACCTGCGCATCCAAGGCCGCAACTGCGTTAGTACTCCATCTACGCGCAAGTTCACCATCAGGGGAGATTTACCACCCCCTGTTATTGACCCTAAACCAGTTTCCAATCCTTCGGTAATTGGCGCTGAATCCATCAAAGTAGGTGGCAGGTATTACACCTACAACCGGACGGGCGAACTGGAAGTGGCTTTCAATCAGGACGGCACACTATCCGACAACACACCTGGACTGGATAACTCAGGAACAATTTCAAAGCTTAATGGATGGAATGTGTTCTATATGCTGGGCTATTCTCATTTTGAAACAGAGAACGGCGAGTACCAGAAGTTCCAGAATATTACTTTGCCCGATGGGCCGGTTTCTGTCAGGCAATTCATTTGCAATCCTGACAAGATACCCAACCTTGAAACCTTTAAAAAATACCTGACCGCATACGGTGACAAAGGCGTAAACGCGCTGAATGCACGTATGTCACAGATGTTCATTTCGATCAAATCTGATCAAAAGGTAGGCAACGGGATTGGTAGGGATTGGCTTGTAGTTTCGCGTGTCCTGAACTTCCCTAAGACTTTGCCCGCGATGGACTGGCGACCATACAACAAATGGGTTGCTACGGCGGGAATAAACAGAGGAGATAATCAGGATACCTACCGGCGTGTCGGAGTAATACCTGATGCACGTTTCACGCAGCCTAATCAAGAAATGACCTTCAACACTGTAAAGGTGGGGCATGGTCAGGTTTTAAATTCGCAGGAAGCGTATAATGCAGGCCGTGCGTTTGCTACTTATATGGGTTCAAGCCCGTATTCCTACATTACCGAAGAACTTGTAGAGAATGGCCAGGGGCAATATGACAGGCCCGGAACATTGCCAGGATATCAAGTTTCCTACCATTTCGCGAGAGGTAACTTAGACGACATACGGGTTAAACATCCCGGTATTAATAAAAAAGATGCTGGTATATTTGGCGGGTACGGCGGTGATGATTTCTATGGCGCGATTGACCAAGGGCTGTTGTATGGCGACCGCAAGACTTATGAAGAGTCATTAACCAGTAAACTATACAAAGGTCACGGCATCCACGGGTGGAGCGCGGAAGATCATAGATATTTCACGGAAGGCAGTATTGAAGTCCGAAATTTCAACGCCAAATACTATTTCTGGAACCGGGTATATAATCTTCCCTACGAATTTATTGCGCTTAACGAACGGGTTAAGCTTGCAACGAAAACCTATGGTGGGCAGGATCGTGAATCTAACTTATCCATATTCAGCACACCGATCATTGAAAATTTTGTTTCGGATGACAATGGCAATCGGATTGGTATTGAAATAACGAATTCCGGTGAGGTTTATGATTATGCCGGAGGTACGGTTAAAACCAGGATGAACACTGGTCCCGCCGCCGCATGGGATGAGCTTTTCACTTCTGGCTTTTGGTCAACGCTGATAACATCTGGAACCGCCTTATGGGACGCCCCAAATACTCAATACGGTCAAGACGTTAATAAAATTGACTGGTGGTCTGAGCAGCAGATTTACTTTAAATCCAAGGGCGAAAGAGATTTCAGAAGGATTAACGATGGCGATTTCGGAAGGAGCGGCGTTCCAGAAAAAAGTCCGGAAGGATTAAAGAGCACACTTTACGCTCCTGTTATTGATGCCACAATGGCGGGAATGGAAGCAGCTTATGAAATCCGTAATCGGACTACTAAGCTTTCATTCATATCGTACGAGTCTAATCGGGGCGGATTTGTAGCTATGCCTGGTACCGCAGGATTTCACTTAAATGGTTTTGGCCCACCTAACTACAATTCCTTTGTAGTAAAAGATGCCTTCGATCAGAAAAAAGGAATTCCGTTGCTTGGACAAGGACCAGAAGGGGAGGTTTTAATCTATTACAACGGTTTTCTATCCAAACATCTTACCGAAAGAGTGAAGATCCGGCACAATGGGGTTGAGCATGATTTGGGTATCGTTTATGGACATCAGACAGTAATCAAAAAGCTATGAGCAAATTACAACTAAGGATAGAGCAGGCCTTGGTTGTAATAGGTTTCGCTGCTCTGTGCTGGCAAATATATATGTTGGTAAACCCTTAATATTTAAGCCTTTGGGCATGTGTTTTGTACGTAAGTTAATAGCCGCACAAGAATGGATAACCTGGAAAATGTTGATGATGCTTTAAAGAAAAAGGAATGGCCCAGGGCGACAATATTAATCATACTAATCGGGATTGCCGTGGTTTGGCTCTCTTTCAAAGATGCGATAAGCGGGAAAGATCAGGCAGAGAGAGAAGCCGCCATTAAGCTTGAACAAGTGCACGCATTTTATGCAAAAAAGATTGATTCCTTGAATACAAACTGGACGATCTTATACAATATTCAGGTGGACGGACGTATGCGGGATAAGGACGAGAATATTAAGCTACTTCGCGAGAAAGATGAGAAGTATAGCAATGCAGCAATTCAATACTATACTGAGTCGAAGGCGACCCGTATTAGAACAGAGCGGAATAACAAGAAAATAAAAGTTGTCGAAAGCGTGATAAATCCCGTAAAAAAATGACTACGCAGGAGGTTACATTCTCAATTTTAGTGGCGCTGGCTCTCAGCATTATGCCCTCGAACAATGGCAATAGCCAGGATGCTATCCGGGTTGAGACTTCATCCGAACCGGTGGTGCCGGAAGCCATTAAGCGCAAGGTGGAAAAGATAAAAGAAAAGTCCGCCGTAGAAGATTCGCTCATTAACAGGCTTGATGCGCCCGCTGAAATTATCAAAGAGGCGGTTAAGGAAGTGGCTCAAAGCTCAAAGGTTCTTGATAATACCAATCAACGCCTGGACAGGATTATTGTGAGCCTAGCGCCGGTAAAAGTCAAACGCAATAAAATGGTTATTACCGCGCACGTTGAATACAAAAAGCCAGTAGGATACACCGTGCCCGAATCAAAGCCGGTAGAATGGCCGCAGGTGTGCCCGGCGGAAGTTGAGCGCCGTAATTTATTTCAAAGAATATTTCACTGGATTAGGTAATGACATTCGAGAAAGCAATTGAATACGTGGGGCTGGAAGAAGGCGGCTTTTCATTGAACAAAAAAGACAAGGGCAATTATACGCCCTCTGGCGAGCTGAAGGGTACGAAGTACGGTATCTCTGCAAAGTCTTATCCTAACCTGGATATTAAGAACCTTACCTGGGAGAAGGCGCAAGGCATATACCTGCGCGACTTTTGGAATAAATACAGCGTGAATTCATTCCCGCCGGGTATCAGGCTATACTTGTTGGACTCAATAATCAATCACGGGCCAGCAAACGGGATTAAGATTTTGCAAACAGCAGCTGGCGTAAAAGCCGACGGTATATTGGGTGCCGTTACTTTGGCAAACGGCCAAAAGATAAACGCTTATGACTTTGCTTTTGCCCGTAGTGATTTCTATGTGGGGATTGTCAAACGGGATATTTCGCAGCTGGAATTCTTGAAAGGATGGGCGAGGCGCAATTTAAAGATATTGGAAATTTCAATCAGGGAGGGGATATGAATTTATCAGAAATAACAGAGCCAAAACGTGCCCTAAAACATGCTTTCTGTCTACCAGGGGGCGGCGCTAAGGCCGCAGTGCAATTAGGTGCGATTAACAGGTGTTTAGAATTAGGTGTAGAGGGGTCACTTTATGTTACCACATCTGGCGGATCTCCAAACGGGGCAATGGCAGCTATGCGCAAATACGATGAACTGAACGCCTTCTGGAGGCAGACAGGAGATACAGCCGGGCGGTTTATTTTTGAATCGTACCTGGCTCAGTTGCAAGATGGCACAGTTAGAGCTAATGTCGCGGCTATTCGGGATATATTGGCGGCGGGCTTAAACTTTGGCGATAAGATTGGATTGATCACTAAGAAAGGGCAACGCAGTTTTATTGATAAAATTATCAATAACGCGAAAGGCATTGATCATTTGCTGGACAACGCTCCGTTAAAGGAAACACTTTTGGCGCAAGTTCGCATGGCGGATATGAAAGCCGATTTCTATCCTACGTTCGTAAGTCTTTATGATGGACAATTACATTGCTACCACCACTCGCTTTTTAAAGACGACCGCAACTTAGCGCTAGCGGTTTTGGCATCCACTTCGATACCGGGCGTATGCGCGCCGGTTCCTGAAATCCATTTAGCTGACGGTACTGTAATTTATGACTGCGTAGACGGAGGATTAAGAGCTTCAAGCCCTTTTTCGCTTACCATCCAACACATTGATCCGGCTTACGATTGGGCGGCGTGGGCGATTGATAATAACAGCGTAAATCAACAATTAAATAAAAGTAAAAAAAACCTGGTAACTCAAGCCGGTGGCTCCGTAGATATCATGCTTAACGATGGGCTGGGCCGCGAAATTAAGATGACTAAAAAAATAAACGAGTGGGCTTTGAAGTATCCGGAATTTAGGGCAGCAGAAGGTATTAAGGTAGCCAAAATATTGCACATAGAAGCGCCATTAGATGCAGAAGGGTATCCATTATTAGGCTCTACGATGGATTTTCGTTCCGAGTGGATAGATAAGCGCATTGCTATTGGCTATGAGTCCGTAAATGAGTTTTTCAAGTTGGTTGCCGCATGAGCGCCGCCCTTTGTTTTGCTTTTGCTAACTCAGAGTAAAAATGGCGCATGATGTCTTGATCTATGCGGTCTTCTCTATTAAGGCCACAATCACAAAGGTCCGATCGTTTATGCTTAACTACATTTTGCTCATTGGAACATGCTTGGCAGGTCGATTTGTAAGTCATGATTTAGATGTCTAAAGTAGATTCAAATATAAAACATTCGATTTAGTTTGTTGCATAAAAAAAGGGGCTTATGGCCCCTGATTTATTTAAAACGAAATAAACTCGGCCCCACCACTTGCCAACCCCGACTTATCATCATCCTTTCCATAGCATATAATCCCTACGATTTCCAGTCTTTTATATTCGGGCACTTTCAAGAGTAGGTCTTCAACTTTCACATCAGTGTATTTGTCGAGAAACTCTTTGATTGAATCTGTAACGGCCTTTGCTCCTTCGTAATCTTCTTCCTCAATGCAATGAGATATGTGAAACAGAAATGTTTCCGCCCATTCAACTGGCTTGTCTCTATATTCATCAACCAAACGGAAGTCTACGTGCAGAATCTGCTGATCCATGAATTTCTTTATTGCGCGGTAATGCTTTTTGTCGAATGCCATGGTTTCATTTTTATTTATCACCTCCCTACCCACCAAAACTCCTCTCCTCACAGTTTTAGCCCTTACTTCACCCGCTCCCCATCCCGCGAGTACGCAAAAGGGTAAAATCCTGTCATTTTCGCGTACACGTCCAAAATCGAAGCAGCTTTTTCGTCCAAGTGCTCGTCCTGAATCTGTTTTGTTGGTTCTGAGTCTTCTTTTTTTAAGTCCATTGTTATAGATGTTTTATTGTGAAAATTCATTTTGTTTCCAAGGGGGGGGGGTATTTGGTGGGTGGTGGGAGTGGTATCCAATGGGTAGGCTGAATATACTCTGGAACGGGCTCCCCTCCTTGTGTATACCGAAAAGTCTCAATAGCTTTTTCGCCGGAAAATCCATTGACGCCGTGATAAATATCGCCTAAAATTAATTCGTTAATTGCTCCGATAAATCTTATTCTCCCCTTTGGAGCGGTTTCTATTGGTTGCCAGTTCTCCATTCCTTTCTTCGTTTACGTTGTTGGTTTATTGGTGGTGGGGCTCTTCTTTCTTGAAGAGAGGGGGTTACTATTTACTAAACATTTGATATTTCACTAAGCAAACTTCCCGACACTTGCTCTGCCTTCTTTTTTCTGCATATAATTCCATCGCCATAATCATCTTGAAACCGGCGGTTGAATTTTGATCAACGTCGGGGCATTCAGCTGCTAAAATCTCTTTGGCTGTAACAGGATCATCGCCTTGATCGTCCAGTAGATTGTGAATCTGAATAGATGCTGCGATAGGATTTTTTGACTTGATCGCCTCACGAACGATTGCCCGGATTTGTGGTAAAGTTGGTTTGCTCATATTTTATTTAGTAAGAATACTTGTTGTTTTTATTGCGTCCTTATCTGCAATAACCCATAAATCAGTCAAGGGCATATTTATTAATTTTTCCGCAGCACGATTAAGGGCATCTTGCGCCACGTCTTTGGCATACAACTCAGCTGCTTCGTAATTCATATCGTCCCAAAACATAGCGTCAACCGGATATTTTTCTTGCATTGCCCCCCAATCCTTAAACGACCTTCCTCGCGCTATTTCGTCACGGCAATCGTGAAATGTTTTCATTGTTTTACAAGTCTGATGAAGATTTTATTTTTAGCCCATTGAATATCCGCTACGCTTGCTTTCTTTGCGGTAAGTAAATAAGCACACTCAGGAATTTCCTCTCCCGGCCTCTTAAATTTTAAGGCAATTGTATTTAGTGGAATAATCCTTGTTTCTTTCATACTTTTCATTATACTTGCCACGATAATTCCTCGCACACCTCTGATCTTTTTTGATTATGCGCAATTTGCGAGGCTTTTTTATGCCCTATTTTATATCAGTTCGTTATATTCTTCAATCCATTCAGTCGGGATTTTAACGCGCATACTTACGCTGCTGCGAATAGCGCACTCAATATCTTTCAATCGGCTAGCCTTAAAAACTTCTCGCGGAACCAACGTTGGCACAGATGGCACGGTAGGTTTTACTTTCGCCCTGCTATTTGTAATTCCCACAGATCTAACCTCTGTCCGTTCCAGTATTTCATTGACCTCACGTGCAATACTTAACTGATCCCGAACTGGTCGGGCTTCTTCGGTGACAGGAATTGTTTTATCCCTACTATGACCTTTTGCATCTAGGATTCTCCCAGAAATCTTTTTAAGATTTAAGCGATGTTTTACGCGGTTCGTGATCTCTTGAAGAGAATTCTTGTCGTATACGTAATCGGACTTTGCATACAGCTTTGCCTTTTGCCCGTCCAATTTAAACGCAACCAATTCCCCTGCATGAAAAGCTACTGATAACTGCATTCCGATTGACTGACGGATTCTTGCTTGCTCTTTGGCATCACTAGGTGCAAAGTGATGAACCAATTCAGTTACGGAATACGCCGCCTTTTGATTAGAAAAGAATTCTTTCAGGAATGCTCTCCATCCCATAAAGTTCTTCTCTTTCCAAAAAATAGGCACGTGCGGCATAAGTTATCTTATTGAAGAACCACTGTTAAAGAAATCGTAAATACGATTAGCAATTTGGTCGATTTGTTCTGAATACTCCCTCTCTACAACACCAATAATTTCTAACACTTCAACTTCCAAATTGTCAGAAATTTCCACCTCTATGCACTTTTCTTCCAATCGGTAAGATAGTTGAACTGAACCTCTTCCCGTAGGGGATATATGTGGTTGTTGATGGAAACTATTTATAACAAATTTGGTATTATCAATCACTTTATCAGAAAACGGAAGCCCTCCGTAACCGTCCCAATCCTCTTTATATGTTCTATATAATTCTAGCTTTTCCATACCTCAATATACTAACAATCAACCACTTAACAAAATATTTTCCTCCCTATTTCACTTTTAAATATCTTTGCCTAAAAGTTGTTAAACTACGTTGGTATTATCAAGTTCGTGCTCGATAATAAATATGTGAGCATCCCCAACAATATCAAACTTGTTAGCAAAATCTTTATCGAACCACCAGTTGTATGATTCCATATCTTCGTCGTATTCTAAATATCTTCCGTCTTCATCTTGGATGTAAAATACTGTTTTCATGGTGCTTATAATTTCTGTTTTACTTTACCCAAAACTTCATCAACCTGAATAATGCCCAACTACACCCTAGCCGCCCACCTAATCCACTCCGGCCTTCAAATGGTTCTCAACCGGCTTGATTTGCAACCTGGGATGGACACCGTTGATATTCTTCGTGCTAACCTTACAATGCTCGATAAAATAGCCGCTGCGATGAAAAATAAGTACGGCGTGGACTCTGACCGGCCAGATTACGGGCAAGCGATTGAAATGCTTATGAGCGTGCTGGAGCAGGATGAGCCGGTTTACAATCATGTTATTGTTCATGCCAATAAAAACAATGAGACAATGTTGGTTACCAGCCGTGACGGCGGGAATACGTTTGAAAAGACCGACTCCAAAACCTTCATGGACTATGATCAGGCAATGGAAATGCTGAAAAGTATTCAATCCAATCATAAGCATGGGTTCTTTCATTTGGAGAAGAGGTATTGGCGGGGTTAGAGCTCAGGCTCATATCCAAGTGAACGTATAAAGTCTACCAATTTGAAATAATGTGCGTATCGCAAATGAACCCCGTTGTTAACTCCAAAGTGAATAATTCCGTCAGCCCAAATAGACATCGCGTTAATTTCTATTTCGTCGCTTGTTATGCCGAATAGGTTCAAACATTTACTATTTGGTACCACTACGGCTTTACTGAATGCCCACATCGGAAATACACATTCAAATACTTTTCTGCATGCTTCTTCATCCTTGTGAAGATCACTAAGTGGTTTATAGGGTGGATTAAATGACTCATAAATCAAATCAGCAGCCAACTCTTCTGAACAGTTAGCAATGGTGTTCTGGATTGTTTTTAATGTTAGTTTCTTCATTATTTCCGATTGATTTTAAGTTTTGAGCTTCACTGACACCGTAATCCTACTTCTGCCTTCTTCCCACTCATTATTTATTCCGTGCAAGACCGATTCTACAACATATAATTTCCGACCGATCACCAGATCCTCTCCAACACGTGGGTGTTACTGTTCTGGGAAGGGAAGGGGTCTATTCTTAACTGTTCTGGAAAAGTATTGCCCATGTGATTCAAGGATTGTATTGAGTGCGTCCCTATCATCCTTCACGCTTTCGTTGCACATCAATTCACACACTTCTTGCATAGCACTGGAAATAGCCTCAATAAACCATTCTTCTCCTTTGTGTCCAGACAATCCTAGGTAAGCCATGAGCATAAATTCCCATTCTTCGGCTTTCCTCCTCTCGGCCACAGCCTGCTTCGCTTGTTCAAAGGTGTAGTTCATGGGGTTAAAATTCATAGAGTATAGGCACTTTCTCGTAGTAGTGTGCGTCTGGATCTTGATCAACCCAGGATTTAGCCATGGATTCATCGAAAACCGCAAAGGGCGATCCGATCAGTTTTATTTTGCAGATGTAAATAAATTTCTCTTCCATCTTTTCTCTTCGATTAACGTTGTGAATTAGGGTGTTACTTCTTTTACCAGGTCATAGTAGCATTCACCTTCAAAAGCAAGAAAACGCCCATTAGGGAAATATTCATTCTCATCGTCGCCGGTAAAAATTCCATCGTACTCTGATACTATCTTCACATAAAAATAATTTCCTTGTAAATCGCAAATTTCAGGCTCTCTTACCTCATACGTCTTCCCAACTTCCAATTGTATCTCGCTCATGGCTTATTATCGCTTAAAAGATGAATACAATTCGCGATAAGAGTGGTAATTATAAATGGCACCCAAATAATGGGATAGAGTATTTGCATTACACTTTCTCCATTTACGCCTATAGGCGTAATACTTAATATTGATATGACGGCAAGAAAAGTAATACAACACCAGGATATATAATTTATGATTCTATCTTTCATCCTTTCTTTGGTTTAATTACTTGGTTACTGGTTTATACTGTTCGAGCATGTTTTTCATTGCTAATCTATGCTCATCAGAGTTTAAAGGATAAACCTTACCATCTATCTCAGTGCCCCATTGACCTTTTTCGAGACCAGCATCGACCCATTGTTTTTTGTAGTGATTAAGCTCGTCAATGTGCTCTTGCTTTGCAGTTCCTTCGTCAATAATTATTTGAAGTATTGCGCCTCTGATCCCTCCGGGTGTATTAGTCTCGCTCATAATTCCTCCTTTTCAAATTAACAATCCCTTAATCTCCATGTATCCATCCAGCTTAATGCAAACCGGCTGCTCTTCAACCAATTCGAGTATCTTGCGTAACTTTTGAAACTGGGAGTAGTGTATTAAGCCTTCCCAATCAATACTTCCGTTTGCAGGTTCAATCATAACACCTTCGCCTATCTCATCAATTGTGAAAACGTTGTTGGTGATCTTTACCAAGTGCGCTCCTTTCGCTGCAAGTGAGTTCAGGTATTTCAGCATCACCTTCGCACTGAATAGGATTATTGGGGTGTGCGTCATGGCTTAAAAGAGGGTTCTATCAATTCAACAGTTGCGGCCAATATCCAAACCCCCAATATTCCGGAATAATCCTGGTGTTTCTCATTAGCGTCTTTAATCAACTTTATCGCTGATTCAATCTCGCCTACCCCTTCTCGCTTGGAAACCGCTTTAACGATATCCATGTAAACCTTCACTTTGTCTGGATAGCTTTCACCAAACAAGGACTTCATACTGCTTCTCGCCTTATACATTTTGGCGGCTATATTTACGTGTTGTTCGGTCATAGTCGCTCGCTAGTTTTAACTGCCTATTTAATCTTCCTCTGACAATCTTCAATCACACTTACAATGTCCATCACCTCGGATTGAAGAAGGGTGAGGTTGTGATAGTTTGCCATATATTCCCATAAGTCGTGGTATGGGGTATTTGTTAACCATGACATGTCAATTTCAGGAGCAAGTGGCTCAATCCCGAACTCTGCGTAAGCGGCGTCGATTGACTGGCGGGTGAGCTGACGATCACTTTCTAGTAGATGAAACTTGTGCCAGAAATCTCCACCTTCCTTTGTTTTATCCCAAACTTGAAAACAGATAATTGAAATTTCTTTTTTGCCTCTTTCGTATTTTAACTGCCGCACAATGCGCTCAACCAAATCCGGGAACGCGGCGTATTTGTCTTTGTAGGCTTGGATTACTTCGGGTGGGGTCATGAGCTACAAACCAGAAAGTTTTGCTCTAACA
This sequence comes from Dyadobacter chenwenxiniae, assembly GCF_022869785.1. Taxonomy (NCBI): domain Bacteria; kingdom Pseudomonadati; phylum Bacteroidota; class Cytophagia; order Cytophagales; family Spirosomataceae; genus Dyadobacter; species Dyadobacter chenwenxiniae. The sequence goes on along the minus strand of NZ_CP094997.1, from coordinate 2,796,628 downwards.
ATTTGACGGGCCCTCTCGGCAACCTGGTCTTCAATATTCATTTCGAGTCTTTTTTTGATGTATTCAGGCGTTAAAACATCTTTAATCGCTTTGTCTGCCGCTTCTCTTACAATTGCCCTGATTTCTTCTGAAAAGATCCTTTCGATTTCATCTTTTTTGATTTTATTTGTCAGTTCGTTCGGTACGATCTTCGTATACCATCCGTCTTTTACTTTACTAAAAAAAGTAGATTCAATAATAGGTCTTGCGAACTTTTGCAAGTCCGACAAGCAGGTTTCAACTACTGCCGGAACCATCGATTTAAGGTGCTTTTTAGTAAAATCCTGCACAACAGAATTTCTTACTTCTACTTCTAGTTCGGAGTCGCCGCCAATTAATCTATTTAGCGCTTCTAAACTGTTGATTTGAATTTTAGTTGACATATTCTTTATGAATTTTAATTGTTTCCTTATTTGAAATCCCTGATTTGAACCGTCAGCACGTCTTGCTGGCTGTGATTAGCAGGAAGAGGAGGATGGCGCGGGGTATTTTTAATCAATTACGATGTAAGGAACTCCGCCGGGTAATACGTCCCACATTTCACGAGGCACTAGAAATCTTAACTTCCCAATTCCATAACCAAGGCAAAAAAGCTGATCCATCGTTTCGTGAAGATCACACCACTGCTCTTCATTGTTGGTAATGCACATATTGAGAAAAGACCATCCGCCGCCTATTGAGCTCTTGAAGCTGTCGGGTAATTCCGAAAGCATGGATTCGATTTCGCTACGCTTTAAACTTAGCATGTTAATGTGAAGGTTGGCTTTCAGTTTAACCCCTTCGATAGTCCAAAGCAGTTCAGGATTATTGTGTTCCTTGAAAGAGCAATCCTCAAACATTTCCCTTACGTTTTGTGTAGTTAATTTCATTGTGATTGCTGTTAGATGGTGATCCCGAACCCAGGGCGCAGATAGCGTCGGCGCGGCGCGTATTACATTCCTAAACCCTAGTTCACTTATGCTTTTTGATAGCAGAAACGGTGCCCTTTATGCTGTTTTAGAACACCACTTGCTACTCTTGATACGCAAGAACCAATGAACCCGTCCTTCTCTGCAAGCTTGCACGACTCGTAGCTTGCGACATAGTTGCCATGCAGGTCGTAGGCGATAACAGGTTTTGAATTATGTACATCTTTGCCGACAAATCCTTTCCTATTACCAGCAGGTATCTGCAATCCCATATCATACGAATGCTGAGTGTTATGACTCACAGTACACCATTCCAGATTCTCTAAACTATTGTTCAACTTATTGCCGTCAATGTGGTTAACTACGGGATAGTTATTTGGATTGGGAATAAAAACAGTAGCCAGTAATCGGTGTACACTTTTAGTTTTAAATCCGTCTCCCAAATTCAACCGGTATGACTTGTATCCATTTCTGATGTCAATTTTCAAAATTGTAACACCAGTCGATCTTAGATGACCTCCTCTTACTTTCTTTAAGAATCCTTCTGTTTTGACGTGACCAAAACGATTTATCAAATATGGGCATCCCTCTTTGATTCGCACCCACCCCTCGTCCTTAATCCCCAATGCGTCAATCGCGTTTTTGAATCTTGTTGTCATTTGTTTTCAGGTTTAACTTTTTCAAACATTTCCTTATTCCTCGCATTATTCGCTCTATCCGTAACCCTTCGGTACTTTTCCAAGGCATCATAACGTAAGTGGCAAATCTGGCAAAGCGCCAACAGTCTATCGTCAGAAATTTCGTGATTGTCTTCATCGTGGTCAAGATGCGCAATTGTCAAAATAACCTTGACTGGCTTATATTCAGTCCAATGCGTACCCTCTCGCTTTGCGTCCTGCTCATTTCTAAACCAAATACTCCGAAACGTGTATCGACTATTATCGTCCTTGATTTGCAGCTTAATTGCGTAAACCGTTGAAAGGTGTTCCAGTCCACATCTCTCACATTTATTATTTGCACGAGACATTATCCTGGGCCTGATAACTTTCAACCACCCGGGCGGATATTTTGAATAATCAATTGGCATCTTTCATTGGTTTTTCGTCCACATCTATTTATTTTCAGCCAAGTATTCAGCTTCACTTGCATGAATAGCTTTACCCTTCGTAATGCGATTATAGTCAGCTTCGGTAACACACATAGTCTTTGGATGAAATGTTTTTATAAAAGCGCACAAATCCTCTGCTGTTGGCTCTACACATGATCGCGTCCATCTGTCGAAACACCGTTGAAAGTCGTCTTCTGTCAACTGGTGTAGAATCGCGAACTTGATGCCGCCTTCTAATTCAACAGTGATCTGTGAAATTTTTTGTATTGCTGATAATCCCTTCATTGTCTTAATCGTTTTCAGTTTTTATATCTATCCATTGGTGAGAATCCTTATCCCACACAACCCCGATTGTTTTAAGGTGGGCGTTCCATCGCGCCCAACCTTCTTTATCCCACCGGCGCCCAAACATGCGTGCTGTCCATTTAGCGTCGTTGGCGTTTTTGACGTTCTGCCAGGGGTTCACCTCAAAAAGGAAGATCCGAGTCGTCGGACTCTTCTTCTGCCATTACTGGTTCCTTCTCCTGCTTTCCTTGCGAACCAGCAATAGCCTTATATTCCTCAGACAGCGCAATCTTCTCCTGCAACCATTTGGGCAGTTTGTCGTAAACCTCTTGCTCAAATTCATCCAATGAAAAGAAGTAAGGCTTGTTGTGCGGTGTTGGCTTTGGCATTGATTTAGGCAACAGGGACGCCGAATTGATTTGAGCGTATTCTTTGCCAGACTTCTCGTTTGTGCCGTGACTGATGCTTAAAAGGCACGCTTTACCAAGCATGGTAGTAATATCCACGGCTTCGGCTTGCTGCTCTGTATATTTAAGGCCTCTCCAATTCTCCATAAATTTGCGAAGGCCTGCTTTTTCATGCATCGACAAAGTGAAGTTCTTCCCGGCGATCATCGGCTCTTCGCCTCTGGTTTCGTCAAATACTTTCTTTTCGTCAGAAAGCTCCCACACTACGCGCACCTGACGCTTCTTTGATTTCTCCCCGTTAAACTCTGTTTCCTGCGTGCCCAGGTCAACCATAGCATAACATAATGCCACGTGCGAGCCTGCTGGTAATAATTCATTTTCAAAATCCTGTCCGTTACTTTTTGCGATAATTCCCATGTTTTCTAATTGTTTAACTGTTCTGATTGATTTATTTCACTGTGACTATAATTTCCCTTCGTATCATAAATTTCAATTTCTTCTTCTATTTCCATTTGAAGCGTCCGCTGATGGGATTCTTCGAGTTCGCGGCATTCATCGGGTGTGAGAGGTGTCATGGCAGCACAGGTGGTGTTTTCCTTATGAGAGCTTTTGTAAACATATTAACCTCTTTGCTTTGCTTAATGCGCTCCGCTGCGTTAATGAGCGTTTGTGTGATGCAGTCTTTTGCATAATCCTTCATCGCTTCAACCACGAAGCTTTTGTAGGCTTTAATATTTTCTGCTACGTCCCCCATATCGTTTTCGCTCAATGATTCAAAACGATGTGATGCTTTTGCTTCGGCTTCTACCAGATATTCTTCTGCTGTTTTCATACTTCCTCTATTAAATCAAATTCCGTTTCTATATGTAAATTCATTCCGTTCTCCTGGTACCGGTCTTGCTGCTCGGGCAACTCTCCCCACTTTCCTACGTATGAGTAGATTCCTTGCGGGCATCGGCCGGTGATCGTTACGGGCGGGGCTTTTTTGTCGCGGGGCCGGTAGGTTTTGCCGACTTGGATTTTCACGGCGTAATGATCTCAGTGTTTTTAATGCGCTCCTTCCCGGTGAAAAAACAAACGCCGTCCCCTAGCTCCTTTGTGGCTTCGTCTGCTGCTCGGCTAAGCGTTCTGTTGGTGACCTCTGCTGCGTATTCCTTCATAGCTAAACCTGCGAACTCGGCGAACTTGCCATGCATTTCCTTGTGGTTAAACCCGTTTTCTTTGCACCACGCTTTGTATTGCTTGTAAGCCTGATAAAAGTAATCGTTCGCTGTTCTCATGCGGCGACACCGCTAATAGCCTCCAACTCACTGGTAAGCTGCTTAATCCGAACTTGCTTGTCATCTTCAAGTATGCCCGGTAGTTGCTCTTTAAAGATTTCCAGTTTGTAAGCATATTCATCGTAAGCGCTTCCTTCCATCCATTCAATAACGGAGTTTCTGTCATGGAATGAGAAGCCGACGCCGAAGGCAAAGTTTACCGACATTCTTCCCATCGTCACGAAATAAATGCTTTGATGGCTTTCCTCGTAGGTTACGCCAATGGCTTTTAAATATTGATGTAAGCCGTGTTGCTGAGCCATCTGAGCAAATTCCCTTGCAAGGGCTTCGATTGATTGTAGGCGGGTTGTTAGGGTTGTTTTCATGGTTAGTATCCGGCTTTGATCATGTCATTCAATAAAGCAAGCACGCGTTGTTTGGGGGTAGGTTGCGGGTACGGACTTGCGCCGTCATTTACACCAATTAGGCTGTATTCTCCTTTTGTGAAAACATAAATAGAATGTTGAAGTTCGCCTAATCTTCCCCTATATTCCGAGCAATTTGCAATTGAAAAATTATTATCATCACTACTGTTTAATCGGGAATAGTGACCAAACGCGCAGCACTTACTCTTTCTGTCTGTAAAGTCTTTTGTCGTCCACTGATCTTCCGGTATCGGCTCTAACAATCTCTTAGCTTCCTGTGCTATCGTTTCCATTCTACCGGTGTTGTTTATACGTTCCACTATTTTCCCTGTCAAACTTGGTGCTCCACCAGAAGCCGGCCAGTATTCCGGCGGCAATCGCAAGTATTATCCCGGCGCACGCATTCGCGTAAACTTGTTCGTCAGCCAGCCACATTAACACTTGTGAATAGCTCTCACCTATCCATATAAGGAGGTGTTCGATGGTTTGGGGGAGGGTCATAATGTTTCAGCTAATGCGGATTCTATTAATCCATGTTCTTCAAGTATCCTGCGAGTTGCCTCTGCTACTTCAATGGCGTATTGATGCCCGTATTGCTGCTCCCATACTGTGGGATCATCTTTGCTCAATAGGTATATCAGGTGTAATCTATTTAAGTTGAATACTTTCACTTCTGGATTAGACTCTATTCCTTTCCGGAACTGAATCATAAGTTGGGCAACGGCTTGGCAGTTCATGCTTTCCTGATTTTACGAATGATTAATAATGTCGCGGCGGTAAACACTGGCAGGTATCCTACCTGATCAGTCCACAAAAGAGGGTGCCGGCATATCCAGCTTAGTGCGTCCTTTGCGTAAGGCTCAACCCACAATGAAAAAGCAAGAGTAGGGAACCAGAGAAGGCGGATGATGGCGTAGGTTTTCATGGTGTTATCTGGATATGTTTAATACTTGGCAGTGTATCTTCGAACCGTTCATGTTGATCACCTACGACTTTCAAATCTTTGATGTTTTCGCATCGCATCATTTCCATCCTGAGTGCAATGTTATTACCTGGCCCAAGTTGATTATATATCCAGCCGACGCAGTGCTCTTCTTTTCCTTCTTTCGAATGATGGCATGCCATTGCTTTGCCTCCACTTCCTCTGAAATCTCCCGGATCTGCTATTGTACAAGACAAAGCTTTATGCTTATCTACATCATAGCCATCAGGAATATCAAAAGGGTTAGTTGATAACTTCCATGGGCACAACTTACATTGCTTGGTTCGCCTTAGTCTCATACCAACCGATCCTTTAACCATCCAGCAATCAAAAACGGGGAGAAAATAACTACCGCAGCGAAGGCGGCCACTCCCAGAATTGCACCAAAAATTAAATTCCCAATGAATACCATAACCGTTACTGTTTAAAGTTTCCCGCTACCGGCTTCTGCATTCGGGTGGTGCAGCTATCTTGGTGCGTTACTGTTTGTTTGACTTGTACAAATATAAATATTGTTGAAACATTATCCAAACATTATTTATGTTTTTAACAACAATATTTTTACTAAGGTAGATAATTGGTTGATTTTCAGGAAATGTTTTGAATTAATTGTACAAATTTTTAGACTTATCCCGTAAACAACCCTTTGATATGAGCAATACTGAGTCAAATTCATCCACTTATGGGATTATAGCCATTGCAATTTGCGTGGTTTCTCTTTTCACCATCCGACTATTCTTTTCTTTGTTTATGTTGGGTATTGTTGTGTTCGCGGTTATTGGCCTACTTAAAGACTCCGCCAAAATATGGTCCGCCGCTGCGTTAATATTTGCAGCGTTTCTTTATATGTCAGAGGCGAAAACATCATATGATAGACAGATATCAAAAAACAATTATTACAAAATCCAGTACAAGGTGATATGTGGTGGGTGTAATGTCACATACACTAATGAGAGCGGCGGGGAGGATAACTTTAAGAATCAGACAGAATTTTATCGAACCATTCAAATGAAAGGCGATCAAGATTTGCGCCTTTACGCACGAAACGACTACCGCGTCCAGGGAAGTGTTACGGTCGAAATATACGTAAATGGCGAATTATTGAAAAGCGAAACATCGTCAGGGGAGTTAGCAAGCGCCTCGGTTTTTGGTTATCCAGAAGATATCAATAAACATTAAAGTATCACCCCATCGGGATCAGGAATCAAGATGCCTAGCCTTATCTTCGCATCCATCCTAACCAGATCAATGTAAGCCCATATTTCCTCGTGGGTCATATCGGTTGTTGTTAGTCTGGCTTCATCAATGAACTTAACAAAAGGAATGTGGCGATGTTTGTAAACTTCATGCAGGTAAACAGGGTCGTGTCCGGTAAACTCAGAAATATATCCCATAACCACTTTCCAATAATATTTGTTTTCTTGCAAGCTACGCCCCTTAGAGCGCTTCTTTAACTTAATCACTTGTTCCCCTTTCAACTTCGAAAGGGTGGCGTATAAGGCCTGCTTTTAAAGTGGGTTGTCGAAGTTTACAATCAGATCCATTATTTCTTCCTTGGGATTTTGGCGATTCTTTCTTTGGTTAAACATCCGCAGCTCCGGACTTCTCCGCGGATCAGGGTTTGGTAGTCTGCAATTTTAATGTTCCCGCAGATGCATCTACATTCAATCTTTCTTCGCGACTTCACCGAAGTTGATTCGCAGATCACCGTCAACCTCCCGAACGTCTTGCCTATTAGGTGAGTTAAGTCCATTTAGAAGTTTTGTAAAAATGAGAATGGTTCTTTCGCAGTTCTGAGCGATTATAGGGGTAGTGGTTTTTGCCTTTTGTTCTTCCAGGGTGGCAATGGATTCCCTGATTTGTTGTGCGGTCATGAGAATTCACGGACTACCCATTCCTTTTTCAAGTACTGAATGGCAATGAATCGGAATGGGAATTTATCTGCTGCAACTTTGATTTTAACCAGGGAGTCGTCCTCCCATTTCCCTTTTACTTCGTGCACTTCCAATTCACCTGACGCTTTCAAAACCATAAAATCAATCTTGTAAAAACACTTATCCGCCAATCGCAGGTTTGCGGGTTCAAATTCGTACCAAAGTATCTCTCCGGCATGTTTCAATAGTTCTAGCCGCTGCGCGTACCTCGCCTCTGTTTGATTCATAGCTCCGGACTTTAATCGTCCAAGCGCTTGATAGTGTTTATTATTCATATTCTTTTCAATTTTATAGACAATTCATTGTACTCATCAACCCAATCAATAGGGATTGTCTTTTCGTCAAGCACACGCTGCGCTATTGCGGCCCGTAAGTCATCAACTCGCTTTTGGTTGTGTTCGGCGCGCGATAAGATTTGATTTGGTGTCTTGTGCTCCGGCTTCATTAAAGTTTTCTTGTCCTCAATGCTCCGATTTGCGTTAATTTTGCTGAAACCATGCTCCTTTTTTGTCGAAGGCACAGAAAACGCTTTTGGCTTCGGTCGGAGTTTTATAGACTCAATCATTTTTTTATTTCCTTCCTCTGACTTGAAAATGTCAGGCCTGCCGTAGTAATTTCTTCCATCGACTTTGATAGATAAAATCTCCTCGTCGTTTTCGAGTATTGAACATGTGGAGGCAATATTTGACACCACCCGAAAACCTTCATCTGGGAATTTTTCACAGAATTGAGCCGCTAAGTCTGTGGGACTCCAAGCTGTTTTTTGAGCATCAAAATATTGTAGTAAAAAGCTTTTCCATCCTGGGAAAGCATGGTGCCTCCAAAATCGCTCACGAACTTGAAGTTCTTTTATCCTATCGTATGGTTTCATTTTTCAGAATTTTATCTATTTGTAAGTGAGCAATACAGAACATGCATGTCACAAGCTCTTCTTTGTCTGTTACCTTCAACTTGTGCTTTGTTTGAGTGAACGCGCCCGGTCTTAAACATTCAGACCCTTTCATGTGAATCTTTGCCATTTATTATTCTTGATTTAAAGGTGTAACTAACGCTATCCGGCTTCCTATAAACCCTCGTTCAGTTGCCAGCAGTACATTTTCATGAATCCAAATATGACCGATCCGGCTAACAGCAATCCATGTGCTTACATTATTGAGATACTTACCGCGACCCCGACTATGGTGTATTTCTTCTGCTGGTATGCTCGGATATACCGCACAAAACATATTTTCCGGCTTGCTTAAAAATTCCTCCCGCAGCGCTCTATACGTTACCCGCTCTTTGGATAATTTCTTGCTCATTGGGCGGATTGGCTTTTTCTTTTTAGGCTTCCGTTTCTTTTTGTCGGTTCTCAGTGATTGGTGACATTTACAATACCCTTTGCCGAAAACAGGGCGCGTGCAATTAGTGGCCGTGCACGTTTTCATAACACCGGCTTTTTATGCTCTCTGAACCTTCCAAATTTTAGAACCTCCGTCTCCTTTAACTAGCCTATCAAATTGATTAAGATTGAGGCTGGATAGGTCTGCGTAAGCCAAGGTCGGCCTATTCTCGCTGTCCACAGATTTGACTATTCCAAAAGTGTATTTGAAAACTCCGTAGTCGTCAGATAGGTACACTTTAATTTTGTTTCCTACTTTGTAGGGTTTTAACTCAAATTTGTGATATCTCATGATTTTCGTTTTAGAATAAAACAAGCTGCTGTATGTGAGTCTCGAAGCGTTTGCAGCCCTGATCGAAATAATCCTTATCCAATTCACATCCGTAGAAATCGAATCCCATGTCGTAGGCGGCCACTCTGCTTGACTGAGATCCCAGGTGGGTGTCAAGTATTTTATCTCCCTGTTGAGCGTATCTTCCTAGAATCCATTTATAGAGATAATAAGGCTTTTCTGTTGGATGGAAGGTGTTTTGAGCTATCAATTTTGCTCTATTCGCGTTAACCTGCCTAGTAACCGTATTGAAAGAAGTCCATGCCATTTCGCCGTCGGACATAGTTAGGTCGTTTTGTCCTTTGTACCAGAATATCCACGCCTTCGTTGGTTTTAGGTATTCAGTAAAATAATTGCCACCCCATATAATCTGGTTCTTGCTGACCCGGAACAATTCAAAAAAGTACTCTTCTGATGGTATTCCATTATCCCATGATTTTTGGGTATGCGCTTTTCGATTATGCTTAGGATTTTTGTTAACGGATTTCTTCTGGCCGTCAATGCCAATTCCGTAAGGTGGATCAACAATCGCTAAATCGAAAAACTTATCTGGATATCGAGCCATCATAGCCATGTTATCCTCATTCGTTACAATGCTTATGCTCATGATTCAATCTTGGTCCAGGTTTTACACATCAACTTTCTGCTAATATCTTTCTCGCTGATTGCGAAGGCAGGGATAGGGCCGTCTCTTACGGTGGACTTTACGCACTTGCATTTAAGCTCAGCTTTTATCCTTTTGTCGGGTTGGTGCCAGAATACTTCGTATGTGCAGTCGTCAATCGTTTGGTATGTACCGATCATGAGAAAGATGTTTTGGCGCCGTTCAGTGCGTCGTTCCTATGATAACCCTTTGGCATTTCCACGGACATAGAAGCCGGTTCATACATTCGGTTCAATGCAACATTGCATTTGAGCAAAACAGGGCCCAACTGGCCTTCCCGGTTTTTGGCAAAAATGTATTCTATGTCGTGTGTCGGCACAAAGTTTTCCCCGCGAGATTCAGCTTCGTTGTAATCGTAATAGTCCTGACGGTAAAGGAAAATAACCCTAGTTGCGTCTTCTTCCAGTTTGCCAGAACTTTTTAAATCTTTTAGGATTGGTCTTTTGTCGCCGCGGCCTTCATTGTCCCGGTTAAGCTGTGAGAAGAGAATCAAAGGAATACCAAGTTGATTACCCAGGCGCGTTAGCTTCTTCATGACGCTATTCATCACCGCTGTTGCGTCAGAAGCATTTTTAACCATTCTATCCTCGCATAAACCCACATAATCCAGGTAAGCCGCCTTTAATCCATACTTGCGGTGCCAAGTTCGCAATGTTCTAACGATGTCGTTAATATCGCACGAGCGGGTATTGTCGTAGAAGTAAAGAGGGATTTTCTTTGCCTCTCCAGCCTTTTCGATGATAATTTCTTTTTGATTTTTTGCTAGTCGGCCCTTGGTAATATCACTCGAATTGAATCCGCTGGTGTTGGACATCATCCGGGCTACAAGTTTTGCCGGCCGGACTTCCAGGGATATTAAGGCGGTAGGGTATCCCACCATTGCCCCGTAAAATGAATGAAAGGTTGCGGCCACCGTCTTGCCCATTCCAGGCCTGGCAGCGAAAATAACTTTATCGTCAAATTCCCATCCGCCGGTGATTTTATCAAGCATCGGAAGTCCAGTTGGTATTCCGGTAATTCCGTTGGTCTGCTCACGGTTCATTAGATCAAACATTCCCTCTAGTGCTTCATCCATTGAAATCGCCTCCGTGTTCTTATTGCGGGACAGAGCAATGGTACTGGCCTCTGTTACCTCGTTCTCGATTTCGTCAATGTCATCATTTCGCTGGATCATTTGAAGTATTTCCAGTGCCTTAGTGAGCAGAGCCCGTTTTGTAGAATACTCAGCAAGTATCTCAGCGTTTTTAACCAGAAACTTCTCAGAACTGAATGTTCTTTTGATTTCCTGGTAGGTGCCAAGAATGTCTTGCCTTCCTGATGGAATTATCCGGTGAAGAATGGCGCTTTGCGAAACAACCGCTCCGGATGTATGTATTTCCATCACCACAGAGAAGAGAAATTTATAGTCCGGCTGGTAGAAGCAATTTTCATCCAATAGGTCTTCTACTTGATAAACAAGCTCAGGCCGGTTGCAGATGACCGAAAGGACATCCTTTTCAATTTCTGTGGCGTGAGGGGGGATTATTTGTTCCATTTCTTATTTTCGATAGCACTAAATAAATTAAACTGATCCATGGTGATGTCTCCGTCTGCCAGTGACTCATAAAGGATTTCCATTGATCCTTCGTAAGTATTTGCTTGTTGTCTTCTGGTTTTTGATTCTTCCATCATGCGACGTACTGTTCCTGGTTCAAGCTGGTTCATAGATGTCAGGGGAGTTTAAGTAGCGGCGAGGGGATCCATTCACTTGCGTATTTTCAGATCCCGGGTACTTCTTTTTCAATTCGTCTATGGTATCAACCCATGTTGAATTCACGGCTAAGTGCCAATCTTTCATTTTTGTTTTGGCTTTGCCTACCTTCCAGTCGTTATTTTCATAGTGCGACCAAAACTTACTAGCGAAGGCGGCCGCGGCTTTCTCAGAGGTTTTGAATTTCTCCTGGACGAAGGATTTTACATTCTCTTCTGATGGCGCAGTAAACTTCTTTTTTTCTTCCTTTTTATCTTCTAAAATTCGTTGTGGGTCTATAGATAATTTATTATCTATTATAGTATTGTTATGTACTGTACTGTTAGGAGCGTTACTAACGCTGTTGTAACGCGTTACATCTTCTGTATCTTTCTGATTTTCACGGTGTTGGTAAACTCGTTTTGCGGTTTTATTTCTTTTTTCGTCTATACTTTCGCTAAACTTTAGTATTCTTTTGTTGGAAGTTTCTCCATTGTTTGATGAAATAAGATCAATATCTTCCATATATGCCCAGCACTTTTCGAGTTTTTTGCCAACCTTCAGCTGCATTTTTAGGACGCGCGTATTGATCGGCTTTTCCTGTTTGGCTAGCTTCTCTAAGATGGTATAAAACAGCCCCAGCCCTTCGTATCCATACTCCATAAAGAGCATAGAAACTTTTTCATCTTCAAATGATCCGCTATCGTGGAGGAAGTACTTCATGCTTATTTATGTGATATCCAGGATTCATTTTTCGAGGAGTCGTATTTTACTTCCTGTGTTCCATCGAATAGCTTAAACAGGTTTAATTTTTTGCCCTCTCCGTACCATGTTTGTTCGTATGTGTCGGGTTTATACTTGTAATTGAAGATCCTATTGAATACTACCCCTTTGGCGGTGCTTTCATAGGTGTATAATCTAATGTCTAGTTCTGCCGACGCCGCCATGAAATCAACACATTGATCAATTGAATATCCTATTAAGCATGTTGACACATAACATTCTACGTTTTTGTAAATAGGATTGCTGCTGAGTAGTTGGTTGACGGCGTATTTGTATTTTTGCACTTGGCATAACGCCTCAAATGATACGTCACCCCTTTTTAGCTCATATATTGTTATGTGCACTTCCGACAGCCTGCCATTTTCGTCGGCAAAATCAAATCCTACCAAGTCTGGCGTTCCGAAAGAACCAAGCGATAATTGTCTGACGACTTTCGTGTGGTCGTAGATTAATAATCCCGAATCTTGTGTGTTTTGGAACTGCTGGAAATAAATTACATCCTCCAATTCTTTTTCTGAAATTCGCATTTAAAGAAGTGTTTACGTGTCCGAGCAAATTCATACCACTGACGGGATAAGTCATATCCGTTCATGGAAAAACTAAGAAGAGTAAATTTTAAGCTACTTCCAGGCTGGTTAGGGCGTCCTGTAACCCAAGCTCGGCAACTTCACCGCGTTCGATATATTCCTTTGCTGCCTTTACGATTGCGGACTCAACTTGTAGATCATCATACTTTCCAGCTAATACTGCATATATGTTACCGATTGTGTACGGGACACCTTTGTAAGGGGTGCACATATTTTGATCGTTCAGTATTTCAAGTGCTCTAGCAGGTAGTTTAGCCCTTTTTCCCAACCGCTCATACAATTTTCTTGTGTCTGTCCGCATAATATTTAATCTTTGTTGAAACAATATCCGTTTTATGTTTATATTTAAACCGTCGTTACATACAAATATAAATAATGTTGAAACTAAATCAAACAAAATTTATAAATATTATTATTTATGGAAGAAGAAGGAATAAAAGGTCGTTTTTCTGAGGAAATACAAGAGTTGGGTGTTTCAAAAAACGCAATTGCATCTCAAATTGGATTTTCCTCTCAGACATTTACGAATGTCACTTCCGGAAGGAATATGCCCGGAGCCTTGCTTTTAAGTAGAATTCATAAATTCTACCCTACGTTTGACATTTCATATGTCATTACCGGCATTCGATCCAATGACGACTCGGAGGAGGTCAAGAAGTTGAAAGAAGACTTGGACTTGCAGAGAGCCATTGTAAGGAAGTTCGCAATGCCGGGAAAGTCTAAGGGCGCGACTATCATTTGCCCAGGTAACAGAACGAGGGATACACGCCGGAAGATGTTCAAGGACATGAAGGCGGCAACCATTGTTCCAGTGCCGGGTCGCGTCCCTAATGCCATCATCAACCCGAACTGGTTTACCGGTTTAATCGGGTTGAACTGATGTCATCCCAATGGGCTAATTTTAACTACCAATGACTGCATATTCGGTTACCGTTTTTTCAAAAAGGGTTAGAAATGCATCAAAAACTTGATTTAGGTTAAATCAAAAGGGTAAGCGGGATCGTATTGCTGTTCCCTGCATCTCCACCAGTATCAATTACAAAAAGTATCAAAAGCCTGCAAATCAGTGATTTGTGGGCTTTTTGTTTGCTTTGAGCTTATCAAAATATTCAAATAATCACAATATGTTGGTGAGCAATTCGGTGAGCCCTTTTTTGTTCCTAAAACTGCTCACCGAATCCACTGCATATATTTGATTATGAACCTGTTCACCGCGTAAACATCTTGATTTTGGCTAGCTGGAACTTTATTTTTATCACTTTAAAAATTGAATGCTATGCTAACAAAAAGTTTCACGCTGTTATTTTATCTTAAAAAGCGCAGCAATTACGTAAAGGGTAAACTTCCTATTTATATGAGGTTGACAGTCGATGGAAAACGTATAGAAGTCGCTACAAAGCGAGAATGCGAACCCACAAAGTGGAATTCGGCAGCTGGAAGGGTGGCGGGGAATAGGGAAGAGGTCAAAAGCATAAATTCCTATTTGGATGTGCTCCAATCCAAGGTTTACGATCTTCATCGAAAAATGATTGAATCGGAGATTACAATTACCGCAGAGTTGTTTAAGAATAAGCTGGTTAATGACGATGAGAAAAAGAAAATGATTCTGGAGATTTTTGAGAAGCATAATTGTGATATGGCTTCTTTGGTCGGTACGGAATATTCGAAGATAACTTTGGTCAGATACAAAACCTCATTAGAACATACTCGCAATTTTATCAAATGGAAATACAATTTGAATGATTTCAGTATTCAAAGCTTGGATTACGACTTCATTGCGCAGTACGAGTTTTGGCTTAAGACGCAACGCAGGTGTGGGCACAATGCTACAATGAAGTATCTTGCAAACTTCAAGAAAATTGTACTAAGCTGCGTAAAAAAGGGCTGGCTAGGTAGAGACCCGTTCTACGGATTTAAATTCGCTAAACGTGAAGTAGATCGATCTGCATTATCTGAGAGAGAGCTTGAAAAAATCAGCTTGAAAGAGTTTGACAACGTGAGGCTGGATCAAGTAAGGGACATATTTTTGTTTTGCTGCTACACAGGCCTATCATATGTTGATGTCTTTAAGCTGCAACGTTCCGAGGTTATTGAGGGGCATGGAGGTGAGCTATGGATAACAATCAAACGACAGAAGACAGAGACATCCTCACGAGTGCCAATATTGCCCGCTGCTCGTAAAATATTACAAAAGTATGAAAGCCATCCGCAGTGCTCTGCTAAAGGTCAGCTTTTACCGGTGCTTTCTAATCAGAAAATGAATGCTTATCTCAAAGAGATCGCGGATGTCTGTCAGGTAAATAAAAACATAACATTTCACTTGGCAAGGCACACATTTGCAACCACAGTGACATTAACGAATGGTGTTCCTATGGAAAGCGTTTCCAAAATGTTAGGGCATCGAAATATCAGGACCACTCAACTTTACGCCAAGATTGTCGATAAGAAAATTTCGGAGGATATGAAAAAAATAGAGAGTTTGTATTCCTAGAATCGCGTTAATGATACCGTCGATTGACAAACAAACTCGGCAAAAGCGCAGCTAAATAAGTGGCCCTATTTCCTGAGACTTAATTATAGGTGCCAAAAGCGTCCGGCATAATGGCGGCTTCTTCTATTGTATAGATACTTGGAGTTCAAGCCGCCAGCCTGCGGCGCTTATTCCTTTTCCTTTTGGCCAGTTGAGGGCCACTGTTAGAGATGCTTTCTTTTTTTCTCGTTTTTCTTTGTCAAACATTCATTAAAAAGAAGAGAGAGGAAGGAAAAAGAAAATCATTTCTAACTTCTAACATGTACAATCATGGCTCACAACATCAATTTCAATGAGAACACCGACAAACACAGCTTTTTTAGTGTAAGGGAAAAAGCTTGGCACGGGCTCGGACAGGTGGTCAAGCAATATCCAACCAGCAAAGAGGCAATCATCTACGCCGGACTTGACTATCAGGTTGAGAAGGCCAATTTATCTGCCGGAACTATCGATAGTAAAGAATCGAAAGACAATAACCCAGTTCCTGTCCCGGGATATTTTGCGACGATGCGAACGGACAATAATGCTGTTTTGGGAGTTGTCGGCAAAGATTATCAGTTAGTCCAAAATCGGGATGCTTTTACGTTTTTTGATAGCATCGTCAATGGTGATGGCATTATGTATGAAACCGCTGGTGTCCTGGGCAAAGGTGAAAAGATCTTCATTACGGCCAAACTACCTGGTTATATTCAAGTCGGCAAAGACGATCTCATTGAGAAGTACTTGTTTCTAACAACATCCCATGATGGCAGTGGCAGCATTACAGCAGCTTTCACACCCGTAAGGATTGTTTGTGCCAATACGCTCAATGCCGCCTTGAAAAATATGACCAACGTTGTAAAGATCCGCCACACGAGCAATGCGTCAGAGAGGTTAAGAACAGCTCACAAAGTGATGGGAATCGCAAGCCGGTTTAGTGAGGAAATAGGTGCAACCTTTAATAACTGGGCAAAGAAACCCATCACCGACCCGCAATTAAAAAGATTGATTGAGATTGCTATGGCACCAAATAAGGAAGTGTTAGGCAACCTGAAAGATGGCAAAATCAACGCACTTTCAACCCAGTTTGTCAACATTGTTGAGGATGTCTACGAATACGCGTTGTCCAATCCAACACAGCAGCTCCCCACAACGATGGGAACAGTTTTTGGAGCTTATAACGCTGTGACAGGCTATTTTCAGAATGTCAGAAAATTCCAGGATGACGAGGCAAAATTAAAGTCGATTGTACTAGGCGGCACCGGGCAGCTCAGAACCCAGGCTGCTTTCAATTTGTGCAATGATTTTGCCAAACACGGGCCTGCAAGCTTCAATCTTAATTAACCGTGGGGGCCAGTCCCCACAATCTTGTATGGACCCCTAAATGCAAGCCGCCCCCGACCCAGAGCTTTCAGCAGCTCAGAGTCGGGGGCGGTTCAATTGTTTGAGTTTTTCGAAATCAGGTGCTAATGACTGTTGAAAAGCTCTAAGACAATCAGAATAATACCTGACACTATTGCCAATGCCGAAATAATCAATAATAGTCCTTCCCCGGTCGATGTGAGGATTGCCGAAAAATAGCTGTTATAATGCTGAGCCCCGCCATAACCTCTTCTGTTGAACCTTCGTTTACCTACAAATACCCTTAAAACCAGCCCAAGTATTAGAAGAATCACGCCGTAGGCCGTTACCGATGTAATACTGAATGCAAGAATCATAGCCCTTTTGTTTGAGTGATGACTGATTGATCAGATGTAAAATTAATGCATTGGAAATACCTGCACCACATTTGATACAAGCCTGCACAGAATTTCAGCTACTCAACCATCCACACTTGGCTTCCCTGCTTAGGATGATGGGATGGTAAATACTGGATGTAACCAAATGATTCAAGTTCTTTGAGATATTTATGGTACGTAGCAGTACTTTTAGTTCTCGACAAATGCATAATCGTTCGGCGCGTTACATGAAAGGGACTTGATTGTTTGTTCTTGTCCCAAAGCAGAACCAGTGCCAGGTAAGTCCCTACATGCCACACCTTCACTCGCTTATCTAGAAGTATTCGATTAAAGAATTTGGATATTGATCTTTCCATTACCTTTTAGTTTTGGAATCTGCTGCAAGCAGAGACTGGATGTCCTGAAATGCGTAGTAAAATGATCCTCCAACTTTATTGGGCCGGAGCTGGCCATTGATGCGCAAGTTTTGTAAGGTTCCGGGCGAGATATTTAACATCTTGCGGACATCAGCACTTTTGAGCCATTTTTTTGGCTCCGACTTATCGCTTGTCAGGAATTGTTTTAAGTCCTCAAGGAGCTCTCGCCGGAGCTGCTGCAAGTCTTCTTTTGTGATGAATTCGATATTCATATTTTTCGAAAATCAATAGATGATTATTAAACCTGCTATGCCAACAAGCGGATATTACTAGGCCGATTTTTATGAAATGAGGGCTCATAGACAATGTATCCAAAATCGCTTAGCTCGCGCACAACTCTATAATAGGTCTTGCCGCAAGATATTTTAGACAGGCTCATCAGCTCATAGCTGTACATGGATATGCATTCACTCATTAGCCTGTTTGCACAACGGAGAACGGCGGTGTAGACGCTGATATGCATCGCTGTGATACGAGCGTCTACACTGATATCGGTAAAGAATTGATCAAGACGTTTGGTGATATCCATAGATTATTGGCTTACCGACATTCCTTGATTTTTCTTTGGCTTTTTGCCTGAGTGATGGTCTTTTCCATCGTCGCCCAGCCCTTGTTCTACCTTCTGTGCTTGGCTTTTCCCTTTGGATTGGGAGGCCTCTTGTGACTGCCTGTTGTTGATCCTGTGCATGTTCGCATCAAAAACCGTCACGGATTTGAACTGAGGGTTGGCCTCGATATACCTTCGCTGCTCACTGCCATTTTCAAGGAATGTTACCGATTGACGGTTTCCTTTTTGAAGCGAATCTAACAGTTTGGACCTTTCCTGATCATTCTGCAATTCCTTGATTGGATGCTTAGCAAGTTCATTTTCTAGCTTGAAGCCATAGTTTTCATGAAATTGCTTCTGTTTGAAGTTTCCAGCATTATCGGTTTGCTTAAAGTCCATTTGCAGCCAGGCATTGTATATCTTACCTTCTTTATTGGTCAAATCTTTATTAACTGCGCGCCCGCTCATCAGGTTATAGCCCTCTTTCAAGGTTATGTTGTTATCCTTACCTATATAGAAGGTTTGGTTCATTTTTTCATTAGCCTGATCCTGCTTTAAGGAAGCGGTGTAGCTATTAAAAAAATACATATCTGTTGTCGCAGACCGCTTGAAATGCAGAGAACTGTTTAATTCATCTTTGCCAAATGTTCCTTGGTGTTGCAAAGTGAATTCGGGAGGCTGTCTTTTCAGATTGTCTTTTAGCTGAGCTTCCAATCCGTCGCCAAAACCGGTATACTTAACTTGGTCGCGGAGATATTCAAAATTCTTTTCATTCATGATTTCTGAAGTTTAAAATTGATAAAATGGCTATTGCTTAATCGGAGCTGCTTTTAAAATGTGTTTGTTGCGAACTTTGAGGTTGAGGTGCCTGCCTCCGTTTTTCTCCTGCACCTGTATTGAAAGGTATTTCTTGTCTGGAATTGTCATCTTCGGAAGCACATAAATGAAAGAGTGGGAGGAGCGCGGGTCAACAGCGCTGGTATCGCCCCGGATATGAAAAGGCTTGACCTCCAATTCCTGAACTGCGGTGCGTTTTGGTTGTTTTCTGTCTCTAATGAAGAACCGAAAATTTTCTATGTCGTACCTGATGGATGAGTTGTTGATCAGATCAATTTTATAGGCAAGCAGCCCTTCCTCAATGTAGAGTCCAGACAAAGAGAGCTCGGATTGTGAGGATCTGTCTTTGATTGAAATATTTCTGCCGCTACCTGTCGCGGCAGTCTCTGCGACTTTCGCAACCTCGGCTTCATTAAAAGCGTCAGTCCTTAACTTCGCAACTTGTTGTAAAGGCGGGCTCACCAGAATGTTCAGGTTAAGCGGCTTCAAGGCGTATTCAACATCGAAAGAGAACAGCTTGCCATCGGCTGTGATCACGGTCAAATTGGTTGCATTTAAGTCGGGCCGCGCAGCTTTTACCTGAAGAATGTTTTCAACGCCAACCGCTTTTTGAGCGAGTAAATCCTTGCTACCCCGGTCCACCGTTTTGATGCTGAAAGGGAAAATTAAGTGGGTGGTTTTGTCAGTAGTGACTTCCAGCGGGAAAGATTCAATGACCGAAGTTTCGATGACCTGACAAAAGCCACTTGTAATAATTAGAAGGCACAGCAGTAGCTGACACAAAAAGAATGTTCTCATGTTAGTGGAATGATTGATAAAGAGTGGAATTAAATCGTCTTGGCGTTTGCGTCTTTAAGCAGCACCCTATAACCAGCTTTGACGGATACCTGAATTAGTTTCGCCTTACGGCCAAAGAAAGTTTTTGCGGCTTCAATGCCTGCGCTTGCAGCTTGCGCTCCTATGGATGGATCAACCATAGGAATGTTGATGCCTTGAATTGCCCGGTCAGAAGATTGCTTACCAACATCCCTTGAAATCGCTCCCGGAATGTAAATGCCTTCAATGCCATCCATGTCATAGACATTCAGGCTAACCGGAAATAGTGCATTGTCTGAGCGGACAGATTCAATGGCGACCCGCAACCGCTCCTGGTTCAAGCTGGCCTTCCCGTATAGAAAGCTGCCAGCCGGAATCCGTTTACCCGCAATAAAGACATCGGTTGATAATCTAAATTTAACTGTGGCCCCGGTGACTAGTGTTTGATCCTGGTCAATTACAGCCTCAATAGCGGGGAGATTTGCGGCGCTGGGTTCTGAGTTTTCCAGCGAGTAGAAGCCGGTATTTGTGCTCAATCGGTCAGGATTGCTCGTTGTCGCTGAATCCGAATACATATCGGCCACTCCGAATAATGTAACGTTGGCTTGGTCACGGACTTCCGTAACTGGAAAAACCTGTTTTCTATTTGCAATCGATTGCTCGGCTACATTGCTAGCCGCAAGGTCAGGGTTTTGAATTTGCATGATCTTGTCAATCATGCCACTGAGCTCCTGCATTTCCGGATCGCTTTCAGGTTCCGACGCTTCCTGATCAAGGCCTGCCATTAACTGTTCTAACCGCTCGATCTCAGCACTTGATGGTGCTTTTTTATTCGATAGCTTTTCAATTTCAAAGGATTCAAAGTCAGGCTGAGACGTCTGCGACAACACTCTGTTTAGTTCACTAATTTTTTGATGTACCTGTTGTTCCGCCTGCTCGTGATTTTGTGTTTCGTTGGGTTGTGCTAACCCTTTCCTTTTTCTTCCGGGGCCATCAAGGTTCTTCAATGGTACACCCAAGGGGCCACCTGCCGCTACTAACAAAGTATCCTGATAGTAAGGATCTTTTTTTATCATTTCGCGCAACCGCGCCGAATCTGCTGAGGCTTTCTGATAAAAGCTGAGCTTGTTTAAAGATTTGTCGTCTTTCAGGATTGCGTCTGGAAGGCTTAGGATCAGTCCCTTATGATCTTTTTCTGCGGCAAAGTCTCCCTGTTTTCTGCCAATCAATACCCAGAAAAGCATTGTCAGGAAGGGGAGGACTAATAATGGCAGAAAGGTGTAAAATTTTCGCCGTTGTAAGAATTTTCGACTGTATGATTTATTCTGCATGATCATTGTTGTTTTGTTGTGAGTGATAGATGCTATCAGCAATGAAGGCCTTTTCAAGACTATCCAGATAGTTCTCGAATGCCTGCTGTTTTGGGCTTGGCGTTGCAGCTTTGATCGAGCTTGTTTTACCGACCAAGCTCTGAAACGTGTGACTTTCTTTGTCCGTGTGAGAGTACGGTATGGTCAGCCAAATGCAGTAAGCTACACCTAATCCTAGAATTGCAAAGAGGATTGCTTTTTGCCATCGGACGGGCAGTCCTGACATTTCTTGATTCATCCAGTCAGCTAGTTTCCTCTGTTTAGCTTTAATCTTTCCGGCAATTTTGACGGCTGCAGCTTCTGTCTCTGTAACTGCTGCCGGGCTAGTCTTTTGTTTGTGTCGATTGAAATTGTAGAACATAATTTAACGATTTTGAACATTTACATCTTTGTTTTCAAGGGTAGTCCAGCGCTCAATCAAAAACCCGTGCGGATTGTTATCACTGCGTGAGACGCTTCTCAGGTAGCCCTCCGTGACGAGCTTGCGCGTGACAATACTGGTAGATCTGATAATGCGCTGGCTGGCAACGCAGTGGAAGTAATACGGATAGTCATCTGTTTTGATCTCAACTGTGTCAACGCTGATCTGTTGACTGATATTTCCGGAAATGATGCTGGTGTAAAATCCGGATTCTTTCAGATTCTCGTACTGCGCTTTGGCCGATGCGTCTGCCAGATAAAGCGCCTTTACGAGGTTCGACTGGATTACCTTGTCGTCCGGGTCGAGGCTGAAAAAGTATCGGTGAAAAGTCGCGACATGGTCACGGGCTTCGACTGGGATATTTTCGTTTCGCTCGAATGCGTAGGCATCAAGTACTTTTCCGCTTGCCAAGATGTAGACCTTATCCTGTGTTTTATCTACCAGCTGATAGCTTTTGTAAACTGCAAAGCAGCAGAAGCCAATTGAGCATATAATGATAATCACAGTAAATGCGCGAACATGCCGGAACGCAGTGTCAATATTTTTTGCTTTGGTGAACATGACTGTAAATGATTATGAGTTTTGAGATTTTGGCATGGCTGTGCTTCTGGGAAGCGAGCCAAAGCCGCCACCTGCTGGAAATGCCCTGTTACCAATTCCAGTCGCGGTCTGCGAGAAAAGCGTAGTGACTTTATATAGGAATGGATTTCCGCCGCCTGCATGAACAATGTAGTTGGCAACCGAAGGCACTGAGAAATAGCCTATTATACCAATAATTAGAAAGATGAGATAGGCCATGTCAGTTGAGCTAAAAAATGTATCACCTGACCCCTCAACCTGGCTAATGTCCAGCGTCAGCATCATTTCCTGGATCTTGCCGATGATCGCCCCGAAAATATTTGCGACTGGAAGCCACAGGAAAATGTTCACATACCGCGCGATCCATCCAGTGAGTGTATGCTGGAAACCATCAAAGACTGCGAACCCAAATGCTAGGGGGCCGATAATAGCTAAGACAATCAGCTGAAAAGTTCGGAGTGTATTGATACAAAGCGCGGCAGCTTCAAACAGCAATCTGAGGATCTCGCTCATCCATTCTTTGATTGAGTTGCGAAAATTGTAAGATGCCTTTGCCATCGAAAACTTGATGTCGTTGCCGACACTGGCAAAAATGCCCTCGCCTGATGGGTCTTCGTTTCCATGCGTGTATTTGTACCATTTGTCACGATCTCCGTTTCCTGTGGCGCCGACATACATTTGCCATACATTGGTTTTCATGATCGCCTCCTCCTTCTTCTTCAACAGCAAAGTGATAGCTTCATTAGAACCTTCGACCATTGCCGAGGTGGCCCGGACAACAGGCGACATAATGCCGTTGATCATTGCTAAGACCGAGGGGAACATCAGGATTGCAAACCCCAGTACGAATGGCCGGAACAGCGGGTAAAAGTCGATCGGCTCGGCATTGGCCAGGTGTCTCCATATTCTTGATGAGATGTACCAAATTGCGGCGAAACCTGCGATTCCTCGCCCGACACTGATTAGTTTAGCACACATTGGCATCATTTCGTCATACAGCTTGTCAAGCACACTGTGAAGTCCGCTAATTTGCTCGGGAAACCCTTGGGCAAAAGAAAATTGTGGCAAACTGATTCCCATCACCGCAACTAATGCGGTTCTCGTCATTGCATTCATTACGTTTTGGATTAAGGCTTGACGCCGTTTAATTGTGCGCTGGTTTCGACTTCGGCAAATTCTTTGGCCCGTTGTAAGCCTAATGTTGCTGCTGTGGAGTTGAAATGACGGAGAAAAACCAGCTTGTCCTGCATCTCTTCGTGGATCTTGTCAATGGCAGACAAGCGCTCATCGTCGGACATTCGCATTTTTTTGGCGGTCAGTACCATCGTCAATGCATCCATGTTTTTCAAGCTTTGACTAATCAGCCTGGAATAAACGCGCTCCATGTAATCAAGCTCATCCTTATTGAAGTACTCCCCTGATTGAAAGTGCCCTAATGCTGTCCGATATTCCGAAATCAGCCGAACTTGAAATTCCACGATCTCCGCTATACGTTTGTATCGTTTTACTGCTGGGCTAACTTCCAGGAGCCCGTCAAGGAATGCTTCATGTAATTTAAAATTACCTTTTGAAATATCCTTAATTGTCGTGTAACCCTTAAAAAGAATATCATATCCGGCCTTCAACTCTTTCAGGATTTTCCGTAGCTGATTAAGCTTTTGAATATTCAGGATCAGTTGTGTGACCTCCGGCGTTTGGGCCTTCGCCTCCTTCACCGGAAGAAGGAGCGAAGTCAACAGTAATAGTATCAGTGCATATTTCATTGCTCTCATTTTATGCCGCGCAAGGCTCGGCTGGTTGTAACATCCTCTTTCTCTTTTATCCTCGCCGCCGCGAGTACCGCAGACTCACTGCAAAAAGCTTTTGAAAAAGTGAAATTGAAAAGCATATGCTGGTACAAGTCTTCGACGCGTTTGATACGATCGTTATCTGTCATTGCATAACTGCCGTCGGTAGTCACCTCTTTTAGAGAGACCTGTATTCTGTCGCAGTCGCTGGAAAGCCGGTCGAATACCGCCCGCAAGTAAGCTAGCTCGTCACTGGTAAGAAATTCGCTTTGACTCAGTTTCGACACACAAGAACTACAAACACTTTTTACCTCACCGTGATACATACCGATCCACTTGACCTTTACAAGACTAGCGATCTTCGGATTAACGACTTTAAGTGAATCGAAGTGATTTTTGTGCAACTTGAATTCCACATTGTTAATGTCCCCGATCATCGTCAAACCTTCTTTGGCGATCTTGTAACCTTTTTCGGTTAGTTCCAGATATATCTTCAATTGCGCAATCTGCTCGATCAAATACTTCTTTTGGGTTTTCTTTTGCCGGAACCATTCCTTAAATGTCTGCCCAAAACCAACATGAGCAAATCCCAACAGCAGTAATAGCATCTTCAACTTTTTCATCCTCCCGTCCGTGCTAATTGATCCCATATAGCTTTTTGACCACATCCACTTCCTGCTGATTTTTCGAGCGGCTTATACTAAGCATTGCGTTTTCCTGATTGAAACGGGTCAGGTCGCTATATAGCTGGTCTGTTTTGTCGGCTGCGTTGTCGATCAGTTCTAGCCGCTTCGCGTCTGTCATTTGCATGGTCAGGGATTCCACGATCATTTTGAGCAAGTCAATGTTTTTCGCGGAATTTTCGAGGATACCCACGTAGACCTGGAAGATGTAGTTGCGTTCCTGGGCAGTGAAATGCTTGTCGTCTGAGATCAGCCCCCAAAACCTCTTGTATTCATCAACAAGCCGGGAGTTTTTATCAGCGATCTGCTTGATCTTGAAGTAATAGGCAATGACTGCTTTGACCTTTTTGAGCTCTTCATAATACTTCTTGTAAAGGTCCCGCTGCTTTTTGACCCATTCAGTAATATCATCCAGTTGCAGCTTTGCCATCGTATTTTCAATGGCTTTCTGTGCATTTTGTAACCTGATTACTTTATTCTGTCTGCGCTGGATCATCAAATCAACTGCTCTAACAACCTTCTTGATCGCAGCTTTGATTACTGCGGCCCAAGGATTCGCCGCTTGGGCATTTTGGACCGGCGTCATTGTTAGCGCGAGTATTAGCGTGAAGAATAGAATATGCTTTCTCATTCCAGTGTGCTTTAAGAGTTTGCTGCCTTCATATCCTGGGCAAGCGCGGCAATTCCTTTTTGCATGCTTCCGAACCGCCTGGCATAATCCATCACCTTGATTTTCTCGGTTTCCTCAGTGGTGTAGCACAGGTATTCTTCCAGGCTAACTTCGGTCCGGTACACTCTGGAAAGCGTCCCGCCGAGACTGATAAAGACTTCCTTATACTTGCGAAGCGGATCATTTGCTTTGTTGACCGACAGGATCAGCGTCTTTTCCTTTTCCGTAAGACCGAGTAGTTCCTGGATCTGGTCGAACTTGTTTTGATACTTGCTCTGATCCAGCAGGATTTTGCAGTCGCTATTGTTGATGATCGCTTGTTTGACCACGGGAGAGCTGATAATGTCTTCCACTTCCTGCGTCACCACAATCGCCTCACCCAAATACTTCCGGACAGTTTTGAACAAATACTTAATGTAATCGGCCATTCCTTCCTTGGCGATCGCCTTCCACGCTTCTTCGATCAGGATCATTTTGCGGATGCCTTTCAGCTTTCTCATTTTACTGATGAAAACCTCCATGATGATAATCGTTACCACAGGGAACAAAATCGGGTGATCCTTAATGTTATCCAGCTCGAAGACGATAAACCGCTCACTTAAAAGGTCAATGTTTTCGGTCGCATTCAGTAAATAGTCAAATTCACCGCCCTGATAGTAGGGTCTTAAAACATAAAGCAAATTGCCAATATCAAAATCCCTGTCTTTGACTTTGTCTTCACTCAGGATGTTTACAAACTGGTCACGCAAGAATTCGTAGAAGGTGTTGAAGCAAGGAAATCCGCCTGAGCTGTTGATTTCTGCGTAGTACATCGTCAATGCATTGGACAGGGCTACATACTCGCTGCGCTTGAAAACCTCATTGTCTTTCTTCCAAAGCGCAAGGATCAGCGTCTTGATGCTTTCTTTCTTCTCCGTATCCAAGGCATCACCTTCTGCAATATAGAAGGGATTGAAGCGGATCGGGTTAGTTTCTTGATAAGTGAAGTAATATCCATTTACCAATTCACAAAGGCCCTTGTAGGAGTGACCGACATCGACGAGCACAATATGTGAACCTTGCTCATAGTAGCTTCTCACCATGTGATTGGTAAAGAACGACTTGCCACTGCCGGAAGGCCCCAAAATGAATTTGTTCCGGTTAGTGCAAATCCCTTTCTGGATCGGCTCGTCGCTAATATCTACATGCACCGGTTTGCCTGTGAGCCTGTCACCAAGCCGGATGCCGACAGGGCTGATTGACGACCGGTAACCCGTTTCTAGATTTAGAAAGCAGGAGGCCTGCTCGGCAAAACAATCAAAGGTTTCATTCATTGGAAAGTCCGCCGCATTGCCCGGAATGCCCGCCCAAAAAATCTGAGGTGCGCCCGTCGTTTCCTGCTTGGCGACTGCTTCCATTTGCGCAAGTGCGGCAGAGACTTTGTTGTTGAGCTCATTGAGCTCTTCCTTGTTGTGCGTCCAAACAAGCATATTGAAATGCGCCTTCACAGGTAATCGCTGATTGCTGATCGCTTCGTTCAAAAATGCATTGGTTGCATCTAGTGCGATCGCATTCTTTCGCGAATAAGCAGCCAGTGATTGCAACCTCAGCCGTTTGGTTTCCATTTTTCGAAGCGTTTTGGCGCCATCGTCAATGAAAATGTACTGGTTGTAAATGTGGTTGCAGCTTAGCAGTTGCCCGAGCGAAGACGCATAGCCAACGCTGAATTTTGTCTTGTCCGTCGAGTACCGGTCAAAGTGGATTTGTGAGCCGCAGGTAGATGGTAAGTCTTCCGTATCAGCCAGCGTATACAGTTGACAGTGCTGACCTCCGACTTGAATCCCGTCAGCAAATTGCAGGTCTTTGATAACTGGGCTTTCACGCTCCGACAAATAGCAATATTGCTCAATAATCCCGGTTCGGCCGGGCTGGCTCCAAAGTTCCTCATCCTTCAACCGTCGCAACTTAACAAAGCCGCTGTCTTCCATAATGTGCTTGAACTGGCCGACGCAGCTTAGCAATTCCTGCAATACTTTGGCGTCCATCGTTTCCTCAGGCACCAGCGTCGGTCGGATCATATTGGAGAGCAGCGAGGTTGAAAGCTTTCTGTTTGCTGGCTTTTTGGTAATGTAGATGTAGCAGCTGTGATCCAAAAATGGCCGCTCATTGAAATGCCGCTCACTGCTCCGTGACAAGAAACTGGTGTCCTCTTTTGAAAAGTCGGGTTCATACCGGCTGTCGACAAACCAATCCTGTTTGTGAAATATGGAGTGGGAGGGAAGCACCCTCAGCGCCTTCACCAACGTTTGATGAAAGGCCTCGTAATCGTGATCGGACAGGGTGAATATTTCAGGCAGATCTGCCTGAAATACCACTGTAATGTCGCCCTGCTTGCTCAGGATGCAATTGTGCTCAATGTCCATGATCGGAATGAGGTCATCCAAGTATTTTTCCATGGCTACGGATTGGTTTGAAAATGCTTCTTGAATTTGACCTGACATGTTTTGGAATGCTCCTTCTGGCCAACACCTTCGTGACTCCATGCTCACCGTAAACCCCGCTCAAATGGTAAATGCCCATGATCATCGGGATTCCCAAACAGACAACAATCCCGACACAGATGTAAGACCTGATCCCGCACACATAAAGCAGTGCATAAATTGCAAACAGTACGATAGCCGCCCCACCCATATACCAGATATACTGCGCCTTCAACCCCTTGAATTCAATGCTGGCGTTAATGCCTTTGTTGATTTGGTATACGCTCGTATTTCGCATAACGGTAATGCTTATAGGCCAAAGAAAGATTGCAGCACGGTGGCGACCACCACCAGGAAAATACAACTTCCAAACCACGCCGCAGCCACTTTTCCAGTGTCATTATCTCCCGCATTCCACTTCTGGAATACTTTCACGGCGCCTACCAGGCCGAGCACCGCGCCGATGGCATACATCAGCTGTGTGCCTGGCTCGAAGTAGCTTCTCACCTGGCTATCGGCCTCAGAAATACCCGCTGCGCCGTCCTGCGCTTTGGCGACCATGGCACTGAGCGACAGCAATATTGCCGTAAATAATTGTTTGGATTTGCAGATAACTGCGGATTTCACACGTTTCATACCCCTCATAAATTTGATTGTTGAACATTGATTTGAAGTTGCTCCCTTGCGCCTCCCCGGCGTCAACCGGGGAGGGTGGGAGACGGGCCCATCATTAAACCTCCTTCCAAACTTCCTCTAGCTCTGCAGCACTGAGGTTGATGTGGCCATATTTTGCCGATTCCGATGTGATCACATTATCGATCGCAAGCCGGAACGGTGTGCCTCTGATGGCGGAAAAATCTTTGATTAATAGTTGGATTAGAAAGATCAGGTCTTCCCTTTCGTATCTTTTTTGGCAGGCTTCCGATATCGAGCCTGATCTGCTGCGCCAGCTCCTCCACCTTGCCAAATACTTCTTCATTTTGCCAGACTGGCTTTTTTGTTTGCGTTATTTCCTTTTCATCAGCGTCGAACGTAGTCGCTTCGCTAGCTACTTGGGGGAGGTTTGTCCGCCCGCTGCCAGAGCTTGTTTTGCGAGCTGAAAAACGATTTGAGCTCATGCCGGTAGAACGCAATGCCGACGATCGCATAATAGACAGTTACAAGTGACGCCAATGTCAGTAAGTATTCCGTCCAGGTGAAATGTGGTAACATAATGTCTTGCTGTTTTGAAGTGGATAATTGCTTTGCCTTTCTCGAAAGGACATGACAAAACAACACCAGAAATCAAGGCTCTTCAAGTACAACTTTCGGCTGTACCTCAATTGTACCCATTGTACTCTATTGATTTTCAAAAGATTGAGGCTGCTAAAAAGTTTAAGATTTTGAAAAAAAACTTGAAGACTACCGCTAAGTCCGGCATTCCATGCGGGGCAGAGTTTCTTGTATCAATGATGCCACAAAGGTAGGCACAGGGCTGCGGGGCGTAGTAGAAATTCCGGCATAAACACCGGCATGAATGCCTTGCTGCCCGCAGGGCTTTCCTTTATTCCGTTGCTTCCACTACTTGCTTGCCCAGTGCCAGAATGAAGCGCCATAATTCATTCAATCACTTCAAATCTAGTAATTATGGAAAGCTTCGCAAATGTCTCAAACTTGTATCAGGTAGCAGAAATTGAGCTGATCTACAAAACCAATGTACAAGCAAGCCAGCGTCCTAAAATAACATCGTCCATAGATGCATACAATGTGCTAATCCAAAGCTGGAACCCCGACAGACTGGAATTTATTGAAGAGTTCAAGATACTGCTATTGAACAATGCCAGCCGGGTGCTAGGTATTTTTGAAGTTTCCAAAGGCGGGATTTCAGGAGCAAGTGCAGATGTAAGGATCGTTTTTGCAGCGGCTTTGAAGGCCAATGCAACAGGGATTATCCTGGCACACAACCACCCTTCTGGCCAGCTTGTGCCGAGTGATGCTGATAAGTATATTACTGAGAATATGAGAAAGGCTGGAGAGTTACTGAATATTCGGGTACTGGATCATCTGATCGTGACGGCGGAAGGTTTTTGCTCGTTTGTGGATGATGACCGCTTAGGATAGAATTGATTCCAAAATTCTTTCTACGGATACCTACGCATGGATATATTAGTTGACATCCGAGGTTTCCCTCCAAGTCCAGTCGACTATCGGAACTACATGTAAAATGTAATTACACGCTCCCTGAAGTGTGAGTCATTGCTAGGACATATCTGAAATTTTTAACGCGTTTAAATCTTGAATATCCTTTTCACACCGCGATTATAAATCTAAGAAAAGGCTTGCAATAAAAAAATAGATAATAAAAAATCGAATAAGAGCAAAAAAGTTTTCATAAAAAAAATATAACTTATTGATTATAAGCCTTATGTGATTTTTGAATTTTCCAAAAGTTTACAATCTTTGAAATAAGTTTTGTATTTGTTATCTTTAATTTTGCAAAAATTCAAGCATTATGTCAAAAATAGTTCGTGCGTCACATATCATTGCTGAGAGAGGAGTTAATGTTTTCGCGGATTATTGTAATCGGCATAATCCTTATATTATCTGGAGGGAAGAAACCAAAAATGATTTTGGTATCGATGGCGAGATTGAACTGACAGAAAAGACTGACGATGGAAAGACTAAGCCAACCTCACGCATATTAAAAGTTCAGGTCAAGTCGACAGAGCATGATAAATAGCTACATGATTCGAGAGACCGAAGATTCCTTTTGTTTTAGCGCCTCTGAGTCTGACCTGGAATACTGGAACAATTATAGGCGGTTCGGATATGAGGTTCTTCTAGTGATCTTTGACGGGCGCAAAGGGAATGAATATCTTTATTGCAAAAAAATAACTGATATTGATGTAGCGCTGTCTACAAAAAAAGGGAGACAAAAAGCAGCACCAATTCAGTTTTCGAAGATAGACAATCACCTCACAACAGGAAGTAACGAGTTCCTGGATCGTTTCGCGTCGTCATTCAAGCCGAGACTTAATCACTCTGTCTCTGAAATTATTGACTCCAACCTATGGCCATTTAGATCCGAACCTAGATGGATGTATTCATTTTCCAGTAGGTTCAAAAACAAGAAAGCTCTCTTTTCTGAAATTCAGTCAGGCATAGCTCCATATTTTATAATCAAGGATTCATTCATTTACACGTTTACTGACGCTCGGGAAGGGATTCAAAGAATTCTTTGATCAAGCTTCGGAAGACGGCTGCAATTGCCAAGAGCATAGATTCAACGATATCGTTAGCTCATCTACATTAAAGAATTACTATGTAGAGCTGATGAACGCTTACATATCAGATTTCATGAGACGTCGTGGCATGTGGTGGCAGAAAGACTATAAGCGATACTACTTTTACTTAAAAGAGGATCAGCAGGAGCACAAAGTATCCTTCAAGACTAGAAAAATCGCCAAGGAAACTGAAAAAAAGGTGGTAGGCTATTACGAGTATGGAAAAGATCACTTTTTTAGACACTGGGCAATCAATGTCAAAATTGTCTTTATTGAAAATAAGCTCTATCTAGTACTGAATCACAAATACCTTTTTACCTCAGACCGAAGGACTCCCATAAGGCCTGACAAGATAACTAAATATACAAATTACATCAATTCAAGAACTTACAATGATGGAGTTCTAGATGAACTTCATTTTTGGTGGTACCACTTTGCGAAAAACAATACAGAGTGGATGATTTTTGATGGAAAGAATTTGCAGCATCCGGATATAAGCGTTGGTAGACCGATTTGTTTTGATGTCCCATTTGGAATCGCAATGGATTCAGTGCGATCATCCGCAAAAACTAGACCACCAGTGAACGAAAATTCACAACAACTAGCCATATTTCTTTGATATGAAACCCGAATTATTAAGTGAACCCCTGCTTGAATTTGGAAACGACCGCCTTAGTGAAGACCCAAAACAAGGGATCACAATTGGAGGTTTCTTTTCCACCAGTTCTTACACACATCGATCTGAACTTCATTATGCACTAATAGGAACAAGTTTTGGCTTGGAGAAGACTACGGAATGGATTGAGAGTTTTTCCGGTCTTATTGAGGCTACTGCTAAAGAAGTTAAAATGACTTCGGAAACCAAGATATTAGATGGAGAAGTTATTGATGAGGATGATGAAGACGGCCTGCTATTTAGTGGTGATTTTGAAGATGAATTTGAGGATACAAGTACAGAAGTACAAATACAATACGAGCAAAATAAGCGATTAAATCCAGATTTTCCTGGGTTTTCATCAGAAGCGGTTTTTCGTTGTAGTTTTGTTAATGATGAGACAAATAACCGAACTATTAAGCAATCAAAAGTTGAATCGATTTTAGTTGATAATGATTTGACGGACTTTGATCGCATTGTTAGAATATGCGACTTATACAAAGATGCCTACATTGACTTATTGACGACTAGCTTATCTTTACCAAATTTATGCTTCATTGTTATACCAGCCAAGGTATTTAAAGATTTGTCGTCTATCCCTTTCAAAGGGAATTCCTTCTTTAATTTGCGGCGATATCTGAAAGCTCAACTTATTACATTACCAGGATCAATTCCTGTGCAAATTATTTTAGAAGATACTGTTCTTGGAAAGAAGAAGTCTCTTCAAGATCTTTCTATGCAAGCATGGAATTTTGTTGTAGCAAACTATTACAAAAATGGTGGTACTCCATGGACATTGACCCTAAAAGATAAGCACACTTGTTTTATTGGGATAAGCTTTCATAAAGTGCTTAATGCCGATACAAACCTAGTTAGGTCAAGTATTGCGCAGGCATTTAACTATGAAGGAAAAGGCATTGTATTTATTGGTAAATCATTTAAATGGGATTCTAATTTCCACAACACTCCTGCACCCCACTTGACTTATAATTATGCCGAGGATCTTATTAAGTCTGTAATTGAAAGGTATAAGCGGTTCAATAACAATATCTTACCTAACCGCGTAGTAATACATAAAACAACCGATTTCTGGAACTCTTCGCAGCATGCTGAATATGCAGAAGTCGAGGGTCTTAAAGATGGTATCCGAAAAGTACTTGGAGATGATGTTACCATAGATCTAGTAACAATTAAAACTTCTAGCATAAAGTTGCTACGACGGGAGGGTCGATATCCTGTTGTAAGGGGAACGATGCTTCCTTTGGATCAATATACGGGTGTTTTGTATACGACCGGCTATATTCCCTACTACGAGACCTATCCAGGTCTTCATATTCCGCGCCCTTTGGAGATCTCAATATTTGAGGGTGAGTCCACATTGAAACGTGTCTGTGAAGAAATTCTAGCATTGACAAAGCTGAACTTCAATAATTGTAATTTCTTTGATAGTTTACCCATCACGCTACGTTTTGCACAGAAGGTCGGTGAAATCGTTCAATATGCAGACGACGACTCTGTGTTGCCTGACAAATACTTTTTTTATATGTAATATGTTTCAGCGTTCTAATAATTGTGGATTGAGCACTTGGACGAATCATTAAGATTATGTATTACTCATCGGAATATCCAAAAGTATCTCGCTACGAAAAGTCGCCAAGCGCATTGAGTGGCTTAGCATCAAATTTTCTTTTTCATAAAGAGCTTTTACAGCGATTTAATAATCAACTATTTCTTGACGATGTTCACCTGAAAGAACTGATGGAATATTCGATCGAACTTGTAGGTGCAATAATTGATAGTGATTGGAAGGGTGAGAAGTTATCAAACACTGAGCGGGCAGAGATTGAAAAAGTTGTAAATGATTTTAATTCTATTGCGGCTCAATTTAGAAGTTCTGTTCCAAACGTAGATTCGATAGTTGAAAAGTTGAATAAAGACGAATGGAGATCACGGCATACTTCAGTTCAAAAAGAATTTTTAGAACAATTAAGTCAAGAGTCAGCAAAATCTATTCGATTGCGGCTAAATGATGTTATACCAAGACTGATACTGTTTCTGGAATCCTTAGTTGGCAAAAATGTCACTAAAAATTTAGTCAATTACAATGCGAAAATTGATGGATATTTAAGAAAGGTTAAGGATATTGATGAGCTAATTGTTAGAGTCAAAGCATCTCTGGACGAGGTTGGTATGCTACCTACTTTTCAAGGAGTAAGAAATTATGCTGGACTTTTTAACGCTGAATCAAAAAAATTTAAAGATCAGGCGAGATGGTGGCTTATGGGGACACTATCTCAAAATCTGTGTAAAGTTTAAATCGGGGTTTGTAACTCCGATTTTTTACTTTTAACAAAACACAGTTTATGAGACTAGAAGATTTGTTGACTGATGAGTTTTTAAAGCAGTTCAAGAGCCGCGAGACGCTCAATGACTTTCTTGGCCAGTTACAGAAGCGGGGCATTGAGAAAATGCTTGAAGGAGAGCTGGATGGGCATTTGGGATATGATAAGCACGAGCAGTCGCCCAACAGCAATTCCCGTAACGGCTATGGAAAAAAGAGGGTCAAGACCAGCTATGGCGAGTCGGAAATACGTATGCCCCGCGACCGGGACGCGAGTTTCAATCCGATGATTGTTCCCAAGCGGGAAAATATGGTAGATGGGGTCGAAGAGGTGATTGTATCGCTATATGCCAAGGGAATGAGTGTTGCCGATATCGAAGATCAGATCAGGGATGTTTACAATTTTGAAGTATCGACATCTACCATCAGCCGTATCACTTCCCGGATAGCAGAAGATATTGTCAGTTGGCAAAACCGGCCTTTGGAACCCGTTTATTTGATTGTCTGGATGGACGGTATTGTCTTCAAAGTACGTGAAAACAGCAAGGTAGTCAACAAGACAGTTTACATCGCTGTTGGGCTTAAACGCGATGGTTACAAGGAAATCTTAGGCATGTGGCTTGGTAAAAATGAGTCTGCAGCCTACTGGATGAGTGTTTTGACAGATATGAAAGCCCGCGGGTTACAGGACATCCTGATCACGGCAACAGACAATCTTAATGGTTTTACCCAAACAATCCGGTCTGTTTTTCCTGACTCTGCTACTCAGATTTGCGTAGTCCATCAAATCCGGAACAGTTGTCGGTATGTGGTTTGGAAAGATAAAAAGGAGTTTAGCCGTGATTTGAAAGACATTTACGGTGCCCCCACCCGGCAGGCGGCCTTAGCTGCCCTGGATAACCTTGAACTGAAATGGAACAGCAAATATTCCTACGCCATCAAAAGCTGGCGCGAGCACTGGGATGAGCTGACTGTCTTCTTTGATTTTCCATTAGAGATCCGCCAGATCATTTACACCACAAATCTCATAGAGAACCTAAATGGGAAAATTAGGAAGTACACAAAAAACAAGCTGTCGTTTCCTACTGATGAAGCAGTGATGAAATCCGTATATTTAGCCCTTAGAGAGGCTTCGAAGAAATGGACTATGCCCATCCGGAATTGGGGCATGATCCTGAATCAGTTTTTGACTATTTTTGAAAATAGGGTCAGGCTATAAGCTTCGCCCAACCCCGATTGAAAACTTTACACAGTTAATGCGATAGTCCCCTTATGGGCGTCGTAGTTGTTCTTCTCTTACTAACTCTGTTTGCTATCCTGAACTTCTATATGGTTTACAAAGGAATATTAGTTAATCTTAGTACGAATGATACGATTCAAATAAGTCTAAGCAAGTTGTTAATCCTCACAACCTTGGTGTATTTCCTAAGTTTATGTTCGAAGAACTATAAATCATGTAAACATAATGAGGTCTTGAATAGACATCGAGAGACCGCCTTAGTGTCGTTTCAGGCATTTGTAAATGCGCCTTCTGCTGATGATCAGACAAAAAATGCTGTTCTAATTGAAGCTACCCGAGCAATATTTAATAGTCAGCAAACGGGTTACGTATCAAGTGAGACAGAAGAATCTCCTCATAGGATAGTTGAAATTTTTAAGTCCTTCCAAAGCAAATAAATTTCATTTAGTTTTAATCAACCGCTCTAACCGCTCCATCATTTCATCCTTCTCCTTCAACATCCGCTCATACAAAGCAATCTTCTCCTCATGAAGCTGAATAATCTTTTCAATAGGATTTAAATTAATCGTTCCCTGATTAAAGGAATTATCATTAGAGTTGTTACTAGAATGATCGTGGTAAGTATTGGTAATAATGTTAATCGCCTGATCTTCATCAAAATTCCGTATCGCCTCAGCCGGGATTTTGAGAATCGCTGCAACTTGTTCCAAAATGTCAGAATCGATCTTTTCTTTTTGTTCTAGGAGGGAGATTTTTTGCTGGTTCCAGTCTTCGCCGAGCTCAAATGCGAGGGCGTCCTGCTTGAGACTCATTAATTCCCTAAAACGCTTCAAGTTACGGCCTTCGTGGATCTTAGGATTGGAGGTAGTATGTGCCATGTGGAAAGGGTGTTTGGTTAAAAAAGGCAATTTATAGAAATCTGCCGGGAAGTGCTCGGATATCTTACACGGGATTGCAATGTATGTTACCGGTCGATTGTGTTGCGAACAAAACACGGCAGTCGGTGCTTTGCAGAAAACGTAAACGCAAGATTTTGTACCACACTTAAAATCAATAAAATGGACACACTACCGCAGACGCATAGTCCGCACTCCGACGAGCCCGAGAACTCCGCACTAAACCAACTCTACATAGCCTATGGCCGGAAAGTCAAGGAGCTGCTCAGCCAAAGTGACGCCGAGACCTGGATTGAAGATCTTTGGGATATGTACACCGGCTTCACACTTTTCAGCCAGGAAGCTGGGTATGATCCGAGAGGTCACAACAGGTTTGTCTCTTTCAAAGAGCTGGTGTTTTTCTTCCGGGAAGTCGGAAAGATGAAATAGCGCTAGGAGTGAATGGCGACATAAAGCCACTTGTCGCCATTCATTCTCTAATCAAAATTGATTAGCTAGCTGCCAGCAGCAAAGGAGTAAGCTTGGCAATCGTTTCTAAAACAGGCTTGGCAATTTCACCTAAGGGTACCACTACATTTTTAATGCTTTCAATAGCCATCGAAAACCAACTTTTACGGGGTGTCGTGCTAGCGAGCTCTTCGCTTAGGGCCTTGACATCTTTTCCTAAGGTCTCAGCTGTTTTGGTGTCGATGTCTGAACTGAGAGCCGCTATCCTTTCAGAAAGCTGAATCACTAACTCTTTAAGTTCTGTCGGTGAGTTCGCTGAGCCAAGTTGTTGATTAACATGATTGGTGACATCCGCCATATAGTCCGCCACGTTGGTTATTGCTCCTGGACTATTCTCATTGTGAACATTAATATGTTTGCTATTGTCATTTTGTGTCATATACACTGCGGTTTGGATTAAACGGTATCGATCTACATTCACTAGCTCAAGTAAGCCCGGTCGGCCAGATAGGCCAATTATGTTATTTTTAATCGAGTTTATTTCAGTGAGTGCCTCTTCAATTTCTTGGGATATTTCTCTAGCAACCAATCTCACCGATTGAATAGTCTGTCCTTCTTTCAATCCCTGCGGCTGGTAGTAGTATGTATCAAAACCCTGATATTTTGTGAGCGTAAACAAAGCGCTTTGAAGTCGTGCAATTGAGCGATCTACTAATTGTACGATTCTACCTTCCCTTTCTTCCAAAAGTCCGAATAGACTCTCCCAGTCGTTCTTGTATTTGACGTGAGGGTCCAATTTATAGGCAATTTCACTTTCATATTGTAACCTTAGTTGTGCAAGCTGTCCACATATATCGTTCGTTTTCTTAAAATAATGTCGTGTACGTAGCTCCTCTAATTCATTCGCGAGTACTGGTAAGTTTTCACTCGTTAGGATATGCGAATCTATGGTTTTGTATTTTACTAGCGTTGCAAAGACATTCGTAAATGCTTGGTCTACAACACGACTCACTTCATTGATAAAAAGGAGAATACTTCGAAGGTCTTCATCAGATTTACTTCTATCTGAAACAGCTGCTTGTATAACATCTACAAGATTTTTAATAAGGCTCCTAAAAGAAATTTCCATAGATAATACCTTGGTTAATGTTGGTAACTGAAAATGTAATGGTAGGCATGATTGTGATTTCTGGACACTTCGGCTACTAATGGAGAAATCCAAACGCCTTCAACGCCGCAAACAAATCCTCCTCAAAAACCACTTCCGGCCCGGCACCTTTCTTTTTCATATTCATGGCCTTCTCCACCTTTCGCCCATACATTTCAAATGCCCAGGCAGGGTTTCGCACGTCGCATATCACCAGGTAGTGAAGCTTTGCAGTCACCGAGTCGGCGGCAATGCCTCCGTACATTTCAACAATCTGCGCCAGTTCCTTCCGCGAATACTTCGAAGACTCTCCGGTAAAGCAGAAGCTGCATTCCTGAATAAGGATTGAAACCTGCTGCTCAGCAAGCTTGACAGGAATGGTGACCTTCTCTTGTTCGGTTGGTCTGATGGAAGTAATGGATTGGCAGAATGTAAGCAGCTCGCAGTGATCGTCAGCGGATAACTGTCGCTCTGCTTGAATGCGCTCAATGGCTGGCAGCAGGGTATCAAATGGCCAGGTCTTAAACATGGGCGCATTGTTGGAAGTCCAATTGCCCAAAGCGGTAAGCTCCTCAATGTTGATCGTTTGGTCCGCGGAGATCCCAGCTAGAAACCCGCCAAGCTGTTGCGTGGAAGATGTGATCACATCATAATATGGATTCCGGTTGTAATCCAGATAATTCTTGCAAAGCCAGATCAGATCCTTAGCTTCTTCCGCCGTGACGATGCCATCGCTGATAATGGCATTGATCTTGGCGACAAATTTGTTGTAAGGAGCCTTCGCCTGCAAGCTGGAAACAGAGCTGATCCACGCGCGGAGCATTTCAATCTCGTTGTCATTAATATGGCCGTCCGCTTGAATGCCAACGATTAGCCCGTAAAGGGTGTTCAAATCTTTGTGAACCTGAGCCGGCCCGCAGAATTGGCGGAATGAGCCGCTGTCGTAAGTGTTGAAGTAGGAAGTGTTGATCATGGGAGGTTGAGTTGGGTTTGAGCAACAAGGGATTTTATTGTGCAACCTACTTCTACAAATTGTAACAACTTAGTAAGCGGTCAAGACTTTCGTAATCATTTGTAGCACAGGATAATCTCTTTTTGCCAAATGACAAATAATTCCATCTTTACTTGCGGCACCTTTGACCTATGGAACATCAAAAATCAAAAAAATGGAAAAGACAGTCTTAATTACGGGAGCCTCGGCAGGAATCGGAAAAGCAACGGCAGTATATTTGGCGCAAAACGGCTACAATGTGTATGGTGCCGCACGCAGAATTGAAAAGATGGAGGATTTGAAGGGATACGGAATAAAACCGATTTCTTTGGATGTCACTAGCGAAGAAAGTCTAGCCAAATGTGTTGCGCAAATTTTGGGCGAAGCCGGAAGTATAGATATCCTGGTAAACAATGCGGGCTCAGGTTATTATGGTGCATTGGAAGATATGGCGATATTGGATGCAAAATATCAGATGGAAGTAAATGTTTTCGGCCTGGCCCGTCTGATACAATTGGTGTTGCCGTCCATGCGAAAAAACAATTTCGGCAAAATCGTGAATATATCATCGGTGGGCGGTAAAGTAACTTTGCCAATGGGTGGGTGGTATCATGCTAGTAAATTTGCCATTGAAGGGTTGAGCGATGCACTTCGTAAAGAAGTAAAGTCTTTCGGAATTGACGTCATTGTGATTGAGCCGGGAGGTACGAAATCGGAGATGGTTGGGCTTGGAACTGATTATATGATGAAAGTTTCTGGTGGGACCGCGTACGGCAAGCTAGCGAAAGGGGTAAGCAAAATGTATGCGAAAATAGAAAAAGATGCTGCCGAGCCCATCGTCATTGCGAAGCTTATAAAAGAAGGGATCGAAGCAAAGAATCCGAAAACGCGATACGCCGGTGCTGCGGGAGCTAAAATGATGCTGTTTTTTAGAAAAATTTTGTCGGATAAACAATTTGACAAAATGGTAATGAGCCAAATGAATTAACCCCAATGGAATTGTTGCTTATGAAAGCACTCATTAATTACTTGTTACAATTCGGTAATTTGAACCCGACCCAAATTGATTTAGTCAAAAGCAAGGTTGTGTTTAAGGAAATCAAAAAAGACGAATATTTCCAGGAGGCTGGGAGAATACCCCGCGAGATTATTTTTTTGATCGATGGGATCATGAGAATTTGTTATTACAATAACAAAGGCGAAGAAATTACGAAGTATTTCATGCAAGAAAATCGTTTTCTGGCAGACATTAACAGCTACAATCAAGAGATTCCATCGACTGAATATATCCAAGCTGTTACAGATTGCTCGTACTTTGTTTTGTCCAAAAATGCAATGAGAGAGTTGTCGATGACGATCATAGAATGGGATAATATCATCTCCAAGATAACTGCCAAAGGTTTGGCGGACAAAGTGAACAAAATCAGCCCAATGATGTCGGAAGATGGAAAAGAGCGGTATCTTTCATTCCTGGAAAAATTCCCTAATCTTGCAAATCGCATTCCGTTGTCTTATCTGGCCTCGTATCTGGGAATCACGCAATCGTCACTAAGCAGGATCAGGCGAAACATTCGTTGATTTCTATTTTACCACTGTTGAATCACTACTCCTAGCTGTGTGTCCGTGACAGCAAATTCCTGTGCTCCCCAGGGACGTAAAGTGACTTTGTTAAGATTTGGATGCAGGAATTCAGGGTGGCTTGCAGCGATTTTATTGTATACTGATTGGATATCATCTGTTACGAGCCGAAATTCAGGGTGATGTTCCTCCGCATACTTCCTGTCTTGAAATAAGTTGATGCGTAAGCCATCTTTTTCAATCACGCAAAATGGCCTATGTGTTTTCAATTCGTCATGCGTGATTGTGAATTCCAGACAGTCCAGCCAGAATTTAAGGGCATCGTTGATATCTGTGTAAAATACGTTGGGAACAAGTTTGCTGAATTTCATATCGGTAAAAACTATATTGTTTCAGTGTCGAGAATAGTTACTGTGCAGTGAATTGTCAGGCTTATTGCTTATTGAAAAACTCTCCGAAATGCCATAAAATGCCGGAAGGATCGTGCACAAAGCATTCACGGCCCCAATGCTCAACACGAATTGGCGTAAGCCGCACATCTTTGTATTTGGCCGGAAGATTGAGTGACATGAGTTCTTCCCACGTGTTTTGTGCATTTTCTACTTCCAGGAAGATCATTGTGTTGTCGATCCAATCCTGGACAAACGCATCTTGCAGGTAGAAACCAACATTTTCTGTTCTGAAAAGGGACATGTCGGATGAGATTACCATTTCTTCAAAACCCAAATCGCGATAGAAATTTCGGGATATTTCAAAATTCCGGCAACCTACAAATGGCCGGATAGATAATGATGATTGTTTCATATTCCTGAGTTTTAAATCAAAAATATAGCTTCGGCCTGATTTGAACTATTGATTCAAATCAAGAAATGTCTACTTTCGAGATCGATCTCCTGACCCTGCTCAGCGTTTCGGGAGTCAGCTTGAGATACGATGCAATCATTTTCAAAGGAAATGTTTGTATCAGCTGTGGCCGGTTATTGAGAATGAATGTATATTTTTCGGCTGGAGTCATTGATTGATCAAAGAACTTCATTCTTTCCAGTGCGCCTTCCAAAACCCTGTTAAGCTGCAAAAAAGCAATAGACCTTCCAGTTAAATAATGAACGGTTTCGAGACTTAGTTCGAGAATGCGACTGTCGGTGAAAGTTTGGATGTAAGTTTCAGAGGGGCGTTGAGAAATCAGGCTTTGATAATCGAAAAACCATTCATTTTGAATGCGCAAATCAATGATGTTTCGATCCAGCTCAAATACATGTTCATATTGGTAAATGGATCCAGTCAGCAAATAATACATTGATTTAGCGACCTGGCCTTTGTGATGAATGAGTTCGTTTCGGGCAACATGCCGCGACCTAACCGCTTCTTCAAAGAGCCTTATCTCATCGTCCGAGTAAGTGCCGGTTGCTCGTAATATTTCTGAATACATAGGACCTGAGATTGTAAGGTGAAAGTACGACAATTGTAACATTCCATTTTTGTTGACGTCAAACCTATTAACAAATCAAAGTAAATGTTTCGTACAAATAAAATTGGTTTTGGAGGAAGTTGTCACTGGTGCACAGAAGCTATATTTCAATCATTAAAGGGTGTAATCAAAGTAAGTCAGGGCTGGATCGAGCCTGGCGATCATTCAGGTGGATTCTCAGAAGCAGTTATTGTTGAATTTGAACCTGATATGATTTCTATTGAAAAGCTAATTGAAATCCACCTTCATACGCACAGCTGCACTTCTCAACATTCGATGCGATCTAAATATAGATCTGCGGTTTATACATTCAATGACGATCAGGTAATCGCAGCGGTACGGGCTATTGAAATGTTGCAGGATGAGTTTGAGAATCCAATCATTACAAAAGTGATTCCGTTCAAAGCCTTTAAGTTGAATAATCAGCAATATTTAGATTACTACTACAACAACCCAGAGAAGCCGTTATGCAAAACTTTCATTGACCCGAAATTAAAGATTCTCTTAAGCCAATTTTCGAATCATGTGGAGGAAAAAAAGTTGATACTATGATAACTTGGTGATAGCGGCCATAATCTTTTGTTCCTGCCTGCTTTCATTCGGTTGTGAAAGAATGGTATTGATTATCTCCTCCTGCTCCTCGTTTGGCAGGGCTTTGAATTCTTTTAGAAGGCCGGCATTATCAAAACAATCTAGCAACTGATCTTTTGAGCTGAGCTTATTATCTGAGTTCATATACAGGGTCACTATCACTTCATCGCCG
Organism: Dyadobacter chenwenxiniae; assembly: GCF_022869785.1. Taxonomy (NCBI): domain Bacteria; kingdom Pseudomonadati; phylum Bacteroidota; class Cytophagia; order Cytophagales; family Spirosomataceae; genus Dyadobacter; species Dyadobacter chenwenxiniae. The sequence goes on along the minus strand of NZ_CP094997.1, from coordinate 2,754,184 downwards.
CCACCTTTGTTTATGGCTTTCCTGATGGTGCCATTAACGGAGATCATTTTGTCAGCATCTGTGACAGGCGCAAGATTTAAATCTTTGAATTCATAACCATCAATCGTACCAGAAACTTTCATTTCACCCCAGCTTCCCCGAATGTCTTTTGTTCCAGGTATAATTAGATGATAAGTCCAAGCACCCTTGCCAGGCTCGTGCTGGAGAATTAACTTTTCATTTTCTAGTAGTTTTTTCATATTTTAGGTTTGCTACACATATTACACATTTGGATCAGCCAAGCCTGTTTTTCCAATCCTTCTTCATTTGCGCATATTGCTCATTATTTTCCGCCTGCTTCCACTTGGAATAAAATATCGCAGCGGCCTCTGCCTTTTCTTCTTGGCCCGTACCTTTTTCTAGAAGTAAATACTCGTTCTCCTTATCGTACTTCTTTCCGCCTTTGTAATTGGCATACCGACGCGCCCGGGTAAAACCCATTTGCAGATATTTTCGCGCCATGTCGGCACCGACAAAATCATTCTTCAAAAGGTAGGCTAAAAAGACATCAAATATTTTGATACTGCTTTCTTCTGCAATGTCTTTCGTTTTGAACCGCCAGAACTGCCCAATCTCAGATTTGTAAGGTTCACAAATCAACACGCCCTGTTCGCCTTTTCCCACCCGGTAAAGCTCTGGATGTTTTTTATAATCGATATTAGGCTTCCAGCCGTAGGCTTCTTTATCAAAATCAAGGTAAGACGGTTTTTGTATCATCGATTTTTGAACCTGTTGTTTCCGTATCGGCATTGCATCAAATAATGTCAATTACGTTGATCCTTATTTTCAGCTTTCCGCTTTTTCAATCAAAGACGAAAGTACCGCCATAAATAACCTTGCCTTTTTAATAGCGAGGTGACCATTAGGAGCCCAAAAAGTTCCAAGTAGGTTATTGCCAGTATTATTGTGCCGCACTGTTGTGTCCATCTTATTGAGGTCATGCAGCAATTTGTCAACACTTAGCTCATCAAGGTCATCCCCCAGATTGTCGACAAGTTGTATTACATCGCCGCTATCGTTGAGTTGAATTAAATATGGTGTTAAGCCAATTTCAGCCAGCCGTTTATACTTGTCGGTATCGAGGTGATTTGATGTCTTTAAAACTGGCCTGAGCCCAACTCCTCCCTCAACAAAAGCGTTCAGGCGCTTAACCAGGTTAAGGGCACAGTCAAAATTGGAGAATGTGGCTACTGGTTTTTCGAGTTTATTCGCAAAGGCAGCAACTGCCCATACAAATTCTGAATTACCTACCTTGGCAAGGTCTAGCGATGACAACCCTACACTACTATACAGTTCTCGCGTTGTCATTGGGAGCTTTGTGATCATGGCAATAGTCAGTTTGTTGATGAAGTGAATAGTTGAGATATTTTGCGTATCAAATTGATGATCTCAAAAATATCTATTTGGCTTTCCAAATTCAAGTTGCGAGGCCGAAAGTTTTCGCGCTCAAATGCAAGGTTGCAATGTTATGCTCTGAGCAAAAGGTTGTTGAACAGCAAAATTTAATTACAACTTGGCCAGCCGGTCATTCAATTCAACTAGTCCCGATTTTTGCAGGCAATCATTTGATAGCGCTAACAGCTCTTCTTTCGATTCCTTCGAGGAAATATCAATCAGGTCGGGACTATCATTCATAACTTGGTCACTCAGCGCCTTGCTGATGGCCTGGGTCAGGAGCAATACATTCTTTCTGCTAATCTTCAAATCAATCTTGATCTGATCGTTCATCCCTGGGATACTCATGATGGTATCATACACACTGCTCAATTCTTTCGCGTTCATCATTTTCTGAGTTTAAATTTTCCTGTTCAAATGTAGAAAACCTGCCGTAAACGATCCTAAGGAGAATTTACACAGGATAGGTGTCTGACATTCTGGTTCTTTAATTTCGCCTTCGTTCAACAAAACGATCAGAAAATGAGAGAAGGGATGAGGGGAAATTATCAGCCGCTAACACTGGCTGATATTAAAAATTTAGATATCGTAGACTACCTGGCTACTGTTGGCCATGAGCCGGTCAAAGTGCGAGGTGCAGACCATTGGTACTTATCGCCTCTACGAAGTGAAAAAACAGCTTCATTCAAAGTCAACCGAAGATTGAATCGCTGGTACGACCACGGGATCGGCAAGGGGGGTAACCTCGTGGATTTTGCAATTGATTTTTTTCAATGTTCGGTAAAAGAGGTCTTGCAGAATTTTTCCGGTGATTTATCTCTTCGTCAGCCTATCCTTTCCCAACCCATTAGAGGTTACGAAGTCGCAGCCAAAGGTGTTCAAATTCAGTCTGTCCAACCTGTTTCTGCAAAGATGCTTTTTCAGTATTTGTCGGAAAGAAAGATTTCGGAGAAAGTGGCGAAAAAGTATTGTTACCAGGTTCACTACAAATTAGGTGACAGTCAGTATTTCGCGCTGGGATTTCGCAACGATTTGGAAGGCTATGAACTACGCAATTCCTTTTCGAAAGTATCCAGCAGTCCGAAGGCAATAACTTCAGTTAATAATGGTGCTGAAACCGTGTCTGTGTTTGAGGGATTCTTTGATTTTCTCTCTTACAAAACGCTCCTGTTACAGACAGGTGAGGAGTTGGAAGACCATGTTGTCTTGAATTCGATTTCGCTTTTTGAAAGGGCCCGTCCTTTCATGGAAAGGCATAGCAGGATCAATCTTTATCTGGACACGGATGCGCCTGGTCGTCAATGCAGCTTCAAGGCGACCCGTGTCAACGAAAAATACAAGGATGCTAGCGGCCTTTATGAAGGCTTCAAAGATTTGAATGAATGGCTTGTGAGGAGTTTTTGAATGCCGATGATAAGATCGTAGGGGATTGATAAATGCGAAAATTACGGCTTATCAAAAGTCGGGAGGGATTGCCTCTTACCCGCAATCGGCCAGATG